>CBDFLG010000001.1:0-1545646 GCA_965249065.1 Dehalococcoidia bacterium | reverse complement strand
TCATCCTTGTCTGGAAGTTCAGCCGCTTCACCCGCAAGGCGGGAGCGCGCCGTGGCCTTCAAGTCCATGCTGCGGCGCAAGGGCATCCGCGTGGTCTCCATCACCGAGCACGCCGACGACTCCCCCACCGGCAAGCTGATGGAGGCCATCATCGAGAGCGTGGACGAGTTCTATAGTGAAAAATCTTGCGCAAGAGGTCGTGCGGGGGATGCGGGAGGCCGCCTCCCCGCGGCTACTTCCTGGGTTCCAAGGCCCCCTTCGGCTACAACCGCGTCAAGGTCAGCGACGGTGTTAGGGAGCGCCCCACCCTGGAGGTGGACCCGGTGGCCGCCCCTATCGTCAAGGAAATCTTCGAGAGTTCCCGCCGGGGCAACGGCCTGAAGGAAATCTGCAAGGAGCTGAATCGCCGGGGCGTCACCAACAGGGGCAAACGCTGGCAGAAGAACGTCGTCCACTACCTCTTGACTAACGAGGCTTACACCGGAACCGCCGTCTGGGGAGTGAAGAGCAAGGACGAGAAGGCGCAGGAGCCGGTGAGGGTTGAAGGGGCCTGGCCCGCCCTGGTGTCCCGTGAGACCTTCGATGCGGTGCAGCAGGGATTGCATGAACGGGCGCCGGCCAAGCAGCGGCCCGGACGGGTGGGCAGCCAGTACCTCCTGAGCGGCTTGCTACGGTGCGGGGTGTGCGGAAAGCCCTACTCGGGCCAGGGGGCCAAGAGCGGCCAGTTCGCCTACTACGTCTGCGGCAGCCTGTTCCGCGAGGGAGTGGGGGCCTGCACCGCCCGCTACCTGAACGCCCCCAGGGTGGAGGATTTCATCATCGAGAAGGTCAGGGAGCGGATTCTCACCGAGGAGACCATCACCGAGCTGGGGACCCTGGTGGCCGAGGAGATCGATAACCTGGCCGGGGAGATCAACGGCAGGCTGACGGCCATCAGCGCCGAGCTTGCCGATGTGGACAGCAGGTTGGAGAACCTCTACCAAGCATTGGAGACCAAGCAGTTGCCCATCGAGGCGCTGTCGCCCCGCATCCTGTCCCTGAAGGCCCGGCAGGACCAGCTCACGGCGGCGCGGGAGGAGGCCGAGGGCCGGCTGGAGCAGCGGCGGGCGGAGTTGCCCACGACGAAGGAGATCAAGGGGTACGCAGCGGCCTTCCCTCTGCACCGGGGCGAATGGGCGCTCCACGCCCGGCAGAGCGCCGCGACACCGGAGTCGTCGGCATTAACCGCCGTCCTCTATTTATCGTTATCAATTTCCAATAGCATATTGTCTTTCCGGAGGAATATTTCTGACATTATTATGAACCTCCAACCAATATCCTGTCATTTTTCCCTTAAAATCAATTGGATGGGTTTTCGGATCGTATGGTTCATCAATAAAGTGTGGAAGTAACAAAAAGGATTTTCCATACATCCTACTTGATCTTTGGATAGATCGCTCCCAGTCATCTTCAGTTCCGCTACGATTTACAAAAAAATCTGGCAATAAGGAAAATGGATTTGAAGGTACGAGGTAAAGCTCTCCCATTGCGAGCAATCTACGTTCCATGAATACTTTTGAAATCTGAGGAACATGATCATCTCCACCTGGTATTTTTGCGTCTTTCGTTGTCATAATAAACCCCCAAGACTCAGGATTGTATAACCTTTTCCCGGCAGAGATGTCGTCAACAATGTGCTGAACTCCTGTAATATATAAAAGAATTCTTTCTTCTGGAGGGAGTGATGGTGCTTCAAAGCCTAAACCTCCTCTGCCTGCGAACCTGAAAGGTGAATCACCCATGTCTTCTATAAGCCTTTGCTTTAGTGTATCAACATCAAATCTTGATTTACTTAATGCTTGATTAATGCCATGCGTATTTGCTGCAAAGCTCCTGTTATAAACAGGAAGTGTTGATATCTCTTGTGACTTTGCCATCATTTTATCCATCTCTGCTACAGCAGAACTTATGTAATAAGAATTCAACGACAAATAAAGAGGATTATCTTCCAAATTGTCTTTAGCCAAATCCCTGACTTTTTCTGCTAAGGGATGTTCTATCACGCTAAAATTTTTTAAGTGGTGTTCTCTTAAAGGATTAAATAATTTGTAGAACCCATATTCTTCTGGGCCTCCTCGTCTTGCAACTATATTAAGACTTATTAATTTATTCAGAGCTTCTGGGTTAAGTTGCCTAGCAGCCTCTATATCAATGTCTTTAATTTCGTCACCTATTTTTATGCTCCATTTTTCGTAGAATTCTATGGTAGGTTCATGCGACTCTAACATATCTATAGCTTTATGCACCATCTCTGCAAGTTCCTGCTGATCAAAATCTGAATAGTTAACTGCACCGAATCTAATATCACTGGATCTATTGAAGGTTACATAACCGTGAAAAGTTGTCTGGTGTGAATAATTATCGCGATACACTCCTTGCATATGCGGAGGAACTGGATCTAATCCGGATTTTGGAAGGCAAAAAATTGCATATACGTCAGCTGCTGCAAGCAAGGTTTCTATGGTTTTTTTAGTTGATAATGCATGCGTCCTTCTATCTACATTAGATCCGTCCAGAAGAGTAATTTGTCCTGGGGTATTTAAGTATGCTTGAGCTACGCAAGCATCTAATGTGCTTACGAATCCAGAAGGATCGTCAAATCCATTATTATCTGCACGGTGTTGTGATATAAGAGCTATATACTGATTGACTGCTTTGGAATCCAAACCAAGAAAACCAGATGCAATTACGGTTCTTTTTGTTAATTCAAAATTTTGTATTGCGTGATTTGATAGCGTCTGAAATGAAGCAAAGTCTTCTGGAGGATTTTGGTAGTCCAAAAGCTTCCTGAGATGGTCGTTGAAGGATACGTCGCTCTGGACTGAGACAAATAGGCTGTCTATTCGGTCTTGCAGTGTTGGTTCCGGGGTCGAAGTCGGATCAGGGGACGCGGCGGTTGATGGGACTGCGGTCTTCACTGCAGCAACTGGCTCTGGGGTCGATAGCGCTGTTGCAACAGGGCGTGATGGAGGGGTTGGCGAAGGTGTCGGTGTCGGATCAGGGGACGCGGCGGTTGATGGGACTGCGGTCTTCACTGCAGCAACTGGCTCTGGGGTCGATAGCGCTGTTGCAACAGGGCGTGATGGAGGGGTTGGCGAAGGTGTCGGTGTCGGATCAGGGTGTAGCTGCTGCTGACGAAGCCGGAATATCCGTCGGGGCTATTGCAGACCTGGGTTCCGCGAGGGCCGACTGTTGAAACTCCGGAGTTGGTGTAAGCATTGCCGGCGCCGGGGATGGCTTTACCTCACATCCAATCAACGACAATGCCAGGGCCGAGAAAAGCGCGGCCAACAGGGAGGTGTGGAGAAAAGCTTGAGGCTTCATGATTGGCTGCTCCTTATCCGGTTATGGCTGTCTGCAACCTTCCAGCGGAGCGGCCAAGATGCTCCATCTTCCCTCATAACCTTCCTCTGCCATTATACGCTATGCAAAATAGACGGTCATCACCCACCACCCTGCCACCGGCGGCGTGACCGGCACACCGGCGGCGTGGCGGGTGAGAACGGGGGCCGCATCATTGCAAGCTACGCCAGCGGCGACATCGCCCAAAGCGTGGACGTCTCGGCCCAGCCTGCGGGGTCGCCGTTTTCCTCCCGCCAGTACAGGACAGCCATGGGCGGCGGGTTCCGGAGCACCTCGGTCAGCCGGATGGTCACCGAGCCACTGGGAGCGGAGGAGGGCCCGCTGTAGGGCCAACGCGTCCAGCCGGGACCTCTCGGCCAAGCACGCGACGGCTTCCGGCTGCATCAGCGCCGCGGCGGTCGGCCTCCCGGCACACCTTCCGCTCCGGCGGGTAGTCGGACTCCATGTCGCAGAAGGTCTCGTGGATGATCTCGTAGGTTTCGTGGAGCACCGTATAGGTGCTGCTCCCATCCCACCAGCCCTGGCGGTAGTAGATGTCGTAGTGGCCCCTGGGCTGGCCGGTCTGGGCGCCCGTCAGCCCGTCCATCCCCGGTCCGACACCTCCCCGAACCCGGCCCGTCTCAGCACGACGCGCAGCTCGTTCAGTGTGGGACGGCCCGACAGGTTGAAGTAGCGCACGAAGCGGGCAGCCAGACGCTCTGGATTCAGGGTCTAGCTGGGGGAATCGTCGTCCAGCAGCCCGCGGCAGAAGTCGTCTCGCGAACTGTTAATCATTCCAGCAGCCTCTTGTTGGTGAATCGCTCGTACATCTCGACGATGAACCGCTTGGCGCTGATGGAGAGGGGGCCGTCGGGCCTGGTGCCCACGCGGAACTGGGGGTCGTCAAGCACGTAGCGGTAGGCCCGCTCCACCTCCAGGACCTCGTTGCTGTTTGGGTTCGGTGTGCCCGCGCGCCCGGCCCGCTTCATCAACTCCTGTTCATCCACGTTGTAGACGGCGGCCAGCTTGCCAATCATGTTGGAGCCGGGCCTTCGGTCACCCCGCTCTATCTGGGAGAGATAGGAGGAGGAGACGCCGGTGCGCTTGGTCACGTCCCGCAGGCTCAGGTCTCCCCGCAGCCGCCGGAGCAGCAGCCCTATCTCCTCGTCGCCCTCGATCTCCTACCGGTCGTCGAGGTCCCGGCTGTCGTCAAGCTCGTCCATGATGCTCTCCCCTTGCCGCCGTAGATGCGGACAGTGCCGCGCACGGTGTACCTGCTACATCGCAGCTAACTTACAGCTATATAACGTGTTACATCGGAGCGAGCGATTGTCAATGAATCCCTGTAAAGACCCTCGAAACGGCCTTTCGGCCATTGTTTCCGCTCGCTTGGTATTGGCACACTTACGCACACAGCACATTCTTTCGTATTTGTAGCCAAGTATACATCACCGACGCCTGCGAGGGCCACCCCTTCGCGGCGCGCCGGACTTCATGAGAGAGACGGATCGCGTGAGTAGCAAGCGGAAGCAAAGGCTTACCCCAAAGCAGGAGCGGCAGCGCATCGAGGGCCTGCGGATACTGGCCCGCATCATCGCGCGCCACTACCTCGCCAATCCCCACCTGTACCGCAACGGCGCAGCCGGGGACGGGTCTGCTCCCGCTGTCAACGGTCGCACGACCGCAGACGGGGAGACGGCCCGGAAGGAGGGCGAGGCGTGAAGCGCAGGCAGCCCTCATCGCGGGTGAAGCTCAACCCCCACCGGGTGTGGGAGCTTCTGAACCGTCTCAACATGACCCAGAACGAGCTGGCGCGGCTGGTTGGCACCTCGTCGGGATACCTGTCCCAGCTCATGTCCGGGGACGCGCTGCCCCTCGGCGGATATGCGCAAGCGGCTCATGGAGGCGCTTGGCGTCACCCGCTTCGAGGACCTGTTCATCCTGGAGCAGGCCGATGTGTAGCGACGACCGCGCTCCGTCCACCCCCGTCTCCATACCGCCCGGCGTCGCCCTGATACCGGAGGACTTCTCCGAGCGGCTGACGGCGGTGAGAGACCTGCTCGACCTCAACTGGGAGGAGATGTCCGTGGGCCTGGGCGTGGACCCGCGCCAGCTTCTGCGCTGGCGCATCAAGGGCGGCGCACCCAACGGGGAGCGATGCTGGCCCTGGTGCGGCTGGCGGTCCGGACGCCGGAGGGGTTGGGGCAACTGTTGGACGAAGACGTAATCGTGATCTTCAAACCGAGGAGGTAGAAGCATGGCTATTGAACGTGAGTTAACGTGAATTATGGTTAAGCGACGGTTGGGAGCGCGGGAATATTCTCTCTGCTCAAGGATGGTTTCTTGGGCTGATGGCAATAGGCAATCAACCCGGAGACCAGGTTGACCAAGAAGTTGGCTGGGCTGCGGTGGCGGGTATGCTCAATCTGAGAGATATTCTTCAGTTGGTCGTTAACCGATTCGATGACGGCCCGCTTACGAAGCAGGGCCCTGTCTTCCGGGGGCAAGGGGCGGGGTTTCATATTTCGCTTCAGCCTGGTAATCAACTGAATACCCCGCTCGAACAGTTGGGAGACCAGCTTTTGGGAGATATAGCCCCGGTCGCCAAACAACCGGCCCAATAGGCTCCGGGTCAAGTGGGGGACCGGCTTGCGGTCATCAACATTACCCAGGGTGATGCGGCAAGCCAACAACTCGCCCCGATCGTTGACCACCAAGTGCAGCTTGAACCCGAAGAACCAGCCCACCGAGGTCTTGCCCCTTTGGGCTATACCCGCAAAGACCCGGTGGCTGGAAATGCGCCGGTTGTGGCAGACGGCTATTGGAGTTGAGTCGATGAAGCTGATCCCGGTGCAGCGTCCGTAACAGTTCATCAGGTAGGCGCATAGGGGGACCAGGAACCCAGGCATCAGTCCAACGAAGCGTTCATAGCTGACCAACCGGGGAAACTCGGAGCGCAAATGCTCCTGCACGTACTCGGTGTAGTAGGCCTTGAAGTGGCGATAGTGGCTCTGATGGAAATGAATCATGATGGTCATTGCTTCGCTGACTGACAGTTGGCCCAGGCGCCGCCTTTGGCGGGAGCCACTTTGGAGCAGGTCTTGTTCCCAGTGGGGCTGGAACCGTTGCCAAAAATCATCGACATCGCAAAATAGGTTTAGTAACGTGAATCATGGATAAAAAAGGGACACCAATGGTTGAGAAGAGGTATTCTTCTCAATGCTAATCCATTGAGAGGTGTCCCGGGATGAGTCTACTAAACCTATTTTGCGATGTCGATGATTTTTGGCAACGGTTCCAGCCCCACTGGGAACAAGACCTGCTCCAAAGTGGCTCCCGCCAAAGGCGGCGCCTGGGCCAACTGTCAGTCAGCGAAGCAATGACCATCATGATTCATTTCCATCAGAGCCACTATCGCCACTTCAAGGCCTACTACACCGAGTACGTGCAGGAGCATTTGCGCTCCGAGTTTCCCCGGTTGGTCAGCTATGAACGCTTCGTTGGACTGATGCCTGGGTTCCTGGTCCCCCTATGCGCCTACCTGATGAACTGTTACGGACGCTGCACCGGGATCAGCTTCATCGACTCAACTCCAATAGCCGTCTGCCACAACCGGCGCATTTCCAGCCACCGGGTCTTTGCGGGTATAGCCCAAAGGGGCAAGACCTCGGTGGGCTGGTTCTTCGGGTTCAAGCTGCACTTGGTGGTCAACGATCGGGGCGAGTTGTTGGCTTGCCGCATCACCCTGGGTAATGTTGATGACCGCAAGCCGGTCCCCCACTTGACCCGGAGCCTATTGGGCCGGTTGTTTGGCGACCGGGGCTATATCTCCCAAAAGCTGGTCTCCCAACTGTTCGAGCGGGGTATTCAGTTGATTACCAGGCTGAAGCGAAATATGAAACCCCGCCCCTTGCCCCCGGAAGACAGGGCCCTGCTTCGTAAGCGGGCCGTCATCGAATCGGTTAACGACCAACTGAAGAATATCTCTCAGATTGAGCATACCCGCCACCGCAGCCCAGCCAACTTCTTGGTCAACCTGGTCTCCGGGTTGATTGCCTATTGCCATCAGCCCAAGAAACCATCCTTGAGCAGAGAGAATATTCCCGCGCTCCCAACCGTCGCTTAACCATAACTCACGTTAAGGAGCGTATCGGGGCACCTCTCAATGGATTAGCATTGAGAAGAATACCTCTTCTCAACCATTGGTGTCCCTTTTTTATCCATAATTCACGTTGGATTACGAGACGAAGAAGAGCTACACGGTGACGGTGAGCGTCAGCGACAGCAAGGACGCCGACGGCGCCGCCGACACCGCCGTGGATGCCACCACCACGGTCACGGTCAGCGTGACCAACGTGGACGAGGACGGGAGCGTGACCCTGTCCCCAGCCAGCCCGACGGTGGGCAAGGCGGTCTCCGCGACGCTGAGCGATCCTGATGGCGGCGTCACCGGGACCACCTGGCAGTGGGCCAGTTCCTCCGACTGGGACCCTGCCACCGTTACGGGGACGTGGAGCGTCATCGGCGAGGCCACGTCGGCCTCCTACACGCCGGTGGCTGGGGACGTTAGCAACTACCTGCGGGCCACCGCCTCCTACACCGACGCCCACGGCGCCAGCAAGACGGCCACCGGAACGACGACCGACGCAGTGGCCGAAAACAGCGCCCCGGAGATCGGCACGCTGCCCAACGACTTGACCATCGCCGAGAACAAGACCAGCGATGTCGGCACCGCCTTCACCGCCACCGACGCGAACGGCGACGCGATCACCTGGAGCGTGGGCGGGACCCACGGCTCATCCTTCGCCATCAGCAGCGCCGGTCAGTTGTCGGCGACGGTATCGGGGGGCTTTGACTACGAGGCGATCTACGATTCGGTCGCCGGTACCGCGACCCGCAGCATCACGGTGACGGCCAGCGACGGCACACTGACGGACAGCGAGGACGTCTCGGTGACAGTGACCGACGACCACACCGAGGCCCCGGCGGCCCCCGGCGCGCCGCAGGTCACCACGTCCACCAGCGCCACCACCAGCCTGGGCCTGAGATGGAGCGCGCCGGCCAACACCGGCCCGGCCATCACGGACTACGACGTGCAGTACCGCGAGAAGGACGCGACGCCGGAGGCGACGTGGAGCGACTTCGCCCACACCACCACCACCACCAGCATCACCGGCCTGACCGCCAACACCGAATACGAGGCGCAGGTGCGGGCCAGCAACGCCGAGGGCAACAGCGCCTGGTCGGCCAGCGGCACGGGCACCCCCGGCACGGCCAGCGGGGTGAACAGAGCGCCCGTGATCGGCGCCCTTCCCACGGACTTGACCATCGCCGAGAACGAGGCCAACAGCCGCGTGGGCAGCCCCTTCACCGCCACCGACGCGGACAACGACACCATCACCTGGTCCGTGGGCGGGACCGACGGCGCGCTCTTCTTCATCAACTCCTTGGGCCAGTTGTGGGCGCCCGGCCCCAACCATGAGGCCCTGGACGACTCTGCCACCCGCATCCCCACCCGCAGCATCACCGTGACTGCCAGCGACGGCAACGGCGGAAGCGACACCGCGACCGTGACGGTGACGGTCACCAACGTTGTCGAGCCGCCCGGCGACTTCGCTGCTGCGCCGAAGGTGACGTATCAGAGCGCCACCGGACTGACCCTCACTTGGGTCTTTCCGGCCAAGGCCGACCGCGGCGAACCGTACGCCAGCAAGAACGAGTATCGGGTCCGGCCCGCCGGCGACGCGGCGTGGGGGACCGCAACCGAAGTAGCCTGGGTAACCACAACCGACGTCGCGTCCTTAACGGCAAACAAGAAGTACGAGGCCCAGGTGCGGATGGGGAACGCTGATGGGTGGGGCCCTTGGTCGGACACCGGCCACGGCACGACCACGCCGCCCAGCACCGGGAACAACCGGCCGGTCATCCACACCAATTCCATCGGCACCTACACCATCGACGAGAACGAGACCGGCGACCTCGGCGACCCGCTCGAATACACCGATTTGGATGCCGGCCACACCATCACTTGGAGCGTGACCGGGACCGGGACCGGCTCCTTCTCCATCACCGGCGGGCAGTTGGCGGTGACCACGGGCCTCGCCTTTGAGGACGGCGCAACGCGCACCCTCACGGTGACGGTCAGCGACGGCACGGATTCGGACAGCGAGGAATTGACGGTCACGGTGAACAACGTGAAGGAGCCGCCCGGGACGCCGGCCATGCCGACGGCTACCATCGCCTCCGCCACCAGCCTGACCGTCGCGTGGAGCGAGCCCACCAACACCGGCCCGGCTATCACCAAGTACGACGTGCAGTACAAGGTGACCAGCGCCGCCGGCTGGACGGACCACACCTACACCGACCTCGCCAGGACCACCACCATAACCGGCCTGACGGAAAACATGTCCTACCAGGTGCAGGTGCGGGCGACCAACGCCGATGGCGTCAGCTCGTGGTCCACCCACGTCACCGCCACCCCCAGCGCAATGCCTGGTGTCCCACTGGAGAGCGCCTTCACCTTCAGCGACACCTCGCTGACAATACCGGTGGAAGAGAACGTGACCTTCTGGATGGAGAACGACACGAATGCGGGCGCGCGTGACATCACCGTGAATCTCGCCGCCAAACATCCGGCGCTGGGCCTGATCACGATAGCGCCGCCGGCGGCGCGGTGGAGCCTGAGCGAGTGGAATAGCGGCGCCGTCAGGAGGACATTTACGATCAAAGCCGAGGCCGCCGGGACCACCAGCATCGTCATCTCTTCGGACGGCATATCGGGCGAAGGGGGCAAGGGCTATGAGTCCTATGAGATCCCCGTGACCGTGGAAACCTTCGGGATCATCGACGACCCGTCGAAATTCTACATCTGCGCCACCCCGGCCTACGACTACGCTATCCAGCTGTGGACGATGTCAGAGCAACAGGCGCTCTTCCGCCGGCAGGCCGTGGAGGCGGTGGCCGACGACAACTCGAGCGCCACCAATATGTACCTGAACACTGCGCTGTACGAATTGACCTCGAAGAACGATTGGCTGTATGACGTCCTCCGGCAGCGCAACAATGCCGAGCACTACGCTCTCAATGCCATCAAGGCCTGGTCGGGTAAGTCGGTGCAGGCAGCTACCGATGCGGCGGCGGCGAGAGACGCGGCCACTAGCGCGCAAGCTGAAGTGGATGCGCTGTACACCGGCGTCACCCACGCCTTCACCGTCGCGATCGCCGCTGTAGCAACGGACAAGGCCGCTGCCGAAGCCGCACTACAGGCTCTGGCAGCGGAGAAGGTGGACTTCCAGGCCATCGTTGATGCACAGCAGCTCATCGTTGACGCACAGCAGGTCATCATTGACGCCCAGCAGGTCATAATTGATAATCTAGCCTCTACGGACGCCGAAATAACAGCAGCTCAGGTCGCAAAAGCGGATGCGCAGAAAGCGAAATTCAAGGCCCAGATCGAAGTATGGAGCTCCGAGTCCGAAATCAAGCGCATCGATGGAGAGGTGGCTGAGCACAACGCCCTAATCGCCGGTGCTGACGGCTGGACGACCACGCTTGAGGCAGTCAAACTCGAGATTGACGCCGCCATAGTCCAGGCGGATGCGGACGCGGTGGCCGAAGTCACCAGCATGAGGGTGTCGGCGGTGGCCGAGCTGGCCCAGGACCTGGCCGGGCACACGGATGAGACTTTGACGGCGGACGAGGTAGAGGCAATAGCCCAAGCCATTGAAACGCAACTGCCCACTACCCGGACCGCAGGCGCATTCACCGACTGGCAGCAGTTACTGACAGAGGGCTCCCCCGGCTGCCCGCCGGGGAGCGGTTCTTGACATCACACGGGGTAACTGTTCAGAGTTGAAGAGAAATGAGCAACCGGCGGGTTTCCAGGAAGGGGTTTAGGCCCTTGGCCCGCCAGGTTCCGAAGAGGGACGCCAGGGTCATTTTGCTGTTGCTGCCCCTTTCGGAGCGAGTCCCGCCGCTGATTTTACGGCTGATTACCAGGTGGCGCAGGCTCCGTTCCGCCGCATTATTGTCAGATGGAGCCTCCGGGTGGGACACGAAGACGAACAGTTCCTTGATGTGCCGCTCAATCCGCCGGCAGAGCTTGGCTTGCGCTGCCAAGGGGTCTTCCAAGAAAGGGCGGCACAGCGCCAGCAATCGCTCCTCCAGCGCCAACTGTCCCCGGGGCGGGGGCCGTCCCCCCGCCGCCCACTCCCTGGCCTTGGCGTAGAGCCGTTGCGCTCCATGAGCCCACCGGGCCAGTACCGCGTCTTCCGGGTACAACGCCTGCAGCGCGTGAATGTCCCGCAGCAGGTGGGCCCAACATCGCTGTTTGAGTCCGGGATAGTGGTGGCAGGCCACGTAGAAGTCACTCACTAGGATCCCTTCGAAGGACTCGCTCAGGACCTCGTCCACCACCTCCCCGCCCCGGCCCCGGCGCAGGAAGAACCGCTCTGTGGGCGTACTGAAAGTCCAAACGTAGCCGTTTTTCCCGTTCTCCCGCCAGCCGGTCTCACCGGCGTGGACCACCGGGCTGGAACGGATGCGCTCCAGTACCTCGCCCACTTCCCGCCCGCCCTGCCGGGCAACTTGGTGGACGGCCCGGACGATGGCCCCAACGCTCAGCTTCAACTGATGGAACGTTCGCAGATACCATTGGATGGTCCTTATGGGCAGCCGTCCCTCTTCCCGCAAGGCGACAATCAGGCTCACCAGGTTCACTCCCAGCCGCTGGCGGCCCACGGCTGCCCCGTCCAGGGATTCCTGTGGCCGCCGCCGCTTCCGGCACAAAGGACACGTCCGGGCGATGAATACGTGCTCGGCCACTTCTACCGGGACCAGCGGAAGTTCGATGACCTCACGGGTCCGCTGCACCCAACCCCCGGTCAGGGCGCTATGACATTCGGGACAGGACTCCGGGGTATGGACCAATCGCTGTGTGGGTTCCATCCGGGGCCGGGCAAAACCGTGGGGCCGCCGTTTACGGGGCTCCTTTTTCTCCGGCGGTGTCTTCCGCCGCTTGGCGGCCGGTTTATGCCCCGGCATCCTGGCCCCCGCCCGCCGCCGGACAGCCGGGCTTCCAGGCTCTCGACCCGTTGGCGCAGTTCGGCAATGATCCCCTGCTGTTCCCCGATAACCGCCAGCAGAGTTTCCCGGCTCGCTTGGGCCAAGTCAACTTCCGTTTCCATTCTTCTCTTATGCCACATCCGGGCCACGGACGCCAGTGTTTTTCAGCAACACCGCGGCCTCCCGGCAAATTCACCTCATCAACTCTGAACAGTTACGGGGGACAGGGGAAGTAGCGGCCCCGCTTCGTGGGCGGGCTGGGAGCCTCCACCGGGGTACCTTAGCCTGTCCTTCACCATCCCAGAAATGTGCATTCCACCTTGGCTTTAGTTTAGGTAGTGTTGACATTTCACCGCAACCAAATGAGAACAGCAGTGAATTGCAGGAATCCGAGGTATCTGCTGTCCAGTTTGTCGAACCGTGACAATATCCTGCGGTAGTGCTTCATCTTGCCTATGAAACACTCGACGAGGTGGCGTTCCCGGTACAAGTGGTCATCGTATGAGCGTGGCTGCTTGCGGTTGGAGCGAGGGGGAATGACCGCGACCATGCCGATGTCCGAAATGTGTTGGATGAACCCGTGTGAATCATACCCTTTGTCTGCGATCACATACTCGCCCTCGTACCCGGAGATCAGCATCTCAGCCTGAGTGATATCGTGCTTTTGCCCTGGGGTCAGCGTGAATCTCAGCGGATTGCCAAGTCCGTCCACGCTCACGTGAACCTTGGTGCTGAATCCTCCACGGCTTCTGCCGAGCGCCTGTGATGGTTGCCCCCCTCTTTTCGGGTGCGCCCGCAGCGCACTGATGAGCCCGGACGACCGTACTGTCGATGATGAGGTATTCCATGTCAGGTTCTTCAATGAAATGCTCGTGCATTCGCTCCCAGACGCCCCGGTCGCACCATCGGGCAAAGCGTTTGTAGATGGTGTTCCACTTGCCGTATTCGGCTGGAAGCAGTCTCCACTGCGCTCCTGAGCGAGTGATCCAGAGAATGGCCTCGACGAACAGTTTGCATCTGTCCCCGTCGCCAACGTATGCGTCAGGGCATTCCCGCAGGAATTGGAGAATCTTCGGCCATTGTTTTGGAGATATGGTGACATTTGACATACAGCCATTATAAAGTAGTCGAAATGTCAACACTACCTAGGGCCTGTTCACACTAGGGGGTGTCGTCAAATAAAGGAAATGATGGTAAGTTGATGCGATAAGGGTGGACTGGGGAGTAGCGTATGGCAGCATCGCATCGTCGGCACGACCTATCGGACCAGGTCTGGGAGAATTTGAAACCCCATTTGCCTGGGATCGCGGGTAAGGTGGGTCGGCCAGCCTTCGACAACCGGCTGTTTTTGAATGCGGTATTCTGGATTTTGCGCACCGGCGCGCCCTGGCGGGATCTGCCCCCGGACTTGGGGGACTGGAAAAACACCCATCGCCGCTTTTGCCGTTGGCGGGACCGGGGGGTCTGGAGCAAGCTGCTGAATGAAGTGATTGATGAGCCGGATTTGGAGTGGCTGATGATCGACGCCAGTCATATCAAGGTCCATCCTCATGCGGCGGGGGCGCTGGGAGGGAATCAGGAAATGGCCCATACCAAAGGGGGCTGAATACCAAACTGCACTTGGCGGTGGACTCCCATGGTATGCCGGTGCGGCTGATCCTGACCGAGGGAACCGTTGCGGATTGCTCGCAAGCGATTCCATTGATTGAGGGCATTTTGGCGGAACATCTGTTAGCCGACAAAGGCTACTACAGCGATGAAATTGTGGCAGCCGCCTCCGCTCGGGAACCCGGTGATTGCGCCCCGAAGCAACCGCAAGAACCCCCGGGATTATGACCGGGACCTATATAAGAACCCGGTGATTGCGCCCCGAAGCAACCGCAAGAACCCCCGGGATTATGACCGGGACCCTGAGGCATCTGGTGGAAAACGCCTTCTTGGAGCTCAAACAATGGCGGGGAGTGGCAACCCGTTACGCCAAAAAGTCCGCTTCTTTCCTGGCTATCTGCCAGATCCGGGCTCTGGTTATTTGGACTAGGCTATTTTGACGACACCCCCTAGGAGTATGACCGGGAGTTGTACCGCAAACGCAACGAGGTGGAGCGGCTGTTCCGGCGGTTGAAAGCATTTCGCCGGGTCTTCACCCGGTTTGACAAGCTGGATGCTCTTTTCCTGGGCTTCATCCACTTCGCGCTCATCGCCGATGCGCTACGATAGCGTTAACAGCCCCTAGTACAAAGCCGTCCCGCATCATTGGAATTTTATCTGTTCCTCTATCTTTCCCAAGGTTTCCCTGCTAGGAATAGATCAGCGTTCGTCGTGCCGCTGATGCGGTGCGCCGTGTCTGTCAACTTCTCCACGGCGTCGTTTACTCTCACTTGCAATTGCTTCTGTTCCCAGAGGGCCATCCTCCTAAACCAAAGCCAAGGTGAAATGCACAGGGTCATAGGGTAAATTTGTGGAGCAACTGGGTTAGCTTGTCCCGGGTCAGAGAAGGGTTGGTGATGGGTGTGAGGGAGATGGAGCGGTTCCTCGAACAGTGGCGGATGGATGCCGGGGATTTGCGCCGGCGGATGATTCTGTCGCCCACGCCCCGGGAGCGGGAACGGTAGTACGCCCTGCTGTTGCTGGCCCAAGGCTGGACGGGTTCGGCGGTGGCCGAGGCCCTGGAACGGGACCCACACACCATTGGCCGATGGGCCGCCGCCTTCGGCGAGGGCGGTCCCGCCGCCTTGATTTTCGAGCAGTCCGGGGGTTCCCCCCGCCCTCGGCGAGGCGCAGCAGGCGGAGTTGAGGGCAACGGTGCAGGAGTTGCCCGCCAAGTCGGGCATCGAACTGGCCAACTGGAAAGTGGTACGGCAGTTTGTCCTGGAAGGTTTGGGCATCAGCCTGAGCCGCAGCAGTTGCCTGAACTATCTGCACCGGTTGGGATTCGTGCTCAAGCGCCCCAAGAAACGTCCGGTCAAGGCTGACGAGGGGAAGCGGGAGTCCTTCGTAGTGGAATACGCCACCCTTTCGGACGAGGCGCGGCATACTGGAGCGAAGGTATTCTTCGCCGACGAGGCCCACTTCCGTGCGGACGCCGAACTGCGGGGCAAGTGGGTGCTGAAGGGAGAGCCGACCTTGGTGGACTCGACCAGCCCGCGCCGTGGCGAGAAGGCCAGCTACTACTCGGCGGTATGCTTGGAGACGGGCGAGGTGGAGTGGATGAAACTGGAGGGGAACAGCAACTCAAAAACATCGGCCGTGTTCCTGAGACAATTGAGAGAGAGGCGCCTTGGGCCGCTGAACGTGATCCGGGACAACGCTCCGGCGCACCGTGGCGAGCCGGTGCGGGAGTACCTTCGGGCACCCGGCCTTGGGGCTGCGGCTGATGAACCTGCCGGGCCACAACCCGGACTTCAACGCCGATGAGGCGATCTGGGGCTGGGTGAGGGAGGAGGCGACCGGGAACCTGTGCCTGGGGACCAAGTCCCTGGTGCAGGAAAGGGCCGGAAACTTCCTCGCCTCGCTGGCCAGCCGGAAAGAGGAAGTGAAACGGCGCTGCCGGACCGTCCTGCAATCAAGGTCCGAAGGGCTACTGCGGGACTCCCAGCCCCCTTCCCAACCCACGGCAAATGCACATCCCACCTTGGCTTTAGTTTAGTTTAAGTTGTAAACCCTGGCCGCGTTCCCACCGGCTATCTTGGCCCGTTCCTCCAGGGTGCATTCAGCCAAGATCTCTTCAAGGATTTCCCGGCTTCTTGGAAAGGTGGATTCTTGATGGGGGTAGTCGGAGCCCCATTGCAGAGTATCGACGCCGATAATCTCCCGAAGCTGAATCCCCAATCCGTCTTCCTGGAACCCCAAGAAAACGTTCCGGCGAAAAAAGTCGCTGGGAAGCAAATTGTCTTTAAACCGATAGCCGCCCACCCCTCTGGCCCGTTGGGTGTAGTTGTAGTCCATGCGGTCCAGAAAATGGGCTGCCCATGACACTTCGTGCTCAACCGCCCCAATTTGTAGCCGCGGGTAACGCTCGAACACCCCGCAGAACATCATGTCGGTAAGCGACATCCGGACGTAGTGATCGAAGTTCACGGTTACGGAGAACCGGTTGGTACTGGTGCGGTCGCCCTCCCCCGATCCAAACCGGTTGGTCGCGGCATGAAGCCCCAAAGGCATCCCCAAGTCTTGAGCAGCCGCCCACAAGGGTTCATAGACCGGCGAGTCGTACCTGCGGTCCTCCGGCGGGTAAACCGTGATCATGCCGCCTATGAATCCCAGTTTGTGGCACCGCTCCAGCTCGGCCACCGCAACCTCTACGTCATCCACGTTGATCATGGCGATCCCGGCGAGACGCTTGGGCGCGGCTTGGCAGAACTCCGCCAGCCAATCGTTGTAAGTCCCAAAAACGGCAGACAGTAGCTCACTATCCGGTACCTTGAACAACTGAAGGCCAAGGGTGGGATAGAGAATGCTTACATCAATACCGTCCAAGTCCATGTCCTTGATCTGCTCTTCAGGGATGTAACCCCCAGGCCGGACGTTTTCAAACACATCGCCGCTGGTCAATTCCTGCGGCGATTCAAACCTTCTTCCGGTCTGTGCTCCACCGAATCCGAACCCGGTAGAAATTTTCATACCGTCGCAGTACCACCATTCACCGTCGTCCTCCAGCCTGGTGTGAGGGGCCCGGTCCCGGAACTTTTCATCTATCCGGCTCACCCATAGATCCGGAGGTTCCATCACGTGGTTATCAGACGAAATGATCCTGTAATCAGCCATGGCTTAGCTCCCCGAATGTAGTCTTTGGTAATTTTCCAACCTAGTGCCAAATTACAGTGAGCTTAAGGCACCGACCCCCATCCGAACGGACTGCGACGCTTGCCCCCGGGCAATTCAGGATTGACGAGTCGCGGTGATTATGGCCGGGGACTGAAACGAAGTCAAGCCGCAAAAATGGGCCTACACAAGCTATCACCACCAAAGAGATGAGGAGGACTTACCCTTGCCGGAACGTCCATCCAGACCTTTACTTTCGGGCTTCGAGGGTGCCCGGGCGGCCATGAAACACATCGTTAAAGGGCGTTGAACGGCATAGCAGTGATTGGGGATGCTTTAGTTTTTGGTATGACCCGCTTGGTTACGTTCGTGAAAGAGGGCTTGGCGCAGGTGGATGGCCTCAACCAAGTGGAGGCTGAGGTGGCTTGGGGCCGGCTCGGCGAGCGCGGACCCCTACCCACGCAGGCGCGAGAACACTTCAGATGGATTTAAGCCCTACGGCCGAAACGCACGGTTTGAAGGGTTGGGCGGACTCGGCTCGTAGCTGACCATTTAGGCTTCTCCGGAGTGGCCCGACGCACCTCCACAGCCAAAAGGGGCATTCCGACGCTGCGGCACTGGCATTCGCGCGGCCGGTGCCAAGACTGGCCCAGCCCGAAACCCGGTTGCCCCGCCGGATCCTATTGCCCCGCCGGATCCTATTGCCTCGCGCAGTTCCTAGGCCTGTTTCCGCTCACCGTTCTCCGGTCCCGAGCCGCTTGCGGCAGTATCCGGCGTCCGCCCGGAATGTGGTATGCTAGCCTTGGTCTATCACTTGGCTCTCTTGGACCAACAATCTCTGGCCCCGAGCAGCCGAACGCTCGTAAGACGGCTTGGTTGCGACAGGTCCGGTATCTGTCCTTAATATGTCCCGCTTGAGCTTTTGCTAACGCCGCGTCGGCCAACCCGGCTTGGTGCCGTGAGCTTAAGTCGAGACCTAGGAATATTGGTGTCTGCGTCTTGACTACCACCGCTCTGCTGATTCTGTCCTCGGGCTTCCTGCTCATCACTATCGCCACCGCCCCGAAGCTCACCGACGGGTGAGAACGTTGTTCTATGGGTGGATAATAGTCAGCGCGGCCCTGCTCGTTAACGCCTTGTCGAGCGGCCCGGTCTGGAGCGGTGTCGGCGTGTGGATTAAGGCCTTGGAGTTGCAGTTCGGGTGGAGCCGGGCCCAATTGACCGGCGCATTTTCCATGGCCCAGCTCGAGGGCAGCATTATTGGGCCATTGATGGGGTACTTGATCGACCGGCTGGGTCCCCGCCGGATGGTCCTCATCGGGATGGTAATAACCGGCTTGGGCTTTCTCCTTTTCAGCCGTACCGAGAGCATTTTCACCTTTTACCTGTCCTACGGGCTGATTATGCTGGGTACGGCGGCGGGTACTTGGTTGCCGTATATGTCCGTGGTCAACCGGTGGTTCGTGCGAAAGCGGGGCCTGGCTATGGCGATTGCCGGTGAGGGTTCGCCATTGGGCGGGCTGGTGCTGGTGCCGATTTTGGCGTGGGCAGTAACCCCGGGCAGTTACGGCTGGAGCGTCACCGCCCAATGGATTGGGGTGGTGTTCTTGTGCCTGGCGTGGCCGATGTCCCGGTTGATCCGGGTACGTCCGGAAGACCATGGCCTGCTTCCCGACGGAGACCCACCGGACCAAGCAGTGCGCGAAGCGGTTAGGCCCGCCAGGAGAGAGGCCTCACCGGACCAACTGCAATTCACCGGGCGGCAGGCAATACGGACCCACGCATTTTGGTTGATCACTTTCGGCCACGCCTTCTCTACCATACTTTTCGCGACCTTGACCGTGCATCTCGTGCCCATGTTGACAGACCAAGGCTTGTCCTTGCAGGCAGCGGCATATGTGTTTTCGATGGTCATGGGGGCGGCCGCGATTTTTCAGTTAATCGGCGGCTACGCGGGGGACCGGTTCCCAAAGAATGTCGTCATAGCATTCTTCGGTTTTATTCAGGCCGGCGGCTTTCTCTTGGCGGTGTTGGTCCATAGCTTCCCGATGGCTTTGCTCTTTGCCGTAACATTCGGCGCAGGATTCGGTGGGCGAAATCCGCTTACCACCGCGATACGCGGCGACTACTTCGGCGAAAGGGCCTTTGCCACCATCACCGGACTGTCCAGCGCTCCCATGTACGCGTTCATGCTGGCCGCCCCGCTCTTCGCGGCGTTCATGTTCGACGCGACCAAAAGCTACACCGTTGCGTTCCTGATCATCGGAGGTTTGGGGATGATGAGCGGTGTGCTGTTTCTGGTGGCCAAAAAGCCAACCTCCCTTCCGTCGGACAGAAGAGCTTCCACCGCTTCCCGGCCGACTGAGTCCGGCGTCGGCTAAGGTTTTCGTTGCGCTTCGGGAGGGCCGGCGTCATGCCAAGGCGCCCCCTGCTAGATAGCATGGGCCGCAGGAGCGTCACAGCTTAGTCGACCAAGTGACTATCTCAAAACTAACTAAACCAAAGCCAAGGTGAAATGCGCAGAATCATGGGGTAAAGTTGTAGGGGAGTTGGGTTAAACCGTCTTGGAGTGAGAGAGGGGTTGGTGATGGGTGTGAGGGAGATGGAGCGGTTCCTCGAACAGTGGCAGATGGATGCCGGGGATTTGCGCCGGCGGATGATTCTGTCACCCACGCCCCGGGAGCGCGAACGGTGGTACGCCCTGCTGTTGCTAGCCCAAGGCTGGACGGGTTCGGCGGTGGCCGAGGCCCTGGAACGGGACCCCACACCATTGGCCGATGGGCCGCCGCCTTCGGCGAGGGCGGTTCCGCCGCTTTGATTTTCGAGCAGTCCGTGGGTTCCCCCCCGCCCTCGGCGAGGCGCAGCAGGCGGAGTTGAGGGCAGCGGTGCAGGAGTTGCCCGCCAAGTCGGGCATCGAACTGGCCAACTGGAAAGTGGTACGGCAGTTTGTCTTGGAAGGTTTGGGCATCAGCCTGAGCCGCAGCAGTTGCCTGAACTATCTGCACCGGTTGGGATTCGTGCTCAAGCGCCCCAAGAAACGTCCGGTCAAGGCTGACGAGGGGAAGCGGGAGTCCTTCGTGACGGAGTACGCCGCCGGTGGGACGAGGCAAGGCGGTCCGGGGCCAGGGTCTTCTTCGCTGACGAGGCCCATTTCCGGGCGGACGCCGAGTTGCGGGGCAAGTGGGTGGTCAAGGGAGAGCCGGCATTGGCGGACTCCGGCAGCCCGCGCCATGGCGAGAAGGCCGGCTACTACTCGGCGGTGTGCCTGGAGACCGGCGAGGTGGAGTGGATGGAGCTGGAGGGGAACAGCAACTCAGAAACATCGGCCGTGTTCCTGAGGCAATTGAGAGAGAGGCGCTCTGAGCCGCTAAACGTCATCTGGGACAACGCACCGGCGCACCGTGGCGAGGCGGTGCGGGAGTACCTTCGGACGCCGGGCCTGGGCCTGCGGCTGATGAACCTGCCGGGCCACAGCCCGGACTTCAACGCCGATGAGGCGATCTGGGGCTGGGCGAGAGAGGCGGCGACCGGGAACCTGTGCCTGGGGACCAAGTCCCTGGTGCAGGAAAGGGCCGGAAACTTCCTCGCCTCGCTGGCCAGCCGGAAAGAGGAGGTGAAACGGCGCTGCCGCACCGTCCTGCAATCAAGGGCCGAAGGGCTACTGCGGGACTCCAAGCCCCCTTCCCAACCCACGGCAAATGCACATCCCACCTTGGCTTTGGTTTAGGTGCGCCGTTGTACCGGTGCCGTGCTGCGTATGAGGTCAGCCAGTTGACTATCCTCCCTGGTTCTGCGGGGTCTTGGACTGTGGTGTGGTGCAGGAGCTCCTCTACGGCCGCCTGCAGGCCGGTGTCCCTAGGGTCGTGGTGGTTCTGCTCGTAGTGCTTCCATATCGCGTTCAGGTCGTGGCGGAAGGTCTCCGGGCAGTTGCGGGCAGAGAGTATTCCCCGCAGCCCGTTCTCAACTGCCTGCTGGGCGGCGAAGCCTGTCAGTTCTTGGTTCCAGCGATCTTCATCCACCCTCTCGTTGAATTCCACGGCATTCTTGAAGGTGTTCTCCAGCCTCTGCTTGGTGGCCTCCCAGTGCTCCGGGTACCTGTTGTCGCACTCCGCCCGGCAGTTCAGACTCTCGCCGCTGATGACTACTCCGTAGTGCATCGCTTGGCCTGCCACGTGTTGCTTGGCCCGATGTGCCCGGGCGAACTCCTCCCAGCTGAGCCTTACCACCTCCACCTCCAGTTCCGGGGGATTCTTTCTCGTGTAATGTCGGGCGACCCTTTCCGCTTCCCCTGGCGGGCTGTCGTTTCCGACCAGTAGCAGGTCCAGGTCTGATCCTGGGTGGTGGTCTCCCCGGGCCCGGGAGCCAAAGAGTATCACCGTGTCCGGACCTACCTCTTCCTGCACTGCCCTGGCTGCTGCCAGTGCGTGAGGGTCTGGTTTGCCGCTACCTTTCCCCGGCGGGGAGCATCTGCTTCCCCTGCTGTCTCCTGTCGGCTTGGAGCCCGGTTCTAGGGATGTTCCCGTGTTGGACTCTGCTTCTTGTTCATCGTCGTCGTTCTGTACTTCACAGTCCGTTCATGACGTTTTGGGGGATATGCTCCGTCCAGATCAGATGGGTCGCCAGGCCACCGTACATCCCGCTGGAGAGTGACTCCGGGCTTTAGTGGTGTGCTATTTATGTTGTCATATTCTCCTCGATTTCCGCCAATCGGGTGTAGGCCTCGGCGATCAGCCGGCTATGCCTCGCTATATCCCTTGGACCTCGACTCTTTCCTAAGGCGTCCTCGCGTCGCTTGATCCGGCTCCTGGCAATCCGCTCCACGCAGGTAGCACAGGTGATTCGATACATAGTCGTGCGGAAGTCGTCATCCTCGTGAACACGCCCGTCCTTTGCCGTGGTGATCAGCTCTACCTTGTAGCGGTCGCCGGACTTGGAGACCATTGATGATGGCCAGCGTTCCAGTTCGGCGCGCAGGGTTTCTTGTTCGGTGGGGCAGGTGAGGACGAGTTGCTCGCCGCCATTTTGGAGTATGGCGTTTTCGGCGGCTTTCAGCATGCGGCGGGCATGCGGCTGTTCCATATTGCCGGTCCAGCTCAGTGTCCAGGTGCCCGGCGTCTCTGTCTCCTGGACAGAGGCGTTCGGGCGGTTGCCGCCTATGTCGATTGGTATATTTCGCATATCTCGCACCTTTGCCGGTGGTCGTCCGGGCTGCGGGTTTAGACGATTTCAGAATTCAGACAGCGCGTGGGCTGACTGGTCTGAGTTGCTGTGCGCAGCGCCGTCTCCCGGCCGGGACCGGGAGGAGTGTGGCGCTTGTTGCCCATCGGTGGACCGCTGTCTCACCGGGTTCTACGCCGAGGACCACCGGCGGGTTTGGGCCGAGCGCCCCCGCGTCGGGTTCGCGTTGGGGTGGGTCCGGCAGGCGGAAGGGCTGCTGGGCCTTGTGCAGTTTTGCGGTTGCGTCGGGGGTGGTCATGGCGAACCTCTGGTGTTCGGTGGGTTGGCAGACGGGATTATACCTTTGCTGGTTTCTTCTGTGTAGTTTCAACCGTTCGAGGCGGCACTCTCTGCCCGTCTCTGTTACGGGGAGACGATTCTCGGTGTTTCTCGGATATTGACACCGTATCTTGTGGAGGTTGCCCGGCGGGAGTCGGCGGTTCGCCCGGCAAAGATCGGAGCTTGGCGCGTCTTTGCCTGGCGGTGTCGTTGCTGGTTCTTCCCTGCGCAGGCCGGGCAACAGGATTATCCTGGGGTGGTCTGATTCGGACAGTCTTTGCAAAGGCCTGATGCCTTGCGGCGTTTGCCGTTCTCTGCTCTTGAGGACTGTTTGCGCTCCCGTCCCGTTTCCGGCGTAGCTGTGCCTGCAGCAGGGAGGCTTGACTTTGTCACCCTCGGTTGCCGGGGTTGCCTTTTGGCTCCTGGTCTTGCGCTTGTTCCCGTTGGTGTTGCCTTTGTTGGACGGCTTGGGCAACGTGAAGGTGGTTGCTAGAGTACCACCTTTTATCCGCGTGGGGGGCTTGCCCTTGGTTGCCGACACCTCGGGTCTGCTCATTGAATGTGAGTTCGTGGCGGGGCCGGTGGCCGTGCCCGTCTTGCCCATGACTCGGCCTTGTTGTGCTCCGCTTTTGCCTCAGTTGTTGTCGGATGCCGGGGTTTGCGGGCATCCGCCTCAATGATGGCCTCGATGAGTTCCGGCAGGTTGGCGTTGATCTGGAAACCTGCGCCCAGGAGCCAGATGAACATGTGGGCCATATGGGTTGTGATGTTGTTCTTCGTTCTCTGGTCGGCCTCGTTGGTCCTGACGCCGTTGGCTTCGAGTTGCAGGATGCTCCGGACCACGTGGTGGCTGGCTGAGGCCAGGGTCTGGTGTCCGCCCCACATCATCTCGTCGAAGTTGGCGGCCGAGGGGTCGCCGTGCTGTTCGGTGTATCTGTCCCACGCCGCCCGGGACATATCCAGGTCCGACAGTTCCTTCGGCGAAATGTTGGTGCGGTAGGCGAGGCTTTGCCGCACGGCCTGTTCGAGGTCGAGGCCGTGGTGGTGGCTGAGGGTCATGACGCGGATGGCGGCGTCGGCCAGGTGTGTCTGGGGTCCGGTGGGCCTCGCGCCGGTGCGTGCGGGGTGCCTGAGTTCGGGTTCGTTGCGCCGGTGAGCGTCGAGGGCGCGGCCCAGGTCTGTGTGGATTCTGGCGAAGTAGCCGGTTATGCCGGTTTCATCTTGGAAGTGTCCGCGTTCCCGGGCTGCTTCGTAGGCTCTTCGTGCGGTGTCGTTGATGTTCATTTGGTCAGTCTCCTGCCCCATTCTCTCTTTGTGATGTGGATTTCTTAGCCTGCGGCCGTGTGACGCCGAACGGCCCGCTTTGGCAGCGGGCCGTTCCCGAGGCGCTTGATGCAGATTATTTCACCCTTCTTCCTGCCGGGTTGGGATGGTACCCGGCCTTTGGCAGGTGGTCTGACTCCGAGATGGGTTTTGACTGTCTCCTGCTTTCGACCTCTCCGGAGGCGTGGTTCAGTGTGATGAGGTACCACTCCTTTTGGCCTCTTTCCAGCATGAGTGACCGGAGGCCCATTTGTCCCTTTGCGAATGAATCCAGTGATTCCCTGCTCACCGGGGACACGGCGTATTCGCATCCTCCGGTCACGTCGTCCGAGTGGAGCGCAATGTATTTTTCCGCTTCGCCGTCTTCCGCTGCGAAGATCAGGTCGCAGTCGTTGATCAAAAAGGTTTCCGTTAGATGGATGTTCATCATGGTGTTTTGGTACTCCGGTCCCTCTCACTGTGTGTCTCCTCTACCGGTTATTTTTTCCGGTATGCGTGGTGCTGGGCCTGCTTGGCTACCGCCAGCCCGGTGTCCTCCGTCCTCCATTTCTTCCTGAGGCCGTCCAGCAGTTCCTCGTGGGGCATTGTGCGTTCGGCCCCGGGGATGATGTGGGCCACGGGCAATCCCTTGGAGTGGAGGGCGTGTCCGTTCAGGAGGGCACGGTGGCAGTGGGAGGGGTTGCCCTCGGCGCACATGAGAGCGAGGGATGCGGTTTCAGCCAGCTTCCCGGCCTCTTCGATGGCCTTCTGGAACTCCGGGGCTTGGGCCATCAGCCGGTAGTCGGCCTGCCCGCCGGGGGTGTAGAGGCGGTTGTCCGCCGGGCGGCCGCCGAGCCGGTCTCCCATGAAGACGTAGGATATGCCGACTTTGGCCAGGAGTTCGGTGATGCGGCGCTGGTTGAAGTGGGGGAGGTAGCGGCTGGCCGGGGTGGACCGGACGTCTATCACGGTGTCGGCTCCGTGGTGTTGCAACATTCTGATGAAGTCAGCCGCTTTGAGGTTGGAGTGTCCGGTGGTGAGGATGAGATTCACTCTTTGGCTCCTGTCTTGGTTCTCCTGTTCAGCCGTTGGGGTTGGTGACGCGCCCGATGAAGAGGATGATAAAGCCTGTCCGAAGGCGGTTTGAAACGGTTACAGTCGCTCCATTGCCTAGCTGAAGAGACCTGCGATTGTTACTCCGCATGTCGCAAACATGGTAATTAACGTGAATTATGGATAAAAAAGGGACACCAATGGTTGAGAAGAGGTATTCTTCTCAATGCTAATCCATTGAGAGGTGTCCCGGGATGAGTCTACTAAACCTATTTTGCGATGTCGATGATTTTTGGCAACGGTTCCAGCCCCACTGGGAACAAGACCTGCTCCAAAGTGGCTCCCGCCAAAGGCGGCGCCTGGGCCAACTGTCAGTCAGCGAAGCAATGACCATCATGATTCATTTCCATCAGAGCCACTATCGCCACTTCAAGGCCTACTACACCGAGTACGTGCAGGAGCATTTGCGCTCCGAGTTTCCCCGGTTGGTCAGCTATGAACGCTTCGTTGGACTGATGCCTGGGTTCTTGGTCCCCCTATGCGCCTACCTGATGAACTGTTACGGACGCTGCACCGGGATCAGCTTCATCGACTCAACTCCAATAGCCGTCTGCCACAACCGGCGCATTTCCAGCCACCGGGTCTTTGCGGGTATAGCCCAAAGGGGCAAGACCTCGGTGGGCTGGTTCTTCGGGTTCAAGCTGCACTTGGTGGTCAACGATCGGGGCGAGTTGTTGGCTTGCCGCATCACCCTGGGTAATGTTGATGACCGCAAGCCGGTCCCCCACTTGACCCGGAGCCTATTGGGCCGGTTGTTTGGCGACCGGGGCTATATCTCCCAAAAGCTGGTCTCCCAACTGTTCGAGCGGGGTATTCAGTTGATTACCAGGCTGAAGCGAAATATGAAACCCCGCCCCTTGCCCCCGGAAGACAGGGCCCTGCTTCGTAAGCGGGCCGTCATCGAATCGGTTAACGACCAACTGAAGAATATCTCTCAGATTGAGCATACCCGCCACCGCAGCCCAGCCAACTTCTTGGTCAACCTGGTCTCCGGGTTGATTGCCTATTGCCATCAGCCCAAGAAACCATCCTTGAGCAGAGAGAATATTCCCGCGCTCCCAACCGTCGCTTAACCATAACTCACGTTAATTATGAGGACGATGCTCGTGCTGGTGATGAGTGTCTTTTGTGAAGCGGTGAATCCCGGCAGGGTGTTTGCTTGGCTTGGCTCCAGCTTTTCGACCTGCAGTCTTCGCTGTGTGAGGATGCTGCCGTTGCAGGCTATTATGACGGCCATGATACTGATGACCATGATGGTGAGGTAGTCTACGTCCCGTATGATTAACAGGTAGGGCAGTGCGCCGGCCGCGAGTACTATAGTGGCCTTCAGGGCTGTCCGGGCTGCCGTGAGAGAAGGTTCATCATCCTTGAGTTCGGTCTGTATTTTTCATGCTCTCTTACACCGAAGGCGCGGTGCCGGTTCAGACCTGTACCGGCATGTCCTGGTGATCCCAGGCGTTCTGGTCCTTTGGCCTGGTCAGGATTACTCTCCACTCCGGCTTTTCCTTTATCGCTTCGACGAGGTATTCCTCGAGGGAGATATCGAGTCCGATGCTTTCATCGTTCTCGTTCAGGATCAACTTGACGTGTTTAGGACAGATGAGGCCGACGCGGGCGTTGTGTTCTTCGCCCACCTCCCTGAGAGTCTGTCTTTCCATCGGCGTCATTTTTTTGGCGTGGTAACAGTTGGGTCCTTCGCATTTGACACTGAGCGCTTTTGCCATTTTCTCCTGTTCCCGTCCTCGGAGTTCCCTTGGTTGTTGACGCAGTTCTTCCCCGGAGCCTTGTCGCTGACTGTAGCATATTGCGTGGTGCGGGACTGGCCCCGTGATGACGTTCAACGGCGTCAGGCTGGTTTCGTCTTCTTGGCTACTTTGGTCCAAAGCCACTCGGCTTTGCGCTTGTAGTCAAGATAGAGCCATGGGTCGAGTCCGTATTTCTTCATCTGTGATTTCTGGATAACGCCGAGAATCACCCCTGCACCCATCCAGGCGATGCAGACGGGGATTTGTATCGCGTTGGCCGTATCGGCTGGGGAGAAGAATTTCAGGCTTGATTCCATGTTGACCCAGTCGTAGGTACAGAGGTCGTAGACCAGAATTCCAATGAATGCGGGGGCCGCAGCGGCCCACAGCAGGGACGAGGCGGTTATCAGCCGTTCAGCGGTCTTTTTCGACATATTTCCTTCACTTTCTCCGGTTGGTCTGGCTTTGCCTGTTCAGCCGTTGGGGTTGGTGACGCGGCCTATGAAGAGGATTGCTCCGGTGGAATTGTCTTTGATCAGGAAGATGAACGGGCGGTCGACGTGGAGTGTCACGTCCGGTGCTTGTGGGTCTGTGCCGCTTGTTGGATTGGCGGTGTCCCCGGCGCTCCCGGTGCCTTTCTCGTCGACCTTTATGAAAACCTTGCCCTCCACTTCGACTAAGTCGAGGCATTTGGGTTCCTTGGTGTTGCAGGAGATTCCGTCTATGCGAGAGAAGTCCATTTCCCTGTTGATGGAGCCGTTGGACATGTATATGGCGGGCAGGGCGCTGGCGGTCGGGGCGCTGGGCGAGGATAAGGGGTGTCTCGCCTCGAACTTGGGCAGCAGGAGGTTGACCGTCTTCTGTTGCATAGTCTCTGTGACGTTGTTCAGCAGCGTGCCGCGCGTGAATTCCGACTTGATTTTGTCGAATCTGCCTGAGTCGGGGACAAGGATGGTCATGTTGGCTGTTCGGCCTCTGTAGGGCAGTTCCACTGCCTGGTAGCCTAGTCCGTTGGTATAGCCCATGATCTCTTGCTGGCGCATCGTGGGGGCTTGGACTACGGTTTCCGGCGTGGGATGGAAGGGTCTGTTGGAGGTTTCCGACTTGTCGAACTCGTTGAGCCAAGGGGCGTTCAGGTAGATGGCATTTGCCAGCACCAGCTTGGCGAAGTGAAGATTGACCCGGTATGGAAATATCTCTTTGATGCGGCCTTCGGTCGCTTCGTCTACCCATTTGTTGATTTGGGACCGGGTTGTCTGCGGGTTCTCGGCGAAGGCCGTTTCCGTCATCTCCGAAGCATAGCTGGTTTGGATGACATTGAGATATTCGTCCTGGAATGGGTGGGTTTCCTCTCCCCACATGGAGTTGGTGATCCTCCGCGTGAATGTGTTTTCCTCTGTCCCTTCGGGCTGGGTATTCAGCCGTTGGTGCAGTTCATTGAAGGCTGAGTGCAGTTGTTCTTCGGGCATGTTGAAATGCAGGGATTCCACCACTTTAGTCTGTGTGGCAGGGCTGGCTCCGGCGTAGATCATGGCTAATATGGTTGAGACGTTGAGAGGCGAGTCGACGAAGTTTCTGCCTACTGTCGATGATTGGTCGTAGTAGAGGTATAGGGCCATTTCAGAAATCCCTTCGGTGAGGGTTTCCAATGGGTTGGGTACCGGTGGGATGGGTTGCTTCGTGTAACCGGCTGTGGGCGCGGGATCGGATTGCGCCCTATGGGCGGCGATGGCAGTGGAGGTGGCGGTTGGATTGGGCGTCGCCGTAGGGATGGCCGTGGCAGTTGGTTGCCTTCTTGTTGGAGTTGGCGCTGCCGGTGACTGCAGTTCCATCACCCGCGTTAGTATCTGGATTGGGGCTATGGACTCGGCAGTTGGCGGTGGGTTGGTTCTATGGTTGCCTCCCCGCTGCAGGGGGCGAGCATGAGGGTCAGGATCGTGATTGCGGTCAGTGCAAGTTTCATAAGCCCTGTTCTTCTCGTGCGTTGTCGGCCCTTCAGAGGTTTTCGACCCGTTGTCTCATATCTTCCGGCGGGTGAAGTCCGCGCATGGTGAGGTCCCAGTCGCGGTTGTTGAAATCTTCCTTCAGTGCCTCGGCGCCTTGGAACCACCGGATGTTGGAAGCCAGGCTGTCACGGAGTTCTGCGAGATCACCGTGTGACTCGCAGGCCAGGAGGGCGTCGCAGCCGCTGCATGAGCCGTACCCGAAGTTCAGGAGGCCGTAGCGTTCTCCGTCTTGGATCACGTAGAGGATGTCTCCCTCGTACCCGTCCGAGAACAGGTGGCTCGTGACGACTTCTCCGAAGGTTTCGATCATGGGGTCCCGGGACGGTTCGTAGAGACGGCCGTCTGCCTCGGTTTCGTGGCTGTATGCCAGTTTCACCAGTTCCAGGCTGGACATGGTTTCCAGTTTTCCGGAGTGGTGGAGGTCCCTCAGTTCTTGGAGCTGGTGGTTTGGCCAGTCGGGATCCAGGGTTCCCTTGAGGTCGTTCAGCAGGTCGCGCTCGATGGAGGTGCGCCTGCTGTTGAAGCTCAGCAGTTCCCATTCATAGTCGGCCTGCCGCATGTCGAGGTTTTCGTGGGCCTGCGAGAGGCGGCTGTGGGCCATGGTGAGGTTGTGGCTGTTGCCCTCATGGTAGGAGATGGCTTCTGCGGTGGCTTCCAGGAAGCGGGTGCGGTCTCCGGGTGTCATTGCGTCTGCATGGCTGATGATGTATTCCTTGGCGGCCTGCGGGTTGGCGTCCCAGCGGTCCGTGAAGTCAGGTTGTCCCTCAGGGAAGGCGAACTCGTGGTAGAGCCTCTGTCCCCGGGCGGCGGAGATGTCCTGGGCGGCGCGGAGTTTTTCGCCGACGTCGTGCAGTTCGCGGTGTTCGGTGCCCCTGATGGTGGAGTTTTCGAGGGCCTCGCCGACGATTCTGCCTGCCTCGTCAAGGATTGCGACGCCCTGCTGGAAAGTTTCCGGCGAGTGGGTTTCCAGTCCCTCGGTGACGGCGCGCGCTCCGTGGGCCGCGAGGGTGTCGGCGTAGATGGAGACGGCGCCTGAGAGGTCCTCGTGGTCTCTTGGGAATGCGGAGTCTCCCGCCATTTCGTCGAAGAGCAGCGTGTTCACTTGGTGGCGGGTCCTTAGCTCCAGCACATGGGTGACAACGTGGTTCATCTCGTTGTTCTCTTCCGTGGTCCAGTTGACGGAGGCTTCTTTGACTTCGTGGTAGAAGTTCCTGCTGTCCTCCGGGGTGAAGCCCTTGTCGTTTTTGAGCTTTTCGGCGAGGCGCTCGACGAGTTCCATCCGTGTCGGGTGTTCTTCCTCGCTCTCGTGATACTCGGTCCGTGCCTTCGCGAATTCCTCTGTCTTGGGCATCTCGTGGACGCTCCGTCTTTTTTCATTCATTTTAGGCCGGTGAGTTTGGCGTTACGGGCGGGAGTTGGTTGGGCATCTTTTTATCCCTTGGGGTTTCCCCTTCTGGGTTGCAGCGTCTGCTGCCTGCTTCCGGGGTAATGATGTCCCTTGGTTCACAGGGGTACTGGGTGGGTGGAATCCACCGTAAGGGCAATGTTTTGGGGATTTGGTCCTTACGGTTGAAAATAAGGTCAGGGAGACCGAAGGAGGTGAATGCGAGATGGCTCGTGCGAAAGCTCAGGAAGAGTACCGTTCGGACTCTGCGGTGCATGAAGACACGGGCGTTAGCCAGTCGGAGTACCGGCGCATGAACCAGGAGTACAATGCCGCCTCTTTTGCCCGGGACGCGGAGACCGGCCGTCTTGGAGTTGATGACAAGAAGGACTTTGCCAAGGCGGCGGAGTGGATGTGTCCTGACGATGCAGGCCGGGACCGGATGCTGGGTCTGATGGAGAAGGACTCTCTGTCGGACGTGGAGCGGCGTGAGGTGAAGTCCCTGATTGGTTCGATGCAGGGTGAGGCCTCGGATGTGTTTCGTTCTTTGGAGCACAGCGGGACGGATACGTTGAGGGCCCAGGAGGCGCTGGACCATGCGGTGAAGGGAGTTTGGGAGGACAAGTTGGGTCTGGGGGAGCACCGGAGGAAGCTGCTTGAGGGTGGGCCGGACCATGCCGTGGAAGCGCGGGACGACTCGGTGGCGCTGGAGCACCGGCGCGCCTTGGAGACCGAATTCCAAGGGAATGGCAGCAACCGTGAACTCCTTAAGTTCGAAAGTGACGGCGCCCTGCAGCAGTACATAGACCAGCGTATGGAGACGTTCAAAACGTTGTACCCGCAGGCGGCGGGTGCGCAGTTGATTGCTGGAATGGAGTCCTCGTCGGACAAATTGCTGGATTCCGTACTCGCGCCTCTGCCGGACAGGTCGGTGGAGCATTCATCGAACGGCTCTTCGGACTATGGGACGGGTCATGCCGTTGACCATGTCCTGGAGGGGCAGGTTGAGGATGCTGAGGGCAGGAAGTTCAAGGAGGCGGTGGTCTACCAGTACGTCAGCAAGGAGTATGCCGACCCGGAGGGCCGGGGCCCCCTGGATTACATGGACACCGGGTTCCACATAGATTTCGATAAGGGGGAGTCGTCGACGTTGGGTGGGGGGATGTACCGGAATGCGCTGGATTATTACCTGCACCGCGAGGGCGGGACTGGCTGGGAGTTGGGAAGAGGGGATGATGCTCAGCAGATGCGCGAAGTGGTGGAGAACATGAACGGGGTGGAGGCTTTGATGTCCAACTTCAACAGTGAGATGCCGTGGACGTCGAATAAACATGAGGTGAGGGGTGAGGGCTACGAGCCCTCTATCCGTTTTGAGAGTTTTAGTATCAAGGGCATTCCTGGCGAGGACCGCTCTCTTGAGTCTGTGGATTCTCTGAGGGAAGATGTCGAACGGTGGGGAGACATGAACCGTGACGGTGAGTGGTTGGGGAACCGGCACCGGGGAGAGATCCTAGACAGGGAGAAGTACTGCAACGACAACCCTCAGTGGTCTCAGTACGATATTCACAAGACCATAGGGATGGAGGGCTATGCCGAATTTCAGCAGATGATGTCGTCTTCGATTCAGGACGGTGTGGATTCCACTCTGAGTCAGATGGATAGGGTTGAGGCTCTCGCAGCGGAGGGTCTAGCGACCAATGACGATTGGGGCCGTCTCAGCGAGGAGATGGTTAAGCTGGATTACAAGATAACCCTTCAGCAGCATGCGGCACACAAGATGGAGCAGAGGTTCGAGTATGTGCATGAGCGTGCTCTGGTGGAGAATGTGCGTCTCGCTGCTGAGGACGAGCGTTTGGAGCACGAGTATCAGCTTCGCGTTGCGGAGCGGGAGCGCATCGTGGATGAGCGGTCTCACAGCGTGATAGGGCGGTTTCAGAACTGGCTGGACCGGGACTGATCCGGCGCTTGTCTCTGGTGTTTCCTGAGTAGTGCGGAACCTGCGGGTTCCGCACTACTCATCTGGATTCGGTCTCCTGACCGCGGCCGTTCATGCGGTTCTCCCACTCTAGGAAGTCGCTTCCGAGTCCGAATGAGTCGGCGCAGGAGCTGAGGCAGCCGGGCTCCTGCTCTTCCAGCTTCTTGGCTAGGAGGATTTCCTGACGGAAGTTCTCCTTGGGCAGGTGGTCGAGGGTGCCGTACTGCAGCCTCATGGAGGCTTCCACGTCGGCGGAGTTGATGGCCTGGTCCATCTCGAAGATGGTTCTCTGGTAGAAGGACGGCATTGCGGTTTCCTCCGGTCCGGGTGAATGACGTGGGGTAGTTGTACTCAGTCTCTCCCTTTCTGAGGAGGTGCTTTTCGTTGAGGGACTTGGCGATGGCCCGGTCGATGAAAGGGTGGCCGCGTTCGATTGCTGGCCGGATGACGAGCCCTCCCGGTTGTTCCCGCCGAGCGTTGACGCTCCGTTGGTGTGCTTCAACATCTCCTCGTGGTTGAACGGTCCCCGGTAGAGGAGTGGGACGGTGTCGAACAGCCCGTTGACCGCCTCGAGCATCTGGCCGTAGTCGAGGAAGCAGCCCTCTTCCTTGTTGTCGGCGTAGATGTCGAAGACCCGGAACTTGATGTCCGTAAGTCCGTAGGTGAGGTCTTGGATGTCCTTGCCGTAGACCTCTCCCAAGACCTGGTAGTTTTGAGCGCCGGTGCGTTCTCCCACGGCGGCGATGGCGTCCTGGTTGGCCCGGAAGCATTCGACGTAAATGTTGCTGTCGTTGGCGCCGTCGGCGGCGATGAAGCTGAGGCCGTTGGCTGAGATCTGCTTGCTGGCCATGATGGGGAGTCTGTTCTGCCAGCCGACGGCGCACCATGTGCCGTGGATCTTCTCGGTGAAGACGGCCTCCTCGCCCGGCTGGAACATGTCCAGTTGCATCTTGATGTCGGCGATCTCATACCGGATGCTGGCGCCGGAGGCGGCCTGCATATCGCCCTGCATATGGGGTGGAATGACCGGCTGGTACTTCACGATGCCCAGCTGTTCTGTGGCGTTGGTGCCCGCGGGCACTTCCGGCATGGGGTAGACCAGTCCTTGGGACAGGACGCCTCTCAGCATGACGGCGTGGACGCGGTTGTGGGCGGGGCCGGCGAGCTTGCCGGTGAGTCCCATCCCCTCGATGAGGGGGTTTGGGATGATGGCGGCCTCGGGTATGTAGGCGGCGACGTCGCCGGTCTTGAACTCGTCCTTCCTGACCACGGTGAAGTAGCCGCCGATGCGGACGCATTCCAGCAGGTCGGCGTCTGGGTGGGGCTCGACTGTAAGCGCATGGGTCAGGACTGCGAAGTCGCTCATTGTTCTTCTCCCTGGGCCTGATGGTTGGCGGCGGTTGCCTTGCGTTGCGCCGCCAGTTCCTGGGTTCGTTGCCGGAACATGACGTCGATCCTGATCTCTTCGGCGGTTATGCCGCGTATGAGTGCTGGGTGAGCCCGGTAGGCGTCGCCGAACGGCACGTGGGCTATTTCCAGTGGTTCCTGTGAGGTGATGTAGTATATGGCGTATCCGTCTGCGACGGGCGTCTGCCACACCCTGCTGGGGATCAGTGCTTCCAGTGATTCCTGCTCCCGCTGGTCGTGTACCTGCCAGCTGGGGCACTGGGGGGCGTGGTAGCTGACGTTTCCCTGCCGGTCGACGTCGGCACACCGGTACTCCCCGTTCTCGTGGAGCTTCCAGTGCCCGGGTGCGGGGTCCTTGCTGAGTGTGGCCACTTCCGGCCTCCTTTGGGTGTCTTTCTTTGTAATGATCAAGGCCGCCCCGGCATCGGGGCGGCCTTTCGTCTGAGCCGCGATTGGTGTTGGCTTGGCGTGCCGGGGTTACCGCTTGTTGGCGGGCGTGGTGGCTCGGCTGGCGGGCTGCCAGGGCTTGGCGGTGTTGGGGTGGGTGCGTGCTGGGTTGGGCCGGTTGTCTGCGGGCTGCCGGTTTGGTGGCCGGTTGTCTGCGGGCCGCCGGAGCTGGCGGCGCGGGTGTCTGCCGGTTTTGGTCTTCCTCGCCGTCATCTGCGTTGTATTGCGTGGGCATGAGACCGGTTTTGAAGTAGCTGATGGTCTGGAGGCCGGCGGCCCTGTAGTTGGACAGCCGCTTTCCGGCGGTGGCCTTCTGCACGGCCATGCCCATGGCGTGTCCGGCTTAGGCGTTTGCCGCGGCCTGTTTCCGGTCCAGTCCCTGGGACATGAACAGGAAAGCCCAACCCTCCTTTTCCCGGGTATTGACCAGGGCCTTGATGCTCTCCTGGTTGTGTTCCTTGGAGAAGTTCTCCTCGCCGTCGGTGTCGACCATGATCATGACCTTGTCGCCAGGGGAGGCGATCTTCTCGCCGTGGGCGATGAGCCTGGCTCAGGCGTCGTAGAGGGGTGTGAGGGCGCCCGGCACGTGGTCCCCGGCCTTCATCTGGGGGTAGCCGGTAGCTGGTCCCTCGTAGTAGGTGAGCCAGCGTTCGCTGTCGAACATGAAGATGTTCAGGTTGGTGTCTTGAGGCAGGCTGTTGACGTATTCGTTGGTGGACTTGGCCACCGTTTCGGACTTGCCGGTCATGCTTCCCGTGGCGTCGAGCGCTACCAGCGCGTGATTCATGTTGGTATTCCTCCTGTCGTTTCGGTTGGCGTGTGATTTCAGTATATTTCGGCGCCAGCGGGTCTTTTATCGTTTGTGTTGAGTTTCTTGGCGTGGGCCCGGAGGGCCGGGCCTTCGGCATCAGCAGTTGATGCACTCTGAGAGGATGTCTTGGAGGGACTCGTGGTCCTGCACCGCGGGGTCCACCTTGCCCTCGGCAACCCACTTGGAATCGTTCACGGCGCAGGTGAGGAGGTTGGTCTTCTGCTCATCGTTCATGAGTTCCAGGGGGACCAGTCCGGGGCCGCCGTCCCCTGTATTGAGGGAATTCAGCTGTTCCCACACGCTGGGGAGGTCGTCCTGGGTGGCTATGCCGTGCGAGTCGGGGTTTTTGACGGTGATGGCGGTTCTGATCACCTTGATTCTCCTTTTTCGTTCGTCTTTTGGGTCACAGGTGGGGAGCTGCGGTGAGCATGGTGGCGACGAGGGTGGTCATGTTGAGGATGGCCTCGTGCAGCAGGTCGTCGTTGGTCTCCATGGTGACCGCGCCCTTCGCGTAATCCAGCCGGGCGTTCCTGGCGTTGGCCAGGCGTGTCAGGAGTTGCATCTGGGGCGTGTCTTCCTCGTCCCGTCCTAGGGAGAAGAGCATGGCTGCGACTGCGCCCGCGTCGTCGACGGTTATGGCGTTGCCGCGGCGGGTGATTCCCAGGGTTATGGGGTCGCCCATGGGGTCGTAGAGGGGAGTCGTCAGGATGATGCCGCCCCCGTTGTTTTTGGTCTTTGGTTCGGCTCCGAAGGCCCGTTGGAGGGCTTCTTCCGCCTTCTCGGCCATCCGGCATTGGTTGTTCTGGCATTTGGAGGTGTCGCGTTCGGCAGGCACGTTTCACCTGTGGTTCATCGTTGCGTGACGTGGTGGCAAGTTTACTCCCGAGTTCGGGTACGCGGCGCTTTGGCGGCCCGGTTATCAGCCGGGGGCGCAGTGTGGTGCGTTGTCGAAGAGCCGCCCCTGATGTTCCGTGCTCGCTTTGATCTGCTGAAGTCCCCCGGCCCGGAGGCGCCATGGGCCTGGGGGTGTTCGGCCATCTGGCGGTCCATGGCCAGGGCGTCCTGGTACAGGTTGGGGTAGAGCTCTCTTGTCTCCCGCCATTCGGCAGTGGTGTGAAAAGGGCAGAAGTAACACGCGGAGCGTTTTACCGGGTGGCCAGGGTATTCCTGATCGAGGAAGCCGGCGCAGTCCATTCTGTTCCAGTTGTGGTCAATGAGGGGGTAGCTGTTTGTCAGCCAGGCCTCGCGGGCGGGTTTGGCCCGGCGGGTCTCATTGGCGGAGATGCCCAGGTACTGGGTTGCCGACAGTGCCGGGGACGCGGCTTCGGCCAGTTCCCGGATGGCCTTCTTGATGGGCCTTATCTTGTAGACGCCGGTGCATTGGCGGCGGCCGATTCCGCTGTCGCTGAAGACCGGGAGGTCGATGTAGCCGGGCTGGTGGTGGCCCTGTTCCGGGACGGGCATGCCGTGGAGCGCCTTCCAGGTGTTCTTGGCGAGGTCGCCCCAAGTGGTGCGTATGACGGGGAACGAGATGCGTGTCTCCAGCCAGTCGAGGGTCTGGTATACGTGGGGCGGCTCGGCCTTGGTGTCGGCGAAGATGGCCCAGAGAGGCTTTGTGACTCCGTCCAAGAGTTCGCGGTCGAGGAGGAGGGCCAGGGCGGTGGACTGGATGCCTGCGCCCAGGGAGAGTACGTGGACGTGCTTCTTGGGTTTCAAGGACGGCCCCCGGAGTTTCGGATTCTCCCCGGTGGCCTTTGCACTGGGTGGTTAATGTGGTTGGGGTGGGGCCGTCTTTGTCTTGGTTGTTGTGCCGGAGCTTCTACTCCATTTTCAGGGCGTGCTCGATGCCTGTGAGTGCGTGGTTGAGGACCGCGTCGACGGCTTCCCACACCGGGTGGGCGCATAGTGAGTCGTCGCGGTGGGGTCTTTCGAGCATGGCTCGTATGTCGCTGACCCGCTGGCGGGGATTGCATTGGTCTTTGTAGCTGGCGCAGGCGTAATCGCCTTCATTGGGGTCCCCGGCTGGGGGATTCCAGTTGTCCTCGTAGGTCAGGGCGTTGGTCACGGCGTTTTGGGCATATTTCCTGATTTCGTTTCCTGTGATCATCTGGGCGGTGCCTCCCTAGGAAATTAGTTGCAAAGATTGGACAGGGTCCAACTAATGCCAGACATTTTGGGTACAGGAGAGCCTGTGGGGGACTGATCTGTGGGTGAGGGGCTGGGCAGAGACGGCGCAGTCGAGGGTGACGTTCAGTCGCCGTCATGTTCCTCGCCGGGGCAGACGTAACCGATGCGGTCGGCGGGGTGTATCCAGTCCCAGACCTTGGCGTTGCTGTTCATCCAGCACTTTATGTCGCGGTAGAGGACACCCTGGTCCTCTGCGACGCATTTCAGGCAGGCGTAGAGGTCGGCCGTTGGCAGGTGTGCCTGTATGGTTCCGGTGCCGTCACAGCCTTCGATGTTCGCGAGCTGACATTCCTTGGAGTCATGCTCGTATCGGGGGAAGATGCGGGCCACCATCTCGGGCATGGCGGCTGCCATCCTGCAAAGCTTGGGTCTTGGGGCGAATCCGGTCTTGATGAACACCGTGCTGCCTGCTCCGGTTTTCAGGAGGGCCGTCTTCTCCTCGCGGGAGAGGCCGTCCCATGCGGGGGCTGGTCTTCGGTCCTGTCCCAGGGCCTTGGCCAGTTGTTTGAGGATGCCCGGGCCATCGAGGTCGGTGACGAAAGCCCCGTTGGGGGCGGATACGACGTACTGCATGGGTCGTCCGGTCGCTTCCGCAGCCTTCTGAAGTTCCTCCGGGGTGCCGGTTATCAGGGCCTCGTGTAGTGTGGGCCTTGGCGTTTCGGGCATGCCTTTCTATTCCTGTGGTGTGTTTGGACTCGGATCCTCGCCATCGAGGACCTCGTAGTCCCTGATTCTCCTTAAAATGGTCAGGCCGTCATCAAGATGGCCCTGCTCTGATTCTGTGGCCATTTCGAGGGCCGCTCAGTTGGCCCGTTTCGGAAGCATTCCGATGTGCCGCCTGAGGTCTGGGCCTGCCGGGCCCTCGTATTCCTCGGTTCCCGGAGCGGCGAAGTTGTACTCAATGGTTCCTTCGGGGTCGCATTCGATTTCCAGGTCCACTCCTTCTGCGTGCCATTCGGCCGCGACTCCTCCTCTCGAGGTCGGGATGATTGCAGTGGGACCTATGGTGCTGTCATTCAGGGTGTTCAGCATCAGCCACAGGAGGGTTGCCGCCGCTTCCGGCTCGGGTGCCCTTCTCCCGTCGGCGAGATTCGTTTCTTGCTAGGGGAGCCGGTTGAGCGCCTTTGCCATTGGTTCCAGCCACTGAATTGCTGTTGGTTGCTTCTGATTGCCTGTTGTTGGAACGGCGTCGAAGCTGGCCATTGTTTGCTTCCCTAGGGTGTCTCTGTCGCTTGGATTGCTTGATGATAGCCCGCGGTGAATTTTCGTTCAAGCATCCTGCTGCGGTGCTTGAAGGTCTTGGTTGTGGCCTACTTGTTGCGCAGGGCTTTTTCGGCGATTATTCCCCCCAGCCAGACGACGGCGTGGGGCCGCTTCCGGATGTTCAGGAGCCTGTGGATGAGGCTTTCGCCGGGGACGCGGCAGGCTTCCTCCCCGATCTGCCGGGCTTCCGAGTCGATGTGTCTCATGGTGGCATTTCCTTTGCCCTGCATGCAGAGGGGAAATCCGGGTACGAAGACCGTGATGGGTCGGCCGTGGTGCTGGACAGGTATGTTCCGTATGGCGGCCCATTCCTCCGCGACCCGCTTGGAGTCGGAGTCCTCCGGGTCGGTACGGATGGTGATGTTTCCCAGGCGGTATCGGGCCTCGTTGAGCTTGTGGCGGAGGTCATTCTCCGTGGCCTTGAGTTCTCCGCCTTTCACGTAGACGATCATGGTTTCATTCTCTCACTTTTATTGTTGGGTATGCCTTGGCCTGGCTGTGGTTCTAGCCTGCTTGGAAGGGTCTTTCGGGACCTTGCCCCATGCCCGTCATGAGTGAGTCTTTGCTGTTGCTCTGCTGGATGGCGTAGGTGAGCGTTTTGTGCAGCGCCAGCGCGAACTCGCCGCTGCTGTCCTTGATGCAGTTGAGTCTCCAGCCTTGCGCTATGCTGTCGGCTAGCCGTTCGATGTCGCCGTAGGCGTGGTCTCTGGCCATTTCACGGAAGTCCTCCACGATTTCGCGGGCGTTGGCCAGGTACTCGGCCTTGGGTGTGGCGTCGCCCTAGTAGAGGTAGGGGTGGTTGTCTGCCGGCCAGTTGTTCCTTACCCTTTCGAAGTGCATTTCAGCCAGGGCGGCCGTCCTTTCCCTGAGAATTCCTGTGTCGTTGCCGACGTCTGCGTAGTGGTGGAAGACGGCGTTCCCGGTTGCGTTCTTTATGTCGAGTCTGAGAAGCCTGAGCTGGTCTGCGGCCTTCATAACGTCGAGTTCCGCGGCTTGCCGGTGGTGCCGGAGGAGGGCGTCCGGCTCGAGCATCTGCGTTTCGGCTCTGGCGAACAGTGGGTTTTCTGTTGGGACATTAACCGTTACGGGCTTGTCTTGGTGGCGTTCCGGCAGGACGGTGGTGGTTGCCTCGAACATGTGGAAGGCCAGGCGTTTTTCCAGGACGTCGAGCCTGTTTTCGAGTTGGGGGGTGATGTGGGCGATGGCCTGTTTGAAGGTCTCCGGGTGGAAGGGTTCGGTTTCCCTGCCGTGCCGGTAGTCGGGGAGTATCTCGATCATGTGCCGCACGGGGGCGGTCATGGCTTGTGCGATTTGCTCGGCCAGGCAGATGGTCTCTTCGGCGGTGGCGTGTGCGGCGGTTTCTTGGGCGGCGCGGACCAGCTTCTCTGTGGGCCCGCCGCCCAGGTTGTCGCGGCTCTGGTTCTTCCTTCTGTCGGGTACCTTTCAGTCATCCACGAGGCATCGGGGCTGGGGTTTCCATTTAATATCTCTTGGCCTAGGGCCGGGTCCTTGGCCGCGAGGTGTTCGGCTATTTTCAGGCGGAGCAGTGCCTTCCGTTGGGGGGACACGGGTGTTTTCCGGACGGCCCTCCGTGGTGTTTAGGTTCATTCTATTCTCTCTTTCTTTGGCTTCCCGTCTGTTTCCAGGTGCAGGCCCATCAGAGTTGCGGTTGCTCCTGCTATCGCCAACGCGCCTGCCGGGTAGAAGGCCACGTTGTGGGCGGTCCTTGATCAGCAGCGCCAGTGCGGCGATGAGGGCTGCGATCAGCAGCGCTGTCGGGATGTGTCTGAGCTTCATGCCGGTTCCTTCCGGTCTTTTCTTTGGGTCATTCTGTTCTCATGCTGGAGGGGAACCGGGGTTCTTGGCGGGGGGGCCGGGTGATTCCCGGGCTGTTCTGTCCTTGGGCGTTTTGGTGGAAGATTTCCCCTGTGTGTTCGTGCTGCACGGGGTCTCGTCTTGGGCGTCTGCTGGCTGACCTGCAGGTGTGCCGGTATGCCCACAGGGACTCCAGGATGTTGTGGGCCGCTTTGCCGGGCTGGTCCTCGAACACGTTGATTCCGGCCCGTGGTTGGATTTTATCTCGTGTCAGCGGGGCCGGTTTGCCTGTTCGGATCGTTTGGGCGGTTCAGGTCCCCTGCTTGGCGGGTTCGTTGATAGTCACCGGCTGGCCCGGCTCCGTGTGTTTCAAAAAAAGTCCCCCCGTGGTGCGCCGGTCTTACGAGAGGCGCCGGGGGGTTCTATGAGGTTACCGTATCAAGGGAGTTGAGAACCTGTCAACTCCCATCAGTCAGGACGATTACGAAGTGAGGAAGTCCGTTCGTCGAGCCGGCCGTATCAGTTCCTTCTGATCTTTGCCCAGCTGGTCGTTGCCGGGTCGGGGATGCTTGGCGTGTAGCGCTGCCGTCCGGTGTCTGCGGCCTGCCGCTTCATCCAGGCGAGGTCGGCGGCGGCGTGGGCCGGGTCGTGGTCCCGGTCGTAGATTTCCAGCAGGGCCAGCCAGTATCTGGCGCGTTCGGTGTTTTCCCGGTGGTGGTAGCCGAGCCAGCCTTCCCCTACGGCCTGTTCGGTGGACCGGGGGTCAGCGATGTACTTTCTGAGTTCCCTGACCGCCCGGATTGTGGCTGGCTTGGGGCGTTCCTCTTCGCCGTCCCTTGGCGCCAGCCGGCCGGCGAACCGGCAGATCCTTGATACGTCCTGTGGTTTCAGCTTGGACCACAGTCCCTCGGGGAAACCGTCCAGCGGGATCCTTCTTGCGGGTCCCTCGCAGCCCAGGGCTGCGGCTACGGCGTTTCTCAGTTCGGCGCTGGTGGTCGAGGGTGCGCCCTGGAGCTCCGGGTTCCAGGTGTGAGTGAGATGGTAGGAGAGGAGTTCCGGCTCCTTCTGGTGGAGTTCCAGCAGCTCCTTTTTCCGGGCGTTCATCAGGTTGTGCTTGTGGCCGGTTACCACCTCCCTGTTCTTGGCTCCGGTGATGAGGTTCAGCAGGGTTCTGTCGGTGATGTGCCTGGCGACGTTCCTTGTGAGGGCCAGCTTGATGGCGGAGTTCATGTCCGGGGATTCGGTTTGCAGGAGTTCCGAGGGCGCGATGGCCTTCGTTGCGGCGGACGCGGCGCATTGCATGATGTGGGCTTGGGCAGTTTCGGCGTCCCGCGGGTCGGCGAGGGCTTGAGCGAGGGTCCGCCGGTGCGTGCCTGCGGCCAAGCGGCGGGTGATGTCCTGGCTGATCTCTACGGTGAGTTCCCGCACCGGTTCCTGTTCGTGGCCGGTCGCTATCCCTTGGTGGGGTTGGCCGCCCTTTGTCATGGAGATGGAGCCGTCCGGGTAGCGGGTGTAGGTCATCCGGGGTTGTCCGCTAGGGCCGGTCATGAGTTGGAGGGTCACGGTTCCGTCGTTCGGGTCCCTGTGGATGGATATGGGGGTTATTTGTCCCAGCCTTTCCTCGGCCCACCGGGCTACGCTGGTGAGCAGGACGTGGTGCAGGGCGGTGGTGACGCGGGGTCGCAGGGACGGGAATTCAATCAGCATTGCCTGGCGGTGCTCCCCTGGTTCTGGGCTTCGGTTTTCTGGTATATGGCGGACAGTTTTTGATGTCTTTCGGCGATGCTCTTTGGGGGTGCTCCGTGGCTGGGTGCTTCGGCTTGGCCGGGCATCCATTGCCCGTCCTGCAGGTAGAGTTCCACGGCGGCGGCGAGCTCGCCCCCCGGTGGGCGGTGAAAATCCGGCAGTGTCCGTCGGCGCAGTCGTTGGCGAAGGTGGAGAGGCAGTTGTTCATCCTTACTCCGAGGTCGGCGAGGGCGCCGCCGCTGGTCACGGCGGTGAATGTGAATGGTTGGAGTTCCACTGTTTCGATGGCGGAGTGCCAGGTCTTCTGGGCCAGGGTTTCCCTGCGAATCTCGCTTTCTCTCCGTGCGTTTTCCAGGATGGCTTGGTGCCATCTTTCTGACCTGCGGTTTAGGGTTTCCCAATTTCCGCGGCCCCAGGGCTGGCCGTTGTTGATGCTGCCCCGGAGGGCGTCGGCGATGCGCGTGAGTGCGAGGTCAGGGGGCGGGGTCCACATGGCGTGCCGGTCGATGTCCAGTGGCAGGTAGGCGCGGGCCAGGTTGGCCCATGCCTCCATGGGGTTGCCGTGGCTCCATGGGGCGCCGGCGCTGATGATGTTCCTGATCAGGACCCTGACGGCGTGTTTCAGGGATGTCCTGTCATTGTTCGGTGTGTTGGCCATGGCGAGGATGGAGCCCTTTGTTACGGCGTCGCGGGTCGTGACTTCGTTCCGGTCCCGGGCAACTTCTTGGAGCAGGTTGCCCCCTTCGGGCCAGCAGGAGTGGGGTATCTTTGCGAATATGCTCCAGAGCCTGGGCGGGAGTTCCAGCGTGTTTCTGACCGCGTCTATGACCTCACCCGGGTGGGCGAAGGTTCGGGGCTCCTTCTCGTAGGGGGCGATGCGGTTGCAGTAGAAATGGAGAGGCGGAGAATCTCTTTCTTCCATCCTCCGGAAGACGGGGCCGTTTCGGGCGATGGTGTTGTATTGTGCGACGGTGTAGCCGTGGTCGTAGCCGTCGAAGACCCGTTCGAGGAGAAGCCAGTTCTCATACCTGCCCAGGAAGTTGTAAGCGATGAGCTTGGTTTCCTGGTAGTTGAAGGTGGATCGCCGGGCCATCATCCATGCGGGGATGGAGTTCCTGGTCTGGGTGTCTTGGACGATGTCGTTTGCCGCGTGTTCCAGCCGTTTTCTGGCCTGTTCACCGGAGAGGGTTTCCGGTGCGATGGGGTTTCCGGCAAGTGCCTTGAGGGTTTCCTCCATAATGAGGGCGGCGACGGCGGCGGCGGCTTGGGTTTCGGTTGAGGTCCGTTTCGCGTTCAGGATGATGTTGGGGTCGGGTTCACCGTTCCGGGTGGCGGTGATTGTACCGTCGGGTTCGGCGGCCAGGGACAGGAGCGCCTGCTCTCCTGGGGCGGCCAGTATTTCCATTATTCTGCGGCCGTTCTCCTCCCGGCAGGTGAGGTATGCGTGTTTGGCCAGGGCGTTCCTGACGGTCGGGGCCGCTTCGTCCATCACCTTGAGCACGGCGTCTTGGTTGGGGACCCACCTTGTCTCCATCGGTTGACCGTCCCTCCGTCCCCATGAGTTCCTCGTCCTGCGTCTCCGCCGGTTACGGGATGCCTTGGGTTATTTCTTCGACCTCACGGATGGGTGAGCACCCGTTGAATTCTGGCTGAGCATCCGGGTGTTTGTCCAGGTGGGTCAGTTCCCGGGCTGCCTTCTGAGGTCCGAATCTTTTGAGGCAGGCTTGGCAGAGCCAGTGCATCTGGAGTTTTCCCTCTTGGTCGCGGTAGATGGCGGTGAAGGTTATCCTTGGGTCTTCCTCCCCGCCGCATCCAAAGCATCCGTAGACCACGGTCATTTTTTCTTCCCTCTGTGGGTGTTTCCATTTGGCTTGTGTGGTGTCTACCCGTCGCACTTGGGGCAGCGTGCGCCGTCCCAGGCGCTCATGTCGGTACAGCCATCGCAGAAGGTGTCGTGGCACTTGGGACAGGTGTAGTAGCGGATCATGCCGAAGTACGTTTCGCTGTCTTCGCCGGGCAGGCACTGTTCGCTCCGGCAACCGGAGTCGTCGCGCATCTGGAAGTGGGTTGCGGCGCCGGGTTTGGTGGTCATATTCTGCTTCGTCCCTCGTTCAGCAGTTTTCCGTGAACTGCAGTTTTGGTTGTTCCTCTCCCAGTCTGACCCTTTCCGTGAGGTCCCTGAGGGCGGCGGTGGTCCGCCGGGCCCAGGGGTAGACCATCCGGCGCTCTGTTTCTTCGCTGAGCATGTTGGTCAGGGCGTCCCAGTGGTGGTGGAGGGCGCGCCAGTACCGGGACCGCTTGGCCAGGCTTTCCAAGGCGTTCCCGGCTTCGGGCACCTGCTCGATGAGCATGAGGCACATGTAGAGGTCCCGGCAGTCCATGGGGTGTTGTGGGTTGTCGTCAGCGTCGTCACCGAGGAGGTACTCGTAGGCGATGGCGTCGGCTGGCGGTCCGCCCAGGCCTCCTTGGAGCCACCTGACGGCCCCGAGTTCCGGCTCGTTCATTTTGGCGTGTCTCCTTGAGGGGGTCAGCATTCGGGTGGTTCCATTTTTAGTCCGGCGAGGATGTCGACGACGGCGATTAGGTCCACGTTCCGGCCGTCGAGTTCCTCGGGTATTTCCTGATGAAGTTCCTGAGGTCCTTCTGTTCGATGTGCCAGGTGGAGGGTTCGGGCTGGTTCCGGTCCGTCCGGCGGTGGTGGCGCCTGGCTCTGAGTGCGCCGGTTTCGATGCGTATTTTGAGCCACTTGGGGTCCTTGCCCAGCACTGCAGCGGCGTCTCTGAGGGTGTACCATCCGTCTCGTTGGCTGCGTTGTAGCCTGAGCCGTTTCATCCTGACGACGACGGAGTTGACGGAGCGGTTCATCTTCCGCGCGACGGTCTGCGGCGCGTAGCGGTGTGCCAGGTCGGCGAGGCGTTCATCCTCTTCCTTGGTCCATTTCCGCCGGTCGGTTGAGCGGGCCAGACCCATGCGGTAGATTTCGTTCCTGACTGTGTACCGGCCGCGGCCCAGGGCTTTGGCGATGGCCTCTTGGGACTGGGCGGTGCCCTTGTATTCTTGGCGGATGATGTCCCTTTCCTCGTCGGTCCAGGGACGGGGGTTGCGCTTTGGACTGCCTGGCTTCTGCGCCGGATTTGCGCCGGTCACGTGGGGGACCGGGTTCCGGACCGCAGTTGCCATGCGTCATGCCTCCGTTTCAGCGGACGTGGTCCATGTTCCGCCACGTGGTAGGTATTCCGCTGGATTCTTGGATTTCCCCGGGTTGCCCGGCGATGCCGCGGATGGCTCTGCCCAGGGCGTTCAGGTAGGAGGCGGTGCTCCTGGGTGCCTGCGCCCTTTGGGCTGCCAGCAAAATGCGGGGTGTGTTGCCGTCTCCCATGGCGATGATGCCCGTGCCTTGGGCGGCGAGTTCGCGTGCGTTGACCGGGAGTCCGTGTTCCTTGCGGTCCTCGATGACGGCCCAGGCGGCGGTGGCGAAGTCCAAGAAGGGGACCACGCTCCGGAGCGCGTCTCCGGTTTCCCTGGCGTGTTGCTGGTAGACGGTGAGTTCCGCCATGTGGTGGGAGAGGCCGGGCAGGGGGCTGTGGCGCCCGCCAGCGTCTGTGATGAGCAGTCCTCGCTCCTTCAGAAGGTTGAGGTTGCACGCAAGGGGGTCCTTTCTGGTCTGGAGCCTGCTGGCGATCGCATCGCCGTCAGCCGGTCCGCTGTCGATGAGGGCGGCGAGGATTGCGGCCCGCCATCTTGAGGAGATCAGCTCGGCCAGTCGCTCGAGGTTGTTCTCCTCGCAGGGTGGTGTCCGGCCGAACTCCGGCGGAATCTTGCCGATCCGCAGCTCTGCGGCGTGGCAGGTCCCGGGCCAGGTGTGGAGCATGGTCATGCGGTGCACGGCTGTGGCGGGGAGCGCGGAATGTTCGCCGGTGTTCATGTCGAGGAGGGCTTCGGTCATATTCCTCAGGCTTGAGTTACTTGGCCTGGTGATGGTGGCGCGCATGGTGATGGTGGCGCGCATGGTGTTTTTCCCTCGTGGTGTTCAGCTGGTGGTGGCGTCCGGTGGTGTGCCCATTATTGGCAGGTTCAGGGGGTTGGGTTGGTGGCGGCGGCGTTTTCGCCTTCCGGGTGCCGGGTCATTGGGCAGTGCCGTTTCCAATGCGGCGATGTCCCGGGTGATCCTGTTCCAGGTGTCCTGGGAGAGTGGTCCGTCTGACATGTCCTTGGCCGGTTCTTCGGACCGGTGGGCGTAGCCGCTGATATAGTCGGTGGGGTTGGTCGCGGTGGGCCAGGTGAAGTGGATGGTGTACCAGCGGCCGTGGGTGTCCAGCCGGACCCGGAGCTTGCCGGGCGTTTCGTCCAGCACCCGGTGGGCGCCGCCGTAGAGGGTCAGTTCCTCGAGCCAGCTTTCCGCCATTTCCTTGACCTGCTTGGCGTTCGTCATCGTTGTGGGGATCTCTCCCTGACGGTTGCTTCCGGTCTCTGCGCCGGTTCGTTCCTGCACAAAAGCCGTGCCAGCAGCCCTTTTTTCTCCTGGTGGGCTTCAATGCTGGTTGCCGGTTCGGTCGTCTGGGGGTCGTGCATTTGCGGATCGCCGATGTGGTTCATCTCGTCCACGAGCCGCTCGAGCCGCTGGTCCGCCTTGAGGGCGTTCTCCCGGGCTGTTGTCCAGAGTTCGTTCAGGGCTTCGCGGTGGATGTCGGAGTCGCTGTCCCAGGAGTCTGCGATACGCTCTCCCTTCTCATCGACGATGTTCAGCGAGATATTCGCGCCGTGCTTGCTCACCACGATGTGGCACCTGTTGATGTTGGTGTTGAACCTGTTGGAGAAGCGGGTTCGTTCCCACCTCAACTTGTCCTCCTTGGTGATGGCTGTGGCCAGCCAGATCAGCCTGTCAACTTGGAGAGCCCGGGGACTTTTCTCTGTCCCCCCGTGTTCATCTTCCTGTGTGGGGAGGTCGATCGGCGGGTCTTCGGTGCTGGCGTGCGTCTCTTGATTCAAGTTTTCTTCCTGCGGGTTGTCTGTTCACCGGCGTGCGCCGGGAGGCTGGAGATCTCCGTTTGATGTTGATGGAGCTTGTCCCGGAAGTTCATTCCCCGTGGTCTTCCTAATTCCGGCCTTCCTTGTCGTCGCAGCCGTCCTCCTCTTCCGACAGGTCGCCGGTGTCGATGATGAGGTGGCTTGTGTAGATGATGATTTCCCCGAATCTTAGCCTTCCCTCTTCGTCGGCGCTGCAGTCCAGGGGTTCGTGTGAAGTGACGAGTCTGCCCAGCGACTCCATCTTTTCCTTGTTTTTGGTGGCCAGGGCCCGTGGGATGGCGCCGATCTGTCCGGTGTCAACGGGGTATTGGCGTCCGTCGCCGTCGGGGTATGTTCCGTCGCCGTACGCGGTGTTGAATACTGCGCTGTGGCGTCCCAGGTATTGGGAGTGGCCGCTGTGGCGGTCTATGGACTTGCTGAAGGCGGGCCACTCGCCGTTGTCGATGACGTAGCATGGGTCGCCCACCCAGTATTCTCCGGGCGGGAGGGTGATTTGAGGCATGTTCTGCTCCTGCCGGGGTGTTTTGGCGTAATTACGCCGAGACGTCACAGCCGGTGCTGCTAGGGGCAGTGTGCTGGCTTGCGTCCCTTGATTCAATTTTTCTTCCTCCGTGTTTGTTTGTTCACCGGCATGTGCCGGCAGGGGGAGAGTGCCGTGTGGTGTTCAGTCCCAGTAGCCTTCGTCGTCCTCGTCCTCGTCTTCCGGCAGGTCGCCGGTGTAGATGGTGATTTCCCCGAACCTGAGGTGTCCCTCTTCGTCGGCGCTGCAGTCCAGGGGTTGTTTTGATGTGATGAAGTTGCCGAGGTCCGTGTAATGCTTTCTATCCGCGCCTTTGGTGCACTTGGCTGCCAGTTCTCGCGGTACGGCGCCGATCTGGCCGGAGTCGACGGAGTAGTGGCGCCTTCTGTCGTCGGGGTAGTTGCCGTCGCCGTACCGTGTGGTGAAGACTGCGCTCTGGTGTCCTGGGTGTTGGGAATGGCCGCTCTGCCGGTCTATGGACTTCCTGAAGGCGGCCCACTGGCTGTCGTCGATGACGTAGCACGGGTCTCCGACCCAGTATTCTCCGGGCGGGAGAGTGGTCTGAGGCATGTTCTGCTCCTGTGTTTTTTAGCGTAACTGGGTTTGAGCGTAAGTATGCTGTAGCGTAAATGAGTGTGAGCGTAATTACGCTTGGGCGTCATGGCCAGTGGCGCTGGGGTTTCTTTCCGGTTCGGCATGTGCGAGGTTTCGGGCGCCGTCCCGTTGCTGGTGGTGGTCTTGGCTGTTCCGCGCCGGCGCCGCTTGGGGCAGGTGTATGGACATGTTGAACGGCCTGAAGGTTTCGATGCCCTGCTGGCGCAGTCTCCACATGGTTCTTGCCGCCCTGTGCGGGAGGGGCAGGTGATAGTGGAGCTCTTCGATGAAGTCTCCGGTAGCTTGGTCGTGGATCTCGTGGTGGATGCCGGTGCGCGCTTCGTCGCCGGGGTGGCGCGGGCCGAAGCCGTCGCTGTTCCAGAAGAGATCTGCACAGGCGTGATGGGAGAGGTGTTGGCGCAGGGCCAGGGAGATGGGGTCGAGGAATCTGCTCCAGCGGGCTTGTTGGATATGCTCACGGGAGACGTGGACTAGGAGGCGCTGTCCCGGGGACCGGGTGGTTCGGTGGTTCCATGGGGATTTCTCGAAGGAGAAGACCGTTGTTGCGGTGGCGGTCATTGGCGGGATTCCTCTGTTGTATGTGGGAGTGTTCTGCCCCCGCGGGAGTTGGCCGCGCGTTGGAGCGTAATTGGGTTGGAGCGTTAAGGCGTTTGTACGTTCGAGCGTAAATACACTGGAACGTTGTGGCGTCAGTATCGTGGCTTTTCAGCCGGGGACCACATGGGTGTATGGGGGGCCGTGACGGCCTGCAGCGGGGATTTCTGGATTGCCGGGGCCGCCTTCGCGTGTTCCCTGCTCCGCATCTTCAGGGTGGAGATGGTGATCATCAAGGTGGCGAAGGCTACGGAGCCAGCCATAACTGCCAGCAGCGTTGTCCATGCCTCGGTTGGCAGCGAGTAGGGGTTGCCTGGCCTTGACCAGTACGGCATGGCGTGGACCAGCCATGCTGCGGTTCCGAGGACTGTGGAAATCAGAAGGGTGATGATGAGGTAGGGGATGTTGGTCTGCCACGGCGGGAGTTCAAGCGGGTGCCTCTTCATCTAAACCAAAGCCAAGGTGGGAAGTGCATTTGCCGTGCGCTGAGAATGGGTGTGGAGGACTAGCAAAAGGCTTTCGGCCCTTGATTGCAGGACGGTCCGGCAGCGCCGTTTCACCTCCTCCTTACGGCTGGCCAGCTCGGCAAGGAAATTGTTGACCTTTTCCTGCACCCGGGACTTGGTTCCCAGGCACAGGTTACTGGTGGCCTCCTCCCTCGCCCAGCCCCAGACCGCCTCATCGGCGTTGAAGTCTGGGCTGTAGCCCGGCAGGTTCATCAGCCTCAGGCGCAGCCCGGGGGTTCGCAGGTACTCCCGCACCGCTTCGCCACGATGCGCCGGGGCGTTGTCCCAGATCACGTTCAGGGGCCCCGCGTGCCTCTCCCTTAGTTGTCTCAGGAAGGCGGCAGAGGTTTCTGAGTTGCTGTTGCCCTCCAGTTCCATCCATTCCACATCGCCCGTCTCCAAGCACACCGCCGAGTAGTAGCTGGCTTTCTCGCCACGGCGCGGGCTGGTCGAGTCCACCAAGGCCGGCTCTCCCTTCAGCACCCACTTGCCCCGCAGTTCGGCGTCCGCACGGAAGTGGGCCTCGTCGGCGAAGAATACCTTCGCTCCAGTACGCCGCGCCTCGTCCGAAAGGGTGGCGTATTCCACTACGAACGACTCCCGCTTCCTCTCGTCAGCTTTGACCAGACGCTTCTTGGGACGCTTCAGCGCATATCCCAGCCGATGCAGCCAGCCGATGCAGATAGTTTAGGCAACTACTGCGGCTCAGGCCGATGCCGAAGCGTCCCGAGACATACTCATGGACCACTTTCCAGTTCCAGTTGGCCATCTCGATGCCCGGCTCGGCGGGCAACTCCTGCGCCGCCGCCTTCAGTTCCCCCTGCTGCGCCTCGCCGAGGGCGGGGGGGACCCTCCGGACTGCTCGAAAATCAATGCCGCCGGACCGCCCTCGCCGAAGGCGGCAGCCCATCTGCCTATGGTGTGGGGATCCCGTCCCATAGCCTCTGCCGTAGCCGCGGCCGTCCAACTTTGGGCTAGCAGCCAGAGGGCGTGCCATCTTTCCCTCTCCCGGGGCGTGGGAGCCAGAATCATCCGCCTGTGCAAATCCCTGGCATCCATTTCCCATTGTTCGAGGAACCGCTCCATCTCCCTCACACCCATCACCATCCCCTCTCTCACTACAGAACAGGCTAACACAGTCTTCCACAACTCTACCCCATCCGCCTGCGCGTTTCACCTTGGCTTTGGTTTAGTATGTAGTCTACGTGCTGATGCCAGGCGGGGTACTGGATTTCTGATGCAGCCATATCGTTAGCCATTTTTCCCTACATCCCCAGCACCACCTGGGCGATTCGTTTCTCCAGCGCCTGGCCGGTCTGCATCGTGAGGCCGGGGCGCTGGTGGTCGCCTATGGTGCCGATGAAGGCTACGCCCAGCAGCCGGCCCAGCCGGAAGTCTACGACGGTGGACGAAATCAGGCCGGTGGGGCCGCCTTGCAGCACCCGCAGCGCCACCGCCTCGTCGAAGAAGCCGCTGGTTTCCAGGCGGGTCGCCGACACCAACTGATGGCCTTGGCCCACGCTGTCGCCCACGTGGTCTTCAAAGTCCTTCAGGAATATCTCGTGCATCCAGATGCTTACCGACTCGGGCGTGTCGAACAGATGCACCACCGAGGCGGCCATGAAGTCGAAGCCGTCTACCATAGCCATGTTGGACGTGGGGCCGATCTCCCGCATATTGCCGGTTACTCGCCCCGCCGTACGGAAGCGCTGGGCGTTGCTGCCCGCGAACCCGTTCCGCGCAAGCTGCTCGTTGTCCAGCTCGCCTTCCCGGACGATCTGGTGTGACTGGAAATCGCTGGGAAACTCGCTCTTCGCCAGTACCATGTCTTCCAGCGTATCTTCGGTAACGCGATAAGTGGCTCTAGTTAGTGCAGAGGTGACCAAACCGGCCCTCCCGGTGAAGTGAGATAAATTTGGAAGTGCAGGGACGGGTCCTGCACTTGGACCAAGGGCAGGGAAGAGCGAAATGCGGATGATCCGCGCTCCGCCCTTCCCATTCCGGGATTCCGTTTAGCCGCAGATCATCGGGTAGATGTGGAGGGAGCGGGTGGGCTCCACGGGCAGCATACTCTTCTGCCAGGTCTGGCCGCGGTCGCTGCTGCTGTAGACCTCGCCGGAGTAGGAGGCGCAGCTCAGGCGGGCGGGAGCGGCGGGGTCTATGGCGACCTGCATCATCCGGCCCGGCGGAACGTCGCCCAAGTCGAGGCGCTCCCAGGTCTCGCCCACGTCGCGGCTGCGGAACAGCGCGCCTTCGGGCACGGTGTCGGGCGGGGCGGCCCCGCCGCCGGCTCCCGACGCCAGATAGATGGTGTTGGCGTCGTCGGGGGCCACCAGCAGGTCGCGGCAGTAGGAGCCGCCGTTGAACATATCCTGCACCTGCACGTGCTCCCAGCGCGTCCCCTGCTGCCGTCCGCGGAACATCGCTATCTGGGTGGCGATTTGTACTGTGCCATGGTCGGCGGCGCTAACCTGCACCTGATGCAGGTCGAGGGTGTTGTTGCGGAGGTACGGCCCGTCCATCAGTTGCGCCCACGTCTCGCCGCCGTCGTGGCTGGCCAGCAGGCCGCCCACTTCGATGGCGGCGTACATATTGTTGGGGTCTACCGGGTCAATGGCGATGCCGATAACCCGCTTGCCCAGCGGCGGCATATAGGTGGTGATGTGGGGGAAGATGACCTTGCTGGTGTCCATATCTTCCCAGGTCTCGCCGCCGTCCCGGGAGCGGGCGATGGCGCAGGGCTCGTATCCGGCGAAGATAGTATTGGCGTCGGAAGGATTGGCCGCCAGCGACCATACTTCGCGCCCCTCGGCGGGGTCGGACAGCCGCTGCCAGCTCGCGCCCCGGTCGGCGCTGCGGTAGACGCCGTCCTGCGTGCCGGCGAACACCACGGCAGGGTCGTTCGCCTTCAGCAGCAGGGCGCGCACCTGGGGATTGCCGGGCAGCCCGGCGGAAATGTCTTCCCAGGCGTCTTCGCCGTCGGCCTGGCGGAGCAGTCCGCCCTCGCCAATGTAGTCACCCTCACCGGCCAGCCCGATGTAGGTGTAGGTGCGATGATTGGTTGCAACCATAAGAAGGCTCCTCTTCGGGTCGATTGCTACTAGGATTTTTCGGCCTAACACCCGGCTTGTCAAGGGGCGGGACGCCAAAGAATGGCCCCGCCGCCCTTCGCCGCCGTGATAAAATGCGGGCAACGAAAGACAATATCAACGGAATGGGCCGAATACCGGAAACCGAGCGGGGCAGATATCTCGTCGCCGACGCTTGGGTGCTTCACGCGGATGCCATCGAGATGCTGGGGCAAAGGCGTGTCCGAAACGCTGCGGAAAAGGCATGGGGAGCAACCAAGCGAGCCACCGACGCGCTGATTCTGGAGAGCGCCGGGCGGGAACCGAGCCGAACCTCGCAAACCTCCAGTGGGATAAAGGCGCTGGCGCGGCAGGGCGAATTGCTGGAGTCGCTGTTGATTCGATTCCATGCTCGGATACGACATCTGCATTCGGAATGCTTCTATGATGGAGACTGTAAGCCGGAAGATTATCATATTGACCTAATCCGCAACACTGCCGACTTCATCCGAGAAGCCGAAAGGCAGGAGGCCGAAAGGCTGGCAGGTTAGGCACGGCGCGGATGGTGGACACTCGCATGCTGTTTCCCCCGGTGGCGCGCCGCCCCGGACTGCGCTAGTATTTGACGCAATTACCCCCTGGAGAGTTAAACGCCCATGAAAAACAAGGTGTACGCCACCATGGACGACGCGGTGGCCGGTATCCCCGACGGCTCCACCATTATGTGCCCCGGATTTTCCGGCGTCGGCGTTCCCCGCAACCTGCTGGCCGCCGTCAACCGGCAGGGAGCCAAGGATCTGACCTGCATCTCCAACAACGCCGGCACCACCGACGAGCTGGCGGACGTCGGCACGCTGGTGGAGGCGGGGCAGGTGAAGAAGGTGGTTTGCGCCTTCACCGCGTCAACCCATCCCTCGGTGGTCACCCCGTTCGTCCGAATGTACAACGAGGGACTGATTGACGCCGAACTGGTGCCGCAGGGCACACTGGCCGAGCGCATCCGCATCGCCGCCTTCGGCATCGGCGGGTTCTACACGCCGACCTCGGTAGGCACCGAGCTGGCCGAGGGCAAGGAGCACCGCGAGATAAACGGCCGCACCTACGTGTTGGAGTATCCGCTGCCCGCCGACTACGCGCTCATCCGCGCCTGGAAGGCCGACAAGTTCGGCAACCTGCAATTCCGCTTGTCCCAGCGCAACTTCAACCCCATTATGGCCATGGCTGCCACCACCACCATCGTCGAGGTCGAAAACGACGTGGTGGAAATCGGCGAACTTGACCCTGACCAGGTCCACGTCTCCGGCATCTACGTTGACCGCATCGTGAAAATCCCGGAGGATGGCATCTGGTCCGGGGCCAAGCCGGGGCTGTAGAGGCCGAGCGCGGGGCGCACGGCAGGGCGCCCCTACAGGCAAGATTGTTTTTCCGTAATGGCGCACTCTCATGCGCCCATCAGGCAACAACACCCAACCACGGAGTGCTGAAATGACCGACAAGCCAAAGCTGACCCGCCAAGCGATGTGCGACCGGCTGGCGATGGAGTTCCAGGATGGCTGGATTGTGAACTTGGGCGTGGGTATGCCCACCCTGTGCTCCAACTACGTTGACCCCACCAAGTCATTCATCAATCAGTCAGAAAACGGCGTCATAGGCTACGGGCCTCTGGCCGCTGAGGGACAGGAAGACCGCCATCTGGTGAATGCCGGCGGGCAGCACGTCACGGCTGAGCCCGGCATGGCAATCGTTCACCACGCCGATTCTTTCGGAATCATCCGCGGCGGGATGATTGACGTGACCGTGATGGGAGCCTACGAAGTGGCCGAAAACGGCGACTTTGCCAACTGGCGCATCCCGTCCCGCAAGGGCGGCGGCATCGGCGGCGCCATGGACCTGGCGGCCTGCGCCAAGCGCGTCTTCATCGCCATGGAGCATTCCACCCGCGAAGGAGCGCCCCGCCTGCTTCACCGCTGCAATCTTCCCGTAACCGCCCCCGGCGTGGTCAAGATGCTGGTCACCGACCTCGGCCTCTTCGGCATCACCCCGGAAGGCTTCCAACTGCTGGAACACGCTCCCCGCTGGAACCCGGAGGAAATTCAGGAGCATACCGGAGCCACAATCAGCGTCTCGCCAGAACTGCGGGAGTTCCGCTTCCGCGAGTAGGGCGGGCGCCTCGCAACGCAGCAAACTTCTGCACTATGTGGGCAGCGTGGCAGATTACCGCGCTGCCCACAAGCATTCCCTTAGGGGATTGAAAAGAGGGGTTGAACGAGAGGTCTAAGGCAATGTACACCTCATTCAGCGTCGAAAACTTCCGCTGTTTCGATAACTTGACCGTCGAACCGCTGGCCCGCGTCAATCTGATTGCTGGACAGAACAACGTAGGCAAAACCGCCTTGCTGGAGGCGCTGTGGATGCTAAGCTACCCCACAGCGCCCAGGGAAGCATTGCGGATCTCCCAATGGCGAGACTCGGGCGATTATGGTCAAGGTCAGCTTTTTGCTGATCTGTTCTTTCAGTACAATGCCGGTCTAGCGATTGGATTCAAGGCTGAAGACAGCAGACGCCATGGATTGAGAACACTCAACGTCACTCGCCAATACCGCGCCGAACAGCCCATTCCCATTGTTGACTGGTCGGAGATGTCTGAAACCGAATTGGAAGACGAGGCAATTTCCAATTTTGATTTGGACAACGAGCTAGTATTTGAGCATATAGACGAATCCGGCATCAAGTCTTCGGCGAAGGCATGGCTGGACCTGGGTGCCACGTCCGGCCGGTTGCGTCCCGTCCTACAGGACATCAGGAAAGCGGATGCGACAACCATATATCCATCCACGTTTGAACGCCCCGGAAGCAGATACAACGCGCGGGCCTTGGCCACGCTTTTCGGGCAGGGCGGAGATTGCAGGATACCGGACAACTCTGGAGGAAATTATTCGGCTGCTTGAGCCGAGACTGAAACGGCTGACCACGATAACCGATGGCCGTGGAATTCCGGCAATCCACAGGGATATTGGCGTCGGGCGGCTTTTCCCCATATCGGTCATGGGAGAAGGAGCCAAGCGCCTGCTGGCCTTGTCATTAGCTTTCCTGAAAGCTCAAAACGGCGTGATACTTATTGATGAAGTGGAGAACGGGCTGCACCATAGCGCGCTGGTTGACGTGTGGAAAAAGCTGGACTGGCTGTCACGCGAATTCAACGTGCAGGTTTTCGCCACTACCCACAGCTATGAGTGCATTGTTGCCGCAAACAATGCTTTCAATGAACTGGAGTCTGATGAACTGCACCTGCTTCGGTTGTACCGGCGCGGTGACCAGGTGAAGGCTGTAACATACAATAAGGACGCTCTGGATACCAATATCGAATACCTTTGGGAATTGCGCTGATGGTGGCCCAGCACGAACGTCAGCAGACCATCAAAATTGAACAGCCCCGGTTGCTCCTGGTTGAAGGGACAGACGACTATTGGTTTTTCCAACGAATCATAGAGCGTCGCAAAGATGAAGATGTACAGGTTATCTCGTTCGGCGGAAAAGACAAATTAGGCGATTTCTTGACAAATATCCTTGTCCCTCGCATAAGGTCTTCCGACCTTGTTAAAGACATTGGAGTAACAAGGGATGCTGATGAGGATTACTCACGCGCTTTTCAGAGTGTTGGCGACTCACTGCGTATAGCCGGTTTGCCAGTCCCATCAGAGCCGCTGATATTCGCGGAGGGGACATTGGATGATGCTGCTATCCGGGTAGCAGCGTATATTATGCCCGACAATGCTTCTCCGGGTGAACTGGAAACGTTGTGCCTGGAAGCGGTGCGCGAGGCCGCCGCTATGCCTTGCGTGGACCGCTTCTTTGAGTGTTTAGAGTCCATAAGCCACGTTCCGGGCAAGGAATACAAGGCCCGTCTCGGCGCCTTTTTGTCCTCAGTCATTACTAATGACCCTAATTTGCGAATTGGGGAAGCCGTAGCTTCCGGTGTTATACCGTGGGACAGTCCGGCCTTCAGCATTGTCCACCAATTTTTGGACATGCTGACCGAAGTGAACTAACTGCCCGCTCCCGGCGCTTGAGCGGGATCCCCACACCGTCGGCCGGTGGTCCGCCGCCTTCGGCAAACACGTCCCCACAGCCTTGATTTTCGAGCAGTCCGGGTGCCCCGAAACCCCGGGGCGACTTTCCATCGGTTTCCCCAGCAGGTGGAAGGGACCCAGAGAGCCCGCGGCCGCCGGACTCTCCGCTGACAGAAGCCCTTGGAGCGGATGCTTCCAATACGCGATAATGATAGATATTGGGAGACAAGGAAGGCAATACCCAGGTTAGGAAACCGGGATCAACAGGCGGGGTTGCTCGGAGAGGATTTGTACGACCGGGGAAATTAGCGATCGCCTCCGCAACTGAATCGCGGATATTCTTTGCTATAGTGGCGTTGTGAGCGTGGCGGCGCGGTTGGAGCCGGGGATGGCCGGACTAGCAGCCTGGAATTTCGGCTCACGGCAGGGCTTGGCGCAATCTCCCAGGTGTCAACGGTGGAGTTCGTGATGGGATGCCCACCTTGGGCGTCCCTAATCTCGGGTGCGGGCCCAGTCACGGCGGTGGCGCTTCCGGTCATGCGCCGATAGCTCCATCTTACGAAGGCGCAAGCTCTGTGGCGTAATCTCCACCAGTTCGTCGTCAGAGATGAACGCCAGCGCATCCTCCAGGCTGAACCTTACGGTGGAGTTCAGGCGCCTAGCGACATCGGCCGTTGAAGAGCGCATATTGGTCAGCTTCTTCTCTTTGCAAACGTTGATTTCGATGTCGCCGTCGCGGTGGTGCGAGCCGATAACCATACCTTCGTACACCTTTGTGCCTGGGTCGATGAAAGTCTCGCCCCTGCCCTGGGCGTTCAGCAAGCCATAGGTGACGGCCACACCACGCTCCGACGCCACGAGCGCGCCGGCGCGTTCGGATTTTATTTCGCCCTGCATCGGCTCGTAGGACGTGAAGGCGCTGCTTTTCAACCCGTCGCCCCGCGTGGTGCGGAGAAAGAAAGCGTTAAATCCAATCAGCCCGCGGGTCGGTATCTTGTACTCCATCTGGACGTAGCCGGTCTCGGTGTACCGCATATCCCGGAGCTGGGCCATGTGAGCCGACAGGTATTCGGTCAGTACGCCGACGTACTCTTCGCGGGCGCTGACATTCAGAATCTCGTAGGGCTCGTGTGTTTTGCCGTCAACCACCTTGGTGACGGGCGCAGGACGCGACACCTGAAACTCGAACTGTTCGCGGCGCATGGTCTCGGCCAAGATGGACAAGTGCAACTCTCCCCGTCCGGCAACCATGAACACGTCGGCACTGTTGGTGGCCTCTACCCTCAGGCTGACGTTGGTCCGCAACTCTCGCATCAGCCGTTCGTGGAGATTTCGGGAAGTGCAGTGGGTGCCCTCCAATCCCATGAAAGGGGAGGTGTTGACCCCGAAGCTCATCCGCACCGTCGGTTCATTGATGTCGATAGGCGGCAGGGCCTCCGGGTGTTCAGGCGAGGCGATGGTGTCGCCTATGGACACCCCTTCTGGCCCGGTCACGGCCACAATGTCCCCGGCGTGGGCTTCGGAGACCTCTGCCCGCTGCATCCCGCGAAACACAAAAATGTGCTCCAGGTTGTGAATAGTGGGCTCGGCGTTGAGGCACAGCAAGGTCACGTCGTCGCGCTGCCTGAGCGTGCCATTGGTGACCCTCCCGATGGCCACTTGTCCCAGATAGTTGTCGTGGTCCAGCGCCGCGACCAGCATTTGGAGCGGTGCCTCTGGGTCTCCTTTTGGCGGCGGCACCGAGTCCATGATTGCCTGAAAGAGGGGTTGCATATCCGCCCCTGGCGTGTCCAGGTCCATGGTGGCGTAACCCTGCCGGGCCGATGTGTACAACACTGGGAAGTCCAGTTGCTTCTCGTCCGTAGCCAACTCCAGGAACAGGTCCTGGACCATCTCGAGCACCTCAGCCACCCGGGCCTCGGGGCGGTCTATCTTGTTGATGACCACCATGGGGGAGACGTTCTGTTTGAGGGCTTGGCGCAGCACGTAGGTAGTCTGGGGCATGGGCCCGTCCACGGCGTCCACCAACAGCAGACAGCCATCCGCCATGTTCATGATACGTTCCACCTCGCCGCTGAAGTCGGCGTGGCCCGGGGTGTCGATGATGTTGATCCTGATTTCCCCATAGGAGACGGAGGCGTTCTTGGCCAGAATTGTGATGCCACGCTCCCGCTCCAGGGGGTTGGTGTCCATGATCAACTCGCCCACCTGCTGGTTGGCGCGGAAGACGTGTCCCTGCTTCAACAGGGCGTCGACCAGAGTGGTCTTGCCGTGGTCTACGTGAGCTATGACGGCGAGGTTGCGTATGACGTTGTTCTGGTTGTCGCTCAAATCTATTCACACCACAAAAGGCTGTAGGTCGTCCTGGAGGCGGGGCGGCTGCTCGATCACCCAGGGACGCCGGAGAGCTGCCGCCGCTGCTGTACTGCCCGCTCTTGACGTTGTCCCTGCCAGCGAGATGCTTTCCACGGCTTGCGTACGAAGTGGCCGCCAAGACCCCGGTCGATTTCACGCCACTTGCTCTCCTCATCCGGCGTGATGAACGTCACGGCCTCGCCGGAGCGGCCCATGCGGCCCGTCCTTCCGGCCCGGTGGGTGAAGAGCTGCTCGGAGTCCGGCAGGTCAAAGTTGATGATCTGGCCAACACCCTCGATATCCAGCCCGCGCGCGGCGACGTTGGTTGCCACCAAGATGGGCCTGGCGCCGGAACGGAAGTCCTCCATCACTCGCTCGCGGGCGTTTTGACTGAGATTCCCTTGGAGCGCTCTCGCCGGGTAGCCCAGTTCGTCCAGCTGCGATGCCAGCTTCTTCACCCCGCGCTTGGTTTTGCCAAAAACGATCACCGGCGCGTCGTCTCGCCCGTCCAGCAGGGTCCGGAGCGCGTCGAGCTTGGCGTCCTTCTGGATGGAATAGACCAGATGCTTCACGGTGGGCAGCAATTGCAAGTCCGCGTCCACTTCCACCGTTGCCGGGTTCCGCAGGTACTTCGTGGCTGTCTTCGCCACCCAGCCGGGCATTGTCGCCGAAAATAGCGCGGTCTGACGGCTGGAGGGCGTCCGGCCAAGGATGGCCTCGACGTCGGGAGCAAACCCTTTGTCCAGCATTTCGTCTGCCTCATCCAGCACCAAGAACCGAACTGATTGCAGGTCCAGTGTACCCTGCCGGAGGTGGTCCAGGGTGCGGCCAGGAGTGCCGATGATAATCTGGGCGCCGGACTTCAATGCTCTGTATTCCGGCTTCAACGACCGGCCACCGTAAAGCAGGGTGCAGCGCAGCCCTTGTGGCGACGCTATGGCCTCCGTTACTCCGGCCACCTGGATGGCCAACTCGCGGGTTGGCACCAGCACCAACGCCTGGACCTGCCTGACCGACGGGTCGCACTGTTCTGTCAGGGGCACGGCGAACGCCAGGGTCTTCCCGGACCCAGTACGCGCCTGGCCTACCACGTCCCGGCCCGCTAGGAGCAGGGGGATTGACTTCTCTTGAATGGGCGTGGGCTCCAATATGTTCATACGGAAGAGCGCTGCTCTGGTGGCGGCTCCCAAGTCCATTTCTGGAAACCCTAAAGCGGGGCCGGCAGCGTCATCGGCGAAGGATTGATTTGTGGCGTATTGATTTGTGGCGTATGGTTCCCTTTCTGGTGCGCTTGCCGGAGCGGAAAGGGCGTCGCGCCGGACTCTGAAGCACGGGGAGCAGTACACCGGGCGGTCCTGGGTTGGCCGGAATGGGACTGTCGTGGAGGTGCCGCAGTCGGCGCAGACGGCCTGATGCCGCCGTGCCGGGCCGGAAAAACTTGGGCGAGTTGATAGGGATTCTAAAGGCATTTGGAAACGGACTCCTTCTCCCAGAGGGACAATACTGGTAATCCAGCGCGGGGCACAAAGACGAAAGACGGGACAGATGGTAGTCCGTTGCCGTATATGAAGCCTTGGTGCGGTATCAAGCGCGTCCATCCACTGTAACATACAGCGCCATCAGATAACCAATAGCCCTGTCCAGGACATACCTCCCCTTTGGCAAGGTGAGCCAGTGTTTGACCCCAATGGCGCCCGAGATGAGCAGGGCCGCCCATACCCTTCACTCCCGCCACCTCAATCCCGAAAATCTTGATTCAGGCAAAAAGCCCCGGGAATCCACTGACACTTGCCCCTAGCCAACCCCGCTTACACCCCTCTACCCTTAATAGACATCAAACTCAAACCCCAAAGTCCCGCCAAGTCCAAATCCAACCAGCCACCGAGGCAACGTGATGTCCCATGCCTGCCAGCCGCAACAAGTCCGTCCGCTTCCAACCCGCTCACCACACCGCCAAATCCGGCTCCAACCCGCCCAACAACCCCGGCAACCAGGAACGTCCGGAAATGGCCGGAAATGGCCGGGAAATCGAAATTTCCAGCCTCACCCATCGCCAGCAGATGGGATGTACATTTCGAAAATCAAGCCCGTCGGCCAAAGTAGAGTCCCTAGAAATGGTGTTAGAACCTGTCTACGATCGCTGATATATGTTATGTTGAGGCTATTACCCAGGGAGGGTAATCATATCTCATGGCTGGAGAAGTGCCGACGGCTCTGGAAGAACTGCGAAAGAAAGCTCAACACCAGCCTGCAAATGGTGGTTCTTGCCTTCGCGGCCCTAATCCTAAAAAGATCGTAGACAGGTTCTAAGAACTGGAAGGAGAACTGCGAAGACTTATGAGTAATTTGCTGTCAAAGTGGCACATCATTGGGGTTGCAACAATGCTCTTGGCTGGGGTAATAGCAGCTGTTGTGATATGGCGTCCGGTTTCAAATATCGAAATAATAGATGCCCAAGCAACTATTGAAGACGCTTGTGCTGATCTGGCAAATTTGACAGGAACTGTTGATTTTGATACATCTATGTAATACGGAGATTCAGGTAGTGCAAAATACAAAGCTGATGCTCGCCACAGTGTGGATGGTTCGCACGCGTTAATATATGACAGCGATGGCAATGTTGCGGCAGAAGGCATTGAGATTTTGGAATCTGCCAGTAATGCAGTTGCTGATAGTACTGAAAACAGACAAGAATACATTAGATACTGGCGTACGCGAGATGACACAAGGCAATGGAGAAAATGGGAAATAGAACGCTATCCAAATCCTAATAATCAAACGGACTCTAGCAGTGCTGCTTCCAGTGCTGCTCTCAATGATACTGACAACACTACTGAACTGTTCTGCGGGCTTGAGGTAGAGGAATCCGTAGAAGTTAAATACGTTGGAAAAGAAAATATTGGAGGTATTCAGACCAGTCACTATCAACAAATACACTCTCCTGAAGGGCCAGAAGACAATAGTCATTTGGAACTGGACTATTGGATTGCAAATGGCCAAATAGTCCAAGCAAAGTTTTTGTTTACATTAGCAGCTTTTGGAGAAGTAGGTAGAAAATCATATATCTATACCTACTCCGGCTGGGGCGAGCCGAACATCATCGTTGCGCCGGTGACCGGCACGCTGCATGAGGCGTTCATTGATGTGGGCGAGTCATCCGGCGGCGCGGTGGGCTTCACCAGCGCGGCGGGGGTGCTGGAGTCGGCCGGGTTCACGGTGGGCGGCAGCGCGACGGCGATCCAGGAACTGACGTGGCAGAACAGCGCGGTGTCACTGACGTTGAGTCCGCAGAATACGCTTACCGGCTATGTGCTGGGCTTCTTCGCGGTGGACGGCACGGTTTCGCTGAGTTTGGACGCGGCGACGGCGACGGCCGCCAGCGGCAAGCTGACTTGGCCGGTGGCCTCCCAGCCGTGGCAGGACGGCGACCACCTGATGCTGCGCATACGCGAGACCGGCTCCACGCCGATTCTCCCGCCCTAGCGAACCCAGCAATCCCTTCAAGCAGGCCAGCGCCCTCTGGCGGGATTCACTACGGCTGAAACGATGGGCGATCCGCCGGTGCAATGCCTCAAGTCCGGCTTCCCAGACGGCCACCTCCAACAGCACATCCTCCCGCTCCATTGCCACCTGGTCCATCTCTAACCACCCTTCTCTCACGCTCAGACGTGGGCCTATTCCGCTAGTTTAACTGCGGCTGTAATACTTAGAAGTAACGTTTTTATTGGGGCAATGCGCGGCAGGGCTAATTGTCGTTAATCATCCGCTTACTTAACATTTGGTGGTTTTCGTCGCGACTCAGGACTCGGATTGAAATCGGCTCTCGCGCAGCTTCAATCGGTGACTTCTGCCTTGACAGCCCGGTATCCCAAATTACAATTGCTTGGGTGAGCCGGAACTGGGGTCAAGAAGGAGAAACTGCAATGCCGTTTTATACCAAAGGCGATGTCCGCATCCACTATGAGGAAGCCGGGTCCGGGTTCCCGCTGCTGGTCACTCCCGGCGGGGGCTTGAACTCCCTGGCCACCAATTGGCCGACACAGGTTTTCAACGCGATGGAGGAGTTCAAGAACGACTTCCGTTGCATCACGATGGACCAGCGCAACGCTAATGGCGGGGAGTCCAGCGGGCCGGTCCAGGTCAACGACCCGTGGGGAGCCTTCGCCGACGACCAACTGGGGCTGATGGACCACCTCGGCATTGGGGAGTTCCTCTTCATGGGCTACTGCATCGGTGGCCCTTTTGCAATGAAGCTCATAGAACGGGCACCCGAGCGCGTCTTGGCCGCCGTGCACTGCCAGCCGGTAGGGCACGCACCGAAAACACCGGACGCCATGTATGACTCCGGCCGAGATGTCTGGGGCCCCGAGCTGTGTGCCCAGCGGCCTGACGTGACCATGGAGGTCGTCGAACAGTACCTGCACAACCTTTACCGAGTCCAGCCGGACTTCATGTACTGCGTGTCGCGGGACTTCGCGCGCTCGTGCCAGACTCCGATGCTGGTCATGCCTGACGACACGCCGTCGCACTCATACGAGGCCGCCATGGACCTAGTGGAGTTGGCGCCCAAAGCCGAGGTTACGGCTTATCCATGGAAGGAGTCCGAGGACATTAAAGCCAAGACGATAAACCAGGTGCGTGACTTCCTCCTGGCGCATCAACCCGCGACAGCCGCTCGCTGAAGCGGGCGGTTGATGGGGCCACATGACTAGGCAGCAGGAACAAGCCGGTGGGCCGTACCTTCCAGTGCATCTTCACACCCGGCAGGCTCATCCTGGACGACTTGGAGCGGCACCGCCTGGCCATCCAACGGGCCACCGGCGGGCCACCGGCATTTACGAACAGTGTGTCTGGCTGCGGGTGGCCGCCGAAATATCTCGTCAGGCCTCCATCGCGCGATCTCGCATCGCCGCAAGCCCTTCGATGAGTCCCGGTTGAGCCAAGCCCAGTAAACGCATCGTCTTGGCACAGTCCAGCCCCAGAATATCGGGGCTCCGGGACTTTCCTGTGTCATCCTGCGACTCAACGTCTCGGGTTCCTTCCAAAGCGGCATCCGCCGTAATCACCAACCTGCGGTCCAGATGGAACTCTTCGGCGACCGCTACGGCGAAATCATACATACTCACCCAATCCCTGCCCGCCACGTGGTGGATGCCAGGGTAATCCTCCTCCACCAATTTGGTGATGCCGTCCTGCAGGTGCTCAACGTAAACCGGCGTTCGGAATACCTCGGTGGAACCGGAGTAAGGTTGGCCGCTCCGAAGCCGTCCAATCAGCCAAGGGACGAAATTCCGCTGTCCCTGTGCCGGCCAGCCATAAACGATACTGGTGCGGAGGATGCTCCAACGGGAGGCCAGCTTCGCCACCTCCTGCTCAGCCTCCCACTTGGTCTGACCGTAGTGAGTCGTAGGGCGTGGGGTATCATCTTCCCGGTAGAACCCGCGCCTACCATCGAATACGTACTCGGTTGAAACGAAAACCAGTTTGGCCGCCTGCTGGCGGCACAGCCTGGCTATCATTGATGTGGCGGCCACGTTGACTGCCGTGGCCTTCTGCGGGTCCCTTTCACACGCGCCCACGTCCGCAATGGCCGCAAGATGCACCACAACCTCGGGCCGGGACAGACGGAACACCTGCTCCAGCCTCCCCGCGTCGGTCAGCTCGACCCGGTGCCAGGAGTTGCCGCCGCCTTCTGGAGCGCGAGACAAGAATGTGCCAAAGATCTCATGGCCAAGCGTCCCGCTCAGGCGCCGCACCAAGTATTGCCCAATGAATCCGCTGGCTCCAATGATCAAGACCCGCAACAGTGCCCTCCGCTTTCAAGCCGCGCGTGTGCGGGATTTACTGCTCGACGGTAGAAGGCCAGAGTAGCTGGCCTCGCTGCAAAAAGACGTTGGCTACCGGCTGCCCGCGGACCTGCCGCCGTCCACCATGTAAACGCCGCCGGTGCAGTAGCTGCTATCGTCGCTGGCGAGAAACAGCATCAACTGGGCCACTTCCTCGGGGTTGCCGTAGCGTTGCAGCGGTATACGCTCTGCGAATGCCAGTTTCGCCCGTTCGATTGTTACGTTCGAGTCGTCAAACGCCGCCACTCGCATCTCCTCGATCGAGCGCATCATGCGGGTTTCAATCGGGGCGGGATTGACGGTGTTGACCCGAATGCCCAACGGTGCGCCCTCCATCGCGGCGGTGCGCATCAGGCCGATAACCGCGTGCTTGCTGGTAGTGTATGCCGACATATCCGGCCCCCCGCTGATGCCGGCGGTGGAAGACGTGACCACGATGCTGCCGCCGCCCCGTTCGCGCATCACCGGGACCACGTACTTGATACCCAGCCATACTCCGCGCACATTGACCGCCATGACCCGGTCGAAAACGTCTATGGGATAGTCCGGTATCGGAGATATGGATCCCTCGATCCCCGCGTTGGCCAAGAACACGTCAATGCCGCCCCAACGGTTCACGGCTGCGTTGACATAGGCCTGGGTCTGGTCGGGTTGAGTCACGTCGGCCACGGTGTAGCTGGCCCGGTCTTCGCCAATTGATCGCACAGTCTCCTGGAGCGCCGTTTCATCAAGGTCAACCAACGCCACTCGCGCCCCTTCACCGGCGAATAATCTCGCCGCAGCCTGACCGATACCGCCGGTGGCCCCTGTAATCACGGCCACTTTCCCTTCTAATCGGACCATATCCAATCTCCTTTCACGCCAGTGCTCATGACTCGCCCCAGTGTTTGTACCACTGGCTATGTTAGTCCGACAAGCACCGGAATCCGGCCGGCTGGCAAAATAGCCTCTGGCCGGGGTGTCCTGTAGGTCGGGCGTACTTGATGGCGGCCGCGCTGACCTGCCCGAGTTCCCACTCCGGCGGCGTGTTGGTCTATAATCCCCATGCGCTCCCTATCCCAACATCAGGTAGAGGCCATTATGCGCTTCGGTTCCTTCGTCTTCCCTGTCAGTCACGATCCCCAAACCGATTCGGCGGTTATAGACAGCACCCTCGCCGAGATCCTGTTGGCCGAACGGATTGGTATGCACTCCGTTTGGCTCACCGAGCACCACTTCGACGGCGCCGCGGCGCACGCCGACCCGCTGGTATTGGCCGCCGCCGTCGCCGCCCGCACCGAACGCATAAAGATCGGATTCGCCGTGGTCGAGCTGGCCTTCCATCACCCTGTCCGCCTAGCAGTTCAGACCGCCCTTCTGGACAACCTCAGCCACGGCCGGCTCATTGTGGGCACCGGGCGCGGGTCCGCCTACAACCACTACGAGTACTTGGGTTTTGGCCTTACTATGGAGGAAGGCATCGCTCGCCTGGACGAAGCCGAGCAGTTGATGGTGGCGGCCTGGACCGGAGAGGATCTCAAACACCGGGGGGAGCACTGGGATGTTGAGTTCCCGCGCCTGCGTCCCCGGCCGTACCAGCAGCCCCATCCTCCGCTGATTCGCGCCTGCATCAGCGAGGCGTCAACCATCAAGATGGCCGAAATCGGACGACCGGTGATGATTGGCATTCAGACGCTGTCCACCCTTCAATCCCGCTTGGAAGGATACCACGCCACCATGCTGGACTCCGGGTTTGCCGAGGCGCAAGCCGAGAGCGCTCTGGACCAATGCTGGGCCTCCCGCGACCTCTTCGTCGCCGAGAGCCACGACGAGGCCTATGAAATCGCTGCGGCCGGCTTCGAGCGGGAACGCGCGCATTTCCGGCTCGCCCGGGAACTCTACAACCCCGGCGGTCTGCCGCCCCCCGACCCGAACCGCCCCGTGCCGGCCGGCGAGAGTTTCGAGCATTCTTTCATCGTCGGCACCCCGCCCCAGGTGGCGGAACAGGTCGCCGAAATACGCGACATAGGCATCCGCAACCTGATGTTGAAACTGAACACAGGCGAGATGGACACCCACCGGGTACAGAGGTCGATGCAATTGTTCGGCGAGCAGGTGATGCCGCTCTTCGCCTAGACGTCAAGGCCGCCGGTAAACCTGGCGCAAAACCGGCTTGTCACCGGCAGCGGGCAAGGCCGGCGGCCCTTGCCTGGCTTGGGAAAAAACGGGCGGATGCGTTCTTCCGGGCTTTGCAGGAGAATCAGGCGGTCCATGCGCTCCAAGAACAATTCGCGGCGGGTCTTGCGCTTCTTGCCCCAGTATTCCAGGTCCGAAAACGCTGGTTGGCCCATCTAACCTCACTCCCCTGTCGGCATCGTCGTCGGCATCGTCGTCGGCATCGTCTGTTCCAGCTTTACTATGCCACAACCCACCGAGCTTGTTCAGAGAATCCTTGCGGGCTTTGATGGGAGCCGGGCACCGCCAGTTCCACCGAGCTCTTGGAACTTGCCCCGGCCACAGCCCTTGTAATGCCCCTATACCGGGTGGAGGCCTGATCCGCAGGCTTGGTGTTAAAATAGGCCATCCCAATGAATATAAGGCTCCGGTGATCAGCCTCTCTGCGGCAGCCGGAAGTCAGGAGACCAGAATGGACGACCTTCTCGTCATCTCATCCGATTCCCATGTGTTCGAGCCGCCCGACCTGTGGACTGAGCGCATCGACGCCGAGTTCCGAGAGCGCGCCCCACGGATGCAGCGAGTGGGCGAGGTGGATCATTTGGTGGTGGAAAAGGACCAGATGATCGCCGGCATCGGCCTCATCTCCAACGCCGGCGCCCGCTTCGAGAACCCGGAACAGATTTCCGCTCACGGCCGCTTCGAGGACGTCCATGCCGGCGGATACGACCCCGCGCAACACATACGGGACATGAAAATCGACGGCGTTTCCGGCGAGCTGCTCTATCCTTCGCAGGGACTGTTTTATTTCAAGGTCGCCGACTCGCGCCTGATGTCGGCCATCTTCCGCGCCTACAACGACTGGCTGGCGGAGTTCTGCGCCGCCGACCCCGACCGGCTCAAGGGCGTGGCGATGATTAACCTGGACGACGTGGCGGAGGGTATTTCCGAGCTGGAACGATGCGCCCGCCTGGGCATGGCGGCGGCGATGATAACCGAATACCCGCAGGAGCATCGCCGCTACGACAGCCCAGAGTACGAACCCTTCTGGGCCGCGGCGCAGGGGCTGGACCTGCCGGTCAGCCTGCACACCGCCACCAGACGCGAGGGGCGCAGCCGGGGCGCCGGCGCAACTTCGGTGCGCGACGCCAGCGGACGGGCCACCAAAGTCTTCTATCCGGCAACCTCCGTATGCGACATCATCTTCTCCGGCGTGTTCGAGCGATACCCCAAGCTGAAGCTGGCCATCGTGGAGTTCGAGCTTTCCTGGGTTCCCTACCTGCTGGATTCCATGGACTACACCTACATCGAGCGGCAGGAAGAAGCGTTTTATCGCTTCAAGGGTGATGCTCGCCCCAGTGATTTTTTCCACAAGAACGTCTATCTCAGCTTTCAGGAAGACGCGGTCGGCATCCGCCTGCGCGACATCATCGGCGTTGATCGCCTGATGTGGGGCAGCGACTACCCCCACTCGGAGTCCACCTTCCCCCGTTCCCGCGAGGTATTGAGCGATATACTTGACGGTGTCCCCGTCGACGAGCAGGCAAGCATCGTCGCCGGAGCAGCGGCGGCCCTCTACGGTTTCGACCCAGCCAAAGTGGCTCAACCCATCGCCTGACAGTCAAAGCACCACAAGTGGCAATGCCCGAAAAGCGAAATCAACCCATCGAATAAAGGGTGGCGCTATGAGACGCGCATACAAGGCAGTCCTGCACGGCGACCGCGTGGAGTGGCTCGACGGCGCCCCCGAAGCCGATGGGCCGTTGCCGGTATACATCCCCCTCGAAATGGAGAAACCGATTCACCTCCAAAGGAGGTCGGTGTTACTTAATGACCACGTGAAATGGCTGGACGACGCCCCTGAACTTGATGGTCCTGTGCAAACATACGTCGTAATTTTGGACAAAGCCAAACCGAATTATCCCGAAAACAAGGGGGCGATAGGGACAGCCATGCTGGAAATCTTGGCAGACTTGGGCGCCTTTGCCGAAATTGAAGACCCTGTAGCCTGGCAACGGGAACAGCGCAAAGACCGGCCAATGCCGTTCCGTGACTACGATGTTGGTTGACAGCAACATAATCATCTACGTCTCGCAACAACATGATGCAGAACTCCTCAATTTTATTGACGGCATTCATAGGTCCACGTCAATTGTCAGCTACATTGAGTCCTTGGGGTATCACGGGCTTACCGTGGTCGAGCGACAATTATTGGAGCATTTTTTTCAAACTGCCGAAATCCTGCCTCTGTCGCAGGCGATCGCTGAACAGGCCGTCACCTTGCGCCAACAGCGTCGCATGGGGCTGGGAGATGCGATTATCGCGGCCACGGCAATGGCGCATAATCTCACACTGGTAACGCATAACGTCCAGGATTTTCGCTGGATTGGCGGACTCGAATTGTTGGATCCTCTCACTTAAACAACCAGTTAAGGAGCCGGAACGATGCTGGATATGATAATCAAGGGCGGACAGGTCGTTACCCCGTCGGGCGTCGGGAATTGGGACGTGGGGGTGGAAGGCGAGCGCATTGTCGCGGTGGCCCTGCCCGGAATCCTTCAGGAAGACGGGGCCGCAGTGATTGACGCCTCGGGCAAAATCGTCGTGCCCGGCGGGGTGGAGGCCCACGCCCACGCCGCGGCCAACGTGCAGCCCGGCGCCGGCGAGACCGTGCCGGGCACTCCTAACGCTGGGCCGTCGGTGCATTCGCTGGGCGCAATCTGGGGCGGCACCACCACGATAGTTGACTTTGCGCCGGTGCCCAACGAAGGAGACCTGGCCGCTGGCATCCACGACTTTATGAACGTCTGGCAGGGCGCCGCCTACACCGACTACACCACGCATTGCATCTACCGCAACACCAACACCCCCGACTCCATCGCCCGCTTCCACGAACTGGTGGAAGCCGGTTTCCCCAGCGTCAAGATTTTCACCACCAATATCCGCCCGCCCGGGGCCGAGGGTACCAGCCTGACCCCCCTCGGCAGGATTGACACCGGGCGGCTGGGCGACCTGATGGAGCAGATTGGGCGTCACGGCGGCGTGCTGGCCGTCCACGGCGAGGACGACGAGCTGGTGATGTACAACTACCTGCTGGCCCAGCAGCGCGGCCTGTGGGACTGGTACAACGTCCACCTGATTCACTCCAAGACCGTGGAAGACCTGGCCTTTCGCCACGTGGTGCGGCTGGCCCAGCGCACCGGCGTCGGTATGTACTTCGTCCACGTCACCGCCAAAGACGGGGCGGACGTGATTTCCGAGGCCCGCGCCGCCGGTATGCCGGTTTATGGCGAGGTGCTGACCCTGGCCTTGTCCTTCGAGGCGGAGCAGTACAAAGAATCCGACGGGATGAAGTATCACACCTACCCGTCGCTGAAGTTCGATGAAGACCGCACCGCCCTATGGGACGGCATCATGAAGGGCGACCTGTCCTTCACCGCCACCGACAGCAGCTTTACTACCTATCTGGACAAGATAGCCGGAACCAACGTGCGCGACATTCGCGGCGGCAACGTGGGCATCGAAATCCGCATGGGCGTGAACTATTCCGAGGCAGTGGTCAAGCGTGGAATGTCGCTGGAGCGTTACGTTGACGTGACTTCCACCAATGCCGCCAAGCTGCTGGGCCTCTACCCGCGCAAGGGGGTCATAGCCGTGGGCAGCGACGCTGATTTCGCCATCATTGACCCGTCGGTGAAGAAGGCCCTCGCCATTTCCGACCTGCACGTCCGCGACTACAGCCCGTGGGAGGGCTGGGAAGTCACGGGCTGGCCCACCACCGTCATACTGCGCGGCAAGGTGATGGTGGACGGTGGCGAACTCATTGGCGGCCCCGACGACGGGCGTCTCATCCTCCGCAAGATCGATCAGTCGGCTCTCAACCGCCCGGCGTTCTAGGGCGTGTTCCGTTCCCGTGCCGGCCGGCCTTGCTTGCTGAATTTGGAGGAAACCCGGAAAGTGCGGGTTTCCTTCAAAGTTTCTTAAAAGTCGGCCGCTAAATTGGTTACTACAGCAGGGCGGTACGGCCCGGCGAGTTTGGAGAAACAAGGAGCAACTGGGCATGAAGAGGAAGTGGATACTAATCGGTCTGGCCGTCGGGTTGCTGGCCGCGGCCATCACCGGCGGCGTCGCGCTGGCCTGGGGCGGCGGCGGTCACGGTTGGGGCCGCGGCAACAGCGAGGAACGGCAGGCGGCAGTGGCAGCCAAGGTTGCGGGAATCCTGGGCACCGACGAGCAGACCACCGCCAACGCCATCGCGCAGGCCCAACAGGAAGTGCGCGATGAAGCGCAGGAAGCCATACTGCAAGACTTCGCCGGCCGCGTCGCCGAAACGCTGGGAACCGAGACGCAGGCTACCGCCGATGCCATCACGCAGGCAGCGGGCGAAATGCGCAGCGAGGCGCTGGAAAGCAAGCTGCAAGCTGCCATAGACAACGGCTACATCACCGAGGAAGAAGCTCAGGAAATCCGAGACAAGGCCGCGTCCGGCGGCTGGCACGGCAAAGGCGTCGGGTTCAAGGGCGGCGATGGCGCCCAAGAATTCGCCAACCGGGTCGGCTCAATCCTGGAGGTCGAGGGAGATGACGTAGCCGACGCCATCGAGCAGGCTATGGCCGACATTCGCGCCGAGGCGCTGGAAAGCAAACTGCAAGCAGCCATCGACAGCGGCAAAATCACCGAGGAAGAAGCTGCCGTAATCCGGGAGAAAATCGGGTCGGGCGACTGGAGCCGATTCGAAGGGCGCGGCGGCCACCACGGGCGACACGACGGCAAGGGATTCCGGGACCACGGGCCAAAGGGCCATGACAGCGACTTCGCTCCCACGGAGTCCGGCGCAGAGTCCAGCGGCGTAGAAGCCCTTTCGTACTAGGCCAGTTTAGCGGGCCATGTATTACCCAGTTGGGCGCAGGGCGGGCAAATTGCCTGCCCGCGCCTCATTATCCGTCACCGCCGGACGCTCTCCGGCAGGAACCGCAATGAACATTGACTACCGCGAAACCGAACCGACGGTACTGGTCGTCGAAGATGATCCCAACGTGGTGGCGCTGGCGCGCCTCTACCTGGAGCGCGACGGCTGCCGGGTGATCTCCGCCAGCGACGGCGCCCAAGGGCTGGCCTTGGCGCGGGAAGAACAGCCCAGCCTGGTAGTGCTGGACGTTATGCTGCCCCGCCTCAACGGTCTGGACGTTTGCCGGGCACTTAGGCAGGAATCGTCAGTGCCCATCATCATGCTGACGGCGAGGGTCGAAGAGGAAGACCGGCTGGCCGGCCTGGACCTGGGAGCCGACGACTACGTTACCAAGCCTTTCAGCCCCCGCGAACTGGCGGCGAGAGTTCGGGCCGTGTTGCGCCGCGCCGCCCGCGACAACAACGCCGACGAGCCCGCGGCGCTGTCCGCTGGGCCAGTCGAGCTGGACCGGCGGGCCCGGCGGGTCGCGGTGAACGGCAGCGAGGTACGGCTGACACCAACGGAATTCCGGCTGCTGGCCCTCCTGATGGGCCAGCCAGGGCGTACGTTCACCCGCGACGAAATCATCGACAGGGCGCTGGGCGGCGATTTCGACGGGTTTGACCGTACCGTGGACGCTCATGTTTCCAGCCTGCGGCGCAAGCTGGCCGCCGCGCCGGGCGGCAGCGCGAAACTCATCCAGACGGTATACGGCAGCGGCTACCGCCTGAATCACGCCCTTGAAGCGCCCTCCCCTTCCGGGAAAGGGCCTGGGTGAAAAATGGCCTAGGTGAGGGCGATGCCTGATTTACGCTCCGGGCTTTTCTCCAGCTTACAGTTCCGGCTGGCATTGGGGTTTACGCTGGCCTTGGCATTAGCGCTGGCCTTGACAAGTCTCGCCATCTGGGTGGTTACCGGCCAACAGACCGATCAGTTCGAAAGGGACCAGGACTCCGCGCAGGTGGCCCGGGTGCGGCAGTTCATTTCCGAATACTACGACAGGCGGCGAGACTGGAGAGAGAGCAGGGCCGCACTGCAAGAAATCCTGGAGCGCGCTGGCCCCGTTTCCGGCCAGCGCATCAAGGTCTACGACGAAAAAGGCGCTCTGGTCGCCGATTCTCACGCTTTCCTTCCGCCCCCGCCCAACGGCGAGGACCACAATGACCGGCCGGAGCGGGGCCACAGAATTACGAGATTTCCGGTACTGCTGAACGGGGAGCAGGTAGGCGCCTTCACTGTCTACGGCACACGCGCCGATGGGCCGGAGTCCCAACCTCCGGCCTTGGCCGACCCGGAAGCATCCCGCATTTCGGAGGTGGTCAACCGTTCGCTGCTTTGGTCCGGCATCGGCGCGGCGCTCGCGGGAATCCTGCTGGTGTGGCTGCTGTCGCGGCGGGCGCTCACCCCGCTGCAAAGCCTAGGCGCAACGGCCCGGCGGCTGGGCCGGGGGGACCTGTCGGAACGGGCCGAGACCGGCGGGCCGACGGAAATACGCCAACTGGCCCTCAGTTTCAATGCAATGGCATCCGAACTGGAGGAAGCGGAACACCACCGCCGCAACCTCACCGCCGACATCGCCCACGAACTGAGGACGCCGCTGTCCAACATCCAGGGCTATCTGGAGGCCATCAAGGACGGCCTGGTACAGCCCACGCCCGAAACCATAGACACCATCCACGGGCAAGCGCTTCATCTGTCGCGGCTGGTAGAAGACCTGCGGCTGCTGGCTCAAGTGGAGGCCGGGGCGCTACAACTGCAATTGAGCCCGGCTCCGCTGGAAGGGTTGTTGCAATCCAGCATGGAGGCGGTGCGTCCCCGCGCCGATGCCAAGGGTGTGTCCCTGAGCCTTGAAGTGGATCCGTCCCTTCCAGTGCCGGATTTGGACGCAATCCGCGTCGCGCAGGTAATCGGCAACCTGCTGGAAAACGCCATCACCCACACCCCGGAGGGCGGGGAGGTCTCCGTTTCAGCCTGGGCGGAGCCAGGCTGGGTTGCGATCGAAGTCGCCGATACCGGGCCGGGTATTGCGCCCGAAGACCTGCCGCGCCTGTTCGACCGCTTCTATCGCGCCGACCCCTCCCGCTCGCGCGGCACCGGCGGCACCGGGCTGGGGCTGACCATAGCCCGAAGGCTGATCGAGGCCCATGGCGGGACCATCGAAGCCGACAGTGTCCTGAGTCAGGGCAGCCGGTTCACTATCCGCCTGCCGGTTGGACAGTGAAGTTTTTCTCCAGAGCAGGAATATCCCCGAAATGGTCTTGATTTGGAGTGCGGAAACAGAATAGCATTTTACTATGCAGCGAAAGACAGGGCCGGGTCTCATCAAGACCGCTTGGCCGGTGACGATTGTGAAGCCGGTGGATCCGCTCTTTCCGCAAGACAATTCTCCATTTCCGGCAGTTTGGGAATGCCGCGCTCATCGTGGCTGAGCCGCCTGCCATTGGCCCTTCCGGTACGGTTCAACGCCGGAGGGGTCGTTTCATTTCTTGGAACAGCCAGCTTTGGCAGGGTCTGCCGGGGCGTTGCATCGCGGAAGTCGTTGGCACTTGGCTGATGGTGTTTGCCGGGACCTCGGTGGTGGCCGCCGCGGTGCTGGCCGGGGCGCAGGTGGGGCTGTGGCAGGTTGCAGTGGCTTGGGCAGTCGGCGTGGCGCTGGCCATCTACCTGACCGGAGCCGTGTCGGGGGCGCATCTTAATCCGGCGGTCAGCCTCGCCTTTGCCATCTTTCGCCCGAAAGACTTCCCGCTGCGCTTTCTGCTTCCCTATTGGGTCTCCCAGTTGCTGGGGGCCGTTCTGGCCGGGCTGACGGTCTTGTTGCTCTACGGGCCCTTCATCCGCCGCTTCGAGGAGCAGCACGGCCTGGACAGGGGCGAGCCGGGCAGCCAGCTATCCGCAATGATGTTCGGCGAGTATTTCCCAAACCCCGGAATGACGGGGACCGGAGAAGCGGCCCAAGCGCTGGTGTCGCCCCTCGGAGCCGCTGCCGTCGAAGGCGTCGGGGCGGGCATTCTGGTGCTGATGATTTTCGCTCTGGTAGACCGCCGAAACAGCAGCCTGCCTGTGAAGCACCTCGCTCCGGTGTTTATTGGCCTGACCGTTGCCCTGATAATCAGTATGCTGGCGCCTCTGACCCAAGGAGGCTGGAACCCGGCCCGCGACTTCGGCCCACGCTTGGTGGCCTTCTTCGCCGGCTGGGGGGAGATGGCGATTCCCGGGCCGTCCAGGGGCTTCTGGGCCTATATCGCCGGGCCGATGATAGGCGGGCCACTGGGGGCGGCAGTGTACGAATACCTGATTCGCCCCGCCCTGCCGCCGGAAGAAGGGCCGGAATAGGCGGCTGCCCCTCCTCTCCCAGTGCGTCAAGGTATCGCACAACCTCCCGCCCTCTAGCGAATGGTTAAATGCAGAGAAAATTGCAAAACCCTGATGCAGAACGCAAGGCAATCGCGTTATAAATGGTAGAGTTGGCGAGGCAGGCAAGCCTGCGTATGTCCGGCCCCCCGAATCGATGAGAAGCGGCATCACCTGCTGGACATCATCGCGATTGCCCTGACGCCTTCTCAAGGCTGAAATCTCATATCCTAGCCCTATTCCGCTTTATTTCCGGCCTGCCATCCGGCATAGTTTAGGGAGAAGCCCCCAGATTCAGGGCAATCGCATTATAAGTGCCAGCCATCTGCCATGCCCGCTTTCGCAGGAACGACGCAAAAGGGAAACTTCCGTATAACGCGATTGCCCTTGAGCGAGTGACAAAATGCCCCAATGCTCGCGACTCGTCCCGCTCTGCACCATCCTTGCGCTGATTCTATCAGCCTCGCTCCTGTTAGCCGCCTGCAACGGGGGCGATGCCCCAACGCGCCAGCCCGGAAGCACCCAGTCCGAAGAAAGGGTTCCACCCACCCCCAGGGGCACACCCCAACTTGCGACGACCTCGCCCGAAACGGACCGAGCAACGCTGGTTGCCCTCTACGACTCCACTGACGGCCCAAATTGGCGTTACAGCGATAACTGGCTGAGCGACGCGCCACTCGGCGAATGGCACGGCGTAACCACCAACTACCACGGCCGTGTCATTGACCTGGAACTCAACAGGAACCAGTTGAGCGGGGAGATACCGCCGGAGCTAGGCAACCTCGCCAACCTGACAGTGCTGAACCTCGGCTTTAACCAGTTGAGCGGGGAGATACCGCCAGAGTTGGGCAGCCTCGCCAACCTGATAGGGCTGACCCTCCACGCGAACCAGTTGAGCGGGTGCGTACCAAACCGTCTGCTACGCCGGTTGAGCAGCGAGTCCGACCTCGGTGGCTTGCCGTCCTGCTAAGGACAAGGGACTTGCGGATGCCCTCATGTTCCCTCTGCGTCCTCTGTGCCTCTGTGGTGCCCCCCCGTAGCATTATTGTTGAAAGCCCCCACCGCTTGTTCCTGACACTTCCCCCTTGCCAACCCCTGGCACACCCCCGTAGCATTATTTATGTACCGATCGGAAACCCCGCCAACACCAAAACCCAGCCCAAATCCAGCCACTGGCGGAAACGGCCGGAAATGAGCGGAAATGACCGGGAAAGTGAAAATTTCCAGCCCGCCAGCCCATCCAAATACGCGCCGGAGCTGAAACCATGTCCTTAAGCCAGACCTTGATCCAGGTCAGAAACCGCATCGATTACCTGCGCCGCAAATACGCTATCCCCCTAGCCGTAGCGCGCCTCCACCCCATCGCCGAAGAATTCTGCGACCAGTGGGCCGTCGAACGCGCCAACGCCGGCAGCAGCAGCCCGGCCCCGGCCCCTGGCTCCTTGCCCGTGTCCCAGCCCTTCATCCAGCGGCTAGTCGCCCGCGGCTTCCGCCTAAACACCTTTACCGACCTTCACCGATACCTAGAGCGCTGCCAAAAATCCAACACCTGCCCCAACCCCCTCAGCATCATACAAAGCCTCTATCCCCAGTGCGGCCCCAACGGCCCCCTGGCAAATTTCGTCCGGTCGTGGTAGCGCTATGTAGGGAGACGTTCTGCCACAATCAAAAGACCTTGCCCCCCAGGCTGCGCTGCGACAGGGCAATCGCGTTATAACCTTTCGGCCATAATGAGTATCAAATGGTCCAATAATAACGACAAAGGACAGTGTGCTTCGGCCAAAACCTTGCTTTTCTTGATGCCTCCTTAGCCATCAAGCCGTTCACATCTCGCATCCTGCCGCATCCTGCATGGTAATTCAAGGGTTTCCAGAGTGCCGAAACTTCAAAATAGCGAAGCATTGGGCCGTTACGAATTAAAACGCGATTGCCCTGATGCAGAACGGCTGTTGCGCCAGTTTGACTCAACTTATACAATAGCTTATCCGTCCGCGCCTGATATGTTGACGCGGTTTGCGCCTGTATGCCACCCCGTTTTTTCGTAGCAGGTGCAGTGTCAGGCGCAGAGACTCTGCAAGAGGGAGCAACGCTCTTTATGGATGCTAACAGCATAAGAAACGTGGCCCTGCTTTCACATTCCGGCGCTGGAAAGACATCGCTTTGCGAGGCAGCGCTCTTCAGCACCAAGGCGGTGACCCGCCAGGGCCGCATTGAGGACGGTAACACCGTCTCCGACTATGAGCCGGAAGAAGTCAAGCGGGGCAGCAGCATCCAGACCACCCTCATCGCCGTTGCCGGAGACGGCTGCAAGTTCAATTTCCTGGACACGCCCGGCTACGATGACTTCCTCGGCGAAGTGGTAAGCGCGCTTCGGGTTGTCGAAGGCGCCGCCATTCTGATCGCCGCGCCCTCCGGCGTTGACGTGGGAACTGAGCGGGCTTGGAATATGTGCGAGTCCAGCAAGCTGCCGCGACTCATCATCGTCAACAAGATGGACCGGGAGAACGCCGAATTCAACCGCAACGTGGCCGATATCCAGGCCACTTTCGGGAGGCATTGCGTTCCTTTCCAGATTCCCATCGGCCAGGCCGAAAGCTTCAAGGGTGTGGTCAGCGTGGTGGACCCCAACGCCGATGTCCCCCCGGAACTGGCTGATGAAGTTGAAGCGGCCCGTGAGCGCCTCATCGAAGCCGCCGCCGAAAGCGACGATGAACTGGCCGACCGCTATCTCAGCGGAGAAGAACTGACCGCCGAGGAAATCCAGGCCGCGCTGCGCGGAGCGGTAGTGCGCGGCGAAGTGGTCCCCATCCTGGCCACTTCGGCTTCCGAGAATATCGGCGTCGCCGAATTTATGGACATGACCCGCTCTTACCTGCCGTCGCCGGTGGATGGCGTCAAGCCCCGCCTGAGCAAGGCCGGCTCAAGCGACGAAGCGTCTTTCGAGGCCGACGCCACCGCGCCGCTGGCCGCCTTTGTATTCAAGACCACCGCTGACCCCTTCGTCGGCAAGCTGTCCCTCTTCCGAGTCTATCAGGGTTCCATCAAGAGCAATTCCGAAGTCTGGGACGCCAACCAGGGCCAGTCCGAGCGGGTGGGCCAGCTCTACCTGCCCAAGGGCAAGAACCAAGAAAACCTGGCTGAAATCGGCGCGGGCGACATCGGCGCGGTGGGCAAGCTGTCGTCCACCGTTACCGGCGACACCCTCTGCGCCCGCGACAATCAGGTGACCTTCGACGCCATACAGATGCCCGTCGGCTATTACCGGGTAGCGGTGTCCCCGGCGTCCAAGGCTGACCTAGACAAGATGTCCATGTCCCTGGGCCGCATCGTGGAGGAAGACCCCAGCCTCCAGATGTCGCGCAACGCCAGTACCAGCGAGACCCTGATTACCGGGCTGGGCGAGGCTCAAATCGACGTGGCGATGGACAAAATAAGGCGGAAGTTCGGGGCCGACCTGCGGGTCAGGCTACCCCGCGTCCCCTACCGGGAGACTATCACTCGCACCACCCAGTCCGAGTACCGGCACAAGAAGCAGTCGGGCGGGCATGGCCAGTACGGGCACGTGCTGATCCGGCTGGAGCCAATGGACCGCGACCAGGGCTTCCAGTTCGGCAACGAAGTGGTGGGCGGACGGATTCCCAGGGAGTACATCCCGTCGGTGGAAAAGGGGGTGGTCAAGGCCCTGGACGAGGGTGCGCTGGCCGGCTTCCCTATCGTCGACCTCAAGGCCGTGCTGTACGACGGCAGCTACCACGACGTTGACTCGTCGGGAATGTCCTTCGAAATTGCCAGTGTCCAGGCGTTGAAGAAGGGCGTGAGCGACGCCAGCCCCATACTGCTGGAGCCAGTGATGCGGCTGACAGTAACGGTGCCTGACGCCTACACCGGCGAGGTGATGAGCGACCTGAACGTCAAGAGGGGACGCATCTTGGGAATGGCGCCGGAAAACCGCGTGACGGTCATAGACGCTGAGGTGCCGCAGTCGGAACTATTGCGCTACGCCCAGGACCTGCGTTCCTTGTCCCAAGGCCGCGGCTCCTACTCAATGGAGTACGACCATTATGAGCCGGTGCCTACCAACCTAGAACCCAAAGTCATCCAGGAAGCCAAGCGCCAGCGGGAAGAAGAGGACTAATCCCCGGTTCGCAGGCACAGTCAACCACAAAAGGGACCCAACGCAGGTCGGGTCCCTTTTGTTATACGCCTTCGCAATTTCCAGCAGGACGCGCTAGATTCTCTCGAACACCTGCGCTACCGGGATGCTCAGGCCGGGAATGAGCGAGGTGGTCAGTTCGTCGCCAATGCCGAATGTCCCCCGCTCCACGTATTCGCCATCCGAGAGCGCCAGCGCCAGGATGGTCCGGGTTTCCGGGTCGGCCAGCCAGTATTCCAAGACCCCGTATTGTGCGTAGCGGCTGCGCTTCAACTCCAGGTCTCGCTGGCGGGTGGACGGCGACAGCACTTCCACCACCAGGTCCGGCGGGCCTTCGCAGGCCCGCTCCGTGATGATGTGCAGCCGGGCAGTTGCTACGAAGAGTATGTCTGGCTGAAAGACGTCATCATCCGAAAATATGACGTCGCAAGGAGCATCGAACACTTCGCCAAGACCACCATCCCGGACGAACGGCCACAGGATGAAGAAGAGGCTCCGAACAATCCTTTGATGCCTGGTCAACGGCGCAAGCGCCATGTACAGCACCCCATCAATTATTTCGTAGCAGTTGCCGTCGTCGGGCAACTCGCAATAGTCGTCGTAGGTGTACTTGAGCTTCGGCTGCGAAGTGGTCATTCCCAGATCCTTCCGGGTTGGATAGCCAAGTTGGCTGGAACATCTAGGTGGGGCGGTACTCGCCGACTCGGATTTGCAATATGGCAGGCTAGATTCTCTCGAACACCTGCGCTATCGGGATGCTCAGGCCGGGAATTAGCGGGGTGGTCAGTTCGTCGCCAATGCCGAATGTCCCTCGCTCCAGGTATTCGCCATCGGAGAGCGCCAGCGCCAAGATGGTCCGGGTTTCCGGGTCGGCCAGCCAGTATTCCAAGACTCCGTAATGTGCGTAGCGGCTGCGCTTCAACTCCAGGTCGCGCTGGCGGGTGGACGGCGACAGCACTTCCACCACCAGGTCCGGCGGCCCTTCGCAGGCCCGCTCCGTGATGATGTGCAGCCGGGCAGTTGCTACGAAGAGTATGTCCGGCTGAAAGACGTCGTCATCCGAAAATATGACGTCGTATGGAGCAATGAACGCTTCACCAAGCCCCCGATCCATGACGAACGGCCACAGGATGAAGAAGAGCCTCTGCACAATCCTTTGATGCCTGGTCAGTGGAGAAGGGGCCATGTACAGCACTCCGTCGATTATTTCGTACCGCTTGCCGTCGTCAGGCAGCTCGCAATAGTCGTCGTAGGTGTACTTGAGCTTCGGTTGCTGTGTAGCCACTTCGCACTCCTTCCGGGCTGAAATACCGGGTTGGCTAAAAGGCCCAAGTGGGTTGGTATTCGCCGAAAACGTCGCGGAAGACGTCCATCATCTCGCCCAGAGTGGCATAGGACTTGGCGGCCTCAATCAGCGGGGGCATCAGGTTTTCGTTGCCGCGGGCGGCGGCTTCGAGGGCGCGCAGCTTTTCCGCCACATCGCGGTTGTCGCGGGTGCGGCGGACTTCGTTGATGCCTTCGATTTGCAGGCGTTCGCCCTCCCGGTCTACGCGGAGCAGCGGGATGTCCATTTCCTCGCCGGTGTTGTATTCGTTGACGCCGACGGTGATGCGCTCCTTGCGGTCTTCCTCCATCTGGTAGAGATAGGAGGCGTCGGCGATTTCCCGTTGCAGGAAGCCGGTCTCCAGCGCCGGAATCACGCCGCCCACGTCTTCGATGCGCCTGAAGTAATCGTAGCTGCCTGCTTCAAGCTGATTGGTCATCACTTCCAGGAAGTAGCTGCCGCCCAGCGGGTCCACGGTGTCGGTGACGCCGGTCTCGTGGGCGATGATTTGCTGGGTGCGGAGGGCTTGCAGGGCCGCCTCTTCCGATGGCAGCGCCCAGGCCTCGTCCTTGCCGTTGGTGTGCAGCGACTGGCATCCGCCCAAGACCGCCGCAAGGGCCTGGAGCGAGACACGGACGACATTGTTCTCCGGTTGCTGAGCGGTCAGCGACTGGCCTGAGGTCTGGGCGTGGAACCGCAGCCGGTGTGAGCGGGTATCGGTTGCGCCGAAGGTGTCGCGCATTTCTTGGGCCCAGATGCGGCGGGCAGCCCGGAACTTGCCGATTTCCTCAAAGAAGTTGTTATGCACGTTGAAGAAGAAGCTGAGGCGCGGGGCAAATTCGTCAACGTTCAGCCCGCGCTCTTGGGCGTGGCGGACGTACTCGAACCCGTCGGCCAGGGTGAAGGCCAATTCCTGAACCGCGTTGGAGCCGGCCTCGCGGATGTGGTAGCCGCTGATGCTGATGGGGTTCCAGCGCGGCACATGGCGCGCGCCGAACTCCACGGTGTCGGTCACCAGCCGCATCGACGGCTCGGGCGGGAAGATGTATTCGTTCTGGGCGATGTACTCTTTCAGAATGTCGTTCTGAATGGTGCCGCCGATTTTGTCCAGCGGCGCGCCCTGCTTCTCGGCCAGGGCCAGGTACATGGCCCAGATGATGGCGGCGGGGGCGTTGATGGTCATGGACGTGGTTATCTGGTCAAGCCGGATACCGTCGAACAACGTTTCCATGTCGGCCAGCGACGATACGGCGACGCCGCAGGTGCCGAACTCGCCATAGGCGCGCGGGTCGTCGGTGTCGTAGCCGTAGAGCGTGGGCATATCGAAGGCCACCGAGAGGCCGGTCTGCCCCTGCTCCAGCAGGAACTTGAACCGCTCGTTGGTCTCTTGGGGACGGCCGAACCCGGCGAACATACGAAAAGTCCACAAGCGGCCCCGGTAGCCGGAATCGTGGATGCCCCGCAGGTAGGGGAACTCCCCGGGCAAGCCTACCGACTCCATGTAGCCGTCACTGGCGGTGTCGGCGGCGGTGTAGAGCTGCTCCACGGGCAGTTGGGAGGGTGTGCGAAACTCCGGGCGGCGCTGTGCGTCCGGGTTCTGGCGCTCCTGCCAGTCGGCGGTGCGCTCATTTAGCTGTCGCAATTCCTGGTCGGAAATCAATGGACTACCTCCGTAGCATCCGAGTCATTGGGTCATTGGGCCAGAGTGATGATTGAACGGCGCCAACCGGCAGCCGTCAGGGATGGCCTATACCGGCAAGTCTAGTCAGCGGCGGCGGCGGGTGTCAACGCGGGGACTGCCACGTGTAGATTATCGCTTGGGGAAAGCACGATTGCCCTGCCTACATCAGTCAGGCGTCATTTGAAGTGCAATGGGAGATATGGAACAATGGACAACCTTGGAATACCTGCAAGCGGGAGCATACATCGCCATCATGCTCGCCGTCTTGGGAGTACCGCATATGCTGTCCAGCTACTTTGATCTCAAAGTGCGCCGCTTGGACCGGATGGAGAGCGAAGCCAACACCGAGCGGCGGCATCAGGAGCTCCTCTTGGAAGAAAGACGCCGTGAAGAGCGGCAAGAAGAGCGACGGCGGGAGGAGCGCGCTCAGGAAGAAGAAAACCGCCGCCAAGAAGAAGAGCGGCGGCGGGAAGAGGCGGAGCTCAGGGAACGCCGCATTGAGGACTCGGAACGGCGGCATCAGGAAATGATCGCCGCGCTAATCACAGCCATGAACAACGGAGGGAGCGGCGGCGGCCAGAGCCAGCGCGAACACATCCGCACCCTCCAGCAAACCGTCGAAGACCTTCAGGCCGAGAACGCCAGACTCCGCCAGCAGAACGGCAACGGCAACCCCTCGCACTAACCCTTGACAAGGCGAGTGGCGCGGTTACTACTCGATGATTCGGACGTAGCGGCGGCGGCCGGCGCGGAGCACGTCACTGGCGGCGGGTGTTACGGCAGCGCGATCGTCGTCCAGACGGTTGGGCTCGCCTGACGCAGGCAGAAGTTCGACGGCGCCTTGGGAGAGGAGACGGCGGGCCTCTGCGTTACTGGCGGCAAGACCGGCGGCCACTAGCAGGCGGTCGGCGCGTATGGCGCCACTGGGCGCATCGGCACGCTCCCGCAAGTCCGCCAGCGACACTTCCGGCATATCGTCGGGCAGGCTGCGGCCCTGCACCACGCGCTCAAAGTGGGCTTGGGCGGCGTCTGCGGAGGCGGCGTCGTGGAACTGGTTGGTGATGTCCCAGGCCAGCCGCTTCTTGTGCTGCATAGGGTTGACCGAATCTTGGGCTATGTCTCGCTCCAGGTCGGTGAGGGCGGCGGCGGGCAGGTCGGTCAGCAGCTCGAAGTAGCGGGCAATCTGGCCGTCGTCAATGGACATTATCTTGCCGTACATATCTTCCGGGCGCTCGTCCACGGCGACGTAGTTGTCGAGGCTCTTGCTCATCTTCTGCACGCCATCGGTGCCGACCAGGATGGGCATCATAAAGCACTGCTGCGGCGTCTGGCCCATCATGCCCTGCAATTCGCGTCCCACCAGGAGGTTGAACATCTGGTCGGTGCCGCCAAACTCCACGTCGGACTCGATGGCTACGGAATCGTAGGCTTGCAGCAGGGGGTAAAGCAGTTCGGTAAGCGCGATGGGCCGCTGCTCGGCGAAGCGATGGGCGAAGTCGGCCCGTTGGAGAAACTGGGCTACGGTGAAACGGCCGGTAAGCCCTATGACGTCGGCCAATGTGAATTTGCCGAACCACTCGCTTTGCTCTACTACCTGGGCGCGATCTTCATCCACCACCTTGAAGAACTGCCGCAGGTAGGATTGGGCGTTCTCCATCACCTGCTCGTGGGTCAGCATGGGACGGGTGGCCGACTGGCCGCTGGGGTCGCCAATCTGCGCCGTCCAGTCGCCTACGATGAGGATGACCTGGTGTCCCAGGTCCTGCAACTGGCGTAGCTTGCGGAGGCCGACGACATGGCCGAGGTGGATGTCGGGGCGGCTGGGGTCGAAGCCCATCTTGAGGCGCAGGGGGCGGCCCGATTGCAGCAGGCGAAGGAACTCTTCGCGGGATATGATGTCGCTGACGCCTCGGTTAACGATTGTGTCCAGCGTTTCAGGGCTGAGCAACGCCTACCCTCTCTTTAATAAGCTCTTTATCCGGCGCGGGTTAGAACGGCGCGGGAGTCGGCCACATCCTGCTCGATGCGCGCTATCAGGGCGTCAATGTCGGCGAAAGTTTCCTGATTCCGCACCTTCTCGACGAACTCGACGTTCATTTGCTGGCCGTACAGGTCGCCACTGAAGTCCATAACGTAGACTTCCACCAGCCGCTGAGTCAGGCCGAAGGTGGGGCGGACGCCGATGGAGGTGGCCGAAAGGTGGCGCCGTCCGCCAATATGGGCCCAAGTGGCATATATGCCGTCGCCGGGCCAGAGCAGGCCGGGATACACGTCGAGGTTGGCCGTGGGGAAACCAAGAGTGCGCCCCCGCTGGTCGCCCACCACTACCTTGCCGCTGAGGGAATGATTGCGGCCCAGCAGCCGGGCGCCGCTGGAAACGTCGCCTGCGACGAGAGCTTCCCGGATTACGCGGCTCTTCACCGGCTGGTTGTTTATCTCCAGCGGCGGAACCGGCCGCACCCAAAAGCCCAGTCTCTCGCCCTCGGCCTGCATATATGCCAAATCGCCTTCGCGTCCCTGCCCCAGGGCCGAGTCAGGGCCAAGCACCAGGCCCTTCATCCGCATCGAGCCGCAGAGCAGTTCGGCGAACTGGCGGGCGGAAACCTGCGATAATTCTTCGGAGAACTCCAAAGACGCGACCAGCTCGACACCGGCCTCGCGCAGCAAGCCGACTTTGTGCTCCGGTGTGGTAAGGTAGCTGGGAAAGGTGCCGGGACGGAAGACGGTCACCGGGCGGTTGGAAAAAGTGATGACGGCCGGGATGCAACTGGGGCCGGCCCAGTCAATCAGGTGGTTGAGCAGGTGCTTGTGGCCCAGATGAACGCCGTCGAACACACCGACGGTCAGCACTGTGTCCTTATCAGGAGTAAAGCCGGCCAAACGCTGGCTGAAGCTCATCGGTTTTGTGGTCCCCTATCGTCCCGGTATCCAAACGTTTCTGGGGTCTGAGGCGGCGCGGAGGGGCTGGCAAATGCCGCCGGTGCGCCCGGTTGGACTGCCGGCGCGACGCGCAACATCGACGCCGTGAGTAGGTGCGCCGTGGGGCAGATATTAGCACAGCACACTATGAGCGTCAACTTAAACCGGCAGGGCGACGGGGCATTTTCGTTGGCTGAAGTTGCCGGGGAATCCGTCTCAATCCGTCTCGTGGAGAGCTTGCCGAACCATGAACGGACGGCCCTTCGACAGGCTCAGGGCGAGCGGAGGCCAAGGCGGGTATCTGGAAAATGAAAGGCCCTGGGCTGGGTGACGGGGCCTTTTCGTTGGCCCAGCTGGGCCGAGATACCCTTAAAAATACCCGGCAAGCAGGCAATGTTTTGGTTAATGTCTTAAATTGGTAAAATTTGAGGCTGGTTTTTGTAGGAATGAAAGACGGCAGCTTGTATAATTTGGTCTTGTCCGAACCATGCGTGTAGGCGGCGGGGAAGCCCGGGGAAGGCGGCTGAAAGGCGCGGTCATTCCGGGAGTTCGCCCCACTACAGAGCGTGTGCGAGCGGCAATTTTTAACATCCTGGCGGCTGGACAATACCAGGACCGGCGCGTTCTGGACCTCTTCGCAGGCACAGGCAGCCTGGGCATTGAGGCACTCAGCCGGGGCGCGGAGTGGGCCGATTTCGTGGAGCGGGACCGCAAGCAGTGCGCCGTAATTCGCGAAAACCTGGTTGCCACCGGCTTCGACCACCAAGCCGGCGTGCGGCAGGCCGACGCCACGCGAGCCTTGTCGGTTCTGCCCGGCGGCTACAGCCTGGTACTGTTGGATCCTCCCTATCGACTGGGGGCTTTCGACTTGGTGCTGGAGGCCATCGCCGGACAGCAGGGGTTGCTAACTCCGGACGGTATGGTGGTCGCCGGACATTCCAGGCAGACGGAACTCCGGGCCGCCTACGGCAGACTGCGGCGCGTTATGTTCCGGCAGTACGGAGACAACGTGGTGGGTTTCTATCAAAACGAGCCGGAAGGCAAGCCTGACAGCGGCGGCGAAGAATCCGTAGGGGCGGCGGAACAAGCATGGTAATTGCGCTATATCCCGGCAGCTTTGACCCGGTGACCGTGGGACACTTGGACATTACGGCCCGCGCCGCCAAGTTGTTCGACGAGGTGGTTGTCGCCGTTTATGACACCCCGTCCAAGAGCCTGCTGTTCACCACCGACGAGCGGCTGGCGTTGTTCAAGCAGGCCTGCGGGCACCTTTCCAACGTCAAGGTAGTCCAGTATTCGGGGCTGACCGTCCGCTTCGCCCGCGAAATCGGCGCCGGCGTCATCGTCCGGGGCCTGCGCAGCGGCTACGACTTCGAGTACGAATTCGAGATGGCCTTTATGAACAGCAAACTGGAGCCGGAAGTGGACCTGGTTTGCTTCATGACCTCACAGGACTATGTCTTTGTGAGCGCCAGTCTATTAAAGGAGGTTGCCAAGCTTGGTGGAAATGTCAGGGAGATGGTCCCTCCCAACGTGGCGGAAGCGCTATATTCCAAATTCGGAGATCCGGTCCTGGAAGGGTAGTGACCGGGAGAGGGGGTTATCATCGATATTATAAATGTCATCGACAAACTGGAGACACTCATCGACACCAGCAAGGCGGCCCGCGTCGGAGGCCACATCCTGGTGGAGCGGACCAAGGCTATGGAGCTCGTGGACCAACTACGGCTCTCGGTGCCCAAGGAAATCCGCGCCGCCGAGGAAGTTCTTTCCCAGAAGGATCACATCCTGAACTTGGCCCAGACCGACGCCCGCCGCACCAAAGCCCAGGCGGAAGACGATTACCGGGAGCGGCTCAACAAGCACGAGCTGCAGCTACAGGCGGAGCAAAAGGCCGTGTCCATTCTGCGTGACGCCGAAGAGCGCTCCCGCCGGATGCTGGAGCAGGCGGAGTCTCAGTCCTCGGCCAACCGCTCCGACGCCGACGCCTATGCGCTGCGCAGCCTCCGCACCCTGGAGCAGGAACTGAGCAGCATCACCTCCGTAGTGCGCCGGGGAATCGACGTGCTTTCCGGCCCGGCTACGGCGACACTGACTTCGCAGTACTTCGACGAGCGGGAGCCAGTGCGCTAACACGCCAACCCATCGGATAAGAACCCGCCGCGGGGCAAATCCGCCAAGGGCGGCGCCTCCAAAATCACTATCGCCTCCGGCTGAGGCTCGGCAGTTTCCCGCAGCGCCGTATCCGCCGGGACGGCCCAAAGCAAACATTCAGGGGCAGCCACGTTGTGGTCGCCCCTGACATCCGTGTTAGACTTACGGCCTGATGGAAATCCCTGATTTCGTCTTGAAACCTGGCTCCCGGCGCTCCCAGGCGCCGCGGTTCGGGTTGACAAGGAATTTAAGACAGGAATACAATTTTTCACTACCCGGACTTATTCGGAGGCAGCTTACAATGAAACAGATGACTGTTGACAGCATCCGTATGAGTCCCATGAACTATCAGAGGGTGGTCATCCTCCGGGAGAACGATTCCGACCGCTATCTGCCCATCTGGATTGGACCCGCCGAGGCCGACGCCATCGCGGTGAAACTCCAGGATCTGAGTGTTCCCCGCCCGCTCACCCATGACCTGCTCCGCGAGGTCATTGACAAACTGGGCGGCTCCATTCAGCACATACTGGTCAACGACTTGCAGAACGACACCTTCTACGCCACTATCACCATCGAGGTCAACGGCGAGAAGGAAGACATAGACTGCCGCCCCAGCGACGCCGTGGCTCTGGCGGTGCGGGCACAAGTGCCCATCTTCGTCAACGAGTCGGTCCTTGACAAGGCCGGGATCCAGTTGGACAAGGAAGGCAAACCCAGCGGCCAGGCCGAAGACCGCCCTGTCGCAGGGGAATCGCGCACCGAGGTCAAGGAGGAAGAGCTTGAAGGCATGTCGGCCTTCACCGACTTCATTGACTCTCTCGACCTAGAAGATTTCGACAACAAATAATCTGGCAGGTAATCTGCCTGACCGAAAACCGAAAAGGCCAGATGCTATCCCGGCCCCGATGGAATCCATCGGGGCCGGTAAGGTCACACGGGTGGCGCCTCGCCGTGGCTGGAACAGGACCGTCGGAGACGCGCGGCTGGGGCCAAAATCCATTTGACTTTTGGGGTGTTGGGTGATAATATCCTGCCGTTTGATTTGAGCGCCGTCCGGTCTGAGCGGTGTCATGAACCGTCGGCTCCTTGCCCTGAGACTCGTGGGACTGGGCTGGTACGTAGCCACCTGCGTGGTTGTGGGAACGGTTGGCGGGTTAGTTTTGGACAAGTACACGGGAACAACGCCGATCTTCACCTTGCTGGGAGTGCTCTTCGGAACATTCCTGGCCTTCTATGGACTCTATAAGATGGTGAGCCCTTTGTTTAGCAGCGGCTCGGGACCCCGCAACCCTCGCTCTAACGGAGAAAATTCCTAGTGAACCGCGGAGTCCTGTTATTCGGTCTTCTGGTTGTTGCGGCCCTTGCCATTGCGGGGCTGATCACCGGAGCCATTGGCGCAGGACTGGTGCAGTCCGAAGAAAAAAAGGCAGCCGGCGAGACTGCCGAAGGGCCGTTCATCAACAAACCGGCGGTTCACCTCCCCGCCCAGGTCGTCGGCCCCGTCGGCGCGCGCGACCACTACGTAGAGTTCCTCCATGCTGAACACAAAGAGCGCAAGTACGGCGAGGGTGCGCTGGACGAGCACGAGCATGAGGTGGTGGAAGAAGGCCCCTATCAGGGCAACAACTTCATCATCACCAACACGCTGCTCTCTTCCTGGATCGCCAGCATCGTGCTGGTCGCGGTGTTCGCCTTCGGAGCGCGGCGGGCCAGCCTGGTTCCCGGCCGCTTCCAGAACTTTTGCGAGATAGTCATCGACGGCCTGCTGCGCTTCGTTGAAGGCACGGTGGGGCCGCAGCGCTCGCGGATGATCTTCCCGGTCATCGCCACCATCTTCCTGTTCGTAGTCATCAACGCTTGGATTGGGCTGTTGCCCATCTATCCCTCGCTCGGTTTCAAGAGCGACGGGATCGTGGAAATTCATCTGCTTCGGCCGGCAGGCACCGACATCAATATGCCGTTGGCGCTGGCTCTGATTTCCTTTGTATTCGTCGAGTACCTAGGACTGCGAATGCTGGGCATCGGTTACTTGGGCAAGTTCATCCGCGTGCGGAGCCTGAAGGCCGGCCTGAGCGCCTTGTTCCGCTTCAAGCTGCTGGACGCCTTCCAGGGCCTGCTGGACTTTTTCTTCGTCGGCCCGCTGGAGGCTTTCAGCGAGTTCGTCCGGCTCATCAGCTTCACGTTCCGTCTGTTTGGCAACATGACAGCGGGAGAGATTCTGGTCTTGGTGTCCGCCTTCCTCGTGCCTTTCGTGGCTACCGTGGGAGTCTACGGGCTGGAGTTGCTGGTGGGGTTCATTCAGGGACTTATTTTCGCCGGCCTGACCCTCGTGTTCGCCGCCATCGCAATGACGGCCCACGAGCACGAGAGCCACGAAGAACATCATTAGAGAGCTTTAGCGGAGTAATCACTTTCTCCTTTATGGAGAGGGGATTTTCCGGGAGGGGCATAGAGAATGGAAATCCTGATTTTCGTAATACTGCTTGCCACAGTGGGAATTTCCGCCGCCGCTCTGGGCGGGATATTCGCCATCTACGCGTCGAGACAGGACTAGAGCGTCAGATTTGGCATATACTTGAGGGACTACCCAAGGAGGGGAAATGGAAATCCTTTCGGCACTGTTGAGTCTACCCTTGGCCCAGATTGAGGCCGACGCCGCCAAGCTTCTGGGCGCCGGTATCGCTATCGGCTTGGGACTGATTGGCCCCGGCATCGGCATCGGCATCCTGGGAGCCGCCGCGATGAGCGCCATCGGCCGCAACCCGGAGGCCACGGGAAACATTCAGACCAACATGATTTTGGGCATCGCCTTCGCCGAAGCGCTGGGCATCTATGCCCTGGTAGCCACTATCATGATCGGCTTTATCTTCTAGCACGGCTGAGGACAAAATGCTGGAGACATTGGGAATCCACGTCCCAAGCCTGCTAATCTACCTCGTCAACTTCCTGTTGGTACTGGTGCTGTTGCGCCTTTTCGCCTACAAGCCCATTCTCCGCCTGATGGACCAGCGGGCCGAACGGATCAGGGAGAGCCTGGAGGCTTCGGAGCGCGCGCGCGAAGCGGCCGCCACTTCCCAAGAGGCCGTTGAGGGGCAGTTGGTCGAGGCTCGCCGTGAGGCGCAGCGCATAATGGATCAGGCCCGCGAAACCGCGGAACGATTCCGCGCCGAAGAAATGGAACGCGCCCGGGGCGAGGCGGAAGCCTTCGTCTCACGGGCGCAGGCCGACATTCAGCGGGAGCGGGACGCGGCCATCGAGGAAGTGCGGGCCAACTTCGGCGACTTGGCGATCACCGCCGCCGAACGGGTCGTCCGCCGCTCCTTGGACCGGCAGGCCCACGAAGACCTGATTGCCCAGGTGCTGGAAGAAGGCGAAAGCCTGCGAAGGGGTTAGCTAACCGATGGCTCAAAGGGTCTCAGGCAGGCGGTACGGACAAGCGGTTTTTGAACTGGCCCAAGAACAGGGTGAGGCAGACCAGTGGGGCCAGGACATGACCGTGGTTGCCGAGGCGTTCGAGGACGCTGATTTCAACGCGCTGCTTAAACACGCCGGAGTTCCGGCAGCCGACAAGCTGCAAGCCACCGAAGCAGTGCTGGCAGGCATCCGCCCCATGGTGCGGAATATGGTGAACCTGCTGGTGGCGCGGGGGTTGGTTGACGCCATCACCGATGCTTGCAGGGAATACTCCGAACTGCTGGACCGGCATCAGGGCCGGCAGCGGGTCGAAGTCACCACCGCCGTGCCGCTGGAACCCCCGGAGGTTGAGCGGATCGCCACTTTCGTCTCCGGCCTCATTGGCCGGGAGGTGGCGGTGACGGCGCGAGTAGATGAGACAATCCTAGGCGGGTTGGTCATCCAGATAGGCGACCGCCTGCTGGACGGCAGCGCCCAAGCCAGGCTGAACGGACTGCGGGAGCAACTCAGCTTCGGCTCTCGCTGATCCCCGCGCCAGCGGAACTATCAGCGCCCCAAGCCCCAAGGGGTTCTTTCTTTTCCCCGACGGCTGACAAACCTGCACCAACCCGGACAGGCCCGGATTAAACCCGGACAACCCGGCCCCAATTCACCAGGCGAGGAGATCCCGCGATGGCTACCAGGGGACAGGACATAGTTTCGCTGATTAAGCGCCAAATCGAGGAGTTCGGCGGCGACCTGACCTTGGTGGACGTTGGCACCGTGGTCCAGGTTGGCGACGGTATCGCCAGCATCCAGGGCCTTCAGGGGGTGCGCTCCAACGAGCTGCTGGACTTCGGCAACGACACCCTGGGGCTGGCGCTCAACCTGGAGGCCGACTTGGTGGGCGCGGCTATTCTGGGCGACCCCAACGCGGTGAAGGAAGGCGACCGGGTGCGCTCCACCGGCCGAATCATCGAGGTTCCGGTGGGCGAGGGCCTCATCGGCCGCGTTGTAGACCCCTTGGGCCGTCCGCTGGACGGCAAGGGAGCCGTCAACACCAGCGGCAGCCGCTCCGCCGAAACCGTTGCCCCCAACGTGGTGGTGCGCCAGTCGGTGAACACGCCGGTGCAGACGGGCATCAAGGCCATAGACTCCATGATTCCCATCGGGCGCGGCCAGCGGGAGCTGATAATCGGCGACCGCTCCACCGGCAAGACCGCCATCGCCGTGGATACCATCATCAACCAGAAGGGCGGCGACCTCATCTGCATCTACGTCGCCATCGGCCAGAAGCAGGGCAAGGTGGCCCAGGTAGTGGGTTCGCTGGAAGAAGCCGACGCTATGAGCCACACCATCGTGGTCACCGCCGGCGCTTCCGACTCCGCCCCGCTGCAATATCTGGCCCCCTACGCCGGCTGCGCCATGGCCGAGCAGTTCATGGACGAAGGCAAGGACGTGCTGATCGTCTACGACGACCTGACCAAGCACGCCTGGGCTTACCGGCAGATGTCGCTCCTGCTGCGCCGCCCCGCCGGGCGCGAAGCCTACCCTGGCGACGTCTTCTACCTGCACAGCCGTTTGCTGGAACGGTCGGCCCGCTTGGACGAGGAACACGGCGGCGGCTCCATAACCGCCCTGCCGATCATCGAGACGCAGGCCGGTGACGTGTCGGCCTACATTCCCACCAACGTGATTTCCATCACCGATGGGCAAATCTACCTAGAGCCGGAACTGTTCAACTCCGGCATCCGCCCCGCCGTAAACGTGGGCCTGTCGGTGTCGCGTGTGGGCGGCGCGGCCCAGACGCGGGCCATCCGCAAGGTGGCGGGACGGTTGCGCCTGGACCTGGCCCAGTACCGCGAGCTGGCGACCTTTGCCCAGTTCGGAACCGCCGATCTGGACGCCGCCACCCGGGCGCAACTGGCACGGGGCCAGTTGGCGACCGAGGTGCTGAAGCAAGCCCAATACGCGCCGCTGTCGCTGGACCAGGAAGTGGTCATTCTATTCGCAGTCAACTCCGGGTCAATGGGAGACGTGCCACTGGAGCGCTCCGCCGAGTTCGAGCAGGGCCTGCTCCGCCACGTGTCCGGAAGCCATCCCGACATCTTGGAAAGCATCCTGGAGACCAATGACATCACCGACGAAACCGAGGCGAAGCTGAACCAGGTCATCGCGGACTACAAGTCCACCTTCGGCGCGTAGCAATGCGCTGGGCGGCCTTGGCCCAGACGCCGATCCAATCCTGCCCGGTCATTTGAGAATATGCCCAGTGTAAGAGACATACGACGACGCATCCGCAGCGTGGACAACACCGGCAAGGTGACCAACGCCATGTCGCTGATTGCCGCGTCCAAAATGCGCCGCGCCCAGAACTCGGTTCTGCAGGGGCGGCCCTACTCCGAGAAGATTCAGGACGTTATCGCTCACTTGGCGGCCCAGCCCTCCGACGATGTATCCTCCTCTCAGCCATTGCTTCAGGTGCGGCCCGTGGAGCGCATTGCCGTGCTGGTCATCAGCCCTGACCGGGGACTTTGCGGCGGGATGCACGCCAACCTCAACCGCCGCGTGGGCCAGTTCATGCTAGAGCAGGAAGTCCCGGTGCAGGCCATCGCCGTGGGACGCAAGGGGCGGGACTTCATGGTGCGGGCCGGGCGGGATCTGCGGGCCGTATTCACCGACTTGGGGGAGACTCCGGACCTGCTGGATACAATCGCCATTTCTCACATCCTCATCGACGCCTACGCCGAAGGCACTGCCGATGAGGTCTACGTGGCCTACACCCGCTTCAACTCGACGCTGTCGCAGACGCCAGTGGTGGAGCGGCTGCTGCCCGTAACGCCCTCGGAACTGACCGGCTCCGAGCGCGTAGGCTATATCTACGAGCCAGACAACTTGATTGTGCTTCAGAGCCTGCTGCCCCGCTTTGTGGAGATGCAGGTCTACCATGCCTTGCTGGAGTCCATCGCCAGCGAGCAGTCGGCCCGAATGGTCGCCATGCGAAACGCCACCGACAACGCCAAGCAGCTCAGCGAAGACCTCACCCTGGTGATGAACAAGCTGCGCCAGGAAAGCATCACCAACGAACTGCTGGATCTGATGGGCGGCATGGCACTGCTGGAGGGGTAGAAATGGGAATTATTGTCAAAGAGTACACCGTTACCGGAAATCGCAGCAACGACACGGTGCGGGTCTTGTACGACACCGGATCGGGTGCCTCTTTCGTCCGGCGGGACATCGCGGAACCCTTGGGGGACATCGTCGGCACCCCCCGGCCCATGCAGTTTATTCTGGCCGACGTGCGGGAAGGGTTCACCGTGGACCAAACCATCAATCTGGACATTGATGTGGACGGGTCCCCGCTGATGTACCACTTCTTCGTTGTGGATGATCTGGCTGAGGAGCTTATCATCGGGGCGGACATGATGCAGCGGTGGAAAATCAGCCTTGACCTCGACAATGAGGAGATTGCCATTGACCCCCGCGCCCTGTATCTGAATATGAGAGCCTAGCGTCTAGGCGTCTATCCGGCTTCAGGAGAGTAAGATGGCTACCGGCAGAATCGTACAGGTAATTGGAACCGTCGTTGATATCGAGTTTCCCGCCGATGAGTTGCCCAACCTCTTCGACGCCGTGGAGGTGGACAACAACGGCGAGCGGCTGGTGCTGGAAGTGCAGCAGCACATCGGCAACAACTGGGTGCGCTGCTTGGCCTTGGGCGCTACCGAGGGTTTGGCCCGCGGCGTTCAGGCGATAGACAGCGGGGAGCGGGTGACCGTGCCGGTGGGGCCGGAGACTCTGGGCCGCCTGTTTGACGTCACCGGCACGCCCCTCGATAACCTGGGGCCGGTGGAGACCTCTCAGCGCTGGCCCATCCATCGCGATCCGCCTGCCTTCGACGACCAGAGTCCCGGCATCGAGATTCTGGAAACCGGCATCAAGGTCTTCGACCTGATTACGCCGTTTATGAAGGGCGGCAAAATCGGGGCCTACGGCGGAGCCGGGGTCGGCAAGACGGTCATCATTCAGGAACTAATCCGCAACATCGGCGCGGTGCATCAGGGCGTGTCGGTCTTCGCCGGGGTCGGCGAACGTTCCCGCGAGGGCAACGACCTCTGGCACGAAATGCAGGACTCAGGCGTGCTGTCCAGTACCGTGCTGGTCTTTGGGCAAATGAACGAATCCCCCGGCGTTCGCGCGCGCATCGGACTGACCGGCCTGACCATGAGCGAGTATTTCCGCGACGAGCAGAACCAAGACGTTCTACTGTTCGTGGACAACATCTACCGCTACATTCTGGCCGGTATGGAAGTTTCGGCGCTGCTGGGCCGGATGCCGTCGGCGGTGGGCTACCAGCCCACGCTGAGCACCGAGATGGGGGCGCTGCAAGAGCGCATCACCTCCACCCGCAGCGGCTCAATTACGTCGTTCCAGGCCATCTACGTGCCTGCAGACGACTACACCGACCCTGGCATCGTGACCACCTTCGGTCACTTGGACGGGGTGGTGTCGCTGGAGCGGTCGCTGGCGGCCCAGGCCCTGTATCCGGCGGTGGACCCGCTGTCAAGCTACTCCCGCATCCTGGAGCCGCGCATCGTTGGCGAGGAGCACTACCGGCTGGCCCGGGGCGTACAGCAGGTTCTTCAGCGCTACCGCGAGTTGCAGGACATCATCGCTATCCTCGGCATCGAAGAACTTTCCGAGGAAGACAAGATGACGGTGTTCCGGGCGCGCAAGATCCAGCGGTTCCTGACCCAGCCCTTCTTCGTTGCCGAGACCTTCACCAGCCAGCCGGGCAAGTATGTCCCGGTGCGGGAAACCGTCCGGGGCTTCTCGGAAATCCTGGAAGGCAAGCACGACGACCTGCCCGAGCAGGCTTTCTACATGGTGGGGACGATAGACGAAGCCCTCGAAAAAGCCGAGTCAATCCGCGCGCAGGGGTAGGCCGCCATGCCGATGCTGCTGGAAATCACCACTGCCGAGCGGCAGGTCTATGGGGAAGAAGTGGATATGCTCATTGCCCCGGGCATTGACGGGCAGTTGGGCATCCTGCCACGCCACGCCCCACTGATGACTATACTGCAACCCGGTGAACTGACCATCCGCAAGAACGGGGCGGACACCTATTTCGCGGTTACCGGCGGGTTCATGGAAGTGCTGGCCAACCGGGTCACTATCCTGGCCGACGCCTGCGAGCATTCCGAGGAAATCAACGAGGCCCGGGCTCAGGAGGCGATGCGCCGCGCCCAAGAGCGCATTGTCGGCCAGCCGACTGAGGTGCAACTGGAACGCGCTATGTCGTCGCTCCGTCGCGCTCAGGCGCGTCTCGACACCGTGCGCCGCCGCCGCGCCAGGGCCGGTGGCGGACAGTTGCCGCCGACCGTCAGCAGTTCATCCGGGTAAGGAATCCATGGCGAGCCGCGAATCTGCGAATCAGGGCCACAAAACACCCCCTCCCGTAAAGGGAGGGGGTGTTTTGTGGCGGTCAGTCGTCGTTGGAGCCGTTGATGTAGTAGGTCATGGACTGGAGAGACAGCACGGGGTCGATGTTGCGAATCTTCACGCCTTCCCGGACATGGGGGGTTATGGGGGCGTAGTTGAGGATGGCGCGGATGCCGCACGCTACCAATTGGTCAACTACCTCTTGGGTGTTCGAAACAGGAACCGCCACGATGGCGATGCTTATATTTCGTTCGGCGACTACCTTCCGCAAGTCATCCAGGGAGTGAACCTGCAGCCCGCCCACGTCTTCGCCGATAACGGCGCTGTTGATGTCAAAGGCCGCCACTAGGTGGAAACCGTCGGGGGTGAAGCCGGGGTAGTTTACGATGGCCCTCCCCAACCGGCCCACGCCAACCACGGCGACGTTCCAGTATGAGTTGACGCCGAGAATCTGGCGCAGCCGCTCCAGCAGGTCGTTGACGCTGTAGCCCCGGCCCTGCTTGCCAAACCGCCCGAAATAGCTGAGGTCTTTGCGTATCTGGGCCGGCGTCACTTGGAGCTTTTCGCCCAACTGCTGAGAACTTACCACCATGATGCCGTCTTCCATCAGGCGGTTGAGGATGCGAAGATACTGGGGCAGCCTGCTTACGACAACCTCAGGCACTTCCGCGCGGGAAACATCGGGGGCGAAGGGGTCGCCGACCATCGAGTATCCAGTCTCCTAGCCAAGTGGCATGGTTAAGGAAGCAATGGGGGGTAGGCCAGAAGTATAATCTATAATGCCCACTGCAATCCCGTCAACAATATGGGAGTCAGGCAGGCCCATATTATCCCCTGTCTAACGGCCGCAGGCGAGGCCCATTCAGTCCGGAAAGCGAGTCTCGATTGCATATCGGAGTTTGCAAGCTGACGCTGCATCTGCCGGAGGCGTCCAGCCTGAAGGAAAAGCGGCAGATTGCCCGGTCGCTGACCGACCGCATCCGCAACCGCTTTAACGTGGCAGTCGCAGAGGTGGAGGATGCCGACCGGCGGCAGCGGCTCACTCTGGGCGTCTGTTGCGTGAGCAACGACCGGGGACACGCCGACGCCATGCTGTCCGCCGTGCTCAACTTCATCGAGGAGTCGCGCCTCGACGTGGAGTTGCTGGACGTTCAGAGCGAAATCATCAGCGGGGTGTAACCGGGAGCCACGTCTCCGGTAGCCAGCCCGTCGCGGAACTCCACCAGGGCGCGGGCCATCTGATCTGCGGCGATATGCTGAACATTGTTGTGGGACGCGCCGTGCAGGGTTACAAACCGCTTGGGGCGGTTGGCGGCTTGGTACAGCTTCATGCCCTGGGAGTGAGGCACCATTTCGTCCAGCTCTCCATGAAGCACCAGCAGGGGCGTCCGAACCTTGGGGATGCGCTTCACCGAGTTGTAATGACCGCGCACCAGCCATCCCGCCAGAGGAATGGACAGAGTGAACTTCGCCATATCCCGGGCTGACGAGAAAGGGGCTATCAAGGCCATGCCGCATGGGGGATGCGACTCGGCCAGCTCGACGGCTACCGCCGCGCCCAGCGAGTGGCCGAAGTAGACAATGCGTTCCGGGTCTATTCCGGGCCGCTGTTTCAGGTAATTCAGAGCGGCGCGGGCGTCCAGGTAGGTGCCGCGTTCCGTAGGTTTGGCTTCGCTGCGCCCATAGCCTCGATAGTCGAAGATGAACTGGTGAACGCCCAACACGTGATGCGCCCGTTCCAGTTGGCCCACACGAGTGCCAACGTTCCCGCCGTTGCCGTGAAACCACAGCCAAGTCTGGGTTCTCCGGCCCGCAAGGCCAGCGGGCCCGGGCAGAAACCATCCGTGCAAAATCAGTCCGTCCGAGGACGTAAGGTAAACGTCCTCGTATCGCAAACCCGCCTGGTCCGGCGTATTGGCAATCTCGGGTTCAGGGAAGAAAATGAAGCGTTTTTCGGCCCAGGCCCATAACATAAACTGCTTACTGTGGCCCTATGGGGAGATAACGGCTTGGCCCCTGGTTCCCAGCAGTTCGGGCAGCCGTTGGGAAAAATCGCGCTTGCTCAGCACGGCGTCGCACCCTAGCGCCCGCGCCTTCCGCAGCGTTTCCGCATCGCCGTGCGGGCCGTAGGCTATGACCGGCGACGCAGTCGCGCCTTCTTCGCCTGATTTCAGCGCGGCAGACAGCAGGGACAGTCCTTCTACCCAAGCCGACTCGTCCAGCTCAAGGTCAACCAGGGCCAGCGCAACGTCGCGGCCGGCGGTGGACTTCAGCAGTCCGGCTGCCGAGTTGCCGTAGACTGCCTCAAGACCGGAGCGCATGGCGGCGGCCTCGATTCGGGGTATGAAAAACAGGTTGCCGGTCAACACTAGCGCCACCGGAGGGCTGGCTTCGGTCTCGTTAGCGCCGGACTCGTATGATTGGGCGGCCATGTCAGATCACCGGCGGCGCGCCGAAAGGCACCGCAAGCTGGGATGGGGGATACGAGTCCTGTTCCTGCTGAATGGAATCGAGACGCCCGGCGATGTCGCGCTGCTCCGGGCGCTCTGCTTCGCAGCCGGGACACCAGACCAGCTCCTTCGACGAAAGCATCATGTTGTCTTTCTTGACCTGCACGGTCTCAATTTCCGTGGCGCAGACGCTGCACTTGCGGACAATGTTTACTTGGTCTATTGGCATCGTCTCTTTACTCCTTTGTCCCCTCTCCATTCGGGAAAGGGCTAGGGTGAGGAGAAAACCCAGCGTGCGGGGAGGCTAGGGTTCCAGGCTCTCCGACAGCAACTCCAGAATGTCTTTGGATTCCTTCTCGCCTTCCAGTCCCTTGGCCTGTATGCCCTCGGTCATCATCTGGAGGCAGAAGGGGCAGGAAACGCCAACAGTCTGGGCCTGAGTTTCCAGGAAGTGCTCGGTGCGGACGTGATTGACCCGCTCGCCCTGGCTTTCTTCGATCCACATGTGTCCGCCGCCAGCGCCGCAGCAGAAGCCCCGCTCCCGGCAGCGGCTGCCCATTTCCACCAGCTTCAGGCCGGGAATGGCGCGGGCCACGTTGCGAGGCTCATCATACACCCCGTTGTGCCGTCCCAGGAAGCAGGAGTCATGGTATGCGACGGTGACGTCCAGCATCTTCACTGGCTTGATTCTGCCTTCACGTATCAGTCCGTCAACGAATTGGCTGTAGTGCAGGACCTCAAAATCGCCGCCCAGTTGCGGGTATTCGTTCTTGATCGTGTTGAAGCAGTGAGGACAAATGGTGACAACTTTCTTGACGTTGTAGCTGTTCAGGGTCTCGATATTCTGAGCGGCCATTATCTGGAACAGGTACTCGTTACCCATGCGCCGGGCTGGGTCGCCGGTGCAGGTCTCTTCGTCGCCCAGGATGGCGAAATTGACTTTGGCGGATTTCAGCACCTTGACCATTGAGCGGGCCACGGCTTGACTGCGCTGCTCCAAGGCCGGAGTGCAGCCCACCCAGAAAAGAATCTCGGCGCCGGGATTTTCCGCCAGCGTCGGAACGTCCAGCCCCTGCGCCCAATCGGTGCGGCCGAACTGGGTGCCTCGCCAGGGGTGGCCCCGCTGTTCGAGGCTGATGAGGGCGTTCATGGCGGTTTCAGGCGCTTTGGATTCCTCCAGCACCAGGTAGCGGCGCATATCCATGATGGTCGGCACGTGCTCCACCGTGACCGGGCATTCTTCCATACAGGCGCCGCAGTTGAGGCAGTCCCAAATGGCAGCCTCGGGAATGGCGTTGTTCAGGATGGGCAAAGGCTCGACGTGTTCCGGGTCGCGCGGCCCTTGGTGGCCGATGCTGACCATGTGGTCTTTCAGGTTCTCGACGATGTGCATCGGCGAAAGCAGTTTGCCGGTAATGTTGGCCGGGCATACGTCGGAGCAGCGCCCGCAGACGGCGCAGGAATAGCCGTCCAGTAGCTGCTTCCAGGTGAAGTCCTGCACCCGAGATGCCCCGAACCGTTCGGCGTTTTCCAGGTCCATGGCCGGGAGCGCGCCCCGCGGTTCCAGCGAGCGGAAGTAGGCGTTGAGCGGCGTCGCCACCATGTGCATGTGCTTGGAGAAGGGGATGTATACCGTGAAGAACAGGATGATGGCGAAGTGCGTCCACCAGAACACGCCCTGCAAGACGTTGGCGGCGGACTCGCTGATGCCCCAGTCCACGAACAGCCGTCCCAGCGCGCCGCCGATGATAACTTCGGCCTCCGGCCCGGTTCCGCCCTGAGCGACGTAAAAGCTGTGCGTCAGCAGGGTGGAGGCCATCAGCCCGGCAATCATTCCGACGATGATGATGGCGTCCGGGTTGCGGGTAAGGTCGAAGCTGAGCCGCCGGGGCCTTACCAGCCACCGGCGGGCGGCAGCCCAGATCAACACCGCCAGCAGGACGGCGGCCAAGATGTCCAGGTAGCTGCTGTACACCATCGCGCCGGTCTCGGTCAGCAGCCACTCCGGGAAATGACTCCACGCCGCCGCGCCAAAGATGAAGATGGCGTAGGACAGCATGAAGGTCAGGAAGCCCCAGAATATAGCGGCATGGCCCAGCCCTGCCCAGTCGCCGAACGGGACCCGTTGCAGCACCTTCTTCTGCCCCAGCACGATTGCCATAGCGCCGGAAAGCCGCTCCAAAGGCCGGTCAAAGCGGGCCTCGGCCCTACCCTGCAAGACCAGGCGGAACACCCGTTGGTAGATTGCGTAGCCGCCGGCGGCTGCCGCCAACGCCATAAGAACGTAAACGCCAACCCAAATCGGAATGGGGCCGATGTCGCCAGGAGGAACCAACTCTATTCACCTTCTCAAGGATACGTGGGGCAGCGCAGAGAATCAGTGTTCTGATTGCAGGCGGCGTAGCTGCTCTTCAAGCTGACGGATTCTAGCCTGGTCGGCTTCTCTTACCCTACGCTCCGACTCGAGGTCTGCCTGCTCTTGTGGGAGATTTCTCAGGTAATTGCCGGTTGCCGGGTCGTAGAATACCAGCCGGTTGTCTTCCTCAACCCAGCACAGGCTCAACTCCAGCGCCGCGCTGCACCCTTTCAGGACGCCGTCGGGTTCGGTAGTCAACGGAATGGGCTGGTAGACGCCATCGGACAGCCGGAGTCCTTCCAGGGGCTTGCCGTACAAACTGCCGCCGGTGGGGTCGAACCGCCAGTACTCAGTGATGCCGATTTGGGTGTAGATTGCCGGCTTGCGATAGAGGTCGTTCCTGTAAGTGGTGTCCGATGCGATTTCCAGGGCGAAGTCGGGGGGCTTGCCTGCTTCCCACGGGAGGTAGAGACGGCGGCGGCGGATTGAGTCCTCGTCAACGCCGAATGCCACGTAGTAGTCCGGCTGCACTCGAACGTTCAGGTCGTTGGGGTTGTAGCAGATGATTGTGCCGGCGCTGAACAAGCTGGCGCTTCGTCCACTGAAGCCGGTGAAGCGGGAAGACAGTATGTGGCCAATTTCCTGAAGCACCGGATCTTGAAGCATATCGCGCGTCTTGAGCTGGTCCGGGTCGTATTCCAGACTGCCCCAGTCAATGTCCGCTCCCCGGTTGTAGGGAAGCATTTTGATAGTTGCCGTTATCATTGCGGGCCTCCGGCTTGGGCCGGATACGGATTGCCGGTTGATAATAACACGCGCTGCCTGTTGCGCCGGGACTAGAAATCCGCCACTTGGGGGATGACCTCGCGGCCCAACAACTCGATTTGCCGCAACACCTGCTCCTGGGGCATACCAGGCCACTGCATACGGAAAATCATCATGTTGACGCCCAGCTCATCGGAGTACCGTTTCAGTTCCGCCACCACGTCGTCAGGCGAACCCAGCAGGAAACGGTCCCTTGCCAAGTCTTGATAAGGAATGGTAAACGACTCCTCACCTGGCAGTGCCTTGTCTTGCCCCCAGGCGGCGTAAGCGGCGTACTTGCCCTCAAGGTAGGGCTGGCTCTCGATGTAGGCAGTCTCGCGGTCGGCGGCCACGTACATCTCGCGCATCATGGGCAGGTCGTCGGGCACGGGGTTGTCATAGTACTCCAGGGCCTCGGTGTAGCGCGTCCACTGGTCGGTCACCATCGACACGGTGGCATGGGGGTTGATGAGCCAGGGGTAGCCCCAGCGGGCGGCGCGGCGGATGGCCACGTCATTGTTGGCGGCGACCCAGATGGGCGGATGGGGTTGCTGAACCGGGCGAGTGGCGAGTTGGGTTTTGGGAATCGTGTAGAACTTGCCCTCGTACTCCAGTTCGTCTTCGGTCCACAGGCGCTTGATGATTTCCAGCGACTCGTTCATCCGCCCGACCCGTTCTTCTCGCTTCACCCCAAAGGCGGTGTACTCCTCATCGCGGTACCCCAAGCCGATGCCGAACACGAACCTCCCGCCGGTGATACAGTCGAGGGTGGCGATACTCTCGGCCAACTCCACCGGGCTATGCAGCGGCAGCAGCAGGACGGTGGCGGCTACCTGCATATCGCCGGACTCGGCGGCCAGCCGCGACAGCAACGGGAACACCGTGCTCATCTGGTAGGGCGCGGCCAGGTAGTGCTGGCCGGTGGCTATAAGGCTGAACCCTGCCTCGCGGGCCGCCGCCACCTGCTCCACGCTGTCCTGAATCTTCTGTGCCATAGACTCGCCGGGGAGGTACTGGTTGGTTACGAAGAATCCCAGCTTCACAATCGCTCCTTAGCAAAGGCGACCCGCACGCGGGGGCCGTATCGGGGCGTATTGTATACCAGATTGGGGCGGGGATGCAGGCCTGCGTATGGCCTCCCGCCAGGCGCACCGGCGTTTACCGGCTGCTACCCGCCGGATATAATACTTTGAAGATCAAACCATTTGCGAGGCTTGGCCAAAACGGGGGAAGAATGAGCGGCGAAGCAAAGCGTTGCCAGATAACCTTGGAAGACGATGAATTCGCGGATATCGAGCGCATTGCCGGTAGGCGCAATATGACTGTTGAGCAATGGATTGAGGAAACGGTGCGCCTGGCAAGATCCGATTACCATGCAAGGGTAAGGCGTATAGAGAAAGTCATCAAGGAGACGTCACAACTTAATTTCCCGACAGCAGACATCGAACAAATGCTTCAGGAAATAGAAGCAGGGCGTCGCATCCAGTGATTTTCGTTGACTCCAACGTGCCGATGTATTTGGTCGGCTCCCCGCACCCTAACAGGGACCGCGCCTTGCAATCATTAGCGCGCCTGTCGCAAGATGGCGAACAATTCGTTACTGACGTAGAGGTTTATCAGGAGATACTTCATCGCTACTCCGCGATTCGCCGACTCGAAGCTATAGATGCGGCGTTTGCCAGTTTGGATGAAATAGTTGCAGACGTTCTATCCTACGGTATGCCGGAAATCAACATAGCCAGAGACCTCATCCGCCCGGTGGGCGGCCTTTCCGCGCGGGACGCTCTGCACGTGGCCGTGATGCGGCAGGCGGGAATTAGCCGTATCCTCAGCTATGACACCGGCTTTGACGCCATTCCCGGTATTGAACGGCTGGAATAACCTTTGCCGAATCTGTTGCGAGGAGACCTGTATGAAAATAGCAAGGTTCCGCCAAAACGGCCATACGGCCCACGGGGTGGTTGAGGGCGATGATATCGTCGAAATCGAGGGCGATATTTTTTCCGAGTTCAAAGCAGACGGCGAGCGGCGCAAGATGGCCGACGTGCAACTGCTGGCGCCTACCGACCCCGCCGAGATTTGGGCGCCCGGGCTGAATTTCGCCAACCATTTGGAGTTTGCCGCCGGGGTGCTGGGCGACGAAGACCCCCACCTGCCGGAACACCCGGAACCGTGGATTAAGGCCCGCAACTCCCTTACCGCCACCGGCGAGAACATCGTCCTGCCCCATGATACCGCCGGCGAGGTCCACTACGAAGGCGAGGCGGTGGCGGTCATCGGCAAAGCCTGCCGCCGGGTCAGCCCCCAGGAGGCCGGCAGCTACATCTTCGGTTACACCTGCGGCAACGACGTCTCGGAGCGGGCTTGGCAGAAGGACGACTGGACCTTCTGGCGGGCCAAGGGCTCGGACACTTTCGCTCCGGTCGGCCCGTGGATCGAGACCGACATTAACCCGCAGGCGCTGGAAATGATTGTGCGGCTAAACGGCGAGGAGGTTCAGCACGGGCACACCGAGGAAATGCTGTTCACCTTTGCTGAAATCGTCAGCTATATCAGTCAGCAAGTCACTCTGCAACCCGGCGACCTCATCTTTTCCGGCTCCACCGGCGTCACTATCGCGCTGAAGGACGGCGATCTGGTGGAAGTGGAAATACCGGGCATCGGCGTGCTGTCCAACCCGGTGATACTGGAAGAGGCATAGACCCGGTTACAGGCTGACGACGGCGCGGGCGCGGGCCACGGGTTCGCCGCGATCGTTTTCCACCCCGACGGCGCACTCCACCAGACGCAACCCGTCCGCCGATCGCTTGTCCACCACCCGGCCGGAGAGGCTGATGGTGTCGTTGGCGCGGACCGGTTGCAGATGTTCCACGTCCAGACTGGCGCCCTCAGCGTCCAGGCTTTCGGGCGGAAACCCTTTGCTCAAGAGTTCGACGACGTAGGCGGTGAGAGTCTGCTCCGGCAGGCTTTCCGGGGCCACGTCGTCGTCCGCATCATCGCCCTGCAAGGCAGCGTAACGGCCGATGGTCTCTTCCGTCTCCCACTTGATGAGGACGGGCAGGGTGTCGCCCACGGCGACGGTCTCGAAATCAACGGTCTGTGCCCACAGCCTGGGCATACGCTCCCTACTCACTCTACGCCCGAGTCCGGGCCACTAACCGCGTGGCCTATCAAACGTTCCCTCGCGGGGCGGGCGGACTTTGGCATCGTGTCCGGCGCTGGGTTTCAGCAACCAGTCCGGCGGGCAAAAGCTACCACTGCCTGCCGCCGATGACAACTGCCGGTGGCAACCCGCCGCTGGTTAGGTTAACCTGTTTTGTGGTTTCCCATACACAATTCAAGTACAAGTTAAGGAAGGATACATGGCGGACTCGGAAAAGGAAGAGCCGTACAGCCGGGCAATGGTCATTATGGCCCACCCGGACGATGCGGAGTGGACTTGCGCCGCAACGGTGGCGAAACTGTGCGCCGAGGGCTGGGAGGTGGTGTTTGTGCTATGCACCGACGGCTCGAAGGGCAGCGACGACCCGGAGATGACCGGCGAGAGGCTGGCGCAAATACGCGCGGCGGAGCAGAAAGAATCCGGGCGAGTGCTGGGCCTGAAAGATGTGGTGTTTCTGGGTTACCCCGACTCTTATCTGGAGCCGACGCTGCAACTGCGCAAGGACCTGGCCCGCGAGATACGCCGCTTCCGGCCCGATGTGGTCATCACCGAGCCGCCTACGCGCGACATTGACAGCCGGTATTACGGCAGCCATCCCGACCACCTGGCAACCGGCGAGGCCGCCCTGGCCGCCGTGTTCCCCACGGCCCGCGACCGCCTGACCTTCCCTGAACTGCTGGAGGAGGGTCTGGAACCCCACAAGGTGCGCGAGGTCTGGATTGTCGGCGGATTAGCGGGGTCAGACTACTTCGTGGACGTGGACGGCCACATGGACACCGCCATCGCCGCGCTAAAAGCCCACAAGTCCCAGGTGGGCCCGGAGGACGCCGACAAGTACTTCCCCATGGGCCGCGCCGCCACCGCCGCCAAGGTGGGTCTCAAATACGCCGAGGCATTCAAGACGATCAAGTATTACTGACGACAGGGCAGTGGCGGCGCGCCCAATTGACGGGCCCAATTTACGGGCCCAATTTACGGGAATGACTACGCGGGTTTGCGCGCCGTTACCTTGAAGCTGGCGGTGTTGGTGTAGGTGGCCCGTTCCGAGTCGTCCCAGAACTCGACCCCTTCGCCGTTGATTTCGATGCCCTCGAAACCGGCGCGGCGCAGGCGGTCTATGTAGACCTCATGGTATTCCGCGCCGGCAGCGCAGGCGACCCACGAGGCGGCGTCGGTGACCGCCGGGCCGTCGGGCGTCAGGGCCAGCACGTCGGACAGATGGATGCGCCCGCCGGGGGCCAGCACCCGGAAGCCCTCGCTGAACACGGCATCCTTGTCCGGGGAGAGGCAGACGACGCAGTTGGAGATGATTACGTCGTAGGAGTCGCTGGGCAGAGGCATGGCCTCCATCTCGCCCTGAACGAACTCGACATTGGTCAGGCCGAGGCTGGCCTGGTTCTTGCGGGCCAGTTCCAGCATGGCCGGGGTCATATCCAGGCCGGTGACGCGCCCGCTCTCGCCCACCTGCTGCGCCGCCAGGAAGCAGTCTATGCCGCCGCCGGAACCTAGGTCCAGCACCCGCTCGCCGGGCCGGAGGCCGGCCAGGGCCGTGGGGTTGCCGCAGCCGGCGGAGGCGGCTAGGGACTCGGCGGGCAGCCCGGCCAACTGGCCCTCGGAGTACAGCCGCATGGCGTGTTCCAGGTCCTCCGGGCCGCAGCAGCCGGCGGTGGTGGCCTCGCAGCCGCATCCGTCGGCGTGTTCTTCCCCGCTATGCTCCACGACCGGGCTGAGTTCGATAACCCGCTGCGCCCGCGCTCCGTAGCGTTCCCGGACCAGTTCTTTTATTTCGTTCTGATTGGTGACCATTGACTTGCCTCCTAATTTGTTCAATGTCTCTGTTGGGATTAGCCTTCCCCTCATCCGCGAGGGTACTGCCCTTCTAGCCTCTGACCTCGGACGGGGCGGCGGAAAGGGCTTGGGCCACGCAGTCCTGCACCGCTGGCAGCATCCGCTCCCACACTCTGGCGGCGGACTGAAAGGCTTCCTCGCCCGCCGGAGTCAGCCAGCAGACGCGGCGGCGGCGGCCCTGATGTTCCTCCATCCGGCCCTCAACGTACCCGTGGTCCTGGAGCTCTTTCATAGTCGAGTACACCATCGCCTCGGTCGGTTCGCAGCACCCCTGGCAGGCTTCCTTGATGGCCCGGTTGACGCCGTAGCCGTGGAGCGGCCCCTTGGCAAGCTGGGACAGGAGCAAGAAGCGGCAAAGGCTCCTCTTCACCAAATTCTCCCAATACTCCTCGCTCTCCATTCCGCTCATGCCCTCTCCTCGTACTAAACCCCATATACTAAAGCCAATATAGTATACCTCTACGGTGAACGGCCCGTCAATCCCTATGGAATAGTGCCTGCTGTGATAGAATGGGGCCGGATTCCTAGATGCCGATTTGGGGTTGCGCCGCTATGAAGATTGCCGGTTTTCAGACTCGCCTCCTGCACACTCCCGCCGATGACCCTCTGGCCAACAGCCTGCCCGACACCGGGCGGCAGCGGGCCTTCGTCACGCTGGAAATGACCACCGACGAGGGCGTTGAGGGAGTCGGCCTGACCTTCGTTCCCGCGCTCACGGCCAGTCCGGTGGCGAATGCGCTTCGGACCTCGGTTGACGCGCTGGCCGAGATGACCGTCGGGGAAGACCCGATGGACATCGAGGGCATCGTGGAGCGGCTCAAGGAGGCAACCTCCGGCGCCGGCCCCGGCGGGCTGGTCACAATGGCCCTGGCCGCGGTGGACATGGCGCTGTGGGACATCAAGGGCAAGGCGCTGGGGCAGTCGGTGGCGTCGCTGCTGGGCGGCTACCGTCGGCGCGTACCCACCTATGCCAGCGGCGCGCTGATGCGTCCGGTCAACGTCGAGCGGCTGGCCGAAATCGGCCCGATGCTGGTGGAGAAGGGTTTCCGCCAGATGAAGACCCAGATGGGCGCCGAGGCGTCGGCCAACCGCGAGGTGAACCGCATCCGAACCCTGCGCGACGCTGTGGGCGACGACATTGACCTGATGTGCGACATCAATCAGTTGTGGAGCGTCAACCGCGCCATAGACGTGGGCCGCCGCGTCGAGGACTATCACCTCTTCTGGCTGGAGGACGTGGTGGCCCACGACGACTATCAGGGAATGGCCAAGGTGGCCGACGCGCTCTACACCCCCATCGCGGCGGGCGAGTACGTCTACGGCGTCAATCCCTTCCGCCAGATGATTGAAAACCGCTCGGTGGACATCGTAATGATTGATTTGCTGCGTGTAGGCGGCATCACCCCTTGGCGCAAGGTGGCGGCGATGGCCGAGGCGTTCAACCTGCCGGTAGTCAGCCATTTGGTGCCGGAGGTACACATCCAACTGATGGCCTCCATCCCCAACGGCCTGACGGTGGAGTATATGCCTTGGTCGCTGCTCCTCTGGGAAGAAACCCCCAGCTTCGTAGACGGCTGCCTGGAGGTTCCCGACAAACCCGGCTTGGGTCTGGCCTTCGACCAGGACGCGCTGCGGCGGTACGCGGTGGCGTAACCAAACGCCACCCGAAGCACGAAGACGATTTTCCAAATTGCAAATTGAGAGGACGAGAAATGGTTGCTCAACTGCGGACTTACACCATTAACCGGGGCATGATGGACTCGTGGCTCAAGGTGTTCGACGAGGAAATCCGGCCGATTCACGACAAAATCGGGATGCCCATTTCCGCCACTTGGGTCAATGCAGACCGCAACGAATTCATCTGGGTTCGCAACTTCAACAGCGCCGAGGAAATCGCGGATAAGGAAGCAGCCTACTTCGCTTCCGACGAGCGCAAAGCCCTAGCCGACAAGCCCACCAGCCACATCGCCAAGATCGAGGTCAAGGTGGTCGAGAACGTGCTGGAGGCCGCCGCAGTCGCCAGTTAGCGCGCGGCGGGGTTGGTGCACTTCACTGGGCCGTTCGCGTTGCCGTCATATATTGAATAACCTGGACTTCGGGCCATGCCAATAGTTAGGAATGCCGTCAACCCGGATGGCTTCAATTATGAATTGGAACTCCCCTATCAGTTGCGGGTTGACGATTTCAGCCTGGCGTTAACCGACGTCTACGATTTCTTCTTCGACGTGAACGAACACCTGACGGCCAGGGGACTCCAGCGGCTGGACGATATGCTGCGCCCGGCAATAATGTCGGGCGTACTGTCGGATATGCTCACATCCAGCTTGGCCCGGCACTCCCGAACGCTGGTGGAGAACCAGTATTTCAATGGACATCCCGACTTGGTATTGCAGGGAGTGTATCCAAATAATTCAGTCAGGTCGGGAGAACAGGGAATCGAAGTCAAGACGACGCGCAACCGGGGTGGGGCGGTGGACACTCACGGGGCTAGAAATCAGTGGATGTGCGTGTTTGTCTATGGAGTTGACAACGCCCACCGAAGTCTATCTGGGGCAAGTAACGCTAGATGATTTTCGCCGGAATCCGCGTGGGGAGCTCGGAACCAGAACCGCCACGCTGCACCGCGACGGAATCAGAAAACTTCGAGAAAACTGGGTGTATCGCCTTCGCCCACCCCATTAGCGACGAACCGGGTCAGCTTCGGAATCGCCTCTCTTCCCAGCAGAAAGTAACTACGGTCCTTTTCAATTCCTGTGCTGCTGTAACCGACGGCGTTGGCGGCGGCGAGAGTTGAACCCGACCCGGCAAACGGATCGAGAATCACGCCCTCGCCAAGCGGCAGAACCCCTCGAACTACCTGCCGCAGAAAAGCTTGAGGCTTTAGGCTGGGGTGCGGCGCAAGCTCCCTTTCCGGTGACCGGGTGGGAACTGAAGGTATTACATCGCCGAAGGGCTTATCCGGCTTGGGACGCCGGAAACCGCCAGTTCCCCACTTCCTCAAGTTATCCTGAACCCGCCCCTCCAATGGCTTCCTAAAGACCAGCCACGGCTCCCACATTGACCTGGGCATCACGCTTACTTCCCTAAACTCTTCATGCGCGCCCTTGGGCCGATCGCCGCCTCGCATGGTCATGGTCAAGCGGATGATTTCGCCTCGCCGCTCCAGCCCCGATTGCGCCAGAGCCGTTGCGACAATATGAGATACCAAGGGGTTGGAAGCCACTATCACATTAGCGCCGGGCGTCAAAACCGGCAGCAACACATTGGCCCACACAGAAAAGAAGTCGCCGATTTCCACCAGTTGTTGCTTGTCCAGCGTGGTGAACCGGGGCAGCGGAGACCGGGCGTTGCCATCGAACGAAGGCGGGATTCGCCAGACTCCCCCTTTACCGGCCCGCAGTTTCGTTTGCTGCTCTTCCGTGTATTCGTAAAGGCCATAGGGTGGATCGGTGACTACGGCCTGAATGGAGCATTCCGGCTGCCGCTCGACCCAGGCAATACAATCGTCGTGATACAGAACCGATTTCTGGAAGGCGAATTCCGTTTCCAGGGGGCCCATTTCCGCACGTCTGAATCGCTGCATTAAACCCCGCTACCTTGGTGGCGCCAATTTACCATCAATCTCTTACTATAACGACATCCTTTCGGGATTGGGCCGGGATTAACACAAGATTGCTGTTGCTTTCCAGGGGCATTTCACTATCAGGGGGGTGTCTCCCCTCCCTTGAGGGAGAGGGAGGACGCGATTGCTTTGGGCCGGCATAGTCCCGTCAGCAGGAATCTCTGGTTGGGGTTATAATGAGGCGCCCATCCTGCTGCGAACCGGCGTTCAGCCCATCATGGGTTGCTGCCGGGGCCGCCCCTGAACGGAAAGATATGTTGAGAAGGCGCCCAGGAGTCCCGTCCGAGGAAGTTCCTCATGCCGCGTCCCAGGCCAGAGGTTTGGCGGCGCGGCTCCCCTTTCACTATAGCTGGATCGTAATCGCCATCCTGGCAACGGTGCAGATTTTCGCCAGCTCCATCAGTATGGCTGCCGGCATCATGGTGCCGCCGCTGTCCGACCCCGAAGGCGACTTTGGGTGGAATAAAAGCCTCATTGGCCTGGGCATCGCCGCCTATTACGGATTCGGAGCAATCTACGCCCCCTTCACCGGCTGGCTGGGCGACCGCTTCGGCTCGCGCATCATGCTCGCGGCGGCGGCTGTGATGTATCTGATCAGTATGATTCTACTGAGCCAAATCAGCGAAGTCTGGCACTTCTTCCTGTTCTTTGGCGTGTTGCTCTCGCTGACCCAATCGCTGGGGATGGTGCCGCTGATGGCCTCGGTGAGCGGCTGGTTCCGCCGCCGCCTGGGGTTGGGAATCGGCATCCTGTGGGCCGCGGGCGGCATCGGCACTGCGGCCTTCGCCCCCCTTGCCGGTTATCTCATCGAGACCCTGAATTGGCAGAATACTTTCCTCATCATCGGCCTGACTGGCGGCATCGCCATGCTCTGCCTGGTGCCGCTGATGCGCAACCGACCTTCCGATTTGGGCATCGAGCCCTACGGGACCCGGCCCGGAGAGGCGACAAGCGCGCGCCTTGGAAAGGGGCTGGAGCAGTTGCGCATCAAGGTCTTCAACCAGCACATCCGCCGCACCAAGCCCTTCTGGAACCTCCCCCTGATTCACGGCATGGGCTGCGCCGGACACGGCATCATCATCATATACGTCGCACTGCTCGCCCTGGAACGGGGAGTATTCTCCAGCCTGGTTTCGGCAGGGTTTATCCTGGCCGTCATATCCCTGGTGAGCATCATCTCCCGGTTTGTCACTCCCGTGCTGGCCGAAATCTATGGCACCCGCCGCATGATGGCCTTGAGCCTCACCATCCAGGGCCTCACCGTGCTCATCCTGTTCTGGGCTCAGGATGTATGGGTCTTCTATCTGTTCGCAGTCACCTTCGGAATAGGCTTCGGCGGCGAGTGGACGGGCTATCTCATCATCAACCGCCAGTATTACGGCGACGGGCCGATGGGCACAGTCTACGGCTGGCAGACCACCGGCGCGCTGATGGGCCACTTCGTCGCCACCTCCCTGGCTGGCTTGGTGCTTTACGCCACCGGCTCCTACGCTGCCATCCTCGGCCTGTCCATGGCCTTCAGCCTCGGCGGCGTGCTGGTAATCGCCCTGCTGGACAGCAACTCGAACGTGCTGATACCTGACTGGGAGAACGAACTGCCCGACGAGGCGCGCCAGCAACCCGCGCGCCACGTTGCGCCCCCGCCGTATGCTGCCCCGGCGCCCGCAGGCGGCGACGGCGACGGCTGATTAACCACTGGGAACACGCAAACTTGGAAACACGCAGGGGCGCACGGCTGTGCGCCCCTGCTACTGTTCTCTACCAGCTCTCTATCTCCGGTTACTCCCCGTCCAGGAACTCCCTCACGAACGCCGTCGCCGGTTCCTTGTCGTAAAGGCTGTTGAGCAGCACCACGTTGCGGTTCACGTCCCCTTGGAAGAAGCGCTCGTAGAGAATCTGCCGCGAGCCGAAGGCGCTGCAACAAGTATCCCAAGCCAGCCGGAACAACCGCACCCGGTCCTCCGCGGTGGCCGTGTCGGTGTCTAGGTAGTTCGCCAGTTCCCCGGCCAGCGGCCCCTTGAGGTCGGCCTCTGTCGGCAGGGCCATCAGGCTGCTGGATCCCATCAGTTGCAGTATCTCGCCCATGCGCGGGTACATCCTGATGAACAGGTGCCGGGCCACGGTCAGCGGCATCTCAGCCGGACACAGCACGCCCCACTCGTCGGGCGCGGCGTCGGCCTCCGCCGCCCGCAGCAGCGCCTTGGTGGTCTCTAGGCCCTCGATGATTTCCGCCGTCATCTGGAGCATCTGCGGCTGCTGCCCCGAGCCGAGCACCTGCTGCATCAGGTTGGCCAGCCCCAATATGAACTCCAGCTTGACCACGTTCTTGGTGACCACCTGATGCCCCGAATGCAGGTATTGATGCGTCCGCCGCGACATATTGTTGCAGCGTTCCGGGTCGCCCAGCAGGAACACCCGCTCCCACGGCACGAACACATTGTCGAAGAAGGCCAGGGCGTCCATCTCCTCGAACCGCGAACCCAGCGGATGGTCGAACCGCGAGCGCCCCAGGTCCACGCTCTCCCGGCAGAGGAACTTCAGCCCCGGCGCGTCGCAGGGCAGGGCGAAGGCGAAGGACGTCCGCCCCGGCGCCCCCGTAGGCAGCCGGTGCGACCGCGCCGGGTACACTGCGATTTCGTCAGAGATGGGCAGGGTCGCCAGCAGCCGCGCCCCATGCACCACGATGCCCGCGTCGGTCTCCTTGACCACCGACAGCGCGATGTCGGTGTTATCCGCCAGAGAATCCGTCCGTCCTGAGCCTGTCGAACCGTTCGGCAAGCTCACGACCGGCGCCCGGTTGCGCTGGAGGTTGACCAGCGTATGGGTCAGCACCAGGTCTTCCTCGCGCACCTTCTCGTAGTAGTTGCGGATGTTCTGCTTGAACTCCGGCCTGTCCTCCCCGAAATAGTCCCCGGCGGCGGCCATCGCCATCAGGCTGACGTTGAGGAAGTCCGGCGTCCGTCCCATCATCCCGCACGAGACCTGCGCCCATCGCCGCATCATTTTGCGGCGGGCGTCCAAGTCTGCGGCGCTTTTCGGTGTGATGAACGACAGCCCCACCTGCTCTCCGCTGCTGGGCGAGGCGTAGGTCATCTCCGGCCCCGCCACCGCGCCGTGCTGGAGGTCGTAAAGCCGCGCCACCGTCTTCACCCCGCCGCTCAGTCCCGGATGATTGGTGGCGTCCTTAACCCGCTCGCCCCGCATATAGAGGGCCGGAGGCCTCTCTCTCAGTCTCTGGATGTACTGCTGCCCGTTCCTAACCGGCATGGCGAGTCCTCCTGGTTCAACAAGCTCACCACCTGTGTGTCCTCCCTATTGTGGCCGATGACAACGGGAATGGATAGCCCGCAGCTCCTATGCGTCGTGTCATCAACATGGCGCGTTCCAGCGCATCACGGGGGCTGCGCTCCTATGCGTCGTGTTCCCAACATGGCGCGTTCCAGCGCATCACGGGGGCTGCGCTCCTATGCGTCGTGTCATCAACATGGCTCGTTCCAGCGCATCACGGGGCTGCGCTCGCAGGGCGGGACGGCCCGTCCTACGGCGCAAAAGCAGCGAGCCGGTTCGGGCGCGCGCGGCCCCGTTCCCGGCAATCGTAAGCTGAATCTGCTTGACACTCCCAAGAGTGTGTGATATTTTTCACTCGGTTTTGGCCCGCCGTCCTTTGCAACGGGATTCGGGCCTGCAATCCCCGCCAAAGCGGGGACAAGTTTTGTCAGGGACTGGCAGGCAGACTGGAACCCTTCAGCAAACTCAAGATGAACGGTTATCCATGGATCCCAAAGCATTAAGCAGCGCCGACTGGCATAACATCCACCTCTTCTTGCAGTGGTTTTGGATTTACTTTCCACTGGTAATCATCATTGCTGTCACTATGCTCACCGCCCATGCTCTCATCCCGTCGGCGGTGATGACCGGCCATCTGCCCCCCAGCGCCTCCAAGTTGAAGATTCCCCTGACCGCCTTTGCCCTGCTCGTGGTTGCTGGGGCCATCGTGATCCTGGTGCTCGGAATCAATCAGACTCTTGACGTAAGAAATTTCTGGAACCGGCTGCTAATCTAGGCCGGCCGGCCGCAATCACGCCGGTCCCGCAGACAGTGTCCGGCGCCAGGCAGCCAAACAAGCTCACAAATAGGCATCTCAACATGAATGGTTCCGCACAACAATGAAACTCACAGGCAAAATGATTCCGCTGATGGTGGCGGGCGGGATTTTTACCGTCATCATTGGTTTCGTGCTGGTTGTGTTGTTTATTTCCTGGTTTTCCAACCCGCCTTTTGGCTTGGGCAACGCCTCCGCGCAGCCCGTAGCTTTCCCTCACTCAGTCCACGTGAACGACAACAACATCCAGTGTGAGTTCTGCCACCGCAACGTTACGAAGGGCGATGCCGCCACAGTGCCTGCGGTGGAGCAGTGCCTGTTCTGCCATAAGGACGTCAGCGGACGCAGCGATCAGGCCCAGACCGAAATCGCCAAAGTGCAACAGTATTATGAGGACGAAGAACCAATCGACTGGGAACGGGTGCATCGCCTGCCCGACCACGTCCGCTTTGTCCACGAGGCGCACATACGGTACTTTACCGGAGAAATGGGCACCGAAGCCGCGGGAGGCCAACGGTTCGACATCAACGGCAATGAAGTCAACCGGCCCTACGGCATAGCCGAGACCTGCTCCATCTGCCACGGCGACGTGGGCAGCATGGAGGAGGTGCAGCCCAAGGCCAGGCAGTCCCTCAAGATGGGAACCTGCCTGGACTGCCACCGGGCGAACAACGTGCCGACCGACTGCACAGTCTGCCATAAGTAGGTAAACGAATCCCCTCTACCACGAGAGAGGGTAAGGGCGCTCCTTGTCGCGCCAATGACCGGAGATAAATAATCAGGGCTGAATAACTGCTTCAGGCAGACGGCTGTAATTCTGAGCGAAGCGAAGAATCTGCATCAATGAAACTAACTAGGCGACATTTCCTGGCTTGGGCCGGTCTGGGCGCAGTGGGCGCCGTGGCCTGTGAGGGCTTCGGCATCCGCGAGGGCGAATTGAGCGTCCAGAGTCCGGTAAGCCTTCCCGAAGACTTGGTGCGGGGCAAGGACAACTGGTACGCCAGCCTATGCCGCAACTGCCCTTCCTGCGAGGGCATACTGGTGCGCGTGATGGAGGGGCGGGCCAAGAAGGTTCAGGGCAACCCGCTCTACCCGACCAATCAGGGCAAAAGCCACGCCCGCTGCGAAGCAGGCGTACAAGCTCTTTATCACCCTGATCGCATTGCCGGCCCGATGCGGCGCGGCGGCAACCGAGGCTCCGGCCAGTTCGACCCCATCAGTTGGGATCCGGAGGGCATGGACACCCTGGTCCGGCAACTGAACGACCGCGGCTCCCGGGCCGTGATGCTGACCAAGCCGACCCGGGGGCACCTCGGGCTGCTGACCACCCGTTTCGCCGAAGCGATCGGGGCGGAACACCTTAATTTCGAGGCAGTGGACAACAACGTCTACCGCACCGCCGTCAAGAACGTATACCAGCAGGACGTTCTGCCCGACTTCGACTTGGAAAACGCAAACAACATCATTTCCTTCGGCGCGGACTTCCTTTCGACCTGGATTTCGCCCACCCGCTGGAACCGGGGTTACGGCGACTTCCGCCAAGGGGAAGGCCGCAGCCAGCGCGGAACCCTGTATCAGGTTGACTCCCGCTTTTCAATGACGGCGGCCAACGCCGACAAGTGGGTGCCGGTTCGCCCCGGATGGGAGGGCCACTTGGCCCTGAGCATCGCTCAGGTCATCGTAGAGGAGAACCTCGAGGCCCCTGGAGTTGACGTGGACGCTCTGCTGGGCGGCGAGAGTGGCCGGGAGTTGCTGAATTACTACCGCCCCGAAGCAATGGTCCAGTTGGCAGGGATAACCCCGGAGATTGCCGGCGGCGACCCGGCGGAGTTCGTCCGCAAGATGGCCCGCGATTTTGCCGGCCACGGCCCCAGCATCGCTATCGCCGGCGGCTCGGCAGGGGCCCACAGCAACGGCCTGTTCAACGTCGAGGCCGCCACCGTCCTGAACTGGCTGGTGGGCAGCGTTGGCGTCCGGGGCGGCGTCCTCCTCAACCCGGAGGGCCCGTGGGATGGCGTGCCCGCTTCGGCCGGAGCCGCCAAGCTGGACGACTTAGAGCGTCTAGTTGAGCAGATTCGCAACGGCGAGACCCGGATGCTGCTGTTGCACAACGTGGATCCGGTGCATGGCCTGCCTGCCTCCCTGAAATTGAGAGACGCCATCGTCAGCGCTCAAGACCTGTACGTTGTCAGCTTCTCTCCTTTTATTGACGACACCACCGCCTTGGCCGACCTGCTGCTGCCCGACCGGGTGTACCTTGAGGACTGGGGCGACGACATCCCCGACCCTGCGCCCGGCTACCAAGTGGCCGGTTTCCAGCAGCCGGTGGTCAATCCGCTGTGGGACTTGGATCCGCGCAGTTTCCCCGACGTGCTGCTGGCCGTGTCCGACGGCTTGGGTGTGGGCGACCAGTTGCCTTGGTCCAGCTACCGAGCCATGCTGAAAGAAAGTTCCGACGCGCTGTTCGAGGAAAACCGCGGCTCCATTCAGGCGGCCACCGCCGAAGAGTTCTGGACAGCCCTGCTGCGGCGGGGCGGATGGTGGGACGAGTCCGCCACCGGCCCGAACCCGCCCCGGCCTCGCGCCGGCCTGTTGCGAAGTATCGTGCAGAGCGCGTCGTCGCCCACCTTCGCCGGATACGGCGGAGAAGGCACGTTGTATTTGGCGCCGTTCTCGCACAACACGCTGCAGGATGGCGAGCACGCCCATTTGCCGTGGCTGCAAGCCGCTCCCGACCCGGTGACTTCGGTCACATGGCAGACTTGGATCGAGCTTAACGACTTCACTGCCAACCGTTATGGCATACGCGAGGGCGACGTGGTTCGCATCGAGTCCTCGCAGGGATCCATACGGGCCGTGGCCTTCCTGACTCCGGCGGCCCCGCCGGAAGTCGTGGGTGTGCCGTTCGGCGGCGGGCGCCGCCACGGGTCGCTTTGGGCCACTGACCGGCCCGGAAGCGAAAGCTCCAACGTTGCCGAGATTCTGGAGCCGACCCGCGTGGCCGGCCCCGAAACGCTGGCTTGGGCCGGCACCCGCGTCCGCATCGCCCGCACCGGCGAGAGCGTCAACGTCTCCAAGCTGGAAGGCAGCACCCGGGCCGTGGAAATCGGCCTCAGCCCGGCAGAGGAAATCATCAAGACCATCGCTCCCGGCCACGGTTAGGCCGGGAACAGGAATCGACGCGAGAACAGGCGCTATAAATGGTAACGAACCGAATTGACCACAAGTGGGGCATGGTTGTAGACCTCGACCGGTGTACCGGCTGCCAGGCCTGCGTTGTCGCTTGCCAGGCGGAGAACAACCTGCCCATAAACACTAAGGACTATTTCCAGCAGCGGCGGGCCTACGAGTGGATCCGCATTGAGCGCTACTGGGAGGGCGAGTTCCCCAACGTGAAGGCGCGCTTTATTCCCATCATGTGCCAGCACTGCGAGAATGCCCCCTGCGAGCCGGTTTGCCCGGTGTTCGCCACGTACCACAACGACGAGGGCATGAACGTTCAGGTCTACAACCGTTGCGTGGGCACCCGCTACTGCGCCAACAACTGCCCCTACCAGGTGCGTTTCTTCAACTGGTGGGAGCCCAAGTGGCCGGAGCGGCTGCGCAACCAGCTCAACCCCGACGTCACCGTTCGCAGCCGGGGCATCATGGAGCGCTGCTCCTTCTGCGTCCAGCGAATCCGGCGCGGCGAGATCACCGTCGAGCGCCGGGGCGTCGAGCCGCTCACCGGCGAGCGCATCCCCGCCGGCGACCGCTACCTGAACTACCAGCGCATGAAGGACGGCAACTTCCTGCCCGCCTGCGCCCAGGCCTGCCCCACCAACGCCCTGATGTTCGGCGATCAGAGCGACCCCACCGGCCCGGTCCACCAGTATTTCGAGAAGGCCAACCAGCAGTACGACAAGGTCCATCACGGCCAGTACGTCGACGAGTCAGAGACCCGTGTCTACCGGCTCCTAGAAGAAATGGGCACCAAGCCCAACGTCATCTACCTCAAGAAGGTTGACCAGTTCCCCATAGGCGAGTCCCAAGCCCACTAACGTCAAAGCCCGTCATTCCCGCTTTCGCGGGAATCCAGGTGTTAAGTAAGAAGAGCGAAGAATTCCATGGCAGCCAGCGAAAGCGAACATATCCATCACGGCACAGCCCACGATGAGGGCCACGGGGGCATCTCCGGGGGACATTACCCCGGAATGTGGGTTTTCCCCAACCCCCGGGTGATGACCCGCGACATGGCGGACAAAGTAACCTCCATGCCGGGGGCCTTTACTCTGGCCCTGCTGGTCAGCTTTGCCCTGCTGCTGCTGGGCGTCGTGGGGTTCGTGGCCCGCGCCTTGGCGGACGGCTTCGATGACCGCGCCCCGTGGGGCTACTACATGGCGACCTTCTCCTTCGTCTTCATGGTCACCAGCGCCGCGCCGGTGGCGGCGGTGGCCTTCCGCTTCACCAAGAGCCACTGGCGCAGGCCGCTCTCGCGGGTCTCCGAGCTGTTCGCCGTGGTGGGCATCTTCAACATCATCACCTTCATACCGATGATGCTGATCCTGCCGTCCATCGCCAACCCCAACTCGGTGCAGGGCAGCCACGACCTCGAAGTCCGCCGCACCATCTGGTTCGAGGGGCCAATCGGCGCTCCTCACGCCTGGGACCTGGCCGGCGTCATCGGCCTGGCCGTTACCGCGATGTTCATCCTGTGGCTCTCGGCGCTGCCCGACATGGCCGAGGCCCGCAAAACCGCCACCGGCTTCCGGGCCTTTCTCTACCGCACGCTGGCGGGACACTGGTACGGCACCCGGCGGCAGTGGAACGCGCAGAAGGCCGGGCTGGCCATGCTCGGCGCTTTCTACTTTATGATACTGATTTTCGTGCATTTCATCATCAGCTCCGACTACGCCCAGAGCATGATTCCGGGCTGGAAGGACTCCATCTTCCCGGTGTTCTACAGCCTGACCGGACTCCAGGCGGCTCTGGGAACCTGCCTTATCGTCCTGTACCTGATGCGGCGCTGGGGCGGCTTCCAGGAGTATTACGGCAAGTCAGTTTTCTGGTCGGCCAGCAAGATTCTGCTGGGCCTGACCCTGCTGTGGGCCTACCACCTGTTCGCCTTCTTCATCACCTACTGGTACGGGCGGCTGGCGGTGGAGCAGAACATCATCAAGTACCTGTTCGCCCAGTCTTACGGCGGGGTGTTCGTGGCCAACCTGGCGCTCAGCTTCGCCATCCCGTTCCTGATACTGCTCTGGAACCCGGCGCGGCGCAGTGCTTGGGGGCCGTCCTTGGCCGGACTCTCGGCGGCGGCGGGCGCGCTGATGTTCAGCGTCCGGGTGTTCGTCGGCGGGGCCAACTCCGGCAACATCTACGCCGCTTTCCTCAACCATGTGCCGGCCGCGGTCTACCCCGACCTATGGGACATTTTCATGGTCATCGGCGGAATCGGCGGCGCGGCCTTCGTCTACCTGCTGGCCACCCGCGTCCTGCCGCTGATGTCGGTCTGGGAAGTCAAGGAAGGCGCCCTCTACCAGCGCATGGCCCGCTTCATCCGCGGCGAATACCTGGTCTTGGCCAAACCGGAATAACCGCACCGGAATTATAGAGAGAACAAATGTTGGGAACACGACGCATAGGAGAACCAACAAGAAGGCAGGCCCCTACCGACAAGGCAGATAAACCGGGAGTTGCTGGTCTCGATTCTGAACTCGCCCAGGTGGTTCATAATCGCGATAGTGGTGCTCGGCCTGATCGTGCTGGGCGCGATGAGCGCTGCCGGCCTGATGGTCAACAAGGGCCTGGGCGTGACCGGCATGAACCGCCCGGTGATGTGGGGCTTCTTCATCACCAACTTCGTCTTCTGGATCGGCATCAGCCACGCCGGGGTGATGCTCTCGGCCATCCTGCGCCTCTCCAAGGCGGAGTGGCGCCGCCCGGCCACCCGCGCTGCCGAGATCCTGACCGTCTTCTCGCTGATGACGGCCATGCTGATGCCCCTGATTCACACCGGACGCCCTTGGCGGCTGGTCTACTGGATTTACACCGTGCCCTTCGCGCCCTACGATTATGCCCGGGGCATCTGGCCCAACATACGCTCGCCGCTGGTCTGGGACCCCAGCGCAGTCTATACCTACCTGACTTCGAGCATCCTGTTCGTGCTGGTGGCGCTGATACCCGACTTCGCGGTGCTGCGCGACCGCACGACCGGCATGACTCACCGCATCTACAGCCTGCTGGCGATGGGCTGGCGGGGCAACCCCCGGCAGTGGAAGCTCCAGATCATCGCCGGTGTGCTGCTGTCGGCCCTGATCCTGCCGGTGTTCGTCTCGGTGCATTCGATAGTGTCCTGGGACTTCGGCATGGCGGTGGCCGTCAAGTCGTGGCACTCCACCATCTTCGCCCCCTACTTCGTGGTGGGCGCGGTGCACTCCGGCGTGTCCGCCGTCGCCTTCGTGATGATTATCCTGCGCTACATCTACAGTTGGCAGAACTACATCCGCCACGAGCACATCGACGCCCTGGGCCGCCTGCTAATAGTAGTAGCAACAGGCTGGTTCTACTTCTTCGTGATGGAAGTAATCTTCGGGTTCTACGGACGGGAGGCGGACGAACTGGCGGTGCGCGACCTCCAGTTTATGCAGAACCCGTGGAACATCTGGATGATGATCTTCGTTTTCGCCACCTATTTCCTGCCGATGGCCCTGTGGCTGCCCCGGATGTTCCGCCGCAACCTGTGGATAATGTCCACCGCCTGCATCTCGGTGAACATAGGTATGTGGCTGGAGCGGTTCATCATTATCGTGCCGGGGCTTCAGAACAAGCAGGTCTTCACCTTCAGTTGGTACGCGGTGTACGCGCCGACTGCGGTGGAGTGGACGATCATCGGCGGCACCTTCGCCTTGGTCTCGATGCTAATGTTGCTTATTTCCAGGGTGGTGCCCCTCATACCGCTGTACGACGTCAAGGAGGCGGAGATACTCCGCACCGAGGTGAAAATCGGCCGGGTGACCGTCCCGGCGGTCTATCGCGAAGAATAGTCTCGCTATAACCGGGACTCCCTCTCCCCCAGGGAGAGGGCCGGGGTGAGGGAGTCCCTCATCCGTCATTCCCGCGCAAGCGGGAATCTAAAAAGAGGAACAAAGCATGGCTAAACGACCGATACTGGGGCTGTTTGAAGACGCGGACTATGCGGCGGAGGCCGGCGACGCCCTGCAGCAGGCCGGCGTTTCCCCCAGCGACTACGACTTCCTGACCGACGCGCCGTACCCGGAGGGCGCGTTCGGGGAGCGGCACGAGGGGCATCGGCTGTACATATTCCCCTTGTGCGGCGCGCTGGTGGGCCTGACCATCGGCATACTGCTGACCTCGATGACTCAGATGGCCTACCCTCTGGTGCAGGCCGGCAAGCCCATCCTGTCCCTGCCTCCGATGGCGGTGGTGACCTACGAAAGCACCATGCTGACGGCCATAATCTTCACCATCATCGGGATCGTGTTCGAGTCGCGGCTGCCCAGCTTCAAGCAGGGCCTCTACGATACCCGGATCACCGAGGGCTATATCGGGGTGCTGGCCAACGTGGAAGAGGAACAGCTTACCCAGGTGTCCACCCTCTTCACCCAAGCGGGCGCCATCGACGTGGTACGCGAGAATTAGAGGCCAGTATCCTGAAATGACGTTCCTTATTTTGAGCCGCCTGCAGGACAATCGAAGTTCCCATTCCCCTGGGGACAGTGAGCGCACAGGGTTGAAGCGGGAGCGCGCGAGAACGGCCCCACGCCGTTTCCCGCTCATCTTCTCTCTCTTCCTGATGCTGTTCGCCGCACTGGCCGCAGCCGGTTGTACTTCCGGCAGCTACCCCGTGGATGTTTTCTACGAGCAGCATTACCAGCAGTCGTACAAGTCCCACGAGCCCCCGCGCCTGTCCGGGGTAGCTGGGGCGGTGGCTTTCTATCCTTCGCCACCCAACACCACCGATGACTCCGCCGCGCACCTGTTCGAGGTCAACTGCCAGATGTGCCACGGGTCAGACGGCAAGGACAGCGGCCCCGTGCTTCAGAGGCTGACCATGAGCCAACCGGAAGGCGGCTACGGGTATGAGTACAGCCTATTGGATCCCGAGACGCTTGAGCCTAGGCCGCCCAACCTCACGGTGCTGGAGCCGAACGTTATTGCAGGTTATCTGAAGTCGGCCACCCGCCCGTTCGGCCCCACCTCGATAATGCCGCCTTTCGGCAAGCTACTCAGCGAAGACGAGCGCGAGGCCATTGTCCAGTACGTCGGCTCGCTGCCCAAGTAACCGATGTAGACTAAATCCCGATTCCTTCGGGATGCCGATGCGTTGGCGCGCCGGGCGCGGCGCCAAGAACGCCGGTAAAATACGTGTAGGGGCGCACAGTAGTGCAGGGCCTTTTAGTTGTTGGCAGTCCCCTGTCCCCCCCATGCTCCCCAGCAGGAAAACCTTCTGCCTTCCTGCCATACCCGCCGGACGTCCCTCCATCAGCAGGACAGCCCCGTTCCGTCGCAACCGCCCTGAACCTGAGAAACTAAAACTGCTGACAGTTCCCCCTTGCCAAGCCCTGTGACGCCTCCCTACCATAATGCCAGTGAAGAATGCTAGTGAAGTCGTGACACCCGCCCTAAATCCGTCCGCAACCCGGCCCCGCGGCGGAACCCACAAAAGCGACCGGAAATGGCCGGAATTGACCGGGAAACCGAAAAAAATCCAGCCACTCAGGCAGCATCATAGGAAGGTTAGGAAGGTTAGGGGGGTAAGAAGACCTTGTATCCCCTCCACCCCGGCTCAGATGGAGAGAGAATTAAAAGGCCCTGCACAGTAGTGCGCCCTCTGCGCGCAATCCGCAACCTCTGCGTTAATATCAAGGGGGCGTTCTTGTTGTCCGTCAAGGATTCTCTTTGGCCCCTGTGTCTGCTCTGTATCCTCGCCGCCCTTGCCATCGGGTTCGTGACGGCGGTTCCGGCAGCCCAGGCGCAGACGCCGCCCGCCCCTGATACAGATGAGGCGCTGGAAGAGGAAGCCCAGGCCATCGACCGGATGATTATGTGCCCCGTCTGTCCCGCCGAGACCATTGACCAGGCTCAAGTGGAAATCTCCTTTCAGATGCGCGCCGTAGTAAGAGAGATGCTGGCCGAAGGGAGGCCCCGCGAGGAAATCCTAGACTACTTCGTTGACCGCTATGGCCCCGACATCCTGGCCGCGCCGCCCAAGTCGGGAGTAAACCTGCTGGCCTGGATTCTGCCCATCGTGGGCGTGGCCGCCGGTCTGGGCGGAGTGTTCTTGGTAATCCGGGCCATGACCGGGCGGGGCAGGGCATCCTCAGAGCCGGGGGCGGCAGGCGGCCCCGCTGCCGCCGAGGCGACTCAGCCGCCAAGCGACCCGGACCTGGCTCCGTACCTGGAAATTGCCGACCGGCTGCTGGCTTCCCGCCGGGCTAAACCCGGCAAAAACAATGGAGTAGATTAAATCCCGATTCCTTCGGGATGCCGACGGGATGCCGATTAGCCGGCGCTCTGTATTTTCGGCGTTTAATAAAAAGAGGAAACGATGGGTGATCTGGGAGCCATCAGCCTGTGGCTCGCCCTGGCCCTTGCCGCCTACTCCGCCACCGGCTCGGTGGCCGGGAAGCTGCGCGGCTCGGCGGCATTGGTCGAGAGCGCTCAGGCCGCGATGTATGCCACGGTGGTGGTTCTCTTTGTATCAACGCTCAGCCTGGTGGTTTCCTTCATTGGGCGCGACTTCGAGATTGCCTACGTGGCCAGGCACAGCGACCTGGCCATGCCCGACCGCTTCACTTGGGTTGCCTTCTACGCCGGCAACGAGGGGTCGCTGCTCTACATAGCCATGGTGCTGGCGGTAATGGCGTCGGTGGCGGTCTGGCGCGCCCCGGAGCGGGTGCGCGACGCCCTGCCCTACACCACCGGCGTTCTGATGCTGGTGCTGACCTTCTTCCTCGCCGTCACCGCCGTGATGGCCAACCCCTTCGAGAAGCTGCCATTCACGCCGCTTGATGGCGAGGGCATCAACCCGCTGCTCACCCACTTCGGTATGTTCTTCCATCCGCCTGCTCTGATGGCCGGGCTGGTGGGAATCAGCATCCCCTTCGCCTTCGCGCTCGGCTCGCTGCTGGCCCGGAAGACCGGCGATGAGTGGGTGGATCCCGGGCGCGTCTGGGGCATCATAACCTGGGCGCTGCTGGCCGGAGGGCTGTTGTTGGGCTCCTGGTGGGCCTACACCATCCTCGGCTGGGGCGGCTACTGGTTCTGGGACCCCGTGGAAAACGCGGCCTTCATGCCCTGGCTGGCCCTTACCGCCTTCATCCACTCCATCATGGTGCAGAAGCGGCGGGGAATGTTCCGAATGTGGAACATCGCTTTGGTCAACGTGGCCTTCGGGCTGGCCCTGTACGGGATGTTTATGAACCGGGGCGGGGCGGTGCCGTCGGTGCATTCGTTCGGGGCTTCCAGCCTAGGCTGGGTGTTCCTGATCTTCCTGGCCGTGGGCGTGATTGTTCCCTTCGTCATATTCTTCTGGCGCTACCCCCTGCTGAAGAGCGCTCAGAACCTGGACTCGATGCTTTCCCGCGAGGCCGCGTTCCTGGTCAACAACCTGCTGCTGCTGGCCATCGCCTTCGTGACCCTGTGGGGCACGGTATATCCCCTCATCTCGCGCCTAGCCAGCGATGAAGAGATAACCGTGGCCCGCCCGTTCTACGACCAAGTCAACGGGCCGCTCATGCTGGCGCTGCTGTTCCTGATGGGCGTGGGGCCAATGCTGCCGTGGCGCCGCGCCAACTGGGCCAGCATCCGCCGCGCCCTGACCGTGCCGGCCGGCGTTGCCGCGCTGACCGTCGTGGTGCTGCTGGCGGTGGGCCTGCGCCAGTCATACGCTGTCGCCGGGTTCGGCCTCGCAGCATTCGTAGCAGCCGGAATCCTGATGGAGTGGTATCGAGGCACCCGAGCCCGGGTGCGCGCCCTCTCGCCCCATGCCCATTCCAGCACGGTGGGGGCCATCACGAGGGCGTTGCAGAGCTATCCCGCCGCCTTCCTGCAACTTATTTGGGCCAACCGCCCCCGCTATGGCGGCTACATCGTGCATCTCTCGGTGCTGATGGTGGCGCTGGGCATCGTGGGGACCTCGTTCTTCAGTACGCAAAAGGACGTTGTGCTGTCGCCGGGCGAAACCGCAAGCATCGAAAACTACGAAATCAAGTATCTGGGCACCGCGCAGATTCCCTACGGCAACCGCACCGAGTTCATCTCGTCGGTGGAGGTCTACCGCGACGGGCAACTGCTGGATACCATCAGCCCCAACCGCGCTTTCTATCCCGCCTTCAACATGGCCTCTACCCGCGCCGCCATCCGCTCCACGCCGGTGGAGGACTTCTACGTCGTGCCCAGCGAGAGCCTGCCCGACGGCGACGCGGGCTTTCGGATTCTGGTCAACCCGCTAATCTGGTGGATGTGGGTGGCTGGCCCGGTGATGATATTGGGAACCGTCATCGCCCTGTGGCCCGAACCGGCCCGCGTCCCGGCTCGCCTGCCCGCCCGCGCCCCGACGGCGCCCAGTCCCGCCTAGCCTTGTATCAACCACAGAGGCCACGGAGGCCACAGAGATACAAAAAACTCTGTGGCCTCTACGCTCTCTGTGGTTAACGAAAAACATGATTAGCGCGGGTTGAACCTGCTAAACTGGACGCATGGACGGGCAAACGATATTCGCCATCATCACCGGCACGGCGCTGGCCTGTTTCAGCTTGGCGCTGGCCGGTTATCCACTGTTGCGGCGCTCCTTCGTCCGGGGCAATGAACCTGACGCAGAGGTGACTGCGCCTCCTCAGTCCATTGACGAAGGTTCAGACGCAATTGGCGTCGGGCTGGACGCCATCTATGACTCCATAGATACGCTGGAGCTGGACTATCAGTTGGGAAACGTCCCCGAAGGGCAGTACCGCCAGCAGTTGCAGGGTTACCGGCTGCAAGCGGCCATGGCGGTCAGGGAGCAACTGGAGCGCGGCGGGGCGCCACCGGAGCTGATGCTGGAGCAGGAAGTGCTGGCGGCGCGGTCCGAAATCAGGCCGTCCCGACTTCTTGGCGAAAACCCCGCCTGCCCGGAATGCGGCGCCCCCGTTCCGCCGGGCGGCGCGCCATGCTCCTGCCCGAACTGCGGGGCTTCCCTGACCATCGGCCCGCCGATGGGCGGAGAAGCCGACAGCCCTCCGGCCCCGGTTTCAGAGAAACCAGGACAGGCCCAAGCCTGGTGACACTCTTCCCGGTCTTCCCGAAGGACCCGAGCCGGTTCTCCTTAACCCGCCGCCCGCTGGCGATGAAGAAGGCGATGCTGGCGGCGCTGTGCGGGGCGGCGATCATCGCCCTGATTCTGGCGCAAGGCAGCGTGGTCAACGGCGCGGCCCCGGCCCAAGAGACGCTTTCGATACGGGGCAGGGTGGTCAACGGCACCGCCGGGGCCTCCACCCCCGGCGACCTAGTGATATTGATGCTGATAACCGGCCCGGATGGGACGCTCAGCGGGACCGGCCAGACCCAGCCCGACCGCGACGGCAGCTTTGTCCTCGCAGACGTTCCGCGAGTGGCAAGCGGCGGCTACAATTTGAGCGTCGATTACGGCGGGGTGTTCTACGGCCGGTCGCTGTCTGCCGACGAACTGGACGGCGAAGTAATCATCACCGTCCACGAGCCCACGGAGGACGCGGGAATTATCACGGTGCAGCGCCAGGTCATGGTCATCTCAGAAATAGATGTGGCGCAGCGGCTGGCGACGGCGACGGAGTTCGTGCGCTTCTCCAACCCCACCGACCGGACGCTGCGGCCCAATCTGGAAACCGCGCGGCCTGGAATGTTCAGCTTCATGCGGTTCGCTCTGCCGCCCGATGCGGCGGACGTCACGGTGCAGTCCAACCTGCGCGGCGGCGAGATTATCTCCGTAGGTTCCGGCTTCGCGCTCACCGCTGCGGTGCCGCCCGGGGAGCACAGCGTAGACTTTGCCTACACCTTCCCATACGACGGCGGAAGCCTCGACTACCGCAACAGCCTGCCCCAAGGAGCTGGCATCTTCCAGATACTGATTCCAGAACGCTGGGCCAGCGTCGAAATCGGCGGCCTCACTTCGCGCCCGCCGGTGGGTATAGGGGAGAAGGTTTACCGCGCCTGGGAGGGCCGTGACATACCCCCAGGGCCTGGCGTTCAGCTTCACCTGGAGGGGCTGCCGCAGCCCGGCGTTCTGGCTCGCATGGGCCGGACACTGTCTGGCGGCGCCTTCTGGACGACTGCCATTCCTGCGGCGATGGGCGCGGCCCTGCTCGCCCTCCTGACCCTGGGTCTGGCCCGCCGCTACCGGCCCGTCGCCGCTTCCGAAACCGGGGCTGACCCTTCGGCCCCAGTTTCAACAAGCTCAGGGCAAGCCGACGGCCCGGATGCCACTCTCCTGACGCAACGGGCCGAGCTTGTTGCCAGCCTGGCGGCCCTGGACGAGCGCTACCAGCAGGGTGGCCTGGACGAAGACGACTACCTGAGCCAGAGAGCCGAGTTGGTGGCCCGCGCCCTGGGCGAGGCGCCGGTAACTGAAGCCGGTAACTGAAGAATGATGGAACAATCAACGGACAATCCTTCCGAAGACCGGGCTGAAAACCGCCTTGAAACAAGAGGGCGCGGCAGGCTGCCCTTCGGAAGGCGCACGCTGATTATAGTAGCCGCGGGCCTGCCCGTTCTGGCGCTGCTGGCGATTCTGGCCTGGGCTTCAGCGAGTTCCGGCCCCGCCCGTGGCGGTTTGGCAGTCAACGACAGCATCATCGAGTTAAACGTGGCTGCGGAAGCCGCGCCGGAGTTCACTCTGGAACTAATGGGCGGCGGCGCAGTCAGCACCGCAGAGCTGCGCGGGCAGGTGGTGATGCTGGACTTCTGGGCTTCGTGGTGTCCGCCTTGCCGCGAGGAGGCCCCGGTCCTGGCCCAAGTCTACGAGGAATACCGCGATCGCGGCGTGGAGTTCGTCGGCATCAGCCTTTGGGACAATGCCGGAGACGCCGAACTGTTCCTGCAACAGCAGGGGCATGAATACCCCAACGGTGTCGACGAAGGGGGTAAAATTGCTATCAGCTACGGCGTCAGGGGCATACCGGAAAAGTTCTTCATCAATCGCGACGGAAAGAAGGTCCGAAAATTTTCCGGGCCAATGGACGCTGCCCTGCTGCGCAATATCCTGGACACATTGCTGGCTCAGCCCTGACCGGAAGCGTCAAAATCGCTCTTTTTCGACGCGAGAGGTTCAAGCGAACGGGTTCAGGTTGAGGGCGCTTGTCCCTCTGGCCCTTCGACTCGCTCAGGGCAAGCGTTTTAACATGAGCCAGGTCCCGGCACGTCGTGCGCAGTTTGATATGACAACCCTGAGTACGGACGGAAGACATGACTGACCAACTAGCGATGCTGGCCGTTGACTGGGGCGGCACTTGGTGCCGGGTGGCCCTGATTGACCGCCACGGGGAAGTTCTGTGGCAGGCGCGCCGTCCCAACCCCCGGGGCGGCGCCTCCGGTGAATACTTGGCGCTGGCCGCTACTCTGCTGTCCGAAGCCTTTGGATTGGAAGGCGTCCAGGCCGGCGGCGTCGGAATCGCCGTGGCCGGCCCGGTAGACCCGGAAAGCGGTATTCTCTACCAACCCCCCAACCTGATGGCCCTAGACGGCATTTCACTGAAGCGAATCTGGCAGGAGCAATACGGCCTGCCCGTGGTGGTTGGCAACGATGCCAACTTTGCCGCCATGGGCGAGTTCCACTTCGGCGCTGGCCGGGACGCGACCCAAGCCGGACATCCGCCGAAAAGCCTTTTCTACGTGACGGTCAGCACCGGCATCGGAGGCGGCGTAGTGGATAAAGGCTCGTTGCTGCTGGGGGCCAACGGCCTCACCGCCGAGGTGGGCCACACAGCCGTTGATACCGCCGAAGCCGCGCCGCTCTGCCAGTGCGGTAAACGAGGCTGTCTCGAAGCCATATCATCCGGCACAGCCATCGCCAACTACGCCCGCGCCAGCCTGTCGCTGCCCTTGTCTTCCCGCCCGCCCGAGGCCCGCGAGTCATCCCTGTCGGCCCTCTCGCCGGAGGGGATAACGGCGCGGGCCGTGGTCGCCGCCGCGGTTCAGGGCGACGCTTTTGCCAACGCCGTAATGTCCCGCGCTGTCGAGGGCCTGGCCGTTGGCCTCTCCAACGTCGTCCACCTGTTCAATCCCGACCTGATAATCCTGGGCGGCGGCGTGTCCGAGGGCCTGACCCAACTGAACCTGCTGCCCCGTATCCGGCAGGGCATCTGTGACCGCCTGATGAGCGAACTGCACAAGGCTTTCGACCTGGTGCCTTCCGTGCTTGGCGACAACTCCGGCCTGCTGGGTGCCGCCGCCGCCGCCTGGGAGGACAATTAAACCCAGACGCACAGAGGCCGCAGAGAGTTTCATAAATGGGATAAGCGTAGGGGCGTGCAGCAGTCCGCCCCTACACGATGTAGCGGCCACCCATCACGTTCACGCTGTCGCCGGTGATATAGGCCGACTCGTCGCTGGCGAAGAACAGGCAAGCGTTGGCAACGTCCTGCACTGTGGCCTGGCGGCCCATGGGCAGGTCCCGCAGGTGCTCGTTGGAGCCGCGGGCCGTGCTGCTCTGAAACTCCGGGTACCATTCCGGGTGCTCGCGGGAGGTGTCGGTTGAGCCGGGGTTGACCATGTTGGCCCGCACGCTGTGGGGCGCGGCCTCGGCGGCGATGGCGCGAATCAGCCCCAGCAGCCCGGTCTTGGCGGCGGTTACGGCGGTGGTGTTGGGCCGCCCGGTGATGGACGACTGCCCTCCCAGCGCGATGATGCTGCCGCTGCGCCGTTCCAGCATACCCGGCAGTACCGCCTTGCACAGGTAGAATGCCGAATTCAGGTTGGTATTCATAACGTGCAGCCATTCGTCGTCCGATACTTCGGTGACCGGCTTGTGGGGACGGATGGCGACGTTCGATACCAGCACGTCGATCTTGCCGAGCTGTTCGATGCCGTCCGACACCATGCGGCGCACCGACTCCGGGTCGCCAACGTCGCTGACGGCGGTCACGGTTCTGGCTCCCAACTCGCGGCACTGCGCCGCCACCTCATCCAGTTCCTTGGCGCTCTGCCGGGTGTTCAGCACCAGGTCTGCGCCCTCGCGGGCGAAAGTCAACGCAACTTCCCTGCCGATGTTGCGGCTGGCGCCGGTTATCAGCGCCGCCTTTCCTTCCAATCGCATATTCGCATTCCTTGATTTAGAATATGGTCGAGTGCCAATTACCGGGAGCTCGAACAGTTGGAATGAGCATAACACAGGGGAATAACCAGAAACGCAAGGAGGCGCTTTTATGAAGTGGTGCCGATATACCGCAGGCGGATCAACCAGCTACGGCATTATCGAGGGCGAGACGGTTCACGAAGTTTCCGGCAGCCCCTTTGGAGAACATGCCAAGACCGGGGCGTCCCACGGCCTGGTAGCGGTGCAGCTTGAGGTGCCGGTCATACCGCCCACCTTCTACGCCGCCGGCATCAACTACCCGGAGCACGTGACCTGGGCGGCCCACATGAGGGGAGAGGAACCCAATCTGCCCAAGCAGGCCGACGTGGGCTACCGGGCCAACAACGCGCTGGTGCCGCACGGCCACGACATCATCGTTCCTGCCGACGCCACCGAGCAACTGCAATACGAGGGCGAGCTGGTGGTGGTCATCGGCAAGACCTGCCGCAACGTCAGCGAGACCGACGCGCTGGACTATGTGTTCGGCTACACCATCGGGAACGACGTGAGCGAGCGGACCTGGCAGCGCGGCGACCGCACTATGTGGCGGGCCAAGAACACCGACACGTTCAAGCCCATGGGGCCGTGGATTGTCACCGGCCTGAACCCCGACGACCTGCACGTCATCATCCGCGTCAACGACCACGTGGTGGGCGAGTATGACGTAGCCACCGCGCTTTTCGGAGTGCGCCACTACATCAGCGAAATGAGCAAGTACCTGACGCTGGTTCCCGGCGATATTCTCTGGATGGGCACCGAGGGCGCAACGGAAAACATGAAAGACGGCGATGTCTGCGACATCGAAATCAGCGAAATCGGCACCCTCAGCAACCGCGTCAACTGGCAAAAGTAGCCGGTGATTAAACGCCGGGCACGCCGAGTCTCTGCATCTTGGGCGTGCCCGGCGCGCTCTGCGTTTAATCCGAATCCTGCTACGGGGCGGAGAAACCCGTTTCGGCGGCCCAAGCCTGGAGGCCACGGCGGAAGGCCAGGCCGCCCATGGGCATGGCGACGCATTGCAGGGCTTCCAGTATCTCGGTGGGGGTCGCGCCTTCCCTGAGCGCTACCCGGACGTGGGCGCCAATCTGGTCCACGTCGGCGCGGAGGGCGGCTTCCACCACCACTTGCAACAGTTCTTTGGTCTTGCGGTCCAGGGTGCGCTCTCCGGTGTAGGTCGCCTCGATAAAACCGTTGTACTTCTCCACCCACGCCGGGTCGGCGGCGGCCATAATGCCGTGCATCTCCAGGGTGTAGCCCCGGCTCTCCGCGATTCTGGCCAGCACTTCCTGAGTCTCGTCTGTAGCCATGTCCATCTCCTCTTATCCAATGTCTCCGTATCGTCGGCTAAATCCGTTCATGGTGAGCTTGTCGAACCATGAGCGGGTTTCGCGGGCTTTCGGCAGTATGCCGGTCACCCAACCGTCCTTCCTTAGACAAGCTCAGCATGAACGGTTGGGATTTAGAAGCAAGGGGTTACAGCTCATAATGGCGGCGGGCGGCGGCCTGCCGGGGGTTGTTCTGCTGGAACAGGTCGGGGTGGGCGCCCCTGGCCACCGCGAGGTAGTAGGTGAAGAGTTGCAGCGGCAGCACGTAGACCAGCGGACTCCATAGCTCGGGAACCACCGGCAGGGTGAACCGCTCGGTGGACAGGTCGGACAGCAGCGTATCGCCCTCCTGCACCAGGGCCCAGACAGGCGCGCCCACGGCAGTCGAAGCCCTCGCCACGTTCATCGCCCGCTCGTATCCTGGGCCTGGCGGCGCCACCAGCGTTATCAGGCACTTCTGGTCCACCGAGCAGAAGGGGCCGTGGAGCAGTTGCTCGATTTGCAGCCCCTCGCTGTCGCAGGCGCTGGTCTCCTTGATTTTCAGCGCCACTTCGTAGGCCGAGGCGGTGTTGGGGCCCCAGCCGGCGCAGATGAACCGCTCGCGGCTCTGGAAGCGCCGCGCCGCCCGTTGCAGTTCTGGCAGACGCGCCGTTACCTGCTCCACTGCCGCCGGAATCTCGTCGAGACGGGCGCGAAGCTGGGCTACGTCGCCGCCCCGGTCGGTCCACCCGCCAAGGGCTGAGGCCAGCATTCCCAGCGTCATCAGGCCAGCGGTGTAGCTGATGGTGAAAGCCGCCGAGCGCTCCTGCGGCACCGTCTGGAGTTGCGAGTCGGCCACGGCGATGCGGGGGCCCGGGTCGGTGGAGGTGATAGCCACGGTGTAGGCCCCGTTGCTCTTCGCCATTTCCAGAGCCAAGAACGAGTAAGTCTTGGTGCCCCGGTGGCTGATGACTATGACCCCATCATCGCCGCTCAAGTCCGGCGGGTAGGCGCAGAACTCGAAGGAGTGCCGGACCTCGATAACCGGACTGTCCCCGGCAAACTTGCGGAACCAGTGCCCGGCCACCAGCGCGGCGTGCCAGGAGGTTCCGATTCCGACAAGGTAGACTCGCCGTTTCTTTGCCAGCTCTGCCGCCACCGGCTGGACTGTGTTGGAGTGCTTGGTCAGCATCTCCTCCATCGCCTCCGGCTGGCGCATGATGGCGTCATACATCAGGTACGGGTGTCCCTGTCGCGTTTCCTGCTGTGTCATATCCCACCCCCAAGCAAAATCACTTCTCTCCCAGAGAGAGGGTTAGGGTGAGTGTGTCCCTTTCCAACCGTTGTAAGCAGTGATTTTAGCTGAATTTTCGCCTTTGCCTAGCCCCAGCCACTTTCCCGCGAGCGCATCTGTGCCGAAAAAACAGGAAATGTTGCGGGTTCACGCCCCGCGCCTTCCCCGCAGGGCCTTTTAATTCTCTCTCCATCTGAGCCGGGGTGGAGGGGTTACAAGGTCTTCTTAACCTCCCTAACCTTCCTAACCTTCCTACGATGCTGCCTGAGTGGCTGGATTTTTTCGGTTTCCCGGTCAATTCCGGCCATTTCCGGTCGCTTTTTGTGGGTTCCGCTGCGGGGCCGGGTTGCGGACGGATTTAGGGCGGGTGTCACGACTTCACTATCATAACTTCTTGGCATAACTTCTTGGCATTATGGTAGGGAAGCGTCACAGGACATGGCAAGGGGCAACTGTCAGCAGTTTTAGTTTCAGGTTCAGGGCGGTTGCGGCGGAACGGGGCTGTGCTGCTGATGGAGGGACGTCCCGGCGGGTTATGGCAGGAAGGCACAACGTTTTCCTGCTTGGGAGCATGGGGGGACAGGGGACTGCCAACAACTAAAAGGCCCCGCGCTTCCCCGCGAGCGCACCGGATTTTACTACGCCGCGTGGTAAAATCCACTCATCGGTGCGCTCAGGGCATCGCCAAGGTTATGGGGGCCAGACTGCCCTCCGTCACGCAGTCGGCGTCCCACGTCAACGGCAAGGGCGCTTGGCAATGCGCCCCTACGAGGGTATGAACGTACTTCGGAGGTAGTAGCGGCGATGACCGAGTTTTCTCCTCAGCATTTCGAGCGGATGGACGAAGAGGATGACCGCCTCTTCTACCTGCAAGCCCGCAAGGTGGTGCACATCGACGATGGAGCCATCGCAGCCGTGGGCCGGCTGTTCCGGGAATTAGTGCCGCCGGATTCCGTCGTTCTCGACCTGATGAGCAGTTGGCGCTCCCACTGGCCCGAAGGCCACCCAAAGGCCCGCATGGTGGGGCTGGGCATGAACCGGGAGGAGATGGAGGACAATCCCGATCTGGACGAGTTGGTGGTCCACGACGTCAACCGCGACCTGCAACTGCCCTTTGACGACGATACTTTCGACGCCGTGGTGATCACCGTTTCAGCTCAATACCTGACCCACCCGGTGGACACCTTCGGCGAAGTCAACCGCATCCTCAAGCCCGGCGGGGTGTTCATAGTCAGCTTCTCCAATCGTATGTTCCACACCAAGGCAGTGTACATCTGGCGGGCTTCCAGCGACCGGGGCCGCGTTGACCTCGTGGGGACGTACATGGAGGGCGCGGGCAACTTCGAGGATATTCAGGGCATCTTAGCCAACCCCCAAGACAGCCCGCCCGGAGACCCGCTGTTTGCCGTTCACAGCCGCAAGGCCCCGGACGGCTCCACCGCACCCACCTTCCACCCCCCTGATGCTGTCCAACCCGAATAACGGGTTAAATACAGAGGCCACAGAAAACAACACGGTAGGGGCGTACAGCAGTACGCCCCTACCGTGCCTTCTGCGTTTAACAAAAAGGGAGGCAACGGGCTAGGGCGTCCCCGGAGTGTCCCGGCGCGGGGGCGGCACGGCGGCAAGCACCAGCAGCGCCGACAGACCTACCGCCGCGCCGAGGATGACAAAGGGGCCGCGGTAGCCGCCGCTGGCGTCAAACATAAAGCCGGAAACCACCGGGCCGATAGCCTGGCCGCCAATTTGCGCCGGCAGCGTCAACCCCCGGATGGCGCCCAGGTGGACGCGCCCGTAGTAGTCGGCCCAAGCCAGGCGGAGCAGTGTATGCAGGCCGCCCACGCCTGCGCCGAAGACGAATCCGCAGAATATGCCCCAGCCCAGTTCATCGGTAAACGCGATGCCAAATACGCCCCCGGCCACCCACAAGGCCGATATGGCCAGCATGATTCGCACCGGCATCCGCCGGCCCACCGCCGACCAGACCATGCCGCCGGGGATCTGTCCCAAGGCGAAAGCGGTGGCGACCAGGGCAGCCTGCCCTTGGGGTACGCCCGCGTCAACGTAATGCGCCGCCTGGTGCAGGCTCACCCCCGCCTGCGCCATGAAGCCCACCATGGAAAAGAAGGCCAGTATCCAAAAGGCGGGCGTTCGCAGCGCCTCGCGCACTGTGTAGTCGGTGTCGCGCCAGACAGCGGCGCGGGTCGCCGGGCTTGGAGCAGAGTTGGGTGACTTTGACTGCTCCGCCGCGACTGCGGGGTCGGGCTCCAGCCCCATGTCCTCGGGCCGGCGCGCCATCAGCAGCAGCGGCGGCAGGACGCCGGTGGCTAGGGTAAACACCCCCAGCGAGACCCAGGCTGACCGCCAGCCCAGCCAGGCGATGAACAAGGCCGCCCCCAGCGGCAGCAGCCCCAAGCCAATGCCTTGCACCGCGCCGAACCACGCCAGGGCCATGGGGCGGCGGCGGATGAACCAGTTGCTGATTGCGGCGGTGGTTCCCAGTTCCAGGGGACTGGAGAACACCGCCCGTCCCGGCACGTAGATGGCATAGAACGACCAAGCCTGCGTCACCGTCGCCAAGCCCAAGGCACAGGCCCCCACCACTGCCGAGCATCCGGCGACGATGACCCCGGAGCCGTAGCGGTCGATGAGTTGTCCGGCGAAGGGCGACATCACCAGTCCGCAGACTGCGCCCAGGCTGACCGCGCCGGAGAACAGGCCCCGCGACCAGCCGAACTCCTCGGTCATCGGAATCACGAAGACCGACAGCACCGCCACCGACGCCACCGGCCTGGCCCCGAAGCTGGGAAGGTTGGCAAGGGCGAAAACCACCCACCCGTAATACACGGGAAGCCGTCCCGCCAATCGGGCGCGAAATGCGGCTCCGTTGAGCATTTAATCTTACCCAGTTCCTCGTTGGAATCCGGCCTAGTTTAACACTGCCTGCCAGCCAGCCCCTGCGCCCGCTCCGCCATGCCTAATCGCATACTCCCGCCGCGTTTTACAGGCGAGGCGCAGAACTCTGCGAAAACAAGGCCCCATTACAAATTGCCGCCGGTGTTATACTTACGCCAAAAGGAAAATTCAGGCAGAAGCATGGCCCGCACGTTCCGCTTGGCGCTGGCCCAGATAAACCTCACGGTTGGAGACCTCCCCGGCAACACCGCCCGGATGGTGGAATGCCTGCATCAGGCCCGCGACTCCGGGGCCGATCTGGTGGCCTTCCCGGAACTGGCCACCACCGGCTACCCTCCCGAAGACCTGCTCTTCAAGAAGTCCTTTCTCGACGGCAACATCGCCTCCATGGAGCAGGTGGTCGCCGAGTCTCAAGGCATTGCCGTAGTGCTGGGCTATGTGCGTCCCCTGCCGCCGTTCGATCGGGATTCCGGCATTGCCAACTCCGCCGCCATCGGATACGACGGCCGGCTGATTGACACCTACGACAAGATTTTCCTTCCCAACTACGGCGTTTTCGATGAGGAACGCTACTTCAGGAAGGGCAACGTCTGTCCGGTCTACGAAATCGGCGGCGTCCGAATCGGCGTCAACGTATGCGAGGACATCTGGTACGAAGCCGGGCCGTCGGCAGTGCAGCGGCAAGCGGGAGCGGAGCTGATTGTCAACATCAATGCCTCGCCCTTCCACGCTGGCAAGAGCGCCTATCGCCGCGACAGCATTGTTGGCAGCCGCGCCGCCGGTCACGGGCTATTTATCGCCTACCTGAACACCGTCGGCGGACAGGATGAGCTGGTGTTCGACGGCAACAGCCTGATTTGCGACCCGCGCGGGCAGGTCGTAGCCCGAGGCCCAGCCTTCCGGGAGGCGATGATTCTCGCAGACATCGACGTTGATTCCGTCCCACCGCTCCCGTCCTCCGGCTCCGGTAGCGATTGCGACGCTGACCTGACAGCCGTAGGTTCACCGAAGACAGTAAAAGTTCCTCCGTCCGGGGGTGGGTCAGGGTGGGGGCGTGCCAGGGAGCGCCCGCCGCTGCCGGCCGTTCCAGACTCCGGCGAGGTGGAAGAAATCGAGGAAATTTACCGCGCCCTGGTGATGGGAACCCGTGACTACCTGACCAAAACGGGGTTCAGCAAAGCCATCATTGGATTGTCCGGCGGGATAGACTCCGCCCTGACCGCCGTAATCGCCGTCGACGCCCTGGGGCCGGACAACGTGCTGGGCATCACCATGCCCTCGCGTTACTCGTCAAAGGGCAGCATCGAGGACTCAGCGGAACTGGCGCGCAACCTGGGCATCGAGTTCTGGGAGATCCCAATTGAACCGGCCCATGCGGCCTTCACCGAGATGCTGGAAGAGCGTTTCGCCAGTACGGCGCCCAACGTGGCCGAAGAAAACGTGCAGGCGCGTATCCGGGGCAACGTGCTGATGACCGTCTCCAACAAGTTCGGCTGGATTGTGCTTACCACCGGCAACAAGTCGGAGATGGCGATGGGATACGCCACGCTGTACGGCGACATGGCCGGCGGGTTCGCCGTGCTTAAAGACGTACACAAGATGACGGTCTATGCCCTGTGCCGCTGGCGCAACGCCCACAGCGAGTTGGCCGGCGGCGGCGTCATCCCGCAGGCCATCATAGACAAGCCGCCCAGCGCCGAACTGCGCGAGGGCCAGTTGGACGAGGACAGCCTGCCCCCCTACGACATCCTCGACCCGGTGATACAAGCCTACGTCGAGGACGATTGCAGCTATGGCGAAATGGTGGAGCAGGGCTTCGACCCGGCGGTGGTCCGCCAAGTAATCACCGCCGTAGACCGCAACGAATACAAGCGCCGCCAAGCCCCGCCGGGCGTGAAAATCACCCCCCGAGCCTTCGGCCGCGACCGCCGCCTGCCTATCGTAAACCGCTACCGCCAGACCTGAGAAGCTTCCTCATCCTTGGGGAATTGGCATTATCCTCTCATCTTCGAAGGGATGGGTCAGGTCAGGATGGCGGCGTCCCGCCACTTGTTTGCAGAGCATTGCTGAAAGGGATGGCTAAGACCGTCTGTCCGTGGCGGGCTCAGGATGTGGTTACAGTGCCCAAGCCCGCCGGTGGCGTCATTTCCCTAGCTCAACGGGCAGAGACATACCGTTCACGGTGTATGTTTTACTATGCTGTGCAGTGCCAGCGCCGTCTGGCAGAGCAGCATTACTATGATGCCGGCTTGGGGGAAGACGAAACGGTCAAAGAACAAATGCTCGCTGCTGGTTATGCTGGCGGAGAATATCACTATCAGCGCTGGCAGCAGCCCGGAGGCGGCGTTCAGACCGATGGAATGTTGTTCCTTGAAGGTTTTTGCAAATACTGCTATGGACAGCACAGCCACGGCTAAGGGGACGAGAAACAGCGCTGCGGCACCGAGGAAGGACTGCCGTGTCATATCCCATCGTTCATCGCTGGTGGCAAAAGTGTAGGCAATGAGCTCCGCTCCACTCAGGGATGACTCGGCCCCGTCCAGGTATACCCAAGGCAGCATCATACTGGCTATGCCAGCCACCGCAATCAGGTTGCGCCACAGGTAGACGCTGCGTATGGCATTTTGCAGCGCCACGCGGATATTTTGTCCGGAGAGCATGGCCAATCGCTCCTATTGCTGGGCTTTCGGCCCGAAGACTTGGTAGATTCGCTCAGTCTCCTGCTCGAAGAGCGCCAGTTCACCGTTCAGCATGGTGAGGGCGAGGGGCATTCTATGGAAACCTTCGTATACCGACGCGAAGGTGGCCGAGAGTTCCAGCTTGGTGATGCGGATGTTCATGTCGTCCAGATTTATCTTGATGGTTTCGGCCTGCGCCAGGACGTCTGCGGCCTGCGCCAGCCATTCCACTATCAGCTCCCGTTCGAGGGCGTCCACTTCCTCCAGCCTTTCTCTCACCTCCCGGTTGCTGATATTGCGGGTCAGCCGCCCCTGTATTTCCACGTATTCGGCGGACATTTCCCGGGCGTGGTCCACCCGGTACTTGAAGCGGCGGAACTCATCCACTGCCTTGGCGTAGCGGGGATCCCAGGCGGCTTTCAGTCCGTTTACCGCCTGTAAATACTCCGTGGTGCCTGGTTCCAACTCTTGCTGAGCCCGGTTGAGGAAATCTATGGCGTCCTTCACCGCGTGCTCGGTGGGCGTGAGCGTCGGCGAGGGAGTGGAGGTGGGTTCGTCCGTCGCACCGGCGTTGCCGTCCGGGCGACCGCCCGCGTTAGCGGTCGGGCTGGATCCCACATTTCCCGGCGAGGCAGCCAGAGGATCCGGGGGCGGGATTACATCGTTGTAGGACCGGCTCAGGGACTGGGCTTTGTTTTGAGTCCGGTCGGCGGCCTCCACCAGCTGAGTCGCTTCGTTTTGGCCGCCGCCGACTATCGAACTTACCAGCGGCCATCCGATTCCCACTATGGCTGCCATCGCCGCCAAGATAAGGGCGAATTTAATTATCATGGCCCCCCCTCATCCGGGACTGGATTACGTGGGGTCGCTACGGCGTCAGTCCCCCGGCGCGGCTGATTCCGCCGGTTCGGCCGCGGGTTGCGCCCGGCGCGGCGCGGCGCTGGCCCGGCCCTGCAGGAACGATACTGCCATGGAGGCTATCACCAGCGCAATAAGCACGTAGAAGGCGTAACGCATTCCTACGGTGAACGCGCCGCGCACTCCTTCCACGGTGTCGTTGCGGACCGCCTCCAAGCTTGGCTCGAACCCCAAGGAACCCATCGTCACCGTCACGATGGTGGTGGCGATGGCGAGGCTTATCACGTTGGCCGAGTTTCGCACCAGATTCAGGAACCCCGACACCACCCCATAGCTTTCGCGCCCCACCGCGCTCAGCACCGAACTGGAGTTGGCCGAGTAAAACATCCCCATTCCGCAGTTGACCAGCATCAGGCCGGGAATCACCTCCCGCAGTGGCGAGGTCTCGGTGACGCGGCTGAGTATCACCAGCCCCAGTATCGAAAACATCATCCCGCCCACGGTGAACCAGCGCCAGCCGAACCTGTCGGACAGAGTGCCGCTGACCGAGCCGAGGATTGCCATGCACAGCGCGCCGGGCATCACCACCAGCCCGGCGATTTTCGGGCTGTGCCCCAACACGTTCTGCAAGTAGAAGGGCATCAGGAAAAGCACCGACGACTGCCCCAGAAAGGTCAGGAAGGCTGCAAATATGCCGCAGGAGAATATACGCTGCCGGAAAAACCGCAGGTTGAACATCGGCGCAGCGGTGCGTAGCTCCCACCAGATGAAGGCAACGAACATACCGGCCGACAGGGCGAAGGCAGTCAGAATCGGGGCCGACATCCAGCTTGTATTGACGGCCAGGGTCAAACCCAGCAACAGGGCTACCAGCACGCCGGTGGAAAGGGCCGCGCCCAGCCAGTCGAAGCTGCTGTCCCGGGATGCCCGCTCCGATTCCCAGCGGCGCAGCACTGCCAGCGTGGCAATTACTCCCAGCAACCCCAAGGGAATGCTCACGAAGAACACCGCGCGCCAATGCACCAAGTCGACGATGAACCCGCCAACGGCCGGCCCGGCTACCGCGCCAACGCCGACGGTGGTCATCAGCAGCCCGATGGCCCGGCCCCGCTCGCTGGACGGGAAGACCGAGGTCATTATCGCCATGCCGGTGCCTTGCGTCATAGCCGCGCCGACGCCCTGCAGGATGCGGGCCAGCAGCAGCGTCACCAGGTTCGGCGCAAAACCCGCCCCAAATGCTCCAAGCATCAGTATGAAGCTGCCCAGAATGTAGACGCGCTTCTGGCCAATTATGTCGGCCAGCCGCCCCATGGGCAGCAGCAGCGCGCTGATGGTCAGCGCAAACCCGATGACCACCCACTGGACGCTAGGCAGCTCAATGTGCAGGTCTTCAGCAATCGAAGGCAGCGCCACGATAACGCTGCCATGGTCAACGACCGAGGCGAATAGCCCGATCGCCAAAGCCCCAAACACCCAATATTTGTTGCCGCCGGTCTGATTCACAATCTAACAGGCACAAAATGACGCCGACGCGCCCTTCGGCTGGCTCAGAGTGGCCGGGGCGCCCGGCGTCAATATCCACATTTTCTATCTTGGCATTATACTTTAATTTGCCTGCAGGGAGACGCAAGACAACTGCAGCAGAAATTATAATCTTTCAGAATTACTAAGGAGGCGCAACAATGGCAAGAATACCCACGGCCAGCCGGAATAACGTGCCAACGGAACAGGTGGAGGCCTTCGACGAATACGTCAACGAACGCGGCAGCATCCCCGAAACCGGCCCCCTGTCGGTAATGCTTCACGTGCCCGAGCTTATCAAGCGCGGCGAACACCTGCGCGCCTACCTGCGGGGAGGCGAATCCAGCCTGCCCGCCAACATCCGCGAGCTGGGAATGCTGGTGGCCGCCCGGGAAATGGACTGCCAGTTCATCTGGAATGCCCACGCCGCTATGGGACGCCAGTCGGGCCTGAGCGACAACCTGGTGGACAGCCTGAGAGACAAGCTCAACGGACTCTCGCCCGCAGAGTCGGCGGTAATCGAATATGGCTGCGAGTTCTTCCGTACCCACCGGGTCAGCCTGGTGGACAGCCTGAGAGACAAGAAGGAGCTCAACGGACTCTCGCCCGCAGAGTCGGCGGTAATCGAATATGGCTGCGAGTTCTTCCGTACCCACCGGGTCAGCGAGGCGATTTTCAACGACGCGATGGCCCAGTTCGGCACCCGGGGCCTGGTGGAGCTGACCACACTGATGGGCTACTACGCCTGCCTCGCATTCAACATCAACGCCTTCGACGTCGGCCTGCCCGCCGAAATCACCGAGCCGCCCCTGCCAGTCTAGCGGGCGGCGGTAGTTAACAGCATGGGGCGGGCCTGAGCCTGCCCTACATCACCTATTGTAGACTTCAACCGCTATTGCAGACTCAACCCCACGAGGCTAGCCGGGTTCCACGGCGTAGAACGCAACACGCTTGCCGATGTGGCCCGTTACCGACGCCACGACCCGGTAGGTTGCCGAATTTGGGCAGTTTCCAACGGTTGTTGATGACGACAGTGGCGCGGAAGGACTGTCCTAGGGTTGCCTTGGCTGGGCGGCCCACGTTTTCACAGGCGTGCGACTACTCTGACCGTCAGGGCAATTTAATGGCCCCGCCCCCGGATGAAACACGGGGGCGAGGAGGCCGTTAGCGTTTCCAGAATAGGCCGGGCGTACCGGTTACAGCACGGCAGCGGCGATTTCCTCGATTTCCGCGATAGCCTCGTCGCCCTCGGTTTGGTTCAGCCAGATGGTTACACGGTCCGCGCCGGCGTCAACCAGTTCCTGCACTTCCTCGCGGGTGCGGAACTGTCCGCCGAAGCCGAAGGCCATTATGTCTATGGACTTCGGATCGCGGCCCGCCGACTCGGCCAGTTCGTCCAACGCGGCGCGGCCCGCCCGTATTTCGGCCGCCGAGGTGCGGTTGGGCATCCAGCCGTCGCCATAGGCCACTACGCGGCGGAATACGTTGCGCGCCTTGCCTCCCAGGTAGACCGGCGGGTGTGGGCGTTGAACCGGCTTGGGGAAGGACTTGACTGGCGGAAAGTCGTAATACTGCCCGTGATACTCCGCCTCGTCCTGGGTCCATAGCTGCTTCATCGCCTCGATGGACTCGCGGGTCTGGCCCCAACGGTGATCGAAGTCGCCGCCCATGATTTCGGTTTCCTCCCGCAGCCAGCCGGCCCCGATGCCGAAGATGAAGCGGCCTTCGGAGTACCGGTCCAGGGTGGCGATTTCCTTGGCCAGCAGCAGCGGATTGCGCTCCGGGACCAAGCAGATGCCGGTGCCCAGCTTGATGCGCGTGGTCACCGCCGAGGCCCGGGCCAGCGCCACGAAGGGGTCAACGATGCGCCCGTATTCCTCCGGAATCACGCCGTCCGCAGACCCGGCGTAGGGCGAAGTGGTATGCACCGGCAAGATGGCGTGTTCCGGCACCCAGAATGACTCGAAACCCAGTTCCTCGGCCCGCTTGGCCAGTAGCGCCGGGTCGGCGGAAGTGTCAACTTCAAAGGAGAAAATGCCAACCCTGCTCGTGCTCTCACTCATAATTTCGCTCCGGGGGGCGTAAAATAGAATTAGGGCAAATCCGTACAACGCCCGGCGAGTGTAGCAACGGCTTCTTCCCGCCGTCAAACCGGCTCGTATTGCCATAACGTTCTTCAAGTGGCGGATATTTGCCCGGCGCGATTGCGCGCACATGCGCGCACAAGGGTATTTGGAGTAATGGCGTTTTGGCGGCAAAGCGAGTAAAATCACGCCAATTATCCGGCGATGGCATACCTAGAAATCGGGGGAGCGGGTGACAGGGGACCTGCTTTCCTCAACCCTTCCTCCCTGCGAAGCCAAAAATCCACGGACGAGTCTTCGGTTGAATTCAGCGCGCGGGAGTAACGACATTGGGGTAATAGCTTCGGAAGGAATAGACAGACTTCTGGACGAGGTATCGGCCTACCTGCCGGAGGACGCCACCACGCTTATCAAGGACGCCTATTACTTCGCCCACCGCAGCCACGAAGGGCAGATGCGCAAGTCCGGCGAGCCCTACATCGCCCACCCGTTGGAAATCGCTCTCTATCTCTCCGAACTTCGCTTGGACGAAAAGACCATCGCGGCTTCGTTGCTTCACGACGTGGTGGAAGACTGCGACGTGCCGCTGGATGAGTTGTCGGCCAAGTTCGGGCCTGAAATCGCCAAGCTGGTGGACGGCGTAACCAAGCTGACCCGGCTGGACAGCCGCATACACAATCCCCTGAACGCCATCCCTGACGGCGTGGACGACCCCGACAGCCTGTACGCCGAAAACCTGCGCAAGATGCTGGTGTCCATGGCCGAGGACATCCGCGTCGTGCTGATCAAGCTGGCCGACCGGCTGCACAATATGCGGACACTGGACGCCCTGCCGCCGGAAAAACAGCGCCGGATCGCCCAAGAAACGCTGGACATCTATTCTCCCTTGGCACACCGCCTGGGCATCTGGGAAATCAAGTGGCAGTTGGACGACTTGTCCTTCCGTCATCTGAATATGGACAAGTACCGCGAAATTTCCAAGATGCTCGCCACCCGGCGCGTCGAGCGCGAAGCCTATGTTTCAGAAGTTTCGGAGCTGTTGCGCGGGCACCTGGAAGCGGCTGGTCTGAAGGCCGACGTTTCAGGCCGTCCCAAGAACATCTACAGCACCTACCGCAAAGTTCAGAAATATGAGGCGCAAGGCAAGGATCTCAGCGAAATCTACGACCTCTTCGCCCTGCGGGTGCTGGTGGAGGAAGACGCCGACTGCTACCGGGCGTTGGGCGTAATCCACCAGCTTTGGCGGCCCATTCCCGGCCAGTTTGACGATTATGTTGCCAACCCCAAGGAAAACCTGTACCAGGCCCTTCACACCACCGTCATCGGTAATGGCGGCACTCCCTTGGAAGTGCAGATTAAGACCTTCGAGATGCACCACGTCTCCGAGTACGGCGTCGCGGCCCACTGGCGGTACAAGGAAGGCAAGTCCAGCGACGTGCGCTTTGAAGAAAAAATGGCTTGGCTGCGGCAGATTCTGGAGTGGCAGCGCGATGTTACTGCAACTTCCGAGTTCATCGAGTCGGTGGAGCAGGACATTTTCCACGACCAGGTCTTTGTCTACACGCCCAAGGGCCGGATAGTCGAACTTACCGCCGGCTCCACTCCGGTGGACTTCGCCTACAAGATACACACCGAGTTGGGTCACCGCTGCGTCGGCGGCAAGGTCAACGGCAAGCTGGTGTCTTTGGACACGCCGCTAAAGAGCGGCGACACCGTGGAAATCATGAGTTCCAAGTCCGACCGCGGCCCTAGCCTCGACTGGCTCAACCCCAATCGCGGCTACGTCCGTTCCGCCAACGCCCGCCAGAGCATCCGTCTATGGTTCCGGCGGCAGGAACGCGGGGCGAACATCCAGCGCGGACGGGAAATGCTGCGCCGCGAGCTGCGCCGGTTGAACCAGAAGTTCGAGGACAGCGAAGTCCTGGCTTTGTTCAAGTTCGACACCATTGACGACCTGCTGGCTAACCTCGGCTCCGGCGGAGTTACGGAGAACCAGTTGGCCCAGCGGCTGGCCCAGGCCCGGCAGGAGCCGGAACATCCCTTGACCCAGAAACGCCACGACCTGCCCCTTTCCAGCCCCACTTCGGGAATCACGGTTCGGGGGGTTGGCGACCTGCTCACCCGCATGGGCCCGTGCTGCAACCCCATCCCCGGCGACCAAATCACCGGCTTTGTCACCCGCTCCCGGGGCGTGACGGTGCACAAGAGGGACTGCCCCAACGTCGCGCACGAAGACGAGAAGGAGCGGTTCATTCATGTGGAATGGGCTGAGGAGAAGCAGCTTTACCCGGTGCGTGTCACCATGCGGGCCTATGACCGCGTCGGCCTGCTGCGCGACCTGACCCAGAACGTGTCTGAGGAAGGCGTGAATATCTCCCAAGTAATCACCCAACAGCTTACTGACGGCACGGTGAACATGAGCTTCAACGTTCACACCACCGGCCTAGAGCAGTTGGGCAAACTGTTCTCCAAACTGGAAGGCGTCCGCAGTTGCATATCCGTGCACCGCGAACGCTCCGGCGCCGGGGCGGGTGCGTCCCGCTGATACCCAATCGTTGACACACAGACACGCCATCCAGGGCACGATGAGAGCGCAGAGACAATCAAGAACTCTGCGCTCTTGAGCCTTATGCGTTAGATTCCAACTGTAAAGGAGACCGTCATGCCAGAACGACAGCCCGTAATTCCCCCCGGCGTAGCCCCCAATCCCAACCTGTCCCCCGGTGTGCGGGTCGGCGATATGCTTTACGTGTCGGGTCACGTGGGCGTTGACGCCAGCGGCAACGCGGCCGAAGGATGCGAAGCCCAATCGCGTCAGGTGATGGCCAACATCCGCGGCGTCGTCGAAGCGGCCGGCGGCCGCATGGAAGACGTAGCCAAGATAACCTGCTTCCTGACCAACATGGACGACTACGCCGACTACGCCAAGGTGCGGCTGGAGACCTGGCCCGCCAACCCGCCTGCCAGTTCCACGGTCGGCGTGTCCTGCCTGGTCCGCCCCGAGCTGGTGGTCGAGGTCGAGGCCATCGTCCGCCTCCCCGGTTAACCGATAATCCCAACACTGAGAACACAGAGGAAATAATAGAGAAGTCCTCTGTGTTCTCAGTACGCTCTGTATTTAATAAATCTATGGAGGACAGCGAATGCCTGTAGAAGATAAGCTGCACGAGATGGGCCTGTCGCTCAGCGAGCCCAACGCCCCGGTGGCCAACTTTGTGTCAGCGGTGCGCACCGGCAACCTGCTGTACGTGGCTGGGCACATACCCCGGATGCCCGACGGCTCCATCCTGAACCCCGGCAAGGTGGGCCGCGACGTGACCGAGGAGCAGGCCTACGAGTCGGCCCGCCAGGCGATGCTCAACTGCCTGGCCGCCATCAAGGCCGCCACCGGCAGCCTGGACAGCGTGAAGCAGGTGGTCAAGCTGCTGGTGATGGTCAACGCCGACCCCGAATACGAACGCCACTTCGCCGTAGGCAACGGCGCCTCCGACCTGCTGGTCAGCCTATACGGCGACCAAGGCCGCCACGCCCGCTCCGCCGTAGGCATGGTAGGCCTCCCGCTAAAGGCCCCGGTGGAGGTCGAGATGATCGTGGAGCTGGCGGAGTAGGCCGGGGAATTTGCTGACAGTTGGTGGTGGCGTGATAGGCTGCTCCCGCGCTATCTTGGGTTGCGACAGAAACGCTATCCATTTGAGGGGCAGCAATGGGATTGAGCGTTGGCGTGGTCAGCATTGATTACCTGGATGAACCCCAACCCCCGGTGTCCGACTTCCTCAAGGAATTGGCAATGAATCCAGACCTCGGGGTTGGCGAAGACGATGGCGATTCCTGGGGTGGCGGTTGGGGAGAAAACACGTTCCTTGAGTTCGAGCAGCCCACTCTGACGGAACGCGCCGGCAACTGGTGTACTGAAAAAGGTGTCAGTGCAAGCGAACGAACCGCTCTGATGACGTGGCTTTCCGGTTTGCCCTGGCGGGAGGGCTACGTCATTTTGCACTTAGGGGTGTGAACACGGCTACCCGAAAGGGACAAGCCCTAGTGGGGCGGGCAATCTCCTGCCAACTTTTGCAACGAACACGGGTATTTTGAATGGGGCAAGGTGGCGAAATTCACCTTGCCCAAAGCTCCGCAGAGCTAATGCACTGGGACTTACGCCGGGAGATTCGCCATCGGGTTACCAAAGCCAGATGCGAAACGAATTGCTCCCGGCAAATTAGATTGAATCAATCGGTATCTGGAAGGAGTGCGGAAGAACTCACGATAGCCGCTAAACTCGCCAGCCTCTCTTGATTGTTGCAGAGTGGTTCGGATTGTGTGAACTGCGATATTGTAAATGTGGCCGAACCATTCGGATATATTTGCCAAAATGCTTGTAGCCCTGCTGGCTGGAAACAGATTGCCTTCAAATTGATAGTGGGAGCGTAGCACTTCGCCGATGAGCCAAACTATGTGAAACCTGGCGTATTCCAGCCAATCGTCATCCGCCTTATCGACAACAACCTGTTTCCAAACCATTCTCTGAATTACAGCCGGCAATAGCAATTGAGTCGCAACGATTTGGCTGGTATAGATTCCGCTGTAGCTAAACTCACTCTCGCGAGCAATGGAGGACACAGTTTCCTTGTTAAGAAAGCTGCGAATGTTGTCTTTAGCTTCACCTGGGAAACCGGCAAATGACACTACCGCCTGAGCAACCTCCTTGCTAGCCAATTGCCTGTATCCACCAGCGGGGTCCTGATACCTCTGTTTCTCCCGCTGTCCGCCCAGCATCTTTCCCCACTCACCGCGCTTGATTTGATAAAACCATGGGGGATTCAGGGCTCCAAATTCTCTCTGTAGCCGACTTTGTACGTCTTCGTTAGAGATAAAGTCTTCAGCCCGCAGAGCCGCCTGAGAGTTCGTAGTTTGCGCGATAGTGAGCGCGAAATGCGGTGGGCATTCAGTCAATTTTACGGTCACCATTACGGATGGGTCGTTTGCGATTACAGCGCGTACACTCCAAAGAGTGAGTGTAGTTTGGCAGCCGTTTATGATCTGAAAATTCCGCACTTGAAGCTCATTGTTATTGACAATCTGCCACGAGTCACAAATCGCTGTGATGCCATTGTTCAATAGATGAAACCTTTTCCTGTCATCTTGACTCTGAAGAGTTCTTTTGATTTGTGTGTTGACCTTATTTCCCAATGGGCCACGCGGGTTTAGGCGAAACACCTTGTAACTGTGGCGAGCGAAAACGTCAATGATTTGTTTTACAGGAACGGTCGTTGAGAGAGTACGGTACTCTGCGCTGCTACTGGTTTGATGGTACGATTCAGGCTCAAGCTGGAAAACATGATCGCAGTTGTACAAGCTATCATCGCTTCCTTGCTGAGCATCATGCTGTTGACAAAGGTCGGAGAGATCTAAACACTCCAACGTCACCATTAGCTCCGTTGGATTCCCATGAATTTCTGTGGTAATCGTTCGGGAATAGTTTTCTTTTGCGTGTTCGCGAGCCCTCTGGGACAGTGTGCCGCTTGTCACCCACACCAAATTTAATGAGCATTTGCTGTTAACCGAGGCAAGCAGGGAAATCAGGCGGTCGTGCAGTGCCTTAGTTTCTTCGTTGCGACAAGCTGCGACTTCGTTAGCATTTAAGATGCGACTGGGGACGTTCAGAAATGCGGCCAGTTCTCTGGGCCCCATGTTCGTGCCGGGTTGCCTGTGTTTACTTTGGAAAAGATGGACAACTGAGTCGTCATCCGACTCAGGAATGAAATAACCGTCGATTTCAAAATCATCCGAGCCATCAATAGCAGTGTAATCGATAATGTCATTGCCTTGGATGTCAGGCCCAGCACCGAAGACGGTGGCGAAGGCCCAGTGCCGAAAACCCCGGTCAAGGTTTCCTCCGTAATACTCATCTGCGGCTTCCTGGATGAACGGCAGGACGTGGTCGTAGCTGTCTTGATGCTGTTGGCGCCTGGATGTCATGGAGAACCTCTGATAGAATTAGCTACCTGAGAGTATACCAAACTTGGGCAATTCAGGGAAATAGCCAGCCATGAAGCTGCAAATCTCATATTACCCGTCCGACGATATACTGCTTATGGAGAACGGCAAACAGTGGAAGGATGGCGCCAATATAGCAGAAGACGTAGTGGCCTATGCCGATACCGAACATAGACCTGCTGCCATAGAAGTATCAGGGGCTGCAAAATTGTTATGCCAGGCCCTGTATATCAGCCAGATCAAGGCTGCGCCGCAAAGTCGCGCGGCACCCGGCGTCAGGCCGGACGAAGGCGATATAGACAGAGTAACCTTGCCGCTGACTGTCAGCTACGATAGGAAGACTGATACCCTGACACTAGCGAGCGGTCTACCCACGCCTTTCGATATCACCATCGCCGACGGCCTCACTGCCTTCTACGATGGTGAGGATGAATACAGCAAATTCATCAACGCCGTCAGGCTGGAGAACGCCGCCAAGCTGCTGAAGCCTTACCTGTCCCCCTAATCCTCCACCAGCGTGCGCCTCTAACTCACCTTCGTCTGTCAGCACCGCGACGTCCCTTGTAGACATCCCCACGGCTGTTGGCGTCATAGAAGTGAATTTCTTTGTCGTCATCGTTCACATCATACTTAATTCGATAGGCCCCTTCATCCCATCGGTAGCTACAGAACCAAGGAGCTTTCAGATGGTCAATATGTACACCCAGTTTGGGACTCCGCATGATTTGGTCTACAATGCCATCCCACTTGCCCACTAGGTCAGGGTGCGCGCGCAGGAACTTTCTAACGGTGCGATGGAGCCTTACTTCATAGGCCGGCATGGACAAGCCGCCCCGTCAGGGCTTTTTACCGCGCCGGGCACCAATTCGGGACACGTTCCTGCCCGCTGCCACCGTTTCTTCGGCCGTCGCAATCCAACTGTTGATGAGTCTGAGGTACTCCAGCCGGTCAAGGTTTCCTTTGGCGTGTTCGATGCCGCCGTTTATGATTTCCGTTGCGAGTTCGCGCAGAGTGGAGACACGCAACTCGGCGCAAAGTTCCTCTACATCCTCCGGCACGGGGAGTTTGTTAAGTTGGGCGGACAGATCCTCATCAAGTTGTTGATTCCGTTTAGCAAGAGCCACGGCGCACCCCCTAATCCTCCACCAGCGTGCGCGATACGTCCACCGTTGCGTACGACCAGGCTATGCGGAACTGGCCTTCGCCGGTGTTTATCAGGCGGTGGTGGGTGCCAGGGGTGATGAAGGCGGCGTCGTTGACCCCGACGCGATGCTCCACGCCGTTAATCATCAGGATGCCCTCGCCTTCGATGACGATTACCGACTCCTCGGCGTTGTGGTAGTGGGTGGTGTTGGAGCTGCCGGCGTCGAAGCTGGTAATGCCGCTGGAAATCTCGGTTGCCCCGAACTCCTTGTTGATGAAACCCGCGACGGTTACGCCCGGGGCCCGCTGCAGCTGGTCAACCTCGTGAGACCTGATGACTCGCGGCTCTGGCATGGCTCTCCTCCCCTTTTTACTTACCACAAAGGACACCGAGTTTTTATGTTTCTTATTCTCTGTGTCCTCTGTGCTCTCTGTGGTTAATTACTCTTGTTCCAGGAACTGGCGCACCCAATCGGCGTGGGGCTGGCGGTCTTTCATGTTGTAGAGGATGACGGCGTTGCGGACGGAATCGGCCTGGAAGAAGCGTTCGTAGAGTATCTGCCGCGCCCCGAAGGCGCTGCACGACATATCCCAAGCCAGCCGGAACAGCCGCACCCGGTCGCGGGCCGACGTGGAGTCGGTCTCCAGGTAGCGGTTGATTTCCTCGGCCAGCGGCCCCTCCAGGTCGGCCTCGGTGGGCAGGGCCATCAGGCTGCTGGAGCCCAGCAGTTGAATAATCTCGCCCATGCGCGGGTACATACGGATGAACAGGTTGCGGGCGGCCTGCAGGGGCAGCTCCGCCGGGGCCAGCACTCCCCAGCGGTCCACGGTGGCATCGGCCTCGGCCGCTCGCAGGCAGGCTTTGGTGACCTCCAGGTTCTCGATGATTTCGGCAATCATCTGCTGCGCCTGCTGCTGCTCCGACGATCCCAGCGTTTCGGTCATCAGCGTTGCCAGCCCCAGCACGAACTCGCACTTGGCGACGTTCTTGGTCACCACCTGATGCCCCGAATGCAGGTGCCGGTTGGTGGCCTGTTGCAGGTTGTTGCACAGATCCACGTCGCCCAGCAGGAACACCTGCTCCCACGGCACGAACACGTGGTCGAAGAAGGCTACAGCGTCTATTTCCTCGAACCTTGAACCCAGCGGATGATCGAAATGGGAGCGCCCGAAGTCGAAGCTTTCGCGGCACTGGTACCGCAGGCCGGGAGTGTTGTTGGCGATGGCGAAGGCGAAGGAGTAGCGTTCCGGCGCTTGGCCCGGAAGCTGGTGCGAGGTGGTGGGGTAGAGCGCGATTTCCTCCGACAGCGGGGCCAGGGTAGCCAGCACCCGCGCCCCGTTCACGATGATTCCGGCGTCGGTTTCCTTCTCCACTTGCAGGGCAATGTCGGTGCGGTCTTCCAGCGGCGTGGCTCCGGGGGCGCGGCTGCGTTGCAGATTGAGCAGCGTGTGGGTCAGCACTAGGTCATTCTCCCGCACGTGCTCATAGTAGTTGTTGATGTTGTCCTTGAACTCCGGGCGGTTCTGGGCGAAATAATCCCCGGCGGCGGCCATTGCCATGATGTTTACGTTCATAAAGTCGGGGCTGCGTCCCATCATCCCAAAGGTAGAGCGAGCCCAGTGGCGCATCATCACCCGGCGGGCTTCCAGGTCCTCCATAGTGCGCGGCATGATGAACGACGTTCCCACGCGGTCGCCGGTGGTGGGCGACACGTAGGTCATCTCGTCGCGGATGGCCGGATCGTGCTGCATATCGTAGAGCCGGGCCAGCGACTCAACGCCGCCCCGCAGCGCCGGGTGGGTGGTGACGTCCTTCACTCGCTCGCCGTGCAGGTAGACCTCCGGCCCGTTCTCCTTGAGGTTGGCGATGTATTCCGCCCCGGTTCTGGCTGGCATGGCGCGGCCCCCTCGGTCTGGCGTAATTGCCTGTTTCGGGAATGGTAACACGCCCGGCCCATGACGTCATGGGGCAGGGTTCCAATTGAGAATCGGGATGCCATAAGGTACGATGCTACCGATTTAACCGTTGGCAAGGAGATTGACCGATGTACGTAATCATTGCGCCCATCCAGATCAAGCCGGGCTGCAAGGACCAGTTCATGGAGGCCATTATCCCTGACGCCAAGGGGTCGGTGAACGACGAGCCGGGCTGTCTGCGCTTCGACGTGATCCAGGACGCCGGCGACGAGAACCGCATCTGGCTGTATGAGGTCTACAAGGACGAGGACGCCTTCCAGGCCCACACTCAAGCGCCCCACTTCATCAAGTTCCGCGACGCCACCGCCGACATCCGCGTCGAGGGCATCCAGGGCGCGGCCCGGGGCAGCAGCAACGTCTGGCCCACCGACGGCGAATGGAAGTAGTGGAACATCCTCACACTAACCCTCTCCCCCGGGAGAGGGGCTGATAGGAGACGCACCATGTACGTAATCATTGCGCCATTGCAGATAAAGGACGGAGCGAAAGAGCAGTTCCTGGAAGCGCTGCTGCCCAACGCGCAGGGGGCGGCCAACACCGAGCCGGGCTGCCTGCGCTTCGACGTGATTCAGGACGCCGGCGACCCCAACCGGGTGTGGGTCTACGAGGTCTACACCGATGAAGCCGCGTTCCGGGCCCACGGGCAGTCGGAGCATTACCTAAAGGCCATCGAAGTCCTTGGGCCGCTGCGGGAAGAAGGCGGCTTACAGGGAGCGGCCCGCGGCAGCACCAATATCTGGCCCACCGACGGCGAGTGGAAGTAACCAATTCATCCCCTCTCCGGTGAGGGCGGAGTTGCCAATCAGTTCCCCCTCTGGGAGAGGGTTAGGGTAAGGGAGTAGTAATGTCCAAGACGATATTGCAGAGCGACGCCGTGGCCGTGCCGCGCGGCATAATGTCCCAGGGTGTCGCGGTTCCAGCGGGGCGCATGGTGTTCGCCTCCGGGCAGGTGGCCCGCGGCGTTGACGGCGAGCTGGTGGGGCGCGGCGACATACACGCCCAGACCCGCAAGACGCTGCAAAACCTCCAGGCGGTGCTGGCCGAGGGCGGGGCCACCATGGACGACGTGGTGAAGGTCACGGTGTTCGTCACCAACTTGGCCGAACACTTCGCCGCCATCCACGAAGTCCGCTCCGAATTCTTTTCCTCGGACTACCCAGCCAGCACACTGGTTGAAGTCAGCCGCTTGGTGGACCCGGAGATGCTGATTGAAATCGAGGCCATAGCGGTGGTGCAGTAGGCTGCGAAGGCGTTTCGGTCACAGTGTAGGGGCGCACAGCAGTGCGCCCCTACGTGATTTCAGGCCAGTCCCGTTGGCGGTGCCCCAGCCGTTCGTCCTGAGCTTGTCGAAGGCCAGGCGATTAGCTGCGATTCGCGGCGGCGGCCACGCCGTCGGGAACCAAGTCGGCCTCCCACGGGCCGGGGAAGTTGCCCTGCGGGCGGTCGCCGCTCATAAAGATGTTTTCCTGCCGGTGCCACTGCTCGCGCGGCGTTTCGTAATAGACCTCGATGCCGTTGCCGTCGGGGTCTTGCAGGTAGATGCCCAAGGACAGGCCGTGGTCGGAAACGCGCTTGATGGGGATGTTCTTTTCCTTCAGGTTGTTGTAGAAGTCGCTCAGGTCTTCCAGGCTGCCCATACGCCAAGCCATGTGATTCAGCCCCACCTGTCCGGCGCGGGGGCCGTCGGCGTTCTCGCCGACTTCCATCAGCGCGATCTCATGGGACTCGTCGAGGTTGGCTGACATGAAGGCGGCGCGGCCTTCCTTGAAGTCATAGGTGTGGAGTCCCAAGACGGACTCGTACCACTCCCGGGCGGCCTTGGCGTTGCGCACGTAAATGTTCACGTGCCCCAGATGGCTAGGCGTGTATCCCATATCTCGCCTCCTCTAACATCAGCGTATTACGCCGTAAAACTACCACATCTAGGCTAAATCAGGCAAGGCACAGGGCAATCGTCGCGCCATGAACCTCCTTCGTCCCGCTCCGGGAAGGCCGCTCTCCGGGAAATGCGACGGGCGGGCGGCGGTGCTACAATGGATGCTTAACCCTGCGGGGTTCCAATACGACGGGCCGTTAGCTCAGCCGGCAGAGCACCGGACTTTTAATCCGGGTGTCGTGGGTTCGACCCCCACACGGCCCACCAAACTGGACAAAATCAAGAACTTTCGCCATCAGGTTCGCTTTGGCGCTCTAATCGACCCTTTGCCCCGTCCAATTGAGAGACTCGCTGGAGACCAGCGGACAGTCCTCCCGGCAAAGAACAGAATTGCCAGGCCCTTGCTGACTGAGGTGGACCCGGGTAATGGGATCTTCCGCACTCTCGGTGAAATTTCGGAAACGGGGGACAGGATTGGCCGGGTCAGGTTGAGTGAGCCAGGCCATGGTGTAATGCGCCGGAATTCGCATAGCCATCAGCCCCTCGTTGTTTTCGCTCCTCGCGGCCGTTTTACATCGCTTTCACCAAGAACGCGGAAGAGCCGGGAAAAGTCGGATGCTGCGGGTGCAGGTGGGGTTGGCGCCGGGGTTGGCGCGGGCCCCGGGGACGTCCAGTCCTACGGGCCTTCTGCAATAAGCTTATGGGGGATGGTGCCTATCTCACGCACCTCTGTCAGGCGTTTGAGATACGCCCTCTCCTTCCCGGTAATGTCGTCGGTCAGCCACGGGATGCTCTCAAGGTCCCGGTCCAGGTTACCGTAGTAACGAAGATACCCCCAACTCTGCAACTTCCCAATGATGCGGTTAATGTAGCCAAGGGCCATCTGCTCATCTTCGGTGATGCCGTCGGCCAGCCACCGGAATCCCAGTACAGCCTGGGCTATGGGCGGGTGTTCGCTTTCCATGGCCTGAAGGTGACCCAGGGCGCCCGCCTCAACATCCGTCAGCCCGTCTCGAACCCAGGAAAATCCGGATGCGGAGCTTGGGACTGGGGGGCTGTGATTGGTGTGGGCGCTGGCATTGGCGTGGGCTTTTAGCCCTCGCACAGGCGGTCGAGGATGAGGGGTGCGATAGAAATAATCGGAACCGAATAGCTCTCGACCACATCACACGGCGTATCACCGTACCGGTTCTCGGCGTGGACGTCCGCACCCCGGTCCAGCAGCGATTCAGCCACGGCCCAATTAGGATTAAACGCCACCGCCGCATGCAGGGGCGTCCAGCCGTCATCAGTCTTGGCGTTGACGTCCGCACCCCGGTCCAGCAGAAACACGGCCATCTCCGGGCCGGATTTGTTCGCAGCAGCCAAATGCAGAAACATCGAGTCGGCATCATCCTTGGCGTTGATACCCGCGCCCCGGTCCAGCAGCAATTCAGCCACGGCCGGATTAGGATTATTGAACACCGCATAATGCAGGGGCGTCCTGTCGGCATCATCCTTGGCATTGACATCCACGCCCCGGTCCAGCAGAAGCGCGACCACCTCCGGGTCGGAATTATTCAGAGCAGCCAAATGCAGGGGTGTCGCTGACTCCAGAAAAAAGCCAGTCTCAGGTTCATAAGCCTTGGCCAGAGCGTTGATGTCGGCGCCCTGGTCAAGCAGGTCCGCCACGGCCTCCGCATCACCGTCCAAGACCGCCCGGTGCAGGGGCGTCTCGTTCCTCAACTCCCACAACCTTGCTGGGGCCTCCGTTGGCGCAGGCGTAGGCACGCACAGGCGGTCGAGAATGTGGGGGGTGATAGAAATCACATACCAACCGGCCACATTACACGGCGTATTATCGAACCGGTCCTCGGCGTGGACGTCCGCGCCCCGGTCCAGCAGCAATTCAGCCACGGCCCAATTAGGATTAAACGCCACCGCCCCATGCAGGGGTGTCCAGCCGTCATAATTCTTGGCGTTGAGGTCAGCGCCCCGGTCCAGCAGAAGCGCGGCCACCTCCGGGTCGGAATTATTCAGAGCAGCCAAATGCAGGGGTGTCGCTGACTCCAGAAAAAAGCGAGTCTCAGGTTCGTAAGCATTGGTCAGAGCTTTGATGTCGGCACCCTGGTCCAGCAGGTCCTCCACGGCCTCCGCATCGCCGTCAAAGGCCGCCCGGTGCAGGGGCGTCTCGTCGCTCAACTCCCACAACCTTGATGGGGCCTCCGTTGGCACCGGGGTCATTTCCGCCGGGGTAGGGACCTCGGTTGCCGCCGGGGTGGTTTCCGTCGGAGTCGGGGCCTCCGTTGGGACCGGGGTGGTTTCCGTCGGAGTCGGGGCCTCCGTTGGGACCGGGGTGGTTTCCGTCGGAGTCGGGGCCTCCGTTGGGACCGGGGTGGTTTCCGCCGGAGTCGGGGCCTCCGTTGGCACCGGGGTCATTTCCGCCGGAGTCGGGGCCTCCGTTGGCACCGGTGTGGTTTCCGCCGGGGGGGAGACCGGCGCCGGGGCTGTGGCGGTCTCCGTAGGGGCGGGTGAGGCGGCGCCTTCGCACCCAACCCCGAGGACCAGCATCACGGAGACTATTCCGATTAACCCTGCTGACAGTACCTTCCTGATATTCATGTATCCCTCCAGGGCGATTGCAAGGTCGCACCGAGAATCCTCTAGCCATCAGCCCCTCGTTGTTTTCGCTCCTCGCGGCCGTTTTACATCGCTTTCACCAAGAATGCGGAAGAGCCGGGAAAAGTCGGATGCTGCGGGTGCAGGTGGGGTTAGCGCGGGGGTTGGCACGGGCCCCGGGCATCCAGTCCTACGAGCCTGCAATAAGGGCAGCGTACAGGGTGACTGGTTGATAGACCCCTGTCGAGACGAGGTTAAGAAACGCCCTTTCCTTCCCGGTAATGTCGTCGGTCAGCCACCGGGCCCTCGCAAGGTCCAGTTCCCGGTACAGGGTATCGGAGGACTCAGGAGCCCTCTGCAACTTCCCAATGATGCGGTTAATGTAGCCAAGGGCCATCTGCTCATCTTCGGTGATGCCGTCGGCCAGCCACCGGAATCCCAGTACAGCCTGGGCTATGTGCGGGTGTTCGCTTTCCATGGCCTGAAGGTGATTCAGGGCGCTCTGCTCAACATCCGTCAGCCCGTCTCGGACCCAGGAAAACCCGGATGCAGAGGCTGGGGCTGGGGCTGGGGTTGGCGTGGGCGTGGGCGCAGGGGCGCGGGTGGGCGCTGGCACTGCCGTGGACGCTGGCACTGCCGTGGGTTGTGCAGGGAACTTTGACCTCATCGCGGAGCTCACCACGCCCTCGCACAGGCGGTCGTAGATGGATGGGGCCGTCGGGGTGGGGGCCTCCGTTGGGACCGGGGTGGGGGAGGCCACCCCCGGGGGCGCCGGCTGGGGCACTGCCACTGCCACTGGACCGGGGCGCCTAGTGGAAGTCACATGATACCCGGCCACATCACACGGCGTATCACCGAACCGGTCCTCGGCGTGGACGGCCGCGCCCCGGTCCAGCAGCAAGGCCACCACCGCCGGTTCGCGATTATCCGCCGCCGCATAATGCAGGGGCGTCCGGCCGACATCATCCTTGGCGTGGAGGTCAGCGCCCCGGTCCAGCAGCAAGTCCACCACCGCCGGTTCGCGATTATCCGCCGCCGCATAATGCAGGGGCGTCCGGCCGACATCATCCTTGGCGTGGAGGTCAGCGCCCCGGTCCAGGAGAAGTGCGGCCACCTCCGGGCCGGAATCATTCAGAGCAGCCAGATGCAGGGGCGTCGCGCCGCCATCAGCCTTGCTGTTGACGTCCGCGCCCCGGTCCAGCAGAAGCGCGGCCACCTCCGGGCCGGAATCATTCAGAACAGCCAGATGCAGGGGCGTCGCGCCGCCATCAGCCTTGCTGTTGACGTCCGCGCCCCGGTCCAGCAGCAACTCAGTCACGGCCGGAACCGGATTATCCGCCGCATAATGCAGGGGTGTCCTGTCCGGAAAGTCCCTTGCTTCGATGTCCGCACCCTGGTCCAGCAGAAGCGCGGCCACAGCAGGACTGGGATTATTCCACGCCGCCAAATGCAGGGGTGTCCTGCCGTAATCAGCCTTGGCGTGGACGTCCGCGCCCCGGTCCAGCAGCAACTCAGCTACGGCCGGAGCCGGATTATACTCCGCCGCCACATGCAGGGTTGTCCTGTCCGTAAAGCCAAAACTCCTTGCGTTGACGTCCACGCCCCGGTCCAGCAGAAGCGCGGCCACCTCCGGGCCGGAATTATTCAGAGCAGCCAAATCCAGGGGTGTCGCTGAATTCAGATGCGTGTCTGTCTCAGGGTCATAAGCGGTGGCCAGAGCGCTGATGTCGGCGCCCTGGTCAAGCAAATCCTCCACGGCCTCCGCATCGCCGTCAAAGGCCGCCCGGTGCAGGGGCGTCTCGTAGATCAACTCCCATAACCTTGGTGGGGTCTCCGTTGGCGCCGGCGCCGTCGGAGTCGGAGTCGGCGCTGTAGCGGTGGCCGCCCGGGTGGGGGCCTCCGTTGGCACCGGGGTCATTTCCGCCGGGGTAGGGACCTCGGTTGCCGCCGGGGTGGTTGCTGTCGGGGTGGCGGAGACCGGCGCCAGGGCTGTGGCGGTCTCCGTAGGGGCGGGTGAGGCGGCGCCTTCGCACCCAACCCCGAGGACCAGCATCACGGAGGCTATTCCGATTAACCCTGCAGATAGTACCTTCCTAATATTCATGCATCCCTCATTACCAGTACGATTGCAAAATCGCCTTAACTGCCTGTCATTCCTGTATGTGTCAGGTAATTCGTTGGCAGATAGTTACTGAGTAGCTATCTCAGGATAAGGCTTGGATTTTCTGGGTTCCCGCCCCCGATGAAGTCTGGGATGGCGTTATTTCGCGGGAACGACGGAACTTGGTGAATCCAAATACGATTGCCCTGCCTGCCGCCCAAAATTAACAAGGCGAAATCTCTCCTAATCTGCTAGTCTCCAGGTTTAGCTGCCGATACAGTCGGTTGGGTATGCAGCCGCCAATGTCACTGTCTAAGCCCAGATGCCTTAAACTGGGGGTGCCAAGTTCCGGAGGTACGCCTCCACTTAAGTCGTTATACTGAAGGGTAAGTATCTCCAGGTTGGCCAGGTCTCCCAACTCTCGTGGAATCACTCCCTCGAGGTCGTTGTAGCTTAGGTGGAGACTTACAAGATTCTCCAGCTTGCCTAACTCCGGAGGAATCTCTCCTCCGATATCGTTCTCGTATAAATTAAGGTGCCGCAGTCTGCGAAGGTTACCCAACCCCGGTGGAATCTCTCCCCTCAGCTCGTTGTACGGGAGCTCCAGCTCCTCAAGAAAGGACAGATCCCCCAACTCCGGCGGAATCTCCCCTTCAAGCCCAACTCCCACTAGATGCAGGGCAACCACTCTCCCATCCTGGTTTGTGTAAACTCCGTTCCATTGGTCAAGGGGGGCCTCACTCAGCCAGTTCAGACTTCTGGACCAAAACTTGCCATTGGTGGCGTGGTAGAGCGACACCAGGGCCCCTCGGTCCGTGGCAGCGGATGTCGAGGCGTCTGCGGCGAGTGTTTGACCCACGCCTTGAGGCGGCCCGGCGAAACAGTAGTGTCCATTTAGTTGCAGATCTGTATCGTCATCTGGACCGAGTTCGTTGATCACACTGGTGGGTGCACACCCGTCCAGAAGATTACCCGACAGCATCAGGAATTTCAGCGGCATTTTGCCCAGCCACGAAGGGACCTCCCCTCGCAACCGGTTAAAGGACAACCCAAGGGCTCCAAGATCGGTCAAGTTGCCCAGTTCCGGCGGTATCTCCCCGCTCAACCGGTTCCGGTCGAGATACAGCTCCCGCAGGTTGGTGAGGTTGCCCAGTTCCGGCGGAATCTCCCCAATCAACCGGTTCGCGTAGAGATGCAGAATTCCCAGGCTGGCGAGGTCGCCCAGTTCCGGCGGTATCTCCCCAATCAAATTGTTCGCCTCGAGCGTCAAGGCGTAAACTCGTTCGCCGTCGGCTCCGACTCCGTGCCAATGGCCCAATGGCTGGTCCGTAAGCCAATTGTCATTGCGTTCCCAGTTTTCACCATCCGTGGCGTTGAACAGGGCAATCAGGACTTCTCTATCGGTTGCAGCAGACGTTTGCGCCAAGGGAGGTGTGCCCCTGGGCGTGGGCGATGGAGCGGGCGTAGGGAGATTTGGGACCACGCACAGGCGGTCGAGGATGTGGGGGTCGATAGAAATCGCATGGCTCCCGGCCAAATCACATGGCGTATCACCGGACCGGTCCACAGCGTGGACGTCCGAGCCCCGGTCCAGCAGCAAGACCACCACCTCAGGATCGGGGTGCCACTCCACCCCTGGCGGACGGGGTTCCGGCGTCACCATAAATGCAGGGGCGTCCCGCCCTCATCAGTCTTGGCATTGACATCCGCCCCCCGGTCCAGCAGCAAGGCTACCACCTCAGGATCGGGATTATTCTGCACCGCCGCATGCAGGGGCGTCCCGCCCTCATCAGTCTTGGCATTGACATCCGCCCCCCGGTCCAGCAGCAAGGCCACCACCGGCAGGGAATTAAGATCCACCGCCAAATGCAGGGGCGTTCTGTGGACATAATTCTTGGCGTTGACATCCGCCCCCCGGTCCAGCAGCAATTCAGCCACAGCCGGATTAGGATTACGATACGCCGCCGCATGCAAGGGTGTCGTGGCCCCCCGAGTCATGGCGTTGACGTCCGCGCCCCGGTCCAGAAGAAGCGCGGCCACGTCCGGGTCGGAATTATTCAGAGCAGCCATATGCAGGGGTGTCAATGAGACCTGAAACCTGCCATCGCCAAGGTCTTCCAGAATGGAGGCCAGAGCGCTGATGTCGGCGCCCTGGTCCAGCAGGTCCTCCACGGCCTCCGCATCGCCGTCAAGAGCCGCCCGGTGCAGGGGCGTCTCGTCGATCAACTCCCAGGACCTTGATGGGGCCTCCGTCAGCGCAGGCGCCGTCGGAGTCGGCGCTGTAGCGGTGGCCGCCCGGGTGGGGGCCTCCGTTGGCACCGGGGTCATTTCCGCCGGGGTAGGGACCTCGGTTGCCGCCGGGGTGGTAGGCGAGTCTGGTTGGGGTGTCGGCTATGAAGGCGGAGAGGTTGAGGGCGGTGTGAATCAGGCCGGTGTGCGAGTAGGCTTGGGGAAAGTTGCCCAGTTGCCGGTTGGCGCCCTTGTCGAACATTTCGGCGAACAGACCCAAGTGGTTGCTGTACTTGGTGATGACCTCGTGGAAGTAATCCATACCACGGTCGGTCTGGCCGGTGTAGATAAGGTTTCCTATCAGCCAGAAACTTAGCAGCGTGAAAGCCCCTTCCTGCTGGCCTCCCAGCCCGTCGTCCGTTTCTTCGGGGAGATAGCGCCATACCAGAGGGCCGTCGGTTAGCTCCCGCTCGATGGCGTCCAGATTATGCCGGACGCGGGGGTCGTCGCGCGTAAGCAGGCCCATAAAGGGTATAGCCAAGTTGGAAGCGTCCAGAGCTTCGCTGCCGTACCGCTGCCGGAACCCTTGCTTGGCAGTGCTCCATCCTTGGTCCAGTATTTCGGCCTTGATGCCGTCGGCAGCCAGAGACCAGCGGCGGTACAGCCGCCGGCGCCCCATGGCCGCGGCAATGTATGCCGCATAGTCCAGGGCGACCCAGCACATCACCTTGGAATATACGAAATGCTGTTGCTCACCGCGCACTTCCCAGACGCCGCGGTCCTTTCGCTGCCAGTTCTTCATCACCGTTTCAGCCAAGGATTGGACCAGATCCCAGGCTTCCAGCGGTATCTCCCCATGAAGCACCAACAGGGAATGGATGGAGAGAATGACCTCTCCGAAGACGTCCATTTGGAGATGATCCGCAGCGGCGTTGCCGATGCGAACAGGACGAGAGCCCTCGTACCCCTTCAGATGGTCAAGGGTATATTCCTTGAGCGACGAATCGGGGCTGATGCCGTAAACTATGCGGGTTCTGCGGCGGGGCAACTCGCACTGTTCCAACAGCCAGTGGACGTAGCGGTCGGCCCCGTAGACGTCTCCCAGCCGGTAGAGGATGTCTGCGATGAAGCTGGTGTCGCGCAGCCAAGAGAAGCGGTAGTCCCAGTTGCGCGAGCCGCCGATGGTCTCCGGCAGGCTGGCCGTCGGCGCGGCGACAATGGCCCCGGTGCGCCGGTACATCAGCAGATGAAGCGCCAGGAAGGAACGGACAACCGCTTCCCGCCAGAGTCCCTCGTAGCGCATTCCGGCCACCAGGTCTTCCCAATAACGCCGGGTCTGGTCCAGTTTGTCGGCCGTGTGAAGGCGCTCGATGCTGGCCGGGCGGCCGTGTCCATAGGCTAGGACGAAGGTCGCGGTCTGCCCTTGCGATAGCGTGAAATCGCAGGACGCGCCCCGGTCGTCTACCTCCAGAGGGATGTTGGCCAAGAGGGTCATGGCCTGGTGTCCGCCCAGGGCCTCGACCGCGCCGCCGGAACTGCCTCGCAGCGCGCGAAAGTCCGGCAGAACGCGGGCGTAGTCGTGCCGGGGCTGGAAGTCACACCGCAGCTCCATTTCCCCGGAGCGGCAGGTAACGATACGGTGGATTTCGGGAGGATTGTTCCGCTCTATGTCCGGGAGGCCGTCATAGTCATCGTCGGGGATGGGCATGAAGTCGGTGATCGAAACTATGCCGGAGCCGGTTTTGAACGTAGTCTCGAGGATGTTGGTGTCGGGCAGGTATTCCTGCTTGGTTTCGAGACAGGGACCAACGGGGCTGATTCGGAAGCGCCCGCCAATCTCTTGGTCCAGGAGGGCGGCGAAGACGCTGGGGGAGTCGAATCGTGGCAGGCAACACCAGTCTACGGAGCCGTCGGTGCCGACAAGCGCCGCCGATGACATATCGCCTATCAATCCATAGTTGTACAATTCTGGCGCTAATTCTTAATTACTGTCAGGTAGAGGTAACTCTATCACCGCAATAAGGCGGTATGCAACGAGGTAGCGCGCTCTTTTCAACGGGCAATATCGCTGCATGAGGTCAACTCGTAGCCCCTGCCAGGCACAATCTGCCCTAGAATGTCGCTGTATGGCTTCACTGAGTTACACCCTTGGGCCGGTTATCACTGTGGCCGCGATCATGCTGGGCGCAGTCTTGGCGGCGTGTAACGGCGAGCCGCCTCTGGCGCCTGCTCCAACCCCCGGGCAAACTGCGGCCATGTCTGCGAGCTTGCCTGCAACGCCTCCCACACCCCCCGCTCACTCCGCCTCGGCATCTTCCACGCCACCGTCCACTTCGCCACGAACGGCCACTGAGCCGCTTACGGCAAGCCCGCCGCCCACAGCCATACAGGAGTCTAGCCGGATTCCGCTCCCTATGCCCACCCCGCACCCAGGCAACTCCGCGTGGGCCAGGCAGCGAATCGATGCAGTAGTAACTCTCTACCGGCCCACGCAAACCGGCGAGGCGCTGCTCAGGAGCCTGGACTTGCGGCAGATGCGGGGCGAGCCGGGGTTTTTCGGTAGCTACGGCTTTGATGGATGGGCTGGCGTCGGCGAAGCCAAGCCCACCGGAGTGATGCACGAGCTGGGCCATTCGTATTGGGGCGCCTTTCCGGTAATCGGGCGGCCCGATCTGAGCTGGCAACAGATGCAAGGGGAGGAAGTCGCCCCGGCCTTGGCCAGCTACCACCGGGACATACTGGCGTTCATGGCCCAGCCTCCTGACGGCTACGAGTTCCTGCGGCAACGGCTACGCAGCCTGCCCGAAGTCTCCAGCGAGAATACCGGGCCGCTGTTGCACAGCATGGAGGCGGACATACCCTATACCACCGGCGGCGACCTGGCGCTGGTGCCCCCGGTGCTGCGCAGGTACTGGGGCCACTTTCTGGCCGAGGGGCCGTTCGGGTCGTGGGAGCAGGCGCTGGGCTGGTTTCAGTCCCTGCCGCCGGATGAGCGGGCCACCGCCGGTAAGTTCTTGGGCTTCGAGCATTTTGACTTGCGGCAATACCCGGACCTGCCGCCGTTCTCACGCCCGGATGGCTTGCTGTCCGCTGCCGCCGGGGCACTGGCTGAGGAGGAGCGTCAGCGGCTCGCCGACCTGGCGGAGCAGTTCGATCTGCTGTTGGGCGACCCGCAATTGGAGGAGAATTTCCAGTTCTGGCGGGGTTACCTTCAGGACAAGGTGGCCCTCTACCGCTCCCACCCCGGTCATCTGGAGTCGCTCTCGCTGGACAGGTCGGGCGACCTTTCCGATGCCCTGAGATTCCTTTCCGCCCTTGATGGCAGCCCCGAAGAGCGGGCTTTAATGCTGTCCCAACAGATGTCCACCCAGCCGTTCTTGGTCAACTTCCTGCCTGCCGTGGACGACCATACGCTGGTCAAGCTGTTCGCCGCCCGCCCCGAACTGCCCGATGGCCCAACGCTTCAAGCGACGGCCAGCTTTGTGGAGCGGTTGCAGCGTTTCGCCGCTCTGGTGGACCGGATTCTCGCCGAAGGCAGGAAATCCCCGGAGTCAGGAGCGCGGGCGCTGGAAGCCTTTTTGCACGAGGCCGGTTTCGGCCAAGAACACGACCTCGAGCTGTTTTTCGACCTGTTCCAGGGCACTGACCCGGCTCTGTCCCGCCGGATAATGACAGCGGTTGACAAGGTCACGATACGGGCTTTGATCATCCCCGTTCCGGTGCAGCTACGCGCTATATTCCAGCCCGAGGGCCTGCTGGAGAAGCTGGACATCACCCCAGAGGCATCAGAAGCCGGCCTGCGGCGCGGCATTACTCTGCTCATCGGAGAGCCTTCGGGCAATTACCGCATCGACGAACCTTTTCTTGAGCGTCTTTACGAGGTGATGGCGGAGCGTTCGCGGACTGCGCCCAGCGGGGTCGTCCGAATCATGTCCGAAACTCCGTTCCCTCTTGAGGGCATGATCCTGCGTCAGCCCCTTGCCGCCTCCACTGCGCTGTCCAGCGACATAGACTTGGCGGTTACACTGGTCAAAGACAGCGATGCGGTGCTGGCGCAGCCAGCGCGGATTATCTACCGGCTGATAATGGCCGACCCGGTCCTGGCCGCCGGGTTGGTCGTTGACTTGGAACAAAATGGGGAAAGCCGGTTGGTGCTGGAATCGCTGGCCTACTTTGCTTATGACAAGACCCGATCGGAGAAATTTCCGCAGCTTCCCATATCCATAAGCCAGAACGGCGCTTTCCTGGAATCGCTGCTGGCCCGGCAGGGCGCCGGGTGGCTGAAAACGCGGCTTGCCGGGGCGGTGGAGTTGTACCGGCAACGGGCAGCCTCCGGTGAAGTTGACCCGGACTTTCTTGACCAGTATCAGGACACGCTGCAAGCTGCCGCCGATACCCTCGACCCGCACACCGGAATCCGGCTGACGGAAGTTGTCAACTTCGCGTTCGGTTAGAGTCGCAGTTATATGCGAAGGCGGCGCGAGGCCCCATCGGAGAATCCGGGGCTGCGCCGCCGCAGGTCTGGCAGGGGAAGCTGGAGGGCCGAGTTAGGCCAAGACCGATTTTACGGCTGCCGTGCGATTGAAGCCCAGCAGTTCGCGCACCGTTTCGTTGGAGCGGATTAGCCGTATCGCCGAGGTCGGATAGGCAGGGTTGTTGGGGTTGGCCACGTCGTGCCGTTCCACAATCTCTTCGTAAAGCCACTGGTCGATAAGCCGGTAGCACTCGTACTCTGTCGAGGCTATGCCCCAGTCCAGCATCCATTGAGTGCACAGCTTGTTGTAGCCAACGAAGTTCATCGCGGTTTCCAGCCGGTCCATCTGCCGGACGAAGGTCTGAAGGGCGTCCTGCGTGGAGGTGTGCATCCCGTCCCCTTCGGCGATGGCGCCGTGTTCAGGAAGGCGGAATCCCAGCTCTGCCTCCAGCGGGAACAAGGGGGCAACGGCCAGCATATCCCGGGCCACCGACTGGCTGAAGGCGCAGATGATGATGCGGCGTCCATTGCTCTTGGCGCGATCCACCAAGGCCTGATAGTCCGAATCACCGGAACCCAGCACGATGTACTGGCAATCCTCCCGGTCGCGCACCCAGTCGTAAACCTCCAAAAGAATGGAAGGGTCGGTGCGATCCTTGCCTGCCATGGTTCGTGGGGCGTTATAAGGCTCGATACCGGCGATGTGGAATGCGGCGGCATCTTCCCGGCGCAGGCTCCAGTCACCAAATACCTTGCCGCCCCGCACTTCGCCAAATGTCTCCCCTACGGTCGTCATTGCATCGCACAAAGCCCTGGGCGTAACGGACTGCTGGTACATCTGGGCGCCGCGCCGAATATTTTCCCAGTCTATGGCAATCAAAACTCCGGTTTTAGTTACTTCAGCGGATTTTTTCATCTAACACATCCTGATGCGCCTAAATTATGCCGTTGGAAGTAGTCGGGTATAAGGGATACCCCCGGTTCCCCAGCCTTAATCCTAACCTTGCTATCGTAACCCATTCTGCCCCCAAGCGGTACATCCCCAGCCGGGAATCGGGCCAATCGAATTCCGGCAACCTGAAGGGTTCCCACGACTCCAGCTCGGACAAGAACACGGAAGGGCCCCCGGCTGATAGACGCCGGGGGCGCCTTGGGACTAGATAGACAGCCGTCGAAGCGGAAGCCGTCAGTTAGTCTTGATCACCGTACCATCTTCCTCGATGCGGATGCCTACGACGGGAGAGACTTTTTCGTTGAAGATGTCGAAGATCGGGTCTTCCATGTTGCCGACGCGCCTGATCCAGCCGGGGATGACGTTGTTCAGCACAGCCTGGTCGCTCAGGGCTTGAAGCTCCTCGGAGAACGGCACATTTTCCAGCCCGGCCAGCTCGTTCTTCTTGACGCCTACCTCGTTCTGGATTGCGGCTAAGCGCAGGGCTTCCAGTTCGTGTTTAGCGCCCTCTTCCAGCAGAATAGCCTTGAGGTCATCGGGCAGCTTGTTGAAAATGGTGCTGTTCATCACCACGTTGTCGTTGAACAGACTGACGAGATAGCCGTTCATGTGCGTGGTCACTTCGTACCAGCGTTGGCCATAGGCCGGGTCTGCGCCGGTTACGCCGCAGTCCAGGATGCCCCGCTCCAGGGCGGTGTACACCTCGGCGAAGGCGACGAACTGGGCATCGGCCCCCATGCCCTCAATCCAGTCGGAGATGGCCGCGCCGTGACTGCGGGTCTTCTTGCCCTCGAAGTCCGCGGGGGTTCTCAATGCCTCTTTGCAAAAGAAAAACTGGTCAATGCCAACATACCAGTTATGGGTGATGATCGGCGAGCCTCCGCTCTCTGCGGCAATCATCTTCTCCAGGTCCGGCGTCAAGACCGTAGTGACGTCGTACTGGGCCTTGTGGTCCTTGAACATCCCCCAAAGGCTCTGGATTTCCAGCGCCGGGACCTCGCCGGCCACGTAGCCGGTGTAAATCTCGGCAATATCCAGCGTACCGTCACGAATCAGCGTCATGTTATCGGCGCCGGAGATGCCCAACTCCGGGAAGGAGGTCAGGTTAATAATCAGTTGCCCGTTGGTGCGCTCCTCCACATTGGGAATCAGGTAATGCTCCATCAACTGGCAGGGCAGCAGCGCCCGGTTGGTGCAAGCGTACTGATACTCGAACTCCTCGCCGCTGCTGGTCAGCGGGGTCGGGTCGATCAACTTGGCCTTCTCCAGCAAGTCCCGGTAGTAGGGCGATTCGTAGATCCAGATGTGCCGCTCCAGAGACTCCAGAGGAACACTTCCGTCGGCATCGCCTGCCTCGTCAATGCCGCCCAGTCCCAGATCCGCGGCCGGGCCGACCAACTGATTCAGGTCGCCGACGTAGATTGCGCCGGGGCCGCCGGCCAGTTGGGCCGCCATAGCCGTCAGGTCCGCGTCGCCGGACATGGCCTGGGCTGGCGTTGGCTCCGCCATCGCCCGGGTTGGCGCTGTGGTTGCCGTTGGCGCAGCGGTAGGCGCTTTCGTGGGCGGGTGTCGGCAGCGCCTCCGCAGGCGGCCAGCGCCAGAAGCACTACTGCCGAAAGTACCAGAAGCAAGGGTAATCCAATCAGTTTCTTCATCAAGCCCCTCCGAAAATTTGACCGGCATTCCTGCCGAGCTTACCGTGCCTCGACCTACGTGAACCCTGGATTTCGACCCTCTCGAAGCGAGTATGCCCCGAAAACAGGCTTGGCGGATTGTATTTGCGTGGTTTTGGGCTTGTCAACAACAATACAAACGCGCAACTTTACGACAGCAGTATATTTATCATCGTAAATCGTAAGTCAAACTTGAAGTGCGTTTGCATTAAGGAAAAGCAAGCGACATGAGGGTAGAGGCGTTGCGGAGGGATTGGGAGGCATGGGCGCGCCGCCCGAAACAAGTTCAGGAGGAGGCGCGCTTTCAGAAACCGGCGTTGGCGAGGAAAGCGTCCAGCAGTTCGGTCATCTGTCTCTGATGCTCCGGCGCGAACTTGGCGAACTCCCGAAGGTTGCGAGCCGCTTCCTCTTCGGTGCTGAAGGCTTGCCCCATCAGGTCATAGTCACCGTAAAAGACCCTGTTCCACTCCTTGAATTCGTCCAGCGTCAGTTGCGGCTCGAACTGAAAGGCGTAGGATGTTCCGTATCGAAAGGCCATGTTGATGCGGCGATAGCCGCCGTCGCGGCACAGCATATCGCACTCGGCCAGCTTGGTTGCGCCGTCGGGAATGGTGAAGCACTCACCGTGCAGCGTCGGAACCAAGGGAGTGGAGATTGCGCCGAACACCGGGTCGGCGTCGCCGTCGGCAGTAACGTGAATCTTGCGCAGCCCGAACTGGTAGCCGCCGCTGGGCTGCACGGTTCCACTCAGCGCGGTCGCCATCATCTGCGCCCCCAGGCAAACACCGAAGACCGGCCTGTTGCGGACCAGCGCATCCCTCAGATACTCCCGCTCCCGGTGCAGGGCCGGCAGGTCGTCGTTGACCGACATCGGCCCGCCGAAGGCCATAATCAAATCCACGTTTTCCGCAGGCGGGGCATCAAAAACGTCAAACGCGGGCGCAGACTCAAAGAGGTTGCAGGCGACAAACTCGAACCCGCGCCGCTCCAAAATGGCCCGGAAATTCCCGCCCATCGTCTCCGATTCGTGATGCCGGATAATCAGCGCCCGCTTCATAATGCCCTCCGCCGGGTTTATGGTGCGGAGCAACTGTATCACACGCCGGGCAGTCCCTAAATGGTACAATCTCCCCTAGGTTGGATCCCGTTCAGAGGCATAAAAATGGAAGAACGAATAGTGCATTTGGAGAACTTGGCGCAGATATCGGCAACCTTGTTTCGGATAGTGGAGGAGCACGCGAGTTCCATGGAGGAAAGGCAACGGCAGGCCGAAGAAAGGCAACGGCAGGCCGAAGATTGGCAACGGCAGGCCGAAGATTGGCAACGGCAGACTGAGGTGGGACAGCGGTACAGGGATGAGCTGCTGCAACAGTTGCTCCAGGCTACCGCGGTTTTGCAGGCGGACATTGTTCGCCTAGATGAAACATATTCCTGACCCAACCGTTAAGGAATTGACCTAGGGATACTCTGAACAAGTGGGGAAATCAGGGTGCAAAGAAAAGGACATTCACATGGCTAAGATGACAGGCGGACAGGCGCTAGTGAAATCGCTCTACCGCGAGGGCGTGCGGGTGGTGTTCGGGCTACCCGGAGTGCAGCTTTACCACGCGATGGATGCTTTCTACGACGAGCCAGGCATCCGGTTCATCAGCACCCGGCACGAGCAGGCCACGGCCTACATGGCCGACGGCTTTTCCCGCGCCGGGGGCGGCATCGGGACCGCGCTGGTGGTGCCGGGGCCGGGGCTGCTCAACGCCACCGCCGCCCTGAACACCGCCTACGCCGCCTCGTCGCCGGTGATGATGGTGTCGGGCCAGATTGAGCGCGACCTCATCGGCGTCAATCGTGGAATGCTCCACGAGGTTAACGACCAGCTCGACATCATGCGCACGGTAACCAAGTTCGCGCGGCGAGCGATGGCCCCTGCTGAAGTGCCCGAGACCGTGCACGAGGCCTTCCACCACCTGAAGAACGGACGGCCTCGCCCCGTGGAAATCGAGATCCCGCCGGAGACCCTGGCCGAGGTGGGCGACATCGAGCTGCTGGAGCCGGAGGCGCCCCGTCCGCAGGCTCCGGACGCAGGGCGCATCGCCGAGGCGGCGCGGATGCTGGCGGCAGCGGAAAACCCGCTCATCTGGGCAGGGGGCGGATCCATATCGTCCGGCGCATCGGACGCAGTGCGCAAGCTGGCCGAGCGCCTGCAAGCCCCGGTCATCGCCACCGCCGAGGGCAAGGGCATCATCTCCGACCGGCACCCGCTGTCCTTGGGTTCGCTGTGGCTGCGCAACGACACGGTGGCCGGCGAGAACAGCAGCCACGACCTGGTGCTGGCCGTCGGCACCCGTTTGGCCTTTCCCATGTGGCTGGGCGGGCAGCAGGTGGTGCAGATTGACGCGGACTCAGAAGAGCTGGGCCGCAACTACGCCAACACCTACGGCGTCCACGGCGACGCCCGGGTGTCGCTGGAGGCGCTGCTGTCGGAGGTGTCCAAGATTGCCCCGGCCCGCCACGACCGCAGCGCGGATGTTGCGGCGGAGAGGGCGCAGCGCGAGGAAGCGCGAATCACCGTCGAGCCGCAAGAGTCCCTCCTTGCCGCGGTGCGCGCCGCAATGCCCGACGACGGCATACTGATAGCCGGGATGACGCAGTTGGGCTACTACAGCCGGGCCTACTTCCCGGTCTACGAGCCGCGCACCTTCATCACCTCGTCCTATTCGGGCAACCTGGGCTACGCCTACCCCACGGCCTTGGGGGCCAAGGTGGCCCAGCCGGATAAGGCCGTGGTCGCGCTGTCGGGCGATGGCGGCTTTCTGTACAACTCGCAGGAAATGGCGACGGCGGTGCAGTACGGCATCAACGCCGTGGTGGTGGTGTTCAACGACAACGCCTACGGCAACGTGCTGCGCGACCAGCGCAACCGCTTCACCGGGCGCACCATCGGCGCCGACCTGCACAACCCCGACTTCATGAAGCTGGCCGACGCCTACGGCATGAACGGCGTCCGCGCCGAAACCCCCGAGGCCCTGGAAACCGCCCTGCGCCAGTGCCTAGCCCACGACGGCCCGTCGCTAATCGAGGTCCCGGTGGGGCCCATGCCCACGCCGTTCGAGCGGTTGGGGTAGGCGGAGAACTATAGCATCGGATTATCCCCCGCTGCCGAGCCGGATTATCAACAGGACGGGTTTCGCCGGATGATGGATGAACCCGCCGGCCTAATGGAGTGCCTGATGATGTCCTCTGATTCCGGCGAAATAGCCGATTACGAGTCCCAAGCCCGCGAGTTTCTGGCCAAGGGCCGGGAGTATCTGTCCCAAGGCGACCTGCATTAGGCGTCGGAAAAGGGCTGGGGGGCAGCGGCGCACATGGCCAAGTCCGTTGCGGTGGCCCAGGGTTGGGAATACAGCACCCACGCCGACTTCTCCGAGGTTATGTACCAAGCAAGGCGGCTGACCGGCAACTCCGCCTTGCCCGGGTTGCGCAGCATCGCCAACGAACTGCACTTCAACTATTACAAGCGCAAGAGGCATCTAAACCCCGAATCCATCGGCGAGGACATAGACAGCATCGCAGAAATGCTGGAAATCCTATATCCCCTGACCGGCCTAGACTCCGGCGGGTAACCTTACTGACCAGCTTTGTACGATTCCAGCGCGGTTATGATGGATTTCTGACGCCCGTTGACGTTGGGCTCGCTGGCGAACAGCAGCCGGTAGTGCGCCTGCATTTCCTGTATCGCTTGGTCCTTGGAGTCCAACCCCAGCATCTCGGTCACCACCGAATCTATCTCGTGCCGGTTGGCGTCCCGGAAGCAGTAAGCGAAGGGCTCTAGGGATAGCTTGGATAGCCTGTCGAAATTCCGGTTGGCGATGTCGCGGGCGTGTTCGGCATCCGGCGTGTCGGTGTGGAAGGCAGGGCAGGGCAACCCCTCGATGGCTTTTACTTGAATCGTGGCTCGTCCGGCTTGGGTTGATTGCCCGTAGGAGCTGCGAGCTATGGCTCCAAAAGTGGAGTTGTAGTACAGCGCCATGCACTGCCCCACACCATTTGACAGCTCTTGCATTGCATTCCAAGCCCTTCCGCCGTGCACTCGTTTTGTGGTTTTCACGACCGCGGTGGCTTGCGATGTCCATCGGAGATTACGGCTCAAGAACCACAAACCTCGGCTTTGCACCATCTGCTTAGCAAGGTCTTGGTCGATGATGGTTCCACCGTGCGTTGGTTTCGCAGCTATGGCCGTCTGCGTTTCCGAGTCTGCCGACCACATAGATTGTTGAGACGGCGCAACCGGCAGTTCGCCTAGCGGCGTCCATTCGAACGCGCCTATAGGTTCGTTGCCTTTGGGGTGCCCAATCAGGTGGTGCGTAGGCCCCGTATCTGCGATGGCACCCAACGTAGCCATCGGGACCGCCAGCTCGTGTGTTGTTAGCGTTGTCGGATCATAAGCTTTTCCTTCGAGCAATGCCGCGCTTACCGCTGAGAGTTCGTTGTTGCTGTTGCCCACCGCGCCCCAGGGGAATCCGGCCTCGGCTTGAGACATCCGGGTATAGTTGCCGTGAGTCAGCAGTCCCTCTTTGCTGTCGGGCGGTATCGCGGCGATTTCCTGCGCCATGGCGTAGCCTTGGGCCATAGTGGAGGGGGCGGCGTTCAGGTTGACGCACAGTATTTCCGTCGGTTGCCATCGGCCGGGGCGGCGGTTGCGCTTGGTGGCTACTACCAGCATTTCGCTCATTCCGGTGTCGGCGCTCATGCTCTGAAGTTCCATTGCGGATACGTTGGTGATGGCGATGATGTCTTGAAAATCCTTTTCCAGTTCGGTGCGCCATGGCTTCCAACTGCCAGCGTGGGCAGCGGTTAGCGGCAGGACGTGGGCGAATGCGCCCTGCGGCGCCATACGCATGTTGCACATATTGCCGAAGTCGCTGGCTAAGCCGGCCTGACCGTGGGACATTTTCCAACCGGCCTTGGCGGCGGCCGGACGAAGCCTGTCGAGGCCGGTGGTGGCTTGTATTCTCCCTTTGCGCGGCCTGCTGTAAGGCGGATTCATCAAGGCCCAATGTACGCTGCCATGGGCGATATGAAACAGGCCGAGTTCGCTGTTAAGCCCCGGAGTTGCGGCTACTCCTCCGTATCCGAGATAGTCCGTAATGCCGGTTATTCTGGGGTCCAGCAATGACAAGCTGCCTGCTTGGTGGGTGACGACGGCTATCTTGCTTTTGCCGTAATCCTGGGTCACGTCCATATCGGTCAAGCGCTTGGCGGTGAGCGTTCCGGCGATGCCGTTTACGTCCAGGGCGATGATGTGTTCCTGCATCCGCTTGCGGTGGAGTTCCGGGTCTCGCCCGCCTTTCAGGGCATACAGGCGGCGGAGAGCGCGCTCTCCGGCCCCGATGAGCGTTCCCGTGCCGCAGGCGGCATCCATCAGGTCCAGTTCAGCTATTTGCTGGCTGCTCCGGTCATGGAAACGCTGGGCGGACAGAGTAGCCAGCAGTTCGGCGATTTCCGGTTTGGTGTAATGCTCGGCTCGCTCTTCGCGGTCGCCCACCAGCCTTTGCCACAATTCGCCGGCAAAGTTGTAAATGTGTTTGGCGTGCAGCCCGTTCAAGTCGGCGCTGAGCCGCTCCAGCAAGGGCAGAACGTCGGTTAGCCCACTGCCCATATTGCCGGCCTGAAGACTGTTAATAGCCAGTTCCATAACCGGGAGATAGTCAACGCTCTCGATAATCCGCCAAGCATTGAGCAAATCGTCCTGCCGCAGGATGCCGTTGGCGTTGGATTTCAGTTCCTGCGTGGTTTCCAAATTGGCGCTCTGAAGGTCGGCGCTGTGGGTTGCCAAGTCGTTCTGCAAGTCAATGGCGATAAGCCAGATGGCGCAGGCGGTGCGGGTGGCGTCGGCGTCCTGCTGGCAACCCACGATTTCGCGCAGCTTCTCCAACGTGCCGCGCTGCCGCTGTCCGGTCAGCCTGATGCTGTCATGGAGCTTCTGTCCGGCGGATACGATTTGCTGGGCGATGTTTTCGCTCTGCCGGTCAATAACGGCCTGGGGCACTTGGGCGTATTCGCAGTAGGCAGCCAGGTCGGCCGGGGTGGCCGCAAGAGGCGCGTCCGGCCAGACGCCGCTGCCGTTGGTGACCAGTTGGACGGTGAAAACCGGCTCATTGTTGTCGAGACGCTGGCGGAAGCCGGCGCGAGTGTCGCCCTTGTAGTCATCATGGATACCGACTGCTACGACTTCGGTGAAGGGCCGTGTCTCACCGACCAGGGTCTGGTTGAGCCGTTTGGTTGCGTCGCCGACCGCGGGCCTGCCATATTCGCATTCCACGATAACGGGCATCCGATCGCCTTGGCGGATGATAATGTCGGGGCGGTCGTTGCTGCCTATCAGGGTGCCGGTGCGTTCGGCGGAGGCTTGCCAGTCGCGCCCGGCGTTGTTGAGCCATTCCGCGATGACGGAATTGGCGTCATGCTCGTGGAACCCTCCAATGGGGCCTTGAGTCATGGTGGCCTCCCCTATCTAGCCTAGCGCAGTTATTCTACGCACTAATGTTCTGAACGTCAACGGGCAGTAGGAAAGTCGCAGGGTCTTTTGATTGTGGCAGAACGTCTCCCTTCTGACTTAAGGTCTGGCTTAAGGACATGGTTTCAGCTCCGGCACGAATTTGGATGGGCTTGGGTGAGGCCGGAAATTTTCACTTTCCCGGTCATTTCCGGTCATTTCCGGCCGTTCCTGGTTGTCGGGGTTGGATTCTGCGGAGCGCGGTTCAGGCTGGAAGCGGCCGGACTGGTTACGGCTTGCGGGCAAAGCACATCACGCTGCCTCAGTGGCTGGTTGGATTTGGGCTGGGTCTTGGTGTTGGCGGAGGTTCCGATCGGTACATAAATAATGCTACGGGGGTGTGCCCGGGGTTGGCAAGGGGGAAGTGTCAGGAAAAGCGGTGGGGCTTTCAACAATAATGCTACGGGGGGGGGGTTCAACGCAGAGGACGCGGAGGCCCCTAACCCTCCCACGGAGGGAGAGGGGCCATTTCTCGACAATCAAAAGACCTTGGGGAAAGCCGAAATCCGCTAATATCACAGGGGCGGGTTTCAACCCGCCCCTGTGCTTGCCTTCTGATGCCCCGGATGGCGCCGCTAGTTGCCGTTCAGGTTCATTGGCAACTCCATCATGGAGCGGAGGGCCATGGTCGGCCGGTATTCGGACTCGTGAGGCACCATCTCCATGTTGGGGTAGCGGTCCGCAAGCGCCCGGAACACCTCCTGCCCTTCGACGCGGGCGATGGTAGCGCCCAGGCAGTGGTGCACGCCGGCGCCGAAGGCCACGTGCGGGTTGGGCCAGCGGGTGATGTCCATCTCGTCGGGCCGCTCGAACTTGTTGGGGTCGCGGTTGGCCGACGGGATGACCCAGCGTACGCGGTCCTTTTCCTTGATCTGCTTGCCACGCAACTCCACGTCCTCGCTGGCCAAGCGGGGCAGCGTCATCACCGGCGAGTCGTAACGCAACGCCTCCTCGCAGGCCCGCACCATCATCCCCTCGGTGTCCTTCCGGAGCAGGTCCCACTGGTCCCGGTTGTCCATGAAGGACTTGGTGCCGTTGCAGATGAGGTTAATGGTGGTCTCGTGGCCGGCGATCAGCAACAGGGCGGTGTTGGACAGGGTGTGGGTCCTGTCGAACACGCCTTCCTTCTCGCCCATGGCCAACACCGAGATGAAGTCGTCGCCGGGGTTTTCCTTGCGCTCGTCCAGCAGCGGGCCGCAGTACTCGAACATGCCGTTCACGCCTTCCATCAGCGTGCGGTAGCGGTCCGGCTCGCCGCGGTTGTTGTACAGCAGCTTCTCGGCCAGCGTTCGGATGTAGGGACGGTCGGACTCAGGAACGCCCATCATTTCTGCAATGACCAGCAGGGGCAGAGGCACGGCGAGGTCGCGCATCAGGTCGACGCTGCCCTTCTGCTCGGCATCGTCCAGCAGGTGGTTGGTGGCGGAAATGACCAAGGGGCGCCACTCCTCCATGGACTTGGGGGTGAAGAAGCGGTGGACAACCTTGCGCATATCCAGGTGGGCCGGGCGGTCGTGCTGAATGAACATCATCCCTTGGTATTCGCACGCCATCCGGTAGATTTCCTCGTCCGACTCGTAGATGGCCGGGTAGGCCGGGCGCGGGTCGTTGAGGAAAGTCGCGCTGGAGAACTTCTCGTGGTTGCGGGTCAGCCACACCAGATCCTCGTGGCGGGTGACGACCCACAGCTCGTAGAGTTCGTTCCAGTGTACCGGGTCTTCTTCCCGCAGCCGCCCGTAGTAGGTATACGGGTCGTTTATCGCCGCGGGGCTGAACATATCGTCCGAGACAGTCGTGATGACCATATATCGCCTCCGGCTAATCGTAATCGGGGTGGGAACCCGGACACGGGAACCCTCTAGGCAGTCCTTTGCAGTTTACCAAATCTGTAACAGGGTTGACAATAGTCAGTATCCGCCTTTGTAATTACGAAAGAGAGAGCTATTCCACCAGCACACGTTGGAACTCCGTCTTTGGGAACACGGCCAGCAGCACCGCCTTCCCGCCGGAGCGGTTGACGAAGCCGTGCTTGACGCCAGCGGGGGCCAGCACCGTGTCGCCGGGGCCGAGGGTGACCACCTCGTTGCCCAGCACCGCCTCCAGCTCGCCTTCGACGATGACCATCGCTTCCTCGGTGTCCGGGTGGATATGCGTGGTGATCGTGGCGCCGGGACTGATTTCCAGATGGCCGACCCACAGCGACTGCGCGCCGTGTTCCGCTCCGGCCAGTATCGCCCGTGGAACGCCGGGGTATCCCTCGCTGGTTTCCGCATTGACCCGCCGCAGGATGGGCATGGCGATTCCTCCGAATTAAATTAGCGCCGATAAGTGGCAGGATTATAGGCTAGAATGGGCGAAACCACCAAAGGATTCCGGGGCAGAATATGGCGGGGCAGAATATGGAATGAACGTGGCCCTGAGCCATCTCTGCCGTCCAATACCCCGCAGATTGCGGTTTTCTGGTATTATTCCCCCAATTATTTCGGGAATCTTCAGGGAGGCGTGCTGATGTTAGATAAAACGGCGCTGGTGGAAATGATGCGGCGAATGCTTCGCATCCGGCACTTCGAGGAAGCGGTCATCAACTTGGTGGAGCGCGGCGAAATCGTCGGCGCGGCCCACTCCTACATCGGCGAGGAGGCGGTGGCTGTTGGCGCCTGCATGGCGCTGCGCGACGACGACTGGATGACCGGGAACCACCGCTCCCACGGACACCCCATCGCCAAGGGCGGCAACGTGAAGACAGCAATGGCCGAGTTGCTGGGCAAGCGCACCGGCATCTGCAAGGGTAAGGGCGGCTCGATGCACCTGGCCGACTTCAGCATCGGCATCCTGGGCGAGTCGGGCATCCTCGGCTCCTCCATCCCAGTGGCCGTGGGCGCGGCGCTGGGCAGCCGGCTGCAAGGCAACGACCGCGTGGCCGTGTGCTTCTTCGGCGACGGCGCCAGCAACGAAGGCGCCTTCCACGAGTCCATCAACCTGGCCGCCGTGTGGAAGCTGCCGGTGATTTTCCTCTGCGAAAACAACCAGTACGCTGTCACCAGCAGCTTCAAGGATATGGTGGCGGTGGCCAACATTTCCGACCGCGCCGCCGCCTACGCCATCCCCGGCGTGCTGGTGGACGGGCAGGACGCGCTGGCGATGCACGAGGCGGTGACTCACGCCGTCGAGCGCGCCCGCTCCGGCCAGGGGCCGAGCCTGGTCGAGGGCCGCACCTACCGCTACTACGACCACTCGCTGGGTTTGGGCCGCATCGTCCGCAACTCCTACCGCGACGATGATGAGGTCGAGCAGTGGAAGCAGCGGGACCCGCTGGACATCCACCGGGCCATGCTGCTCGAGCAGAACATCGCCACCGCTGAGGAACTGGACGCGCTCGAAGAGCAGGTCAAGGCCGAAATCGAAGAGGCCGTAACGTTCGCTAGGGAAAGCCCTTACCCCGACCCCTCCGAGGTGTGGGAGGATATGTTCGCCGAGCCCATTCCGCTGGAGTAACTACTTTTGTGCATAAGCGTGCAGGGGCGCACAGCCGTGCGCCCCTGCACAATCCGCGTAATTCGAGAGGAGGCAGGTCATGGTCACTGAAACGCAGACCCGCAACATCACCTTCACCCAGGCCATCAACGAGGCGATGCGGGAAGAGATGCGCCTTGACGAGCGTGTCTTCATCATGGGCGAGGACATTCAGAAGGGGGTCTACGGCGCGTCGGGAGGGCTGTTCGGCGAGTTCGGCGGCGAGCGGGTGCGTGACTGCCCCCTGTCCGAAAACGCCTTCTTCGGCGCGGCCGTTGGGGCGGCGGCAGTGGGGATGCGCCCCATAGTCGAGAGCCTGTCCAGCTTCATGTGGGTCGGTATGGACCAACTGGTCAGCCAGGCCTCCAAGATGCGCTATATGTTCGGCGGACAGGTGAACCTGCCCATCGTCTACCGCGCCGCCATGTACTACGGCGGCAGCATGGCGGCCCACCACTCCGACCGCTCCCACCCGCTTTTTATGAACATCCCCGGCTTCAAGATGGTGTTCGTCAGCAACGCCTATGACGGCAAGGGGCTGCTCAAAACGGCCATACGCACCGACGACCCGGTCATCTTCTGGGAGGACCGCACCATACTGGGCGCGCGGGCAATAGTGCCGGAAGAGGATTACAGCATCCCCTTCGGCGTGGCCGACGTTAAGCGGGAGGGCAGCGACGCCACCATCGTCGCCATCGGCGGCATGGTGCCCCGGGCGCTGGCCGCCGCCGACGCCCTGGCGTCGGAAGGCATATCCGCCGAGGTCATAGACCCGCGCACACTGGTGCCGCTGGACAAGGCAGCCATACTCAAGTCGGTGGCCAAGACGGGCCGGCTGGTGGTGGTGGACATGGCCCACAAGACTTGCAGCGCGGCCAGCGAGATCGCCGCCATCGTGGCGATGGAAGGCTTCTGGGACTTGCAGGCTCCCATCCAGCGGTTAGGCACCATCAACGTTCACATACCCTTCAGCCCGGCCCTGGAGCCGCTGTGCTACCCCACTGACGAGTCCATCGCCCAGGCCGTCAGGGTCACGATGTCATAGGTATTCGAGGCTGCATACGCAGGACTCCCGTAGGGGCGCACAGCCGTGCGCCCCTGCCCAATTTGTTCTAACACCGACACTGAAGACCCACACATCAAAGGATTCCAGGAGTTGTAGTTATGGCGTCGGAGATTGTGCTGCCGCAGTGGGGCATGGAGATGCAGGACGGCACCATCGTCCGCTGGCTGAAGCAGGAGGGCGACCCGGTGGCGGAGGGCGAGCCCATCGTCGAGGTGGAGACCGCCAAGCTGCAAACGGAGCTGGAATCCACCACATCGGGGATCCTCAGCCGCATCGTGGCGCAGGAAGGCGAAATCGTGCCCATCCGCGGCGTGTTGTGCATCATCGCCGAACCCGGCGAGGAGCTCGCGCCGTCCGCCGCGCCTGCTGCCCCGGCCAGCGCGTCGCCAGCGCCAGCAACGCAGGCCGCGCCCGCTGCCAATGGCGCAGGCACCGGCGCCCCCGGAGCGCAGGTAGTCCCGGCGGCCCGGCGGCTGGCACGCGAGCGCGGCGTTGACCTCGCCCAAGTGCGGGGCAGCGGCCCCGGCGGCCGAATCCTGCCGGCGGACGTGGAAGCCGCGTTGCAGGCACCCGCCCAGGCGGCGGATGCTACGGACGGACGCCGCGCCCCGGTGGTTCCAGCCGCCCGCCGCTTGGCCCGGGAGAATAACATTGACCTAGCTGAAGTCAGCGGGAGCGGGCCGCAAGGCAGAATCCTGATCGAGGACGTGGAAGCTGCCATTGCCGCGCAGTCCAGCCCAGCTCCGTCCGCTGCTCCCGGACCCGCCGCCGCCGGTGTCGTTCCGCTGACCGGCATTCGTGGCGCGGTGGCGGCGCGGATGTTGCAAAGCCTGCAAACCACGGCCCAAGTCACGCTGACCACCGAGGTCAACGTTACCGAGGCGATGCGGTTGCGGCGCGGCCTGTCGCGGCATCAGGCGGAGCAGTCCGGCGGCGGCATCGGCCCGCTGCCCGTGGTGGTCAAGACCACCGCCGAGGCACTGAAACGCCACCCGCGAATGAACGCCATTCAGGCCACCACAGCCGAGGGCGCGGAGCAGGTGCAACTCTTGGCCGAAATCAACATCGGCTTGGCCGTGGCGCTGGACGAGGGGCTGGTCACGCCGGTGATTCGCGGCGCCGACGGGAAATCACTGGCACAGCTTGCCGCCGAATCCCGCGACCTAGCGGCCCGCACCCGTGAGGGCCGTCCCCGCCCGGAGGAGATCAGCGGCGGCACCTTCACCGTCACCAACCTGGGGGCCAACGAAATAGACGGCTTCACCCCCATAATCAACCCGCCGCAGGTCGGCATTCTGGGCGTGGGCCGGGTGGTGGAGAAGCCGGTAATCGCCGACGGAGAGATTGCCAAGGGCGAGACCATGTACCTGAGCCTCACCTTCGACCACCGCGTCATAGACGGCGCGCCCGCCGCCGCCTTCCTGCAAACGATCAAGCAACTGCTGGAAGACCCGTGGTGGATGGTGTCCTGACCGAGGGTTGATTAAACGCCGAGAGCGCAAAGAACGCAGAGGTTTTTCTTAATTTCCTCTACGCTCTTTGCGTACTTGGGCGTTTAATACTTCGGTTAAACGTCCACCATCAGCACCCACATCGGCCCTTGACCGATGGGGTAGACCTCCAGCGGCTCCAGCGCCCCGCTGCCCCCATTGACCCGGTAGGACGCCAGTTTTGCCGACTCCAGCCCGGAGGCGTACAGGAAGTTGCCCGACGGGTCCAGGCTGAACGCCCGCGGAATCGCCTCAGTCGCCGTCTGGCCCAGCGGCGTCAGCGTACCGTCGGCGGCGTCCACGGCGAAACCGGCGATGCTGTTGTGCCCCCGGTTGGGCGCGTAGAGGAACTTGCCCGACGGAGTTATCTGTATCTGGGAGCAGGAATTGGGGCCATCGTAGCCCTCCGGCAGCGTCGGCACGGTCTGGAAGGGGCTGAGTGTGCCGTGAGCGCGGTCGAAGCGGTAGGCCGTCACGCTGCAACCCTGCTCGTTGGACGAATACACCACGTCCAGGTTGGGGTGAAAACAGAAGTGCCTCGGCCCTTCCGGAGAGTTGGGAATCGCCCGGTCAGGATCGCAGGCCGTCAGCTTTCCGGTTAGCTGGTCGAACCGGAACTGGAAGATGGCGTTGACCCCGGTATGCGCGCCCTCGGCGATGTGCGGCACATAGGCGTAGCGGTTGGACGGGTCGGTCTGGACGTAGTGCGCCCCGATGCCGGTTTCCCGCCACTCGATGGGCGTAGCGTCCAGCGCGCCGTCGTCTCCGAAACCGTGCACTCCCACTCGCGCCTGGTAGTAGTGCGCCGACAGCAGGTATTTGCCGGTGCGGTCAACGGAGATATGCACCGGGTCGCCCTCCAGCGGGACGCTGCCTATCTCGGTCAGCCGTCCGGTGCCGTGGTTGATGGCGTAGCTGGTGAGGCCGAAGTCGCCGGGCCGCCGCCGTCCGGCGAACAGGAACCGCCGCTGCGGATCAACCGCCATCGGCGCCGGCATCCCCGACAACGGAAACTCCGTCCGCCGCGTCAGTCCGCCGGTCCCGGAATTCAGTTCATACAGCGAAATCCGGTCTTCCCGCTGCAACGAAATGTAAACGTAAACCGCCATTTGATCCAGCTCCTGCTAATTCTGACTTCGCCAAGGTTATACTATCACCTTATCAGACATCCGGCCCCTGGAAGGCAAAGCAGGGGGCAATCAGTTGCTTACCGGAGCGCCGTGTATGCGCCCGTACAATTGCCGGAAAGCCTCTTTCTTTTCCTGCGGGGCATTGGACAGGAACGCCTGGTATATTCTGCTTTCCGGTATATTCACTCCGGCTGGTAACCGCGTACCGGTGGGCCCATACTGCAAGTACAACTCCCGCATAGCCGCGGCAGTAGCGTCGTGCCCCAGGAGCCGGTACGTCTCCATAAGGAAGAGCTCGCCGAAGGCATAGTTGCAGGCATGGAAGGCCTGGTATTCCTCGTGGTTCCTTTTCTCCAGCAGCTTCATTTGCCAAATGTTTTCGACGCCGCGCTGGTAACAGTCCACCTCCAATTCGTGCAGCAACTCCTTCCGGCGCTCTTCGATGGTCTGCACTCCGGTAAGTTCCCTGGCATAGTCGGGCAGGAATCCCGCCGCGCCCTCCGTGAACCAAGGGGGCGCGCCGGTGTGTCCGCCCCAATAGATATGTGTCATCTCGTGAGGTACAGCCAGGTTAGAGTCCGGGTTGTAATATTCGATTATGCCAATAACTACCAGGGTCCTGGGGAAGGGAACTTCCATGAATCCCTCCAGGGCCCTCGCCATGTCTTCCATCAATTCAAGGCTGTTGTCGTCGGACGGGAAACGGCTGTGCCGGATGACCGCCAAGTCGGTCTCGCCGGCCAAGGGCAGGGAAATCGTCTTGACGCGGCCATAGTGGATTTTGAACAGGTTCCGATACTGATGCTCAGAACGATGCTTGGCCGTGAGAAGGACGGTCAGGAAGCTCCAGTCCTTGCCGTCTAGTCCGTCATGAATCCAGCGCCTTTGCGCCCTTTCCAAATCCACTTTGGCCGGTATCCATGCGGTGAGCTTGTACAGCGACGAGCCTTCCAACAGGGTGATTCCGCCTCCGTCACGAACCCACGGATAGCTGGCCAAGGTTTTGGAAAATTCGGAGCGGGCCGCATCTTTGGAGTCTAGCAGTTGTTGGAAACTGATTAGCGCGGCTAATTCGACAGGATCGACCTCATCGGCAAGCCAAGGGTATTCCAGCAACCGGTCAACCAAGTCGCTGCCCATCCGTGCATCAATTTCTGCCAACTGTTTTAATTTCCAGAGAGCCCGGTGTTCCCTGTGAGTAATGTCGTCTGTAAACCACGGATATTGGGACAACCTGTCAGTGAATTCTGTACCTCGTCTTCCGTCCAATTCCAGCAGTTCGTGGATTCTGCTTAGGGCGTCCAGCTCGTCGGGTATAATGCCGTCAGTAACCCAAGGGTATCCAATAAGTTTTTCGGCGACGTTGGAATCCGCCGCGTCGGAAAGCTCCAGCAACACGCGCAGACGCCACAACACATCCAGGTCGCGGTTGAAAATTCTGTCGGTAAGCCAAGATGAGCTTGCCAACTGGTTGAGTATATCGAAGTTCAGCCTTTCGGCGGTTTCCAGCAGGTGATAAAGCCGGACCAGCGCATCCCGTTCCACCCCCTTAAAGCCGTCGGCAACCCAGCGGGAGCCGGCCAGATTTTCAATCAAGCCGGAATCCGCGACCCCTGGGATGTCCAGTATCTGGCGGAAAATGTCCAGCGATTCCGTTTCGAACCTTATGGTTTCGTTGGCAACCCAAGGGTACTGCAAAACCTTCCGGGTCAAGCCCAAGTCTTTCGCGGACAGAAAGGCGATTTGATCAAGCCGTAGCAGCTCGCCTTGGCTAATGCCGTCGCCGGCCCAAGGAAACTGGGACACCACGGCGCCCAATTCCGCATCTTCGTTCCAAATTGCCTGGATGAATTCTGCGGCGGCGGCCTGGTTGTCGCCGTCAGGGGAGTCGAACCAATTCAGATACTGGGCCGGGGATGGCTCCGGTTCAGGAGTCGGCGGGGGCGTGGCTGTTGGGGTTTCGGCAGGCGCGGGATACGGCGTAACTGTCGGCTGAGGCGTGAGCGTCGGCTGAGGCGTAACCGTCGGCGTGGCGATTGGAATCGTGGCGGGCGCAATTGCAGGCGGCGTGGCGGTTGGCGTCAAATCCGGTTGGCCGTCGCAGGCCAGCAGCAGGACAATCGCCAGAACCGGCAAAACACACAGCGCGCAACGGAGGGGTTTCTTCAGCAAGAGCGCCTCTTTGTCCTTAATCATCCCGGACGCTATCTTATTGTAGTCGTTTTTGGCGTTTATCCGCGACGCGGTTGGTGAGGGTTGTATAATCAGGCCACGCAAGAGCGCCGCAGGAAGAAGTCCAAGGAGGGAAGCATGGATGTTTCGATGGAGGAATTCCGGTTGATGACCGACCGGGCCGGGCTGGGCCTGAGCCAGCAGGAATTGGAGGAACTCAAGCCAATTTACGACCTCTATGCCGCTTACGCTGCCCAGCTTCACACCATTGACTTCGGTTCCGAGGAGATGGTGGTGGCGTTTCACCCCGATTGGCCGGAGGCGTAGAGGGTATCTCCAGAGTTCCCTCTCCCAGAGGGAGAGGGTTGGGGTGAGGGCGTTCCCAATTCCAAAATGGAGTGAACGAAAATGGCCGACACCGACAAGCTGTATTTTCTGACCATGCGGCAGGCGGGCGAGTTGATGCACTCCGGGCAGCTTTCGCCCGTGGAGCTGACCCGGGCCTGCCTGGACCGTATCGAATCCACCGACGCCCGCCTGCATTCCTTCGTTATGTTGCTGGCGGACGATGCTATGGAGCAGGCGCGGGTGGCCGAGGCGGAGATGCTGCAAGGCAACTACCGCGGCCCGATGCACGGCATCCCCTTCGCACTCAAAGACCTGTATGACACCGCCGGCATACGGACGACCTCCGGCTCTTACGTTGACCTGGAGCGCGTGCCCACGGTGGATGCTACCACCACCGCCCGGCTCAAGGAGGCCGGGGGCATCCTGATGGGCAAGCTGGCGATGCACGAGTTCGCCCTCGGCGGCCCCGACTGGTCTACGCCCTTTGAACCGGCCCGCAATCCGTGGAACCTCGACCACATCACCGGCGGCTCCAGCAGCGGCAGCGGCTCGTCGGTGGCGTCTGGGCAGGTCATGGGCGCTCTCGGCTCCTGCACTGGCGGCTCGATACGCGGCCCGGCCTCGCTGTGCGGCATCGTCGGCCTCAAGCCCACCTACGGCCGGGTCAGCCGCTTCGGCGTGGTCACGCTGAGCTGGTCGCAGGACCACGCCGGGCCGATGACCTGGACGGTGGAGGACACCGCCTATATGCTCCAGGCCATCGCGGGCCACGACCCCAGAGACCCCACGTCCAGCCGCGCCCCGGTGCCGGACTACTCGGCGTCGCTGCGGGAGGACATCAAGGGCATGACCATCGGGCTGCCTCGGCACTACTTCTTCGACCCCGACCCCAACGTCAGCCCCGAAGTGGTGGCCGTGGTGGAAAGGGCCGTGACTGTACTGGAAGAGCTGGGGGCCAGCGTCCGAGAGGTGACGCTGCCCAGCCTGGAATACGTTCGCGCCGCCAATTCGGTCATCATGGTGTCCGAGGCTTTCGCTTACCACGAACCGAATCTGAAGTCCATTCCGGAGAAGTTCGGCGACATCGTGCGGACTCGCTTCCGCACCGGCGGGCTGCTCAGCGCGGGCGACTACCTGCAAGCCCAGCGGGTGCGAACCTGGGCGCGCCGGGAGTTCGCCGAGGCGATGCGGCAGGTGGACTTCCTGGTGACCCCCACCATGACCCAGCCCGCGCCGGCCTTCGAGGGCTACGATCCCGCCAGCACCATCCGCGGGCGCAGCTTCACCGCCCCGTTCAACGTTACCGGCCTGCCCGCCATCTCCGTACCCTGCGGCTTCACCGAGACCGGCCTGCCCATCGGGATGCAAATCGCCGGCAAGCCCTTCGACGAGCCCGGCGTAATCCAGGCCGCCTACACCTACCAGCAACACGCCCGCTGGTACGAAACCCGCCCGCCGGAACTGGATTAAACGCCGAGCACGCTGAGAGCGCAGAGGGAAAATCTCTGCGCTCTCGACGCTTAATAGAGAGAGGTAAATATGCCCAACGCCGCCGAGGAATACGCCGCCCGCTGTGACGCCGTACAGGAACAGTTGTCGCGGCTGTACGGGCCGATGCCCGCCGACATCTGGACCGGCAACGCGGCGGCTCAATTCCGGTTCGACCCGCGCCGGGAACTTGGCCCCAACATGGCGGCGCTGGCCTCTTACGTCATGCCCGGCGACGTAGTGGTGGACGTTGGCGGCGGGGCGGGCCGCGTCTCCCTGCCGCTGGCGCTCCGCTGCCGTGAAGTCCTTACCGTAGAGCCGTCGGCGGGCATGGCCGCTGAATACAACGGCTCAATGCAGGAAGCAGGGATTACCAACGCCCGCCTGCTGTCCGTAGACTGGATGGATGCGGAGGGGATAGAGGGCGACGTGGTCTTGACCTGCGACGTGACCTATTTCGTCCGAGACATCGTGCCGTTCATCGAAAAGATGCAGTCGGTGTCACGCCGCCGGGTGATGATAATGGTGTGGAGCGAGCCGCCGCCCAACCGTGGCGCCGAGCTGTTCCGGCGCGTCTTCGACGAGCCGCTGGCCCCCATGCCGGGCCACCGCGAGTTGCTGCCGGTGCTGTGGGACATGGGCATCCTACCCGATGTCCGCGTCCTGCCCGAACCATCCTGGTGGGAGGACTGGCATCACCCCACGGGAGGCAGCCGTCGAGTCGGTAATCTTCGGCCGCTGGTCGCGGGAATCCGACCGGGAGCGGGCCCGCCGCATCTTCGAGCAACAGTTCAACGAGCTGTTCGCCCCCGACGGCAACGGCTACCGCGCCATCTGGCGAGCGCCAATGCGGGAGCTGCTGATTACTTGGGAAACCCATCAGAATTAGGACGCAGGACAGGATGGCTAAGAAAGCGGCTTACCAGGGAATTGAGAACGCAATTATGTGGAAAACCTACTTGGGGAATTCGGAAGTTCGGACTAAATACGTCCTCATTGACGAGGGTGGAATACTGACACAAGTTCAATTGGAGTTTGAGACTGGCAAATCCACCAAGAGACTGCCCTTCATTCCTCAATTTAAGAAACCTGTAGGGTTGGTTGAAGCCAAGCTCCTGCCCCAAGAGACGCAGTTCAGGGAGTTTGCTAATCAGAAAGATCAAGCAGTAGCCATTGCTTTCAGGGAGTTGCAGTCTCCTATTGGGGTTGGGGCGCCGCCAATCACACTCTTACCTGAGAATGAGTGGGCTGCGCTAAAGAAGGCCAATGAAGGACAGCTTGAAGGCTATGTTAAAGAACTCGAGCTTCGCGCAGGATACGGAATTCTGACCAACGGAGATGGCTGGTGGATATACGACCTGAAAAAGTCTTTGGGGAATGGCGTTTCGGCCCTCGCCGATGCTGGTTCGTGAGGCCAGCGTTTTGTTTGATGACACGGAGAAGGTCGTCGAGGTGCTGGGACTAATTAGCCGCAACAGGGCATGGCCGAATCTTCAAGCATAATCCTGCCGGAACCGTCCTGGTGGGAGGACTGGCATCACCCCACCCGGGAGACAGCCGTCGAGTCGGTAATCTTCGGCCGCTGGTCGCGGGAATCCGACCGGGAGCGGGCCCGCCGCATCTTCGAGCAACAGTTCAAGAGCTGTTCGCCCCCGACGGCAACGGCTACCGCGCCATCTGGCGAGTGCGGGAGCTGCTGATTACTTGGGAGATACGACGCTCTTGACCGTCTTTGACCTTTCAACGTGCAGGTGTGGGCCAAGTAGTTCGGCAGCATGATCCAGCATGACGCCAACCGGGGTTCTGTCTCCAGAATCAAAGAAGGCGATAAGGACCCCGAAGGTGATATCGAACCCTGCTGACCCTGGTCTTCCGTTCCCCAGCCACAGAGTATCGCCTTCGTCTTCGTAGGAAATCTCTAGAAACTGTTGGTCAAGACCTTCGTGCCACGCCCGGGAGCTATCTTCTTCTGTGCAGGGTATATCGCCATTAAGGTGAGGGCCAAGCAACCGAAGGGCGCCGGACAGAGTGACCGCCGTCGGGACAATGCCGTCCGAGTCAAAGAAAATCTTTAAGATACCTTTGGTGATGTCGCGGTCAACCGGAGTAGGCTGCCCGTTTCCCATCCAAAGTGTATCGCTTTCCTCATCGTAGGATATTTCGGGGTATTGTATTCCCACGTAGAGTATTTCCGGCTTTCCCATGCTTTAGCCTTCTCTCGTCACGGACGGCCTCTTGTCCTCATGGTTTGGTCATCTCTGAACGCAGTACGCAGTAGCGCCGCCTTCGTCTAGCACTACCCGAAACCAATTGTCCTCTTGCGGTCGAAATCTAAGATACACTGTTCTGCCGTCAGATTGGTGTATCACGAGAGTAGGTTCATTGATGGCTTCCATGATTTTCTCAGGCGTTGCTTCCGGGTGTTTATACCGCGCATCCGTCCTCCAGTGCCTGGTTTTGGGCAGCGAATCGAAGGCGCGGCGCACTGAGCCTTCCAAAGACTCCGTTCCTTGTCGTAAAAATAATCCCAGTATTTCCCTGCTGCTTGTGGAACTGGGGCAGCAGCTCCTCGCCGAGAATGTCTAGTGCGTCTAGTGCGTTTAGTGTCTGGCGGGCCGAAACCCCACCAGCCGTATTGCTGCCAACTTGGTAAGCTCTTGGTTGTGCGGGTCAATCTCAATGCCCATGGACTCCAGGGCCGTTACCCCCAAGAGTGGCTCGGAAGACTCGTCGCCCATGGCTATGGTTACACCGGCAATTTCCCCCATGAACTCGACCTGAGCGGAGGTAATGTCCATCCTGATCTTGCTGCCGTCGGCCAGCGTATAAACGCGACTACCACCAGGTGTAAGGCCGATTGCTTCAAGATGCCGTCGGGGTACTACGCAGTCAATAGCACCCGTGTCGACCACAAATGATCCTTCCCAGAACTGTGAGGAGTCGGCGAGGTTCCGGACTGTGACTGAAACGTGAGTTATTCCCATTTCTTCTTCCTCATTCCTGCTACTTGTGGAACTGCGGCAGCAGCTCCTCGCCGAGGATGTCTAGCTGCTCCATTGTCTCCTCGGCGGGGCAGAGGGGGCGGACTACGAACTTGGACGCGCCGGACTCTATGTAGCGGTGGACGTACTCGGCGATGCGGTCTACGGGGCCGACGGCGGTGAACTCGGTGAAGTGGGCGTCGGGGCGCTGGCGGGTTACGAACTGGCTGGCCTTGATGGTGGCTTCTTCCACGTCGTCGCTGACGTAGTAGCCCATCAGCACGCCAACGTGGTCATCCTCGATTTCCCGGTTGAACTCCGATGCCGTGTCGAAGAGGATGTCGCGCCCGTCCTTGACCTCGGCGGGGGTGGCGCTGGAGACCAGCCAGCCGTCGCCGACGCGGCCCACGCGCCGGGCGGCGGCGGCGGTGCGCCCGCCAATCCAGACCGGCGTTGACGGCTGGAGGAACGGTTTGGGCGTTACCGTCACGTTGTGGCAGGAGTAGAACTCGCCCTCGTGGGTGACGTCCTGTTCCTCCCACAAGCGGCGCATTAGCTGGATAGCCTCGTCGGTGCGGGGGCCGCGCCGCTCCTTGCTGACGCCGCAGGCTTCGTATTCCTCCGGCTCTTCCTGGCCTAGTCCTACGGCCGGGAAGAAGCGGCCCTGCGACAGAAAGTCCAGGGTGGCAATCTGCTTGGCCAGCACCACCGGATTGCGCAACGGCATGGCGATGACACTGGTGCCGAACTTCATGCGGTCGGAGTAGGCGGCAATCATGGCGCAAGCGGTCATCGCTTCCAGGCTGAACTTTTCGCTGACTATGCGGTCGCTAAGCCAGATGGAGTCGTATCCGTGCTTGTCTCCGGCCTCCACCAGTTGGCGTAGATAATCGGGGTTGTCGCCGCCTTCACCAAAAGCTCCCGGCATATATCCTATGGCGATACTCATATTGTTCCTCGCTTGGCCGCCAGGCTGGCGGCGGAAATTGTTAAATTGTTTCAGTGTGTGGTGTCCCCGATTATACACGCAGGGGCGCACTGCTGTGCGCCCCTGCACCCTTGTCTGTGCTCCGTGCCCCAGCGTATGCCGCCGGTTGTCAGCCGGCCAGCGGCTCCATGCCAGCCTCGGCGCGGGCGTCGTTGATGTGGTCCAGGATGCGTTGGCGCAGCGGGGCTATTTCATAGCCGATGTCGGCCAGCATCCGGCTGTTGTCCACCATGTAAACGTGGGGTACGGTGCGGTCGCCAGTGGTGATTTGCGCGCCGGGGATGTAGCTGCGCACCGCGTCGGCCATGTCCTTGATGGTGGCCAGGCTGCCGCCGCTGATGTAGGTGCGGTGGTTGAGTTTTTCGGCCAAGGCGGCGCGGACAAAAATCTCGGCGGCGTCCTCTACGTGAATCATAGGCGACGGCTCGTCTTCGTGGAAGGGCATGGAGATGGGCTGCCCGATGGCCGGCAGCGACATCATCAGCCCGCCAATCATGCCGGTCATTCCGGTAACGCGCCCGTGACCGAACACCGTGCAGATACGGATACCCCGCAGATCAAGGCCGTAAAGGTCGGTGTAACGGCGGGCCGAGAAGTCGTTGACCGACTTGGTCATGCCGTAGACGTTGATAGGGTCGTTTAGGTCGTCCTCGTTGATGGGCCGCTGACCGAAGGTGTCCTGCACGCCATAGACCGCGATGGAACTGGCGTAGACCACCCGCTCGATACCGCACCAGCGAGCGGCCTCGAAGACGTTGTTGGTGCCGCCAATGTTGACCTGCATGGCGAAGTGGGGGCGGTCTTCGGTATCGGGCGGCAGCAGCGCCGCCATGTGGATGATGCGCCGCACTCCGTGGGTATTGACGGCTTCCAGCAGGTGAGGCAACTGCGTGACATCGCCCCGGTACAGCTTGATGCGGTCGAGGAAGGGCGTGAGGTTAGCCCGCGGCGGGGCCAGGTCGAAGCAGACCACTTCCTCGCCTCGCTCTACGAGCTTGCGGATAATCCGGTTGCCGATAAATCCGGTCCCGCCGGTTACCATGACGGACATTTGCGCTCTCTCCAAGCCCCCCGGATTCCGGTCCCGCCGGGAAGCGGCTTCGTTAATTAGCTACGGCAATGATAAATTGGCGGTAGACGCCCCGCAATCCCCAACCAGCGGCAAGGCAGCGGCGTTTGACAATTCAGCCGCCAATGGTGTATCAATCACCTACTAGCAGGCAACTGCTGCCAAGCAGTTCGGCGAGGCTTTGCCGCAGCTTAGAAGGAGGAATATGCCCGACACTTACTACTCCAGGGTTAGCAACTTCTTGTCCGACCCACGGGACCGCTTCATCGCAGTCGGGGAATCGGCGAATGAAGTTCTGCAAAAGATGAACGACTACCTGACCAGCGAGGCCGCCGTAGCCCGCTACGGCGTCATAGACCCGAAGGAGCTGGAAAACAACATCCGCACCTGCATCTTCAAGAAAGGCACCAAGGCCATTCACAACCGTGCCCCGGACACCCGCTTCTACCACGATCCGCCGCCCCACGACTGATCGGGCGAATGGCGATAGACTGGATCTCCGCCGGAGGCGATTAGATTCACGGCAGGGATACCAAACAACGGCAACCCGTTGACCCCGCATCCCCCGAGCGGGGTCATTTTTTGCCCGGCGCGGCTCACGCCGTATGTCCTCCATATTGAATTACAGTGGCCGCTTGGCCGGTATCCCGACACGGCGGGGGTATCGCTCCGGCGTCGGCGCGACCTTCTCGAAAGCGGCCACCACCCGGTCGTCGGTCAGCCCGGCCAGCGTCACCGGAAACACGCCTGCCTCGCGCCCGCCCAGCTCCGCAAGGGCGTGTTGCGCCTCGGCAATTTCCCCGGCCAGCCCGCCGTGCTTCAGGGCCACCGTGCGGCCCCCGGCCTGCCCTGGTCCGGCCAGAGGGCGGCAGAAGGGCAGCGCGTACTCCAGAAGCAGCGACAGCCGCGCCACGCCACGCACCAGCGCCAGGTCGAAACCGTCGCGCAGATCAGGCTCGCGGGCCAGCGCCTCGGCCCGTCCGGTGTGCACCGTGACTCCGTCCAGTTCCAGTGCCCCGGCCAAATGCTCCAGGAAGGCGGTTTTCTTCCCCACAGACTCAATCAGATGAAGCTCCAGTTCCGGGAACACCAGCTTGAGGGGCAAGCCCGGAAACCCGGCTCCGCTGCCCACGTCTATCACCCGGGCAACCCCGGGCAGCCCGACCGTCATCGCATCTCCACGCTCATCCTGGGCCTGTCGAAAGGGCAGGCACACGGTGAGAGAGTCGAGGAAGTGCCGCACCTGCGTCTCTTCACAGCCGGTGATGGCGGTCAGGTTGGCTCTCCGGTTCCACTCCGACAGTTCGCGGTAGTACAGCCCGAACTGCTCAAGCTGACCGGGCGCCAGGCTTAGGCCCAGCTCTTTTGCGCCCTCGGCCAGCAGCTTCATCGGCCCGGTCATAGGTCTTTGCCGTCTGCCATGCGTCTTTTCATAGGGAACCGGACTCAAGTTCGTCGAGGAACCGGAACAATTCCTTTCGCACTTCCCAGAGAACCGGCGTGTCGTCCACCGAGAGCTCAATTCCCGAGGGCAATGATGCGACGACCGTCACGTTTCGCAAAGCCATTGTCAGGAACACAACCTCTTCGGCGTCCAATCCCCAAGGGATATATCCAGGCTGGTAGCTTTGGAACAAGGGCCACCTTCCCCGGCCCCGGTACCGGAGGCCCAGACTGCGTATGATGTCGCGGTCCGACTTGGGCAGCATATCGCGGTCAGCCAGCATGGCCGAGAGGGCGTTCGTCGTATCCAGCGTTTCGGGAGCCCCAACGTCCACCGCTCCTGATAATAGCGCCAAGAAACCGGCCAACCCTTCGTCGCCCCGGTACACGGCCAGCCCGTGTTCGATTCCGCCGCTGCCCATGACCACGCAGTAACCCTTGTACTCTCCCGAAGGATGCTCTACCGCCAAAAGGTCGGAGTCACCGAACCATTGCCAAGGAGCGGCCTGGCAGTATTCCTGAAACGCTTCGTGCAGGTCGAGCCATTGTTCAGGCTTTGCTTCGGCCATAAATCTCATACAACCGCATTTTCATAAATCGGTTGCCCCATTAAATTGGCGCGTATCAACGCCATCCCGATTCTAGCACCCTCCCAATGGCTTTTTCATGCTCCCTCTGGGGAGGGGGAGAGGGGGCTCTTCCTGAGAATGAAAGGCTCCGGGCCGCTCGCATGGCGTAATTGACACGCAAATTGGCGGGCCGTAGAATGGCGAATGTTCGGAAAGTCCCAATTACACCAGAATCGGAAGGCGGAAGATGGCGACTAAAGCGTACCTGTTGATCGAGACCTCCGTGGGCAAAACTCGGGAGGTGGCCACCACGATTACCGGCCTGCCCGGAGTAGCGGCGGTTGACGTCGTAACCGGCCCATACGACATCATAGCGCTGATCAGCGCTGACGACATTTCCGTGGTGGGCGACCTAGTAACCGGACACATCCATAGCGTCAGCGGTGTGGTGCGCACCGTTACCTGTGTTGCCGTCGGCGGGTAGCCCAGCCTCCTGCGCTTGCCTTCCCAGACCCTGCTTCAGACTGCCAGGGAGTGCTGTTTTGGATTTTAAGTTTACCCCGGAAGACGAGACTTTTCGCCAGGACCTCAGGACCTTTCTCGACACCGAGCTACCCGGAACCTGGGAGGGCGGCGGACGGTACCCGGAGGAAGACGACTGGGATCTGACCCGCGTCATCCGGCGCAAGATGGCGGACAGAGGCTGGCTGACAATGCACTGGCCCGAGGAGTACGGCGGTCAGGGCGCGTCTCCAGTCAAATCGGCCATCTTCAACGAGGAACTCGCCTACCTGCGGGCCCCGGGACGCGACATTTTCGGCGTCCGAATGCTGGGGCCGACACTGATGATTCACGGCTCCGAGGAGCAGAAGCGCACCCACCTGCCTCCTGTAGCCCGGGGCGAAGTGCAGTGGTGCCAAGGCTACAGCGAGCCGGAGTCCGGCTCCGACCTGGCCTCGCTCAGCACCCGCGCCGTGCGCGACGGCGACGACTTGGTGATAAACGGCGGCAAAATCTGGACGACGCTGGCCCATCGCGCCGACTGGATTATGCTGCTGACCCGCACCGACCCGGACGCCCCCAAGCATCGCGGCATCAGCTTCGTGCTGGTGGATATGAAATCGCCGGGCGTTTCCGTGCGGCCCATCATCAACATGGCCGGGGGCCACGAGTTCAACCAAGTGCTTTTCGACAATGTGCGCGTCCCCCGGGCCAACGTGGTGGGCGAGGAAGATAGGGGCTGGTACGTGGCGGTTACGCTGCTGGACTTCGAGCGCTCCGGCATTGACTACTCGGCCAACGCGCGCCGCCTGCTGGACGACGTGCGCGAGTACGCCACCGAGACCAAGCGCAACGGGCAGGCAATCATGGAAGTCCCTTGGGTGCGGAGCCTGATGGCCGACCGCTACATCGAATGCGAAGTAGCCCGGCTGATGGCCTACAACGTGGCCTATATGCAGTCGCAGGGCCTGGTTCCCACGCGGGAAGCATCGATGAGCAAGGTGTTCGGCAGCGAGACGGTGCGCCGCGTCACCGAGGCGGCTATGGACGTTCTGGGGCTGTACGGCACGCTGGGCCGCGAAGAGGAGTGGGCGCCACTCCGGGGCCGGGTACAGGAACACTGGATGCTCAGCTTCTCCGGCACCATCGCCGCCGGAACCTCGGAGGTCCAGCGGAACATCATCGCCAGCCGCGGCCTGGGGCTGCCGCGAGGTTAGGAAACAAATGCCCTCTCCCCTAGGGAGAGAGTTAAGATGAGGGCCTAATCCAAGTAGTGCGCAGGATTTTCAGGGGCGGGTTCAGACCCGCCCCTACCCGTGTGTACGGGGACACATCCGCATTCGGGACTAGGCGGCGAAGAGCATTCCTCCGCTGGCGGCGTCGCCCTGCATCGTGGTGGCTTCGCGGCAGCGCTGAATTATGCGAAAGACGGTCCGCACGGTGACGGAAAAGCGTTCCGCCGTGGCTTCGATGCTCAAGGATTCCTGCTTCATGACGTGGATGATTCTGAAGTCCCGGGCCAAGCGCCGGTTGCGCTGATACCAAGTGGGGTCGTCGTATTTGCACCGGGGCAGTGGGCAATCGAGGCAGGAGTCCGAGGCTTCGCAGCCGTTGTCCTCGTAATGGTAGAATTCCGAAGCGTCATCGTTGAGGGTGCGGCCTGAGTGGGAGGCGGCCTTTTCCGGACGGGTGGCGAGCAGCGTTGCCATAATTTCCTCTCAAACAGTTGTTCTAATAATGCTCACTTAATTTAGAACATAAGTACAGGGGTTGTCAACGCTTTTGAGAGCAGTTTGATAAAATGTTCTAGTTTAGGCCAATCTCAACATTTCAGATTCCTGGAGGCGCTATGACCGAGTACGAGACCATGACCTATGAGCGCAAGGGCAGGATTGCCTACATTATGTTCAACCGCCCGCAATCGCTGAACGCGGTCAACAGCCAGTTCGAGCAGGACCTGCATGAAGCGCTTCTGGAGTTCGACACGGATGAGGAGGCATGGGTCGGCATCATCCACGGGGCGGGGCGGGCCTTCTGCGCCGGGGCCGACATCAAGCAGCGTTTCGTTGCCATGACGCCGCAGGAAAGCGCCCGCCGCGAGCGCGGCCCCAGCCCGGAGGGCTATTTGGGCCGAACCATCAACTGGAAGCCGGTCATCGCCGCCGTTCACGGCTACGCGCTGGGGGCCGGCATCGTCATCGCCGCCGAGTGCGACATGATTGTCGCCTCCGAAGACGCCAAGTTTGGCATCACCGAAACCCGGCGGGGCTTGGCCGGCGGCAGAATCTGGGCCAAGGTCAACGCCTTTATGCCCTCGAAAATCGCCAGCGAGATGGTCATCACCGGCGAGCCGGTGGAGGCGGCGGAGCTGTACCGCCTGGGGCTGATCAACCGGCTGGTGCCCAACGGCTTCCACCTCACCGCCGCCGAAGCGCTGGCCGAAAAGGTGCTGAAGACCCCGCCGCTGTCGGCGCGAGTGGGCGTCAAGCTGACCCGGCGGCAGTGGGTGCAGGCCGGCGCCGATGCCGACATGCAGACCCTGCCCCTGAAACTCCACCTCAGCGAGGACTTCAAGGAAGCCAGCCAGTCGTTCGTCGAGAAGCGCCCGCCGGAATACCAGGCGCGGTAACACGAGAAAAACCCTCTCCCGCCGGGAGAGGGCCGGAGGCAAAGAATTCCCTCTCCCAGCGGGAGAGGGTTAGGGTGCAGGGAGAATGCCGAGGCAAAGCGGCCGTAGTCTATCCCTCCATTTCCACCTGCTGCATCCCATAGGGCGACTTGCCGATAACCATGCCGTTGTCCAGTTCCACCACCGCCCGCAGGTTTCGGAAGAACAGGAAGGTTCGCAGGTCGATTTGCATGCTGACCACATGCCGGGACAGCTCGGGAAGCGTCAGCACTTCGACGCCGTTCAGCCGGTGAGTCTCGTAGGCGGAAGTATCCCGCCGGTGCACCCTGGTATCGACCGATACCTCAACGGCGCACCCGGCTCAAGAGGAGTGCTGCAGCAGGTCAACCGCCGCCCGTCCCCCCTTGCCAAGGATGTGGTCCGCCGCCCGCTGGCTCAGTACGATTTCCATAATGTTGACCTAACAGCCGCGGCTCGTTGCCAGCCGCGTCCGGGTGATTTTCGTTGAAACTTGCTAGACCCCATTGTAGACTGTCTGAGCTTTGGTATCCAGAGCGGCGCATCAACGACAATGCTGCCACCTGGCAGGAGACGGCATGAGCGGTGAATCGCAGTTGTTCAGGGTTGACCCCAATACTCGGGAGTCCAACCGGATTGAAGAAGTTGACTTCGCCCGATTGGGACTGCGCGAGCGGCAGGACATCCAGGAGTGGGTAGAAGCCAACTCTGGCATCCTCGGCGACGACCTGCTGATAATCAGCAAAGAATTCAGCGGCTTCGACCGCACCAACGAAAGGCTTGACCTGCTGGCTGTTGATTCGGACGGCAAGCTGGTAGTTATCGAACTGAAGCGGGACTACACCGGCGCAGACGCCCACTGGCAGGCCATAAAATACGCCAGCTATTTTCAGGGGACTTCTGCCGATGCAATCGTTGGAATAGCGGCGAAATACTGGACTGAATCCGAGGAAGAAGCCCGGACCCGGCTGCTAAAACACTTGAACGCCGACGGCCTAACCGCGCTGAACAACGACCAGCGCATCATCCTGGCCAGCCACCGATTCGCCCCGGAAGTCACCTCTGCAGCCCTGTGGCTCAACCAGAAAGTTACCGGCAAAAACCTCATCACTTGCATCAAATTAACTCCGTACCGCGACGCCCAAACTGATTCCCTTTACGTACAGGCGTCAACCATTATCCCGGTGCCTGGGATAGACGACTATCTGGTTGGCGTCGGCCAGAGTCAACAATCAGATATAAGGAGGAGGAGCAATAGCTTTGCCGACAACCTTCAAAAGGCATACGACCGAAACAAAGACGACGAAGTCACCCACTTCCTACAAACCGTCGGGAAGCAAGCCAAACCGGAAAGCGACAAGCAAGACAAGCCCGCTGATTTGAAGTCGGCGGCTGAACTGGAAGCGGCTGCGGAGAAGGTAACGTCTGCGTTGATTGATGGTCGTTCGAATCGAGTGGTAGACGGAGCGCAGAATAAGTTCTTGAATATGCTGGTCAAGGCGGGCCTGCCTGAATCGGAATGGAAACGGCTATTGAAGATAGCAACCACCTCCCAAGCGGAGTACCGGCAAGCAAAAGCGGCGTACAAGCCAGCGGAACCAGCCAAGCCTAAAAGCGGCAAGCCTGTGGTCTTGAAGTCGGTGGCGGAATTGGAGGCGACGGCAGGAAAGCTATCGGAGGCGATGCGGGCGCGTAAGGGCTGGGAAGCGGCGGAAACGCGATTGTTCAAGGCGCTGGAGAAGGCCGGCGTACCTGAAAGCGAGGAGAAGCGGCTGCTGAAGCTAGGCGGCACGAACTTTGCCAGCTACAAGCGATACCGGGAGGCGGACAAGCCCAAGCCCAAAATTGCCGCGAAAGCTGCCAAGTCACCCACTTCCTAAGAAAGGTAGGCCAATTGGCTGTGGAAGGGCTACCCGACGAAATCAAGCCAGACAGAACGAGCCGATGGGGAGGACGCCATGGGTGGGGTGGGCGTTATTATCATTTCTGGTATCGGCGTGATCCTTGGAGCAACTGGGGACTGTCCTACCAATCGGAAACGAAAGCAGCGAAGGGGACGAAGCCTAGACGTCGGCTGTCAGCAGCGCGTTGATAGTTGCTATGCTGGCCGGGTGCACTGGCTCGCGGCGCTCCAGGCGGCGGGCCGACTCGCGGCATAGGAATTCCAGCACGGCTTGACGCAGGCTTTCGTTGGCGATGTCCCGCAGTTCCGGCTGGTAGGGATAGGACTTGACCTTGCGCGGGTCGAGCTTGTCGGCGATGAACACCAGCAGGCCCAGCGGGGTCAGGTCCGGGTGTCCGGTGGAGTGCCAGCGCACCGCCTCCAGAATCTCAAGGTCGTCCAGCCCGTCCTCGCGGCGCAGCAGTTCCGCGCCCACCGGCCCGTGCAGCAGGATGGGCGCGCGCCGCTCAATGTCCAGCGTGGGCAGCCCGAACTGGTCGGCCAGCCGCAGCATTTCCGGCTTATTCGCAGCGCGGGCAACGTCGTGGGCCAAAACCGCCAGTTCCGCGCGCCCCTCATCTATGCCGTGCCGCGACGCCAGTTCCAGCCCCACGTCGCGCGCCCGGAATACGTGGGCTTGCAGCTTGTCAGGCAGCGATTCAAAGCGCTCCCGGAATCTAACGTTGGCAATTTGGCAGGTGGGGCTGGCCGTCATCCCATCTCCCCAAGCTGCCGCCCGCCCAGCAGGTGAATGTGGGGGTGGACAATCTGCTGGCCGGCATCCGTCCCCTGGTTCAGCACCAAGCGGTAGCCGCTGAGGGTAACGTTCTCGCGGCGGGCCATCTCCTCGGCCACAACGAACAGGTGCCCCATGATGGGAACCTGGCCCGGGCCGACGTAGGCCAGCGACGCGATGTGCATATTGGGAATGACCAGCAGATGCACCGGCGCTTTGGGGTTGATGTCCTTGACCACGAAACAGCGGTCATCGCGATAAATCGCTTCCGGGTGGGCCGAGTCGCGGGCAATGGAGCAGAAAATACATTGCGTAGTAGTGGTCATTGGCAGTCCCACATTCCTTATTCTGATGGAATATCAACCATTGGTTCACTCTTGGCGGTCAGCCTGTCCAGCCGCCTTCGTTGGGCGCGCGTCTCGATGGTGAAGGGTGTCGCCGGTTGGGCGCTCATGGATTCCAGTTCGGTCAGATATGCCTTAACTCGGCCAACGCCATGCGCCACTTCATCTTCCGGCATCCAGTTTTCGTAGAAATTCTGGTGCATGGATTTGGCGACAGCGAATAGATTCCGCAGTTCCGGGCGGCCCTGCTCATCGGCAATTTGACCGGAAACGTCGTAGAGCAGGGAGTGGGACTGGTGGCCCCAGCCCCGCTGCTGGGCGATGGATTTAAGGGCGCAGGCCGCCGCCCCCCAAGACTTTTCCGAGGCTTGCAGGAAGTCCTCCTGTCGTAGGTAGCCTTCGGCCCGCTCCATATAGAGCCGACTGAGAGCGGCGTATTTGTTGTTGGGGGTTGTCATTGGCGCCGTCAGTCTCCCTCGCTCCTGTTCCCTTATCCCTACTGTTGCAAGGTCACTCGCTGCAGAAAATACATTGCGTGGCAGTGGTCATTGGCAGTCCCACATTCCTTATTCTGATGGAATATCAACCGTTGGTTCACTCTTGGCGGTCAGCCTGTCCAGCCGCCTTCGTTGGGCGCGCGTCTCGATGGTGAAGGGTGTCGCCGGGTTCCGGCGAACGTCCTCCAGTTCACTTACCAGCGCCTCTATGCTGCCGATGGCGCTCTCTACTTCGCTATCCGGCATCCAGTTTTCATAGAAGTTCTGATGCAGGGCATTGGCCAGCCCGAACCGTTCCCGTAGGCCGGGGCGGGCCAGTTCATCGGCGATTTGCCCGGAGACATCGTAGAGCAGGGAATGCTTCCGGTGGTTCCATTCCCGCTGCTCGGCCACCGCTTTAAGGGCAGTAGCCGCCGCCCCCCAAGCCTTATCCGACGCCTGAATTAAATCGCCAATCTCCAGTTCGTCTTTGGCCTGCCCTATAAAGCGGCGACTGGCGGCGGCGTATTTGTTGGAATCTGAAGCTGTCATCGTTCGTTTACACCCCTCATTATGCCGTGCTACCCGCCGCTGATGGAGCAGAAAATACATTGCGTAGTAGTGGTCATTGGCAGTCCCACATTCCTTATTCTGATGGAATATCAACCGTTGGTTCACTCTTGGCGGTCAGCCTGTCCAGCCGCCTTCGTTGGGCGCGCGTCTCAATGGTGAAGGGTGGCGTCGGGTTCCGGCGAACGTCCTCCAGTTCACTTACCAGCGCCTCGATACTCTCGATGTAGTTCGCTACGACCTCTTCAGGTATCCAGTCTTCATAGTAGTTCTGGTGTAGAGCGTTGGCTACACCGAACCTTTCCAGCAGGCTCGGTTGGGCCAATTCGTCGGCGATTTGCCCGGACACATCGTAGAGCAGCGAGTGCTTGCGATGGTTCCATTCCCTCTGCTCGGCCACCGCTTTGAGGGCGCAAGCCGCCGCGCCCCAAGCCTTTTCCGACGCCTGAACAAAATCTTCAATTTGCAGTTCCGCTTTTGCTTGATCAATAAAGCAGCGGCTGGCGGCGGCGTATTTGTTGGAAGCTGAAGCTGTCATCACCCCTTTTGCCCTCGTAACGCCTTGTTACTCGTTGTCGATGCTGGCCAGGGCCAGTTCCTTGTGATAGTTGGCGTCGCCGTAGCCGATTTCCTGGACTTTGGCCCGGCGGGTGTAAAGCTGCAAGTCGTGCTCTTTGGTGAAGCCGATGGCGCCGTGGCACTGGTGAGCGGTGGCGCAGACGCGGCGGTAGGCCTGGCTAATCCAGGCCTTGGCAATCGACACTTCTCGCTGGGCCGGCATTTCCTGGGCCAGCCGCCACGCCGCTTGGTAGGCCACGCCCCGGCAGCCCTCGACGTCGGTGGCCATCTGGGCGCAGTGATGCTGGACCGCCTGGAAGCTGCCCACGGGACGCCCAAACTGTGTCCGCTGCTTGACATACTCGACGGTCATATCCAACACGGCGGAGGCGCCGCCCAGCATGGTCACACAGTGGCCGGCTATGGCCCGATGGAGGGCCCGCTCCGCTATCGGCCATCCGCCGTTCACTTCACCCAGGATCATGCTGGCAGGCAGCCGAACGTTGTTCAGCGACACCTCGAACTGCCGTTCGGAGCCGATGGTGCGGATTGGCGAAATTTCCAATCCCTCCATCCTGGCCGGAACCAGAAACAAGGTAATGCCCGCCGCAGGGTCGCCTCCCTGGGCAGTCCGGGCAGCCACGATAATCACGTCGGCGACGTGGGCGTCAGGCACGAACAGTTTGGTGCCGTGCAGCGCATAGCCGGTGCCGTCGGCGGTGGCGGTGGTTTCCACCCCCCAGGCATCGTAGCTGGCCGAGGCCTCGGTGACCGCTAGGGTCATAAGCCCGCTGCCGTCGCAGACGCGGCTGAGCAGGTCATTCTTCTGCGCGTCGCTGCCAGCGTCCAGCACGGTCAGCCCACCCAGTACGACGGTGGAGAAATATGGGCTGGGAGCAAGGACGCGCCCCATCTCTTCCAGCAACACTGCCAAGTCGAGGAAATCGCCGCCGGTGCCGCCGTACTGCTCCGGGAACGGCACACCGGCCCAACCCAACCCGGCTATCTGCCGCCAGAGTTCATCGGGATAGCCGCGCTCGTCTTCCTCCATTTCCCGCACCAGCGTGGTGGGACATTCCCGCGCGAGGAACTCCTGCACGCTGTTCTTAAGCATCTGCTGGATTTCGGTAAGGCCCAAGTCCATGTTTTCGCCTCTCCGGTGTTTATTGCGCTGAACGTCCCGGCAAGCCCGTCCCGCCGAGCGCCGCTTAGTATAGTTGATGCGCGATTGCCGCTCAACAAACGCTTTGTCTCAGAGTCAAGTCAGCGACGCACAATTGGCCGTCCGTTGCCGGATCTCCCAGGCGGTATAATGGGAGTTAGGCGATTGTGGATAGGGTCTACGACAAAGTGACCCGCTTCCAGAGTGGTAGCTCCCAATAATGGCGCCATTCCTTCGTCGGCGAAAATCACAGGCGCCACGATTTCCAACCCCTCAACCACAAAGCGTATGTACCCGAAAGGGATTTCCTCTACCCGCTCGTCTGCATAGACGAATTCGCGCATCTCGGTGGGTTGCGCGTTTACGCTATACAATATGTCCCTCGGGATGTAGCTGTGGACTGCGCCCGTGTCCACCAAGGCTTCGATTTCAGCAAAGCCGGACCTTTCAAGGCTTGCCACCTGAATCGGCACACTGAACGTTCCCATTGCGCTATACCTCCACCACTATCTCCACCGGCGTATTGCGGGCGACGATTATCTCCATAACCTCGTCGCTGTCGTTGACCGGCTGGTGGACGGCTTCGGCGGGGACATAGATAAAGTCCCCTGGGCCGATGGGAAGCGGCTGGTCCAGCTTGTCGCCTACGATGAAGCGTCCGTGGCCCTTGACCACGTAGATGGCCGATTCGCAGTTGACGTGGTAATGAGGGCTGGAGCCGCAGTGCGGCGGGATGGTGGCGATGGCTAGGTGGATGCCGGTTGAGCCGGTCAGCCCCTCGGACACGCCGGCCAACCGGGTCATGGCGCCGGACTGAATTTCGACCTCCAGGCCGTCGGAGTGGATAACTCTGCATTCCGGCATTGCGGTCTCCTGGTTCGCGGATTTCAGTTGTGCGGATTTCAGTTGTTAAGAAAACGCCCTCACCCTAACCATCTCCTTCGGGGAGATGGAACCGGCTTTGCGCCCACCTAAATGCTGCGGACGAAAGCGTCCAGCCGCTCGATGGCCTTGCGGATGTTTTCCTGAGAGTTGGCGTAGGACAAGCGAACGTAGCCATCGCCGTACTGCCCGAAGGCCGAACCGGAAAGCAGGGCCACGCCGGCTTCCTGCATCGCCCGCTCCTCGAACTCGCGGCTGGACAGCCCAGTTTCCTCAACGCTGGGGAAGACGTAAAACGCGCCCTCCGGCTCAGGGCAGCGGATACCGGGGATGCTGCGAAGGCCGTCGGTAATTAGTCGGCGGCGGGCGGCAAACTCCGCCTTCATCGCCTCCACTTGGTCGCGCGGGCCTTCCAGCGCGGCAATGCCCGCTTTCTGGGTGAAGGTGGCGGCGCAGGATACGCTGTTGACCGCCAGCTTGACCACGTGAGGCACCAGTTCCGGTGGCATTATGCCGTAGCCCAACCGCCACCCGGTCATGGCGTAGCTCTTGGAAAACCCGTCCAGGATGATGGTTCGCTCTTCCATTCCGGGAATCGAGGCAATGCTGAAATGCTCGCCCGTGTAGAGGATGTCCTTGTATATCTCATCGGCCATGACGTAGAGGTTGGGGTGCTCCAGCACCAGCTCGGCAATGGTCCGTAATTCGCCTTCGGACAAGGCCGAGCCGCAGGGGTTCTCCGGCGAGTTGAGAATCATAAGCCGAGTCTTGCCGGTTATTTGCGATCCCAACAGGTCAAGGTCGGGGTGGTAGTTCTTGGACTCCATAAGCTGCATTGGAACGGGAGTGCAGCCGGTGAAACGGATCATAGACTCGTAGATGGGGAAACCGGGGTTGGGATAAACAATTTCTACGCCCGGCTCGCCCAGAGCCAACAACAGGTAGAACATTATGGGCTTGGCGCCCGGAGTAACTACCACGTTTTCCGGCTCGGTGTTGGTGCCGCGCACCTCGCGGCTGTTGCGGGCGATGGCCTGCCGCAACTCCGGCAGCCCGGCGGTAGGGCCGTAGTGGGTGAACCCGTCGCTGATAGCTGCCATTCCAGCTTCAATAATATGGCGCGGCGTGTCGAAGTCAGGTTCGCCGATTTCCAGGTGGATAATTTCCCGGCCCTCGGCCTCCAGAGCGCGGGCCCTCGCCAGAACCTCAAAGGCGCTCTCGGTACCTAAGTCAAACATTCGGGCGGCGATGGTCATTTGTCCTCCCGTATTGCGTGGCGGTATCACGTGGTGTGACTTCGCTGGTCAATGGAAACGCGGGCTAGTCCGGCTGCGCCTGGTTCTGGGTGCGGACGGGCAGGCCGTAGATGCTGATGAACCCGGCCGCCGCCGCATGATCGAACTGGTCCTGCCGATCATAGGTGGCGAGTCTGTAATTGTAGAGGGCGCGAGGAGCCTGCCGCCCCACGACGGTGCAGCTCCCCTTGTGCAGCCTCAGCCGCACCTCGCCGGCGACGTGACGCTGGGTGCTTTGCACGTAGGCGTCTAGGTCGGCGCGGTGGGCCGTGAACCACAGGCCGTTGTAGATCACGTCCGAGTATTCTTGAGCAATGCGGGCTTTCGTCCGCGCCTGCTCCTTGCTCAGGGTCATGGTCTCCAAAGCCTTATGGGCCGCGTGCAGGATCGCCGCCGCCGGACATTCGTAGACTTCCCGCGACTTGATGCCCACCAGACGGTTCTCCACGTGGTCAATGCGGCCCACCCCATGTCCGCCGCCGACGTTGTTCAGGTGTCGAATCAGGTCAACGCCAGCCATCGTTTCGCCGTCTACGGCGATGGGGATACCACGCTCGAAGCCGATTTCCAAGTAGGCCGGTTCGTCGGGCGCGGCAGCGGCGGATTTTGTCCACAGGTAGGCGTCTTCGGGCGGCTCCAGCCACGGGTCTTCCAGTTCGCCGGCCTCTACGCTGCGGCCCCACAGGTTTTCGTCGGTGGAGAAGCGGCTGGCCCGGGTGTTTATGGGCAGTCCACGGGCCAGGCCGTACTCGATTTCGTCGTCGCGGCTCATGCCCCAGTCGCGGATGGGCGCGATGACCCTGATGTTCGGGTCCAGGGCCGAGACTCCCACCTCGATGCGCACCTGGTCGTTGCCCTTGCCGGTGCACCCGTGGGCCACGGCATAGGCGCCGTGTTCCTGCGCCGCCTCAACTAGGTAGCGAGCGATGAGCGGGCGGCCCAGCGCGGTGGCCAGCGGGTACTGCTCTTCGTAGACTGTCCCCGCCTGGAGGCTGGGGAACAGGAACTCGTCCACCAGCGTCTGCTGCCCGTCCACGATCACTGCCTCCACCGCGCCGATGGACAGCGCCCGCTCCCGGGCAGTTTCCAAGTCAACCATACCCAAGTCAACGGTCAGGGTTACGACGTCTGCGCCGTACTTTTCCTTCAGCCACGGCACCGCCACCGTGGTGTCCAGCCCGCCGCTGTAGGCGAGGACGATTCTGTCGTTTGCCATAGAGTGTTAATGCTCCGGTTGAGATTGTTATAGGGCAGCGAGGAAATCGGAGAAGTCAACGCGGGCCTGCTTAAGAATGTCGAGAATAAATTCTCTGCGAAATTCTCTTGCGCCGTGGCTGGGAACGCTGGCGTACCGGCCATCCGGGTGCTTGAGTCGAATGTGGCTGCCTTTCTGCCGTATAACCTGGAAGCCCAGACGATTAAGAGCGCGGACAACCTCACTGGCGCGAAGGGCTGGAATCCGGCTCATATTTTTAGACAGTTACTTTTTGGATGCCGAAGAAGCAGGGATTTTCTGCATCCTCCCCATCTTCCAGGCACAATTGTATAACCTCTTCAATGTTTGATATTAGTTCATCGAGGGTCAGACCGTGACTCAAGCATCCTTTGAGTTCCGGCGCTATTCCTATGTATCCGCCTTCACCATCATCCTTGATGAGGACGTAGAATCCGCGAGTCTTCATCACAGTTCGGCCATAACCTCTAATTTGTATACCCCGATAAATTCGGAACGGCTGTCTAAGTCGTCGTCTTCCAGGCACAGTTCGATGGCTATCCGCATATTCGCCATTAGCTCATCCAGTGTTTTGCCGCAGCCGTAACACGATTTCAACTGTGGAACTTCGCCCACGAAACCACCACTTTCGTCTTTTTCGATTACTACATAAAATTCTCGTTTTACCATTACGCCTACGCCCTAACCCTCTCCTAAAAAGAGAAGGATTTGCCGACTTCCTGGTTGCAGGGGCGCACGGCTGTGCGCCCCTGCGGGCTGAACCGTAGTCATGCCTTGGCTAAATCTTCGCCAGCGCCGTGCTGAGCCGCTCGGCGGCTTCGTCCACCTCCTCCCGCGTTACCGTCAGCGGGGGCATGAAGCGGACGGTGTTGGGGCGGGGGCCGTTCAGGAGCAGGCCGGCCTCGTTGGCGTTGGCCAGCACCTGCGGCGATATGGTGTCCTCGAAGTCCATGGCCGCCAGCAGGCCCTTGCCGCGCACCTCGGACACGAAGGAGAACCGGTCCTTGACCTCGTTCAGCCGGCCCAGCAGGTACGGCTCCATTTCCTTGACTTGGCCGGGTATGTCGTTGTCGATGAGGTACTTGGTGCCGGCGTAGCCCGCGGCGGTGGTCAGCGCGTTGCCGCCGAAGGTGGAGCCGTGGTCGCCCGGCACCAACGCCTGGGCGTGGGCCTTGGACAAGAAGGCCCCGATGGGCACGCCGTAACCCAGCCCCTTGGCCAAGGTCATCACGTCCGGTTCTACGCCGTATTCCTCATAACCGAACAGGCTGCCGAGACGGCCCATGCCAGTCTGTACTTCGTCCAATATCAGCAGGATGCCCTGGCTGTCGCACCACTGGCGCAGGCGTTGCAGGTAGTCGTCGGCCGGGATGATCACGCCGGCCTCCCCCTGCACCGGCTCCACCATCACGGCGGCGGTGCGCTCGGTGGTGGCGTTGATGACGCCCTCAACGTCGTCGTAGTCCACGTGGACGAAGCCGGGCAGCAAGGGGGCGAAGTTCTCCTGATAGTGGGGCTGACCGGTAGCCGCGACGGTGGCTTGGGTGCGCCCGTGGAAGGAGTTGAAGGCCGTGATGATTTCGTAAGCCCCGTCGCGGTGCAGCTTGCCGTAGCGCCGCGCCAGCTTCATCGCGCCCTCCACCGCCTCGGCGCCGCTGTTGCCGAAGAACACCAGGTCCAGGCAACTGTTCTCGATGAGCATCTCGGCAAGCTGCAACTGCGGCACGGTGTAGAACTGGTTGGAAGTCTGAATCAGCGTGCCGGCCTGCTCGGTGATGGCCTGGGTGATGACCGGGTGACTGTGGCCCAGCTGGTTTACGGCCCAGCCGGCAACGAAGTCCAGGTACTGTTTGCCATCGGCGTCCCAGACCTCGGTGCCCTCGCCCCGGACGATGACCACCGGCTGGCGGCGCACCGTCTGGGCATAATACTTCTTCTCGATGTCAATCCAGTCGCTGCTGATGCTCATGGCGAGTCCTCTTCTCCCGATTACCCTCAGATTGCCGCTAGATTATCGCACACCGGACGGCATATTTCACACGGCGGGATTCGGCGGGCTGCCCAAATGTCCCATCGCCAATTGATGTTGCGCGCCTATCCCGTCCGCTGACATCCGCCCGTTGCGCCGCCGCCCGCCACGCGCTAGGATGCTGGCAATTCCCGCCGCCAACCGCTCATGCCGGAGAGAGCAGATGCCGCGCCACATCGAACCCAGCGCCAACAATGCCTTGGGCAACCTGCTCCGCCCGATGCTCGGCAAGTCCAGCGTGATTACGGAGAACACCCAGATTATCGAAGGGCATTCCGGTTTGCGCCCCGACATCCTGATTACCGGCCCCGACCGCTCGCCGGTCACAGTCGAAGCGGAATACCTGCCGGCCTACACCGCGGAAAAAGAGGCTCTCGAGCGTTTGGGCCTGAAAGTTGTCGGAAACTACTCCTCAATTGAGGCATCCATCGCTTTGCGCTATCCCGAGGATGTGGGCGACGCCGACGACCTGCAAGCCGCCGTTGCTGCTGCCCGCCTGTCCTACTGCCTTTTCACCACTGAAGGCGCCAACACGGTGCGGTTCCCCACGGAAGGCTGGCTGGAAGGCGGATGTCTGGACCTGGCCGACTTCATTCGGCTGGTTTCCGTGCCGCAGAGCGCCGTTGAACAGGCGGCTGATGCGTTGCAGGAAGGAATCAACGACACTGCCAATGTGCTGGAAGAAGCCGACAAGCTGCGCCCCGCCGTTACCGCCGATATAGCCGCTCTGCTGGGGATGGACAACGTGCCGCAGACCCGCCGCATGGCCTGCGCCATCATCGCCAACGCTATGATTTTCCACGAGCGCATCGCGGGGATGCACCAAGGCATCAAGCCGCTGAACCTAGTCTGCGGCGACGCCATTGCCAACCCGCAGGATCAAACACTGAAGGCTTGGACTGCCATTCTCCAGATTAACTATTGGCCCATCTTCGCTATCGGGCGGGACATTTTGGCGCAGCTTCCGGAGGCCATCGCCCTGCGGGTTTTGCGCCGTCTGCGTCGCACTGCCGCCAGCATAAACGGCTCCGGCGTCAACAACGCCCATGATCTCACCGGGCGCGTTTTCCAGCGGCTGATTTCCGACCGCAAGTATCTGGCGACGTTTTACACCCTGCCAGCCTCCGCCGCGCTGCTGGCCCGCCTCGCCGTCGCCAAGCTAGAGGGCGTGGATTGGGCCAGCCCCGACGCCATCGGCAAGCTGCGCGTCGGCGATTTCGCCTGCGGCACCGGCGCCCTGTTGTCGGCGGTCTACGAGCAGTTTGCCGCCCGCCACGAACTTTCCGGCGGCGACCCCGCAGCCATCCACCCAGTGATGATGGAGGACGTCCTGTACGGCTGTGATGTTATGCCCTCCGCCATCCACATCACCGGCGCGACCCTTTCCGGCATCCAGCCTGAAGTTGGCTACGGTCAATCCCGCCTCTACACTATGCCCTACGGACGCCAGGACGACGGCAGCGTCAAAATCGGCTCGCTGGAGCTGTTGCAATCGTCGTCGGTGATGACCCTCTTCAACACCAGCGACCCCGCCCTACGCACCGGCAGCGCCGGCGAGGAAACCGCCGCCCACGTCAACGTCGAAGTGTCGGATCTCAGTTATCACCTTGTGATAATGAATCCGCCTTTTACCAGCAACACCAAGCATTACGACGCTGACGACGGGGTTGTGAACGCCGCCTTTGCCGCCTTCGACGCTTCCGAGAAAGACCAGGATGACATGGCGGCCCGTATGAAGGCGCGGACTGCAAACACCTGCTATCACGGACACGCCGGGCAGTCCTCCGCCTTTGCCGCTCTTGCCGACCGGAAAGTCCGTCCCGGCGGGATAGTGGCTTTCGTCCTTCCATTCACGGCAATCAATGGGGCTTCGTGGGCGAAATTTCGGGAGCTGATAGCTGGCAAATACACCGACATCACCATAGTGAGCATCTCCGCCAACGGCAAGGATATGTCCTTCTCATCTGACACGGGAATGGCGGAATGCTTGGTAGTCGCCCGCAGAATTGCCGAGAGTCAAAGACCATCCCTTCGCGCCAACTTCGTGTCGCTTTCCGCCCGGCCAGCGGGTTTCGCCGAGGCTTCTGAAATCACCAAAGCAGTCTTGAATACCACCGGAGTACGCCGCTTGGAAGATGGGCCTTACGGAGGTTCTACTATCCATGTCGGCGAATCCCCGGTTGGTGAAATCTTGGACGCCCCTCTTGGCGACTATGAAAGGGGATGGGGCGCAGCCCGAATAGCGGATGCTTCGGTAGCGCAAGTTGCCCATTCGCTTTCTGCTGGAAAACTCCTTTTGCCCGCGCAACCGAGCGTCCTTGAACTGCCGATTACTGTGCTACAAGAAGTCGGGCAATTGGGCGTTCACGATTCAATGCTGACAATGACAACTCATAAAGGACCCTTCACGAAAGCACAGGCGAGTCCAACAGCAACTTATCCGTCCCTATACAATCACGATGCCAAGCAAGAAACTCGGCTGATATGCAAACCTGATTCACAGTTGCGAGTACGCAGAGGAATGGAGACCAGAGCCATTGAACTTTGGGCAACCGCCAGTCGCGCACACCTGAACCGTGATTTTACGTTTGGCTCACAAGCACTTGCAGTCGCCTTTACGGAACGGGAATCCATTGGTGGGCGTGTATGGCCCAACATTGCTTTTAGCGATAAGAGGTTTGAACAGGCTTTTACGCTGTGGGGCAATTGCACCTTGGGGCTTTTATCATACTGGTGGCTTTCGACCCGTCAACAATCCAGTAAAGCCACTGTAACCCGGCTAGTCATACGATTGCTGCCCGTCCTCGACTTCCGCGCCCTGAGCGACGCGCAGCTTGCCACTGCCGAGGGCATCTTCGACGAGTTCCGCGAGCTTGACTTGATGCCCGCCTACCTGGCGGACGCCGACGCGAACCGGGCGCTGCTGGACCGGCGGGTGGTCTGCGATCTGCTGGGCTTCGACGAGGAGGTCTACCGGGGCGTGCGGCGGCTGGCCGCAAAATGGTGCGCCGAGCCATCGGTGCACGGCGGCAAGGCGCGGCCCAAGAGCGCGGTCTACGTGGAGTGAGCGGGATATGCCCAAGGTCTTTTGATTGCCGAGGGCACCCCCTCTGCGTCCTCTGCATTGAAACCGGGCCCACCGCTTTTCCTGACACTTCCCCCTTGCCAACCCCTGGCACACCCCCGTAGCATTATTAACGTACCGATCGGGAACCCACGCCAACACCAAAACCCAGACCAAATCCAACCAGCCACTGAGGCAGCGTGATGTGCTTTGCCCGCAAGCCGTAACCAGTCCGGCCGCTTCCAGCCCCCACCGCGCTCCGACGGCCCCGGATGGCCGGAAATGGCCGGGAATGACCGGAAATGACCGGGAAAGTGAAAATTTCCAGCCCGCCAGCCCATCCAAATACGCGCCGGAGCTGAAACCATGTCATTAAGCCAAATCAGAAACCGCATCAATTACCTGCGCCGCCAAGTGGTGCGCCGAGCCATCGGTGCACGGCGGCAAGGCGCGGCCCAAGAGCGCGGTCTACGTGGAGTAACTCGCTGCGCCTACTGGCGCGGCTGCCGTCCGGCGGTCATGGTTATGGTGGTGCCGGTGGCGCGGCCTTGGAGGCAGTCCAGCAGAGCGTTGGGGTGGCGTCCGTCTATGATGTCGGCCACTGCTCCGCCCTCCAGCCCTCGCAGGCAGGCTTGCAGCTTGGGAATCATCCCGCCGCCAACTACGCCGGAGTTTAGCAGCGTGTTGGCGCGGCGCTGGTCCAGGCGTGAAATCACCCGGCCTCCGCCGTCCATCACGCCGGCCACGTCGGTCAGGAACACCAGCCGCTCGGCCTGCAACTCGCGGGCCAGCTCGCCGGCCACGGTGTCGCCGTTGATGTTCAGCGGCTTGCCGGCGTGTTCCAAAGGATCCGGGCCGTCGAAACGGTGAACCCCCAGCGGCGCAATCATCGGGATGTAGCCGGTATCCAGCAGGGCGCGGATGGGGCCGGTGTCTACCGACAGAATCTCGCCAACGTAGCCAAGCTCCGGGTTGGCGATGCCGCAGGTCAGCATACAGCCGTCAATGCCGCTGAGTCCGATGGACCTGCCGCCCAACTGCTCCATCAGCGAGACCAGTTCCTTGTTTATCAGGCCGCCCAGCACCGCCACCACAATTTCCAGGCTCTCGGCGTCGGTAACCCGCAGCCCGCCCACGAACCGCGGCGGAATGCCTTGGCGCTGCATCCAGCGGGATATGACGTTGCCGCCGCCGTGGACTACCACCACCTCAGTTCCCTCGCGCTGCAAAGCCACCAGGTCCAGCAGGGTGGTGTCATGGCTGCCCAAAGTGCTGCCCCCGATTTTTACTACGACGGGCAGGGCAGAGCTCCAGTCAATAAAATTTTAGGCACAGAGATCATGGAGAAACCATGGGCATTCATTTACGGGTTCTCCCCCGCGGGAATGCGCGAGTAATTCAGCAGACGACGGATCTCATCCAGCCCTGCTTCCAGCTTAACCTGACCTGCTTGCACATTCGCCAGCCCTGCTTCCAGCTTAACCTGACCTGCTTGCACATTCGCCAGCCCTACTTCCAGCTTAACCTGACCTGCTTCCAGCTTCGCCTGGCTTGCTTCCAGCCTCGCCTGACCTGCTTCCAGCTTCGCCTGGCCTTCTTGCAAATTCGCCTGGCCTATTTCCAGTCTCGACAGCCGGTCGTTCATTCTCAGCAGCGTGTTGATTCCCCAAATCAACAACGCCACTCCAGATACGATAAGCGTACTCAGTACTGCCCCGGCTGCGGGCACCCAAACTGTCGGTTCCATAAGGGGTTCTCCGCCTTTGATTCCCTGGTTATATGTGTTCTCTGTGGTTGAAGAACTGCGGCTAAGTGGTATAGGCGCTGTTGATAACCACGTATTCCTCGGTCAGGTCGCAGCCCCATGCCGTCGCCTGTCCGTCGGCCAGGTTGAGGGCAATTCGGAAGGTGACCTCGTCGCCCCGCATCAGCGCGACCACTGCATCCCGGTGGAAGGGGACGGGCTTCCCTACCTCCATGATGCAGACGCCGTTGATGTAAAGGCCGATTTTCTCTTCCACAGCCTCGGCCTGGCTGCGGCCCAAGGCGGCCAGCAGGCGGCCCCAGTTGGGATCGGCCCCATAGACCGCCGACTTGACCAGCAGAGACGACGCGATAGTCCGGGCGGCAATGCGGGCGTCATCGTTGTTGCGGGCGCCGGTGACCTCGACCACCATCAGGTGAGTCGCGCCCTCGCCGTCACGGGCCAGTTGGCGGGTGAGTTGGACGCAGACCTCCAGCAGTCCCGCCTTGAACGCCTCGGCCTCCGGGGTTCCGGCAGTGATGGTGGCGTTCCCGGCGGCCCCGTTGGCCAGCACTACCAGCGAATCGTTGGTGCTGCTGTCGCCGTCAACGGTCAGCATATTCAGCGAAAAGTCCGCAACCTCCGGCAGCATTGTCCGCAACAAACTCTGGTCCACTGCGGCGTCGGTGGCGATGAAGGCCAGCATCGTTGCCATGTTGGGATGAATCATCCCCGACCCCTTGGCCACGCCGCCGATGCGTACTTCAACTCCGCCGATGTCGACGCTTACGCCCACTTCCTTGGGATGCGTGTCGGTCGTCATCATGGCCCGGGCCAATGGGTTGCCGCTGGTCTCCGACAACTCAATCTGCCCTACGCCGGACTTGATCAGGGTCATGGGCAGCTCGACGCCAATGATTCCAGTGCTGAAGACCAGCACTTCCTCTGGCTTCACGCCCAGGGCGGCGGCGGCGATGACCGCCATCTCCTTGGCGTCAATGTAGCCCTGCTCGCCCACCCCGGCGTTGGCGATACCAGAATTGACCACCAGCCCGCGCACGGGATGCCCCCCGGCCAGCGTTTCGCGGTTAACTGTAACCGACGGGGAGACGATGCTGCTCTTGGTGAAGACCCCAGCGGCAACGCATGGAGTGTCGGACAACAGCATCCCAACGTCCATCTTGTCGTCGGAATATGTCTTGATGCCGGCATAGGTGCCGCCAGCCCGGAATCCTCGGGCCGTGGTGATGGTGCCGTCGTCAACTTGGCTAATCGGGCCGGGCATGGGCAATCGTCCTTAATCTTCCAGGATTAGCTTGGCGATGGGCCATATAAGATCGGTACGCAGTATAACACAAGCAGCCCGTTGCTCTGAACCCGCCTTTTCCGAAAACGTCCCAAGCCGTATACTGAACTGGCAGGCAGGAACTTGACCGGAAGGCCGGACGGCCACTGAAAATTTTTACCCGTCCGCTGGATACATAGCCCAAACGGTTGAGGCTGAAGTCGCACCCCGAATTCAGCCCCAATATCAGCAAGGTGATTTTATGGCGAAAGTTACTCCCTTTCGTGGGTGGCGCTACAACCCGGCGGTGGTTGATGATATGGCCGCCGTGTTGTGCCCCCCCTATGACCTGATAACCCCGCGTATTCAGCAGTCCTTGATGGAGCGGCACCCGCTGAACGTCATCCACCTAGAGGCGGGCGAGGGGCTGGACTGGTCGGCGGACCCGGCCGGACGCTATGCCGAGACCGCCGGACGGTTCGAGCAGTGGCTCCGCGACAGGGTGCTGCAACAGGACGCCGAGCCGGGCTATTATCTGCTGCGCCACGGCTTTACCCTAGGAGGACAAGCACGCTCGCGGCTGGGCCTGATTGCCTGCGTCGGACTTGAGGACTACGAAACCCGGCAGGTGCTGCCCCACGAGTTTACCGAGGCGCCCGCCATCCGCGACCGGGTGACGCTGATGGAATCCGTGTCGGCCAACATCAGCCCCATCATGTCCCTCTACCGCGATGCCGATAACGAACTGGGCCCGCTGTTCCAGCGGGTTATGGCTGGCGCGCCGGAAGTTGACGCTCAGGACGAATTCGGCTCAGACACTACCATGTGGCGCATCGCCGACGCGGACGGCGTGGCCGCCATTGCCCGCTTCTTCGCAGACCGCCCGGTATTTCTGGCCGACGGGCATCACCGCTATGAGGCGTCCCGGCACTACCAGCTTGCCCGCCACTCCGAGGGGGCAGACGCGCCGTCGCTGTCCCACAACTACGTGATGATGACCCTAATCGCCTTTGACGACCCCGGCCTGGTGGTGCTGCCCTACCACCGCAACCTGAGCGGGTTGAGCGACGGGCAACTGGCTCGTGTGCAGGCTCGTCTGTCCGAAGTTTTCGACGCCGAACCCGCCGGGGAGCGTTCCGCCGCTGAGGTGGTGGATCTGGTCGAGGAGCGAGGGCGCACCGGCCGGGTCATGGCTGCTCTGGGGCCGGAAGGCGCGCAACTGCTCACGCTCCGCCCGTCGGCCGTTGGCAGTGACTGGGGAGCGATGGCCGTCTCGGAAGCCTGGGTGTTGGAGGAGAAAGTCCTGCGCCCAGAGTTGGGCGAGGCCACCCTGGAGCATCTGGGATTCCTGCACGACCACGATGAAGCGGCGGAGGGCGTAGCAAGCGGCGCGCTGCAAATGGCCTTCCTGATGAAACCCTTTCCCATGGACGCCTTCGAGGACATCGTGGGCCAGGGACAGAGGCTCCCACGCAAGTCAACTTTCTTCTACCCCAAGCTGCCCACCGGCCTAGTCATCAACCGGATTGACGGAGAGATTTAAGCTGGGACTGCCGATTTCGCCGTGGCCCGGAAAATCCGTAGGGGCGCACAGCCGTGCGCCCCTACGTTATATTGCTTGCCGGTAGCATCGTTTTGCTCAGCCCGCTCCTCGTACCGCGATGTAATCGCCTGCTCGGCTCGCTTGCTGTTGACGGCTATGAACCCTTCCAGGCGGCGGATTTCGGCTGCCGTTTCTGCGTCGCCTGCGCCGCGCCGTCTGAGGTTGGCCAGGGCGGTGCGGGCCTCGTCCACCTGTTTCAGCACCACCAGGGCCTCCAGTTCTTGGGCGGCGGTTGCCTTTATTTGGAGCAGCCTGCGGCGTACCGCCTCGGCGTCGGCCAGCCGCTCCTCGATTTCTCCCATGGCGGCCAGCGATGCGTCCAGGCTGGCCTGGCCGTAGATGGCTTGGCGCGGCACACGGCGAAGCTGCTGCTTGAACTGCGTAATCTGCGCGTCCAGCTGCGCCTCTTTGTTCTCCATCTCCGCCAAGCCTATGCGAAGATTGGCCATGGCCTGTTCCAGTTGGGAAACCGACAACTTGTTCCGTTCCGTCGCCTTTTGTTCGGCGTTATCAGTTTGTATCCGGACTTGTCAGTGCAGGGGCGCACCGCTCTGTGCGCCCCTACGGGTATGGCGGGGGCTAACCGGCGCTGAACCCCACTTGGGGCAGCAGGTCTTCGAGCGCCCCAATAACCTCGTCGATGTCGTCCTCGGTAACGTGGCCCAAGTGCCCGATTCGGAATATGCTGGTGCTCAGCTTGCCCTGCCCGCCGGCCAGCACCACGTTCTTTTCCGTCCGCAGGCGGCTCATCAGCGCACGGCCGTCAATGCCTTCCGGCATCTTCACCGCCGTGACGGTGTTGGAGGCGTAGCGTTCGTCGGACACCAGTAGCTCCAGCCCCAACTCGCGGATACGGTCGCGGGTGAGCTGTCCGATGGCGGCGTGACGTCCAAAAACGCCCTCCAGCCCTTCCTCCAGAATCTTGTCGAGGGCCAGGCTCAGGCCGTACATCGCGGCGACGTTGGGAGTGAAGGGAGTCTGCCCCCGCTCCAGCGTCCTTTTGGCTTCTTCCAGGTCGAAGTAAAACCGGGGCATGGTGGCCGACTTCTGGGCCTCCCAAGCGCGTTCGCTGACGGTGATGAATGACAGGCCGGGCGGAATCATAAACCCCTTCTGCGACGCGGTGCCGACCAGGTCGCAGTCCCAGGCGTCCACCGGCAGCGGCAGGCAGCCCAGGCTGCTCACGGCATCCACCAGCAGCAGCTTGTCGAACTCCTGCTTGGCGATGCGGGCGATCTCTTCCAGCGGGTGGGTGACGCCGGTGGAAGTCTCGTTGTGGGTAATCATCACCGCCTTGACTTCCGGGTCGTCACGCAGGGCCTGCCGGATGGCGTCGGGGTCGACCGGGCTGCCCCACTCGAAGTCGAGCCGGTGCACGTCGGCGCCGAAGGCCACTGCCATGTCTATGAAGCGGTCGCCAAAGGAGCCGGCCGTCGCCGCCACCACCTTGTCGCCCGGCGACAGCGTGTTGACCAGCGAGGCCTCCAGCGCTCCGGTCCCGGAGGAGGTGAGGATGAACAGGTCGTTGGACGTCATAAAGACCTGCTTCAGTTGGGCCGTTGACTTTTTGATCAGCTCGTCGAACTCCGGGCCACGATGGTTAATCATCGGGTTGCCCATCGCTTCAACTATGTCGTCGGGGATTGGAGTAGGGCCAGGGGTACGCAGATTCTGGGGTTCGATTTTCAGCATGGTAAGTCCTTAAAGCACCTTAACCTGATGGAAACGGATGGCTTTCCGCTGCCTGACTGCCGGGCTGCGCCGCCGCAGAGATGCCGGAGCATCCTTTGGGCGCGCGTCGAATTCCGGTAGGACAACGCTGGTTTCTCATTATAGCATCCGCCTCTTATTACTACAGCCGCGCATCTTATGCGGAGAGTTTTTGACCGGCAATTCAGGCCGGTTGTTCCGCCCGGACTGGCGCGGGGCGGCGGGCGATGGAGAACAGCACGGCGCTGACGGCGTACAACCCGGCCATTACCAGCAGCGACTCGGTGTAGCCGCCGCCCGTGCGGTCCACCATCCAGCCCAGAAACAGCGGCGACAGCATCATGCCCGCGCTGTAGAACACCGATATGATGCCGGTCAACGTGGCAAAGTTGCGCCGTCCGAAGAGATTTCCCAGCAGCACCCAGTTCAGCACCGCCGCCCCCTCAAGAATCGCAAGTCCGGCAACGAAGGGGAAGATAATCCAGACGCCCGCAACCAGATCCAGGGCAAGCACCGAAATACACCCCACTGCCATCCCAACCCCCAGCACCCCCTGACCCGGCAGCCGCAGGCCGGAGAATCCTATGAGCAGCCGCGCCGGAATTGAGACGAAGAAAAGCATCGCCAGCAGGTCCGCCCCGGTCTGCTCCGAGGTCCCCTTCCATACCATGATTGGGATGGCATGCACCAGGATTCCGCTGGTGACCGAAATGCGGAAGGCGCTGGCCAGCAGGATGAACCAGTAGGTCGGAGTCAGCAGGGCCTCGCGCACCGTGAAGTCCCGCCCGGACGACTGCGACGAAGAGCCCGCTGCCGACTGGTCCACAGCTTCGCCCGCTTGGACCAAGTCTATGCCCATGCTCTCCGGCGAGCGCCGGATGAACAGAGAAACAGGGATCACCATCACGACCACGAAGATGCCGGCGTAGAGCATCACATCGCGCCAGCCCAGAGCATCAATGCCCCGCGACAGCACCGGAACCAGCATCGCCCCGCCGGCGGTGTAGCAGGTGATAACCAGCGTCATCCCTACGGCGCGGCGGCGCACAAACCAACGGTTGGTCACAGCCAGGAAGGTCTGCCCGAAGCCGCTGTTGTTGCCCACCGACACCACGCCGACATAGATCAGCACGAACACCCAATAGCCGTCTACTCCTGCCAGGATGATCAGGCCGACGCCAGCCAGCAGCCCGAACACCAGCACGATGGGCCGTGAGTCGAACTTGTCCACCATCCAGCCGACCAGCGGCCCGCCAATACCGGCCTCGCCTCGGGACAGCGCGAAAATCAGCGAGACCTGCGTATCGGTGAGCATCAGCTCTTCCCGGATGGGGATGTAGAAGACAGGGAAACCGTAGGAGAATATCGCGCCCGGAAAGAGGGCCAAGAAGCAGCAGGCCCCGATCACCCACCAGCCGGGGTAGACGCCTCTCATGCGATGCCGGAGGCCGACGAGGGAGGCCATCAGGCAGGCAGGCTCAAGTTCAAGACTGCCAACTTCTGGTACAGGTGCAGGCTGCCCGTTCTGTGCAAGCTATCAACCCCCGAAGCGCCGGTGCGCGTGTTACGCCAGTGCGGTTACGGAATAATATCACGTAGACCACTGTTGCCGCGTCGCGCTGTCGCTGCCAAATGCGAGTTCTGCCAGCCCTGTCACCCCCCGTCTTCGGTCCTCCCGGCGTCGTCGCAGTTGCTCTTCCAGGCGGCGCAGGGACTGTTGGGTCGTGCGGATTCGCTCAGGAGGGAGTCGGAGGTTGGGGACTGCTCCAGTTCGCGGAGGCGCTCCTGCTTGGCTTCGTCCAGGTTATTGATTACCACCGCGATAAACATATTGATCACTACGAAGGTTCCCAGCGCCACGGAGCTGACGAAGTAAATCCAGGTCAGAGGGTGATACTCCATCGCCTTGTACATAATTTCGGCCCAGCCTTCCAGCGTCACCACCTGGAAAAGCGACAGCAGGGATACGCCCAGGTTGCGCCAGTGCTGGGGGTCGTGTTCGTGGAATAGCTGGTAACCGATGATGGCGTAGACGTATACCATCAGGCTCATCAGGGCCACGATGTGCAGCATACTGGGAATCGAGCGGACCAGCGTGGACACAATCAGCCGCAGTTCGGGCACGGCGGAAACCAGCCGCAACAACCGGGCCATCCGTGCGATGACGGCGAATCCGCCGGTCGCGGGGATCAGCGAGAACACGATTATCGAAAAATCAAAGACGTTCCAGCCGTCGCGGAAATAGCGGTCAGCCCACGCGAAACAGCGAATATCTTTAACGCCGCTTCAACGATCGCCCATCCATCACATAAGGGAGACCCGGGATGAGTCTACTAAACCTATTTTGATCAGCGAGAACACGATTATCGAAAAATCAAAGACGTTCCAGCCGTCGCGGAAATAGCGGTCAGCCCGCGGCGAAACGGCGAATATCTTTAACGCCCCTTCAACGATGAACACTCCCAGACGTCAACCCGATGGCCCAGGCTTATCCATTCCCCGTACCCATCCATCACATAAGGTAAAGTCTCCAGACCCAGCATAATGGCGTTGGCCAGGATGAGCGCAATGATGAAGTATTAGAACCCGTGGGAGTGGGTCAGCCGGTGGGCAAAGCCTCGCATCTTGTCAAGCATATCCCGGAAACTGCTACCTTTCACCATTAGCGGAGTCGAAGTTGTCGTCCAGTTTTTCCAATGGCGCGAAGCTGAGCAGCAACCGCTTGACGCCCGCGCCGCCGGCGAATTCCACAGTGACCTCAACGTCGGACGCCGTGGCGTCGCAGGCGGTGACGATGCCGTCGCCAAAGGCCACATGGCGCACCGGGTCGCCCACCCGGAGCGACGGACGGGAGGGCGGCGGCGCGGCCGCGGCGGCAGCCAGAGCGGCGGCGCGGATGGAACTGCCCCGGCCAGGCTCCGGCGCGGAAACAGCCCGCGCCGGGGCCGAAGTCAGAGCCGCCGGCGCAACCAGTTCCGCCGGTATCTCCCGCAGGAAGCGGGACGCGATGGCCGGGCCGCCGTTACCTCCCCGGAAGCCACGGCGAAAGGCGCGCAGCAGGTAGAGCCGCTGCTCAGCGCGGGTCATGCCCACGTAGCACAACCGCCGTTCTTCTTCCGTCTGCTCTTCGCTGTCCATGGAGCGGCTGTGGGGCAGCAACCCCTCTTCCAAACCGACGATGAACACGACCGGAAACTCCAGACCTTTGGCCTGGTGCAGCGTGATAAGGGTGATGGAATCATCGGCGTCCTCAAGTTCATCCACCTGCGACACCAGCGCGGTGCGCTCCAGCAGCGACCCCAATCCATCGGGCGGGGTCTCTGCGTTGAATTCCTGGGCGAGGGCGCGGAAGGCCATCACGTTCTCCCACCGCTCTTCGGGCCGGTCATCGCTATCCTGGATGTGCTTCTGCAAGCCCGACTCTGCCAGCAGCAGGTCGATTAGCTTCACCACTTCCACCTCGCGGCTTAGGCCCACCAGCCGGTCAATGACGGCGGCGAATTTGGAGATGGCAGAGGCGGCGCGGGAAGGCAGAGACGCAGGAACAGGCTTCTTGGCGGCGGCGGCGGCAACCTCACGCATGGCCTCGAACATCGAGACTCCATGGGCCGACGCCCAGCCGGCAAGCTGCTGCATTGACTTGGCTCCGATACCCCGGGGCGGAACGCCGACCACGCGCGCCAGGTTTACGTCGTCCTGCTGATTGTTGAGCAGGCGCAGGTAGGCGGTGAGGTCCCGGATTTCGCGCCGGTTGTAAAAGCGGGTGCCGCCAACCAACCGGTACTTCACGCCCTGTTGCAGGCAGGCTTCTTCCAGCGCGCGCGACTGTGCGTTGACCCGGTACATCACGGCGCAGCCGCCGAGCTTGAAGCCTTCCTCGCGGGTCAGCCGCTTGATTTCGGCGATGACGCTGGCGGCCTCCTGATCATCGTCGTACGCCTCACCCACCTGAACCGGCAGGCCGGTAGAGTTTTCGGTGAACAGGTCGTTGTCCAGCCGCTGGCCGTTGGATTCAATCAGCCCCTTGGCGGCGTTCAGGATGGTCGCGGTGGAGCGGTAGTTCTGACCCAGCGGGATTGCCCGAGCCCTAGGGTAGTCGGCCTTGAAGTTGAGGATGTTGCGAACGTCGGCGCTGCGCCAGGAGTAAATCGACTGGTCGGGATCGCCAACGACGCAGAAGTTTTGATGCGTTTGCGCCATCTGCTGGGAAATACGGTACTGGGCGACGTTGGTGTCCTGAAACTCGTCCACCATAAGATAGGTGTAGCGTTCCTGATAACGCTGCAACACTTCCGGAAACTCGCGGAATAATTGCGCCGTCCGCAGCAGCAGGTCGTCGAAGTCCACTGCATTATTGCGGGCCAGCAGTTCCTCGTAATGGCGGTAGACGCGGGCGCTGACCTCCCCAAAGTAGTCTCCCTGAGACTGCCGGGCCATGGCCTGCGAGTCCTGCAACACGCTCTTGGCCCGCGAAATCGCCGCCAGCACAGCCCGGGGCGGGTGGCGCTTGGGGTCATAGTCGGCCTGCTCCAAGCAACGCTTGATGGCGGCAATCTGGTCGTCACCGTCAAATATGGAGTAGTTGCGTGACAGCCCCAGATGCTCGCCTTCCCGCCGTAGCAACCTCGCGCAGAAGGAATGAAAGGTGCCGACGGTGAGGGCGTCGCTATAGGGACCTGTCAGCCGGGCCAGACGTTCGCGCATTTCCCGCGCCGCCTTGTTGGTGAAGGTCATCGCCAGGATGCTGTAGGGGCTGACGCCGCAAACGCGCACCAGGTAGGCAATGCGGTGGGTGATTACTCGCGTCTTGCCGCTGCCCGGCCCGGCTATGATGAGCAATGGCCCGTCAACTGTCTCCACAGCTTCCCGCTGCGCCGGATTCAGGCCCTGCAAAAGATCGGCAGCTTGGGTCATAAGTCACGGTCTCCAGTAAATTATCGTTGGCAGGACGGCTAATCCAGCAGTTCCTTCAAGGCGTCGCCAACCTCGGACAGAGGGCAAAGGCGGACGTTTAGCTGGTCGGCGTATTCCCGCACACTTCCAGGGATACGCACTCAGCATCAGGGAGGCAAAGAATCACAGGCGCATCGAAATGATCCCCATACCAGCGGACCTGGATTACATCCCCCAGCCATTAGAGCCTCCCTAGTAGGCTTGTCAAGTGTTGGATGACTTGGCACTCTTAATTGTACGTCCAGAATCTCCATCAATATATCCTATCAATTTCCGCGAATGGGCAGCGCGTCAGCCCTCAAACCGGCGCGCTGCCCGTTCGTATCCGGCCCTGCCTAACCCAGCGCGGCCGCCACTTCCTCGCTGTTGGAAATGGTGGACAAGAAGGGGAGGGCGACGGTCAATGAGGCGTCGTGAGCTTCTTGATTGACCGAGGCGCAGCAGTCGCCGACTATCACGACGTTGTAGCCGCGGTCGCTGGCTTCGCGGGCAGTGCCTTCAACCACAAAGTTGGTGGCGACGCCGGCCAGCAACAGCGTTCCTATCCGGTTGTTTTTCAGGATAGGCTCCAAGTCGGAAGCCATGAAGGCCGAGACGCCGCGCTTGGTCACCACAGACTCGCCTTCCTGCGGGGCCACGGCGTCGTGGATGGTGGCCCCCCAAGTGCCTTCAACCAGAGCATTGGCGCCGTGAAGGCCCTGCCACAGGCCGGCGTTGGCCGGGCGCTCCGGGTAACCGGGACGAAACTTCACCGAAACGTAGATAACGAGGATGCCTGCGTTGCGAGCGGCGGCAAGTAGTTGAGCGGTCTTGCCCAGCACATCGTTGTCCTTCACCATCTGGGCAAAACCGAAATCCTTGAAGGCCCCCTCCTCGTGTACGATGTCGTTCTCGAAGTCCATGGCCAGCAGGGCGGTGTGGCCGGGATTGAGTTCCAAAGACATGATGTCCTCCATAACGCCCAAGGGCGTTCGTATTTCAGGTACGGCAAGCCGGGCCTTATTATAATACGGGCCGCCCCCGGTCTCTGCCCTTATTTCCCGGCATACCGGGCGTCAGCCGCTGGCAAATTCATCCCCAGCGCTCCCAAGCCGGCCCTGAAACCCCTGCCTGCGCCGGGGCGGAGTGGTACAATCAACATGAGTTGAGTAGAAAGAGCTTCCCATGACCACCATCAACACCTTCCAGGACATACTGGACGCCATGGAACAGAACCCGGTTCTCCGGGACGCCATTCGTCGGCATATCCTCACCGAGGAACTGCTGCAGTTGCCGGCCCAAGTACTCGAGATCCGGACCGACGTGGGCGCCCTCAAGACCTCTGTGTCCAACTTGGAAACCGACGTGGGTGCCCTCAAGACCTCCGTCGCCACCTTGGAAACCGACGTAAGCGCCCTCAAGACCTCCGTCGCCACCTTGGAAACCGACGTAGGCGCCCTCAAGACCGACGTGGGTGCCCTCAAGATCTCCGTCACCACCTTGGAGATCGACGTAGGTGCCCTCAAGACCGACGTGGGTGCCCTCAAGACCTCCGTCACCACCTTGGAGACCGACGTTGCCCAACTAAAGGATGGCCAAGCAAGGCTGGAAACCGACTTCTCGGAAATGAAGGTCGAAATGGCCCGGATAGGCGGGCACGTGAGCCGCCTCGCGGGAGCCGACTACGAAAGCGCAGCCGCCGTGAAGGCCCAACGTGCGGTCCGAAGCAGCATGGGAATCACCGGCGCCCGGCTCCTGACCCACGCCAACCCCAGAAACAATACCGAACTCAACGACCTCATGGCCGAAGCTACCCAAGTAGGCCGGATCACTGACGAACAGGCCGACGACTTGGGAGAAGCAGACATCGTGCTCACAGGCAATGATCAGAGCGGCAACTCCGTCTACGTCGTGGCCGAGGTATCCATCACGGTCCAAGAGGACGACGTGGCAAGAGCCGGACGCCGGGCCGAAGTCCTCCAAAAGGCCAGCGGCAGGGAAACCATACCGGCAACCATCGGCGCCGACATCACCGAAGAGGCCGCCAGAGCAGCAACAGAAAGGATCGTAGCCTTCATACGGTTCAACCTAGTCGGTAGCCAACCGCAGCCGGCCGGCTAGACCGAAAGGACAGCAAAAAGACGGCGGAAGAGCGCATAACCCGAATCGCCCGTCATCGCGCCGAGGTAGCTGAGATGATAGAGCACGGCACTGAAAATGCCGGTGTCGCCAGTCCAATCTCATTCCTCGGCGCCATCTCACCCCACTAGCGCGACACCTTCACCGAGAATATTAAAGCCGCCGTACCCCGCATTCTCGGCGGCCTCCGGTGAAAGACGCACAGAAAGGCCGCAACGGCGACACCAGTACAGACACGCCACCGCGCAGGCAGACGCACACCGAAACAGCGCGTCAGGTCCCTAGATCGTGCTACCGCGGTGAGCTGTAATGACGGCTGGTATGGCGACGACAATACCGATGCGAATCTTGCCCCACCTTTCCTGCTCCGATAGGGCAGACGGCAGATTATGACTTGTCCAGCCGCCCCACTTCTTACCGGTTTGGGATTCCCCGTTAAAGACCTCTATTCATCCGCGTCGCTTCAGGTAGTTACGGCGGCAATACGCGCCTATTTCCGCCCAGGCACTCGGACCAATGTCCACGGCAGGCCACTCCGTTACCAGGCACCGAACAGACTCCTAGCCTAGCCTTTCGTTATTGATAAGGGAGAGCAATTTGAAAGTTGGTGGAGGCGTCGGAAGAAGCCTATACTTCCGCCGTTCGGGCCGCCAGGTTGCGCCGGGAGATTATACCCGACTCGGTGATTCGTGAAATTGGCTCCGGGGCTGCGTAACACCAGCTCTGGGGAGGAACCATACCGCTGACCAGCTAGGAACTCCAGGCAAGCTGTGGCAGGCCGCCGACATCTTGCGGGGCCAGATAGACGCGGCCGACTACCAGAACTACATCTTCTCCATCCTGTTTCTGAAGCGGCTGTCCGACCGCTTTGACGAGGAGGCCGAGAACGCGGTGGCTTCGAGTGAGTGCCGCGGGCTCCGGCGAGCAGGAGTTCTTCGTGCCGGAGGATGCGCGCCGGCCCGTCATCACCAGCAAGTCCATGAGCCTGGGCGAGGCGCTCAACGTAGCCAGCTTCGCCTGCGCCGCCCAATACGTGCAGGAACAGGGCGGCGGCATCCGCAACCTGGGAACGCTGTCTACCGGCAAGCTGAACCTGCTGCTTCACGACCTGCGCTCCGCCCGGATGCAGGCCGGCGACGTGATCGCTGAGCCGGGATTGGTAGACCCGGCAGGCCGGCTGCTGTCCTACGACCGGGTCATCGCCAATCCGCCGTTCAGCCTGAAGAACTGGGGCCACGGCTTTGCGCCCAGCGACCCGCATCACCGCTTCGACCGCTACGGGGCTATTTCGCCCAAGACCAAGGGAGACACCTCGCCTTCCTGTTGCACATGCTGGGGGTGACCAGCACTCAGGGCAGGGTGGGCGTGGTCATGCCCACGGCATCCTGTTCCGGGGCGGCGCCGAGGGCAGGATACGGAGGATCACCGTCGAGGCCGTCACCGGCCTGGCCCCCGACCTCTTCTTCGGAGCCAGCATCCCCGTCGCCATCTGCGTGCTGAACCGGGACAAGTCCAAAGAGCGCCGGGGCAAGGTGCTGTTCGTGGACGCCGCCCAAGAGGGTTACTTCCGGCCCGGCAAGGCCCAAAACTTCATCGACCCGGAGCACATCAAGAAGATAGTCCAGGCGTACCAGGCTTTCGAGGACGTGGACCGTTTCGCCCATGTGGCCGGCCTGGAGGAGATCCAGGGCAACGGCTTCGACCTCAACATCAGCCGCTACGTAGACACCACCGAGCCGATGGAGGTTATGCCGGTGGAGGACGCTCTGGCCCAACTGCGCGAGGCAGAGCAGCGGCGCGATGAAGCCGTAGCCCGGATGGACGGACTGCTGGCGGAGATGGGGTATGCGCGGTAGGATGACACTACTATGCCCGTGCTGTTGAGAGAAGGCCCTTACCGCTTCTACATTGTGTCGTGGGATAGGAACGAGCCTCCTCACGTCCACGTTCGGCGGGATGCAAGTTTCGCCAAGTTTTGTCTGGACCCGGTAGAATTACAGGAAAGCGGCAACTTTGGCGGCGCGGAAATCCGGCGGATTCAGAGAATCGTCGAGCAAAATTAAACTGATTTGTCGGAGGCTTGGCATGGCCATTTCAACCGTTAGCTTTGAAGTGCCCGGGGCTATGATGCTTGAAGTTACCGAGGACACGTTGGCCGCTGAGTTATGTGACGGACGGATAATCTCCGTTCCGTTGGCGTGGTACCCCAGGCTGGTCCACGCTACGCCGGAGGAACGCAACAACTGGGGAATTCATGCGGCAGGACAACACCTGCACTGGCCCGACCTAGACGAAGACCTCAGCGTAGAAATGTTGCTGACGGGCCAAAAATCAGGCGAAAGCCAGCGGTCCCTCAAGCGGTGGTTGGAAGCCAAGCAGGCCGGCCTTCCCGTGACCATCCACGAAATACGGCCCGCCCCGACGGAAGAGGTCTAATGAAACGCCCCAGCGGACAGGGGACCATACCCAAAAGCTGGCGGTCGGTGCGCTTGGGCGACGTGGCGGAGGTCCGAAGTGGCGTGGGTTTTCCGCTGGATAGGCAAGGACGAAAATCCAGCGATTATCCATTTATCAAGGTTTCGGATGTGACGCTGGAAGGCAACGAGACCTATATTCGCCAAGCAAACAACTACGTCGATAAACAAGTCGCCGGCGACTTGGGCGCTAATATCTTCACCTCTGGCACTATCGTTTTTCCAAAGGTTGGAGTAGCGATAGCTACTAATAAGAAGAGGGCATTGACTGTTCCCACGATAATCGACAACAACATGGTGGGCATTACTGTCTCAAATCTGAAAAGGTGTGATACTCGCTTTCTTCACAATTGGTTTGAGTCCATTGACATCGCTCAGTTCGCAAACGTTAGCGCCGTACCATCAATCACAAGCACCCGGCTGAAGCAGGAATTTATCGTCCTCCCGCCCCTGCCGGAGCAGCGGGCCATCGCCGCCATGCTGGACTCCATTGACGACGCCATCGAGGGCGCCGAGGCGGTCATCGCCGCCACCGGACAACTCCGCGACTCCCTGCTCCACCAACTGCTCACCCGCGGCGTCCCAGGCTGGCACACGGAGTGGCGGGAGGCGCCGGGCCTGGGGACGATTCCGGCGGACTGGCAGGTGGTGAGGTTGGGGGAGGTGGCGGAGGTTAATCGCTCCAATTGGGACCCAGCAGGTAACTCCCCAATTCTATATCTCGACTTGACGGCAGTTGTTGCTCCCGGAGTTATTTCGGACCCTCGGAAGCTAATGGCCTCAGATGCTCCTAGCCGAGCTCGGCGCCGAGTACAGTCTGGCGATATTTTGATCAGCACGGTTCGCCCAAATCTCAGAGGCTTTGCCCGTGTCCATGAAGCACCGGATAACCTGATAGCTTCGACCGGGTTTGCCGTTCTCACGCCGGGTATAAGGTCAATGGTTCTTTAGCATACCATCATATTATGACCAAGCGGTTTGCCCAATATCTTGAAAATGCCACGACTGGCCAGGCATATCCGGCAGTGCGTCCTGCCGATGTAGCCAATTATGTTTTCCCACTTCCGCCAATTCCTGAACAGCAGGCTATAGCCGCGTTGCTGGACGGGGTGGACGAGGCGATAGAGCGGGCACGAACCGAGTGGGATGGGTTACAATTGCTGAAGGAATTAACCGCCGACGCGCTGCTAACGGGGCGGGTGCGAGTGGCCTGCTAATCCATCAAAATTCTTTGCGTCAGTGGGGTGCATATTGTCCGAGAAACGCTTAACCGTTGACGAATGCCATAGTCTCGGCGAACCGGAAGAGGCTCTGGCTCAGGGCTGGCTCCTTGAAGTCGTCCCGAAGCAGGGGACGGCAATTCTGGACGTCTACATGAATCGGCGCATCCCCCTGCTGTTCGACGCCTCCCTGGAGCAGGAAATGATCCTGCTGGAAAAGAAATTCGTCGAAGTCAGCGGGCATGGCTGGATTAGCGGCGAAGACAAATGGATTGCGATTATCGTAGAGGATATAACCGGCCCGTCCTCAAAAGTGCGTACAATTGATGAGATTCTGAATGACCCCCACCCCAAGATTTTCGACCCGGAGAAGGTGCCTCCTATTGTAATGAGCGATGAAGAATGGGACTCATTTGATCGCGCCCTCCGGGAAAGCCGGGGGAGGCGTGAATCGTGACATCGCGCCTCCCAATGGTGGTTGCCGATAGCAACATAGTTTCTTACATCGCCCGGAGATCCCCTATTGCGGACTATTACCTGCCGCATCTTGCCGGCCGCCGGGTTGTAATTTCCTTCCAAACATTGGAAGAGGCTTTATTCGGGGCCTACCTCAATAACTGGGGCAGAAGAAGGCTTAATAACCTTGAACGACAAATTGGGCAATACGAAGTGGTATGGCCCAACATTGACCTGGTTCAAATTTCCGCCCGCCTGCGTCAGCAACGGCGGTTCCAAGGCCGACGGTTGAAAGTTGCCGACTCGTGGATTGCGGCCACCGCGTTGTACTTGGGCTGCCCACTGGCGTCCCACGACGGCGATTTCGCGGGCATCCCCAATCTCGAACTCATAAGAGCGCCCGCACAATGACCTCCCCCGTCAAGCTCCACGAGTTCAACCACGCCGAGGACCCGGCCCGGCGGCTGCTGGAGCGGTTAGGGTGGGCCTACGTGCCTCGCGAAGCGTTGGCGGCGGAGCGGATCGAGGAGCGCGCGAGGTTCTGCTGAAGGGGCGGCTGCGGGCCGACCTGCTGCGTCTTAACGAGTGACTGACCGAAGCCCAGACCGGCCGTGTCATCTTCGATGGAGCGCGTCAACGCCGTCGGCATGGCCTGCAACCAGGCAGTCCACGAATACCTGACCTTCGGGCTGCCCCTGACCGTGAACACTCCCCGCGGCCAGGACACGCGCAACGTCCGGTTCTTCGACTTCGACCACCCCGAGGGCAGGCTCAACGAGTTCATCGTCACCACCCAGTTCCGGGTGCGGCGGGGCCACCCTTCGACAAGCTCAGGTTTGGAGCAGGGCAAGCTGCCGGACTTCGTGCCGGAGGTGGCCTCGGCCAGCACCGCCCGCCGCGACGAGACCGTCAAGCGGGACGTCTACAGAGGCATGGGCGTCCCCGAATTCTAGCGTTTCGATCTCACCGGCAGACGCCAACAGGCGGCGCACTTAGCCGGCGGTCGGTTGGTGTACGGCCTGTACCAGCCCATACCCATCCGCAGGACGGACGAAGAGCGCCTATGGGGCACAGGCGAGGTTTTAAACTTGGAACTATGCTGGGAACAAGGCAGGACCGTTTCTGCGACCCGGTGGCGCCGCGCCACTTCAGGGCGTTCGATAAAACGGACGAACGGCGAATCGCCGCCGAGGCTGTAAGCAGCGGAGCTAAAGTGTCCCAAGCGGGTGGATTGGCTGGTGGCATTCGGCTGTCGAAGGTCAGGGAAAATGTCCGCTTAAGTGTTCAGCATAAATGTCACTTGATCAGGCCGCGATGGTATCAGGTGGTGTTTCTGCAGGAGTTGCAGGAGACCGCCACGGCGGCGGACTCTCAGCATCCACGTATTTCCTTACCGTGTCTCTGTGGATCCCCAACTCCCTCGCCATTTCTCGAATGGACATCCCCTTGCGCTTTGCCTGCTGTACTGCCTTCCATCTTGCCTTCTTGCCTTTTGAAGAAATGCCGGCTTCCGCGGTGATGTAGTTACTGCCATGCCAGCCACGTCCCCGCCGTCAATGACAAGGCCGCCATCGTTTTCTTGGTCTGTCTTTGTGGTTAGAGCTTCGAGAGCCGTTTTCGGGGGTTCGGCCAACCCTTCAGGATCGGGGTGCGGGATAGAAGTATTTGCGAGAGGCCCGTTGCTGATTCGAAGAAATCCCGGATTGGGCGGCGGCGCCCAGGCAGCAATGATGCGCGCCCCTCGTGTTGCACCGGCAGCCGGCCATCCAGTGCCTCCACCAAACCGATCCGGCATAGCTGCGGCGTTCCGGGCCGGGCAGCAACTGCAGGATGTGCTTCTGAAACTTCACGGTATTGTCCCTAGCCACTCTTCGGTAATAGGCAAAACGAGAACTTGGTGGGTCAAGTCCCCATCGGCGAAACCGGGTCAATTGTGCGTCGGCGTTGACTCCGAGGTCTGGTTGGTGGCCCGGGCCGCCACAATCACCTGGTGGGCGCTGTCCACCACTGCCTGACAGTTGTAGGCTTGCTGGAAGTCCCGGCCTCCAGGAGTGGGCATGATGCGCGATTCGGCGTCGGTGAAGTTGCCCTGGGCTTTGTTATCAGGCACTCCCGGATGCTCCGTCCCTTCTACTTCGGACTCGGCTTCCAGCGCTGCCATGACCTCCCGTATCTTCTGCAACCGCCCTTCCCGGAAGGCCAACTCCTCCGGCAACTTATCCCCGCGCCGGTCCTGGCCGTACCGGCGGTATTCCTCATCATCCGCTTCCTGTGCCTGCCGCAGCAACTCAGCCACCTCAGCCGCCAACTGCGCTTCCTTCTCCTTCATCCGCCCGTAGCTCATCGCCTTGGGGTTCGATGCGTGGCTTTCACCTTGGTGCCGTCCAGCGCCACGTAGCCCAGCTTTACCAAGCCCGCCCACTGGCACAGCGCCAGCACCTGCAGGAACAGGCCGGAAAGTTCGGCCAGATTGTCCTTGCGAAAGCCGGAGATGGTGCGGAAGTCGGGCGTGTTGTTGGCCGCCAGCACCCGGAAGGCTATGTCCTCGTGGAGACGCCGGGCGATGCGCCAGGAGGAGGCCGCTCCGGTGCAGTAGCCGTAGAGCAACACTTTGACCATCATTCGGGGATAATAGGGCGGCCCGCCACGCCTCTCTTGCTCGTAGCGGGCAATGATACCGGACAGAGCCTGCCCCAGCGAAAGCGGGGGTCCAACTGGTCAACTATGTCGGAGATGAAATACGCCGGATGGTCGGCGGGCGGCCACTCCTGCAGGGCCGCCGACAGCAGCAACCGCTGGCCGGGATCGTATGGACGGTAGGTTTTGCTAATCGGCGACGGCTCCATGCGCTTGATGCTGGCGCCATCATACCCCGATGCCCTCTTCAACGGTATTTCTCGGACAGACTGCTAGTGCCACATAGGCCGACGGGTCAGGGACGCAGGCAAGACGGAGGGGCTGACCGGGCAGTGCCGGCAGACCTATAACCGCATCAGGCCCCGCAGTTCGTTGGGTTACAGGCCGCCTGCACCGGAGGTTGTCCTCCTCGCGGTTCCCGTCCCGATGCTCGCCAGATTAACATAGCCGGTGGTACTAACTTTGGGGCAGGTCAGGAAGGCGGGGGCTAGACTATGGCCACTGCCGTTACCTCAAACAGGAGTTCAGAAACCACCCGGTCGGTCGGGCCGGGCCGGCGGATGCGGTGCATCGAGACTCCGGTGGCGGAAGGGAAGCTCTGCCCGAAGAACTTTCGGCGCACCTCCCCGACCTGGCGGTAGGCCGACAGGCCGTTGGGAGGAACCCACTCTATGGTGTTGACCACGTCATCCATGGAATAGCCGCCTTCGGCCAGTACTCGCGCCAGGTTGCCGTAGGCCTGCTCGGCTTGGGCCACTATGTCGAACGGAGCCACGACGGAGGCGGTCGTGTGGTCAACGCCCGCTTGCCCCGACAGTTGCAGCATCCGTCCCTTCTTGACTCCCGGAACGTGGGTCGCGCCGCCGTAGCTGGGCTCCCACCCCGGTACCTGTATCTCCTCCCGGTTTCCGCCCAGCACCGCGACCGCTTCGACTTCCACGTGACCTTCGGGGCGGAGCAGCCGGTTTACCGTGATTCCAGTGGTGGCCGGGTATGCGCCCTTGAAGAACTCACGGCGTGAGTCCGCTGCACCGCCGTCATACTGGAGCCACGCTTGTGGGGCGACATATTCCAGGGTCTTAACAACGTCGGAGGGAACGGCCCCGGCGGCTGCAAGCACGCTGCCCACGATTTCGTAGGTAAGCCCCATCTGGCGGCCGGTGTCTTGGGGAAAGGAAGCCTGCCCTTCCGCCTCTTCATTGCCGACGAAACCGGAGGTCCACAGCGTGTCACCGGCGATTACGCCGGGCACGTAGGTGAGGACGCCGTACCGGTCGTAGCCGGGATTGACCGCACGCTTCTCCCCACTCACCGCCACCGCGCTGACCTCCAGCAGGGCGTCAGGCCGAAGCAGCCGCTCCACACAGATTCCGGTGGACCCCACCGGAGTGCCGTCGAGGAATTCCCGGCGGATTGCGCCGGTTTCACGGTATTGAGGCAGGGCCGTCGGGTCGATGTAGTCAACCGTCTGCACCACGTTATCGAAGGACATCCCAGCGGCTTCAAGGACTACGCCCAGCTTTTCGTAGATGACTCTGGTCTGATCGAGCAGGTCGCCCTTGCAAACGACGGCGCCTCCGGCCGGGTCGTACTCGCTGGCCGTTTGCCCAGCCAGATACAGAATCCCGCCGTTTTCCGCTCCCAGGCAGAAGGTGTAGCGGTTCAAATCCAGCCACGGGAATTTCTGCGGGTCGACCTCGACAATGTTTCTGGGCATAACAACTCCCTGCCCGCGAGGAATTCAGCCGATCGCGCCCGATAATACCAGCCGCTCGTATTCTTCGTCAGGCACTTGAAGCAGCTCTTTCAGTACCCACCGATTGTGCTGGCCGAAGGTGGGCGCGGGCCGGAGAGCGTCTCCTCTCCGCCCGTCGGCAGCCCAAGGAAGGGTGGGAACGGTCCGCGTACCCACTACTGGGTGCTCCACCGGGGCCACGAAACCCCGTTCCACCAGATGCGGGTCGGCGAGCACCTCGGCGGTGTCCCACACCGGGGCCGCTGGGACACCCGCATCCTGCAGGGCTGCGACCACCTCTTCAACTTCCAGACCGGCGGTCCATTGTTGCAAGAGCGCTTCCAAGGCATCCTGGTTTTCCAGGCGAGCCGCGGAAGTGGCAAACCGGGGGTCGCCGGCCCAACCGGCGTTGCCGGAAGCATGTGACAGGGCTCGGAATTGTGCGTCCGTCTCCACAGAAACCGCCACCCACTTCTCCTCGCCCAAGCACCGGAACACGTTGTGGGGCGCTTTCCGCCCGTCGCGGTTGCCCGTTCTCTGCTGTTCCTCGCCGGTAAGGGAGTATTCCATCACCGCTTCGGGAATCATGCCGGTCAGCGCCTCGGTCATTGACACCTCGATGAACTGGCCCTCGCCGGTGCGAGAACGGTGGTACAACGCCTCCAGAACGGCCAGAACACAGTAGCAGCCGGCGAAGGCGTCGGGAATCAGACCGCCCATTACTCTCGGATGGGTGCCCGGGTAGCCGGTGACAGCAGCCAGGCCACTGAACAGGTTGATGACGCTGTGAAATCCGGTCAGGCCCTTGAAGGCCCCGCTGCGCCCGAAGGCGGCCAGGGACATGTAAACGATGTCGGGCCGCAGCTTCTTCACCTCGTCGTAACCCAAGCCCAGGTGTTCCATCACCCCGGTTGCGTAGTTTTCCACCAGAACGTCGCTGACGGAAATTATGCCCTTGGCCAATTCCAGCGCCTCGGGGTGGCGCAGGTTGAGGGAGCAGCTCAGCTTGTTGTTGTTGACCAGGTTGAAACCGCCGCTGCGGTCTATGCCGAACTCCCCGTCGGCGAAGGGCGGCCACACGCGGGTTGTCATGCGGGATTTGGTCTCGACCAGCACTACCTCCGCGCCCAGCCAAGCCAGCATTTGAGCCGCGACCGGAGCGGCGATAACCTGCCCGAAATCGGCTACGCGGATGCCATGCAACGGCAACGTCGCAGGGTTCATAGCCCGCTTGCCCCGTCAGCCCTCGCGCCGGCCTGCTCCATGAATGCTCCTGACAGGGACTGCGCTTGGGTCTCTGATCGACCGAGCCAGTCGCGCAGAACCTCGACAGTGTGCTGGCCCAAGCGTGGTGCAGGGCGAAACGTCCGCCAAGGCGTTTCGCTCATGCGGATTGGATGTCCGGGTAACTGAAAAGTCCGGCCTTCGGGGCTGGTGAACTCTTGGAGAAAACCTCGCTCGGCAACATGAGTCGACTCCATCATCTGCCCCACGGTGTAAGCCGGGAAACAGGGAACGCCGCGCTCCTGGGCTAGGCGGGCAATTTCCTCGCCGGTGTGCGACATGGTCCATTCAAGCATCAAGGGTTCCAGCGCGTCCCAGTTTAGCGCCCGCTGTTGGGCGGTTGCGAACACCTCCAATTCGGCCCAGTCAGGGTTGCCGACGGCTTCCATCAAGCTACGCCAGTGGCCATCAATGACTGCCATTATTACCACGTAGCCATCCTTGCAGGGCATATAAACGTTTGGCATCAGTCCGAAAACGGACGGATCCCGCTTCTTGGGCTCGTGGTAGGCGGCGTGGGCCAATTCGTAGGGCATAACCGCGGCCACCCCCTCCTGCAGGCTGAGGTCGATTTCACAGCCTTGGCCGCTGAATTGCCGGGCCAGCAGCGCGGCTACACAGGCCGCCGAGCCCAGTACCCCGGTCATTAGCTCACCGAGTGGGGTGTTGGCCTGGAGCGGGGGTTCCTCTGCCGGGTCCTGCACGCCGTCGGGAATTCCGGGCGTACTGAAAGACAGCCCACCGGCTGCCACCCCGGTCAGCTCGTCGCCCACGTAGGCGCTGTTTGGCCCCGACAGGCCGAAGGGCGTGATGGCGGCAACTATCAATCCGGGATTGAGATGCTCGAGAGCCTCGCGGCGCAGACCCCGCCGCACAATCTCGGCGCTCTGTCCGCCGACGGCCAGAATATCGGCTTTGGCCACCAGCTCGTAAAACGCCGCGTTCTGGGGCGGGTCCTGCAGGTCCAGGCCCACCCCGCGCTTGTTGGCGTTCAGATAAAGGAACAACCCGCTCCAGCCTGGGTCAGGCTGGCCGTCGGGGAAGGGGCCGTGCCGTCGGTGTCGGTCCCCTTCGGGCGTTTCCACCTTCACCACGTCGGCTCCGGCGTCCCCGAGCAACCGGGCGCAGAAAGACGCCGATGCCATCTCGGTGTATTCCACGACCCTCACGCCGGTGAGAGCGGCCCGCGGGGTGGCACCTGGGTTAACGTCCGAGCTCATTGGGGCCGCCCGGAGCCGGGCCGTAGCGGAAGTTGCACCACCGCGCTGGCCGGTTCGACCACACGCTCTGCGCGTTGGTTCTCAATCCACAGGTCGCACTCGGCGAGTCCCGGCCCTTCATTGTCGTCGCCATCCCGGTATAGCCCGGCGACCACGCCCCGGCAGACCAGAGAGTCGCCTGGGTAGGCCATGACCCGGTTGCGGAAGCCCAGCTTGCGTAGAAATGCGCGGGGGCCCGCCCAGTCTTGGACGTGCTGAGCCAAGAAGGCGCCCAACATCTGACCGTCTACGAAGGGGCCGGGGAACCCAAGTTCTTGGACATATCCGGCGTCGTAATGGACTCTGATGAAGTCCCAGGTAGCGGACCCGTAGGCCATCATGCGGGCAGCGTCGATTTGCTTGTAAAGCGGGGCCAGCTCCTCGCCCACCGAGACGTCCTCAAAGAACCGGCCGGCGCTACCGTTGAAACTCATTCTGACGTCTCCTCCCGGTAAAACAGGGTCTCGGTATTGCGGGCCAGCAATTCGCCGCGCTGGTTGTGGAACGTGGCCTCGATGACCTGGAAGATGAGCGACCCGGAGCGTCCGGTGCGTTCGTAGACATCTTCTACCAACCAGCGCGCCGTGAGCACGTCATCGGGGTGGATGGGTTGGAAAAACTCGTACTCGTTGCCAGCCCGAAGCCCGGCCAATTCCCGAAAGGGGCCGCGGCCCAGGAGGTCGCCGCGCTCGTCCATGTCGCTGTCGACGTACTGCCAAGTATCGCAGACCAGCGTCGGCGGAGCCATAACGTCCCGCAGGCCGTGAGCGGCGGCCTGCTCACGGTCGGAGTAGAGGGGATTGAAATCGCCAATGGCCAAGGCGTATTGCCGAAAGGCCGACCGCCCGATCTCGTCGGGTGCTTGAAATACCAACTCACGCCCAACTGTGGCCTTCAACTGCTCCAACAAGGAGTCTGCCATATCCGTCCTCAATCGGGCTGGCTAGCGGCCCTTGAACTCAGGTTTCCGTCCTTCCAAAAAGGCGGCCAAGGCTTCCCGGTGGTCCTCGCTGGTCAAGGTTAGTATCTCGGCTTTGGCGGTATCGTGCAGATGCTCCTCCAGCGATTGACCCAACCCCCTGTAGACCATTCCCTTTACCAGCCTGTTGGCTACCGGGGCTTTCTCAGCGATTTTAGCGGCCAAGTCCATCGTTTCCGTCTCCAGTTCTTCCAACGGCACCAGCCGGTTGAGCACGCCCAACCGCAGCGCGTCCTCCGCATCCAGCCAGTCGCCAGTGTACAGCAGTTCCAGGGCACGGCTGACCCCCAAAGCCCGAGGGTAAAGCCAAGTTCCGCCGGTGTTCGACACCAGCCCCATCTGCAGGAACGCATTCATAAACCGGGAGCGCTCGCAACCGATCCGGATGTCGCAGGTCAGCACCCAATCGAACCCGTCACCGATGGCCAGACCGTTGACCATTGCGATGGTGGGAATTTCCATCTGGTGGAGCTTGATAGTAACGCCTTGCGGGCCGCTACGGATGAACTGGTAAGTCTCGTAGGGCTCCATGTGCCCCAACAGCCGGTCGCCCCCTTGCCGCTCGTCCTTGATGTCGGCGGAGGCGCAAAAGGCCCGGCCCGCGCCGGTCAGCACCAGCGCCCGGACTTCCCGGTCGTCTGCCACGTCTTCCAGCGCCGAGTTCAACTCCGTGAACATCTGCTCGTTAAGCGCGTTGAGGCGCTCCGGACGGTTGAGGGTGAGCCGGGCTACGTGGTCTTTCTTTTCGAGAATGATAGTTTGGTAAGTCAAGTCTGTCCTTCCGGCCCCGCAAGCTATTGGAGGAACATTGGAGAATAATGCGTGTAGATTCTGAGAGAATTCTGGTGGGCTTGCGGTGCAGTGTCAAGGTTATGCAGGGCCTATTCATTGCACTTGGATTCCTTCAAGAATTGGCCAACGTCTTCAAGCACCTGGATCTCAAGCACCTGGAGCTCAAGTCACCCAAAACTCCCGTCCTTGTTGCGGCTGATAGAACCGGAGCCTTCAGCCGTGGATTTAGTCGTGGTTTGGACATGGCGAGGTTGGAACTGATTCTGGAAGACGGAAGCAAACTGTGGTGTGAGGACGTGATTCAAGAAGCGCTGGAATTCCGGGAAGAATACTTTAAGGAAAAGGCTCTCCCTCAAGGAGAGGGCAAAGAATCGTGAATCTTTCGGCTTCCGTGGAAGAGTGCAAGGATGTTTTCCTAACCTGTTACCATTAGGGTGCCTTCCTGGGCGATAGCGGAGAGGTGGTTGAAGATTCATGCGAGTAAACTGCGAATCGTAAATTGACCGGAATAGTCAGCCGGAGCAAGAGGAAATTCTCTCCGAATACTCAGGTCCAGTGGCCGTCGAGCTAAAATAGCGGACGCCACAACCATGGAGGGCAGGTCAAGGCGCTTGTCGGGTTAAAATGGCTGGGGACACCACAGGCAGGGGCAGGTCAGCAGGGTCATCTTCAGCCTGCCGCCCAGCAAGTCCGACACGGTGATGCTCATACTGGACGAATACGACGCGCTCATCCAGCTTTAACCTAGCCCGCACGAATCTGAAGAGATGAGCCTGTACCGGAGGGCCGAAATATGGACCAGCATGATATACCCTTTCTTTCTGTGGCAGAGCTTTCACGGCTAATCGAGTCCCGGCAGGTCTCCCCGGTCGAGGTTGCCCAGGCCTACCTCGACCGCATAGACGGGTTGGACTTCAAGTTCAACGCATTCCTGACCGTTACCAGACGCGACGCTTTGGAGTCCGCCCGCGAAGCGGAGCAGGCCATCGCCCGCGGCGAGTACCGGGGCCCGATGCACGGCATACCGGTGGCGGTGAAGGACCAGTTCTGGACCAAGGGGGTCCGCACAACGGGCGGCGCCCGCATCCTGGCGGATTTCGTGCCCGATGAGGACGCCACCATTATCGCCAACCTGAAACGGGCGGGCGCGGTGCTGCTGGGCAAGACCAACATGACGGAGTTCGCCATGGGGGCGGGTTTCGAGCGGTTCAGCCCGCCCCGGAACCCGTGGCACCTGGACCGCCGCACCGGCGGTTCCAGCGGCGGGTCCGGGGCCGCCACCGCCGCCTTCCTCTGCGCCACGTCTCTTGGGGAGGACACCGGCGGCTCGATCAGGTTCCCGGCCACCTGGTGCGGCCTCGTGGGACACCGGCCCACCTGGGGGCTGGTCAGCCGCTACGGCGTGATGACCGGGGTGTGGTCGATGGACACCGCAGGGCCAATTTCCCGGACCGTCGAAGACGCGGCCATCACCCTCACCGCCATCGCGGGGCATGACGAGCGCGACCCGTACACCTTGCGCCAGCCCGTACCCGACTTCCGGGCGGGCCTGAACGCCGACCTTCAGGGAGTTCGCATCGGGGTGATCACCGAGCAGATGGAGGACGAGAGCGTCGTCGCCGACACCCGCGACGCGGTGCTGAAGGCTCTGGGCGTGCTGGGAGAGCTGGGGGCGACGGTGGAGCAGGTCTCGATTCCCCTGACCGCCCACGGGGCCGTCCTGTCCCAGGTGCCGCTGCTGGTCGAACCGGCGGCAAACATGAAGGAATGGGTGCGGGACCAGTTGCAGGACTACGGCCACAACAACCGCATCGGGCTGCTGACCGGCAGCATATTCCCGGCCCAGGCCTACTACAAGGCCCAGAAATTGCGAACTATGTTCCGCCAGCAGGTGCACCAGGCCCTGGAACAGTACGACGTGCTGGTCACGCCCACATCTGGGGTGGCGGCCCGGCCCATCGTCGAAGACCCGGTCATCAGCAGCAAGGAGCAGGCGAAGCCGCTGGCCTATCTGCAAACTCGGACGTTCAATCTGGCCAGCGCTCCGGCAATCTCCATCCCCTGTGGCTTCAGCGACGAAGGACTGCCCATCGGCCTGCAGATAGGGGGCCGTCCTGGTGCCGATCAGACCGTGCTGAACGTAGCCTACGCCTACGAACAGGCCACCCACTGGCACAACCAACGCCCACCCAACGCCTGACCGGCGCGGGCGGGCCGGGCCCCGGCTGCTCTGGCCTGCCCCGCAAACTAAACCTGAAACGATAGCGTGGGAGGAGTTGCCCATTTGCGACGCCCACTCTTGGGCTATCTGCGCTTGGGTCCGGTTCACCGTGTATGTGAGCAGGATAGGAAATGCTCCGGCGTGCCCGTGGCCCTCTTGGCTACGGTCTAAATCACCTGGAAATGGGCCTCCGTGGGCACGCAGTCAACCCCGTTGATGGGAACCATGTCCTGCGGACACGCGGAGAACACAACGATGCAATCAATCTCGGCGCGCAGCGTCAAGTGGTCTCCCGGCTTGGATACCGGCGGCTCGAAACTCACCGAGCCGTCCGGTCCCACCGGAATGTTCATGAACAGGTTCCACGGGCTGGGAGTTTCCGGCGGCTTCAGGCCCAACTCGGCCATCGCCGCCGCTAGGTTGTCGGTACAGTTGTCGTGGTAGTCCTCGCAGCCCAGCAGCTCGTAGCGATACCGGTCGCACGCTGCCAGCAACGTATCGTGTATCCCGCCGGAAATATCCTCCACCAAGGTCAGGATTGGCCGCCTCCGGTTGGTGACCATGGATTGCCCGACAGTGGGAATGATGCGCCCCAGAGCTGTCCGTGAGTGCTCCATGGACATGAACTCGGTCAGGTCATCGCGCCGGAAGGCCCAGGTGTCAACGACCTGCTGTCCGTGGGTGTTGATTATTCTGACGCTTTGACCTGCGGCTACCAAGGCCGCCTTGCCCCGCCGGGCGGGAATGGCAATCAGGGATGCTGCCGTCATATTGAACCCCTCCAATCCAGTATAAAATCAAGCGGCGGACGACTGACAGGATACCGGATCGTCCCAGGTTTTCAATAGCTCCTTGCCTCGGGACAGGAGGGTGATACCGTGAGCGGTAGGCAGTGGCGGGGCCAGCCGCCCGATCGCTCCGGGAAGTTCTCCGGGGACTGCTAAGCGCCGGAGTACCGGAAGTACCCTTTCCCGCAGTCTTTCGTGACCGGCAAAAGCAGTAGTCGCAAGTTGGTCCTCATCAGCCCGGACGATTGCAAATTCCTCGCACAGGCTCCCAGGATGACGCATTTGCCTTTTAACTAAAGGGACAGAATCGCTGCTCGTAAACACAGGCCACCATCATGGCGGCGGGCGGCGGAATGCTTGTAGAATACTCAGGATGTTCGTAGCGCCAATGCGCTGCCCAGTCCCACGCACGTGACTATACCGACCGTCAGTCTTGGGGACTATGGGATCTTTCCCGAATCACAGGCAAAGGAGAGGGCATATCATGACCAACCAATACGCCGGAACAAAAGACGAGTTGGCTGGCCGCTCCAACTCAGCCATCGAGGCTTCAAGGCAAGCACTGTTCGACCTCTCGAAAGATGTCCATTCCCATCCTGAGTTGAACTACGAGGAACATTACTCCTCCAGCGCCCTCGCCGGGTTCCTGGAAAAGCATGATCTAAAGGTGGAACGGGGTATCGGCGGTGTGGAAACGGCCTTTCGGGCCATCATCCCGGGTGGCGGCGGCGAAGGCCCGACTATCGCCGTCCTGGCGGAATACGACGCGCTGCCCGAGATCGGCCACGGTTGCGGCCACAATCTCATCGCCATGGCCGCGATGGGGGCCGCCCTGGGACTGCAAGCTAACGCCCAGCAACTCGCCGGGCGCGTGGTGGTCATCGGAACGCCGGCAGAAGAGGGAGGCGGCGGCAAGATACGACTGCTGGAGGCGGGCGTATTTGACGGTATCGACGCCACCATTTCGTCCCATCCATTTTCCAACCGCACCATAATTCCGGCCGCAGCGCCGAAGGGAGAGAGCTGGAGCCTGGCCATGGTCGGCTACCGGTATATGTACCACGGCAAGGCCGCTCACGCCGCCGCAGCCCCCGAGGCCGGCATCAACGCGTTGAACGCGGTTATTCACCTGTTCACCGGCATCGATGCCCTGCGCCAGCACCTTAGGGACGACGTTCGCATTCACGGTGTGATCACCGACGGTGGCACGGCGCCAAATGTCGTGCCGGAGTTCGCCGCGGCCAACTTCATGCTGCGTTCCAGGGACGGGAAATACCTGAGCGACGAGGTGGTGGACAAGGTGAGACAGGTGGCGGAAGGAGCGGCATCCATGACCGGCGCGCGCCTCGAGGTCCAGGAATTCTATCCCTTCTACGAGAACGTCCAGCCAAATGTGGCCCTGGCCCAAGCGGTGGGAGCCAACGCCCAAGCACTGGGAATCAAGCTGGATGAGCCAGTGGCGGGCCGTCCGGGCAGCGGGGCGTCAACCGATTTCGGCAACGTTAGCCAGGTAATGCCGGCCTACGAACTTAGGTATGCCGTCAGCGAGACACCGGTGGCCTCTCATACCAGGGAGATGTGTGAGACGGCGGTTACTGATCTGGCCCTCTCCAACGCCTTGCTGGTGGCCAAGACCCTGAGCCTGACGGCAAGCGACCTGCTGCGCGACATCACGCTGGTGGAGGCCGCGAAGGCCGAGTTCGCCGACCGCAGCAGCTGACGACTTCACTGTACCCGGCGGCGTTACCCCGTAGAGGCGGCCCGTCAGGCGACGAAGGGGAGCACTTCCTCAGTGAACCGCGCCATCTGACCCATCTGGTTCGGGGAGGCGAACCTGACGATGAAGTAATCGGCCCCGTGTTCTTTGTACGCCTCTATTGCTTCGATGCACTTCTGGGGCGGGCCGAACACGCACAGCAACTGCTTGCTGATGACGTCGTAGGGGACGCTGTAGTACGCCCGCATGAACTGGTCGCCCTCGGCCAGGGCGGCGTCGGTATCGTCGTTCAGATTTACGGAGATATATAGGCAGCGGCCTATTTCAGCCGGGTCTCGCCCGTTTTCCCCGGCGCACTGTTCGATCCTTTCCCAGCAGCGGTCGAACAGGTCCACCGATGGAACGTTGGTTATCCAGGCGTCGCCGAGCTCGGCGACCCTGGCCAGGCCGCGGCGCACCCAGTTGCTGGAAATCCAGAGCGGAATGCTCGACTGGACGGGCCTAGGTTCCAGCGTAACGTCCTGGAGTGGATAGAACTCACCGGAACTGCTGACCGGCTCTCCGGTCCACAGCGCGCGCATGGCACGGATGCTTTCCTCCATTCGGGAAGCACGTTCCGTTATTGGAACGCCGACGGCGGCGTGTTCATCGACAAACATCTGGTTGTTGCCACGGCCCGCTCCGAGGCCCAGGATGGTGCGCCCGCCGGAGATGTTGTCGATGGTCGCCGCCGCGTGGGCCAGGTGGACGGGATGGCGCAGGGCGTTGAGCAGGACGGCGGTGCCGACCTTGACCCGGTTGGTGCGGGCGGCGATGGCGGCCATGGCCGTCAGGGGTTCCATACGGGGCTTGGAGGTGATGCTGTCACCTATCCAGACGGAGTCATATCCGGCCCGCTCGGCGGTCTCGGCCATCTGCCAAGTCTGTTCCACCCTTGGGCCGCCGCTCCCGGCGTATACCAGCACGCCCCTTGTGGGTAGCAGGACTCCAAAGTTGTTCACAAGTGCCATTGCGTCCACCTCTAGCGGGCTTACGTTCTGCCTTGCCTTGAGTGTCGTTGGGCATTATACATACCCGTCTTCGCTCAGGCGGCTCGAGGGCGCGCCAAGCCTCGGTTCCGGCACAGGCCCGGCGCGGTCCAAAAGCGCCGGGTCTCTAGTCCTCGACCTCCACGATCATCTCGATCTCTATCGGCATACCGCCGGGCAGAGTGGCCATGCCAACCGCGGACCTGGCGTGGCGACCTCGGTCTCCGTAGAGGTTGATCAGCAGGTCTGATGCGCCGTTTGCAACCCTGGGCGTGTCACCGAAGTCCGGCGCGGAGTTGACCATGCACAGCAGTTTGACGATCCTCCTCACCTTGTCCAGATCGCCTATCTCTCCCTTCAGATTGGTGAGCAGGTTCAGCATGGTCTGCCGGGCGCAGTCGTAGCCCTGTTCCACGGTCACTTCCGATCCCAGCTTGCCTACGTGCAGCAACCCGCCTTCAGGCAGCCCCGGGCCGGTGCCGGAAAGGTAGACCAGGTTCCCGGTCCGCACCGCGGGGATAATGTTGCCGGCTCCCGGCGGCCGGGGTGCCGGCAGCTCGTAGCCCAATTCCTTCAGCTTGTCCTCTATCTCCGGCATACACCGCTCCTTCCAAATCCGATGTGCAGGTTGAAACAAAAACCGTTCTGTATCGCCGCCAATTGTATACGGCCCACAGGATGTGGCAACCCGGCAGTTATCGACGTCAGGGAACGTCCTCCAAGCCTCGCCCCGGCCCGGTGGTATCACGTGCCCTAAGTGCCGGAGGGACACGACCAACGCTCTATGCGTTAGAATGCGCGGCATACTGGGTACGCGGCGAGCGTGAACCCTGCCGAAACACCGAGACCGGCGACAAACCCCACATGATCCAACTTACCTCCGCCGCTTACACATCGAGCGCGAAGTGCAAAAATTGTTGCATAACAAGTAAACTAGGCACTCCAGATTGTACTCCTTGTTTCCGCTGACCGGAATCCGGTCCGCGCAATGGAGACCCAATGCAGTTCGATTCGCTGGATTTCTATAAAGAGCACGCTCAAAGGTACTCGGAGCTATCCCACGAGTTTACCCATTCGATGTACACCGGTTCCTCTCACTCTGCTCTGAACAGCGATATGGACCTTCTGAATCGAGTTGTCGAGTTGGTACCCGGCAACCGCGGGCTGGACGCAGGGTGTGGGGCCGGCGCTCGGGACGTTCATTTGTTGCACACCTGGGGGTATGACGTTTACGGGATTGATGCGGTGGAAGAGAACATCAACCTAGGGAAAGAACTGCACCCGGAAATCGCGGATTACCTTCGGGTCGCCGACCTGCGGGAGCCTCTGCCGTTTGAGAACGCTTCGTTTGATTTCGTTTTGTGTAATGCCGTGATACAGCATTTGCCTCCTGAGACGACCAAAACCGCTACCATACCGGAGTTGATCAGGGTCCTAGCTCCCAGCGGAGTTTTGCAACTGATGTTCAAGATCGGGTCCGGAGTGGTGACAGTCAGTGACCGGGCCTATGGGGCAGACAGCGTGGACAGATCGTTTCAACTGTACGACGAGAACCGGTTGTTGAAGATATTGGAGGACTGTGGCTGCTCCCTCGTGGAGGCGGCGCGGAGCGAGAACTTGGGGGGAATGCTTTATTTCAGCGACCCCAAGCCGATGCGCTATTGTGCGTTTTGGGTGAAGAAAAATTAGGCGCATCCGGTTCACCAGGCTAGCGGTCGAACATCCACGCTTGCGGCGGCTTTTCGAACCTCGCTTATGGGCGCCTCCGCCATCCCCATTACCTCGCATTTGAGCCCGGCGTAGGCGCAGGCAAGCCGGGCGCTGCTTTCCAACGGCCATCCTGTTCGAACCACTTAACCTATGATCGCTTTCGTCTTGGCCGACACAAGTTTTCAACGCGATGGAGGAGTTCAAGAACGACTTCCGTTGCATCACGATGGACCAGCGCAACGCGAATGACGGAGAGTCTAGCGGGCCGGTCCAGGTCAACGGCCCGTGGGGAGCCTTCGCCGACGACCAACTGGGGACCCGAGCTATGTGCCCGGCGGCCTGACGTGACCATGGAGGTCGTCGAACAGTACCTGCACAACCTTTACCGAGTCCAGCCGGACTTGAGGCATTGCACCGGCGGATCGCCCATCGTTTCAGCCGTAGTGAATCCCGCCAGAGGGCGCTGGCCTGCCTGAAGGGATTGCTGGGTTCGCTAGGGCGGGAGAATCGGCGTGGAGCCGGTCTCGCGGATGCGCAGCATCAGGTGGTCGCCGTCCTGCCATGGCTGGGAGGCCACTGACCAAGTCAGTTTGCCGCTGTCGGCCGTCGCCGTCGCCGCGTCCAGACTCAGCGACACCGTGCCGTCCACCGCGAAGAAGTCCAGCACATAGCCGGTAAGCGTATTCTGCGGACTCAACGTCAGCGAAACCGTGCCGTCCTGCCATATCAGCTCCTTGATCTCCGTCGCGCCCGTACCTTCCACCGTGAACCCGGCCGACACCAGCTCCCCCGCCGCGCTGGTGAAGCCCACCGCGCCGCCGGATGACGCGCCCACGTCAATGAGCGCCTCGTGCAGCGTGCCGGTCACCGGAGCAACGATGATGTTCGGCTCGCCAAAGTTGGACATAGTAAAAATCGTAATTGAGTGTCCCCATCCTGGCGTAAAGGTGTCCCATTTTTCCTGCAGCAATCGGCCAGCTTCATCAACCCAAAGCTCGAATGTTTTGACCTTTTCATCGTCAGGGCCGTTTGGATAGTAGGTTCCAATATAATGGCTAGTTTTGGTTCCTTCGACTGTACCTTCTCCAGCGAATTCGAAACTGTCGAACTCTTCGATTGCCCATCGACAAAAAGTAGACGAAGCTTGCGAAGAGTCGGCCTGTGCAGTACTTTCTTCCTGAGCACTAGAATAAGACCGCGTTACTGAAATAGTTACTTCCCATTCTCCCCATTGACCTGAGTCGTCAGCATGACGGCTAAATTCCGAAATTCGGAATTTACTATCTTCCTTACTTCCAGAGGCTCCTGAGGCGATACTTTCGTCATGATAGACAGATTTTAAATCTATATACTCGCTCTTCCTATCGCTATATTCGGAAGATACTATCATGTGTATATTATCATTGCTGATTCTCGTATCAAATACTCGTGGATAATCAGCCTCTGGATTGAAATCTTGAAGTATTATGTCAAAATCGTAAATGGCTTCACTGAAATCACAGGCGTCCTCAAGGACTTCCTGAGCATCTACAGATGGGTCATTCCAAATCAGCCACCATGCTATGATGATCCCGATTGCAGCCACGGCTACAACCAAAGTTAAACCTACTGGTAGACGGTATTTTAGAGGCATAATAGACACCTTTCTGTTAATTGATCAGCCGCCAACATTTATGGTAGCATAAGTGATTGCTTCCACGGAACCAAATCGGTGAATTCCTCGTATTCGCGCATCATAGCTTTCTCCATATAAATGATCAAAATGCTTGAAGTCAAAGACTTCAGTGAGTAAGAGCCTGTTTACAATTTTTTTAGGATTAGGACAACAAAGGCGAGAACCACCACCTTCCGCCGGGTCAGGCTGCGCGCTCCATTGCCGGAAATATTTGTAGCAAGTGCGCCAATCGGGGAAGTCCGTGGGCAGCATACGCCATTGACACCCACTCTTCAAAACATACAGCGCCCCGCAGAAAACATCGCACAAATCCACGGTACGGGGCTTGGTCCGGCGGCGCCCCGACTCCAGAGTCGGCAGAATCAGGGCAAATTGCTCCCGGCTAATGCCGCTGGGATAGGAATGAGACATGATTACCCATCCCTGGATAATAGTCTCAACTTAACACCGGAACGCTCGCCGTTGGAGAATTGGACGTTTACCGCAGATGACGCACGAGTAAAATGCTTCTCTCCCAAGCAGATGGCTCGGGCGAGAACCAACCCCTTCTAGATCTTGGTCCCCACCGCGCAGTGGAAAGGCGTCGATATGAAAAAGGTGCCGTCGGCTTCCGCCTGCTCTACTGCCGCCCGCCACTCCGCGGCTTCCCCGGCTGTGAGTGTGGGCAAAATGCCCCCTTGAAGGAACTGCAGCCGTACCCTATCGGAGAAGGTGCTGATGAAGGGAAACATTTTCGTATTCGTCAACCCCAACCGTGAAAATCGCCGGTACAGGGAAGCGTCGTCGCACCCCAAGGGATGTCCCCGGTCCTCAACCCACGGGGGCGACTCGATTGTGGCCTTCAGGGCGGGACTCAATGGCAGGTTCACCCAGCGGTTCATGTCGTGGGCGTGACCCAACACAGCCACCCTGCCCCCAGGCTTGGTGACCCTCACCATCTCCGGCAGCATCAGGTCCGCGTTCACCCGCTGGATTACCGTGCTGGAGAAGGCGACGTCAAAACTGTCGTCGTCGAAAGGCAATGCTTCGGCGCTGCCTTCCCGAAAGCTCACCACGTTCTCGAGATCTTCGCGCTTGGCAATCTCCGTGGCCTCCCGCAGGAAGAAGGCGTTAACGTCCATGCCCACGACGGGGTTTTTGAGGCCCGTCTCCCGGGCCAGCCACCGGCACAGCACCCCGGTGCCGCAGCCGACTTCCAAGACCCTTTCGCCCGGCTGGATATCCGCCTCGGCAATGAGGCTTCGCACGGCGGACAGATATCCGGGCGTACGGCCCCTTGCCTCCAGGCTTGCCACCATTCCCAACGCGGGTCCGGTCATGGAAACGACACAATATCGCTCGCTAAGTGTCGCAACGAGCGGGTCCCATTGGGACGGCGCCGCACCCAACGGCAGCAACACCAACGGCGCTCCCGAGCCCCGGACTTTGAAATAGATCCCGTCAACCTCGCCCTCCTCGGCGGAAGGAGGTACCTTGCCCGGACTATTGCGGACGTCTATCCTGGCTAGGAAGTCCAGCATCGACACCCCGATGTCGCCGCCTCGTTGGAGCGCCAGGTCGTTGTAATTGTCCGGGTACGGGCAGTCGTCCAGGGTAACCATCGATGCCGACGGCAGGCTCGCCATGTTGCGGGCGATGGTCTCCGCAGCACCTCCACGGTCGCCGTTGAACACCAGGAGTCTGCCAGCCAGAGGGGTCAACGACAAGGAATCAAACCCCAATGGGCAGACCAAGGTTAAAGAAGCAACGGTGTCCGGAAATCTGGCGGCCATCCCATGCCAGTCGTTCAGACCTCGGGAGGCAAAGTGGGCCCGCTCGATCCCCAGTCTTCGCAAGACGCCGACTATCCTCTCCTCAACGAGAGTTTCTGTCTCTGTTGTCATTTTCCCCCCTGCCTGATACGGCCACACTTTCTTGGAATGCTTAACGCCCGCCTGCGCCACACCGCTCGCGATCAGTTCTTTACGCCCAACATACTAACCCAGCGCCAAGGTGGTATGTCCATTGGCTGTGCTGCTGACCTGTCTCCGAAAGGTGATCCAGGGGCGATGCCAAGGGGTGTTTGCAAACTATATGCAGAGGAGAATTGACGCGATTTGCAGCATTGCCAGATAGTTCCCGGCTTCCTTTTCGTATCTGGTCGCTATTCGACGGAATTGCTTTACCCGGTTGATTGTCCGCTCCACCATGTTGCGTTTGCGGTACAGCTCCCGGCCATCCGCCTGACTCGGTGCTGTCCTGGTCCCGGTGGAGACGGCGCACTAGGCCAGAGCCCAGCGTTGCCACTACTAACGCCGGTTACGGCTCTTGGCACGAGATGTGCGGCTGCAGTACTAGACTAAGACATTTTCAACAACGCCATCTTCTCCTGGAACAGCGCGATGGCCCGTTCTTCCGGCACTCCAATGAAGAACCTGAGTCCCTGAACGTACTCCAGCACTTCCCTTGGAAGCATAAGCAGGTCGTTGCGGGGTCCAGTCGCCTTGTAGAGGTTGTTAAGCCAGTCATCCTGCCCAACGAAGAGGGCATCTTCCAGCGCCACAAAGTCCCGGCGCTCCATTTCCGCGCTGGCCATCCACCGTGAGAAGACGAAGGGCAGCCCGGTCCACGCCTGCCATTCCTCCCCCAAGTCGTACCGGTGCGGGAAGCCGCGCGCCCGCCGACGGCCGCGCAGGGCCTGATTGCCCGTCAACAGGAAAGCATCGTGGTCCGATTGCTGATCAACGAAAGCCTCCCGGCGGACCTTGTGCTTCAACGTCAGCAGCACCTGAAGCAGGCTTACCGACGTGGCGTCGCCGTCGCCAAGGGCGATGCGACCGCCGCTCAAGACTTCTATGGGCTCCTTGGAATAGAGTACGCTGGACGTGGCCTTGGCAACCGACGCGACACAGAACCCGGTAATGAGGGTGGCCTTTGGCGTCAGCCGGAAAGTATCCACCAAGGATACTGGCCCAGCGTCTATTTCACCCTGTTCCAGGGCCTCAGCCACCGCGTTGGGTTCCATGTTTCGCAACTCAATGCCGCGGCGCTCCATGTCGAAATAGAACGCCTCACATTCCAGATTGGGTATACGGGCTACACTGATGGGCATGGCAAAGACCAGCTCCTTCTTCCGGGCGGCGCAGCGCCATCCCGGCTCCGCAGAGGTTCGAGGGATTTATGCCAGCCAGCTACAACCGTCTGTAACACGCGAGAAGGCCCCCGCCCGTCGCCGGAGAAGCCGAGCGCTTTCGTCCAGTCTGTTGGGGGCCTTCCCGAAGGGTCTTGCGCCGTCTGGGGCTACAGCCGGGGCCCCATGAAGGTGGGAGACTGCTTGCGGTATACCTGGATGCGGTTGCGAGGCCCTTCGCAGACGAACACCGTGTTGGAATCGTCCACCTCAACCCCACTGGGAGCCCAGAAGTCCTTCTCACGCTCCAGTCCCGGCGCGCGCTCCCGTTCTCCCCACATCTCCGAGTTGGCGTCCAGCTTGTCCTTGCCCCATTTGGAGACGGTCGCCTCGCCGGTCTTGAGGGTGGCAAAGTTGCCATCGGGGTCGAAGACCTGAAGGCGGTCGTTCAACCAGTCGGCGACGTAGATGATGCCGTCCTTGTCAACGGCAACATCGGTGGGACGGTTGAACTCGCCTTCACCGGAACCGGAAGAACCGAACTTCATCAGGAACCGGCCGTCGGCGGTGAACTTCTGGATCCGGTCGTTCCGCCAGTCGGCGATGTATACGTTGCCCTGCTTGTCTATGGAGATACCCCAAGGCATATTGAACTCGCCGTCGCCATCGCCGTAGGTCCCGAACTTGGCCAGGAACTTTCCGTCAGGAGTGAATTTCTGGACGCGGTGGTTCATGCTATCGACGACGTAGACGTTATCGTCCTTGTCGATGGCCAAGCCGGCGGGCCGGTCAAGCTCACCGTCGCCGCTGCCGACGCGCTCATCCCATTTGCCGACGTAGTCCCCATCCTTGGTGAAGATGGAAATCCGATGCACCCATTCATCGGACACGTAGACGTTGCCATTGCTGGCGATGGCCACGGTGACCGGCCAGACCAGGGAACCGTCGTCGAAGTTGTACTCGTGGGGGCCCTGCTGAGAGACACCGCGGGCAAAGGCGTTGACGTAATCCTCGTCAACGGTGCAGACCGTGATGCGGGTGCCCTCGGGCCGGTATTCCGGAGACCGGCACAGGACGTACAACAGGTCGTCCTCGCCCCGGGCCATGTGGACCGGGTAGGTGAAACCCGGTCCGAACTGCTCGCCGCGCCCGATGGTGTGGCTGTACTGAAGCTGCACGTGCGATATTCTGGTGGTGGTCATGTTCACCTCACAGTGTCTGACTAAATGAAGTCCATCTGCTCGAAGGAGCCGTTCACTATGGGCTTGGCATCCAGGCCCATCCATTTCTCCAAGAGAGTGGAGTAGATGCCGCGGAAGTCGTTGTTGAAGTGCAGGTCTCCCTCCAGCAGCTTTTCCGGCTTCAGCGAGGGATATTCACCGTAGAGGCCGCCTTTGACCGGCTCGCCCACCACGAAGGCCACGCCGCCCGACCCGTGGTCAGTGCCGGAGCCGTTGTCGTGGACCCTGCGTCCGAACTCGGTGAAGACCAGCAGCACCACGTTGTCTCCGGCGTCGTGCTCCTTCAGGTCGTCGTAGAAATCGGCGACGGCGTTGGATGTTTCGATCCATAGCTTGGTGTGGTTCGCCAGTTCGCCAGCGTGGGTGTCGAAGCTGTTGTAGGGCGCGGTGGTATAAAGCACCCTGGTGCCCAAACCCGCCAGATGCACTTGGGCGATGTTGCGCATATATTGAGCAACGTCGTCCCTGCCGTATTCCACGGTCGAGGAATACATACCGGGGGCCGTGCTGAGAATGTCAGCCCCCTCCAGGGCGTCCAGGCCCGTCTGGGCAAGGTAGTCCAACACCGGGCCCTGGCCGATCATCGGCGAGTAGACCCTGGAGAACACGTCGAGGGCCTTGGTCCGCTGCTCTTCAATCTCGATCCCGGTGAGCACGCCGTAGGTCTCCAGGTTGCCCACCGAAGCAATCGGCACGCCGGGGGCCACCAGCGACCTCGGGAGACCCCTGCCGAAGTTGACGCCGGTCAGCACGTTTCCCTTCCCTGGATCCAGGTCGCGCACGGTCCGGCCCAGCCAGCCCTCGTCGCCCACTTCGTCCGGCTCGCAGGTGTGCCAGATGTCCATAGAGCGGAAGTGGGAACGGCTCGGGCTGGGGTACCCCACGCCCTGGATGATGGCGAGCTTGCCATCATCGAACAGGCGCTTCATCGGCGTCATCGCCGGGTTGAAACCGATCTGGTCGTTGATGGGAATAACCCTGTCGGTCTCGATCCTCACGTTGGGCCGGTTGTCCAGGTACAAGGGGTCGCTGTAAGGGATGATCGTGTTCAGAGCGTCGTTGCCCCCTGACAACTGGAGGACCACCAGCACCGGGTCTTTCTTGGTGGATGTCATTTCTTTACCCTTCCCTGTTATGCGAATAGGTATTCGGTGGTGGCCACGATGGACTGTAGCATCTGGCTGACCCTTTTGCCGAACTCATCGTTGCCGGTCCGCAACTCGCCTTCGCTGCGGGCCAGGGACACCAACTCGGTGCGGGTGACATCAGCCAACTCGTAGGCTCCCAGCATTTCCAGGCAGCCGTCGACCAACCTCTCCGGCGAAATGGTGGCTCCCTCGGAACCCAGGCGGTTGATGATGGCCTGGACTCCGGGGTGGGCGGTGTTGCCCATGGCGTCGGCGGTGAAGTTGATGCGCTCGACCAGGGTACCGCTGTCGATCCACTCCCTGCCGGTATGCCAGCCCTCTACCGTCGGAGGGTTGAGCAGGTCCTGGCCCATGTAACGGATGGTCAGGGTCATGGCGTTCATACCGGGTTTGGGCAGATCGAAGTCGCCGACCAGCCGCATGGTCCCTACCACGGTCTCGGTGGGACTCTTCACCTTGGTGAAGCGGGCGTCCTTGAAGAAGTCGGCGTTGAACAGGGCCCGCAGCATCGAGCGGATGTCGTAGTTGGAACGGAAGTACTCGTCCTCCAGCATCTTGATGGCCTCGGGGTCTCTGGGAGACGTGTTCTGCCATGCCGGGACCTGGGGCTCGTCGGCGACGAAGAAGTTGTACAGGTGCCTGGCGATGAACCTGGCCGTACCGGGCTGCTTGGCGATAATCCTGACAATGTCCTCGCCGTTCCAGTTGCCGGTCTCGCCCAAGAAGGTCTTCTCGCCATAGTCGTGGTCTGACGGATCGTAGATAAAGGCGGCCTCGTACTTGCCGTAGGGGTACCTAGGGACCGAGTTGGCCACCGTCCAGCCGGTGAAGGCGCGGGCGCACTCCTTGACGTCATCCTCGGAATAGTTGGCCTGACCGTCCATACCGACACCCATCGAGAAGAGCTCCAGAAGCTCGCGGCCCCAGTTCTCGTTGATGGCGTCCTTGTGGCTCATGCAGTTATCCAGGTAGAACACCATGGCGGGGTCGGTGGACAGACCCATCAGCAGGTTGGCGAAGTCGCCCATTCCCTGGGTGCGGAACATATCGAACTCAATCTGCTGCTGCCTTGGGTATTCACACTTGGCGTGGCCGGTGCAGAATATCTGGTGCCAGAAGAGGGCGATCTTCTCTTCCAACGGGCGCTTGGTATTGATCATCCGGAAGGTCCATTCTTCCTGCTGTCCCTCCAGTCCCGCCTGGGACACCCACTGCGGCTGATAGCGCATCAACACGTCGCGCTCGATCGCGGGCTGCGTGTCCGGGTGCAGCAACTCCTCCACAGTGGCCTCGTAGCCCGTAGCGGCACGGGCCTCTAGCTCTTCATACGTCGCTCCAAAACCGGCGCGGCGCATCAAGTGGGCCATTAAAGCTATATCCTTGTCTGCCATTCTTTCTCCTCCTGAATACATAATCCTCGGTCGTTTACAGGCAACACCTTGATGATTACGGTTTCCTATCGCACCCCCTTCATGTCGAGATGGAATGCGTTAATGGTTTTTTGCGTTCCAATACAGACAGGCTATCGCAGGCATCAGCACCATCGTATTCTTAACGTTGATATACGTCAACATGGTGTGCCCGTTCATTACATGGCATAGGCAAGCCCGTGGCCGGGCCATTCAAAGGCGGCTAACTGGCGTGCCAGGCCGGAAGCGTATGCTTATTGCGAGGCGTTCCGTCCGGACCAAGACCGAGTCATCACTGGTGCCCCTGCCCGTTCAATAGCATGATTTGGGAGTCTGACGGCTGCATCATTGGTGACGCCCTCGCCAGGGCGCTCCCGCTGGATAGATTGTGCCGTGTCGGCGCCCCCCCGGCGGTACGCCTGCGATGCAATGCCGGAGGGACGATGAGTGCGCCCAAGAATAGCGTAAATCTAGCGAGAGTGTCCCAGGAAAGCCGGAGCCGGCTGCCGGCAGCATTGCCGCAAGTGAATCTGAAAGCCGCGGGGACCGGCGTGGGAGCCAGCAGCCACTACGCACCGGTCCCGGAAGACTGCTCCCGCCAGCCGGTACGCGAGTTCGCCGCCTGCACGGCGGAGTCGTACCGCTTGGCCAGCTGGCTGGCAGAGTGCAGGGTCAAGACTGTCGCCTGAAACATAGCTGTCAACGAGACCGGCGGCTCCTCTCTCACCCCAAGAATACCGAAAGCACGGCATACCACCGTGCTTTTCAAATGGAGTCTCTTGCCAGTAAAGCCAACTACTGTGAGTAAGGTGAACGGCCTCCAGTACACGATATAGGGCCGAGCAACAGCCACTTCATGAAAGAACTAGGCACCCAATGTTGTCAATCATGGCTGTTTTCGTGCTTTTCAGATACAAAAACAGAGAACGGTGCCGAGGGACAGACTCGAACTGTCGACACCGGCATTTTCAGTGCCGTGCTCTACCACCTGAGCTACCTCGGCTAGAACCTCTATTATCGAATCCGTCGCGGCGGCTGTCAAGACGAGAATTGCCGGTATCGCCCAAGGCCTTTTCATTCTCGAGGAAAGTTCCCTCTCCCGGAGGGAGAGGGTTAGAGCCTGCCCCCACGAAAGCGGGAGGTGAGGGCGTCCCCATGCAGGAAAACCTTCCGCCTTCCCTGCCCTAACCCGCCGGACGTCCCTCCACCAGCAGCACAGCCCCGTTCCGTCGCAACCGCCCTGAACCTCAAACTAAAACTGCTGACAGTTGCCCCTTGCCAAGCCCTGAGACACCTCCCTACCATATATGCCAGTGAAGTTGTCTCAGTGAAGTTATGCCAGTGAATTCGTGCCAGTCCCGCCCTAAATCCGTCCGCAACCCGGCCCCGCGGCGGAACCCACAAAAAGAGACCGGAAATGGCCGGGAATGACCGGGAAACCGAAAAAAATCCAGCCACTCAGGCAGCATCGGGAAGTGAAGCCATGTCATTGAGCCAGATTAGAAACGCCATCGACGCCCTGTGCCGCAAATACGCCATCCCCCTCGCCATCTATCGCCTCCGCCCCCTGGCCGAGGAATTCTCCCAAGAGTGGTCCGTTGCTGAGGCCGACCGGAAACCCGCTCCCGAATCCCATCCCTTCATCCGGAAGATTGCCCTCGCCGGATTCAGCCTCCCCACCTTCATGGAACTCCACAAATACCTGGAGCGGTGCCGGCGCAACAACACCCGCCCCGATGTCAGCGGAATCATCCGCTGCCTTCTCCCCCAGGCCGAAGAGCAAGGCTGCCTCGAAGCGCTCCGCTGGGACCGCGCCGCAACATAGGCGCAACACAGGCGCAGCACAGGAAGGTTAGGAAGGTCTTGTAACCCCTCCACCCCGGCTCAGATGGAGAGCGAATGAAAAGGCCCTGTGCCGGTTCGACAAGTGCGGGGGGACGCTTTATAGTTGTGTGGATGGAAAAGCCTGTGCTTCCCATCTCAACCGGCCCGAAAGCGGCGGGATATGCAGCCGACCAACGACGAAATCGCCGAACTGTTCGAGAATCTAGGCGCTCTTCTGGAAATGAAGGGCGATTCTGTGTTCAAGATTCGCGCCTACCAGCGGGCGGCCCGCACCATCGGCGAGCTTTCCTTTCCTTTATCCCAAGCCGTCAACGACGGGCAGAAGCTCACCGGCATACCTGGCATCGGCAAGGCCATCAGCGAGAAAATTCACGAACTGGTGACCACCGGGAAGGTGCAAACCTACGAGCGCGTGAAGTCCGAACTGCCCGAGGGAGCGCTGGAATTGATGGCGATTCCCGGCATCGGCTCCAAGACCGCCATCCTGATCGGCTCCGAACTGGGCATCAGCACGATCGAGGGCGTGGAGCAAGCGGCCCAGGACGGGCGCCTTGCCTCGTTGCCTCGAATGGGCCAGAAGGCCGCCGACAACATTCTGCGCCATATCCGGGCCACCCGCGGCATGAACCGCGGACGCACTCCCATCGGCGACGCCATGCCAACCGCCGAGTCGGTCATCGCCGCCCTGCGTGGACAGGACCCGGCAATTTCGCTGCTCACGCCAGCCGGCAGTCTGCGCCGCTGGGAGGAAACCATCGGCGACGTGGACTTGGTCGCCATCACCCCGCAGCCCGAGGAGTTGGGCCGCTCCTTGGCCGCGCTGCCCGAAGTCCGGGAAGTGCTGGTCAACGGCCCCCGCAAGACCAGCGTAATTGTAGAGCCAGGCCTGCAAATCGACCTGCGTACCGGCGAGTCCGAATCCATCGGCGCGATGCTCCAATACTTCACCGGCAGCCAGCAGCACAACATCCGTCTGCGCGACTTCGCCAACCGCATGGGCCTGTCCCTCAACGAATACGGCATCACCAACATCGAGTCCGGACAGGTGGAGATTTTCGCCGACGAGACTTCCTTCTACGCCCGCCTGGGGCTGCCTTGGATTCCCCCTGAACTGCGCTCCGGGATGTGGGAGCTGGACGCGGCGCAGCGGGGCAGCCTGCCGCAACTGGTAGAAGCCAGCCACCTGCGCGGCGACCTGCACCTGCACAGCGAATGGAGCGACGGCAGCGACTCCATCGAGACAATGGTTGAGACCGCGGCGGCCCTGGGCTACGAATATATGGCTCTGACCGACCACTCGCAGGGGCTGGGCGTTGCCAACGGTCTGTCCCCAGAGCGGCTGGCCGCCCAGCGGCAGGTACTCCGCCAACTGCAAGAAAAGTACGACATCCGTATACTGGCCGGCTCGGAAGTGGACATCCGCGCCGATGGACGCATGGACTTTCCCGACGAGGTGCTGGCCGAACTGGATGTGGTGGTGGCGTCGGTGCACAACGCCATGTCGCAAGACCGCGATACCATGACGCGCCGCATCATCCGGGCTATGGAACACCCGTCAGTGACCATAATCGGCCACCTCTCGACCCGGCTGCTGGGCCAGCGTCCACCGACGGAGTTTGACCTGGAAGCAGTGTTGCAGGCAGCGCGGGACACCGGTACGGCGCTGGAAATCAACGCATCCCCGGCCCGTCTCGACCTGCGAGACACCCACGCCTATCGCGCCCGCGAGTTGGGGGTCCCGCTGGTCATCAGCACCGACTCTCACCACCATTCCGAACTGTCGGGCGGCCGGTTCGGCGTCGCCGTGGCACGCCGGGCCTGGTGCGAGCCGCGCCACATTCTCAACACCCTGCCTCTGGACGAGTTTCTGCGGTTCATCCGCACGCCCAAGCCCGAGCGCATCGGGGTGTTCGACGCTGCCATAGCCACCGGAAGCGCCTGATGCCGCCCCGGAAGGCCGCCAGGGCCTCCCATACCACCGGAGCCGCTCCGGCGGCCGGCGAGTCCGATTCCTCGCCCAAGAACCCAAACGACACAGGCCCGTTCCCGACGGATGGCGAAGGACAGTCCCCGCCGGACGCCATTGGCTGGTTCCGGGCGCAGTTGGCGGCGGGTGTTCCTTGGCACCGGGCGCTGCTGGAAACAATGGGCCTGTGGCGGGAGGCCGAAGAAACCCTCAACGGTCGCCGCTACAAGTACATGGTGGGCCGCGAGGCTTTCGACTGGCTGCTGCTGGCCGAACGGCTCTGTGGAGAAGCGGATGATCTCATACCGCCAACGGACTTGGAACGGCTGCTATTTCATGGATCCCTGCCCGAACCCATGGAGGAAGACGACCTCCGCGACCTGCTTGGAGCCAGTAAGTACCGGGCTTATCTGAATTTCCACTACGGCGTGGTGCTGGAAGAAGCGTTGCAACTGGCCGCCGAGGAATCCGTCCGCAAGCGTCATCTGGCCCGGGGCTACTCCGACAGCGAGGAGCTGGTGGAGGACGCCTTCCGGCATCTGTACACCCGCTCTCATGCCGACCTGCTCGGCGAGTTCCGCCTCGCCGCCAAGCTGGGCCAGCGCGAGGGGCTGACCTTGTCCGACCTCAAAGAGTTCACCTACTGGCTGCACAAATACCGCGTCAACTACTGGGATCCGGCCCGCGTAGCCTCCGACACTCGCCTTGCCATCCGCCGCCTCGAAGCCCTGCGGGAGACCGCCGCCGAACAACCCGTATACTGATATTCTGGCGCAAAAGACAGCCAGTCAGGGGCCATGAAAACCAACCTGTGCAAATGGACTTCAGGAGTCCTGCGCGTCATTTGTGAACAAGTTTCGCACCAACCGCCAGAGCAATCGCGTCTTAAAGTCTGGTTGCCCTCTAACCCGTCATTCCCGCTTTCGCGGGAATCTGTCAGCCCTGTCGGCTGTATGCCGTCATAAGGGGCGGCGCTCTGGATTCCCGCTTTCGCGGGAATGACGGACGCCGCCCTGAGCTTGCCGAAGGGTGATTCAATTAAGCCTCGATTGCCCTTGACATCAATCGCCTCCTGAATAGACGCCCTGCGCTTCCCGGTGGTATATTGGCCTCTACCGTTGTGTGGCGGTTTTCGTTGCATTCCCTATCTGACGCCGGAGTAACCGGCCCCGGAGATTGTGTTTACCGATGACTTCCGGCCAGATGCCACGGGCTTACGACCCCGCCGGGGTAGAGCGGCGCATTTACCAGAATTGGCTGGACAACGGCTACTTCCATGCCACCCCGAAGTCAGGCGAGAAACCCTACGTCATTATCATGCCGCCGCCCAACGTCACCGGCGAGCTGCACTTGGGGCACGCGCTGGAGAAGGCGCTGGAGGACGCGCTGATTCGCTACCGGCGCATGACCGGTACGCCGACTCTGTGGCTGCCTGGCACCGACCACGCCGGCATCGCCACCCAGTGGGTGGTCGAGCGGCAGATACAAGACGAAGGCATCAGCCGACACGAAATGGGCCGCGAAGCCTTCGTCGAGCGGGTCTGGGAACACGTCGAAAAGTCCGGCGGCATCATCCACGAACAATCGAGGCGACTGGGCATCTCCGCCGACTGGCAGCGCCACAAGTTCACCCTCGACCCCGACCCCAGCCATGCCGTCCGCACCACTTTTGTCAGCCTGTACAACAAGGGACTGATTTATCGCCACGAGCGCATCATCAACCGCTGCGTGCGCTGCGCCACCGCCCTTTCCGACCTGGAAGTTGACTACCAGGACGTGGACGGCCAGCTTTACTACATCCGCTACCCGCTGGAAGACGACCCGGACAAGGCGGTCACCGTCGCCACAACCCGCCCGGAGACAATGCTGGGCGACACCGGCGTCGCGGTGTATCCCGATGACCCGCGCTACGACGGCATCCGGGGCCGCAACGTTGTCCTGCCTATCACGGGCCGCGCCATTCCGGTGGTAGGCGACGAGGCCATTGACCCGGAGTTCGGCACCGGCGCCCTGAAGGTCACGCCAGCCCACGACCCGGTGGACTTCGAGGTGGGCCAGCGCCACCGGCTGGACGCCCCCAACGTCATCGGCGAAGACGGCAATATGACCGAGGTGGCCGGCAAGTACGCCGGGGTGGAGCGCTTCGAGGCCCGCCGCCGCGTCGTAGCCGAGCTGGAATCGCTGGGCGCGCTGGAGAAGGTGGAAGCGCACAGCCACTCCGTAGGCCACTGCCAGCGCTGCGCCACGGTGGTCGAGCCGCTCATCAGTATGCAATGGTTCGTCAACGTCGGCAGCCACGAGCAACCCGGCAGCATCGCGGGCAAGGCATACCGGGCCGTAACCGGCGACGGCAGCGGAGAACCGGACATCCGCATCGTCCCGGAGCGGTTCACCCGCGTCTACCTGAACTGGCTGGAAAACATCCGCGACTGGTGCATCAGCCGCCAACTGTGGTGGGGGCACCGCATCCCCGTCTGGTACTGCGGCCCCTGCGGCCACCTGACCGTCGCCATGGACGACCCGGACGCCTGCGAAGCCTGCGGCTCGGCGGACATCCGGCAGGACCCGGACGTGTTGGATACCTGGTTCAGTTCCGGCCTGTGGCCCCATTCGACCCTCGGCTGGCCCGAAGAAAACACCGACTTCGATTATTTCTATCCCACATCGGTGCTGGAAACGGGCTACGACATCCTGTTTTTCTGGGTGGCCCGCATGATTATGTTGGGCATCGAGAACACCGGCAAAGCCCCCTTCAACACCGTGTACCTCCACGGCCTCATCCGCGACGGTTCCGGCGCCAAGATGAGCAAGACCCGCGGCAACACCCTGGACCCGCTGGACTTGGTGGAGAAGTACGGCACCGACGCCCTGCGCTTCGCCCTCACCACCGGCACCGCGCCCGGCAACGACTTGCGCTTCACCGAGAACCGCCTGGAAGCGGGCCGCAACTACGCCAACAAGATCTGGAACGCCTCCCGCTTCGTCATCAGCCAACTGGAATCGGGAATTGCCTCAGACGTAGGGGCGCACAGCCGTGCGCCCCTACAGGGATGGCGCGACCTGCCGGAACCGCAGCACCGCGAAGACCGCTGGATTGTCAGCCACCTTGACCGCGTGACCTCCGAGGTCAACCGGGCGCTGGAGAGTTTCGAGCTAGGCGACGCGCAACAGTGGCTCCACGAATTCATCTGGAACGACTACTGCGACTGGTACATCGAGATGGCGAAGATTCGTCTGCGCAACGGCAGCGAACCCTCGCCATTGCCCACGCTGGCCCACGTGCTTGAGCGAATCCTGCGCCTGCTGCATCCCTTCATGCCCTTCATTACTGAAGAGGTCTGGCAGACACTGACGGCCCAACTGCCCACGGACGGTCAGGACAAAACAGAGTCCATAATGATCGCCTCCTACCCCGAGTCCGGCGGGCGCATTGACCCCGCGGCCGAAGAGGAAATCGCGCTGGTACAGCAGGCAGTCCGGGCCGTCCGCAACACCCGCGCCCAACTGCGAATCCCCGCCGCGCAGCACCTTGAGGCGCTGGTGGAAGCCAGCGGGCAACAGGCCGCCATCGAGGACGAGGCCGACGTTATCCGCGCCATGTCGCGAATAGAGCCGCTCCGCATAGTGTCCAACGCAGCCGAAGGCGATAGCGGGATGCGCGGCGTGACGCTGGTGGTCAGCCCGCTGGTGGTGCGCCTGCCGCTGGAGGGCGTGGTTGACCTGGACGCCGAGGGCGAGCGCCTGCGCGCCGAGCTGGCCGACTGCGCCCGCAACCTGGAGCGGGTGGAGAAGTTGGTAGCCAACCCCAACTTCCGCGAAAAAGCCCGCCCTGAGGTCGTGGAAAACGAAGAAGCCCGCCTGACCGAACTCCGCGACCGCAAGCAAAGGCTCGACGAAATCCTGGAGCAGTTGGGGCGTTAAGTCCCCTCATTCGATTCGTCTGGATTCCGGTTTCATAATTTAACGCCGTACCCAAGTGTTGCTCAATGCCCGCCACACCACCTGCATCGGGAGAAAATCGCGCAATGGCTGAACTCCAGATATTTTCGCTGGCCAGCGGCGAGGGCTACGGGGCCGTCATTCACGGAAATTTCGTCACGATTTGTACCAGTTACAGAGGGTTCGACGCCTCCGTGGCAGCCTTTCAGTCAGATCATAATTACCAGTACCAGCATTTCGACACGGCTGCCGATGCTGTGGCATGGGCAGCCGCCACCGCAGCCACGCACCAAGGCCAGACGAGTCAGATCTCCAACTTCGATTATTGGGAAGTCCACAACGGATATTCCATTACCACCAAGCTAACAGACTCCGACGGTTACGAAGCGGAAACCTTTCCCATGTGGATTGATTCAGACCACCATGGGGTGATGATAAACAGCAAGACATTTTCGACGCGGGATGAAGCCATCGAGTGGGCCCGCCAGTCAGCTGACGAACAAAGCCAGGGAGATGCGGCATACAAACAAAAACTCCGGCTTATCAAGAACTCACTGGAGGCTCATTCCGGCTAGGCTCCGTCCCACCGCACGATAAAAATCCGGCGTCTCACTATCGGCGAATACGCCGCCAAAGACATCCGTATCTGACAGGGCTCTTCGCTGGATAGCGCAGCAAACCAGGGATCCAGTGAAATCGAGGAAGAGCAAAGCCGTGCCACAGCGTCTAGGCATCATCGGACACCCCATCGGCCACTCCATTTCGCCCGTGTTCCAGCAGGCGGCGCTGGACGCTATCGGGTTTGATGGCGTTTACGAGCCTTGGGATGTTGTCCCCGGCGGCGTGGGCGACTTCGTGGGGGGACTGCGCGCTCCGGGGACGCTGGGCATCAACGTGACCGTACCTCACAAGGAGGCAGTCATCCCTTTCCTCGACGAGGTGGACGACTGGGCGTCCACCGCCGGGGCGGTCAACACCATCGTCAACCGCGAGGGGCGGCTCAGCGGCCACAACACCGACGGCATCGGCTTCCTGCGGGCGCTGCGGGAGGGCGCAGGATTCGAGCCGCAGGGTCAGGCCGTGCTGGTGCTGGGCGCCGGAGGCTCGGCGCGGGGCGTCGTCTACGCCCTAGCGAGGGCCGGGGCCGGCCGGCTGATCATCGCCAACCGCACTCTGGAGCGCGCCGAACGACTGGCGCAAATCTCCGCCGACAGCGGCGTCCCGGCGGACGCAGTAACCCTTTCAGGGGCCGCGAGCGCTGCCGCCGATGTCAGCCTCATCGTCAACTGCACCTCGATGGGCATGGTTCACGGCCCCGACGAAACCGGCTCTCCCCTCTCATCTGCTGACATTCCGCCCTCAGCCCTAGTCAACGACCTAGTGTATAATCCGCTGGAAACGCCGCTGCTGCGCGAGGCAACCCAAGCTGAAGCCGCCGTTTTGGGTGGCATTCAGATGCTGGTCTACCAGGGCGCGGCTTCCTTTGAGATGTGGACCGGCCAGCCTGCGCCCGTGCCGGTTATGTTGGAAGCCGCCACCGCCGCGATGCGGGCAAGAAGCTAATCAAGCTGGCGCGGGAGACGCCCTCACTCTAACCCTCTGCCAGAAGGAGAGGGAACTTGGCGCGCCCTAATAAATCCCGAATGACTGGAAAAGTATGGTTCGCTTTGTAACTGCTGGGGAGTCCCACGGACAGGGTCTGGTTATCATCGTCGAGGGGGTGCCTGCCGGGTTGCCCATTGACGAGGACTATATTGGCGTTCATCTAAGCCGCCGCCAAAAGGGTTACGGGCGTGGCGGGCGAATGCTCATTGAGCAGGACTGGGCGCACATCATATCCGGCGTGCGCCACGGCGCGACGCTGGGCAGCCCAATTGGTATGAGCATCGAAAACCGCGACTGGGCCAACTGGGAGGAAGCTATGTCGGTGCGCCCCATCGAGGGCGAGCCGCAAAGCCCCCGCAGCCAGCGCGTAACCCGCCTGCGTCCCGGCCACGCCGACCTGCCGGGAACGATGAAGTACGGCTTCAACGACGTGCGCAACGTGCTGGAGCGGGCCAGCGCCCGCGAGACCGCGGCGCGAGTGGCAGCTGGCGCTGTGGCTCTGCGCCTGCTGGAAGAGTTCGGCATCGCGGTGCATAGCCACGTCATTTCCATCGGCGGTATTCGAGCCGAACCGTCCGCCCGCATCGACTGGCAGGCCGTGGAGGAATCCCCGGTGCGCTGCGCCGATCCAGCCGCCGCCGAACGGATGACGGCCGAGATCGACGCCGCCCGTGACGCTGGCGACACTGTCGGCGGAATCGTCGAGGTTCTGGCGGAAAACGTGCCCATCGGCCTGGGTTCCCACGTGTCTTGGGACCGCAAGATTGACGGGCGCGTGTCGCAGGCTTTGATGTCCATCAACGCCGTCAAGGCTGTGTCCATCGGCCCCGGCTGGGACATCGTCAACAAGCGCGGCTCCGAGGTGCAGGACGTTATCGAGCCGGTGACCGACCCGGAACGCCCTTGGCAGCGAAGCACCAACAAACTGGGCGGTACTGAAGGGGGCATGACCAACGGGATGCCGCTGACGGCCCAATTTGCCATCAAGCCCATCGCCACGCTGATGAGTCCGCTACCCTCGGTGGACTTGGACACTGGCGGCGAGGTGCAGGCCCACTACGAACGCTCCGACATCTGCCAAGCGCCCCCCGCCTGCGTAGTGGGCGAGGCGATGGTGGCGCTGGTGCTGGCCGAAGCCTTCATGGAAAAGTTCGGCGGCGACTCCGTGCCGGAAACGCGCCGCAACTACGAAGGCTACCTGAAAACCGTCGGCCCTCGCCGGGTCTACGAGTAGGTAGTTCCCTTTCCCTCTGGGAGAGGGTGAGGGAGTCCTCAGCGGCAAGATAAGCGCCCATCCTTCGACAAGCTCAAGACGAACGGCTGTGGCAGTCAGACTGCAATTTCGGGGCTGCCACTCCGCCGGTTAGGAACAACACAGCGTCTTTCATCGGGAAATATCAACACGTTCATGGTGAGCTTGTCGAACCATGCGGAGATACGAGTAGCCTATGAAATTCGGCGTTACGATGCTGCCCGACAGCCTTGAGGTTCTGGCCAGCCGGGCGCGGCTGGCTGAGGAGATGGGATTCGACTACGTGGGTATTGGCGATTCGCAGTCACTCTTTCGCGAGTTGTATGTCTCCCTCAGCGTGGTGGCGATGTCCACCGAACGGGTTATGCTGGGGCCGACGGTCAGCAATCCGCTCACCCGCCACCCAGCGGTTACGGCGTCGGCCATTGCGTCTGTCAACGAACTTTCCGGCGGACGGGCCTTCCTGGGCATCGGCAGCGGCGACAGCGCGGTGCTGAATTTGGGGCTGCGCCCGGCACGGCTGGCGGAACTGCATCACTACCTCCAGACCGTCCGCGACCTTCTGGGCGGCACGGCCGCCGACTACCGGGGCGACCGGACTCACGTGCGTTGGGCCGACGCCTCTGTGCCCGTCGCCATGTCCGCTGAGGGCCCGCGCACGCTGGCAATGGCGGGCGCCGTCGCCGACGCTGCCATCATCCATACCGGCCTGACTACCGATGTTCTGAACGACACGGTGACCCGCATCCGCGAGGGCGAGCGCGCGGCCGGGCGGGAGACGGGCGCAACCGGCGTCTGGGCCTTCGCCAAGTGCAACATCGCCGACCGCCGCGACGACGCCATTGAAGAAATCAAAATGGCCTTGGCCGCCTCCGGCCATCACGCCTTCCGGTTCACCCTTGAAGGCAAGAACGTGCCGGAGGAGCTACGCGAGCCGGTATCCATCCTGCACCGCGAATATCAGGCCACCGAACATGAGCAGGTGGGCCAAACCCGAAACGCCACGCTGACCGACGAGTTGGGGCTGACGGATTACTTCGCCGAACGTTTCGCCGTAGCCGGAACGCCCGAGGAGTGTCGCGCCAAGACACGCGCCATCTTCGACACCGGCGTGGACGTACTGCTGATAACCGCCATCGGCCCCTCTCCGGAAACCATCATCCGCCGCTTCGGCGAAGAAGTCATCGCGCCGCTGCGGGATGGATAGAACGACTGGCGATTGCGCTTAACTTACCCTAACCTGTTGAGGTGAGCTGGGCCGTTGCATGGGCCCACGTGCTATCATTTAGGCGAATCCAGCCCGCTGACAGCGACAGCTCAGCAAGAACCGCTAAGCTGGAGCGCAGATAGAGACAAGGGCGGGTGATTTGGCGGAGGCGGTTGTGTCGGCTGGAAGATTTATCGTTTTCGAAGGGTGCGAGGGGTCTGGCAAGAGCACACAGGCGGAGCGGCTTTACCGGCGTCTGGCAGACTCGGGGCTGGCGGCGCTGCTGGTGCGGGAGCCTGGCACGACCCCCCTAGGCCTCCATCTGCGGGACTACCTGAAGAGCAAGCTGCCGCTGACGCCGGAGTCTGAGTTGCTGCTGTTCGCCGCGGCGCGGGCTCAGTTGGTGGCCGACCAGATTCGGCCCAGCCTGGACCAGGGAATCACCGTCATCTCCGACCGCTACGCAGGCTCCACCATCGCTTACCAAGGATATGGCCAAAGAATCAACCGCGACGTCATCGACTACGTGAACGCCTACGCCACTGGGGGGCTGTATCCCGGCCTTACCTTTCTGCTGGACATTGATCCCGAAGAGGGACTGCATCGCGTCGGCAAGCCGCAACTCCAAATGGCGTTGTCGCCGGACGACTCCGCGGATGTGGGCCGGGCTGAAGTCGAAGGCCAGCGGCGCTTTGAAGACCGGTCCCTGGCCTTCCACAAACGGGTACGCCGGGGGTATCTAGGTCTGGCTGAAGCCTGCCCGGGCTGGCATAAGCTGGATGCCCGGTTGCCCGAAGACGAACTGGCCGAACATATCTGGGACATCGTTTCACCGCTCCTGCCCCAACTCACCTTATCCCCAGCAACAGCCAACACCCCGGCTTTGCTATAGCAAAAGTATAAGCCCCTCCGCTGAACGGAGGGGCTTATTTGCTCTGTCAGGCTCATTGTAGCGAGCCGTCTTGTCGGCCCGCTAGTCGTCGGCTGCGACTAGTTCTGCCTCCTCGATTCGCTCACGGACATGGGCCAGCATCTTGCGGACGCGGCCCAAGTCGGGGAAGATGTTACCTTCGCCCTTCTTATCGAAGATGCGCTCGCCGTCCACGAACACTTCCATTATGCTCTGGCCGCGAGGAGAAATTGCTATGGCTGCGTCGGGTCCGAAATGCCGGAAAAACTCGTTTGCCATCCACGTGGCAGTTCCGAGATGCTGTCAACTGACGCAGTAGGTAATCTCGATCTGGACTTTGCCTTCCATTGACGTCCTCCGGGGAATTCAGAATAGTTCCAGTTTAGCGCGCATCCGCCGCAAGTCAACCTCTCCAGAAGCCTAAACGCGATAGAACATCACCGCCCGCTCCGGTTCGCGGCCCTGGCTGATGGACGACACGTTGTAGCGCTGCCCCAGCATATGCTGTAGGCGGCGTATGTGGGAGCGCTGGGGAGCCAGCTTGACGGTGTTTTCGCCGCCCAGCACGCGGTTGGCCGCTTCCTCGGCTTCCTCCATGGCCCGCTCGATGTTGGGGGGCTGCGGACGCTCGACGGCTTCGGGAGCGCGTCCGGCATTGCGGTTCCCCTGCGACACCACGGTGCGTAGGAAGTCCTGAAGCTGGGGCAGCGAATTCTTGCGCAGCACGTACACCGGCTTGCCGTTGGCCTCGGCGATGCGCACCAACTGAGAGCCGCGGCGATAGTGGGTCTTGGTGGTCAGCACCAAGTCGGCGCGGCGCAGTTCGTTGGCAATTTGCACCGGCGTGCCGGCTTCGACCATGGCGGCTTCCAGCTTGTCGCGGCCCACGCCAAACAGGAAGACCCGCACTTCAGACGCCATCGCCGCCTCTTCCTCCGACATTTCGCCCATCGGACGGGGCAGACGTGGAGCCGTCGCGGCGCGACCCGAATCCCGGTCAGAGTTCCGGCGCCGTTCCGCGCCGGGTTCTCGTCCGGGGCGGCGAGTTTCATGCTGCCCCTTCGACCCGCTCAGGGCAAAGGGCGGCGGCGCGTCGTCATTAGTCCGGTACTCTTCCTCTTTGCGCTGAATCTCGCCGTTCTCGTCGAGCCAGCGGATTTCGGGGACGATTGGGTAGCCCCGCAACCATTGGTCAACGACATGGGACACATCGTCGTGGACTGCCAAGCGCTCCCAGCTTTGTATCTCCACCACCACGTGAAAGGTCGGCGGAGCCTTGCGCTCCAGCACTGTCTTTTGCGTGCCCCGGTAGCGAGCTTCCTGGTCACCCAACGTGACGGTCTGGATGCCGCCCACCAGGTCGGAGAGCGTGGGGTTCATTATCAGGTTGTCCAGCGTGTTGCCATGGGCCGTGGCGATGAGCTGCACGCCCCGCTCGGCGATGGTGCGGGCGGCGGCAGCCTCCTGCTCCGCTCCTATCTCATCGATTACGATGGTCTCCGGCATGTGGTTCTCCACCGCCTCAATCATCACCCCGTGCTGCTGGGCCGTCGTAGAAACCTGCATCCGCCGCGCCCGGCCGATGGCAGGATGCGGCACGTCGCCGTCACCGGCGATTTCGTTTGACGTATCCACGATGACCACCCGCTTCTGCGCCGACACGGACAGCACCCGCGCCATTTCGCGCAGCATGGTGGTCTTGCCGACGCCGGGGCGGCCCAGCAACAGGATGTTCTTGCCGGCGAAGGCCAGGTCTTCAATCATCTTGATAGTGCCGAAGACGGCCCGCCCGATGCGGCAGGTCAACCCTATAATCTGTCCGCGCCGGTTGCGGATGGCCGAGATGCGATGCAAGGTGCGCTCGATGCCAGCCCGGTTGTCGTCGCCGAAATCGCCCAGGCGTTCGATGACGCCCTGCAAGTCTTCGGCATCCACCTCTTGCTCGCTGAGCGGTGCGTCGCCGCTGACGAAACGGGCCTCCGGCTCCCGGCCCAAGTCCAGCACCACCTCCAGCAGTTCCGCCAGATCCTCCCGCTGCCGCAGCGCTTCGGACACCCGCGCCGGCAACACGTCCAACACCAATTCCAGCTCTTCCCGCACTGCGTCATGCACCGTCGCCAATATCATTCCTCCGCCAAGGATGATTCGGAGCTAATCCGGAGACTCTAAAGGCAAAAATCCCCCAGCGTCATCATTGTAAGGATGAATCAGGGGAGTTTCCTTCCGCAAGGCCGACAAAATACTGGTGAACGCGGGTGTCGCGCGTAAGTTCGGGGTGAAAGGCAGTTGCAAAGAGGTTGCCCTGCTGCACCGCCACGGGACGCCCGTCTTCGAGACTGGCGAGAACGTCCACGGCAGGGCCGACGCGGATGACCACCGGGGCGCGAATGAAGATGCAGTTGTAGGGATCCGGGTCCAACGGCTCGATTTGCAACGGCTGCTCGAAGCTGTCCACTTGGCGGCCAAAGGCGTTGCGCTGCACGCCGATATCCATCAGGCCCAGAGGCACGGGGTCCTGCTCGGTAATTTCGTTAGCCAGCATAATCATGCCGGCGCAGGTGCCCCAGACGGCGCGGCCTTCCGCCGCGATCCGGGCGACGGGCTCGCGCAGGTGGTAGATGGACATCAAGCGGCTGAGCGTAGTGCTCTCGCCGCCGGGGATGATCAGACCGCTCAGGGCATCCAACTGCTCCGGCAGCCGGACTTCCCGGGTTTCCACGCCGATTCTGCGGAGAATCGCAATATGCTCCGCAAAGTCACCCTGTACCGCTAAGACGCCTATTTTCAACTCTTTCCGCCGACTACCCCCCGTTGGAACTGGGTGTACCTGCCATAGACTCCGCTCATTCTGAATTTGGCGAGGGATATAGAGCGGTTAAATATCCCTGGCGCGAAGTGGCTTTGACACCAATTGCTCTTCCAGCGGGTCAACCATCAGGTTAAAGATTTGCAGGCTGGTTGCGCCCAGCAGATATTGGCCCTCAACGCCAAAGACAACCGGGCAAGGAAATTCCCGGCCCTTAATGCCGAAAAGCGCCATCCCGTAGCCGTATTCCACCTCGCTGCCATCAGCGATGGCAAAGGGCCTGTATTCCATAGGCGTCAGACCAAGCCGCTTCAGCAGGGACTCCGGCATCACGGAGTGAGCCGCCCCGGTATCAACCATCGCCATTACCGGGGTCAGTTCGCCATCCCCAAGCCGGCCCACACCCACCGTGACTTCAAAAGCTCCCATTTCGCGCCCCGAAAACGGGATTCCCCTACACACTGCGAGGGGCCAGCAGTTCCCCTTCGGGGATGTCGCGCACGTTGCGGCCTACCATCGGCTCGCCTAGGTCTTTGGACACCTCGGCCAGTATGTCCGGGTCGTTGTAGTGGGTTACGGCCTGCACGATGGCGTAGGCCCGGCTGGCCGGGTCGCCCGACTTGAAGATGCCGGAACCGACGAACACGCCGTCGGCGCCCAACTGCATCATCAGCGCGGCGTCGGCGGGGGTGGCGACACCGCCGGCGGCGAAGTTGACCACTGGCATCCGCCCCTGCTCGCGGGTCTGCTGGAGCAGATCGAGGGAAACGCGCAGGTCGCGGGCTTCCACCACCAGTTCGTCGTCGGGCATGGTCTGGAGCTTGCGAATGGTGTCCTGGACCGCCCTCATGTGGCGCACTGCCTCCACCACGTCGCCGGTACCTGCCTCGCCCTTGGTGCGAATCATCGCCGCGCCCTCGGAGATGCGCCGGAGGGCCTCGCCCAAGTCACGGCAACCGCAGACGAAAGGCACCTTGAAATCATGCTTCCAGATGTGATGCGTCTCATCGGCCGGCGTCAGCACTTCCGACTCGTCAATATAGTCAACGCCGAGGGCCTCCAGGATCTGGGCTTCAACGAAGTGGCCGATGCGAACCTTGGCCATGACCGGGATGCTGACCACGTCCATTATCCGGGTGATGATGGCAGGGTCGGTCATACGAGCCACGCCGCCGTCGGCGCGGATGTCCGCCGGTACGCGCTCCAGAGCCATGACGGCCACGGCTCCAGCTTCGGCGGCAATCATCGCCTGCTCCGGGTTTACCACGTCCATGATGACGCCGCCCTTGAGCATCTGGGCGTGCCCGCTCTTGACGGTAAAAGTGCCGGTTAAAACGTCTGCTATCGCCATGCCTGTCACATCCTCCAGCCGGGCCGGGCGAGCGATAAACCGCTGGCTTGCGCCGGTCTGAAATTATCTCGGATTGCTTGGCCCCTGACCAGGGCCGCCGAATGTCCGCCTGCAACTCAACCCCATTATACGGGGCGCAATCGTGCTTATCAATTCCGTTTGCTCAGAGCCAGTGCGCCCCTGCATAACAGTTGGAATCAACCTTGGGGCAGGCCGCGAATATCTACCCCTGCGCGCCTTCGCCGGTTTCTAGCGTTTGCGCCATCCGGCTCATCATGCTGGCTAGGTGGCGGGTGCCGGCTGTCGCTGTTGCATAGCCCATGCGCGTGGGGCCGACGACGCAGATGGCGCCGCCCACGCCGCCGGGCCGTCCGTAGCGGCGCAGCGACTCTTCCCGGTTTTCCACGCCGATGTAGACTCTGGGAGCGGACTCGCGGGCGGGGCGGCAAATGCTTTGATGCGCCGCTTTATCGTTGACCGTCTTACCGGCGGGTTTTATACTCAATGGCCCGGCGGCATAGAGAGAGGAGCGGCGTCATGGATTTGGTCTGGCTGGGGCATTCTTGCTTCCGGATTCATTCTTCCGGCATGGTGGTGGTCACTGACCCCTTCCCTGAGGCCTTGGGGCTGCGGGTGGACGGGCGGCCCGCTGCGGTGGTTACTGTCAGCAACACCCACCCCAACCACTCGGCGGCTGACACCGTGGCCGGCGAGCCCCGGGTGTTCAGCGCCCCCGGAGACTACGAGTACAACGGCGTCGTGGTGCGCGGCGTGATGACCTCCTTGCCCGACGGCGTTCCCCACGAGCAGCGCAACGTGGCCTTCACCATTGAGCTGGACGGCATCAGCGTGTGCCACCTGGGCGACCTGTCGCGGCCCTTGACCTCCCGCCAGATCGGCGATCTCAAGCCGGTGGACGTGGCGCTGGTCCCGGCGGGCGGGCATTGCACCCTCGGCATGGACCAGGCCCTTCAGACGATCCAGGACCTTGACCCGAAGATTGTGGTGCCGATGCACTACGGGCATGGGCAGGAGGGCGTGACCCTGGAGGGCGTTGACCCCTTCCTGCGGCGCCTTGGGCTGGACCAGGCCCAGCCGCAGCCACGGCTGGTGGTCACCGCTGGCAACCTCCCCGCCGACCTTCGGGTCAACCTGCTGTCGCCTCCGCGCGGGTAGGGGGCGGGCGGGCGCACGGCTGTGCGCTACGTCGCTGCTCCCTCTTCCTCGCTCCTAAGGAACCGTTCCACCTCCCGCGTGCGGGGAAGCACCTCTATCCCGTTCATCACCATGCCGAAGCGAACGTAGGCTTCCTCTATTCGGGCTTTAAACCGCTTCCGCTCTTCCTTACGCCGCTTCTGCTCTTCCTTGCTGAACTCTTTCAGCATCTGCTGCCGGATCTTCTGGCGGTATTGCTCGCGGTATCGCTCGCGCAGGGTTGAGGCTTTCTCGAACATCCTTCGCACCCCCTCGAACAGGCCAGTACCGTCGCCTGCGCGCGGGTAGGTTGCGGCCTCGCCCTAATCTTCTGCTTCCTCTTCCCCACCGTCAAGGAGCCGTTGCAGCTCCGGCGTGATGGGAATCACCTTCATCCCGTCCGCATCCGTACCGAAGCTAGCGTAGTCTTCCTCTATTTGGGCTTTAATCCGCTTCAGCATCTTCTGCCGGTCCCTTTGGCGGTATTGCTCGCGGTAACGGGCTCGTAGGGTTGAGGCTTTTTCGAACATTTTTCGTGCTCCCTCGAACAGGCCAATCAGGACGAATACGTTGGCCCAGTACATTGTCTTGACCGCGGCTTCGTGGTAGCGGTAGGCGCGGGCTTCGGAGCCATCGAACTCGATCAGTATGGCGACGCTGGCTGCGCTGACTATGGCGAACCCGGCCACTTGCCACCATACCCCTCGCTCTACCAGTTCACTGGGCAGCTCTGACAAGTCCATTCTAGCACACCCGTTTAGCGGGGGGACTTGCGGCGATGGGCTAGGTAGAGGGCGGCCAGGCCGGCGGCGGCGAGGGCGGCGCCGACTGCTATGAGCAGCGGCGGGATGCGGGTCAGGGCCTGGTCGCCGGTTACGGGCAGGATGGCGGTTGGCGTTGGCTCCGGGGTGGGCGTGGGTTCGGGGGTGGGCGTTGGCTCCGGCGTGGCGGTGGGTTCGGGGGTGGCCGTCGGCTCGGGCGTGGCGGTGGGTTTGGGCGTGGGCGTGGGCGCCGGGGTGGGGGTGGGCGTGGGCGTGGCCGTGGGTTCCGGCTTGGCGGCGGGATATGGGCCGCTGAAGGCCAGGTCGGCGGTGTAGAGGTCGTAGACGCCGATGAACTCCTTGGTCCCGGCGGCCTGGATTGTGCCGTGCTGGTTGACTATGTGGAAGGTTACGTTGCGGCCAATCATCCGGCGGTCGGTGGGGGCCAGGACCAGCCCGGCGTAGGCACCGTTGTCTCCCACCGTTACGGGGGCGCTCTGGTAGGCGGTGCAGCCATCTACGCAGGCCACCAGTTGGGTTCCGGGGGCGGCGTGCTGGCCCTGCACCGTGACCGTGCCTGAGTAGTAGTCCTGCAACAGCGGCTGCGAGGGGCGCTTGTCCTCCCCGTCTTGTCTTGGCGCGGCGGCCAGCAGCGCCAGGATTACTATCGCCATTGCCGCCGCCAGCGGCCACACCGCCCACTTCGTCCTCACGTCCGCACCTCTTCCTGTTGGGTTTATTTTATGTAGCCTAATGTTGGCGGAATTTTAATATAGTTTCAATAAATTGGCGCGCGGGTTTGGTGGTTTCCGCGAGATGGGTAGGGGCGCCCCCCGGTTGGGGGCGCCCCTGGGTGGGGTTTCGTGGGTTGCGGGGGGGTTAGCTGGCGCTTTGGCGACCGGCTATGAATGCTCCGCCTGCCGCTACTACGCCTACTATGGCGACGATTAGGGCTATCCAGACTAGGATTCCGCCGCCGCCGTCGGCTCCGGCTGCGCCGTTGGCGCCGGCTGTGCCGGTTGCGCCGTCTGCGCCTGCGGGGCCGGTTGCGCCGGCGGGACCGCGAGCGCCGTTGGTGCCGTCGCTGCCGTCGCTGCCGTCTGCGCCGTCTGAGCCGGAGGAACCTGCCGCTCCGGCGGAACCGCGAGCGCCGTTGGCGCCGTCGCTGCCGTCTGCGCCGGAGGAGCCTGCCGCGCCGGCGGGACCGCGAGCGCCTGCCGCGCCGTCGGCGCCGTCGGTGCCGGCTTCACCCTGCGGGCCGCGGGGGCCTGTTGGGCCGCGCATGGCCGCGGCGGTTTCCTCGGCGGTCTTGGTGGGGCCAGGCATCATTACGTCCCCGGTGTAGGCCGTCAGATTGGTAATACCGCTCCGGCCACCGGGCATACCAATCATAACGTCTTCTTGGGACATGGCCATGTATTCCATGGCCTCGTCGCCCTCGCCCATCATCAGGGCGAAGGTTACCATGGCGCCCATGGCGGCGTCCTTGATGTTCACCGAGAATGCGCCTTCCATGCCGACCGTGCCGGAGCCTACCTTGTCGTCGCCGATCATAGCCACCACCATGGCGTCTGCCATGGCTGGGGCGTCATCCAGCATCGCGAAGCCCACTACCACGTAGGGCAGGGACGGCGAAGAGGCATCGGGGGTCTCCTCGCCTTCGCCGCCCTCTTGGGCCAGGGCCACCGTCAGCGGCAGAGAGGCCAGCAGAGCCAGGATGCTCAGCAGGGCCACAATTCTGGTAATGGTCATCCCTTCCTCCTTGTTTCACCTGTTTGGTTACACGCTTGCGGGCGGGCTGGCGGCCCGCCCCGGCGGTGGGGGGAAGCCGCCCCGGCCTTTACCGGGACGGCTTCCTTCCAGTTCCCGTTGGTCCCGTACCGCTGGGTTGGCCCTAGTCGAGGGCTATGTTGTTGGTGCCTTGGTACAGGGTCATGCCTTGGAATGTAGTGGGATCGCCAGCACTGGTGATAACGATCACCACCTGACCGCTTTTCACCTCAGTCAAGCTGTTGAAGGGCGCGAATGCGGGGTTCGGGTCGTAGTAGCTCCATTCCTGCGTCTTGCTGTCCAAGTACCACACTCGGACTAGCCGGTCACCCAAGGATTCGAACGCATCCGCAGGGGCGGTACTGGCCGGAGCAACGGTAATCTGGATGAAGCCGGTTACCGATTTCTCGTCAACCGTTATCTCCACCGGATGGGTACCGAGTGTGAGATTGGGAACCTGGACGTCCGTTGCGGTGAATGCTCCCCACTGGTCGGTCGAGGGTGCGGGGACCGGCGTCACATCAGTGCCGCCAATCTTTATGCTGAACACCCGGACGTATCCCTTGAAGTTGATTCCGCCGACGGTGACCGTGCCGCCTGCCTGTCCAGTCGTCGAAGTCTGGTCAGACAACGCCGGAGCAGGAGTCTTGTGGTCCTCTGTAGCGGTGACATTTTTGATAACCTGAGATTCAACCGAGACTTTCCCCGTACTGCCGACATCGGCACTGCTGGGAACTGTGACGTCCTTGGAGAAATTCCCAGATGGGTCGGTGTTTGCGGTTGATATCGTGGTGCCGGCGTACTTTATCAGCACGAGGTCGTTGGCCGGGAAACCGGCTCCGCCGACCGTCATCGTGGACCCTACCAGACCTTCGGCGGGGTCAAGAGTGATCGTGGCCTTCGTAACTGTGATTTTCGCCGTGCCGACGCGCCCACTGCTGTCAGTGATCTCGACATTCCTGGACCCGGACTTTATCGTCCTGGGTTCGTCGGCAATCTCGACAAGATTAACGGTTATGTTGATATTGCCGGTGCTGTCGATCGTCTCATCTGCGGATGCGACGACTTTACTGTCAATCTTGATGTTCTCGGCGTCGATGCTTCCGTTTTTTGTGAAACCGCTGCCCGTTATCGTAATTTGCTGACCAGGGACGACGGTTTCGGGGTCAACAGACAGTGAATTGGTGGCGATGGTGATGGTCTTTTTCAGTGTCTCCGCATCGGCACCGGTACCGACGATGACCCGCATCTCCAGGGAGCCTCTCCGGACGCCTGACGGCATCTTGATCTGGTACTCCCCGTCGTCTTTGTCAACCGTCTTTACCGGTGCGTCGACACCATCGACAGCGTCGTCAAGGTCGAAGGCATCTTCAATGCCCTTCCCAGCAAATGACGCATCGGTAACTGCCCCTTCGATATCCGAAAGGGTGATGGTAACGAGTTCGCCGGGAATCGGACTTTCAGGGGCGATGGTAAACGACCCATTTATCGTGAATGTTCCGGTGACGTTGGCCTTCTTGCCCTGGGCATCGGACACGTTCATGTTGTTCGCGCCCTTGCTGAACACGTTTTTATCGTCGTTGTCCTTCGCGTTGGTGGCTATCTCGTGCTCGAAGGTTCCATCTTCGCTGACGGTAACCGATATATTGTGCTCAGTGTCACGGTCATCACCGTTGATGGTTAGTGTGGTGGAACCCTCCGGCAGGCCGGAGCCGCTGATGGTGGTCACAGTGCCACGGATGCCCTTGTCGGGTTTCGCGGACACCTTTCGCAAGACGACGGCGTAGCGGACTGCTTCGTCGTCTTCGACAGCATCACCATCTTCGACCGTTATCGGGTAGCTGTCGGGAGCGTCGTTGGCCTGGGGCGGGTTCTTAATGCCAGCCCTCTTCGAGATAAAAATAGAGGTTATATCGGCTGCGTCGGCTGGGGCTGACGTTGCATCCTCCCCTGTGAAACCCATGCGCAGCGTCAGCGTGGTGCCACTAACGCCAACATCGCTGGGATGAGCACTATTTACAGTGATGTCCTCAGTGTCGATCTCGTCGGGCACCGTGAAGTCTGGCAACTTGATTACGATGTTTTGATTGCGTTGCAAGTCAATTTCATCGTCTGCAGCGTAGGTCATGGCGATAGCGGTGCCTCCGCCCCCAGTGTTACTGGTATTGGCAGCGCCGGCGTAGGTCAGCGTGACCGTGTAGACGCTGGCAGGAGACGTGTCGGCACCGGAGGCTGGCGCGTCGTTTGCCGAAATCTTGATTTCGGTGACGATACCGTCAGCGAGAGGAACTGAAAATGTTCCCATTGCTGAGGTACCTGTAACGGTGGCAGTCTCCGTTACCTCTACGTTGGACCCATCGACTGTAGCGGTAATTGCAAAGGAATCTACTGCTCCCCAATCTGTTGCGTCCCCATTGCTTGAACCGCCAGCCACTGTGACTTGTAGGTCAGTAGCGTGCACAGGTATCGCGATTTCGAACTCATGATCGGAACCGTCTGCGGCTGCCCCCGGGAGAACATCGTCCCGAGTTGCATCATCATCATCATCGGGATCATCATTGACAGTCATTGCGATGCTATTCAGGTTGTCGTGCGCAGTGACGACTGGGTCAGCGTCCGGGGCAGCTGGGTGTGCACCGACGCCAGTGGCGGAGAAGACGCCCATGGCGAATAGGGCAGCGAGGAGCGCTGCGGCCATGAGAAGGGCAATCCCTGTGGATTTGCCTACTAATGAATTCATCTCTTGAAAATTCTCCTTTCGGTCAGGCTCTCCGGGAATTTGGGGCCACTCGAGCCCACTGCTCCGCTGAGCCTGGTTTGCCCCCTCGCTACCGCGAGGGTGGCGGTTTGGTTCCCGCCTGTCCCCCGCCTTCGCGGGGGTGACTGGGAATGAGGCTGGCCCGGGACCGGAATCGGGGCCGCTTGAGCCCGCTGCACCGGGGGGCCTGGTCTGCTCCCCCGCTTCCGCGAGGGTGCCGGTCTGGTTTCAAGCCCGTTTCGGAAGTGGGGCCATATAGGCCCGCTTGCACCGGGGGGCTTGGTCTGCCATTCGGCTGCTGCTGTTAAACCGGGGATCCCCGCACCTGGCGGGGGTTACATCCCATAGGCGGCGTCCCTCCTCCGATATACAGGATGGCCGGCGCGGGCCGGCAGGGTCTTGCCTTCGCTCCATAATGATAGCTTTGTCAGTATTACGCGCGGGTTACGGGAGCGTCAAGGGGCTGGGGGTGGTTTTTGGGGTGGTTGCGGGGATGGGGGGTTGCAGGAGGGGGCGGCGAGGGCGCCCGTGGGTTGTGGGGGATTGGGCCGTAGTATAATCGGGGCGGAAAATCCGGCAGGGGCAAAACACGATGGTAACCAGCGGCGAGACGCAACTGAGCGAGATAGTAGAGCGGCTAATCCGGCTGGAAGTCGAGATGGTGGCCAACAACCAGCGGCTTAGCGAAATAACCAATCTGTTGCTGGAGGCCATCCGGGAGAACAACCGGCAGATTGGCGAGAGCAACGCACGGATTGACGAAACCAACCGGCGGATTGACACGCAAGGGGAGAATCTCCGCCGGGAGTTTAGGGGGGATTTCAACAAGCTGGCCCTGCTGGTCATGGTCACGGGCGCAACGGCAATCGCGGCGGTAGTGGCGGCGCAAATTTTCGTCTGACCTCGGCGCCGCCGTGTCCGGGCGTGGAGGGGGTGGGTGGTATAATCGGGGCGGAAAATCCGGCAGGGGCGAGACACGATGGTAACCAGCGGCGAGACGCAACTGAGCGAGATAGTAGAGCGGCTAATCCGGCTGGAAGTCGAGATGGCGTCCAACAACCAGCGGTTTAGCGAAATAACCAATCTGTTGCTGGAGGCCATCCGGGAGAACAGCCGGCAGATTGGCGAAACGAACCGGCGGATTGACACGCAAGGGGAGAATCTCCGCCGGGAGTTTAGGGGGGATTTCAACAAGCTGGCCCTGCTGGTCATGGTCACGGGCGCAACGGCAATCGCGGCGGTAGTGGCGGCGCAAATTTTCGTCTGACCTCGGCGCCGCCGTGTCCGGGGTTGGAGGGGGTTAGGGCGCACAGCGGTGCGCCCGTGGGTGGGGGAGATTTGGGATTGGGGGGTCGTCGTCAAGGGGGTCACAGGGTTGGGTGTTGGGTGTTGGTGATGGATTCGAGGGACTTTTCGAGGAGGCGGAGTTCGGCGCGGAGTTTTTCGATTTCGTTGACCTTGAGGCCGAGGTTGAGAAGGGAACGTGCGGCGCGGAGGCGAACGATCTCGTTGTCGGAGTTGGTGGAGTCGAGGATGACGTTGACGGCGTGGAGCATGGAGGCCTGGAGTTCGGTGCGAGCGAGGGCGGCGGACTCTTCGCGGAGGCGGGAGAGTTCTTGGCGGAAGTCTTGGTCCTGGAGCCAGCGGTAGAGGGTGCTGCGATCGATGCCAGCGCTGCGGGCGGCCTGGGCCTGGGACTGGGAGCCGACGATGGCAGGGAGGGCGCCCAACTGGCGAGGGGAGAGGGCGGAATTTTCGAGATGTGTCTTATTGTGTGGCAAAGCGCTGCATTGGGGGATGGGGTCCTGGCTGGGGTTGGGGGATGGGTTGTTGGGGATGGGGTCGAAGTCGGGGGAAGGGTTGTTGTGGTTGGGCATGGAGCCTCTGGGGCCTCAGTGGCGGTTGGATTGGCGGACGCGCGGGACCGCTCTGTATATGATGGTAGAGAGTGGTCATAGGGGATGGCAAGGGGCTGGTGTCATTTTCGGTATTTGCACCGTTAGCACGCCGCCCGCCGCCCCGGGCGCGCGGGTGGGGGGCCGTGGGGGTGGGGGTGGGGGTGCGGTTGGGGATTGGTATAATCGGGGCGGAATATCCGGCAGGGGCGAGACACGATGGTAACCAGCGGCGAGACGCAACTGAGCGAGATAGTGAAGCGGCTAATCCGGCTGGAAGTCGAGGTGGCGGGCAACAACAAGCGGCTTGACGACACGAACGTGCGGATTGGCGAAACCAACGCGCGGATTACCGAAACAACCAATCTGCTGCTGGAGGCCATCCGGGAGAACAGCCGGCAGATTGCCGAAACGAACCGGCGGATTGACGAGAGCAACCGGCGGATTGACGAGAGCAACCGGCGGATTGACACGCAGGGGGAGAATCTCCGCCAGGAGTTCAGGACGCAGGGGGAGAATCTCCGCCAGGAGTTTAGGGAGGATATCGCGAATCTCCGCAAAGAGTTGAGGGGGGATTTCAACAAGCTGGTCCTGCTGTTCATCGGCACGGGCGCAACGGTAATCGCGGCGGTAGTGGCGCAAATTTTCGTCTGACCTCGGCGGCGCCGTGTCCGGGGTTGGAGAGGGTTAGGGCGCGCGGCTGTGCGGCCGTGCGGGTGGGGGTGCGGGTAGGGCTCAGGCGTGGGTTTCGTCGATGCGCACGATTTCCGCCTGCATCACGGTCACGGCTTGGGTTATTTGTTGCAACAAGTCTTTCATTTCCTGCAAGTTCTCATCAATGCGGCGGTTGTTTTCATCAATGACCCGGTAGTTCGCCACCATAGCAGCTTGGTTTCGCAGCATGGTTTCGGACAGATGGACGGACATTTCCATCAGGTTTTCTAGGCGGTTGACGCGGTCTTCCATTTTGATTCCTTGTGGTTTGGGTTAGGGGGCGCGGTTGGGCGCCCCTGCGGGTGGGGGGGTGGGGATTGGGCTCAGGCGTGGGTTTCGTCGATGCGCACGATTTCCGCCTGCATCACGGTCACGGCTTGGGTTATTTGTTGCAACAAGTCTTTCATTTCCTGCAGGTTCTCATCGATGCGGCGGTTGTTCTCATCGATGCGGCGGTTGTTCTCATCGATGACCCGGTTGTTCTCATCGATGCGGATGTAGTTCGCATCGATGCGGCGGTAGTTCACCAGCATAGCAGCTTGGTTTCGCAGCATGGTTTCGGACAGATGGGCGGACATTTCCATCAGGTTTTCTAGGCGGTTGACGCGGTCTTCCATTTTGATTCCTTGTGGTTTGGGTTAGGGGGCGCGGTTGGGCGCCCCTGCGGGTGGGGGGGTGGTTCGTTAGGCGTTTGCGCCGGCGGTGGTTAGGGTTTTTAGGAACTCGCGGTTGGATGGGGTTTTGGCGAGGCGGTCTAGGACGCGCTCGGTGGCGTTGCCGCCGCCGTTGTCGCTGAGCATGCCGATCATGCGTCGGAGCAGGACAATCTGGCGGAGGGTTTCCTCGGGGAAGAGCAGTTCCTCGCGGCGGGTGCCGGAGCGCACGATGTCGATGGCGGGGAAGTAGCGGCGCTCGGCGAGGCGGCGGTCGAGGTGGAGTTCCATGTTGCCGGTGCCCTTGAACTCTTCGTAGATGACCTCGTCCATGCGGCTGCCGGTGTCGATCAGGCAGGTGGCGATGATGGTGAGGCTGCCGCCCTCTTCGATGTTGCGGGCGCCGCCGAAGAACTTCTTGGGGGGGTAGAGGGCGATGGGGTCGATGCCGCCAGAGAGGGTGCGCCCGCTGGTGGGGACGGCGAGGTTGTAGGCGCGGGTGAGGCGGGTGATGCTGTCGAGGAGGATGACGACGTTATTGCCGAGCTCGACCAGGCGCTTGGAGCGGTCGAGGCAGAGCTCGGCGACGCGGCACTGCTCTTCGACGGACTCGTCGAAGGTGGAGGCGAAAACGTCGCCGGCGACGGAGCGGCGCATATCGGTGACTTCTTCGGGACGCTCGCCGATGAGGGCGACCATGAGGATGGCCTCGGGGCAGTTTTTGACGACGCCGTGGGCAATCTGCTTGAGCATGGTGGTCTTGCCGGCCTTGGGTGGCGAGACGATAAGTCCGCGCTGGCCGAGGCCGATGGGTGCGAAGAGGTCGACCATGCGGGTGGAGAGCTCGCTGGCGGAGCTTTCGAGGATGACCTGCTGTTCGGGGAAGATGGGCGTGAGCTGCTCGAAGACGGGGCGGCTGCGGCCATGAATCTTGTCGGTCTCGAGGCCGTTGATCCGCTCGACGCGGACTAGGCCGAAGTAGCGCTCGCCTTCCTTGGGGGGCCGGACCTGGCCGGTGACGGTGTCGCCGGTGCGCAGGCCGAAACGGCGGATCTGGGACTGGGAGATGTAAACGTCGCCGGAAGCGCGGTGGGAAAGGACCTGGCGCAGGAAGCCGTAACCCTCGTCCATGATTTCGAGGATGCCGGTGGCGACGAGGGACTGCTGGGCGGAAGCGGACTGAAAGAGCCGACCGAGCAGGTCTTCGCGGTGCAGGTTGCCGAGGGCGGCGGGATCGCCGAGGCCGACGCTGGGGGCCAGGCTCAACAACTCTTCCTTGGACTTGCCGCCCAGCTCCACCACGTCGAAAGCAATCCTGGTAGCCGTCATGTTCACCTCTTAATTTTCCACCACAGAGAAGGCGGGGGTTTTCCTCTATTTCTCTGTGGCCTCTGCGTTTTCTCTGATTAGCTAGGCTTGGGATGCCTTGTGCCAGTCGGCCATGAAGCGGGCCAGGCCGGCGTCGGTGAGCGGGTGCTGGGCCATCTGGAGCAGCGTCTTGTAGGGGACGGTGGCGATGTGTGCGCCAGCGGAGGCCGCCTGGATGCAGTGCAGGGGGTGGCGGACGCTGGCAGCCATGACCTGGGTTTCGACCTCTGCGCTCTTGAAGAGGGCGGCGATGTCGCGTATCAGGCCGATGCCGTCGTGTCCGATGTCGTCGAGGCGGCCGATGAAGGGGCTGACGACGGTGGCGCCGGCCTGTGCGCCAAGCAGGGCCTGGTTGACGGAGAAGCAGAGGGTCTGGTTGACGCGGATGCCCTCGGCGGAGAGGGTGGCGATGGCCTCGATGCCCTCGATGGTGCTGGGGATCTTGACCCAAGGGTTGGGGATCCAGTTGGCGATGTCGCGGCCCTCGTCGACCATGCCCTGGGTGTCGAGGGAGACGACCTCGACGGAGATGGGGCCGTCAATCAGGGCGGCAATCTCGCTGACGGCGGAGCGGTAAGCCTCGCGGTCGCCGATGCCGGCGGAAGCGGCGAGCGAGGGGTTGGTGGTGACGCCGGTGATGACGCCCAAGCGGGCGCCGTCGCGGATTTCGTCGAGGTTGGCGGTGTCGAGAAAGAGCCTCATTGCCCTGACCCTCGTTCTCTCCGTGAAGGAGAGGAGAATATTGGTTGGGTTGGAATTAAGGGATTAAGCGGGATTCGGGAATCAGTCCAGCGGCAGGGGCGGCTGGGTGCCGGCGCGGATGGTCTTGGCGGCCTCGGCGATGAAACGGACGAAAAGGGGATGGGGACGGTTGGGGCGCGACTTGAATTCGGGGTGGTACTGGACGCCGACCATGAAGGGATGGCCGCGCACTTCCCCGGCCTCGACCAGCCTGCCGTCGGGGGAGAGGCCGGCGGCGATGAGGCCGGACTGCTCGAGGGCGTCGCGGTAGGCGTTGTTGAGCTCGAAGCGGTGGCGGTGGCGCTCAAAGACCTCGCCGCTGCCCTCGCCGTAGGCGGCGCCGGTCATGGTGTGGGCGCGGGGACGGCAGGGGTAGCTGCCGAGGCGCATGGTGCCGCCCTTGAGGGTGACGCCCTCCTGCTCCGGCATGATGTGGACGACGGGATGGGGGGTTTCCGGCTCCAGTTCCTCGGAGTTGGCGCCCTCGAGGCCCAGGACGCTGCGGGCCCAGTCAATGACCATGACCTGCAAGCCGAGGCAGAGGCCGAGGTAAGGCACCTTCTGCTCGCGGGCGTAGCGCACGGTGTCGACCATGCCCTCGACGCCGCGAGTGCCGAAGCCGCCGGGGACGACGATGCCGCTGACGTTGCGCAGGAGGTCGTCGGGGCCGTAACGCTCGATGTCCTCGGAGTGGACCCACTGCAACTCAACGTCGCGGGTGTGGCTGAGGCCGGCATGGCGCAGGGCCTCGCGGACGGAGAGGTAGGAGTCAGGGTACTCCACGTACTTGCCGACGAGGGCGATGGGCAGCGACTCCTTGGGGCGGTCCATCATCTCGACCATTGCGCGCCACTCGCCCAGCCCGCGGTCGTAGCCGGGCAGGCCGAGGGCATCGAGGATGATGTCGCCCAGGCCCGCCTCCTCCAGCACCAGCGGCACGCTGTACACGTTCCGGACCGTCTCCAGCGGGATGACGGCGTTGCTTGGGACGTCGCAGAAGGACGAAATCTTGTCGCAGATGTGGGACGGGACGGGATGGTCGCTGCGGCAGATGATGGCGTCGGGCTGGATGCCGATGGCGCGGAGTTCCTTGACGCTGTGCTGGGTGGGCTTGGTCTTGAGTTCTTGGGCAGCAGAGAGGTAGGGCAGCAGGGTCAGGTGGATGTAGAAGACGTTCTCGCGGCCCACCTGGTTGCGCATCTGGCGGATGGCTTCAAGGAAGGGCAGGCCCTCGATGTCGCCCACGGTGCCGCCGACCTCCACGACAATAACCTCCGCGCCGGACTCGCCGGAGAGGCGGAGGATACGCTCTTTTATGTCGTTGGTGACGTGAGGCACGGATTGAATCGTCCCGCCCAGGAAATCACCCCGCCGCTCCTTGGCGATGAGGTTCTGGTAGATGTCTCCGGCAGTGAGGTTGGAACTGCGCGTCAACTCCAAGTCAATGAAGCGCTCGTAGTGGCCTAGGTCGAGGTCGGTTTCGCCGCCGTCATTGGTGACGAATACCTCGCCGTGCTGGTACGGCGACATTGTGCCGGGGTCGACGTTCAGGTAGGGGTCGAGCTTTAGCACCGAAACGCTGAGGCCGCGGCTTTTCAGGATGCGGCCAACAGAAGCGACACAGATGCCCTTGCCCAGTGAACTGACGACGCCGCCGGTGACGAAGATGAACTTTGTAGGCATTTATCCGCGCAGCGATAGTTGTGGGAGTACTGGTTTATACAAACGCCGCCTTCACGGACGCAAGCGCATTCAGAGGGAAGCCGCAAGGACAGCGCGAGGAGGAGATTGAGGAAGCGAGGGTACAAGGGTGATTATATGTATTCGTTTCGCAACTGTCAATCGGCGCTTCACCAATTATTTTGCCTCCGGAAACTCACGGTGGGTCACGGCGCGGCGGGCCGTTGTTCCAGGATGGCCTCTTCCAGAGCGGTCCAGGGCAGCAGGGCGCACTTGATGCGGACGGGGTACCGCCTCACCACGCCCAGAGCGTACAGGTCGCCCAGAGCCGGAGCTGCCGTCCCAGACTCGCCGGAGCGGGCGCGAAGGAAGGTTCGGAACCGGACGGACAAGGCTGCGACCTCGGCCACGGTCTTGCCCTTGACCGCCTCGGACATCATTGACGCCGACGCTTGGATGATGGAGCAACCCTCGCTGAGGGCGTAGACGCCATCCACCGCCCCATCGCCGCCCAGATGCAGTTGCAGGTCGATGAGGTCGCCGCAGAAGGGATTCAGCTCATAGGCCGCGAAGGTGGCTCCGGCCAGCGGTTCGCGGTTCCGCGGGCTGCGAAAGTGCTCCAGTATCAGTTGCCCGTAGAGGCCGTCAAATGCGGGGCCGGACGCTTGGGTCATAATGCTCGCGGGGCCGGGCACGCTACGCGCTGTCCCGGTGCTTTCGATTGTTTGCGGCCACCGGACTTAATGTGCCGCCGCCGGATATGCTAGTATGACTGACATCTAAGGAGTTATCCATGACCTCTTTCGCATTTGACACTCACAGAGCCGTAAAGGAACTGGAACAGGCTGGTTTCAACGAAGCTCAAGCAGAGGCAGTGGTGGCGACTCTGGGTGTCGCCATCGGTGGCAACTTGGCAACGAAAGTGGACCTCGACCTCTTAAAAACCGCGATGAAGGCCGATGTGGCTGAATTAAAGGCCGCGATGAAGGCCGACGTGGCTGAACTGAGGACCGAGCTGAAGACCGACGTGGCCGAACTAAGGGTCGAGCTGAAGGCCGACGTGGCCGAGCTAAGGGTCGAGCTGAAGGCCGACGTGGCTGAACTGAGGACCGAGCTGAAGACCGACGTGGCCGAGCTAAAGGACGAGCTGAAGGCCGACGTGGCTGAACTGAGGACCGAGCTGAAGACCGACGTGGCCGAGCTAAAGGACGAGCTGAAGGCGGAAGCCTCCTCCATCCGCGCGGAAATGCAGTCGCTGGAGTTGCGTATGACGCTTCGGCTGGGCGCTATTGTTGTTGTCGCTGCGGCAGTGGCTACCGCTATCACGCGATTCTTATAGCAGACCGGCATCTTGACACACCTAACGCACCCCAAGCCCCCATGCACTATTCCGTAGTAACGGTTCCGTCGCTGTCTTGCAACGCGGAGCGCATGGTGTGCCAGGCCAGGACGGCGCACTTGATGCGCGTCGGGTACTCGTTCACGCCGGCCAGAGTCTCCAGATCGCCCAGCGTGTCGTAGTCGGGTTCTGATTCCGGGTGGGTAATCATGTGGTGGAAGGCGTCAAAGATTTCGTTGGCCTCATCCAGTTTCTTGCCCTTGATGCTCTGAGTCATCATAGACGCAGAAGCCCGGGAGATGGCGCAGCCCACGCCCTGGAAGCCGACATCCTCCACCACGTTGTTCACGACCTTCAGATACAGGGTTATCTGGTCGCCACACAGGGGGTTATAGCCCTCTGCGGTGGCGCTGGCGTCCTCAACGCGGCGAAAGTTCCGGGGCTTGTTGTTGTGTTCCAGCAGAATTTCTTGGTAAAGGTCACTGAGTCCCGACATTAACTGAACACCTCGATAGCCCGGTCAATGCCACGGACCAGGGCGTCTATGTCTTCCTTGGTATTGTACATCGCCAGGGAAGCCCGGGCCGTGGCGGGAATCTGGAAACGCTGCATCACCGGCTGGGCGCAGTGATGCCCGGTGCGGACGGCGATGCCCTCGGCATCCAGGATGGTGCCGATGTCGTGGGGATGGATGTTGTCGATGACGAAGGACAGGATCCCGGCCTTGCGCGGAGCAGTACCGATGATGCGCAGGCCGCCGATGGACGACAACGCCTTGGTGCCGTACTCCAGCAACTCGTCTTCGTGGGCCCCGAAGGCCTCGTAGCCCACCGACTGCACGTAATCCACCGCCGCGCCCAAGCCGATGGCACCGGCGATGTTGGGGGTTCCGGCCTCGAACTTATAGGGCAGGTCGTTATAGATGGTCTTCTCGAAGGTCACCGACTTAATCATCTCGCCGCCGCCGTGCATTGGCGGCATGGCATCCAGCAATTCCGCCTTGCCGTACAGAACGCCGATGCCCGTGGGACCAAAGAGCTTGTGGCCGGAAAAGGCGTAGAAGTCGCAGTCCAGCTTGCGAACGTCCACCGGCAGGTGCGGGACTGCCTGAGCGCCGTCCAGCAGCACCGGGCAGCCTTGGGCGTGGGCCATGCCGACGATTTGCTCCACCGGCAAGATGGTGCCCAGCGCGTTGGACACGTGGGTAATGGACACCAGCTTGGTGCGCGGCGACAGCATCCGCTCGTATTCGTCTATCAGCAGTTCGCCGGTGTCGTCGATGGGGACTACCTTTAGTACAGACCCCTTTTCTTCACACAGCATCTGCCAGGGAACGATGTTGGAGTGGTGCTCCATATTGGAAACGATGATTTCGTCGCCGGGGCCAATGTTCTGCCGGCCATAGGACTGGGCTACCAGGTTGATGCCTTCGGTGGTGCCGCGGGTGAAGATGATTTCGTGGTCGTCGGCGGCGTTTAGGAGTCCGCGCAGCTTGGCCCGCGCGCCCTCGTAGTCATCGGTGGCCAGTTGACTGAGGGTGTGGACGCCGCGGTGGACGTTGGCGTTCTCCGTGGTGTAGTAGCGCACCAGCTCGTCTATGACTGCCTGCGGCTTCTGCGACGTTGCGCCGTTGTCCAGATAGACCAACGGCTTGCCGTTAACCACCTGTTGCAGCACGGGAAAGTCGGCACGAACTTTTTCAGCATCGAAACCGGAGGGCATTTAAGTTCTCTCCTTACCTTGCCAGCCTGGGCTTTACCGGATGGCGACCGGGAGGGTCTTCACGGCGATCGACCGGTCGAACAGGGAGTCGAGGTAATTGCGCAACGATTCTGGCTTTACCGTGTCCACGATTTCTCTGGCGAAAGCCTGCACCAGCATCCGGCTGGCCGTTGCTAGGTCCAGGCCCCGGCTGCGAAGGTAGAACAGCGTTTGGGCGTCGATTTGCCCGGCGGTTGCGCCATGGCTACACTGCACGTCGTCGGCATAGATCAGCAGGCTGGGCTTGCTGTCCACCTCGGCGTTCTCGGAAAGCAGCAGGTTCTTGTCCGTCTGCTGGGCGTCGCTCTTCTGGGCGTTGCGGCGCACCAGCACCTCGCCGCCGAAGACGGCGCGGGAGTTGCCGTCGAGGATGCCCTTGTATTTGAGCCTGCTGGTGCAGCGGGGCTGAGCGTGGTCAATGCTAATCAGGTTGTCTATGTGCTGCCCCTCGCCGGTGTAGTACAGGCCGTTGAGCGAGCAGTAGGCGCCGGGGCCGTCCAGCGTGACCGCGAAGTCGTTGCGGGCCAGCGCCGTTCCTAGGGCGAATGACGCTGAGCTAAAGTTGCTGTCCTTGGCCTGATGCACGCGGGTCGTGCCGACATGGAAGGACGCGGGGTTTTCGTCCAGCAGCCGGTAGTGGTCAACCCGTGCGCCCTCGCCCACTACGATTTCGGTTACGGCATTGGTGAAGTAGCGCGAGCCGGCGGGGCCGGTGTACACCTCGGCCACTGTCAGGTTGGCGTTGCGCCCGGCCAGAATCAGCGTGCGGGGGTGGGTTGCCACGGGAGATCCGCCATTCTCCGCCGTCAACTCGCCTCGGCCGTCGTGGTTGACGCACACCGTGACCGGCTCGTCGCAACCGTCCGGCACTCGCACGACGGCCACGTTGTGCAGGAACGCGGTGTTCAGCGCGGTAAACCCGTCATTGTCGAGAGGGGCTAGGCTGCCAAGATGCTGCCGTACTTCATCCTCGTATTCGCCATCAAACGCGGAGACCGAAGAGACCGGAGAGAACCCGAAATCAAGCGACGTGTCGGCTGTACGCTCCGCGCTTATAAAGGGATAGGCAAAGTTGACCCGCGCAATGGGGGCGACGGCGGTATACTTCCAGCGCTCGTTGCCCCGCCGTGCCGTGGGGAATCCCAGCGTGTTGAAGCGGTCCCACCCGGCGGCGCGCAGATCGCCCAGCCACGCCGGGCCGGAACTTGCGGCGGCGGCAAGGGCGAGGTGGTCTTCGTAGTAGCGGTTGTTGCTGATAGTTCGAGTGGTCATTTATTAGTCACTGGCAACTTTGCCTAAAAGCAGTTCCGGCATTCAGAAATGGTTCCCACCAAAGCCCGGGCTTTCAATTCAGTGTCGAAATACGTCCACTTCTTAGGGTAGAGAGGCGCCCACTTTAGTGGGTGCCTACAATTTGCCCGGTGCAGCTTGTTACCGGCGCTATCCTTATTAACCCAATAGCTCGCGCTGTTCTTGTCAGTCACTCGACTTCCTCACGAATCCAGTCGTAGCCCTTCTCTTCCAGCTCCAGCGCCAGCTCGGGGCCGCCGGAGCGGACAATGCAGCCGTCGATCAGCACGTGGACTTTGTCGGGGCGGATGTAGTTGAGCATCCGCTGGTAGTGGGTGACCAGCACCATGGCGTTGTCTTCGGAGCGCAGCTTGTTCACGCCGTCGGAGACGATGCGCAGGGCGTCGATGTCGAGGCCGGAGTCGGTCTCATCCAGCAGGGCCAGGCGGGGTTCGAGGACGGCCATTTGCAGGATTTCGTTGCGCTTCTTTTCGCCGCCGGAGAAGCCCTCGTTGACGGCGCGGCGCACCAGCTCCGGGTCGATTTCCACCATCTTGACCTTTTCGTTGAGCATCCGGTCGAACTCGCGAGCCGAAAGCTCTTCCTCGCCGCGGTGGACGCGGCGGGCGTCCATGCCAGCCTTGAGGAACTGCCAGGTGCGGACGCCGGGGAGCTCGACGGGATACTGGAAGGCCAGGAAGACGCCCATGCGGGCGCGGATTTCCGGCTCCATCGACAGCAGGTCTTCACCGTCGTAAATCGCTTCGCCAGCGGTGACGGTGTAGTCGGGGCGGCCCGCCAGCACGTTGGCCAGGGTGCTCTTGCCAGAGCCGTTGGGGCCCATGATGGCGTGGACTTCGCCGGCGTGGACCTCGAGGTCTACGCCTTTCAGTATTTCTAGGTCGCCCGCCGAGGCGCACAGCCCACGGACGGAAAGGAGGGGGTTGTTGTTGTTCATTGTTGCATCCGATTCTGGTTTAGGAGGTTTGTTACTGCGTCGAGCAACTGGTTGAAGACTTCCGGTGTCAGTCTGGCTACCGGTCTGATAATCAGGGCTTCGTTTCCAGTAAACAGCTTGTTGGGCCGAAAGTAGCTTACGTGGCGAAGAGAACCACGGACGAGGCTATCGTTCGTCAACTCAATTGCCAGGTCGTCTATGTCAGCATTAGTGGTAATCTGCCCTAGAACCCAATCCCCGCGCTCTGCTTTGGACAGTACGACCACTGGACGAATCGGCCAGTAGGACAAGTCGGAGAAAGGAAACCGCGCTATGACGATGGCCGATCTTTCAACAAGTAGGCCCACGCTTCATCCTCTTGTAACTCTGCGCGGAGCCGCTCCTCCGACAGAGCAGTTTGGCCGGATGATCTCATCAGCGATATCAGGGTATCCTTGTCTGCTACTGTGACCAAGATATGAGTTCCTTCCTTCAGTTTGACTGGCTCCAGCAGACGAATTGTGCCTTCGTCGTCGACGATGGCCCTGTAAGTGCTCATCATGGCAGTGCACCCTTACCCTAGCCCTCTCCCTGAGGGAGAGGGAATAAATCATTGACTTCCCAATCATTGGCATCCCGGGGTTAGCCCACTGCGCCTTCCAGACTCACTTTCAGCAACTGGGAGGCTTCCATGGCGAACTCGAAGGGGAGTTCTTGGAAGATGCCGCGGCAGAAGCCGTTGATGATCATAAAGTGGGCGTCCTCCACCGACATCCCCCGCTGCTGGCAGTAGAAGAGCTGGTCGTCGCTGACCTTGGATGTGGACGCCTCATGCTCCATCTGGGCCGTGGGGTTCTTGACCTCAATGTACGGCACGGTGTGGGCGCCGCATTGATCGCCGACGAGCAGCGAATCGCACTGGGTGAAGTTCTTGGCCCCGTCGGCCGTCGGCATCATTTTGACTAGGCCGCGATAGGTGGCGTTGCCGTGTCCGGCGGAGATGCCCTTGGCCACGATGGTGCTCTTGGTGTTCTTGCCTTGGTGAATCATCTTGGTGCCGGTGTCGGCCTGCTGATAGCGGTTGACCAGCGCCACGGAGTAGAACTCGCCCGTGGAGTTGTCGCCTTTCAGGATGACGCTGGGGTACTTCCAGGTGATGGCCGAGCCGGTCTCCACCTGGGTCCAAGAGATTTTCGAGTTGCGCCCGGCGGCCAGTCCGCGCTTGGTGACGAAGTTGTAGACGCCGCCCTTGCCTTCCTTGTCGCCGGGGAACCAGTTTTGCAGCGTCGAATACTTGATTTCGGCGTCGTCCAGCGTCACCAGCTCCACCACCGCCGCGTGCAGTTGGTGGGACTTGCGGGCCGGGGCGGTGCAGCCTTCAAGGTAGCTGACGTAGGCGCCTTCCTCGGCCACAATAAGCGTCCGCTCGAACTGGCCGGAGTCGGCCTGATTGATGCGGAAGTAGGTCATCAGCTCGATGGGGCAGCGCACGCCCTTGGGGATGTAGGCAAAGGAGCCGTCGCTGAACACCGCCGAGTTGAGGGTGGCGAAGAAGTTGTCGGTGTAAGGCACCACGGAGCCGAGATACTTCTGCACCAACTCTGGGTGATTCTTCACCGCCTCGCTCATGGAGCAGAAGATGATGCCTTCTTTCTCCAGCATATCCTTGTAGGTGGTGGCAACCGATACGCTGTCGAGCACCGCGTCCACGGCCACGCCGGCCAGCCGCTCCCGTTCCTGAAGCGGGATGCCCAGCTTCTCGAAGGCTTCCAGCACCTCTGGGTCAACCTCGTCGAGGCTCTTGGGCCCCTCCTTAGTGGCCGGGGCGGCGTAGTAGTAGATGTCCTGGTAATCAATGGGGTCGTGATGGATGTTGGCCCACGCCGGTTCTTCGTACTTGAGGCGCTCCCAGTGCCGGAACGCCTTGAGCCGCCATTCCAGCAGCCACTCCGGCTCTTCCTTCTTGGCCGAGATGAGGCGAACGATATCCTCGTTCAGCCCCTTGGGGGCCAGGTCGGAGTCGATGTCGATGGTAAAGCCCCACTTGTAATCGGCGTCCAGGTCGCTGGACGCGCTGTCGCGGGAAATGACCTTGGGCGTGGTCATCGGCTGCTCCTTATGAAAGCAGTGAATTGCCGGGGGAATCACGGGGCACCGGCCGCCGCGCCTGCGGCGACCGGGCAGTAGGCTAACATTATTGACCAATTAGGTCAACAATTATGCTACCACCGGCAGATAGGGGTGTCAACGAGATTCGACGGGGGACGGCGGGGAGGCCATAACATGGATTTCACCTGCTTGACGAGGTCTTATTTCAATCTAATAATTAGAAGTAGACAGAAAAGGAAGATAAGAGGTGCAACAGATGCAGTTCGTTCTGGGTGGAAGGCGATACGAACTGGATTTCGAAAGGGTGGTTGAAGCCGCCAGCCGGGTCGTGCCCGACGATATTGACGGGCGGCACAAATACTACGTGGTCATAGGAGGGCGCCGCCTTCCTGTAAAGCAGTTGTTCGCCGAAGCGACGGGCCTGCGTCGCGCCGAGTTTATCACCGACGATGCGTTTCGAATTCTTCGGAAGCTCGGATTTGGCATCGAGGAATTCGACCGTCAGTCAGTCTCCGCCGCGGGGAGCAACCTTGTTGAGAAGCGCGATAAAGGCGATATCCGAGCGCACAGCTTTGCGGTGTCCCTAGAACCGGACGAGGACGGGTACATCGTGGCGAGCTGCCCCCAGCTTCCAGGGTGCCACTCCCAAGGGCGATCGAGACAAGAGGCAATAAATAACATCGAAGAAGCTATCCGGGGCTACATCTCCAGCATGAAGCACTACGGAGAGGAGATTCCTGTCGTTGATTGGGAACTGGTAGAGGTTGCCTTATAGTGGCGCGCTTGCCGGTCATTTCCGGTATCCGGTTTGTGCGTGCTATGGAGCGAATAGGCTACCGTCGGGATCATACTGAAGGCAGCCACATGATTCTGCTCCACAGCGACCGCCGTCGGCTGTCGGTACCCAACCATAGAGAATTGGGAAGGGGATTGCTCAGGGCTTTAATCAGGGACGCAGGGTTGACCCGCGAGGGATTCTTTCAGCTTCTCAATCAGTAGCCTGCCCCACAAGCGGTCCGGACGGAGGTCAGCCATGCCAGACACATTCCGCCGCCGGTGCGAGTCGGCGCTGACGCACCCGGCGACGCTGGGGGCGCTGGCTGTGCTGCTGGTCAACGACCTCGCCCTGAAGGCGCTGTGGCCGCACCCGTGGACCACCGGCAAGCTCAGCGATCTGGCCTGGATGGTGTTCGCGCCGCCTACGTCGGCCTGCCGCTGCTGTATGCCGCATTCAACACCTTCCCCCCGCTGCACGACTGGATTATGCGGGGGCTTTCGCTGGTCTCCGGCGGGAATGGCGGCTCGCCGTTGGACCCCTACGACTCGGTGGTCATCCCTTTCGCCCTGGGCATCGCGGTATGGGTGTGGCGGCGCGGGCCGGTGGCGCCCGGCGGCCTGCGCTCGCGGCTGGGGATGACAACCGCCGCCCTCGCGGCGTTTGCGACGGTGGCGACTTCGGAACAAAGCGAGGTCCATGGAATTACAGACGTTGAGACCTCATCGGCTGTGGTAATCGCTATCACCTCAGAATATGGGCTGTCTGAAGGTGAATCGTATTACGAAAGCATAGACGGCGGGATCACGTGGAGCTTCCTGGCCTTCGACGACCCTTCCCGCGACAAAAAGATTCGGGAGATTCGGCCTGATTTAGGCTGGGATGCCAGAGACGAACGTGCATGGCTGGAAACCCCCAGAGGGAAATATAAAATCGAGGGTCCGAATATCGTGCTGTCCGACTCTTCAGGCGAGTCCGTAGCTTATTCGACAGAGTACCTGCGGGAATCCGGGAATGAGTGGATGCAAGCCAAACAGACGGCACATTTGGGTGGCCGGGATCTTGCATTTGAGCCAGACACCATCACCTATGATCCGCACAGCGGGAATCTGATAGCGGCAATGGGCATACAAGGCGTGGTTGTGGGTACTCCGGACGGGCAATGGACGCCTGTTGCTGTAGACCAATTCGCTCCGATTGATTCTTTGTCAATCGCACGGAAAGTCCAATACTTGATGTCGAGCTACAACTTCTGGGTAGCGGCTTTGGTTTTCCCCATGTCCATGCTCACCCTGGCCTTTTTCCTTGCGCATAACCGTTTGCGAAATCCGTCCAGTTTCTTCGGCTTTGTCGGCAGACTGGTTTCCTGGGTTGTGATGTTGTTCTTGGTTGCGCTCTCCGTTGTGCCTTTGCTCACTATAAATACAATTCTCGACCCTGTCGGCTCCATTATGGTCGGGATGTTGAAATTCCTCATGGCTGTCATTGTCATTGGCGTTGGAATAGGTTATTTGGCGTCTACTCAGAACCGCCTCAGGGTTCCGTGGTTTTGGGCTACTTTCGGAAGCTATATTGCTATGGTCGCTTTTGTCGCTGTGCCATTGCTAGCATGGTTGCTTCTGGGAATTTCAATTTCGTTTGCCATACTGGCGTCCATTGCCCTCTGCTTGATAACCGCATTTACGTTAAGCCATTACCTGCTCCGTGCCAGATCTCCCGCTGCGACATCCCACTCACCGGAAATTTGACCGTCTTCGCCTGGCACAGCTATCATCGCAGAAAAGAACACTACCAACAGGGAGCCGCGCTATGACCACGCCGCTGACCTTTGGCGACTGCCACACGCACTTGGACCAGTATGACGCGGCGGAGCTGCCGGGGATGCTGGAGCGGGCTGCTGAGGTGGGAGTTGCTTCGGTGATTTTGGCGGGGACTACGCTGGAGTCTACTCGGGCTTGTATCGGGCTGGCCGGGGAGTTTGATGCGTTCTATGCGGGGGTTGGGATTCATCCTTGCCAGGCATACGAGTTGGTGGACGACGCTATGTATGCTGAGCTGGAGCGGCTGGCGCAATCGCCCAAGGTGGTCTGCATCAGCGAGGTGGGGCTGGACTATTTGCCCGAGTCGCCCGACCACGCGGTGCAGGACCAAGTGTTCCGGCAGCACATCCGGCTGGCCAAGAGCCTCGACCTGCCCATCATCTTCCACTCGCGGGAAGCCCACGCGGCCGTGTTTCAAGTGCTGCGAGAGGAGCAGGCGGGCGACGTGGGCGGTGCGATGCACTACTTCCAGGCCGACGAGGCCACGGCGCGGGAGGCCATCGACTGCGGCTTTTACATCTCGCTGGCGCGCCCGCTGACGCGGCTGGCGGAGGTGCAGGAGGCGGCGCGGGCCATCCCGCTGGAAAACATCGTGCTGGAAACCGACGCCTACCCCCAGCCATTCAAGAAGTACCGCTCCAACTGGACCGAGCCGCGCCACGTGGCCGAGGTCGCCCAATGCTTGGCCGAGGTCAAGGGCATATCCGTCGAGGAAGTCGCCGCCGTCACCACCCGCAATCTCTACAAGATGCTGCGCTGGCCGACGGATTAAACGCCGGGGCCCAAGATTTATTTTGTCCTTCCTTTATGTTACCGTTTGGGCAAATTCGCTCCCGGCCACAGCGGGACGCGACCCGGTTTTGATAATCCGGCCCCGGAGGTTGTGTGATGCTGCCTGAGAAATGCCAGATGGCACTGAAGGAATGGGCCGTTACTTGTCAGGCCCTGGCCCAGGGCGAGCAGGTCCTGTTGCTGCGCAAGGGCGGCATTCACGAGGACAGCAAGGACTTCCGGGTGATTCACCGGGAGTTCCTGCTTTATCCAACCTACGAGCATCAGAAGCCGGAACTGTTGCAGCCCACCCATCAACCGGCCTTGGAGGAGTTGCTGGCCCGGCCCCGCGAGACGGACAAAATCACTTTCTCCCACTTCGCCAAGGCCGAGGAAGTGCTGGAGGTCTCCGGCCAAGAGAAAGTCGACGGCCTAGAGCCGCATCACATCTGGACCACGGCCTACGCCCAGTCGAGGCTGCGCTGGAAGCCGATGTTGCCGCTGTCGGTGATGCTGCTGCGCGCCTACCGGCTGGAGGCCCCGGTGACCGTACCGTGGATTCCCGAGTACAGCGGCTGCACGTCATGGGTGGAAGTGCTGACCGACGTGCCGCTGGGGCGCCTGGAGCCGGTGCTCAGCGACGCTGAGTTCCGGGCGCAAGTGGACGCGGTCAAGGGCAGCCTGGGGCTGGCGGTGGCGGCTGGGTGATACTCTAAAATCAAGAGGCAGATATGACAACAGCTAACATCTGCAAAGAACAATCCTGCAACGAGAAAATACGGGGCGACCATTTTCTGTGCCGGGAGCACTGGCAGAAAAGTCAGGATGGGGTGTGGCGATAAGTGCGTACCCTCAGTGCGGCGTGTACCGGAAAGACCGCCAAGTATCCTCTTTGCCTCGACGTGCAATCGGAAAGCCACTGCGCGAAGACAAAGCATCACTCCCAAGGAGTTGCCGAAACCGGCGAGCTTTGAGACCAAAGAGCTTAGTGCCAAAAGGATCCAAACCGCAAAGAAAGTGCAGGAAATCAGCGAGATAGCCAGCCGGGTTGACACCTTCGAAGAACGCACCGCAATGCTGGAAGACGACCAGAAGGCGCAGGACAAACGCCTGTTGTTTGACTATCAGCTTGGCAAGTGCGTTTACTGCGGCAACGAATACGGGTACGACGAACTCGAGATCGAACACATGATTCCGAAAAGACGGGTGGACAAGAAAACATACGCAACTACCAATTGGCTTGCAGCACTTGCAACCAAGCCAAAGACACGATGACTGACATCGAATTCAGGCGAAAGCACGCCAGACATTCCTCAACAGGAAAGGACGCCAGCCAACCCACCCATCAAACCAGAGCTGCTCAAATAGCGGATGAGTAGTACATGGGCAAAGTGATCCGTCTGCTATTTCTGGGAGGGGGAGCATATGACCAGCCTGCTTTCTCTGCTTGAGCAAGAGGGCCGCAACCGCGGCTTTCTTTCCAGCGACGGGGTGCTCACGCCTGAGCGGGCCTTCGCGTTGGTGCGGGATATGCCGTACCGGCGGGCCAGCTCACGGAAGCCGGACGCGATTGTCGAGGAATGGCGGGGGACCTGCTCAGGGAAGCACTACCTGCTGGCCGACATCTTCCGCGAGTTGGGGCTGGAATCCCAAGTGATAATGTGCACCCACCGCTTCACGCCAGACAACACCCGGCATTTCCCGCCCGAGCTTCGGGACTTGGTGGCGGTTAGCCCCATTCCTGACGTGCATACCTACCTGCGAGTCAACACGGCCGAGGGCTGGACGGTCGTTGACGCCACTTGGCCCAGCAGCGCCGAACCGTTGGGCATGACCGTTAATCCAGTTTTTCAACCCGGCAGCGACATGACACTGGCTTGCAACCCCATCGATACCCTCGCAGTCGCCGAGGGTCAGGACCCGCAGGAATTCAAAGAACAACTAATCCAAGAGTTCTGCGGCGCCAGCAGCGAAGCGAGGGACGACTTTATCGAGGGAATGGGCCGCTGGCTGGGCGAATCCACGTAAAAGACGCCTCGGATTGCGCTATATTGAGTGTCCAGAATGACTCTTCCTGCAACCGCAACTGTGGATGACATAATTGCTTCCCTTCGGAGCATGGGCGAAGACGCCTTGGCCGAAAGGCTGGAATACCTGGCGTCTGACGAGGATCTGGATTCCGGTGAATCCCCCGCGACGCCGGAAAGCGCCCGCGGATTTTTCGAGTTCTTTGCCAGCGTGGAATCGGACAGCAAGGTTGGTCTTTCATGTTCGCCTGATGGCTGGATTGTCGGCGAGTGGCGGTTTTCCGACAAGGGCGTCATCGGTATCTGGTATCTTGACGCTGACCGCATGGTATTCTCAGCGACCGACGATCAGGGCGAGTTTGTCGAGATGAAGGAGCGAAATAAAGTCGGCGAGCGCGCGATTCTAACCGAGGCGTTGGTGAAAAAGGGGTTGTTTGTTTGGCGTCCCAAGCAGTAGGGGAAAGGATTCTACGCCCGGAGCACCATGTAGCCCGATACTGTTCTCCTCGCACAATTCGCAATGACAGGCCCCTACTGGGGGCATTTTCCTTACGCTTGGGAGAAAACTACCTTTCAACGAACTGGCTGGAGCATTTTCACGGGTCAGAAAGACCAATTCAGATCTCGGGGGTACAGCAGGCCCTCAGCAGTAAGGGGTTTCGCGTCAGTGCCAACGGGAGATTCGCTGTGCTGAATGTGGAACAATCCGGCAGAATGGCCGAGGGCGTTCAATTGAGCTTCAAGGTCCTGGGACAAGGGAGCGACCCATCTCACGCTGGTATTTTCGGTTATCAAGCGGGCGACGCCGATACCGCAATAGCCTTAACTCAATCAGTGCGGGAATTTCATCCCGCTGTCGGCTAACTGGCATTCCAACACATTCGAGGTTGACCATCATGAAATTTCGACAAATGCCGCGAACTGATCTTGTTCTTTCGGAAGTGGGGTTTGGGGTGTGGACCGTTGCCACCAACTGGTGGGGGCGCATTGAGGAGGCCGAGCGGGCCGCGCTGCTGGAGAACGCGGTGGAGCTGGGCGTGAACTTCTTCGACACCGCCGACACCTACGGCGACGGATACGGCGAGGAAATTCTGGCCCAAGTGCTGGGCCACAAGCGCAACGACATCGTCATCGCCACCAAGTTCGGCTACGACATCTACGACCCAGCGCCCCGCGACGGCCACCGGGAACGCCCGCAGAAGTTCGACCGCGAATTCGTGAAGTTCGCTTGCGAGCAGAGCTTGCGGCGCCTCGACACCGACTACATTGACCTCTACCAGATTCACAACCCGCGGGTGGACGCACTGGAACGCGATGAGCTTTTCGAGGTCCTGGAGCAGCTCAAGTTCGAGGGCAAGATTCGGCACTTCGGCGTCGCCTTGGGGCCGGACATCGGCTGGTTCGAGGAGGGCGAAAAGTCGATGCGGGAGCGGCAGGTGGACAGCCTGCAAATCATCTACAGCATCCTAGAGCAGGAGCCGGCCATTGACTTCTTCCCCATCGCCGAGGAGTGCGGGATTGGGCTGCTGTCGCGGGTGCCTCACGCCTCCAACACGCTGACGGGCGAGTTCACCGAGGTGCCGGCGTTCGACGAGTCGGACCACCGCGCCCACCGCCGCGCCGAGTGGATGCGCGAGGCGCTGGCGAAGGTTCAGCGGGTCCAGTTCCTCGTCCAGGAAGATACCCGCACCATGGCGCAGTCGGCCATCCAGTTCGTGCTGAAGAAGCCGCAGATTGTATCGGTGCTGCCCAACTTTACCAAGATGGACGATCTGCGGGAGTACACCGCCGCAGTGGACACTCCGCCGCTGACCGATGAAGAGCAGGGGCTGATGGATGAGCTGTGGCAGAACAAGTTCTACCTGGAGGACCCGGAGCCGGTCTTTCGGGAAATTTAGGGCGCTTATTGCGTGGGAATTTACCCTAACCCTCTCTCAAGGGAGGGGGAATTCTTTGCTCATGGGTGGCCCAGTTCCGACCAGGGCCTTTTCATTCTCGCCATGCCCATGTTTTTCCCTTCGCCCTGAGCCTGTCGGGGGCTGTCCGCCCGTGGTTCGACAGGCTCACCACGAACGGACTCTCCCACAACTCCAGAGAATGAAAAGGCCCTGGGGAGTGCGGTGGTGATGCTGGGAGGGCAGGGATTGTGGCGGTCTGCGGGGTGTTAGGATCTGGGGTGAGCTGGAAAGGGGGTGGTGACAAGCTTGAACCCCGCTGATGTCCAGCGGGGTTCATCTTTGGGGTGGTGCGTTTGCGGGCCGTTAGGCACTCCTTATGGACATAGCAGCGGCACGCGATGCAGGTGGAACTCCGCCGTGCCATTGTTCACCAGGGTGCCGGATATGGCATCGTGCGTGTCCGGCAAATCGCTGCCGCACCACGTGGTCTCTTGCACCTCCCTGCTCCAATTGCTAGAGACGCCGTTGACGTAGTTCCTTGCCGTGTGCGCTACCACCGGATTGGTGAATCCTTGATACCATGTGAAGTTACTGTTCTGGTTTTCAAACCAGACGCTTGTGTTATCTCCGCCCCACAGTCTGGTCCCATCGGTGTCGGGAGACATGACGCACTCATATGTGCTTGGCCCCACCGTCCTGTCGGAGGCACACAGCCACCACTCGTCGTTGGTGTACGATATGGTCAAGTAGTAATCGTGGCTCGCCTGGTAACTCATGCTGTAGTACCTCGGCGACAAGCCGTGGGCCTCGTCGGTCCACACCACGCCGCCATCTTCGCCGTCGAATATTAGACCATTCTGGAGCAGGTCTCCCCGGGGCGCGTTGGTAAATCCATTGTTGAGGAACGCGCTGAAGTTCGACTGCGAGCTCCCGATCCGGGGGCTTCCAGGATGACGCTCTGGGCGTTGTGGTCGGTGTATGGGCCGATTTCCGAGTCCACCATCGAGGAGTATCCGGGGTCGATGTAGCCCACGTACGAGGGTCGCGCCGCTCCACTGGTCTGGATTACCTCCGAATTCCGGGGGCCGCCGAATTGGATGCAGCCGTTGGCTTCCCGGATCGAGTTCCACCTGGCCTGCTCCTTCGACACCATCTCCGCAGTAATCCCCGGCCCCACCAGGCTAATCCTAGTTCCCTCCGGGAAGCCTGCACTTCGCAGGCCCCGCTGGATGGCGCCAAGATTGGGGGCATCACTGGAGAGCAGGTTCTCTTGGGTTGATGCGCTCGCCCTCAAGACGATGGTAGGCACATCATCGGAGTAGCAGGCGGTGTTGTCGCTGTTCCTCATATCCAGCACTTCGTGCCCAGCTATGCGTTCAGGGGTCGATTGGGCCGGGCTATCTCCTTGCGCCCGGTCGACGGCCAGCCAGCCAAACATCAGGCCAGCTATGACCATCAATGCAAGACCAGTGGCTAGGATTGCCGTTTTTCTCAGGGATAACACTCCAGGATCCTTATAAAATGAGTTGCCCGCTTCCGTGAACACGGGTTGCCGCCCCAACGATACACACCACTAGGAAAGGACGTCAACTGCGAACCGGCGCACTTCCAGGATGATTGCAAAGTCTTTGACCAGCGGCAATTGTCTGAACCAGGATTATCAAGATTAAAGGATGCCCAGGATTGGCCATATCCTGAAAATCCCAAAATCCTGTAAATCCCGGTTCAGACAATTACTTTGCAATCGTCCTGGGCGCACTTCCAGGGCCTTTTCATTCTCTGGAGTTGTGGGAGAGTCCGTTCGTGGTGAGCCTGTCGAACCACGGGCGGACAGCCCCCGACAGGCTCAGGGCGAAGGGAAAAAAGGGCATGGCGAGAATGAAAAGGCCCTATAGTTCCGACGCGGCCAAATTTCCTTGCCCGACGCCGTCGGGTATAATGAAAGACCGGTTTGTGCGTGAAAGGAGGGCTGTGCGGAGGAAAAGCCGGGGAATCTGAAGGTCTTGGAGGGGTATCCAGCCTATGGTTGCTCAAGCTCAGGCAGCGAAGTTAGTCTACCGGTTCAGCGAGGGGGACGCCTCGATGGCGGACCTCCTCGGCGGCAAGGGAAGCAATCTTTGTGAGATGACCCGGCTGGGACTGCCGGTTCCTCCGGGGTTCGTCATCACCACCCAGGTCTGCCGCGACTATCTGGCCGGTGGGTATACGCTGCCCGAGGGGCTGGCCGGAACCGTCCGCGAGCGCGTCGCCGAGCTGGAGGAGTCCATCGGGCACCGGTTCGGCTCGTCGGCCAACCCGCTGCTGGTGTCGGTGCGCTCCGGCGCCCGCATCTCCATGCCCGGCATGATGGACACCATCCTGAACCTGGGCATCAACGACGAAATCGTCGAGGGACTGGGGGCGATGATGGGCGACCGGCGTCCGGCATGGGACGCCTACCGCCGCTTCATCCAGATATATGCGGAAGTGGTGCAGGAAGTGGCCCCGGAGTCCTTCGAGGAGTGTTTGGCAGGCCACAAGGCGAGCGCTGGGGTGGAGCTGGACTATCAGCTCAGCGCCGCGCAGTTGCAGGCTGTGGTCCGGGACTTCAAGGACATTGCCCGCGAGTCCGCCGGTGCGCCGCCGCCCGACGACCCTTGGGAGCAGCTTTTCGGCGCGGTGGAGGCAGTGTTCCGTAGCTGGAACAATTCTCGCGCCTTCGTCTACCGCAACCAGTATGGCATCGACCATGACATGGGCACCGCCGTGACCATCATGGGCATGGTGTACGGCAACCTCGGCCCAACCAGCGGCACGGGCGTGCTGTTCACCCGGGACCCCTCCACCGGCCGCCGTCCCGTTCCTGGGGAAATGATGTACGGCGAGTTCTTGGTTAACGCGCAGGGCGAGGACGTGGTGGCTGGTGTGCGCACCCCCGAACCTCTGTCGGCCTTGGCCGGCGCGATGCCGGAGCGGTCGGAGGAACTGTTGCGTCTGGCCTCAAACCTGGAACAGCACTACCGCGACGTTCAAGACGTTGAGTTCACCATCGAAGAGGGCCGCCTTTACCTGCTGCAAACGCGCAACGCCAAGCGCACCCCGCTGTCGTCGGTCAAGACGGCGGTGGATATGGTCCGCGAAGGCATGATTGACCGGGAACAGGCCCTAAACCGGGTAGACCCGGAGGAAATCACCCAACTGCTGGTGCCGCAGTTCGCCGCCGGCCTTGCGCCGGGCGAACTGGCGGAGCGGCTGGTTGCCACCGGCGCGGGCGCGTCGCCGGGGGCCGCCTCCGGCAAGGTCTGCTTCGACGCCGACATGGCCGAAGACCTGGCCCGCCGCGGCGAGCGGGTCATACTGGTCCGCCCCGAAACCAAGCCCGACGACATACACGGCATCATCGCCGCCGCTGGGGTGGTGACCAGCCGGGGCGGGGTGACCAGCCACGCCGCCGTGGTGACCCGCGGTCTGGGCAAGCCCTGCATCGTCGGCTGCGAAGGGATGCAGGTTGACTTGGAACTCCAGGAAATGAGCGGCAACGGACACACTCTCCGCGAGGGCGACCGCATCAGCATAGACGGCGCTCTGGGGCGGGTGTATACCGGGGAACTGGCAACGGTGAACCCGCGGCTGGAAGATTTGCCGGAGGCCAGCGAGCTCTTGGGCTGGGCCGACGAGACGCGCAAGCTGGGGGTAATGGCCAACGCCGACACCCCGGCCGATGCCCGGCAGGCCATCATCATGGGCGCTGAAGGCATCGGGCTGTGCCGCACCGAGCATATGTTCCTCGATCCCCACCGCCTGCCGGCCGTGCGCCAGATGCTGCTGAACTCGGAGGCCGCCGAGGAGTGGCGCCGGGAACATGAGGACCGCCACATAGATCCGCTGTCCAATCCCTTTATGAACCCGGATGTGTCCGACATACCATCGGAGGTTATCGAGTTTTACCGGGCGCTGGACCAGGTGCGCCGGTTGCAAACCAACGACTTCCGCGGCATCCTGCGCGTTATGTCGCGCCGCCCGGTGATCATACGCCTGCTGGACGCGCCGCTGCACGAGTTCCTGCCGCCCTACGACGAACTGCTCACCGAGTTGGCGACCCTCCGCGCTACCGGGGCGCCCAGCGAAACAATTGCGGAAAAAGAATCGTTCCTGCAACGGGTGGACTCGCTGCGGGAAACCAACCCGATGCTGGGGCATCGCGGTTGCCGCCTGGGTCTCTCGTTCCCAGCCATCTACCGGATGCAGGTGGACGCCATCATAACCGCCGGGGCGCAACTGGTCGCTGAAGGGCTGGTGGTGAACCCGGAAATCATGGTTCCGCTGACCGTGGACGTGGAGGAGATGCGCCGCCTGCGGGCCGACCTGACCCGCGTCGCCGCCGAAGCGCAGGAACGGATGGGCGTCGAGGTGCATTACAAGTTCGGCACGATGATTGAAACGCCCCGCGCTGCCCTCACTGCCGGGCCGATAGCCCAAGAGTCGGAATTCTTCAGTTTCGGCACCAACGATCTGACCCAGATGACCTACGGCTTCAGCCGCGACGACGCCGAGGGTAAGTTCCTGCGCAACTATATCAACGAGGGAGTGCTGCCCGGCGATCCCTTCGAAAGCATCGACCGCGACGGCGTGGGTGAGCTGGTGCGAATGGGGGTTCGCGCAGGCCGGAAGGTGCGCCCCGACCTAGAAATCGGCATCTGCGGCGAGCACGGCGGCGACCCCCGCAGCGTCGCCTTCTGCCACGAGGTGGGCTTGGACTACGTGAGTTGCTCTCCCTTCCGTGTTCCCGTGGCCCGGCTGGCCGCGGCGCAAGCGGCGTTGCAAGATGATTAAACCCCGCACACTCGCCCGCGCGCTAGAAGGAACTCCGCTATTGATTCTGGCCCGAATGATCGTGGGCGTGCTGTTCGTTATCGCGCTGGCGGCGTCAGCCGTCGGCTGCGGGCCGGATGCCGCGCCCACTCCGCCCGCAATAACCACCGGAGCACCGATGCCCACCACTGTCCCGGCGGCTACGGTAGCCGCAACGGAGTCGCCGGCGCCTTCGCCCACGGCTCCCGCTCCTGCGCCGACGCCGGCCACTGAGGAAACCGGGAGAGCCGATCCCAGCGACGCCTATTTCACCCTCGACCGGGTACTGAACATCGTTATTGAAATCGCTCCCGAGGACTGGGACACTCTGCGCCATCAGACCCGGACATTCGGGGATTTGATGGCCGAAATCGAGGAATACGGACTCTCTCAACCCTTCGCCAACATCTACACCTGGTTCCCGGGCAAGGTGACCGTAGACGGCGAAACTCATACCGAAGTCGGCGTCCGCAAAAAGGGGTTCATTGGCTCCCAAAGCGACACCAAACCATCCCTCAAGCTCCGCTTCGACAAATATGCAGACGGTCAGACCCTGGGCGGCGTCATTGAGCGTATGACCTTGAACAACAGCATTCAGGACGCCTCAATGGTCAACACCTGTCTGGCTCACCAAATTTTTGCCGCCGCCGGTCTGCCGTCGTCCCGATGCAGCTTCGCCACGGTTTCGGTAAATGGGAAGAACCTGGGCTTGTACGTTCACTTGGAGGAAATCAAGCCCCCCTTCCTAGCGCGCCACTTTGCCAGCGTTGAGGGCAACCTCTACGAGGGAACGGTCAGCGATTTCACCCCTGAATTTCGCGGCACCATTGAAAAGAAGACCAACGAAGACGCCGATGACTGGTCGGACATTGACGCCGTAGTGTCCGCCCTGCAAGATCCCTCCGGAACCGGCTTGGAAGCCCTGGCCGCCATCGTAGACCTCGACCGCTTCCTGTCCTTCTGGGCCACGGAAGTGCTGGTGGGCCATTGGGACGGCTATGCCGGTGACCGCAACAACTACCAGTTCTACCGGGAGCCGGACGGCCCTTTTGTGTTCATGCCTTGGGGCGTAGATGACACTTTCCACCTGAAGGACGATCCCAACCCCTTTGACGACATCAGCAATCCGCCGCCGTCAGTGTTGGCTCTCACGGCCATCCCCAACCGGCTGTACAACAACCCCGACTGGCGCACGAAATACGTCAGCCGCCTGAAAGAATTGCTGGATACCGTCTGGAACGAAGAGGACCTGCTGGCAAGCGTTGACGAAATGGCCACCATCGTGCAGCAGAATGGCTTGCACAAAACCAGGGCCGCCGCCGCTGCCGATGCGGAACGGGTGCGGCAGTTCATCAAGAAGCGGCGGGCGGAAATCCTGGACGACATCACGCCGGAGCCGCCGGAATGGCCTGCGCCCGAACCGGCCGCCGCGCCTTCCGGCGGGTCAGAGTCCGGCGCTTTAGAAGTGCGCTTTGAGACTGCTTGGGGGTCTAACGTCCGGGCCAATCCCTTTGGCGAAGGGGCGGTCACTTTTTTGCTGCTCAACGGAACGGAAGAGCCCGTGGCGGGCGCGGGGGTGATTGCCGGAGTCGCCGGACCGGAGGAAAGCCGCCTGCTGCCCAGCGTTGCCGATACGGCGTCCATCACCGTTCTTAAACTTGAGCCGGACGGTTCTATTGGGGGATTAACCTTGGCGCTGCCGCAGGAACGGTTGACCGCCGGCGCCGCATTGGTCATCGGCGAGGACAAAATTGCAGGCGGGGTGTGGTCCATTCCGGCCGGCACCTCCGCGCCGGACACATTCACTCCCTTTACGTCCGGCCGGCTGGAGTTAATTGAGGCCGACACGGACCCGGGCTCTCCCATCTCAGGCCACTTCTCCGGCGTCTTCGGGTTCGGCGCGCCGCCGCTCCCCCCGGACGGCAAAAGCGAAGGCGAAGGCAGGGCCACCACAGATCAGGCGGACGTGAGCCTAGTCATCAACGAGATAGCCGCCAAGGGGGATCCACTGGACTGGTTCGAGCTTTACAATTCATCCGACTCCTATCTGGCCCTGGCTAACTTTGTTGTGGCGGACGACCTGACGGATGTTGGCAAGCGGGTAGCCTTCCCGTCCGACTTTGTTATCCCACCGGGCGGATACTTGCAAATTGTGTTGGACAAAGGCGGCTGGCCCGGGTTTGCTCTGGGCGGCGATGAGGAGTTGGGCATCTGGACGGCGGGCGGCGACTTGATGGATTCGGTGGATTGGGCCGAGGGCCAGGCCGGGGAAGGCCAGAGCTACGCCCGCGTGCCGGATGGCGCCGGCGGCTTTCAGACTGTCGGCAGCCCCACTCCCGGCGCGGCGAATCAGCCTGATAAATGACCACAAAGAGCGCAGAGAGATATATCAGAGAAATCGCTATAATCACTGTGTTGATTGTGGCGAAACAGAACGAAGGAGCAAACCGTGGCAGCAACATCCGCAGAGGCCCGTTCCCAGATTGTCAGCTTGGTGCGCGACTTCGTGCGCCGCGAGGTGGAGCCGGTGGCCGCCGAGCTGGACCGCGAAGACCGGGTGCCTCACGACCTGATTGACCAGATGAAGGAGCTGGGGCTGTTCGGCATCACCGTGCCGGAAGAGTACGGCGGGATGGGGCTGGACTACATCACCTTCGCCAGCATCTTCGAGGAACTGAGCCAAGGCCTGATGAGCCTCAGCGGGGCCATCGGCACGCATCACATCCTGACCTACGTGATTACCCACTACGGCACAGAGGAACAGAGGCAAAAGTTCCTGCCCGACCTGGCCTCCGGGCGCAAGCGGGGCGGGCTGGCCCTGACCGAGCCGGGCGGCGGCACCGATGTCGCCAATCTCCAGACCACCGCCATCAAGGACGGCGAGGAATACATCATCAACGGCTCCAAGATGTTCATCACCAATGGGCGGTACGGCGATATGTTCTGTCTGCTGGCCCGCACCGACCGCGACGCCGAGCCGCGTCACCGGGGCCTGAGCGCCTTCGTGATGGAGCGGGGCGAGCCAGGTTCCGGCTTCGAGGTGGGCCGCGACCTGGACAAGCTGGGCTACCGGGGCCTGGACACCGTGGAGCTCAATTTCAACAACTACGCCATCCCCGCCGAGAACCTGATTGGCGAAGGGGAAGGCGCCGGTTTCGGTCAAGTGATGAGCGGTCTGGAAACCGGGCGCATCAACGTCGCCGCCCGCGCCGTGGGCGTGGCGCAAGCCGCCTTCAACGCTGCCATCCGCTACGCCCAGCAGCGGCAGACCTTCGGGAAGCCCATCGCCGAACACCAGGCCATCCAGCTCAAGCTGGCCGACATGGCCACCAAGATCCAGGCGGCCCGCCTGCTGGTCTACGACGCCGCCGCCAAGAAGGACGAGGGCGGGCGAATAGACCTAGAATCGGGAATGGCCAAGCTCTTCGCCAGCGAGGTCTGCGGAGAGGTTACAATGGAGGCGATGCGCGTCCACGGCGGCTACGGCTTCATCAAGGAGTCGCCGGTGGAGCGCTACTACCGAGACGCCCCCCTGATGATTATCGGCGAAGGCACCAACGAGGTCATGCGCCTGCTCATAGCCCGGCAACTGCTCCGCCGCCCGGAGTACCAGATTTAGGTGGACGCGGTGAACTAAACTGCTCCATATATCTAATCCAGTCATGGATGTAGTACTGTACAGCAGCAGTCAGCAAAACTTTATTGTGGCGCAAGAGAGGAGCAAAGTGTTATCCATCCCGAAGTCCAGCGAAACCAGAAAACGGGTTGGCCGGAAGTGGACTTCCGGGGACACTTGGCGACAGAATTGGGAGGCTAACAAGTCCCCGGAGCAAATATTCGATGATGGCATTGAGGCGGTTCACGACCTGTTGCAACGCCGCATCATCAACTGGAATCAGGCGAATAAACTGTTGTCCGCCATGATGGCCAGCTACATCACTTACACCGTCCGGCAACAATTAAACGACGCCTTAGCCGACTCGATCGCAAACACGTTCACGGCGAACGAGTATAGCAACAATGTCTGAAGACGAAAATCAAATCACACCGCAAAACCCACACGCCAATGAATCAGACGACGATAACATTGAGGCTATGCTTCCTGATGAATTTCTCGGTAATCTCCCTTCCGAGCATCAGCGACGCATTGGAAGCACTCTGGGTTTGTCGGTGGGAATATCTGGGCCAATACAGGACCCGATAAGCGAAAGGATTACCTCAGAGCATATCACGCAGGTACTGGACAACCGGGAGAACGCAGCCCTACGCGCTCACAAAGCCGGGAGATCGGAGCGGTGGCTGGCGGCTTGGTTTGGCACTCTCATTCTGGCCGCTGCCGTAGGACTTATCGTCTTTTTCGGAATTCGGGAGACCTACGAAGTAGTTACTGCCATCATTGGGGGGCTTCTCGGTTTCGCCGGTGGCTTCGGGGTCGGCCGGATTCGCCGGTAATACCGGCCCCTGCTCCAATCGAAATTCTTGTCATCTTTTGCGGTAAACTCTACGGTGAACCCACTCTTACGTTAGGGGCTGTGTCAGATGAAGCCAGCCAAGTTCGATTACTTTGCCCCGGCCACTTTGGAAGAAACGCTGGAGCTGCTGGCGCAGCACGGCCCCGACGCCAAGGCGCTGGCAGGGGGGCAGAGCTTGATGCCCATGATGAACCTGAGGCTGGTGCGGCCCGCCGTGGTCATCGATATCAACCGGGTCGCCAGCCTTGCCGGAATAACCGCCGCCGACGGCGTGATAACCGTGGGAGCGCTCACCCGGCAGCGGCAGCTTGAACGCTCCGATGTGATTCAGGGCGCTTTCCCCATGATGACCGCCGCCATATCCCACATCGGTCACTTCCAGATACGCAACCGGGGCACCATCGGGGGCAGCCTGGCCCACGCCGACCCCGCCGCCGAGTTGCCGGCGTTGTGTACCGCGCTGGAGGCCGAGTTTGTGATCAACGACAGGAACGGATCGCAGACGGTGGCCGCCGCCGATTTCGCTTTCGCCCCGCTGATTACTTCCCTTGCGCCGGAACAGTTGCTCACCCAGGTCCGGCTGCCCCTGTTGCAGGGCGACGGCTGGCGTTGGGGCTTCCGGGAGGTGAGCCGACGCGACGGCGACTTCGCGCTGGTGGGCGCCGTAGCTATGCTTCGTATGGACGAGGGCAGCATTTGCCAAGAGGCGCGCATCACCATGTTCGCCGTTGGGGACGCTCCGGCCCGGATGCCCGCTGCGGAGGCGGCGTTGGTGGGCCGCGTGGTGGACGACGGTGCGCGGCGCGAGGCGGCGGCGTTGGTGTCGGAGGCAGTGACTCCGGGCTCAGACATACACGCATCCGCCCAATACCGCAAGGAAGTGAGCGCGGTCATGGCTCGCCGGGCATTGGAAGACGCCTGTTCAAGCTGAAGCGCGTGGGGAGACGCCCCTGCCGGTCAAGTAACGCCCCGCAAGTAACGCTCGGAGGGAGGACGCACCATGACACCGCTGATAGACATCAAAATGACGGTGAACGGCAGGGAGTATACAGGGCGAGTGGAGCCACGGCTCACTCTGGCCGACTTTCTGCGGCAGGAACTCGACCTTACGGGCACGCACTTGGGCTGCGAGCACGGCGTTTGCGGCGCTTGCACCATCTTGGTGGACGGCGAGGCTGTCCGCTCCTGCCTGCTGCTGGCGGTGCAGGCCGACGGGGCGTCTCTGATGACCGTCGAGGGTCTGGCCAACGGCGACGAACTGCATCCGCTGCAAGCGGCATTCCAAGACAATCACGCTCTCCAATGCGGTTTCTGCACCCCCGGATTCCTGATGACCGCCTACGCCCTCCTGCGGGACAACCCTAACCCAACGGAAAGCGAAGTGCGCACCGGCATCGGCGGCAACATCTGCCGCTGCACCGGCTACGCGCCGATAATCCAGGCCATCGTCAAGACCGGAACGGTCTAGCAGCTTCAACCTTTCCACAGCGCTACGATTTTGCCTAGGCTCCACCACGAAAAAGGCCGAAGCGGTGTGAAATGACCACAAAACAAAAGTTGATGACCGCCGATGAATTGCTGCGGCTGCCTGAAGACGGCAACCGGCACGAGCTTCTCAGAGGGGTGTTGCTTAAAAAAATGGCTCCCGGATACCCTCACGGTGTTGTAGTGGCGCTGACTTCCTACGCTCTGTCCCACTATTCCATATCCAATGACTACGGCGAAATCGCCACCGGAGATACCGGCTTCCGGCTGGAAAGAAGCCCTGACACCGTACGCGCGCCTGACGTGGCGTGGATTACGCCGGGCCGCGTCCTCGAAGGCACGCAGGGTTACCCGGAACTGGCCCCCGACTTGGCCGTGGAAGTTAAGTCGCCCAGTAACTCCAACGCCGAGATGGCGGCCAAAGCGGCAATGTGGCTTTGCTACGGATCGCAGCAATCGTGGGTGCTCAACCCCGAGAACACCACCGTCATTGTCCACCGGCCCAACGTTGAGCCGGTCACTCTCACAGAAGACGACGTGCTGGAGGGCGGCGACCTGCTGCCCGGTTTCTCAACCCCGGTCTGGCGGCTCTTTCGCCGACAGCGCTGACTTTGGACTGTGTAATATGACGGCCACGAAACAAAAGTTGATGACCGCGGATGAGTTGCTGCAGCTTCCCAGAGGGGAAGGCAAACGCTATGAGCTTATCCGTGGAGCGCTGGTAGAGAAAATGCCGACCGGAGACCCGCACGGTGACACAGCGGCCCTTACTTCCTACTTCCTGACCCAATATACTTTCGACAGCGGTTACGGAGTGACTCGCGTAGGCGAACCCGGCTACCGGCTGGAGCGTGGCCCCGACACTGTTCGCGCCCCCGACGTGGCTTGGATCGCCCCTGGCCGCATACCTGTCGGCACGCAGGGCTACCCGGAACTGGCCCCCGACTTGGCCGTGGAGGTCAAGTCGCCCAGCAACTCCAACGCTGAGATGGCGGCCAAAGCGGTAATGTGGCTTTGCTACGGATCGCAGCAATCGTGGGTGCTCAACCCCGAGAACACCACCGTCATTGTCCACCGGCCCAACGTTGAGCCGGTCACTCTCACCGAGGGCGACGTGCTGGATGGCGGCGACCTGCTGCCCGGTTTCTCCACCCCGGTCTGGCGGCTCTTTCGCCGACAGCGCTGACTTTGGACTGTGTAATATGACGGCCACGAAACAAAAGTTGATGACCGCCGATGAATTGCTGCGGCTTCCCAGAGGGGAAGGCAAACGCTATGAGCTTATCCGTGGAGTGCTGGTAGAGAAAATGCCGACCGGAGACCCGCACGGTGACTCGGTAGCCCGAACTTCTAGTTTGATATTTACTTACTCTGAGGACAACGACTATGGAGTTGTCCGAAGCGGCGAACCCGGCTACCGGCTGGAGCGTGGCCCCGACACCGTTCGCGCCCCCGACGTGGCCTGGATTGCGCCGGGCCGCATTCCCGAAGGCACTCAAGGTTACCCGGAACTGGCCCCCGACTTGGCCGTGGAAGTTAAGTCGCCCAGCAACTCCAACGCCGAGATGGCGGCCAAAGCGGCAATGTGGCTTTGCTACGGATCGCAGCAATCGTGGGTGCTCAACCCCGAGAACACCACCGTCATTGTCCACCGGCCCAACGTTGAACCGGTCACCCTCACCGAGGATGATATATCGGAGGGCGGCGACCTGCTGCCCGGTTTCTCAACCCCGGTCTGGCGGCTCTTTCGCCGACAGCGCTGACTTTGGACTGTGTAATATGACGACCACAAAACAAAAGCTGATGACCGCCGATGAGTTGCTGCGGCTCCCCAGAGGGGAGGGCAAACGCTATGAGCTTATCCGGGGAGTGCTGGTAGAGAAAATGCCGACCGGAGACCCGCACGGTCACGCCGTAGCCCGGACTACTATTCTGGTTGGCAACTACGCCGAGGACAACGATCATGGGGTTGTCCGAAGCGGCGAACCCGGCTACCGGCTGGAGCGTGGCCCCGACACGGTGCGCGCCCCCGACGTGGCCTGGATTGCGCCGGGCCGCATACCTGAAGGCACTCAGGGTTACCCGGAACTGGCCCCCGACTTGGCCGTGGAGGTCAAGTCGCCCAGCAACTCCAACGCAGAGATGGCGGCCAAAGCGGCAATGTGGCTTTGCTACGGATCGCAGCAATCGTGGGTGCTCAACCCCGAGAACACCACCGTCATTGTCCACCGGCCCAACGTTGAGCCGGTCACCCTCACCGAGGATGATGTATTAGAGGGCGGCGACCTGCTGCCCGGTTTCTCCACCCCAGTCTGGCGGCTCTTTCGCCGACAGCGCTGACTTTGGACTGTGTAATATGACGCCCACGAAACAAAAGTTGATGACCGCCGATGAATTGCTGCGGCTTCCCAAAGGGGAAGGCCAGCGGTATGAACTTATCCGGGGAGTGTTAGTACCGAAAATGGCGCCAGGAGACCCTCATGCCATCGTCGTGTTTAGAATATCAACGTTAATAGGCACCTATGCCGAGACCAACGACTATGGAATTGGCCGCACCGGCGAACCCGGCTACCGGCTGGAACGAGACCCCGACACCGTACGCGCCCCAGATGTCGCCTGGTTTGCTCCGGGCCGCATCCCAGAAGGCACTCAGGGCTACCCGGAAATGGCCCCCGACTTGGTAGTAGAGGTCAAGTCTCCCAGCAATTCCAACCCTGAAATGGCGGCCAAAGCGTATATGTGGCTCAGCTACGGCTCGCGGCTGGCAGTAGTAGCCGACCCGCAGTACTCTACTTTTACCGTCTACCAGCCCAACGCTGAACCTGTGACTTTGATCGAGGATGATGTGTTCGACGGTGGAGATGTGCTGCCCGGATTCTCTTGTCCTGTATGGCGTTTTTTTCGACGCCAACGATAGCCTGATACCTTCCGAATATCCGAAGTTCCAGGCAAAACCTGAAAGGAGCGCGCGATGGTTATTCACGAAGATGTAACCCGCCATGAGTTGGCCCGCATGGTTCGGGGGCGCGGACAGTTCCTGGACGACATCAAGCTGCCGGGAATGTGCTACGCCGCCTTCGTGCGCAGCGAGGTTGCTCACGCCAACATCAAGTCAATCAACGTCGAAGAGGCGTTGAAAGTTCCCGGCGCCATCGGTGTCATTACCCCCGATGAAGTGCTGCCATACGTGAATCCGATTCGCCCGGCAGCCCCCGGATCCAGCGATTTCGCCCGCCCCTACGACCGGTTTCCGATGCCACCGGGCAAAGTGACCTTCGTTGGCGACCCCATCGTCGCAGTGGCCGCTGTCTCTCCCCACGCCGCTCAGGACATGGCCGAGGCGGTTATAGTGGAGTACGAACTGCTGCCGGTCGTCGGGGGCGTGGAGCAGGCCCTGGCGCCGGATGCGCCGGTTATCCACGCCGGGATGGACGACAATATCGTTTTTCATCGCGAGTTTGGCGGCGGCGACACGGACACAGCCTTCGCTCACGCCGATTTGTTGCTGGAGAAGACCTTCCGCTTCCCCCGGCAGACCGCCATTCCCGTGGAAGCCCGGGGCGTCATCGCCAACTACGACCAAGGGCAGGACCGGCTGACAGTTTGGGCCTCATGCCGCTCGCCCCACTTGGTGCGCACCACCATCTCCAACGTCATGGGCTTGCCGCAACACGCGGTGCGGGTCATCTCGCCGGATGTGGGCGGCGAGTTCGGAATCAAGGGGGCAGCCTACCCGGAGAGCATCATCCTGGCCTTTCTGTCGCGCAAGATTGACCGGCCGGTCAAGTGGGTCGAGGACCGCATGGAGAACCTGCTGGCCTGCGGCCACGCTCACGAAATGGTGATTGACGTGTCGGTGGCTGCGGACAGCGACGGCAGGGTTCTTGGCGTACGCTCGCGGGTCCTGGTGGACCAGGGTGCGCACACCCTCGGGCCCACGTCGGCGGGACTGGAGCCGATGACGGCGGGGCAGTCCATCATCGGCCAATACCGGATAGACAACTTCCGCTGCGACGCCTATGGCATCCTCACCAACAAGTGCCCTGGGGCCGCCTACCGGGGTGTTGGCACGGTGCAGGGCGTGTTCGTAATTGAACGGGTTATGGACATGGTAGCCGCCGAGTTGGGGCTGGACCCGGCGGATGTCCGTATGAAGAACTTTATCCAGCCGCAGGACCAGCCTTTCAACACATCGGCGGGCCGGCTCTATGACAGCGGAGACTACCCGGACACGCTGGTAAAGCTGCTGGAATCTTCCGGGTATGCAAAATTGCGGGCGGCACAGGCCGAAGCACGGGAGCGGGGCGAACTGGCCGGCATCGGCATCTGCTGCTTCGTGGAGCATTCCAGCACCGGCTCACAGGACTACCGGAGGCGGGGCGTTTTCGGGTTGCCCGCCTACGACTCGGCCGCCATTCGAGTGGATGCCGGCGGCAACGTGCTGGTGGCGGTCAGCGCCAAGTCCACTGGCCAGAGCCACGACAGCGTTTTCGCCAGCCTGGTCGCCCGCGAGCTGGGCGTGCCCTACGAAACGGTCAAAATTCTGGAGGGAGATACCGACGCCACTCCCTTCGGCGCCGGAACCGGGGTCAGCCGCAGCGCGGTCAGCACCGGCGGGGCCATCCGTCTGGCGGTGCAGGACATCCGGCGCAAGGCCACCGAGATCGCCCGCTTCTTCCTGGAAGGCGAGGGAGAAGAGTTGGCAATCGCCGACGGACAAATCTATGCTACGGACGACCCATCCCGCCGCGTCTCATTCGCCGCCGTGGCCGCGGCGGCCCACGACGCTTCGCGCATTGTTTCCTTGCCCGAAAACATTGAGCGGGGCCTGCAATCCACTCGCACCTTCGATCCGCCGCACCAGACCTTCGGCCACGGCGCTCACCTGGCAGTGACGCGGATCGACCCGGAAACGGGGACGGTGAAGGTAGAGCAGTATTTCTGCGTCGAAGACTGTGGCACTATCATCGACCATGTAATCGTCGACGGGCAGGTGGTGGGCGGCATAGCCTTGGGCATCGGCAACGCGCTGCACGAAGAATTGGTCTACAGCGAATCCGGCCAACTGCTCACCGGCACCCTCATGGACTACTTGGTCCCGATTGCCCCTGACGTTCCCGCTATCCAGACCCTGCACACCGAAACTCCGTCCCCCTTCACCGAGGGAGGCGTCAAGGGGGTGGGCGAGGCCGGCACCGTCGGGGCCTTCACCGCCGTGGGCAACGCCGTGGCCGATGCACTGCTGCCGCTGGGCGTCGAGGTCACCGAGCCACCCATCGGCCCGCAACGGGTGTGGCAGTTGATTCAAAACGCGGAGAACCTTGGGAAAAATTAAAGTTACAGAGGGCCCGTTGCTCCGCTGCGTTCCTGAGCCTTTGCATCGGACGGAGGATCAGGCAACCGCCCGCGTTCGGCGCAGAACTTCAGATATTCATCAACCGAGTCCCTGAAAGCAGTCCGCAGTTCTGTGACCGACTGGCCCTGGAAGGTGATGACATCGGACGTTCCCACAACTTCGCCGTGGAAGATGCCAGCCTCGTCGTCGAAGGAAACTTCCCCTTGGTAGCCCTTATACTCGATCATAACTATTCCTCAGTAATTCCTGCTCTGGTCAGGAATCTCCGCACCGACTCAACGGCGCCTTTATCAGTATCTTGTCGAGGATGGGGACGGTGAAAGATTGCCCTAATATCATTGAGTTCGACCGCCAGCCTTGAGCCAGCCCGCTCCTCAATGTAGGCCCCACTAGCAAGAAACAGTGACTCAATGTCGTCCCAGCGGATACCCGATTGAGTTGGGCGCCGAAATATCGCTTCCAGCGTCCTGCGGTGCCTCCGTCTCATCATATATCATAGGGTAAATCGCCAAATAGCCAAGCAGCAAGGACTAGTCCACCGCAGAAACACAGAGCATCGCCGATACAGCAAGAAATCTCTGCGGTATCCACGCCCTTGGCGGTGAAAAAGAGGCCAGTTATGACTCAGACTTATATCGGCGCACCCATCCGGCGGAAGGAAGACCGGCGGTTTCTCACCGGCCGGGGGCAGTTTGTGGATGATGTGAAGCTGCCCCACGCGCTCCACGCCGCCATCGTCCGCAGCCCCCACGCCCACGCCCGCATCCTCTCTATCGACACCGCTGCTGCGTTGGAGATGCCGGGCGTGGCTGCGGTGCTGACCTTCGAGGACATCGCAGCCACGGTGGAGCCGCGTCCCATCCCGGTGCGGCTGCGGGCCTACAGCGACCTGATGCGGTTCCTGCAATACCCGCTGGCCCACAGCAAAGTTCGCTACGTGGGCGACCCGGTGGCGGTGGTGCTGGCCGAGAGCCGCTACCTAGCCGAGGACGCCCTGGACGCCGTTGAAGTCGTCTACGAGCCGCTGCCCGCTTTGGTGGACGTGCGGGAATCGCTGAAGGGCGAGACGCTGATTCACGAAGCGCAAGGCACCAATGTAGCTTTCGAGTTTTCCTCCTCCATCGGCGACCCCGATGCTGCCTTCCGCGACGCCGATTATGTGCGCAAGGAAGAGTTTCGCTGCCACCGCCACACCGCCAACCCGATGGAAACGCGGGGGCTGGCGGCGTCCTATGACCCGGGGCGGGAACAGCTAACCGTATGGGGCGAGACCAAGGTCCCCCACTACAACCGCGGCGTGCTGTCGTCGCTGCTGCAAATGCCGGAGCATCGCATACATTTCGTTGAGCCGGACGTGGGCGGCGGGTTTGGCGTTCGGGGCGAGTTCTACCCGGAGAACTTCTTGGTGCCTTTCGCCGCCATCAAGACGGGCCGCCCGGTGAAGTGGACGGAAGACCGGGCCGAGCATCTCATCTCCGCCAATCACTCCCGCGAACACGTCTGCGAACTCGAAATTGCCGCCCGAAACGACGGCACGATACTGGGTATGCGGGCCGCCGTTCTCGGCGCGCTTGGGGGCTACGTTCGCACGCACGGCGCGTCGGTGCCTACATCCACCACGGCCCTGCTGACTGGCCCATACTACATCCCCAACTACCAGTGGGACGTGAAATGTGTCCTCACCAACAAGGTGGGGATGGGGACGTTCAGCGCACCGGGCCGCTACGAGTCCTGCTTCTTCCGGGAGCGGATGTTCGACATAGTGGCCGCCGACCTAGGCATAGACCCGGCGGAGTTCCGCTTCAAGAACCTGATCCCGCCCTCGATGATGCCCTACGAACTTGGCCGCACCCGTCCCGAAACCTACTCCATCATCTACGACAGCGGCGACTACCCGGCGCTGCTACGGCAGGCATTGGCGGACATTGACTACGATTCAATACGGTCGCTCAGCGGGCGCAGCGTTGACGGCAGGTATCACGGCGTCGGATCGGCCTGCTTCGTCAAAAGCACCGGCACCGGCGACCCCGGCGAAAACGCCAGAATCGTCATCACCAACTCCGGCGGCCCCCATCAGGGGCCATTGCCGGGCGAGCGAGGGGTGCGGCCTCACCCTGACCAGCAGGCGGCGACCCAAGCAGAGGTCGCAGTCTACCTAGGCATTTCCACGATGGGTCAAGGCCACGAAACCATTTTCGCCCAGATATGCGCTGACGGGCTGGGCGTGCCGCTGGAGAGCATCACCGTATACCACGGCAGCACCGACCTGACGCCCTACGGCGGCGGCACCTACGCCAGCCGCGGCACGACGCTGGCAGGCAATGCCGTCTACGGCGCAGCCCAGAAGCTCCGGCAGCGCGCTCTGGCCGTAGCCGCCGCCTACCTCGACGTTGACCCCGCGGAACTGGCCCTAACCAGCGGCTTGATTCACCGCCAAGAAGACTCCACACCCTCCGAGTTGAACCTCACGCTGCCCGAAGTCCTGCGGTTGGCGGCCCCGGCCAGCCGGTACAACCTGGGCGAGGCCGGGCTGGAGGCCAGCCACTACTTCCAGTCGCCCCAAGAACTCTACCCCTGCGGCGCTCATGCGGTGCACGTGACGGTGGACCCGGAGACCGGCGAAATAGACATCCTGCGCTACGTAATCGCCGAAGACGTGGGCCACGTCATCAACCCGCTGCTGCTCCAGGGGCAGATAACCGGCGCGGCGGCCCAGGGCGTGGGCGCTACCCTGTTGGAGGAACTGGTCTACGACGAACAGGGCCAGCCGCTGGCGGGAACCCTGATGGACTACCTGCTGCCCACCGCCACCGACATCCCGTCTTTCGAGACGACGGTACTGGACCTGGCCCCCTCGCCGCTGAACCCCTTGGGGGTCAAGGGAGGCGGCGAAATCGGCATCGTGGCCACGGGCGCGGCCTTGGCCAACGCCGTCTCCCAAGCCCTCGCGCCCCTCGGCGTCCAGGTGCGCGACCTGCCCCTAAGCCCCGACCGCATCCGGCGGCTGATTCGTGAGGCGGGATTGAATGCCTCTTGATAGAATATAAACCGTGGTTGAGAACACTCCCTTATTTGAAGTAATTGAAAGCGCCACATTCAAGAGATGGGTTAGCAGACTGCGAGACCAGAACGCGGTCGCTCGTATTAACACTCGCTTGGACAACGTTGCAATGGGGCGATTCGGCGACACTAGGTCCGTCGGCGGCCAGGTTTCCGAAATGCGAATTGATTACGGCCCTGGCTATCGTCTTTATTTCCTGCGGGAGGGCAGCACCGTCATTGTCCTTCTCAGCGGCGGCGACAAAAACAGCCAACGGCGCGACATACGGCGCGCCCACCGTTTAGCGCAAGAATGGAGGGCAAGCAATGGCTGAAACTTTCACCCGGTGGGACCCCGTCAATTACTTGCATACCAAAGAGGCTGTGCGTGGTTACCTTGAGGCCGCCGTGGATGAAGACTGCGGGGACGGCAGGCTGATTCGGGCCGTTCTAAATAACATTGCGCGGGCACTGGATATGAACCGCTTGAATCACGAATTCGAGATTACCGGCGAGGAACTGCGTAAGGCGCTATCAGCAGACGACAACCTCTCTTTCGCCGCAGTCTGCCGCATCACCCGTGCGTTGGGACTGAAGCTGAAGGCCGCACCCGCGGAAGACCGCCCGGAAGAGGAGATTTGTTTCAGGACAATCAGCAGGAAAGAAGCGCAAGCCGAAATCGTTGGCCTGTTAGCAGCCAGCGGGAAAAATCTGTGTTACGACGACATATCCGAACGGCTGAGGCTCGACTTGGAAATGGTGGTAGAAATCTGCCAGGAACTAGAAGATAAGGGAGCCATTGGGATTGATGCTTTATAGCCATGGCTCCCGCAGCGTCAAGCGCCCGTAAAAGTTTCGGCAAATTCGCAGGGGCGGGTTTGACACCCGCCTCTGTACGTTACCAGTGCGACCCTTGCGGCGCCTAGCGGCCTTGCCAGTTGGGTTTGCGCTTTTCGGCGAAGGCGCGGGGGCCTTCCTTGCTGTCTTCCGTGGTGAGAAGCTGGTCGTACATGTGGTAGGTCAGGGATGAGATGTCCTGGGTGGACATATTCAGCCCGCGGTACGCCAATTCCTTGAAGTATTGCACGGCCAGCGGAGCGTTCCCGGCGATTTGCTGGGCCATTGCCATCGCTTCTTCCATCAAGTCTTCGGCGGGCACCACCTTGTTCAGGAAGCCGATGTCGTAGGCCCGCTGGGCGGTGATGGGCTCGGCGGTGAACACCAGTTCCAGCACTGCCGACAAGGGAATCATCTTGGGCAAGATGGTCCCGAATGGAGGCAGGAGGCTCCACCTGGCTTCGGAGATGCCCAGCTTGGCGTCTTCGGAGGCCAGCCGCAGGTCGCACATCTGGGCGATGGACCAGCCGCCCGCCAGCGCGAACCCGTTGACCGCGGCAATCATCGGCTTCCATGTCTGGGGCCACATATAGGGCCTGTCAGGGCTCATGCTGTGGGAAGCGCGGGCCTGCACACCCTCGGCGTTGTCTTCCGCGCGCTCCTTCAGATCGCGCCCGGAGCAGAACGCCCGGCCGGCCCCGGTTACGATGGCAACGAAGGCTTGGGGGTCGTTGTCGAACTCGGTTATCGCGTCGGCCAGTTCCTTCCTCAACTGCCGGTTGATGGCGTTCAGCGCATCGGGGCGGTTCAGGGTGATGACTGCGATGTTGTCACGCTTTTCGTATAGGATTGTTTCAGCCAAGTCGGTTTGCTCCCTCGAAAAAACTCTTGCTACCGGGGCCGGGCCGGATATGGGCTGGGAGTTGACGAGCCTCCGAAGTCATGCTCGACGTAGTGGCCGAGGAAAGTTCCGCCAACCACGTGCAGGTGGCCGTGGCTCTGGCTCTGAAGTCCGTCGCGTCCGAAGTTGGACAGGATCCGGAACCCGTTTGGAGAATACATCGCTCCCATGTCCACCGCCAGCCTGCCTAGGCGCGGCAGCAATCCGCTGTCCCACATCCCAATCTGCGACAGGTGCTCCTTGGGCATAACCAGAAGCATCAATGGCACCCAATCCAGCTGATTGACTATAACGATTATTTCGTTGTCCAGATAACGCACCCTAGCAGGAGAACGGCAGGCCACTATCTGGCAAAAGACGCAGTTGGGATCGGTTTTCAACGGTCTGCTTCCCGATGCCGGTAAACGGCGTAATGCGCAGTGAATATAGTCGCGGGCCGTGGGGTTGTCAACGCGAAAGCAGCCCGTCCTGAGTTGCCGCCTTTTCCAAGACGATTTTCCCGCTGCGGGCCGATTTTCCGGTGTAGCAGGTTATGGTATTATTTGCGGCGGAGGCTTTATGTTCGGTTTAGGTGTTTTGACAATCAGCACATCCGGGGCGCAGGGCAGCCGGGAGGATACCAGCGGGGCAACCATCCGCGAGATGTTGACGGCGGACGGGTTCGAGGTAGTGCGCTCGGCAATAGTGTCCGACGACCACGGCCTGATTGCGGAAAGACTCTCAGAGTGGGCCGACGCGCCCGGTGTTGACCTGATTGTCACCACCGGCGGGACCGGCCTGGGGCGGCACGACGTCACCCCGGAAGCCTGCTTGTCAATCCTGGACAAGGAAGTGCCTGGGCTGGCCGAGGCGATGCGGGCAAAGACGCTGGAGTTCACGCCGATGGCGATGTTGAGCCGCTCGGTAGCCGGCATCCGGGGCCAGACTCTGATAATCACCCTTCCCGGCAGCACCAAGGGCGTGCGTGAATGCCTGGAGGTAGTGCAGCCGGTGCTGCATCACGCTGTGGAACTGCTGCAACGGGAAACAGTGAGCGAGCACCCGCGCTGACCCGGCAGGCCCTGCCACCTCCAACCAGCGGAATCCGTTATACTGACCTCACGCGAATCCTGGGGCTCTCATCTGAGAATCCCAACCTTCACATGGCAAGCTCTGAACGGGAGTAATCTATGGCAACAATCTGAATTTGGGTTAGGGAGCATGAGCGAAGGTTCCAGCAACGAGCAAGCGGTCTACTGGCCTAGGGTCAAGGAACTTCTGGACGGGATCATGGACAAGTGGAAGGAGCGGTGGGGACGCGAACCATTGCCAGGCATCCACGCATACTATTGGGAGACGCCGGAGGAACTGCAAGCGTCGGTACTGTCGGGCATCCGGGCCATCGAGCCGGGCGTTCCCGCACGGGAAACGCAGTTGATCCGTTCGCTGGCCCGCAGCGTCGGGACCTCCGGGCGGATGCCACTGAGAGGGCCGTTCATGCCGCGGGATGAAATCGACGAAATCGTGGCCTGGATCGACAACGGGATGCCCCACGGCCCAGACTGCTAGGATGGGGAATCAGAGAAGCAAACCCTCACCCTAGCTCTCTCATTCCGGGAGAGTAAATATTCGGTTGCAAAAAGAAAGGGGCGCACGATTGTGCGCCCCTATTGTCGTTGCCTATGCAACAGTCGGTCTAGCGGAGGACGGGTTCGTCTTCCTTGACGTAGACCTGGATGCGGCCGCGGGTGTGGTCAATGATGGCTACGCGGCCCTGCTCATCAATCCGCACACCGCAGGGGTGAGCGAACTTCTGCTCGTAGGTGGGGTCGTTGGAGAAAGCTATGTTCCGCTGCCGAATCATGTCGGGGTTGGAATTCAGCTTGTCCTTGCCCCACTTGGACAGGGAGGCGTCGCCGACGAACTGGGTGATGAAGCGGCCGTCGGGAGCGAAGACCTGCACCCGGTTGTTCATCCAGTCGGCAACGTAGATGTCGCCGTCGGCGTCAACACAGAGGCCGTTGGGCCGGTTGAACTGGCCGATGCCATCGCCGGTGGAGCCGATGGACTGCTGCCATTCGCCATCGTGGCTGAAGACCTGGATTCGGTCGTTGCGCCAGTCGGCGATGTAGATGTTGTCGTTCTTGTCGAGGCTGATGCCCCAGGGCATATTGAACTCGCCGGGGCCGCTGCCCTCGGAGCCGAAGCCGCCGACGAACTGGCCGTCGAGGGTAAACCTCTGGACCCGGTTGTTCCTGCTGTCGACCACGACCATGTGGCCATGGGAGTCGATGGCGATGCCGGCAGGGCCGTTGAACTCGCCCTCGCCGGAACCGGAGACGCCCCACTTGCTCACGTATTCGCCGTCGCGGGTGAACTTGGTGATGCGGTTCAGCCACTCATCGGCCACGTAGACGTTGTTATCGCTGTCCAGCGCCACGGCGGTGGGCCAGACAAACTCGCCATCGCCCTCGCCGTAGGCCCCGAAAGAGCTGATGTATTCCTCGTCCAGGGTGCAGACGGTCATGTGCACGCCGTCGGGACGGTTCTCGTAGGAACGGTTGACGACATAAACCGCGCCGTCGGAAGCGATAGCCATGTCCACAGGATTGCGGAAGCCGGTGCCGGCGAATTCGTTCCGGCCAACGGCATGGCTATGGTAAAACGTCCGGTCTTTCAGACCGAAAAAATGTGTTGCCATATCCTTACCTCGTAGTGCGTTGTTCGTTTGCCCAAGCACAAGTTTTCATAACCGCGCTAGGGGATGGGAAGGCGCATAGCAACGCCTTCCCTGAGTTTGCCGACCTGGCGCGCATCCGGCAAACCGGAGGGGCGCCGGTGTTTCTTGACGGGGAGACGCACCGAGGCGTCCATTCCCCGAGGTTGCTTTCGGACGGTCTATTTGTTGAAGAACTTGACGCGCTCGAAGTTGCCGTTGACGATGGGTTCAGCGTCCATGCTGAACCAGTCTTCCAAGATGGTGGAGTAGACGGAGCGGAAGTCCAGGTTGAACTTCAGGTTGCCGCCCTCTTCCTGATCTGCGGGGGCCATGGACGGGTAGGCGCCGTAGACGCCGCCCTTGACGTGTTCGCCGACAGCGAAGGCTACGCTGGCTGCGCCGTGGTCGGTGCCGGAGCCGTTGTCGGCGACGCGGCGGCCGAACTCGCTGAACAGGAGCAGCGTTACGTTGTCGCTGGCGTCGTGGTCGCGCAGGTCGGTGAAGAAGGTGTCTACGGTGTTGGAAACGTCGGTCCACAGGGCGGCGTTGGCCTGCGCCTGGTTGGCGTGGGAGTCAAAGCCATTGTAGGGCGACGTGGTGTAGAGCACACGGGTCCCGAAATTGGCCAGGTGGGTCTGGGCGATGTTCTTCATGTACTGGCCGATGACGGTGTTGGAGTACTCGACGTTGGAGGTGTAGTTGTCGGGGGCGGTGGACAGGATGTCAGCGCCCTTGAGAGCGTCGGTTCCGGTGGAGTGGATGTAGTCCATGACCGCGCCGGAGCCGATAGCCGGGGAGTACATGCGGCCGAACACGTCCAGGGCGGAGTTGCGCTGGTCTTCGCCGTCGATGCCGGTCAGCAGGCCGTAGGTCTCCAGGTTGCCGACGGAGGCGACGGGGACGCCATCCATCACCAGGGCGCGGGGCAAGCCGCGGCCGAAGTTAACGGAGGTCAGCACGTTCTCGGCGGTGGGGTCCATCAGCTTGGCGGCGCGGCCCAGCCAGCCCTCGGTGCCGATGATTTCGGGCTCGCAGGTGTGCCAGATGTCCATGGAGCGGAAGTGGGAGTAGCTGGGGGTCGGGTAGCCGATGCCAACGAAGACGGCCAACTGCCCGGCTTCCCAATACTTCATCAGGGGCGCCATGGTGGGGTGGAAGCCCAACTCGTTGTTGATGGGCAGGATCTGCTCTTCCGGCACGCCGATGGTGGGGCGGTAGTCCCGGTAGTAGCCGTTGTTGCGAGGGACGACGGTGTTCAGGCCGTCGTTGCCGCCCGACAGAGAGAGGACTGCCAGGACAGGGTCTTTCGCGGTCGATACCATTTAGAGTCTCCTCCTGTGTTGATGTGTTGTTCTTTAACCCGATAGTGGCGCTCGTGGTTCGACAGGCTCACCATGAGCGGGATGTATCCGGCCCGCCTTGGCGGGGCGCCACCCCAGCCGTTCGTCCTGAGCTTGCCGAAGGATGGACGGCTGGGCGGCTGATTTTGGAAACGCGGTTACTCGAACTGGAACTCGGCCGTGGCGGCGATCATCTGGAACATCTCGCCAGTGCGGCGGGTGAAGGTGGCGCGCTCGTCGTCGTTGGCGTGGCTCAGGTTGCCTTCCTGCGCAGCGTGGGCCACGAGTTGGCCGTGGGTGTCGGAGGTGACCTGCACTGGGCCGGTCATTTCCAGACAGCCTTCCACGAACTGCTCGGGGTTGAGGGTATCGCCGCGGTCCATCAGGCGGGACACGAGGCCGCGGACGCCTTCCAGCTCGGTGTTGCCCAGCAACTCGGCGGCGAAGTTGATGCGCTCCACCAGCGTGCCGCTGTCAATCCACTCGCGGCCGGTGTGCCAGCCTTCGACCGTGGGCGGGTTCATCAGGTCCATGCCCATGTACTTGGGTTCTTGGGACAGCTCGAACAGGCCGGGCTTGATTTCTTTATGCTCGCCAACCATGCGGAGCAGGCTGATAACCATCTCGGCCGGGTTCTTGACCTTCTGATAGCGGACCGACTCGTCCTTGAAGAATTCGGACGTGAACAGAGTCTCGAGCATGGCCTTGATGGAGTAGTTGGACTCGAAGTAGGCCTTCTCGAGAGCCTCAATGGCCTCAATGTCACGCGGCGGGGTCAAGCGCCATGCCGGGATCTGCGGCTCGTCGGCCACGAAGAAGTTGTACAGGTGGCGGGCGAGGAAGCGGGCAGTGGCGGGCTGCTTGCAGATGATGTCGATGATGTCGTCGCCGTTCAAGCGGCCGGTCTGGCCCAAGAAGGTCTTTTCGCTGTCGTCGTGGTCGGCGGGGTCGAAGCGGAAGACCCAAGGGCTGCGGCCATGGGGGAAGGGCGGGTACGACGGGGCGATGTTCCAGCCGGTGAAGGCGCGGGCGCAGACCTTTACGTCGTCCTCAGAGTAGTTGAAACCCTCGTCCATGCCGACGCCGAGGGAGAAGAGCTCCAACAGCTCGCGGCCATAGTTCTCGTTGAGGTTGGCCTTGTGGGACTCGGTGTTGTCCAGGTAGTACATCATGCCGGGGTTGGTAGACAGCTTGACCAGCAGGTCGCGGAAGCTGCCCATGCCATCTTCCCGGAACATATTGACCATGATGCCCATTTCTTGGCCGCTGTCGATCTTGCTGTGGCCGGCGCAGAAGATCATGTGCCAGAACAGCGCGACCTTTTCCTGGAGCTGGTTGGGGCTGTTGATCATCTTGTATACCCAGATCTGGGTATTGACTTCGATGGCGCCCGGTTCGTAGTAGGACGGGTTGTAGCGCATGAGAATGTCGTCGTCGATGCCGCCGGTGGGATTGAGCAGTTCCTCGACCACGTTGTCGTAGCCCTGGGCTGCTTTGGCTTCGATCTCGTCCCGGCTCGCTCCGAACCCGGCGCGGCGCATCAGGTGAGCTACCAATGCAATGTCCTGGTCAGCCATATTCTCCTCCTTTTCTTAGCCTTTTTCCCTTGAACTTCGGATACCAGGCTTTCAAACGCGGTTTTTGCCCTGTTACAGCAAGGAGACACCCCTCTCAAGTATGGGGCGCCAGCTTGGGGATGCCATCCTTATGTAACAATCGTTACAAGATAAGAATATATGGCAAGCTGGCGAAGGTGTCAACCATTTTTGCTTGCGGCCCCATATTGCCGGTATCACCGTCCCATTATTGTACTATAAAGAAGGACGGCTGGGGCTGCCGTTCTATCAGCGGCCCCGGATAGCCGGGCCGGGCGATGCCCGACGGCAAGCCGATCCCGCTTTATTCTATTTTAACTGAGAGACGCCGCAATTTGAGCAGGGTTTGCTTGTTCTGCGCCACCGCCAACCCGCCTGATCATCGCTATTGCCACCAGTGCGGAGAGTCTTTGGGCAAAGCGCAGGAGTCGCCTGCTGCCGGGCCGCCCACGGCGGCCACTCCTGCTTCTCTCCCTCCACCTCCTCCTCGTCCGCCGGATGAGTCGCGCCTGCCGCCGGCGGGTTCCTTCCGGGCCGGGGTATACCGGCTGGCGCGGGCGCTGCTAATCAACCAGGGGCCATCGCGCTCCACGAAGCCGCCAAGAGCCGCGCCATCGCGGGCGGTTCCATGCCTTGCGGAGTCCCCCCGGACTCCAGATACCCAGAACCCTGATGCCTCTCCGCCAGACGCCTGGGGCGCCGTGGACGAACCGCGCCCGCCGCAGGGACCGTTCCCTGCCGCCGTTTACTGGCTGACGCGGGCATTGCTGCTCAGCCACCTGCTGCCCCGTGCGGCAAGCTCGCCCGCGCGCCAGCCCGCAGCGCGGCCAGCGGAGCCGCCTCCTGTGACGCAGAAAGGTACGCCTCGGGTGCGGCGGCGCGTTCCGCCCGGCCTGCGCGATCAGCTTTCCGCCGTGCGCCTGGGGGCTGGCGCGGCTACGGCGCGGGCGCAGGCTGCGCTGACTTCGGGCGAGGAGTGGGCAGTTCCGCGCTATGTTGAGGCAGCGGCGGTAATCGGGCTGACGCTGGCGGCTCTGTTCCTGAGGGTCTGGAATTTGCCGGAAGCGCCCGTCGGGATTCATGGAGATGAGGCCGAAATGGCGATGGAGGCGCTCCGGTCTCTTCGGGGCGAAAGCATCGGCATCTGGACGGGCGTTAACTTGGGGAATCCTGCGGGTTATGCCCACTGGATGGGGCTGATTTTCCGGCTGGGCGGAGCGGACGTGACCACCATGCGGCTGGCGTCCGCCATTCCGGGCGCGGCCATCATTCCGGTTGGTTACCTGCTGGTGCGGAGCCTGTTTCCCTTCCGGGTGGCGATTCTCTCGGCAGCCATGCTCACGGTCTCCTTCTGGTTCGTGATTCAGAGCCGGATAGCCTTCGCCGGAATCACGTCGGTGTTCATGGCGCTGCTGGTGATGTGGCTAATTATTGCGGCGGTGCAGTCCCGGCGGCGATTGGTGGCTGTGGCGGCTGGCATTGCCCTGGGTTTGGGGCTTTATACCTTCAAGGCCTTCCTGCTTTACTTTGTCGGCATCTGGGGCGTGGCGCTGCTGTCGCTGGCAGTCAACCGGGAGCTGCGGCGCGGCTGGGAAATCTGGCTGTGCCTGGGAGTGTCAGCGATAGTGGGCGCCCCCATGCTGCTGTTCTATGCTACTTCCGGATACATCGGCTCCAACCTGAACGGCCTCTATCAAGTGTCGCTGAGTTCACCATCGACCTGGCTCAAAATTCCCGGCCTTGCCCTTGACGCCATTCTGCTGGCGCACTTGCCGGTTGAGGGGAACACGATCGACGGCGCGCCTTCCATCCCCATTCTGTCCTTGGTGGCTGCTCTGTTTTTCTGGGCAGGGCTGGCCGTTTCCCTCCTGTTTATCAAGCAGAGGCGTTACCAACTGCTGCTGGCGGCTTGGCTGATTGGCATGGCGCCCATATTGATAGTCCCCGGGGCGGAAAGCCGACGGTATCTGCTGGGAGTCTTCTTTGTTCTGGTCGTGCTCTCCATCGGCGTCAACGCTGTGCTGGCTCCGATGGGCGTCCGGCTGCGGGAATACCTGCGCGAACGGGGCTTCGCGGCAGCCGGGGCGAGGCGGCTGGGGTTTGCCGGGGCCGTAATCGTCGCCATCGTCTTTGCCGCCCTGTTTGCCGGACAGAACCTGCGGGAGATGAATCGCTGGGGTGACGGCGGAACGGTGCGATGGTTCTTCAACTACGAGTATCATCAATCGCTGTTGTTCTTGGAACAGTTGGAGGAAGACCACCCGGTACGCTACTACACGGTAAGGCAGTCGTTCGACAGCAGCATACGCAGGTTTGTCCTGCCCAAGGCCAGAGGAACCGACGGGAGCGAAGAATACGGAGGCAAAGGCACAATCCCGCCCCGCCGCGAGATTACGGAAGATACTATTTTCGTGTTCTTGGACAAATACCTTCCCTTGACCGCAACCCTGGAGACGGAATACCCGGACGCCGTGAAAATCGGGGAACTGGCAGAGGAAGGCCGGATGCTGTACGCGGCCTACTTCGTGCCGGCCAATTCGGGGGCGTCATCCCTCACTGAATCCCATCCGCCCTGACCCCTTTCTTACTTTTGGGGCCGGTACCACAACATTTGGGGCCGGTACCACTGCCATGTGAAACGCAAATTTCCTGGGATTGCGAAAAAATTCACTTGACACCGTTATGGGGCTTTGTTAGCATCCGTTGCCATACATCGGTAGCCGATGTTGCCCGCCATACACGGGCGGGCCGCCACCCTAGGTTCGCGGCATTAACCCGCCGTCATCGATAATTAAGGAAAGGCGGAGTAGACGCAGGCGATGGCATCGGACTCTATTCTTGGCTCTCCAGCGGCTGCCCGCTCCGGCCCGCGGCTCCCGGGAATGTTTTCCCGCTACAAGGGCTGGATCGAAGAAGAGATTGGCCGCGCCGTGCCCGAGACCAGCGGCGCGGACGTTCAGCTTCTGCTGTGCTATCATCTCGGTTGGGTTGACCAGCATGGCGCGCCAGCCGCGTCGGCCTCCTCACAAGGCAAAGCCCTGCGTCCCACCCTCTGCCTTTTCGCCTGCGAAGCCGTGGCCTCGGGATATGCCCGCGCCATACCCGCCGCCGCCGCGCTGGAGCTGATTCACAACTTTTCGCTGCTGCACGACGACATACAGGACCAAGACCTGGAGCGGCGGCATCAGCCCACCGCCTGGAGCCTGTGGGGCATCCCCCGGGCGCTGGTGGCGGGCAGTGCGATGCAGTCCACCGGCGATCTGGCGATGCTGAGGGTGGCGCAGGAGGGCGTTTCGCCGGAAGTGTCGCTCAAGGTTTCGGCGATTCTCACTGGCAGCTACCTGGAAACGATTGAGGGGCAGTGCCTGGACCTGGAGTTCGAGGGGCGCACCGACATCACCACCGGCGAATATCTGCACATGATTGCCTGCAAGACCGGCGCGCTCATCCGCTGCGGGCTGGAGGCCGGGGCGCTGCTGGCCGACGGCGGCGAGACTGAGGTGCGGGCCTTTGCCCGCTTCGGCGAGGGGCTGGGGCAGGCCTTCCAAATTCGAGACGACTATCTGGGCATCTGGGGCGATGAGGCCACCTTGGGCAAGGCGACAGGCAACGACATCCGCCGCCGCAAGAAGTCCTACCCCGTGGTGTTCGCCTTGGAACAGGCGGGCGGAGCGGCGCTGAATGAACTGCAACGCATCTACGCCCAGCCGGAACTGGAGGAAGACGACGTTCAACGGGTCCTGGCCGTGCTGGACGAGGTGGGTGCGCGGGAACACTCCCAAACGCTGACCGAAACGGCAGCCAACCGCGCCCTGGAAGCGCTGGCCCCCATTTCGCTGCCCGCTTGGGCCCGGACCGAAGCCGAGGAGCTGGTCGATTTTCTGGCCCGCCGTGAGTACTGAACGGGACGACCGGCGGCGGATGAATGAAACCCCTGACGAAAAACCGGACGGCACACACTGCAAATCGAAGAACCGCGGAGCCGCCGCAATCCCGATGCCGATGACTATGACTATCATCGCAGACCATGCCGGTAGCCTGCCAGAGTATGAGGAATAACCCGATGACCACCACCACAAAGCGCGCCAAACGGCCCCTGGAACTTTCCGTCCGCCTTGCCGCCTATATGCTAAAGAACAAGGCGCGGGGACGGAGCAAGTTCCCACTGGTCACCATGCTGGAACCGCTGGAGATGTGCAACCTGGCCTGTATCGGCTGCGGCCGCATCCGCGAATACAAGCCGGTGCTGGACAAGATGATGTCCGTGGACGTCGCCATCAACGCCGTCAAGGAATCGGGGGCGCCCATTGTGTCCATCGCCGGGGGCGAGCCGACCATCCACCCGCGCATCCACGAAATCATCAACAAGCTGGTGGAAGAAAAGTATTTCGTCTATTGCTGCACCAACGGCCTGCTGCTGGAGCGGGTGATGGACAAGGTGCCGCCCTCCAAGTACCTCTGCTGGGTGGTCCACCTAGACGGCATGGAGGAGAAGCACGACGAGTCAGTGGCCCGCGCCGGCGTCTTCAAGAAGGCGGTTGCCGTGTTGGAGCAGGCGCTGGAGCGCGGCTACCGGGTATGCACCAATACCACGGTCTTCCGGGGCAGCGACGTGGAAGACCTGTCGGAGATGTTCCGGCTAGTCGGCGATATCGGGGTGGAAGGCTCGATGATCTCGCCGGGCTACGACTTCGTTGACGCGCCGGACCAGGACATCTTCCTCACGCGGCAGGAGTCCCACTCGTTGTTCCAGAAGCTCCTCGACCCGGAAAATTCGGCAGGGGCGAAGTTCTACAACAACCCGCTCTACCTGAACTTCCTCAAGGGAGACCGCGAGTATCAGTGCACTGCCTGGTCCAACCCCACCTACACGGTCATGGGTTGGCGGAAGCCCTGCTACCCGTTGGCCGACGAACACGTGGAGCACGTCGCCGAGCTGTTCGACAAAGATTTGTGGGAAAATTACGGCGTGGGCAAAGACCCCCGCTGCGCCAACTGCATGATGCACTGCGGATTCGAGTCTGCAACCATTTTTACCGCGGTGCAGTCGCCGCGAGACTGGGCCACGCTGATTAAGTCTGGGGCCGCCCACAAGGGCGGCATAACCGCCGCATAATAATCAAGTCTATTCTCCGGCTGGACCCGGCTGGAAAGGGTCTGGTGAGGAAAAATTGCTCTACGTCGTAGCCAGCATGGAAGAGGAACTGGCCGGCCTCCGCCGGGAGCTCAAGGCTCTCAAACCGTCGCGGGGGGCGAACGTTCCCGTGGAGTTCCACCTAGTGGGCATTGGGCCGAAGCGGGCTGGCGCGTCTATGGCCGCCGCTCTTTCCAACGGGAAACGGCGCCCCCAGGGCGTGCTGATGCTGGGCGTCGCCGGAGCAGTGGAACCTGGCATGGAGACCGGCGAGATGATTCTGGCCGACAGCTATGTCCTGGATTCGGGCGACGAAGCGGCCCGGAACATCGCCCCCGACCCGGCGATGCTGGAAGTGGCGGGGGCCGCTGCCGCAACCGCCCGGATGCCGGTGAATCGCGGCAATTCGCTGACGGTAAACCACCTGATCGCCGAGGGCTGGGAGCGGCAACAGCTCAGGGAAAAGTACGGCGTGGCCAGCGTCAATATGGAAGACCACGCCGTAGCTGCGGCGGCCAGAGATGTGGGGACGCCCTTCCTGTCTGTCCGGGTGATTCTGGACACGGCGGAGCAACGCTTGCCCGGCTACCTGCCGGGGCTGTCGCGGAGCCGCAACGCCATACTTACCGAGGTGCTGATGAGGCCGTGGCGGATTCCAACGCTGCGGCGGCTCAAGTCCCAGATGGAACTGTGCCAGGCAGTTCTGACCCGGTTCGGACTGTCATATCTGCAACTGGAAGCCGACAGGCAGAGGAGCGTCAGAGAAAAAGCGGCCGCAGAGGCCATCTACTAGGCACATACCCGGAACCAAGCTGCGGCGGGGTGAGCGTGATGAAAGTTCTGGTAACCGGGGCCACGGGGTTTATCGGCGGCAACTTGGCCCGGGAGCTTTGCGCCAGGGGCTATCAGGTGCGGGCGCTGGTTCGCCCCGGCAGCAACAGGTTAACAATCGAAGGCACCAGCATCGAGCGGGTCGAGGGCGACATCCTGGACCGGGCGTCAGTGCAGCGGGCGGCGGCAGGCTGTGCGGCCGTCTTCCACTGCGCCGCCGCTTACACCTTCTGGTCGAAAGACCCGCAGGGAGTGCGGCGGGCCAACGTAGAAGGCACGGTCAATGTACTGGAATGCGCCACCGCCGCAGGAGTGGAGCGCATCGTTTACACCAGCACCGTCTCGACCATCGGGATGCCCCACGGCGGTGGGCTGGGCGACGAGACTACCGCATTGTCTCCCGGCGCCCTCCACGGCCATTACAAGCAGTCGAAGTTCGAGGCGGAACGGGAAGCCTTGCGGCTGGCCGAAGAGGGAGCACCGGTAGTGGTGGTGAACCCCACGGCTCCGGTAGGGCCGTGGGACGTGAAACCGACGCCCACCGGAAAAATCGTGCTGGATTTTATGCGCGGGCGCATCCCGGCCTACCTCGCCACCGGGCTGAACCTGGTGGACGTGGCCGACGTGAGCGCCGGGCACATCCTGGCCTTGGAGCGGGGCCGGACCGGACAAAGATACATTCTGGGCAACCGGAACGTGACATTAAAAGAGATGTTCGCAATGCTCAGCCGGATAACGGGGCATCCTGCGCCAAAAGTGCGGCTGCCCTACTGGCTGGTGGTTGGCGCGGGCTACGTGGAGCAGGCCGTTTCCGGCGGGTTGCTGCGGAGACACCCCGCCATTCCCGTTGAGGGCGTGCTGGCCTCCCGGAAACCCGCTTGGGTGAGCAGCCAGCGGGCGGTGCGCGAGCTGGGACTACCCCAAAGCCCGGTGGAGCGGGCGCTGGAACAGGCGGCGGAATGGTTCGCCAGCCACGGTTACCTGGATTCCAAGAGGGACGGCGCAAAGTCTTGAAGGCAGAATCTATGGGTTCAATGCTAAACGGACTGATAGAACCGGCCGAATTGGCGGAAAAAGTTAAGCAGGCAATCCGCCATTCCCACAGGTATTTCCGGGACTCTCAGCACCCGGACGGCTATTGGTGGGGCGAACTGGAGTCGAATCCCACCATGGAAGCCGAATACCTGATGTTGAGCCATTTCCTGGGCCGCAAGAACCCGGAACGCTGGCGGAAGGTTGCCAACTACATCCTGACCAAGCAGCAGGACGACGGCTCTTGGGGGCAGTATTACGAGGCCCCCGGAGACATAAGCACCAGCATTGAGTGCTACTTCGCACTCAAGCTGGCAGGACACCCGGCGGACTCGCCCGCGTTGACGCGGGCGCGGGAGTTCATCCTGAGCAAGGGCGGCATCCCCAGGGCCCGGGTATTCACCAAAATCTGGCTGGCCCTGTTCGGGCAGTGGGAATGGAGCGGAACGCCCAACCTGCCGCCGGAGTTGATACTGCTGCCAAGCTGGGCGCCCTTCAATATCTACGAGTTTTCCAGTTGGGCCAGGGCAACCATTGTGCCAATGAGCATCATCCTTACCGAGCGGCCCTACTGCCCCGTGCCGGACTCGGCCCGGATAGACGAGCTGTATCCCAACGGCAAGGAAGCGACCGACTTCTCGCTGTCGGCACCGGACGACTGGATATCCCGGGTGCTCTTCACGCTGGACCGGCTGATGAACCTGTACCGCAAGGTACCGATGCAGCCGCTCCGTGGGCTGGCCCGGCGGCGGGCGATCCAGTGGATCCTGGAGCACCAGGAGGCCGACGGCGCATGGGGCGGCATCCAGCCGCCGTGGGTCTATTCCCTCATCGCCCTGCACCACGCCGGGCTGGAGGAGTTTTCCGACGCGCTGAACAAGGGGTACGACGGGTTCGACTCCTTCGCCATTGAGGACGAGGACACCTGCTCGATGCAGGCCTGCATATCGCCGGTGTGGGATACCTGCCTGGCCCAATTGGCGCTGCTGGAATCCGGGGTGCCCGGCGACGACCTCATGGCGCAGCAGTCCAGCCGCTGGCTGATGGACAACCAGATACTGGCCGAGGGCGACTGGCAGGTGAGGGCCAAGGACACGCCCCCCGGCGGCTGGGCCTTCGAGTTCCACAACGAGAAGTATCCCGACATTGACGATTCCTCGGAGGTCATCATCGCCCTGTCCCTGGCAAGGCTGGAGGGCGCCGAAGAAGCGAAACGGCGTGAAGCCATCCACCGGGGCGTGGAGTGGATTGAAGGGATGCAGTCGCGCAGCGGGGGCTGGGCCGCTTTCGACAAGGACAATGACCGCTGGTACGTGGCCAGGCTTCCCTTCTTCGACTTCGGGGAAACGCTGGACCCGCCCAGCGCGGACGTCACGGCGCACATCCTGGAGATGTACGGGCGGCTGGGCTACTCCACGGACCACCCACCGGTGCAGCGGGCCTACCAATACCTGCGGCAGGAACAGGAAGGGGATGGCCCTTGGTTCGGCCGCTGGGGGGTCAACTACATCTATGGCACCGGAGCGGTGCTGCCGGCCATGGAGGCCATCGGCGACGATATGAGCCAGCCTTATGTCCGTCAGGCGGTGGAGTGGCTGCTGTCGCACCAGAACGAAGACGGCGGCTGGGGCGAGTGCTGCGGCTCCTACGTGGACGACTCGCTGCGGGGCGTCGGCCCCTCCACAGCGTCGCAATCGGCCTGGGCCCTGCTGGCGCTCATCTCGGCGGGAGAAGCCGGCTCGGAAGCCTGCCATAAGGGGGTCCAATATCTGCTGGACATACAGCGGGACGACGGCAGTTGGGACGAACCGTATTTCACCGGCACCGGCTTTCCCGGCTACCGTGTAGGCCAGCCGCCCAAGGGGATGCCCAAACCCGGTGAGTCCGGCTATCAGGGCCTGGATATGCCCGCGGGATTCATGATCAATTATCACCTTTATAGGAACTACTGGCCCCTGCTGGCTCTGGGACGCTTCGCCCGGGCCATAGACAAGTCCAGTCAGGAGAGCCAGCGCCGGTCCAAAGGCGCAACCTCCACGCAGTCCGCAGTCCCGCGTTGGTCCCCCTCCCACCCGCGCGGTTAGTTATAAGGATGCGAATCATGAAAACCAAATCGTTCTGTCTCAGTGTCAAGACCAAGGAGGCCCCGGAGTTCATAGACATCACCGATTGGGTGTCGGGCTGCGTCGCCGACTCCCAGGTGAGCAACGGGTTCGCGGTCATTTTCTCCAAACACACTACGGCGGCGGTGAAAATCAACGAGAACGAGCCGCTGCTGCTGGAAGACATGGCCGCCTTCCTGGAAGGCGTCGCGCCACGGCACGCCCCCTACCGGCATAACGACTTCGAGATTCGGACGGTCAACATGAATCCCGACGAATCTCCCAACGGACACGCCCACCTGCAACACCTCCTGCTGGGCACCAGCGAGACCGTGCCGATTCTCAACGGCGAGATGCAGTTCGGCACCTACCAGAGCATTTTCTTCATCGAGCTTGACCACCCGCGCAACCGGGAGGTGACGGTGCAGGTGGTCGGCGAATAGACCAGAGTTCCCCTATCGCCCTGGAAACTTCCCCTCACCCTGAACCCCCCCGCCGGGTGCGGGAAACTCGAATGGAGCGGGAGTATTGGCGGCATCGAATACCGAACTTGAGCTGGCCTACGCCGACTGCCGGAACCTCACCCGGCGGGAGGCCAAGAACTTTTACTATGCGTTCATAACCCTTCCGCAGGACAAGCGGAAGGCGATATCCGCGGCCTACGCCTTTTGCCGCCACTGCGACGACTCGGTGGACGAGGCGGCCTCGCCGGAAGACAAGCTGTCGGCCCTGGCGGGGCTGCAAGCCAGTCTGGAGCAGGCTTACCAGGGGCGCGCGCCCTCGCCCATGTTCTTGGCCTTGGCCGACACCGCCGACCGGTACGCCATTCCCCAAGACTATTTTCGTGAGATAATACTGGGTGTTGAGAGCGATCTGGTCAAAACCCGCTACCGGGACTTCGACGAACTGCGGGAATACTGCTACCGGGTGGCCTCGGTGGTCGGGTTGGTCTGCCTCCAGATTTTCCAGTACCCGCCCCAAGATGGCGCTGCGGCGCGGGAATTCGCGGTGGACCTGGGCTTGGCGATGCAACTGACCAACATTATGCGAGATGTCCGCGAGGACTGGAACATGGGGCGGGTGTACCTGCCGCAAGACGAAATGGCCCGGTTCGGCTACACCGAGGAGCATCTGGGCTGCGGAGTGCGCAACGAGGCGTTCGCCGAACTGCTGAGGTTTCAAGGCGAGCGCGCCAGAAGTTACTTTCGCAGCGGGTTCCGGCTGCTGCCCTACCTGTCGCGCCGCAGCAGGGCCTGCCCGGCAGTGCTGGGGGCCATCTACTCCCGGGTGCTGGACCGCATCGAGGACTCCGGCTACGACGTGCTGGGAGAGCGCCGCATCGCGCTGAGCGCCGGCGAAAAGGCGCGCATCACCGCCCGGGCCTGGCTGGCCAGCACACTCTCACTGCCCGGCTTCAAGTCCTGAATCCCCATATAGTTCAGCCCGGCATCGAAATTCATTCCGGCGGCCGGTCCAAGAAATGACGACGCAGCGGAAGGTGGTTGCTGTAACCGGCTCTTCGGGGCACATCGGCACAAAGCTGCTGGAGCATCTGGAGGAGACTCCGGGACTAGGCAAGCTGGTCGCCTTTGATACCCGTCCGCTGAGTGCTCCGGTCCACAACATAGCCGCCTTCCGGCGCGACGTGGCGACGCCGATCCACGAGGAACTAACCCGGCAGCGAGTCACCACCCTGGTGCATCTGGCGTTCGTGTGGCGGCACGGCCAGAACCGGCGCGACGCGGCCGCGATGAGCGAACAGAACCGGGAAATGCTGCGGAGCGTAATGGAGTCCTGCCAGCGCGCCCGCGTCGGGCATCTGATTTACCTGAGCTCACACACCGTATACGGCGCGCGTCCCGACAATCCCATTCCAGTCCTTGAGGATTCTCCCCGGCGCCCGTCCCATGGTTTTCCCTACGCCCAAGACCATTACCGAGCCGAACAATCGCTATTGGAGTTTGCTCAGGACACTCCCGACATGAAGGTGACCATTTTCCGCAGCAGTCCGGCGCTGGGGACGATGACGGCAATGGGGCTGCTGCGGGAGTTCTATTTTCCGGGCTGGGTGGGGCTGTCCGACCACAACCCGCCATTGCAGTTTGTTTACGACGACGACCTGGCCCGGATTCTGTGTCTGGCCATCACGCAGGAAGTTTCCGGCATTTTCAACTTGGCCAGCGATGGGGTGGTCTTCTTGAGAGAACTGGTCCAGACAGTTGCGGCCCAGCGAACTCAGTTGCCGGCGGGGCTGGTCTACCCTCTGAAACGCCTCACGGGCGGCACTTCAGGCGCCTATTCCCACTACCTGAATCGCTGGCCGATCATCATGAGCACGGGCAGCCTGCACCGGGCAACGGGCTATCGCTTCCGGTACACCGCGTCGCAGGCGGTGTCTGCCCTCGCCAGTTACAACGAAGAAGCGCAACAGCAACTCCCCAAGCTGGCCGAAATCCGCTGACGGTGTGACTGCGCCGTTATCTGCACCGGAGTTCCAAGATCATCCCTAATCACGAAGAGCCGCTGCGCTTGATCGTCGACACCGACCCGGGTGTCGACGATGCGTTAGCCATCCTGATGGCGCTGGCCTCACCCCAAGCCGAGGTAGCCGGGCTGACCACGCTCGGGGGCAACGTGCCGCGGGCGCGAGCCACTCGCAACGCTCTGGCGCTGCTTCAGGCCGCCGGCCGTTCCGATATTCCAGTGGCGCAAGGAGCGGCGCGGCCACTGACCGGCCGCTACCGGCCGTCAGTGGCGTTTCACGGGCCGGGCGGTCTGTCTGTCAGGCTGCCGGAACCGGCTGCGGCGGCCGTCCAACAGACGGCGGTGGACTTTTTGGAAGAAAAGCTGACCGGCACCCCCGGCAGATTCACCGTCGTAGCGCTGGGGCCACTGACCAACCTGTCGCGCCTGGAGCAGCGGCGGCCAGGAATCCTAAACCGGAGCGCGGGCATAGCAGTTATGGGCGGCGCGGTGGAAACCCCCGGCAACGTCACGCCGCGGGCGGAGTTCAATTTCCACAGCGACCCGCTGGCGGCGGCCCACATTCTAGGCTTGGACACCCCCATGATGCTGGCAGACCTGGCCGCGTGCCGGCAGGTGGGCATCAGCCGGGAGCAGACGGCGGCACTGTCGTCGGACACCCTACTGGGACGGCTGGCGCTGCGGATAGTGCAGGGCTGGTTTGCCCGCGACGCCCGGCGGGAGCGGTTCGAGTTTTACGACCCGCTGGCGGTTGCCATGGCCTTGGATCCGGGTGTAGCGACACTGCGCCGGGTGGCTGTGACCGTGGGCACTTCGCCGGGAGAACGCTGGGGCGAAACGACGGTCGCAGACGAACCTGGCCCCGTCGCGCTGGCCGCAGAGGTGGACGCCCCGAGGTTCTTTGACCTGCTGAGCGGCCTGCTGGAATGGCGCGGCCTTTAGCCTGCTGGCAGCGAAACCCCTTTCCAAAACAGGACAAGGCCTTGCCCGCTGCCGGACTGTACTGCAATCAAGGGCCTTTCCCCGATACATCTGTCATGTTTCGCCGGAAGACGGGCAGGACGATTGCAAAGTCTCTGAGAATCCGTTCTTGGTGAGCTGGTCGAACCGCGAGCGGATTCTCAGAGACCGTCCTTCGACCAGCTCAGGACTAACGGTTTGGTGGCTGAACATGACTTTGCAATTGCCCTGCTGGGCCCTGAGTTGTCCGAGTGCGTTGGTGGTTCGACCAGCTCGCCATGGGCGGACTCTTGAGGACTTTACACAAAGACATGACTGCACTTCCTGATGCTGCCTGAGTGGCTTTTTTTGGTTTCCCGGTCATTCCCGGCCATTTCCGGCCATTTGGTTATTTTCTGTTTGGGGCGGCCGTGTTGAGAGCCGAATGGCGGACGGGCAGGGGCATACAGGAACTATGCTAGGGAGGTGTCATAGGGCTTGGCAAGGGCCAAGTGTCATAAAGACCGGGTGTCATAAAATCGTATTAGGGGAACCCGGCAAGGGCTGCGGCATTCGTTCGGGACAGTTTTCGTCTGGGGAACGTCCTCACCCTAACCCTCTCCCTCTGGGAGAGGGAACTTTGCAATCGTTCTGGGAAGACGGGGAGTGTGCTATATTTGTTAGGGTTATTATGTGAAGAAGGTTGCCTATGTCGAAGCTCCTGTACTGCGCGATCCTTGTGTCGGTGACGGCGCTGTTGGCCTGTTCCAGCGCGACGCCGACCCCTGCCCCCACTAATACACCGGCGCCTACGGCAACCATGGCGCCCGAACCCACGGCAACTACAGCGCCCGAACCTACGGCAACTACAGCGCCCGAACCTACGGCAACTACAGCGCCCGAACCTACGGCAACTACAGCGCCCGAGCCTACGGCGATGCCGGACCAGGCATCGGCCACGGGATCGATCGCTCCTCTGAGAATGGATGACCCGCAGGCATTCCTAGCCGAACTTTCGGGCGCAGAGCAGTCCTGCCTTTCGGAAGACGTCGGCCCTCAACGGCTCGCAGCACTAATAGGCAATCCTGAACTGGCTTCTCCAGAGGAGACAGAGCAGTTAATTCAGTGTCTGAGTGACGATACGTTGCTCAGGTTGTTCCTGACTGGACTCATCAGTGAGGCAGGCCGGCTGAGCGATGAGACCTCGATGTGCATTCGCGCCGGATTCTCCGAGATTGACCTTCGCTCCATAATGCTCACCTCGTCCATAGGAGGCGATGAGGGTGCGGCCATGGCGGGAAGCATGACTAGCATGATACTGACCATCTCCTGTATGAACGAACAGGAGTGGGAAGCTGCCGGCCCGTCCTTGGGGGCGGAACCGGGAGAACGTGAGAACATCCAATGCGTTATGGAAGAATTGGGCGGCCCAGAAGGTGTGGTCGCAGCACTGCTACCGACGGAAGGAGGCGACCCTAATCAGGCGTTCTTCGAGGCGGCTCTCAAGTGCGGGACGCCAATGATGGAGGGTAGTCCCGGCGGCTAGACTGGTACGGGACGGGAAGCGGCCTCTGACCGGAGTATTGGGATAAGCTCCTTGCCGTAGTCGAAGGTGTCCTGCAGCGGGTCGAAGCCGCGAATGAGGACGGTGGCGCAGCCGGCGTCGTAGTAGGCCAGCAGCGACTCGGCCACCTGCTCGGCGGTGCCGACTAGGGCGGTGGTGCTGCCGGCGGCGCCGGTGGCGGCGGCAATGGGCATCCAGAGGCGCTTGTCATGGATTTCGCCTTGGGCCGCGAAGTCCAGCAGCCGACGGGAGCCGACCGATTGCAGCCGCGCCGGGCGGTCGGGGCCTACCGAGCCGTCCACCGAGCCGCGCACTCGCTCCAGAATGCCGCGGGCCCGCTCCCACGCCTCGCCTTCCGTGTCGCCCAGGATAGGGCGCACCGAGAGGCTGAAGCGCATGGATCGGCCGTAGCGGGCAGCCCGCTCGCGGATGTCTGCTATCTGCCCCCGGATGGCGGCGATCGGCTCGCCCCACAGCGCGAAAACGTCGGCGTGCCGCGCCCCGACTTCCAGCGCAGCCTCGGAAGCTCCGCCGAAGTACAGCGGGATGTGAGGCCGCTGCTGGGGCCTGACCTGGGCGTGGGCCTGCGCCAGCCGGTAGAACTCGCCTTCGTAATCGAAGGGCGCATATTCGGTCCAGATTCGGCGCATTATGTCCATCCACTCCCCGGTGCGGCGATAGCGCGAATCGTGGTCCAGCCAGTCGCCGTCGCGCCGCTGCTCCTCGTCGCTGCCGCCGGATATGACGTGCAGGGCGATGCGCCCGCCGCTTAGCTGATCGAGGGTGGCGGCGTGGCGCGCGGCCAACGTGGGGGCCATAAACCCGGCGCGGTGGGCGATCAGGTAGCCCAAGGTCTCGGTGCGGGTGGCGGCATAACCCGCCACGGCGAACCCGTCGGCGGTGGCCGACGAGTAGCCTATCAGCACTTTGTCGAAGCCGCTTTGCTCGTGGGCCTGCGAGAACTCGGCGATGTACTCCGGGTCAATGCCCGCCGGTATTTCGTTGGCGGGATTGATGCCGCCCCCGAACAGGCTGAGAGTCACCCCGCGCGAGGAATCTCGCTCGCGGTTGACGCCGATCATGCCGATTACTTCTATGTTGGACATTCCATCATCCTTGTTTGCAGGCCGGCTTCAGGAAGCGCGAGCACTGAGCCGGGGCAGGATTTTTGTCGAGTAGACGTGGCTCATGCCTACCAGCAGAGGAACTGCCAGAGCATAGAGCGCAACCGCCACGGTATAGCCGGCCAGCCAGGACAGCACCGGAAGGGCGATGAGGAACATCGCCAAGGCAAACATCGCCTTTCGGGTGTGATACAAGGCCACCAATGACAGCGCCCCCAGGGGCAGCGCAATCAGCGGCAGCATGGCGATAAGCACCCCAACGGCTACGGATGCTCCCCGTCCTCCCCGGAAGCGCAGATAGACCGGCCAGTTGTGCCCGGTGATGGCGCAGACGCCGGCCATCATCTCGATTCCGCTGTCATGGGCAATGAGGCGCACCACAGCAACGGCAACCCCTCCCTTGATGATGTCGATAACTCCGCAGGCCATCCCCGCCCGGGGGCCGACCTCGCGGAACACGTTGGCCGCGCCGCTGTTGTTGTCGCCGATGCCGCGTATATCGCGGCCCATGGCGAAGCGGGCAAACAGGTACGCCGTGGGGATTCCACCGATGGCATAGGCCAGCAGTCCAAGCCCCAGCCAGTAGGCAATCTCGGTCAGCGTTTCCACGAGCGCCGGCGGCGGTCTCCTTTATCTGGTATGGGGCGCACGTATACGGGAAGGGCGCCCTATTACGATAGGTGCGAGATATACGATAGGGGCGCACGGCTGTGCGCCCCTACGCGGGCATTGGCGATACAGCCCTGCAACGCCGTAAACAGTGAAACGCCCTCACCCTAACCCTCTCCCAGAGGGAGAGGGGGTTTATTTAAGCCGCGACCAAGTTGGGGACGGCGGCGGTGCACCAATGCAGATACTTGGGGTTTCGTCCGAACACGATGTCGAAGTACATCCGCTTCAAGGCAGTGGACACCGGGCCGGGGTTTCCGTCGGCGATGGGGCGGCTGTCGAGGGAAATTACCGGGGTGAGGTGGGCCGCCGTGCCGCTGAGGAACACCTCGTCGGCCAAGTACAGCTCGCTGCGGTCAATGCGGCGCTCCACGACTTCCAGCCCCAGGTCTTCCTGGGCCAGCTCCATCACCGTTTCGCGGGTGATGCCGGGCAAGGGATTGTCTTCCAGAATCGGGGTAATCAGCTTGCCCTTCCGCATCATAAACAGGTTTTCGCCGGAACCTTCGGAAACGTGGCCGTCCTGGTTCAGCAGTATGGCCTCATCGAACCCGGCCAGCACCGCCTCGGTCTTGGCCAGGATGCTGTTGAGGTAGTTGGCCGAGGTCTTGATCTGCGTCGGCGTCATCTGGTCTTCGAGCCGACGCCAGGACGACGTGCAGCAGCGCAGGTTTTCGGTGCCCAGGTAGTTGCCGAAAGGTATGACAATCAGGGTGAAGTCGCTGGCAATCTCATGGAGCTTGAGGTTGGCGACCAGCTCCTCGCTCTTGTAGGCCAAGGGACGGATGTAAACATCGGAGCGGTTGCCGTTTCGCTCCGCCAGCTCGACGGTAATGCGGCAGAGGTCGTCAACGGTGTAAGGGATGTCCAGCATGAGCATCCGGCAGCCTTGTATCAGCCGCTCGTAATGCTCGCGCAGGCGGAAGATGAACATCGTCTCTTTTTCTTCGTTCCAGTTGCCCCGGATGCCCTCGAAAACGGCCGTGCCGTAGTGGAGGGCATGGGTCATCACACTCACACGGGCGTCCTCCAAAGGCACCACCTCGCCCTGGAAGAAGGCGAATTGGGGATGGGGAGCGCCATTGACGGATGCCGCGCGGTTGGTCATTTTATCTGTCCTTGGGTCAGAATCAGGCTAGATTATATTGGAAACCGTAAATCTATGACAACCTGCCGGACACTTCGATTATGGCAAGCTGGCAAAGTTGCCCGGCACGGACAAAATAACCGGACTGTGGGCTATAATCCCACGGGCCGGTTGGTTTTAGGCCGGGCTATGGAGCCGGAGGATGAGCGGACAAGCAGCCAGGGTTGTTGGCGCAGGGCTGGCGTTGCTGGCGGCGCTGGCTCTGGTGGCCGTCGCCGTGGTGCTTCTGACCCGCAGCGATGACGCCGCGCCGGTGCGCATCGTCGCGCCGGAAGCCACCGCAGTCAGCGAAGCCGCTGCGGATATCAAGGTGCAGGTCAGCGGGGAGGTTATGAAACCCGGCGTGTATTCAATGAACGCCAACGACCGGGTGTTTGACGCCGTGGCCGCCGCCGGGGGCTTTGGCCCCAACGCCGACCTTTCGGGCATCAACTTCGCCCTCCGGGTGCAGGATGAAGCTCACTACTACGTCCCTTTCTTCGGCGAAACGCCGCCTGCGCCCGCTGCCTCAACGTCCGGCGGCGGTGTGGCTGAGTATGACAGGGCCGGAAATGACAGGGCCGGAAACGGCAGCGCCAGCTCGCTGATTGACCTCAACACGGCCTCGGCGCAAGAACTGGAAGCGCTGCCCGGAATCGGTCCGGTGATGGCGGGCAGGATAATCGCTCACCGCGATGCCAACGGCCCCTTCGCCGCCATTGACGACTTGGAAAACGTCCCCGGCATCGGCCCCAAGACCCTGGAAGCAATACGCCAGCTCGTGACTGTGTCGGGAAGGCCATAGCGCTTTGCTCTCACCTTCCCGGATTCTCACTCGGACACTCGCCCGCATTCCCGCCCGGATGCTCAGGCCTCGAATAATGCCTCGCGAGGGGTTTCAGCGTTGAGACTGGGGCTGTTGGCAGCGGCCTGGCTGGGCGGGGTACTGCTGGGGCAGTCCTCGGATCTGGGGACTGCCGCGATGCTGCTGCTGGCTGGCGCTGCCGGGCTGACGGCCATCGGGCTGCGGCTGGCGAGTATGCCCGCCTTCCCGGCTATTCTGGCGGCGGTCTTGCTGTTGGGACTGGCGCGCGCCGACGCCTCGCAGATCGGATACGGAGCCGCAGCCGGGCACGATGGGCAGGAAATTATCGCCACAGGCCGGATTGCCGACGACCCGGAAAATACGGCAACGAGAGTCCGCTTCGAGCTGCGGGTTTCCCAAATCAGCGTTGACGGCGAAACGCGGCACGCCAACGAGCGGTGGCTGGTTTACGCCAGTCCAGCCGACGAACTGGTGGCGCGGCGGAGCGCGCCGTTTTTCCGCTACGGTGACGAGGTATCCGTCCGGGGAACGCCCCAGGAACCTCAGCCCATTGACAGGTTCGACTATCCGGCGTATCTGGCCGCGCAAGGCATCACGGCAACGCTGTTCGCGCGGGAAGCGCAGGTCACCGGCGAGGGCGGAGCGTGGTGGCGGGCCGCAATCTACGCGGCGCGGTGGCGGATGGCCGACAGCATCGAGCAGGCCATGCCCTTCCCGGAGTCGGCATTGGGAGCAGCGATGCTGCTGGGCAAGCGGGAATCGCTGCCGCCGGAACTGGTAGACAAGTTTCGCGGCACCGGCGCGGCGCACCTGCTGGCGATTTCCGGGCTGCACGTCGGTGTCCTGCTGGCAGTGACGGCAGGCGCAGCGTCTTGGCTGCTGGGCCGGCGGCGGCCAACTTACTTGATAATCGCGGCGGCAGCAATCTGGCTTTACGCTCTGGCTGCCGGAGCATCGCCGTCGGCGCTGCGGGCTGCGGTGATGGGCACGGTGTACCTGGCTGCGCTGGGGCTGGGCCGTCCGTCCAGCGTGTTGCCGGCCTTGGCATTGGCCGCGGCGCTGATGACCGTTGCGTCGCCCAATCTTGTCCGGCAGGTCAGCTTTCAGTTGAGCTTCGCCGCCGTGGGCGGGATTGCGCTGACTCAGGCGATGCTGGGCGGCAGGCTCGGTTGGGGAAGCTCGCCGACGGCGGGCTGGGCAAAGCGGCTGGCAGGATGGGCGGCGGCGCTGATCGTGGTGTCGGCGGCGGCTACGCTGGCGACGTGGCCGCTGGCGGCGGCAAACTTCGGCCAAGTCGCGCTGCTGGGCGTGCCGGTGTCGCTGCTGGCGATTCCGGCGATGGCCCCGCTCATCGCAACGGTGCTGGGGGCAGCCGTGGCCGGGCTGGCATTCCCGCCGTTGGGCGTGTTGCTGGGCGGGATTGCGGCAGCCCCCGCCGCTTGGCTGATTGCCGTAGTGTCGGCCTTCCCGGCGTGGACGGTGGAAGCGGATTGGGTGGGCAAGCCGCTGCTTCTGGCTTGGTACGGCGGCCTAGGGCTGGCGCTGCTGGCCGCGCAGCCGCACCGGACGCGCCGCTGGCGGCAGGCCATAGCCAGAGCGGCGGCGCGGCTGAGGGACAGCTTTGGGGCCAGCTCTGGGGGGCAGAGTGGGGCTGGGAGCCGCTGGCCTCTGCCCAGCCCCTACTTCACGATGACGGTTGCCGTGGCGCTGGGCATCGCCGCCGCCATCCTGTGGGCCAGGGCGGCGGGCGGCCCCGACGGATACCTGCACGTCCACTTCCTCGACATCGGCCAGGGCGACAGTATCTTGATTGTCACGCCGTCAGGACGGCAGGCGCTCATAGACGGCGGGCCGGACGGGGACAGTGTGTCCCAAGCGCTGGCCGACACGCTGCCCGGCGGCGACCGCAGCCTGGACCTAGTGGTGATGACTCACCTCGACTCCGACCACAGCCGCGGGCTGCTGAATGTGCTGGACCGCTACACTGTGGGCGCGGTGCTGGCCGGGCCGCAACCGCCGGGCAACGAGATGCAGGCGCAATGGGAGCAGCGGCTGCAACAGCACAATATAACGCCGCTGGAAGTGCGCGCTGGATATGTTATTCACCTTGACGACGGCGTAGAGCTTCGGGTGTTAAATCCGCCGCAAGACCGCCTGTTTGGCGATTTCAACAACGACTCGATAGCCCTGCGGCTTACCTACGGCGATGTAAGTTTTATGCTAACCGCAGACATCGAGCGCGAAGCCGAGGAACGATTAGTGAACAGCGGCGCGGAACTCCACAGCACGGTATTGAAGGTAGCCCATCACGGCAGCAACACCTCTACCATCCCAAGTTTCCTGAACGCCGTCAACCCCGCCGTCGCAATAATATCCGCCGGGCGCGACAACTCCTTCGGCCACCCAACGCAAGCGGTTGTGGAGCGGCTGGAAGCGCAGGCAGGCGCAGAAAACGTCTTCCGCACCGATCGCCACGGCCACGTCGAATTCACCACCAACGGCGCATTGCTGGAGGTGCGAACGGAGCGGTAGAGTGGACGATCGCAAACCCGTCCATTCAGGAGCAGGCAGGGCAAACGCATTCTAATTTAAGGTAGGAAATTTGCCGTCAGTTCATTGTCCCATCATCGTAGAATTGACCAGAGTTGCCCAAATCGGCACATATTTGGTGCCGGTTGCTGAAGGGTTCGGCCTTCCCAGATCACCGGATTTTAGAATGCGTTTGCCCTAAGGGGCAGGCAGGGCAACCGCATTCTAATTGAATGGCCTTGCAGTGGCCCGTCATTCCCGCGAAAGCGGGAATCCAGAGCGCCTTTGCAATGCCAATTTCCACCAAACAAGACCCACTGGATTCCCGCTTTCGCGGGAATGAAGGTGTTAGACTGGGAAATAACGTGTGAAGAGGCGGTCGGGATTAGAATGCGGTCGCCCTGAAGGGGCAGGCTTGTCGGTTGTCCTTTCTCCCGCCTTTCGGTATGCTCTTGCCAGTGCAAGCAGGAGAATCCGATGCAAACTCATACTATGGGAGTAGTTGAGCACCGGGAAGCAGCCCAGGAGTTCCTCCGCGAGGCCGAGCAGTTTTTCGCTTTGGATGATGATTTGCAGGGGGCGGAAAAGATGTGGGGCGCGGCGGCCCACGCCGTCATCGCCGTCTGCCAGCAGAGGGGATGGCGTCACCGAAGCCACCGGGCTATGAGCGAAGCGGTTAGCCGGATAGGTGACGAACTGAGAGAAACCGGAGACGAATCTGCGGCGGAGCTGCTTGGGTCGGGCTTCGTCATTGCCTCTAACTACCACGTACACTTCTACCACCGTGACATGGACCAGAATGGCGGTAACGGATGGTTCTTCACTACGGCCAAAAGGTCGGTGGAGCAGTTCGTGGAACGGATGGTAACAATATCAGAGGCGTTGGATTCGCAGTGACCGTCCTGAGTATCGCGCAAAGCAAAAGGGGCAGCCGGGATGGTTGCCTTTTTCTTTGCCGTTGGATTATGGTTTTGGCAGGATCACAAGATTAGGGGGCGAACTTTGACTGGCATCAAGCGGGTTGACGGGCGGCGGTGGGACGAGCCGCGCCCGGTGAATATCACCGTGGGCTATCAGCGGTCGGCGGAGGGGTCAGCACTGATTGAAATGGGCGGCACGCGGGTGCTGTGTGCCGCCTCGCTGGAGGAGCGGGTGCCCGCCTTCCTGCGCGGGCAGGGGCGGGGCTGGGTCACCGCCGAGTATTCGATGCTGCCGCGGGCCACCAACACCCGCTCCGCGCGCGAGCGCGACGCCGGGAGGGTCAGCGGGCGCTCGCAGGAAATCCAGCGGCTCATCGGGCGGTCGCTGCGGGCGGTGACCGACATGGAGGCGCTGGGCGAGCGGACGGTGCAGATTGACTGCGACGTTATAGAGGCCGACGGCGGCACCCGGACGGCGGCGATAACCGGAGCCTACGTGGCGCTGCATCAGGCCATGACGCTGCTGGTGCGCCAGCGGATTCTGCGCCGCGTGCCGCTGGAGTGTCCGGTGGCGGCGGTGAGCGTGGGCATACTGCGGGAGCAACTGCTCCTCGACCTTTGCTATGCCGAGGACTACGAGGCCGATGTGGATTTCAACGTGGTGCTGACAGCCCGCGGTGGCTTGGTGGAACTGCAAGGCGCAACGGAAGCCCGCCCTTTCCCCCGCCCGATGGTGGAGCAGGTGCTGTCACTGGCGGCGCGAGGGCTGGAGCCGGTGTTCCACGCCCAGCGGGAGGCGCTGCGCCGGGTGTAAGGGTCGGAGCTATTGCATTTTCGGGGAAAGTCCCCTCTCCCTCTGGGAGAGGGTTAGGGTGAGGGCGTCATCAGGTAGCAAGAAATTGCCGGTGCGAGATAATTCACAGTCAGCCCGGCATCGTCATTCCCGCTTTCGCGGGAATTTAGGGCGGGTTGAGTGCTGATTTTCTGACCGAAATAGGTGGCTTGGGTCTCTGGATTCCCGCTTTCGCGGGAATGACGGACTTAGGGACGGGTCGAAGCCCGCCCCGTTTTTTGTTGTGCGCTAGGCTGCCGGTTCGCCGTCTTCCGTCAGGTGGACTATGGGCAGGTTGAGCTCCGCCAGCGGAGCCTCGGCGGAAGCACGGTCGCCCACTACCAGGATTTGCAGGCTGTCCGGGAGGATGTGAGCCTGGGCCACGCGATGCACTTCCTCCAGCGTGATGGCTTCCACGGACGGGCGGACAGTGCGGAAGTAGTCGTCGGGCAGTCCGTATTGCTCCATGGACACCAGTTGGCCCAAAACGGAGGCAGGGCGCTCGAAGCTGGCGGGGTAGGCTCGCATCAGCCCATCCTTGGCGTTGGCCAGTTCCTCGGCGGTGATGGGCCGGTCGCCGCGAACTTCGTTGAACTCCTTGAGCGTTTCGTAGACCGATTCCTTGGTGGCGTCGCTCTGCACCGAGCCGCCGGCCACCAGCAGGGACGGGCCGCGATGCCACTGGACGAAAGACTGGTAGCCGTAGCTGTAGCCCTTGTCCTGCCGCAGGTTCTGGTTGAGACGCGCCGAGAACTGGCCGCCAAAAACGTAGTTGGCCAGCAGCAACCCGAAGTAGTCGGGATGGTGGCGCGGGATGGCCTGGTGAACCGCGCGAATCACCGACTGCGGCGCGCCGGGGCGGTCTACCAAGTAGATTGTGGCCGGGTTCGTAGCGAGTTCGCCTTCGTCGCCGTCGGCTCTCGCAGCGGAGCCGCTCCAACTGCCAAAGACCGCGGTAGCCCGGCGCATCACTTCCTCCCGGTCCACATCGCCGACGACCAGCAGATGGGCGTTGTCCGGGCGGTAGTCGCGACGGAACTGGTCCACAATGTCGTCGCGGGATACGGCCTGCGTGGAGGACTCGGTGCCGGAGATGGGGTGGGCGTATCCACTAGCGGCAGGGTAGACCAGACCGGACATCAACCGCTCGGCGACGGCGTTGGGTTCGTCTTTACTGCGGCGCAGGTCGGTCAGGTGTTCGCGGCGCACCCGCTCCAGTTCGTGAGCCGGGAAGTCAGGGGACAGGACAATCTCACCCATCATCTCCAGACCGCGACCCCAGTGTTTCGAGAGGGTCTCGGTGGACACCAGGGTGTATTCGCGGCGGCTGTCCACCGACAGATGGGATCCGATAAACTCAAAGTCGTTGGCTATCCGCTGGCTGGACTTGCCGGCTGCGCCCTCCGGCAGCATCCCGGCAAGCATCCCGGCCAGACCGGGCAGGTACGCCGGGTCTCCGGCGGCGCCGGAACCCAGCAGCAGGCCGAAAGCGACGATGGGCATTCCGCGCTGCTCGACCATGGTCACGCCCATGCCGTTGGGCAGGCGGTCGCGGGTGGGCAGCGGCGGGGCGAAGGCCGGCTCCGCTTTGGGCGGGGGCATGATATTGCGGTCAACGGTGGTGGCGGCGGCAGACAGCGGCGTTTCGGGCAGCACCCGCAGCCGCACCTGGTTATCCGACACGTAGGTCTCGGCGACGCGCAGGATGTCCTCGCGTTGGACTGCCAAGTACCGGTCCAGGCTGGTGTTAATCAGCCCGGCATCGGACTCGAACACGTTGAAGTGGTTGAGCTGGTCAGCGCGCCCGCCGAAGCCGCCGATGCGAGCCAACTGACGGTAGTGGCTGGCCTCGATGCGGTTCTTGGAGCGGGCGATTTCTTCGTCGGTGGGCGGGTTGCGGTGGATGTCCTTCAGCTCGGCTTCGACTGCGGCCTCCACCTCGTCGAGGCTGTGGCCTTCGGCGGCGGTCACCTGGACCAAGAGCTGCCCGGCAATTTCCGACGGACCGTAGCGTATAAAGGCGTGCTGGGCAATCTGCTTTTCGTAGACCAGAGAGCGATGCAGGCGGGCACTAAGTCCGTCGGACATCACGGCTTGGTACAACTCCAGCGGCGCATCGTCGGGATGGCCCTCCGGCGGCGCGGGCCAAGCGATGTAGAGACGGGGCAGGGTCACCTTGTCACGCATCTCGATGTCAATTCGGCCGGACAGCGCGGAGTCGTGACGGCCGACGCGCGGCACGCTCTCGCCGGGTGGAAGGTCGCCAAAGTAGCGGTTCACCAGCTCCAGCGCCTGCTCTGGGTGGAAGTCGCCGGCGATGGCCAGGCTGGCGTTGGAGGGGCCGTAGAAACGCTGGAAGAAGTCCTTTACATCGTCCAAGCTGGCGGCGTCCAAGTCTTCCTGGGAGCCGATGGTCATCCAGTGGTAGGGATGGGGCAGGGGGAACAGGGACGGCTGCAAGTGCCAGTGGGCCATGCCGTAGGGACGGTTTTCATAGGACTGGCGACGCTCGTTCTTCACCACGTCGCGCTGCACGTCAAATTTCTGCTGGTCCAGCCCGTCCAGCAGGAAGCCCATGCGGTCGGCCTCCAGCCAGAGGGCCAGCTCCAGGTAGTTGGACGGCACATCTTCCCAGTAGTTGGTGCGGTCGGTGGTGGTGGAGCCGTTGAGGTTGGCGCCCGCCTTCTGCAACGGCTCGAAGTGGCTGCGGTTGTGGTGCTTGGTGCCCTCGAACATCACGTGCTCGAACAGGTGGGCAAACCCGGTGCGGCCCATTTCCTCGTTCTTGGAGCCGACGTGATACCACATGTTGACCGCCACCAGCGGGATGGTGTGGTCTTCATGGAGGATAACGTCCATTCCGTTGGATAGCTTGTGCTGCTCGAAGGCGATGGTGACCATCTGCTGTTCCTTATATTTGACTGTGCTGAATTCGCGAAGCGCAGAGAGCGCATTCCAGAAAAGCGCCTACGCTTCCCCTTCTATGGGAACGAGACGCTGATGTACCGGGTCAACTGTCAGCAGTAGCAGTTCCATTGCCGTAGCGCCCATGATGTAATGGTTTTCGGGCCCAAATATGACGGGACAGGTACGGCGGCGGCCCTCTGTCGCTAACGGTACCTCGCCAGTATCGAAGTCAACGACTTCTCTTGTAGCCACCCGAAAAGGGAGCGTAGCATCAGGCTCAACGCCCATACGTTTCAGCATGGACGCCGGTATCATCGAAAAAGTGGCGCCGGTATCCACCAGGGCATCCACAGTTTCGACAGGGCCGCGATTGGGGTTTCCTACTTGAAGAGGAACCTTGAAAGTTCCCACGCCTACGCCCCGGCTTCGTGTGCCCAGTAGTTCTCGTCGGTGCGTTCGCTGATCGGCGCGTTGGACCTGTTGCTGCCAATCTCGTCGGCGTCCCACAGCTTGGAGAACTTCAGGGCGCGAGGGCAATGGCTGTAAGACTCCTCCACCTCTATGAGCAGGCCCTGCAAGTGGCGGGAATTGTCGTCGGTCTCGTAGAGGGACAGCTCGATGTTTTGCTGGTCGAGCTCATCCTTGCCCACGATGCTGGCGCGGCCGTTGACGCGCACGGTGTCGTTGAGGCCGGGAATGAAGAAGATCAGGCCGACGTAGGGGCTGGCTTCGATGTTCTGGTAGGACTGGAACAACTTGTTGCCGGCCACGTCGGGGAACAGCAGGCGGTGGTCGTCAATTACCTTGACGAAGCCCGGCTTGCCGCCCTTGGGTGAGGCGTCGCAGCGTCCCTCGGCGTCGGCGGAGGCCATGACCACGAAGGGAGCGTTGCTCACGAACTCCTGGACCCATGGGGTGAGGTGGCCCTTGAGCTTCTTCACCGCCCGCTCCGACGCCGGCCCGAACTGCCCGTTGAACTGGCTCTCGCCCACTTCCTGGTCTCTGATGGCTGTCATAGCACTTGCTCCTTCCTATCTGATTGACCCTATCTGATTGACTGACTCGTACCCCGTGATTCTAATGCCGACGGTGGTGTCCGGGCAATGCCTAGCCCGCTGTCGGCGCAGGAATAGGGAATAGCGGGTTTTTCAGCGGTCAATTAGCGGTTTGGGCGGTCTTTTGGCGGTTAATTGCTCCGCGCTCGCTCCCACTTTGCCCCTCGCGCACGACCCCGGGAGATTGTCAGATTGAGGTCTCTCAAGACGGACAGGTCATATCTTACTTGTTGTTCTGTGTAAGGTTTGGATATGAGCGGCAAAATTTCCCTGAAAGCAAGCCCATTAGGAGCGCCATTGAGAATCAGCAGGATTTCCCGCTGGCGTTCAGTAAGGTCATGCCCCACTCGCTGCGGAGGAATGTAGCGGCTGGGGCGGAACCGGACGGTTACGGAATCGCCGGTGTCCTCGATTTCCGGCTGAGGAAGACCGACCTCGGTAGTCAGTTCCGCCATCTTAATCGTCCCCCGCCCCCATCGTTCGATAATGCCGCGCCGGTAAAAGACGTCGGCGATCAGCGGATTCCAAGGCCTGGAATCGTGGGGCAGGAAAAGAATTTCAGGAGTAAGACCAAAATGCAGGGAGCCAGTCGAGGTAATTTCCAAGCGATCGTCGTAAATGCCCACGCTTACCGATCCACCACCACTGCTGTAATCCCGATGGCAGAACGCATTAGCCAAGGCTTCTCGTAGTGCAAGCGGTGGATAGAGTGGCTCGTCCAATCGAACAAATGAATCGGGTGAGATTCGTCCGGCAATTGGAAGATTGTCAAGAATAAACCGCTCTGCGTGACGCAAAAGAGAGAAAGTGTTACCGCGAAATTGCCGGTTGTCTAAGAACTCGGTGCGATCGATTCCGCGAAAACGGGCAACACGTAGCAGGCATTGGGTCCACTCGGAACCAAGCCGACGGTCACTGCCAAAGAGGGCAACAGCGGCGCGCAGCAATGCCCCGTCCTTGACCAAACCCATTCCCAATAGAATTTCCTGAGGTTCACGAGTTTCAGGGTTGGCCAAACGCCCCGACCGTATCGCTCGTTGACGGTGCGTTGAAGCTCGTCTGCATCTAGATCCTCAACACTCCAATCGGAAGCGGGTTGATTTTCCCAGCGATGTTCTCCATGGACCCGTTCCAAGAACATCAAATTTTCGTCGTCGCGAGATAAACGGCGATTAGTATTGCCCACTCGTCGGAAGGCTAGGTTTTGGTATCGGTATGGAACCATCTCACCACGGTTTACCCTGACCACAATGACTTCCCGGCCTTCAGAGACGGGAATTTGCTCTATGCTGGGGAGAACCGTAGGCTCAATTAGATATAACTCAGCACTCAATTTTTCTATGGTGTTTTCGCCCACCATTTGACCAACCACTTCGCGCTTGGGAGTAACACCGAATACAACGACGCCTCCGCGATGGTTAAGCATGGCGCAAATTGATTTGGCTGCTTCGCGACGTTCGCCAGTAGTCTTTTTGAATCCAAGATTTTCCGACTCTAATTTACTGGCCAGCGCCCAAATATCATCTGTCGTCATAGGTCAATCCTGTTAAACAGCGCGTCAATGTCTTCTCGCTTCGCCCTGCGGACCTATTTCGCCGTAGCTAAAACTCAATCCCCGGTTGGGCTTTGATGCCTTCGTTGTAGGGATGCTTGACTAGGGTCATCTCGGTGACCAGGTCGGCGAACTCCACCAGCTCCGGCGGGGCGTTGCGGCCGGTGATGATGACGTGCATCATCTCCGGGCGGTTGCGCAGGGTCTCCAGCGCGTCTTCCACCGGAATCCAGCCGTAATGCAGCGCGTAGGTGAACTCGTCGAGGATTACCACGTCGTATTCGCCTTTGGCGATGACTTCCTTGCAGCCCTCCCAGTGTTCCCGGGCCAGGTCGGCAGTGTGTTCCAGGTCGCGGGAGCGCCAAGTGAAACCGTCGCCCATCGCCCGCATCTCGATGTCCATCTTTTTGGCGGCGCGCTGCTCGCCGAAGTTGGCCGTGGTGTGCTTGATGAACTGGAGCATGATAACCTTCATGTCGCGGCCCCAGGCGCGCAGCATTACGCCCATGGCGGCGGTGGTCTTGCCCTTGCCGGTGCCGGTGTTGACTATGACCAGTCCTTTGTTGATACGGGGGCCGGTAACGGACTGGGGGGCGTTGGACGGACTGGCGCCGGATGTTGACTGATCGCTGGTGGTCATTTTTCGATTCTCGCAGGACTGATTTTGTTGTTGGGCCGATGGTTACGCTCGGGTTAGGGTGAGGCACGGGGGTTTCTTGGACTAGATGGCGCTGTGGGCGGCGCAGGTTTCGACGAAACGGGAAGCCAGCCCCGGACCGCTGCCCAGATGGACGTGGACGTAGGTGGCCCAAACACTGCCGGCGCGGAAGCCGTCGGGGCGCCCGCCCTGATTGACCACGCGGTAGACCGATTCGTCGTCCTGCGGCGGCTGTTCCAGGGTTGACCAGTGGAATTCGTGGCCGCGAATCCGCTGGCCCGAGGCCAGCAGCGGGCCGTCGGCGCGCGCCTCGACCTCGCGGTAACCGAGAGACAGGCGCGACTGCGACATCGCCGACGCCGCCGGAATTAGGCCGGCCATCGGATAAGCTATCCCGTCGAACCCGCTGAGGCTGCGGCCTAGATACATCAGTCCGCCGCATTCGCCGTAGACCGGCACGCCGCGGGCCGCCGCCTGCCGGACGGAGTCCAGCATCGGTCGGTTGGCCGACAGCTCGGCGGCGAACATCTCCGGGAAGCCGCCACCCAAGTATACCCCGCCTGCGCCTTCGGGCAGGCCGGCGTCCTCCAGCGGACTGAAAGGGACGATTTCGGCTCCCCAAGCCTCCAGCAGGTCCAGCGAGTCCTGGTAGTAGAAGTTGAACGCCTTGTCTTGGGCCACTGCAATTACGGAGCGCTTGGGCTGCGGCTCCTGTGGGTACACCTGCAGCGCGTTGGCATAAGCCGACGAGGGCACGGCAGACTGTTGGGCCAGCTCGGCGATGCGACTTACGTCAATGGTCTCCTCAACCTGAGCAATCAGCGCGTCGTACCACTGGCGGGCCACGGTGCCTTCTACGGTGGGGATAAGACCGAGATGGCGCTCTGGCTGCTCAAATTCGGAGCGCCGGGGCAAGTAGCCCAGCACGGGCAGTCCGGTCGTAGCCTCGATTTGCGGCTTGCAGAATTCCAGGTGAGCCGGGCTGCCAACGCCGTTGAGGATGACACCCGCCACGTGCAAGTCGGGGTCGAACTGCTGGTAGCCCAGCACTTCGGCTGCGACGCTTCGGGCCACTTTGGAAGCGTCGGCCACCAAAATCACAGGAGCGTTCAGCAACTTGGCGAGCTGGGCGGTGGATCCCTCTTCGTCGAGGCTGGAATGTCCGTCGAACAGGCCCATAACGCCTTCGACGACGGAAATCTGCCGCTGCGCCGCCGCCTTGCCGTAAAGCTCCAGCACCGTGGCATGGGGCAGCAGCCAAGTGTCCAGGTTGCGGCAAGGCACGCCACAAGCCTGCTGGTGATAGGTGGGGTCAATGTAGTCCGGCCCGGCCTTGAAGGGCTGAACGGCATAGCCCCGGCGGGTCAGCGCGCCCATGATTCCGGTGGCAATTGTGGTCTTGCCCACCCCGCTGCGAACTCCCGCTATTACGACGGTAGGAGTCATGCCCATTGGCCCCCAATTCCATGCGGTGAGAATTTTTGACACCTGCCCTGCCCAACGCTACGATAGCACAACATTGGCCCCTTAGCAGTACGTTGCTCTCCGAAGCTGGCCCGCGATTGCTTGAGCAGGCGTCAGCTAAGGCTTTTCGTATACTGGCTCGTGGCGCTGGAGGCAGATATGTCGAGTGAAGCCACCCAGTTCCGGCGGAATTTCTGGACGCGCTACGCGGAGCTTTATCCCGATGACGGCGTTCCTTCCGGCTGGGGCCGGAGCAATGCCTGGATTCCGGTCAAATCCGTTGACATCAACATTTCGCTGGCGGTGTTGCACTGGGGAGTTGGCCTGTGGCTGCGCGGGCGCAAGGGCGAAACGCCCGATGCGGCGGCGGCGCGGATAGGCCGCTTTAAGGACTCGTTCCAGAAAACGCTCAGCGAGGCCTTTGCTGGCCGTCTCCCTCCTGGGCCGGGTACGGAGTGGATTAACGCAGCCGGGGGATTTGACGCCAGAAGGGAGTTCGACACAACCGACCCCGAAAACTGGCCGGACATGGCGGCGTGGCTTCACTATATGCTGCATATGTATCTCCGCGTCATCGAGAACGCGCTGGTTCCTCAAGAGAGATAATGCCGAGAGAATCGGATCAATCCGAATAGTTCGCGGGATGCCAGCGAGTAATGCAACTGCGTTTGGCGCTGGGCTGACCTAACGCCGAATGCCCGTCTGGCGTCGCAAATTCGCAGGATACGGCGAGAGACGCGGTGTCTTCGGCGCCCACGATTGCCCTGCGCCACGATATGCCTAGCCGGAATCCGAAAGAAAAGGGCAGTTCCAATGGCCTTCTACAAGAAGTTAACAACCATATCAGGAGCATTGATTATAATTGGAGTGTTTCTGCCTTGGATAGGTATCGTCGGTCTCTCTCCGGGCACCAAGTTTCAGTGGAATTAAACAGCACCTGGAATAATCATTTTAATTAATGAGTATTACGTCAATGGCATTCTTACTGAGCCGGGACTATTTATCCGGGAAATCGGGAGCAATAATTTCACTTCTGTTGTCAGCAGCGATTTGTGCTATAGCTATTCTTAACATGGTGCCGCTCTACTAAGATCCCTTTATAAGCATTGGCTACGGCCTTATAATTACATTTATCGGCGGGATGGGGATGATTTGGGCTTCGTTTGATGCGGCCACCTTTTTGATGCAGCCACCTTAAGGTAGCCATGTCCGTAATAGCCTCCCCCGACGCTGAAACCCTGTTGCCCATCCGAAAACCCAAAAACGGCAGGTGCGAATATGCCCAGGCTTGAGGCCCTCAGCGAAGTGCAGCGGCGGATGCTGCAAATGTTCCCGTGCATGGAGCACGACGATACTCCGTGGGCGCCGATGCGCAAGCCGCTCAGCGAAAGCCGGGTAGCCCTGGTTACCTCGGCGGGGCTGCACCTGCGGGGTGACCAGCCCTTCATCACCGACACTCAGGGCGGCGACAGCTCCTATCGCGTCATACCGCGCGGCACGGCGGCGGCTGACATCATCCAGAGTCACGTCAGCATCGGGTTTGACCACACCAGCATCTACCGCGACATCAACGTGACCTACCCCATAGACCGGCTGGAAGAACTGCGAGAGCAAGGAGTCATCGGCTCGCTGGCCGACAACAATTACTCGTTCATGGGCGCGCTGCGGGACGGCTCCAGGGTGGCGAATGAGACCGGGCCGGAGGTGGCGCGGCAGATGCTGGACGAGGGCGTGGAGGTGGCTTTTCTGACCCCCACTTGACCCCTCTGCTCGCACGCGGTCAGCGTGCTGGCGCGGTGTTTCGAGGAGGCCGGAATCAGCACCACCGGCGTCGTGTTTGTGAAGGAACACGCCGAGCGAACGAAGCCGCCGCGGATGCTGTGGGTTCCCTACGCCTTCGGCAACGCCCTCGGGCGGCCCGGCGACCCGCTCATCCAGCATCAGGTGCTGAAGGCCGCCTTCGACCTGCTGGATGCGAAGCAGGGGCCGGTACTGGAAGAGTTTGCCGACGACTCGGAGCCGGAGCCGCTGATGCAATCCTCCGACGCCCAGCGTTCCGACGCGGCCCAGGGCCTGAACGCCGCCGATGAGTTGACTTCGCTCCGGCCCTACTACGAGCGGTGGGTCGCCAACAACGGCGGGCGCACTGCGGTGGGCATCAGCGGCATCCCGCAGCGCCGTTTCCGGGGCATCGTGCGTTTCCTGGAAGCCTACACCGCCGGAGAGGACGCCGATTCCAGCGAGCGGCCCGAAGGCGTCGGCGTACCCCAGTTCATCCGCTACTGTGTGGACGACCTCAAGGCGTTCTACTACGAAGCGCGGATGGAGCAGCGGCCGGGCGCGGCCGACAGCGAGATTCACGAGTGGTACTGGGGCGAGACGGCCATGAGCGGTCTGATCGTGAAACTGGCCGAGGCTATGAGCCAGTCGGAAGACCCGGCGGTCAAGGCCATGCCCTACGGCCTGGCCCGTTAAGCTAACGGGGCTGTCCCCGGTACACTTTTAACGCAGAGTCCGCAGAGGAGGTAAGAGCAGATGCCTTTCTATACCTACGACCACATCCACCTGCTGAGCCAAGAGCCGTTGGAGACGGCCCGGTACTTCAACCGGATGTTCGGGGCGCGCATTGTGGAGTCAGTGCAGTCCAACGGTCAGCCTCGGGTTGACCTCGACCTCAATGGGCTGGAGATTTTTATCGCCCAATGCGCCGCGGACACAACGGCCAGCGCCGACCACCCGCACCAGGGCCTCGACCACTTCGGCCTGCGCGTGGAGAACCTGGACGAAGCCGCCGCCGACCTGCGGGCCAAGGGCGCCGAGTTCACTTCGGAACCCCACGAAATCCGCCCCGGCGTGAAAATCGCCTTCGTGGTCGCCCCTGGCAACGTTCGCATCGAACTGCTGGAAAAGGACCCGAACCGCGTCGGCTCATAGACGCACAGAATTCTGAGTGTCGTAGGGGCGCACGGCTGTGCGCCCCTACGTGTTTGTCATGGGTCATGTCCTTCTTACGGGCCATCGCGCGGGCCATCGCGCCGGCGCCCCGTCAGCCAGCCCACCACCGTCAGCACGACTACGGCCACTCCGATTCCCAGCAACAGCCAGCCGATGCCTTTGATTATCCACTCGCCCACCGGGGAAATCAGCACTGCGCCGATGGCCGACAGCCATACGCCCGCCAGCAGGCCGCAGCCCGGCCCGCCGCCGCCAAACCGTATGCGCCTTTCGTAGTTCACTGCCCGGATTCGTTTTCGCTCAGGGCGTAGGTTGAGTACGCTTCGGCGACGCGGCCTTCCTCCACCAGCTTTTGCAGGTGGGTACGGACGTTGCGGGCGGCGGCGGAGCGCAGGTTGTCGGCCAGGTCGCGGGGGTACACGGCGGTCACGATTTCGTCAACTGAACCGACCCCTTGCGCCAGCGCCGCCAGCACCTGCTCCTCGCGCTCATTGCGGTGGCGGGCGTACCAAGCGATGCGGGCCGCGCCGTCCTGGATGATCTGCCCGTGACCGGGGCAGAGGATTTCCGGGTCGAGCCGGGCCAGCGTTTCCAGCGATTCCATGTACTGCTTGAGGTTACGGACGCTGGAGGATGAGCTGCCCAGGATGGTGTCGCCGCTGAATACCGCTCCGTCGGCGGGCAGGTGATAGGAAATATGGTCGTCTTCGTGGCCTGGGGTGTGCCATGCGCTCAGCGACACGCCGCCGCCGGTGTCCACCGTTCCCTGCTCCACCAGCTCCCGCACCACGCCCTGGCCGAGTTGGTGGGTCAGTCGCGGCTCCAGCTTGGGGTGGCAGCGCACCTCGCAGTCGAAACTCTCCTGCAGCCGGTCAAGGCCGCCGATGTGGTCGCCGTGCCCGTGGGTAATCAGGATGGCGGAAATCCGGGGACGGCCCAACTCGGCGTGATAGGCGAGAATCTGCTTGGTCCAAGAGCGGTAGGGTTCGCCGGAGTCAACCAATACCATGTGTTCCGACGGGTCGCCGACGAAGTATATCTGCGTGCCGCCGGGGTGCATCGCCCCAAAGGTGGACGGGTCTTCCTCAATGTGGGTGCTGTATATGTGGGGGGTAATCTGCATTGGCGGTCCTCTTTGGAACGTGGATTGTGGAATGTTTAGTTTAGCAGGGCATTAACCATCAGGGAGAGACGGGCAGGGAGAGACGGGTTTCCCAATTCAGGTAACGTGCGCCGGGTCTATGTCGACGGTGCAGCCGACAGGAAAGTCGGTGCTGTCCAAAAACTCGGCGAGGTTGCGGCCCCGCAGCAACAGACGCCAGCGATGGCGTCCCCGCAGACGCGGGGGCAGTCCGGGGGCCGGGCCGGAGACCTCAATGTCGGTGCGTCCCTGAGCGGCGGCCAGACGTTTCAGTTCATCGGCGATGGCGGTGGCCTGTCGCTGGCAGGCGTCGGAGTCGGCATTCTGGTAGACGATGTGGGCCAACTGATTGAAGGGAGGGTAGCCCAGCCGGCGGCGGGACTCGATTTCCTCGCCGTACATTTCCAGGTAGTCCTGATTGGCCCCGGCGCGGATGGCGTAATGCTCCGGGTTATAGGTCTGGACGAACACCCGGCCCTGGGCCTCACCGCGTCCGGCGCGTCCGGCCACCTGGCATAAGAGGCTGAAAACGCGCTCGCCCGCCCGGAAGTCCGGCACGTGCAGCCCGATGTCGGCCAGCACCACGCCCACCAGCGCGACGTTGGGTATGTCCAGCCCCTTGGCCACCATCTGGGTGCCTATCAGCACCTGCGTTTCGCCCGACGCCAACCGCGTTACGGCTTCCTCGGCGGCCCCGGAGGAGCGGGCGGCGTCGGAGTCCAGCCGGTCAACCCGGACACCGGGAAATAGCTCGCTGACCTCGGCCACCAACCGCTCGGTTCCCAGCCCCAACTGCCTGATGCGGCGGCCCTTGCACTCCGGGCAGCTTTCCAGCGGGCGGCGGGAGTAATTGCACTGATGGCACAGGAGCCGGGGCGGGCCGGCGTGGTAGGTCAGCGAGGTGGCGCAGCGGCGGCAGGAGACCACGTGTCCGCAGTCCCGGCACTGGACGATAGAAGACGTCCCGCGCCGGTTGAGGAACAGTATCGCCTGATTGCCGCCGTCCAGGCATTCCCGCAGGGCGCCGGAGAGGGCGCGGCTGAAAATGTGGCGGTTGCCCTCGCGCAACTCTTGGCGCATATCGCAGACATCCACTTCGGCCAAGCTAGGCGCCGGGCTTGCGCCATTGGCGGACTGGCCCCCGGTCACGCGGTGAGGCAGCGATAGCAGGCGCAGGCGACCGCGGGAGGCGTGGTAATAGCTTTCCACCGAGGGCGTCGCGCTGCCCAGCACCACGACGGCCCCGGTGCGGCGGGCCAGTTCCAGCGCGGCGGCGCGGGCGTGGTAGAGGGGGGGTGATTCCTCCTGCTTGTAGGTCCATTCGTGTTCTTCGTCTATGACGATGAGGCCCAGATTTTCGACGGGGGCGAACAAGGCGCTGCGGGGGCCTACCACCACGTCGAAGTCGCCTCCGCGTATGTCCCACCACTGGTCGAACTTCTGGCGCGGCGTCTGCTTGCTGTGCAGCAGCGCAACACGGCCCGCGAACCTGGCATTGACCCGCTCCAGCGTTTGCGGAGTCAGCGCGATTTCCGGCACCAGAAACACCGCGCGGCGGCCCATGCGGACGGCGTGTTCGATAGCCCGCAGATACACTTCGGTCTTGCCGCTTCCGGTTACGCCGTGGAGCAGGAAGGAACGGGCTGGCAAATGCGACTCCGCCGCGCCGGACGCCCCGCCAGAGATCCCCGGCCCGTCGAAGGATGAGTCCAGGGAGGCGGTGATTTCGGACAGCGCGGCCTGCTGCTCGGCAGTCGGGGTTAGCTGCTGCGGGCTGGACTTTGGACCTTCGCCCTCCGACCGGCTCAGGGTCAAAACAGGGATAGGCGGCGGCCCGCCGGATGTGCGCCACCAGTCCATCGCCACCAGTCCCTTCTCCCATAGGGCTTCGGCGGCTCTGGGGCCAAACTCCCGGTTGGCTTCACTCAACGGAAGATGACCAGGCGGTTGGCGGACGGCTTCGAGCAGCGCCTGTTGCCTGCCGGACAGCTCCGCCGCCGGCGTATCGTCTTCGGGCTGCGCCGGGATTAGGTAGGCTTCGTATTTGGGCGCGACGCCGGGCTTGGGGATGGAGACTTCGCGGCGGACTGCGCCCTTCTCCAGCAGGCGGTTCAACTCGCGGATGCCCCGCCGTCCCAGCAGCTTCACAAAATCGGCCTGGCTAAGGCGGCCTTTGGCTGACAAGGCTTCCAGAGCCGCCACCGTTTCCTCTCGCAGAGTCTCCTTGTCAACGCCGGACTCCACGGCGGGCATGATGCGGGAGCGGACATGAGACTCGAAACCGGGGGGAAGCATCAGCGAGAGGGCGGCGAACAGGGGGCAGCGGTAGTAGCGGCTCATCCACTGGCCCAGCCGGAGATGATGCGGGCCAAGCAGGGGCGAGGGTTCGACGGGCTCGAGAATGTCGCGGATGACGAAGTCGGGCTTGGCGGCAGAAAGCTCGACTACAATGCCCTGAAGGGTCTGTGCGCCAAAGGGTACCCAAACCAGTTGGCCGGGTTGCACGGTGAAGCGGAGCGGTATGCCGTAGGTGAAGGAGCGGGCGTGGCCCACCGGGGCATCCACCGCCACGTCTGCGTACCTCAAATCAACCACAAGTCATCAGCGCCGGAGCGGGTGATGTCTATTCGTTTTGCCCTGCTGCTCTCTGCGCGAGAGGGTACACCGCAGGGCAGTCCGTTACTCTTCCGCTTGCTCTTCGGTCTCAACCGCCGCTTCCGTTTCGTCAACGGCCTGGGCCTCTTCCGCCCCGGCCAACTCTTCAGCTTCGGCGGCGGCTTGCTCTTCGGCTGCCAACTCGGCGGCGAGGGCTGCTTCCTCCCGGCGGGCGGCGGCGGCGGCCTGAGCCTCGGCAGCACGGCGGCGCTGGGCCGGGTTCAGCTCCTTAATCCTGGCGGCGCGTCCTTGCAATCCGCGCAGGTAGTACAGCTTGGCCCGGCGCACCGAGCCGTAGCGGGTAATTTCCAGCGACTCAATGAGCGGCGAGTGCATGGGGAAGATGCGCTCGATGCCGATGCCCCCGGAGATTCGGCGCACGGTGAAGTTGGCGGCAGGGCCCTTGCCGTGATTGAGGCGAATCACCACGCCCTGGAATGCCTGGATACGCTCGCGTTCACCTTCACGAATCCGAAAGTTGACGCGAACGGTATCGCCCGCGGAGAACTGCGGGATGCGCGGGTTGGCTTCAAGCTTGTAAATTTCGGCGGCGTTCATATTAGCGACTCTGCTGACTTATAAATTGGCGCAAGCCCGCTGCAGCACAAGCGGCAGGTGGGACTTCAATAGCGGCGAAAAGCGTATTTACCTGATTCGGAAAAAGCGGCACGACACGTGGGCCGGGGCCATGACACAGAACCGTTGGGCCGCGGCTTGGCGGCGATGCCGACAGTTCGGTGGCTGGTGGGCGGTAGTGGACTCGAACCACTGACCTCTTGCGTGTCGAGCAAGTACTCTAACCAACTGAGCTAACCGCCCGAACTGTATTGCAGTTTACCAAGCCCGGCGGCGGCGGTCAAGGCGCAGCAAGAGACTGTGGTATGGTAGTATCCACAACAGTAGCCCCGCTAGAATCTCAAGGATTTTGGGCGAATTCCATGAAGCTATCGGAACTCACTGCGTCAAGATACCGCAGCATTCGCGATGAGGTAGTCTATTTCGATGATTTGAACGTCTTTATTGGTGCGAATGCGTCAGGAAAAAGCACCGTCTTGGACGCGCTTCGCTTTGTTCACGAAGGACTGCTGGCGCGCGATTTCCGCGATGCAGTTTATTCCCGCGGTGGAATTATCCATCTTGCCTGGAAGGGGGAGAGCGCAAATCAGGTAAGGCTGGAATTGAAATTCGCGGATGAGCAAAACCGATATGCGTGGTCTATCGAACTGACCGTCGCCGAAAGACACGATTTTTCAGTGCATGAAGAGGTTTCACTGTTCCACCCGTCTCTTCCGCCGAATAAATTGCTTTCATCCAATAATGGCATCGGAAAGTGGTGGTCAGAGCAACAGAAACAGTGGGTTAATTTTGAACAGAATCCGGGTACTTGCGCCTTGGCAGCCGCGTCGGTTGACACCGGGTTTCCAGCTCGTGGTTTAGCCAGTTTTGTCGCTGACTGGGGATTTTTTGATCCTAACCCCTTCTCTTTGAGACGCGGGGGTTGGTCAGCCATTGAACCGGACCGGCTTGACGTATATGGCAGGAACTTGGCGGAGCGATTGTATTGGCTGAAGGAGTCTTCACAGGAAACCTTCGACCGGATTGTTGCAGCAACGGAATCAGTTCTGGGGCTTCCATCGGAGTTGGAACCCCGGGAATCGGAAGGACGCTACTACTTCGTCCAAAAGGAGCCGGGGCTTGCATACCAAGTACATCAAGTCGGGGCATCCACCGGCACTTTGCGAATTTTGGCGTTGATGACGGCGCTGTTTGAAGAGAAAGGTCAGAGTATCATCGCTATCGAGGAGCCGGAAAACAACATTCATCCAGCGGCCCTTGCCGATTTCGTGCAGTTTTTAGTAGATGCCAGGCATCGAGCTCAGATTGTGATTACTACCCATTCTCCGATTTTGCTTAACTTCTTGGATAATCCCAGTTTCGTAAGCATCGTGCGTCGAGATGATCGCAGTGGCACCAAGGTTATCAAGGAGCAGAATCCTGAAGGTGTAAAGGACGCTCTTGAAGCCTCCGGCTTCAGCCTCGGCGAATTTCACGAGACCAAAGGATTCGGCAGGTAAACGGGTATGAGCAAAAATGTCATAATAATCGCTTCAGGAGAAACCGAACGGCACTCGATTCCTCATTTTTTAGAACACTTGGAGGAAGACGGTATCACGGTCTCCGAAATACGAATTCCTCCTAAGAATAGAGCATTAAAAATTGATACCGTTGTTCGTATTGTGCAATCTGTATGGTTTGAGTATCTGCATAGTGGCACACCGGACAAGTTCGTTATACTCTTGGACGTAGATGGCAAACAACTTGATGATGTCTTGAGACCATTTCGTCATGACTTCGTTAGTCGCCTAGGGCCGCGAATCACTGCCTCAATTCAATTCGCCTGCGCTCAATGGCACTTGGAAGCGTGGTTTTTCGGTGATTCCGAAAATCTGAGGGCATACTTGGGGCGGGATTTGGGCGACGTTGACGCCTCAAAGCCAGACGAAATACAAAACCCCAAGCTACACCTCAAAAATCTGTTGGGAAACACTAACTACACTTCTACCATATCAGAAAAAATCGCCCTCAAACTGAACCCGCAAGCCATCGCCGCCCGCAGCCCCAGCTTTAATGGCTTCCTCGAAGCAGTGAGAAACGGAGGTGGTTGAACCGTGCATGGGGGCACCGCCGCTCTTGGCTCAGGATGGCTACTGCGGCTCTGGCAAGACTTACGGCGGAGCTCAGCATAAACACATCGCAGCAGGCCAAAACGAAGGTTGCGCCCCCTTGGGTTGGGTCCTGATCAACATCTTACGGGATGCCAAAAAGGTATGATATGCCCCCCACAGCAACCGGCGCGCCCGCCCAGTGAACGCGACGTGGCAGTGACCGAACGCTACCGCCTGCTGTACGACGGCGCGTGTCCGGTATGCCGCCGGGAGGTGCTGTGGCTTTACCGGCGCCGGCCGGAAGCAATCGAAGCGGTGGACACCTCGGCGGAGAACTTCGACGCCGCTTCCTTCGGTTTAAGCGCCCAACAGGTGGACGCTGCTCTGTATGGCATCCGGCCCGACGGCAGCATCACGATTGGGATGGACAGTTTGCGCGAGGGTTACCGGCAGGCCGGACTGAGCTGGCTGATGACCTGGACGGGTTGGTGGCCGGCGCGCCCGGCGTTTGATGCCGTCTACCGATGCTTCGCCCGCAACCGAATGCGCATCGGCAGATTGCTGGGGCGGCAGGATGATTGCGGCGACCGCTGCCGGTTTTGATCCCGAATCAATCTCAAGGCACGATACTTTCTGCTAACTGCGTTGTTTTCTGCATTAGTGTTTTTCGTTGCCGCCTTTATAGTGATTTGCGGATATAGTGGTTTGCGGAGCTAATCCCGTCTTGGCTATGTTGCGCCTATTGGCCGGGTTGATGGTATGGCCCTTCATCGTCGGCGCGGCCCAGCGCGGCTACTGCGACGCCCACCAAGCCCACGGCTGCGCCCAGCATGAACACATCACGGGAGGCCAGCACGAAGGCCATACCCTCCGCGCCGGCGGCTCCGGCCAGCGCCAACAGGTGATAGTCGCTGCGCAGGGCGAAGATGCCTCCGAAGACCGACACCGCTATCACCGAGCCTAGCGCCTGGGCCAGCGACAGCATCGCGCCCGCCGTGCCGAAGCGTTCCGGCGGCACGCTGCGCATCACCAGCGAGAAGGCGGCGGCCTGGATCAGCCCGTTCCCGCTGCCCACAACGCATACCCACAACGATGCTTGGGCCAAGGATGAATCCGCGTTCAGAAGCCCCATCGTGACCAGCCCGAGGGTGAGCGCAAGCATACCCACTACTCCCACCGTTCGGGTGCCAATCCGGTCGGTGAGCCAACCGCCCAAGAGAGAGGACCCCGTCCCAAGCAGGGACGCTCCACCCATCATCGCCCCCAGGACCTCGGGCCCTCGCCCCAAGGTGTCAGCCACGTAGAAGGGGAAGATGAACCAGACCACGAAGGCGCCGAAGTAGACTAGGAACACACAGGCGCTTGATACGGCGAAACCCCGGTTCCGCAGCAGTCCCAAGGGCAGCACCGGCCAGGCCGCCGTGCGCTCGGTGCGCCAGAACGCGGCCAAAAGCACCGGGCCCAGCAACAGCATTGCCAAAACCGGCCACGAATCCCAGCCGGAATCGCGCCCCAGCCGCAGCCCGATGATCAAGCATATCAGCCCGCCGGCCAGCGTCAGCGCGCCGGTCAGGTCGAAGGCCGGCCCTCCCCTTGACACCGGCGGGTCGCGGTCAAGGAAAAACCAGGCCAGAATCAATGCCGCCACCATAAACGGAACACGCCCCCAGAACACCATCTCCCAGCCCAGCCACCCCACCAGCAGCCCCGCTCCGATGGTGCCGGCCACCATTCCCATAGCTTGGCTGCCGGCGGTGAACCCCATGCTCAAGCCGCGACGGTGTACAGGAAACAGGTTGGCCGAGATAGCCGGAGCTACCACGTACAGGCAGGCCGTCCCGATGCCGTGCAGCACCCGGAATCCGACCACCGTCGCCAAATCGGGGGACAAGGCGATGCAGAACATCGAGACCAGGTAGGCCAGCCCGCCCCAGAGGTAGACGCGGCGCAGACCGAAGCGGTCGGCAAAGCTGCCGGCGCCCAGCACCAGGCTGCCCCGGATGCCGATGAACACCACCAGCGCCCACTGTACGCTTTGCAGGTCTGCGCCTAGGTCGGCGGCCATCTCCGGCAGCGCCACGTTGACCGAAAAGTCCAGCGCGGCCAAGAACATCGCCAGCCCGGAAGTAGCGCCAATCAGGACGTTGCGCCAGCGTCCGCCACTGCTCAGCGGGCCCCGGGCGGCGGCGGCGTCAAGGGCGGTCAAGCGGGCAGCTCGCGGGCCTTTTGCGGCCTGTGGGGAAACATTCGCACGAATCCATAGTGAAGGGATTCTACGCTACAGGGCAAGTGGCAGGGGCGAAAGAGGGAGGAAAACGCAGGGAACGGTCCAAACGCCTGCGGGTGGTAGAATACGCAGCGGCCTCGGGGCGGAGACGATAAGGGCCAACAGTAGGACAAAATCAATGCCCCGGCGTCATCACCAACTCAAGGCTGGGATAGGACGACCCGGGGCTTCGATCTAAAATATACCACGGGGTGATAAATGTGTCAAGCATTATACTTCAACGAATTCCGGCAGGCGGTTTCTAGCAGTTGGCTGAAACCATACTTCAACAACAATCCAAATGGTGATGATGCACAAGTTTTTGCCGCCTATCTATGGAACGTGGCCTTGTGTGAAAGTTTGTATCCTTCACTGCATGGCATTGAAGTGGCCCTTCGTAACAGCATACATCAGGCGGCCTCTACTAAATTCAGTGACGAGTTTTGGTTCAAGAAGCAGCTAACAGGCTATGAAAAAGGAACTATTGAGAAATTAGATGAAGCATTCAGTAAAATAGGCGGGTTTTCAGATCCTGGCCGGTACATATCTGAGTGTACATTTGGGTTTTGAGTGAATCTATTTATCGGGAAATACGAACAGATACTCTGGACTCAGCTACTTCCGGTGGTTTTCCCTCACGCACCGCGAAGACTCCGCAAGCGAAGCGAGATTCACGCCCGCCTCGACCGAATCCGTCGGCTCCGCAACCGCGTCTTTCACCACGAACTCATCTGGCGCTTCAGCGACTTGGCGGACCAACACCGGCTAATCCTGGAGACCATCGGATGGATTAGCCCGGCCATGCTGGAGCTGACCCGCCTGCTAGACCGGTTCTCCAGCGTTTATACTGGTGGGATACAGCAGTATGCGAAAAAACTCGATTCCGTGGCGCAAAATTGGGGCGCGCCGACGATTAAGCCAGGAGGGCAATAATGGTTGAGAACACCGGCAATATTGACGCACTGCTTCAGGAAGATCGCACCTTTCCGCCGCCCGCCGATTTCGTGGCGCAGGCCAATATGGCCGACCCGGAGATTTACGCTCGAGCGGCCAGCGACCCGGAGGGGTTTTGGGCCGGACTGGCCGAGGAACTGGACTGGTTCAAGAAGTGGGATACGGTCCTGGAGTGGGACGCTCCCTTCGCCAAGTGGTTCGTGGGCGGCAAGCTCAACGTGTCCTACAACTGCATTGACCGCCACGTCAAGAACGGACGCCGCAACAAAGCCGCTATCGTCTGGGAAGGCGAACCCGGCGACTGGCAGGTCTACACCTACGGCGACCTGCTGCGCGAGGTCTGCCGCTTCGCCAACGGGCTGAAGAGCCTGGGCGTGGGCAAGGGCGACCGGGTGACCATCTACCTGCCAATGACGCCGGAACTGCCCATCGCCATGCTGGCTTGCGCCCGCATCGGCGCGCCCCACAGCGTGGTCTTCGGCGGGTTCAGCGCCGAATCGCTGCGCGACCGCATCAACGATTCGGAATCGAAGCTGCTGATTACTGCCGACGGCGGCTACCGGCGCGGCGGCATCGTACCCCTCAAGCAGAACGCCGACGACTCGCTGGACGGCTCGCCCAGCATCGAGAAGGTGGTCGTGCTGCGGCGCACCGGCAGCGCCGACGACAAGATGGTTGACGGCCGGGACATCTGGTGGCACGACCTGGTCGAGGGCCAAGCCCAGACCTGCGAGCCGGAGCCGATGGACAGCGAAGATATGCTCTTCCTGCTCTATACCAGCGGCACCACCGGCAAGCCCAAGGGCATCGTCCACACCTCCGGCGGCTACCTGCTGGGCGTTCAGGCCACGGCCAAGTGGGTTTTCGACCTCAAGGAGGACGACATCTACTGGTGCACCGCCGACATCGGCTGGGTGACCGGACACAGCTATATCGTCTACGGCCCGCTGGCCAACGGCGCAACCACCGTGATGTACGAAGGCTCGCCCGACTACCCCGACCGCGACCGCTTCTGGGCCGTGGTCGCCAAGTATGGTGTGAGCATCCTGTATACCGCGCCCACGGCCATCCGCACCTTTATGCGCTGGGGCGAGGGTTACCCGCAGAAGCACGACCTCTCCACCCTGCGGCTGATGGGAACGGTGGGCGAGCCGATTAACCCGGAGGCTTGGGTCTGGTACTGGCAGCACATCGGCGGTGGCAACTGTCCGGTGGTGGATACTTGGTGGCAGACCGAGACCGGCAGCATAATGATTTCGCCGCTGCCCGGACTAACCACACTCAAGCCCGGCTCGGCCACCAAGGCCTTCCCCGGCATTGAGGCGGAAGTCCTGGACGAGGCTGGCAACCCCGTCGGCCCCGGTGGCGGCGGCTACCTGACCATCAAGCGCCCTTGGCCCTCGATGCTGCGCAACATCTACGGCGACCCGGAACGCTTCAAGGATACCTATTGGTCGCGCTACGACGGCATCTACTTCACCGCCGACGGCGCCAAACTGGACGACGACAGCTACTTCTGGCTACTGGGCCGGGTGGACGACGTGATTAACGTGTCGGGCCACCGCATCGGCACCATGGAGGTGGAGAGCGCGCTGGTGGACAACCTCAAGGTGGCCGAAGCCGCTTGCATCGGCAAAGACCACGCGGTCAAGGGCCAGGCCATCGTCGCCTTCGTTACCCTGAAAGACCAAGTGGCGATGTCCGATGACGTAATCACCGAACTGAAGGCCCACGTGGCCGGCAAGATTGGCGCCATGGCCCGCCCCGACGACATCTATTTCGCCGCCGAGCTGCCCAAGACCCGCAGCGGCAAGATAATGCGGCGCCTGCTGCGCGACGTGGCCGAGGGACGCGCCCTGGGCGACACCACCACCCTAGCCGACCCCAGCGTGGTAGACTCGCTGAAGAGCCAGTACGGCGACGAGGAGTAGGCTGACGCAGGCGTGGGGGCGCACGGGGGTGCGCCCCCGCAATCCGCGAATTCGCCGCGACGCATCTACCGGCATCTACATCTACCGGCATCTAGCGGAGGATTATCCCAATGGCAGCGCACCCCGTCCCCGACAAGGAAGCCATGGAGAACCATGTCTGCCATTGCCGCCAGTACATGGACAACGCGCTGGAGGCCCTGCAAAAGAACGAGCCGGGCAAGGCCGGTGAAATGCTGTGGGGCAGCGTAAGCCAGGCCGTCCACGCCGTGGACGCTTGGCGCGGCCCGGTGATTACGGGCCACCGAAGTCTGCTGAACTTCGCTAACACCCTTGGCGGAGAAATCGGCGAGCCAACTTTCGTCTATATTTTCCAGTCCGCGAAAAGCCTTCACCATAACTTCTATGTCCCGGTAGAAACCAGGGAAGAGGTCGAAGACTTGCTACCGAGTATACAGCAGATAATCACCCAATTTCTGGCCCTGCTGCCCGATGAAGCCCGAAATGGGGCGGTGCCGGAGTAGTCTCAGGACGATTGCAAAGTCAAACAGACATCCAAGCCGTTAGTCCTGAGCTTGTCGAAGGACGGGCCGTCAGAATCCGCTCGTGGTTCGACAAGCTCACCATGAACGGATTCCCAGGGACTTTGCAATCGTCCTGCTAGGCCCTGAGTTGTCTGAGTCCGTTGGTGGTTCGACCAGCTCGCCATGGGCGGACTCTGGAGGACTTTACACGAGGGATGTGGTTGGGAGGCCGCTGTTTCTGGACCAGGGAAGGAGGCAGTGGACGATTTCACTGCACTCGGGAATCCGGCGCTCCCTCCGGCAGCGTTCCAGGTAGTTGTTGAGGGCCATAAAGGTGGTTAAGCGCAGACCGTGGCCGACAATACGCTTGATAAAGGGATGGGTCTCCGGGGCGGGCTTCCGGTCGGCGACGGCCACGGTGTATTGGAGGCAGAATTCGCTGGCCAAGCCGCGGGCCCGGTGGAGGGCGAGCTCAGGGGCGTATTTGCGGCACAGGGCGTCGACGCTGTTTCTGATTTGGCTCAAAGTCATGACGGCACTTCCTGATGCTGCCTGAGTGGCTTTTTTTGATTTCCCGGTCATTCCCGGTCATTTCCGGCCATTTGGTTATTTTTCTGTTTGGGGCGGCCGTGTTGAGGTGTCATAGGGCCGAATATGGCGGAACGGGGGAGAGGGAACTTTGCAATCGTTCTGGGAGTAGCCTGATGCCCCAAACCTAGCCGACCCCGGCGTGGTAGACTCGCTGAAGAGCCAGTATGGCGACGAGGAGTAGAGAGCGTGTCATAGGGCTTGGCAAGGGGCAGGTGTCATAAAAGCGTCTGGGGAACGCCCTCGCCTTGACCCTCTCCCAGAGGGAGAGGGAACTTTGCAATCGTTCTGGGAGTAGCCTGTATGCCCCAAACCTGGCCGACCCCGCCGTGGTAACTTTTATCTCCCGGCAGACAAGAGTCGCTGAGAGCCAGTACGGCGACGAGGATTAGCAACGGAGCGCAGGCGTGGGGGCGCACAGGTGTGCGCCCCTACGTCAATCGAAATTTGCTACGGCAAATTAGACAACAGAGGTTTCTCCTATGACATCCCCAATTCCCGACAGGGAGGCCGTCGAAAACCACTTGTTCCACTGCCATCAGTATATTGACAACGCTCTGGAGGCCCTGCAAAAGAACGAGCCGGGCAAAGCGGGTGAAATGCTGTGGGGCAGCTTTACCCAAGCCGTCCACGCCGTGGACGCTTGGCGCGGGCCGGTGATTGACTCCCATCGGGATTTGATGAACTTCGCCAGAGACATCGGACGGGAAACTGGCGACCCCAATTTTCCTTTGATTATTGCGGCGGCGCGGAGCCTTCACAACAATTTCTATGTCCCGGTAGAAACCAGAGAAGAAGTGGAGGACTTGCTGCCGGGCATCCAAAGCGGCATTAACCAGGTTCTGAATCTGCTGCCCGATGAAGCCCGGAAGTAGTTGCTGAATGGAGCAAACGACGACAAGCAACTCAATATGTCTTTGCAGCGGGTTGGATGGGTGTGATTGCCATGCCTGCTGCGAAAAGTATCCCAATTGTGAGTTCTGGTGCGGCGATTGCTGGAAACGCGACTGCTATGACCATAATGTAAGGATTGGGGATCCTGACCTACCCGACCTAAATGAAATACGCCGCGGTGCGACGGAGAATCAAAGACATGACGCCCATGCCTGAAACAGCCGCAAGAGTGCGTCGGCATCTGAAGCATTGCGACCAGGACTTCGAGAACGCACAGGAGGCGCTGGCGAAGGACGAAATTTCGAAGGCGGGTAAATTGTTCTGGGGTAGCGTTACCCAGGTCTTTCATGCTTTGGCAGTCGCACAGGGTGTGGATGTCGAGAGGCGCCGGCGCTTGAAGAACTTTGCCATACATGTGTCCAATGAGGCAGCTGACCCCCAGATAATTGGGGGGTTCCTGGCGGCTGAAATCCTGCACAAGGGATTCTATGACGTCGATGTGGAACGAAATGACCTGGAAGCAGGTCTTCCACTGGCCCGGTATACAATAGATGCTGTTAGCAATTTGATCCCAAGCAATCTGAAAGAAACGCGCGACTGAGCAAATTATCCAACCCGACCGCTGGGAGTTACGCTATGGCAAGCTACCGGAAACACGAGGCCCAGGAGTGGGCGTGGGAATCCCTCAAGGGCCAGTGGACTACGCTGATAACGCCCTTCACCCCGACAACCGCTTTGACCGGGACGGGATGCGGCGCAACATACGCCACATCCGCAGCCTGGGCACCGCCGGGGCCGGCTGCGCCTGGGGCATGGGCGAGTTCTGGAGCCTGACCCACGAGGAACGGCTGGACGTGATGGACACCGTGGCCGAGGAAGCCCAGCATCCGTATGAGAACCGGAGCTGGCCCATCGGCGCCCACGTCACCCACACTTCGGCGCCGGAGATGCTGTCGCTGGCCGCCCACGCCGAGGGCCGCGGCTACGACCTGCTCATCGTCGCCCCGCCCTACATGGTGACCAAGACCGAAGACCAGGTGGTGGAATACGTCCGGCTGCTGGCCGAACACACCAACCTGGCCATCATGTTCTACAACTCGCCCCAGTTCGGCATCACGATGAGCGTCAACGGCTTGGCGCGCTTGTGCCAACTGCCCAACGTGGTGGGCGTCAAGGAAGCCAGCTTCAACCAGCAGATTTCCATCGAGGCCCATCTGACTCTGGGCCGGGACGCCGTTATCAGCACCCCCGACGAATGGATTTTCTTCAAGGGGCAGGAGTTGGGGATAAAGCAGCAGGTGATGTTCGCCAACACCTCCGACTGGCGCTTCGACGTTCCTGGGGCCAACAACTACGTGCGCTGGATTGAGCAGGCCACGCAGGGCCACCTAGACGAAACGTTTTACGATACCCACCTGCGCCGCCTGAACGAGCTTTCCGACGCTTGGTGGACCCGCACCATGGACAAGTACAACGGCGCGCTGCCCGTGTCGCTGGTGAAGCATTGGGGCGAGCTGATGGGGATGGCCGCCGGCCCGCCGCGCCTGCCTCTGATCGACCTGACCGCCGCCGAAAAGTCGCAGCTCCGCGAGGAACTGGAGCCGTTGAAGCCGCGCGTCCCTGCTCCCGCTCGCCCTGAGCCTGTTGAAGAACGCACTGTCGCCCGGGCGCCCGTTTACGCGCAGGCGCCGACACCGGCCTTTGCCCAGCCAAAGGAACCCCAGCCTCGCGCCGCCTGGCTGACCGGCAACGACAACTTCGCCTCGGGTATGCTGCTGATGGTCAGCGTCCAGAACGTCGAGGAAGCACTGGAGGCCGAGCAGGGCGGCGCTGACGTGGTGGACGTGAAGAACCTGCAAGAGGCCATGGTCGGCTCCGGGCATCCCTCCACCGTCCGGCAGGTGCGCGGCATCATCCCGGTGGAGAAGCACGTCAGCGTCACCTTGGGCGTGGTGCCCAATCAGGCCGGCACCGTGGCGATGGCGACGTATGCCGCCGCTATGATGGACGCCACCTCGGTCAAGGTGGGGTTCCGGGTCGCCGAATACGAGACGGCTCTGGAAGTCCTGCGGGAGTCCCGCCGCGCTCTGGACGGCTTCAACACCAAGCTGGTCGGCTCGCTGTTCGCTGACAACGAGCTTTACGAGGGCGGGCTGGACCCTCACCTGATGGTGCAGTTGGCCAAAGACAGCGAGTGCGACGGCTTCCTGATTGACACCCTGACCAAGGACGGGCGCAACCTGTTCGACTTCATGCCGGAGCCGGTGCTGCGCGACATCGTGCTGCAAGGCAAACGGCTGGGCATGAGCACCGCGCTGTCGGGCCACCTGAAAATCAGCGACCTAGACGAACTGGCCCGCATCAACCCCGACATCGTGGGCGTGCGCGGGGCAGTCTGCGCCTCCGGCGACCGGGGCCGGGCCGTAGCCTGGGAGTCCGTGGCCGAGTTCAAGCGGCAGCTCGACCTCCGCAAGAGCGGCGAGGTCAGCGTGCACGCCGACACTCCGCCGGTGGCAACATCCGGCGGCTGGGTGGTCATTGACGGACGCGGGAAGAGCTGCGCCGGCGTCATCGCCGCCCTCTCGCGCCAGATGGAGCAGGACCGTCAGTCCTTCGTCGAGGCGATTCTGGCCGACGCCCTGAACATCTACGACGTTATCCTGTGGGCCGAGCAGGCCGGCCACCGCCTGCTGACCCAGCGCAAAGACCCTGATGGCGCTGTCCGCGTCCTGATTCAGCCGTAATCCCTGCCGGTTGGGAGAGGGTTAGGGTGTCCCTTAGCAGGGTTGCATTGGCCTTTGGCTTCCCGGCCGTTCGTTCTTCGACAAGCTCAGGACGAACGGACGGGGAAACCGGGGGGAACGTCCGGCTTGGCAAAGCGGCCCTCTTAACCTGTAGGCAAGGGATAATTCTGCCCCGGCAGGCCCTTATTCCGGCGGTAGACATAAAATTAGGTATTGCTTACCGGGGGCCGCCAATATAGAATGACACATTGTCGCCATTACTGTTCCTAGACTAAGAAGCGACGTGAACTTATGAGATATAGGGAGGGCCTGTGGATTGACGGTTCTAGGTTGTCATGTCTTGCTGGAACTAAGGGACTGTAACCCAACCCTGCTCAACGACCTCAACTACATACGTCAGGCGATGCTGACGGCCGCCCAAGACGTAGGCGCCACAGTCGTCGGAGAATCTTTTCACCGCTTTAGCCCCCAGGGTGTCACCGGCATTCTGGCCATCGCCGAGTCCCATATCTCCATACACACGTGGCCGGAATACGCCTATGCCGCCGCGGATATATTTTCCTGCGGCTCGTCTTTCCTTCCTAGGGAAGCGGCCTACCGGCTGGCGGAGCAGTTGGAATCCCGGCACGCGGAATTCAAGGAGATTGAGCGGGGATTAGTAGCTCAGCCCGTCTCTGGCTGAGTCCCCGGCCTATGGAACTAACGGGTAACTGGTTCGCCGAAAGCGTTTCCCCTGACTTGGCCGTGTTGCTGCGGTTGCGGGCAGTGCTTTTTTCCGGGTCCACCGCCTATCAGAAGGTGGAGGTCCTGGATTCGAGCGTGTTCGGGCGCAGCTTGGTCTTGGATGGAAAAACGCAGTCCACCGAAGCCGACGAATTTATCTACCACGAATCGCTAGTGCATCCGGCGATGCTGTGCCATCCCGATCCCAAAGCGGTGTTCATCGGCGGGGGCGGCGAGGGCGGCACTTTGCGGGAGGCCCTGGCCCACCGCTCCGTGGAAAGCGTCACGATGATTGACCTGGACCGGGAGGTGGTAGAGCTTTGCCGTACTCACCTGCCCAACCACCACCAAGGCAGTTTTGACGATCCGCGCCTCACCCTGCTTCACCAAGACGCCCGCGGCTATCTGCAAGCCGGGGGAGACGGATTCGACGTCATCATCCTCGACTTGGTGGACCCATTGGAAGAAGGCACGGCTTATCTGCTGTACACCGAAGAGTTTTACCGTATCGCCAAGTCCCGGCTCAATCCTGGGGGCGTGCTGGTAACACAATCGGGACCTGCTGGGCTGCCCAATCATCGGGAATGTTTCACCACTATCTACCACACCCTCAGTGAGGTGTTCACCCATGCGGCGGCGGCTCAAGTCCATGTGCCCGCCTTCCAAACACTATGGGGATTCACCCTCGCCTCCGACGCCCCGCTCCTGCAACAGTCCGAAGCTGAAGTCGAGTCCGCCATAGCCCAGCGCATCACCAAGGAACTGCGGCACTACGACGGGGAGACTCACCGGGGAATGTTTGCGCTGCCGAAGTTCTTGCGTCAAGGGCTGGCAGACGAAACCCGAACCAACCGGGACGACCATCCTGTCTTTATGGTTTAGCGGCCTAGGTCCTTTCCACCCCGGCCCTCTCCCTCAGGGAAGAGGGTGTATACAACTTCGCTCCCTAGTCCCCCGCTTATTCGTTCTCGCTCCAGGCGGCTTGCAATTCCTCTTCGTCTATTACGTCTTCCTCTTCTTCCTCGTCGGCGTCGTCGGATTCGTCGGCGGCGGTCAGCCGGTCGGCGCGGTCGTCATCGCGGTCGCGGCGCGGCTCCGGGGGCAGCGCGGCCCGGACGGGAAAGGAGGAAACGTTCTGGAGACTGCGGTGGCGCGAGGTCTCATGGATGATAACGCTGATTCCGTCGCCGTTGACTCCGATTATCGCGGCGGCGTAGGTGTTGCCGCCTTCGATCAGGCGGCTGAGGCGGTTGCCCAAGCGAGGCTCCATCTGGCCAAGGAACTGGCCGTCGTCGGTATAGACGCTTATCCCGTGATGCTCAATCGCCAGGGTCACCGGGTCGCCCGGAGAGGCCATGGCCAAAGGAAGGAGCCGGGGCGTGTGTCGCAGCACGGTGGTGGCCGACTTGCCGCTTTCGCCTATGAACAACCGGGGGGCGCCGGTGGACTTGCGGGCGTGGCGGGTCGTGGCGGCGCTGCCGCGCATCTGCTCCAGCCGGGCGCGGTTCTTGCGGGCAATGTTGTTGTAGGGCGCGATTTCGCAAACATGGCTCACCACGCCGCCCGCTTCTTCGTAGCTGCCCAGTTCAATAAGGGCCTTGGCCAGCCGGTTCATGGCCTCGACGTCATTGGAAAACAACTCCAGTATGGCGCGGTTAACCTCGGCTGCGCGCTCCCATTCGCCCTTTAGCGCCAAACCGACAGCTTCGCGGTCCAAGTCTTTCCTGAATTTCGCATTTCTCGCAGCGGCGGTAATCTCCGTACTCATCCTGCTCCACCCAAAATTGCCGCGCCAAACGCCCGTCCGGGAATCTCCGTCTCCTCCTGACGGCGACTCCGGCTGGTCCGTTAGCTACGGCGGGAATATCTTCGCTTATAACCTTACAGATATACCAATTCAGGGGTGCTGGTCAATAGCTAAACCGGCCTGTATATGGCCAATTTTCAGGGTGTTTTTCGATGCAGGCCCGCGAGGGTGGAGCCGGATTTTAGCGCCCGGAATAACCTCGGTGCCGCCACCGGATACGCAACAAATCCAGCGCCATCGAAAAGGCGTCGCGCAGGGGCCTAACCTTGCTGTGTTCCCGGTAATGCCAGTCAACGCCGATTTCGGCCACGGTCAGCCCGGAGCGGCGGGCGAGATGGAGCACCTCAACGTCGTAGGAGAAGCCGTTTATCGTGGCGTGGCCAAACAAGAGGTCGGCGGCAGCAGCATTGAAACACTTGAAACCGCATTGCGTGTCGGCTAGGCCCGGGGTGGCCAGGCGGCGGGCTAGGGTGTTGTAGACCCGGCCCATCAGGTGGCGGCGGCCCGGCTCTCCGTAGCGGGCCGCGCCGGGAGCCTCCCGCGAGCCGACGGCCACGGCCACGCCGGCGCATTGTGGGGGCAGCAGCCGCTCGACCTGGGCGATGGGAACCGACAGGTCGGCGTCACAAAGCAGCCGGAATTCGCCGCTTGCCGCCAGCATCCCGTGCCGGACCGCCCAGCCTTTACCGCCGTGGGACAGGGGCAGAACGCGAACCCGTGGGTCGCCCCCGGCGGCGTCCATCACCAGCCGGGCGGTGCCGTCGTCGCTGCCGTCGTCGGCCACGATAATTTCCCACTCGTAATCCTGCCCGCTGAGGTAGGAGATAATCTGACGGATGGTCTGGGAAATGCGGATTTCCTCGTTGTAGGCCGGGATGACAACGGAGAGGTGGGGCGGTTGGGGGGTGTGGAATGCGGAGTGCGAAATGGGGAAATCACTCCTGGCGTTTCGAGACCGCTTTCGAGGGGAAGAATGGAATGCCGGGAACGTCCGGCGCTGCTGCCCGGCGCTAACTGCCCGGCGCTAATTGGCGGAACGGACGGCCTTGCCCATTCCGCTCTCGTCGGCTGGCCGTGACTTTTTCGGGTCCGGTTGCTTCAGTTCCGGTCGAGCTGGAAACCTTCGTGCAGCAGACGCACGGCGTCACGTCCCTGAGTCTCGTCAATTATACAAGAAATGCGAATTTCCGATGTGGTAATCATGTCGATGTTGACCCCGCCGTTGGCCAGAAGGCGGAACATACGGGAGGCGTAGCCCGGAGTGTTCTGCATCCCGGAGCCAACGATGCTAACGGAGGCCAGGCCAGAGGCGCTGATTATCCCGGTGGCGCCCATCTGCGGCGCAATGGCCTCCACCCGGCGCACGGCATCGGGCAGGTCGGTGCGGTTCACGGTGAAACTGATGTCGGTTGACCGGTCGCCCCCGGTGTTCTGAACTATGGTGTCAACGCTGATGCCGGCCTCGGCCAGCGGCTCGAACAGGGCGGCGGCGAGGCCGGGCCGGTCAGGCACGCCCTGTACCGTAATCTTGGCGACGTTAGCGTTGTAGGCAATCCCGGTTACTTTGATTCTGTCTTCCATCTGATTCCCGGCAGGTGGGTTGTTCTCTACTGACTGTTCGTCCTGACCTTTCGGCAAGCTCAAGGCGGGGGCGGGCGGTTCGGCGGCGAAGGCGTCGGAGGGGCCGCCACCGACGGCATGAATCAGCGTGCCGGGGGCATCGCTGAAGCTGGAGGCGACGTAAATAGGGACACGGTAGACGCCGCCCAACTCGATGGAGCGTGGGTGCATCTTGGCCCCTTGGCTGGCCAGCTCCAGCATCTCCTCATAGCCCACTTCATCCAGCTTGCGCGCGCTGGGGACGATGCGCGGGTCGGCGGTGAATATCCCCTCGACATCGGTGTAGATTTCGCAGCGATCGGCCTTCAGGGCGGCAGCGATGGCGACGGCGGTGGTGTCGGAACCGCCCCGGCCCAGAGTCGTAACGTCGTCTTCGATAGTGATGCCCTGAAAACCGGCAACCACCACGATGCGGCCGGACGCCAGTTCGCGGCGCACTCGCCCCCCCTCGATACGGCTGATGCGGGCGCGGCCAAAGCTGGTGTCGGTATGGATGCCTGCCTGCGGGCCGCTGAGGCTGATGGCCTCGTGGCCCAACTCGCGCAGGGCCATGGTCAGCAGGGTGCAGGACACTAGTTCGCCGGTGGAGAGCAGCAGGTCCAGCTCGCGGGCGTGGGGTTCGCGGGAAACGGTATGGGCCAGCTCTATGAGCTCGTCGGTGGTGTCGCCCATCGCCGACACCACGGCCACCACGTCCACCCCTGCCTGCCGCACCGCGCCGATACGCCGGGCAACGCTGAGGATTTTATCCGCATCGGCAACAGAAGAACCACCGTATTTTTGGACTACCAGAGGCATAGAGCGGGTCTCCCGGAGGGGTTTTCAATGCGGCGGGTGAGAGAACAGAGTCCCTGTTATTGAATCTTGGCACACCCGGCGTTTAACAAATCAGCTACCGACCAGCTAGATAAGGTCTCTCTGGGTGTACGATGGGAACCAGCTTTTGGTTGCTGGGTTCTACCGCTAGGTCGAAGATTTCCAGCGTAGTTGCGCCCAGCAGATACTTTTCTTCAGGGCCAAAGATAACGGGACAAGTCCACTCTTCGCCCTGCCAGACTATACGGGCCTGACCTACGCCTAGTGTCTCCATCGGGCCGTCCGCGAAGCTAAAACGCCGTTCTACGATGGGCTGTATATGCAGTTGCGTCAGCAACGATTCGGGCAGCATCGTATGATGAGCGCCGGTGTCTGCCACGGCTGACACTTCGGTCAAATCGCCGCCCTCAGGGTGGCCAACCCCAATGGTTACGCTGAATATGCTCATATTGTTGGACTCCCCACGGCTCTGTCATTTCCATGAAAGCTAGATGATGCCCTCGCCCTCTCCCAAAGAGAAAGGTAACACATCATACGCCCTCTAGCAGATGCGCGCCCAATGCTGTTGGCTGGGTTACTTTTACCGTGCCTTCTACGGATGCCTGGCGGGCGGCTTCAGCCATTTCGTAGGCGACGGTCATCTCGCGGCCCAGGGTCAGGGCCAGCACTGTGGAGCCGCTGCCGGACAGGAAGGCACCCAGCGCCCCGGCGTCAAGGGCGGCCTTCATCAGCAGCTTCATCGCAGGAAAGAGGGGCTGACGGTAAGGCTGATGCAGCTTGTCCTGGGTTGCTATGGACAGATATTCGGGGTGATTGGTGGCCATGCCCGCCACCAGCAGGCCGACGCGGGCCATGTTGTGCACCGCGTCGGCTACTGACAACTGCTGCGGGAGCACGGCGCGGGCGTCGGCGGTGGCGATGCGGGTTTCGGGGATGAAGAGCACGGCGTGAATCCCGGCGGGAACACTGACCGGCACGGTGTACAGGGTTTTTTCCAAGGCGCTTTCTTCAACAACCACCAACTGAAGGCCGCCCATGACGGCAGCGGCCACGTTGTCGGGGTGGCCCTCGATAGTGGCGGCCATTTCCAGCAGGTCGCGGGGCGAGAACTGTCCGCTGTCTCCTGACGTGGCGGCCAGGGCGTTGGCGGCGGCCAGTCCGCCGGCTATGGCGGCGGCGCTGCTGCCCAGCCCCCGGGCCAGCGGTATTTCGTTTTCGCAACGTACCCGCAGCGGCGGCAGTGAGCGGCCCAGCTCGCGGTAAAGGAATTCCATCGAGCGGTAGACCAGATTTCCAGCCCCGGCCTCAAGCTCACCCTCGCCTTCGCCGGAAACACTCACCGAAGGCCGCTCGCCAGCGGGCAGCGGCTCAACCTCGATGGTGTTCCAGATATCCAAAGCCATGCCCAGACAGTCGTAGCCGGGGCCAAGGTTGGCGGTGGTAGCGGGTGCGGCAACGCGAATAGTGGTCATGGTCTCGCCGGCAGAACTTCGTCGAATATGTAGCGGCCCACGTCCAGGTTCTCCACGTCCGGGTTCTCACGGAAGCGGGCCAGGTCGAGGCCGGGGCCGCAGCCGATTATTGGCACCGTGGTCTCGTAAGCCGAGCCGTGGGATCGCAGCCCCGGCGGCATCGACACCTCGGACGGGTCTCCGAACACAGTCTGGCGATCGGCCAGGACTAGGATGTCGCCGATGCGCTCGGGCATCAGCCGGAAACGGCGCGCTGCTTCCTCGCCGGGCAATGCGGCGTCCACTCCGTCGAGGCTGCGCATGGCGTCCAGAGCGGAGTTGAGGTCGGCGGAGTCTTCCAGATGAACGTAGATGCTCCCGCCCAAGTTGGAGTGGTGGACGGTGTAGCGGTCTTTGATGACCGGAACGGCGCGGGCCTTGATGCCATAGCGCGCCAGCTCGCCGGGCAGGTGGAGCATCCGGCTCTTGTCCGACATCCCATGGTCGGCGGTGACCAGCACGCGGGACTCAGGGGCTTGTTCCAGAATCGCGCCCAGGCCCTCGTCCAGCAGGGTTACGTGGCGGGCAGACTCGGAGTGCTCCGGGCCGAAGGTGTGCATGGCGTAGTCGGTGGTGGTCAGATACACCAGATCGAACGGCTCCCGGGACATGGCGTAGCGTCCGGCGTCCAGCACCCAGCGGTTGACTTCCAGCGAGTAGATGGGAGGCGGCTCCCCAACACCGCTCACTACCCAGCCGGGCGGGTCCTCAGAGGATATGCTGACGGTCGCGCCGTCACTGAGCAGGCGGCGCAGCTTGTCTTTGGCGGTGACCAGCAGGGAACGCAGGCCACAAGCGGCGGCCCGCTGGAACATGGTCTCGGCGCGAAGAAACTCGCTTGACTCCATGTAAAACTCTTCGCCGCGCTGCCGGTCGAGCCAGTAGTTGGAGGTGATGCCGTGGCGCTCCGGGTAGCTGCCGGTCACCAGCGACACGTTGTTGACGTTGGTGACGCTGGGCGTCATGCCGCGCCCTTCCACCCGAAAGCCGCGCCGCGCCATAGCCGCTAGGTTGGGCGCAGGGCAGGCGTCCAGATACTCTGGGTCGAACCCGTCTATAAGCACAACGATGGTGGGGGTATTCACAACGTCAACCGCTCTGTCGCCGACACTAGCTCACGTCTCCATATTCCATATTTTTCCAGCCTGCCCGTATTTTATCATTGACGGACAGCGGCGTGGGGACGCCCTCACCATAACCCTCTCCACTTGGAGAGGGAACTTTACCACACTCCCCGTTCAGCCTGTGTGGGCTTGGGCCACTTTGAGGTAGTCCAGCGCCAGCCGGGGGAGGAGGAAGCGGCGGCGAACACTGTCGTGGGCCGCGGCGCCGATGCTGGCTGCCAGCTCGCCGTCCTGGAGCAGGTTGACGATATGCCGGGCGCATTCCTCGGGGGACGAAACCAGATAGCCGTTTACGCCGTCTTTAATCTGCAAACGGATGCCGCCTGCATCGCCGCCAATCATGGGCTTGCCCTTCCACATCGCCTCGGTAACGGTCAGGCCGAAGCCCTCGCGGGTGGACTTCTGCATCAGCACCGACGAGGCCACCTGAAAGGCGTTGACTATCAGGTCAATGCTGGCGGGCAGTCCGCTGGGGTCGTGGAACAGGTGAATGTCGGGGTCGCCCGCGGCGTGGGCCGCGACGCTGTTCAGCACTTCCAGCGCCTCCGGGTCGTCGGTGGCCTGCGAGAGACCCAGCAGCGCCAACTGAAGCCCCGGCACCGACTCGCGGGCTAGGCGGTAGGCGTCTATGACTCCCCACGGGTCTTTCCAAAGGTCGAAGCGGGAGACCTGGCTGATGAGCGGGCGAGTGCGGTCTATGCCCATGGCAGACACGATTTCCCAAGCACTGGCATCGTCCAGCGGCGTGTTCTTGCCGGTAAGGGGGTCAATGGCCGGCGGCGCAATGCAGACCGGCTTGCCGTCCGCCAGACCGTCGGGCACGTATTCCGGCAACGAGAAAATCAGGTGGTCGTAGTCGGAGTGCAGGGGGAGCAGCGACCCCAGCGCGTCCTCGTTGGGCCGGGTCAGGTCTATGTGGCAAATCCAGAACCAGGCTTTGGCCGCGGCGGAGCCGTTCCGGCGCAGCAGACCGGCCAGCGGAAGCAGTTGCGGGTCGTGCAGAAACCAGACATCGGCCGTAAGCGAGTCTTGGCTGATGGCCTTGGCCACCCGGCGAATGTTGTCTAGGTAGACCTCCAGCTCACACTCGCTGAGCGAACCTTCCGCGCCCTGCAACAGGTTGTGAATCTTCTTGGTCACCTGGAAGAATTCGGCATCGGTGGGGTTGATGACGATTCGCTCAGTAGCGATGCCCAAGGAGTTGAACAGCGGGACCATGGATTGCAGGATCTCGGCCACCCCGCCGCCGGTGGCGGTGCTGTTGAGGTGAACCATTCGCAATTGCCGCATTTCGGACGCCACGCAAACCAGTTCATCGGCAAGGTCCGGGTCCATATAGGGCAGGTAATGCTCCAAGGATACGGGGGGATGGTCGAGCTTGAGGTACATTAGTTTCAGTTCCTTTACAAAATTATACGCCTCAACAGCCGTCAGGCCGTTAGAGGCGCAGCCGCCCGAGACACCCTAATCATTTCACCCGGACAGGCGCGGTTGCAACATTATGCCGTGCCTTTCCTGATAGATTCACTTTGCCGGTTCACTTTCGCCCTGACCCTTTCCCTTGAGGGGGAGGGTATTTTCGCTCCTTCCTCGGTCCACTCTACTCCACGGTTACTGACTTCGCCAAATTGCGTGGCTGGTCTACGTCGCAGCCGCGCAACAGGGCGATGTGGTAGGACAGCAGTTGCAGCGGCACCGTGGCAAGGGCTGACAGCAGCAGTTCCGGGGCTTCGGGGATGAACAGCGGATAGTCCACCTGGGCTGCGGCGTCGGCATCTCCCTGGGTCAGAACGGCCACCACTGCGCCGCCCCGCGCCTTCACTTCCTTGATGTTGCTCAGCGTCTTGTCGCGCAGGGCATCGCGGGGGGCCAGCGCGACGGTGCAGAGACCGGGGTCGATGAGGGCGATGGGGCCGTGCTTCATCTCGCCTGCCGGGTATCCCTCGGCGTGGATGTAGCTGATTTCCTTGAGCTTCAGCGCGCCCTCGGAGGCGATGGCGGCGTTGGCTCCCCGCCCCAAGAACAGGAAGTTGCCGTAATGACCGATTCGCTTGGCCAGTTCGCCGTATGCGTCCGCCCCGGCCAGAATCTCGCCGATGAGTCCGGGGCCGCGGGCCAGCTCGTCCACCAGCCGGCGGGTGGCCGCGCCATCCAGATGCCCGCGAATCTGGCCCAAGTGGGCCGCCAGCAGGTTCAGGATGGTCAGCGAGGCGATGAATGTCTTGGTGCTGGCAACGCCCACCTCCAACCCGGCGCGCATATAGAGCACGCCATCGGCGATGCGGGCGGCCTGGCTTTCCTCGGCGTTGCAGATGGTGACCAGAGTTGCGCCCTTTTCGCGGGCTAGGTGCATCGCGGCCACGGTGTCGGCGGTTTCGCCCGACTGCCCGATGGAGACAACCAGTGTGCGCGGGCTGATTATCGGGTCGCGGTAGCGGAACTCCGACGCGCTTTCCGCCTCGGCGGGAATTCCGGCCAACCGCTCGATGTAGTGGCGGCCCACCTGCGCCGCGTGCAGGCTGGTGCCGCAGCCGATAAGTACCACGCGCTCCAACTGCTGGATGGCGGACGGCGTCAGGGGGAAGCCGGGCAGTTCCACGCGCCCGTTGGCGAAGTCGGCGCGGTCGCGCAGGGCGGCGGTCATTGCTTGGGGCTGGTCCATGATTTCCTTGAGCATAAAGTGGCGGTAGCCGCCCTTGTCCACCAGCACGTCATCGCGGGAAACGCGGCGAGGCTGCTTGACGATGGGGTTGCCCGAGAGGTCGCGGTACTGCACCCCCTCGCGGCTCACCACCGCCATTTCGCCGCCTTCGAGGAAGCCCACGCCCGGTGCTCCGGGGCCGCGCTCCAGCACCGGCAGCAACGCGGGCAGGTCGCTGGCTATGATCCCTTGCCCGTCGTGATGGGCCACCACGATGCCCCCGGCGTAGCCCAGCCGCATGGCGCAGATGGGGCCGTCTTCCCCTTGCAGCGTGGCGGTGATGGCCGACGAACCCTGCACCATCCGGCCCATGCGCAGGAAGGCGTCCTCGAAGCTCAGGCCCAGCGACAGCCCCTCCTCCACCAGATGAGACAACGCTTCCGTATCTGTCTCCGATTGGAAGATATGGCCCGCTGCAGTAAGCCGCCGCTTCAGTTCCAGGTAATTCTCGACGATGCCGTTATGCACCAAGGCCACGCGGCGGCTGCAATCGGTGTGTGGGTGGGCATTGGCCCGTGAGGGCGGGCCGTGGGTGGCCCAGCGGGTGTGGCCCAAGCCCAACGAGCCGCGCGGCGCAGCGCCGTTGATTTCGGCATTCAGCCCGCTGACCTTGCCGACGGTCTTCCTGAGGTGGAGGGCGCCGGAGTCATCCACAACAGCGATGCCGGCGCTGTCGTAGCCCCGGTATTCCAGCCGTTTCAAGCCCTCGTAAATGATGGGCCAGGCGTCATTACGCCCTACGTAAGCAACGATGCCGCACACGGCAACCCTCGATGTTTGGTGATTGTGAACCAGGTTTTATTACTGGGCGGGCTATTCCGCAAGCCCGCCGGCGCTTGTACCGGCTGCCACAACATCGTCTTTGTCTATGGGATGCCTGAAGTGGGGCAGCAGGGTGGCCGATGCGTTCTCCAGGGTGAATCTGTTGACCAATGTCCAGATTGATAACAGGTCTCCCAGCGCTGAGTATGTGATTTTCGCTTTTACTACATTTGCCGTAACGCCCGGTCTTTCTAGCCTCCCCAACTCTCCAGCTTAACCCCGCTCCGCCAGTTCACGGCTTAGGTTCCGGGCGAACTCTTCGATGGTGGACTGGGCTTTGCGGCGAATTACCGGCTGGCCTAGCTCGCCCAAGCGTCCCATAAAGGTAGTGTCGGTTTCGATTTGCAGCTCGGTCTCGCCGGAGGGCGTGGCGGTCAACTGAACCAGCATGGCGGTTCTGACGCCGCCGCCGACTCGCCTATCGCTGGCCTCAACGAGGAAGCGGGCACGCCCGGAGTCCGGCTCCTGCTCTTGCACGGCGACGGTGCCGGACAGTGTCATGCTCATCGGGCCGACCCGCGCCCGAAGTGTGCCTCGATAGCAGTCTGCGCCATCCGGGGTCACGTCCACCACGCCGGGCACGCACTTGGCGGCGCTGGCTACATCCATCAGGAAGTCCCAAGTTTCCGTCAGCCCGGCGGGGACCAGGCAACTGTTTTGCAGCTTCATCGCTAAGCCGACCCTGCCCGGAAACCGGAGGTATCCCCGGATGCCAATGCCTGCGTCACCGCCCGGCGCACGAACACCCCGGCCATCTCGCGCTTGTAGTCCGCCGAGCCGCGAAAGTCCTCCAGCGGGTCTACCGCCTCGGGAACGGTGGCTGCGGCAGCGCGTATGGCGTCCCCGGTCAACTCTTGGCCCCGCAACAGGTCTTCGGCGGCGCGGGCGCGAACCGGCGTGGTTCCCGCCGCGCCCAGCACAATTCGGGCATCGCGGCAAACGTTGTCCGGCTGGCGAGACACCGCGACGGCCACCGACACCGTGGCGTAGTCGTCGGCGGTACGAGGCAGAAACTTCAGGTATGCGCTCCAACTATCCTCAGCAGGGACAGGGACCTGCACGGCGGTCAGCATCTCGCCGGGACGAACATCGGTCTCGTAGTAATCAACGAACAGGTCTTCAACAGGGCAGACACGCGGGCCATTGAGCGAGGTCAACTCCACCGATGCGCCGAGGGCGATGAGGGCGGGCGGCGGGTCCTGATTGGGATCGCCGTTGACCAGCCCCCCGCCAATGGTGGCCATGCTGCGGATGCGGCGGGTGGCGACTCGGCTCACGGTTTCGGCCAGCATGGGAATGCGGGCGCGGAGCAGCGGGTGGTCTTCCAAGCGCCGCAGCGTACAAAGGGCGCCGATTCGCAATCCCTCGCCGGTATCTTCGATAACGCCCAAGCCGTCGCTTTGGGCCAAGCGGCGCAGGCCGATGACATGGGCCGGTTGGGCGAAGCGCTGTTTCATTTGCAGCACCAGGGCGGTTCCGCCGGCCATCAGTCTCGCGTCGTCGCCGTAAAGCTCCAGCATTTCCAGCGCTTCATGCAGCGACGCCGGGTTATGGAACTCGAAGTCAATCAAAAGTCATTTATCCCTAGTGCTGCCGTAATCCGTTGGTGGTGAGTCCTTCGGCAAACTCAGGACAGGCTTGACGAGCCATGCCCCGCCCTTCGACAGGCTCAGGGTTAACGGGCGCGGCCTGCAGCGGCGGCCACCGAGTTGATGATGCCGTAGTAGCCGGTGCAACGGCAAAGGTTGCCCATCATCCAGTCCTTGATTTCGTCCTCGGTGGGCTGTGGATTAGCATCGAGAAGGGCCTTGGCGGCGACTACCTGCCCCGGCGTGCAGATTCCGCACTGAAACCCGCCGTGGTCTATGAACGCCTGCTGGATAGGATGCAGACGGCCCTCGATGGCGATGCCCTCGATGGTGGTCACTTCCGCGCCCTCGACGGCGGCGGCCAAGGTGATGCACGAAGCAAACAGCTCGCCATCCACCAGCACGGTGCAGGCACCGCAGACTCCCACGCCACAACCCTCCTTGGAGCCGGTCAGCCCTAGGTCGTTGCGCAGGAAATCCAGCAGCAAACGCTGGGCCGGAACATCGGCCTCGCGCTCCACGCCATTGACTTTCAACCTAACCATCGCAGACACAATAGCGTTATGTAGGCAGAGCGTCAACCGCGCCGCGCGCTGGCGGCGTTGGTATACTGGCCGTGAACCCGGCAGTTCCAACCAAGCAGCCATACATAAAGGGAGAGGCATCATGCAGGAACGGAACGGCAACACCCCCACTCAGCGCATCGGCAGCACGGTTCTGGTGGTCACCATGGAGGTTGACCCAGAGGACGAGGCGGAATTCAACAAATGGTACGATGAGCAGCACCTTCCGGAGCGCATGGAGATCCCCGGGTACGTCAGCGCCAGGCGGTTCAAGCTGGAGGAAGGGGAAGGCGCCCTCAAATACCTCTGCATCTGGGAACTGGAAGACGGCAGCCCGCTGCAAAGCAAGATGTACCAGGAGCAGCAGGCCGATCCCACTGCCCTGTACCTGCGAGTCAACAAGACCATCAAGGCCCGCACCCGCGGCCTCTACCGCCAGATCTTCCCGGAAACCGGCGCCTTCGAGGACCACTCCGGCTTCCACCCTCGCCACCAGGAGGTTTCGGCGTAGGGGGTAATTGAACCAGCCAATCCCAAACCCGCTTGCGGTTTGAGACAGGTGGGGGAGTGGTACAATAGCGCTGATGGCGAATTGGATGGATTGGCTTGGCCTTGCTATCGGTATAGGCGGGCTGGTTGCGAGTATCGTAGGGTTTGTATTCGCTTTCCTAGCCCGCCGCGCGGCCAAGTCGGCGGAGCAAGCAGCAAGGGAGGCGCGAGATGCGCTCAGCCATAACCTTAGCTCGGTGGACATTGAGCGGGCGGTTGAGCTAATAAACCGCCTGAAAGACCTGCATCGTCAAAGAAGCTGGAGCCATGCGATATGGGCGTATCAAATTCTCCGAAGGACGCTGAGCGAGATTCACGCCAGTATGCCAGCGGAACTGGAGCAGCTCCGAAAAGCTATCGAAGTTGCCATACCGCAAATTACTGACTTGGAAAACCAAGTTAGTAGCGCTCTTCATAGACATACGGAACCGGAAGATGCGCCAAGATTCGATGTGATTCTGAACGCGATTCAACAAGAACTGGAAACTCTGCAAAGCAATATCACGTATAGGGACAACACCGGAGGCAGTTAGATGGCTGAGATGCGCGAGGTTGTTGATAAGCTGGTCGAGCGTACAGGACAAGGCCGGGTTCCTTGGAAAAGTTCTGCCAGCAGATCAACCTTTGTGGCGGCATTCGGAAACCTGTCGGTGTTAATTTCAGCGCGCACTACTGGGCTGAATAGCGAGATAAAACTGTCGGTACTTGACGAGATAGGAGACGAAATAGATTACGTGGAATTTGATGGGTTCTCAAGTGACCGGCAGTCCACCCAAATTCAACTCCTCTACCAATTAGCGAAGCGCAAAGCGCTAGGATCCGACCAGCGTCTAGGCGAGTTGATGACGCGTCTCGATGACGTGCCTACGGTTTCCCATACGTAGGCGGTTCGTTATTATCGAGCAACCCGAGTCGGACGCAGCATTTCGCGCAGGTCGGGGGCCTCGTCGATACGACAACGGCTGGCGCGCATCCCGGCCCTACCCGGCTACCAGCATCTCGCCGGTGCTGATTAGGGGCGAGAGGAGTCGGGGGCCGTCGGCGCGAATCAGGTTATCCCAACAAATCCATGTCATTTGCCCCAACGTATTCGTATGTTAAGCTAGCAGGCCGAAACACGGGTTTTAGGGACTGGGCGGATGCGCACTCAAGCAAAGTGTGCTCCTGGAACTTCGCGCCCCGTCTAGCTGAATCCGAATGAGAGACCGACTCGTAAAAATGGGACTCTTTTCCTCCCTTGGAAGAATGCTGACCAAGTGGTTCGTCGTTGCGGCGCTCATGGCAGCCTTGGGCGTGGCGGCGGGGTTGCTTATTTTCGCCTTTGTCTTTCCCGGTCAGCCCAGGATCGGGGTGATAGACGTGCCGTTCACGGTCATCACTGAAGATTCCACCTACGTCATCAGCGAGTACCTCAACTATGCCCGCCGCGATGACTCCATCAAGGCAGTGGTGATCAAGCTGACCAGTCCCGGCGGGGGCGTCGCCTCCAGTGAACGGCTCTATCGAGAGACGGGCAAGCTGCGGGAGGAAAAGCCCGTGGTGCTGGTGATGAACGGCCTGGTCGCCAGCGGGGGCTACATGATGGCCATGGGAGCGTCGCACACCTACGCCCAGACGTCCTCCCTGGTGGGAAACGTGGGCGTGGTCGCTTTCTCCGACCCTCTGATCCCCCCATTGCCCGACGAGAGCGTGCTGGCCACAGGGCCTTATAAGCTCTCCGGATTTTCCCGGGGAGAGTGGTTCGGCATCGTCGAGGACCTCAAGGAGGCTTTCGCCCAGATAGTGGTCAGTGAGAGGGGCGACAAACTGCGCATCAGCCAGGACGAACTGGTCCAAGGGCGCCTCTACTCGGGAATGCACGCGGTCAGGCTGGGGCTGGTCGACGAACTCGGCGGCGACAGCGACGCCTTCGAAAAGGCCGCCGAACTGTCAGGCATTTCCAACTACGGCCTCGTGGACGTGAACCTGGAGGTATTGCGGCAGTTCGTCAAGGACCTGGAAGGGATTTTCCCTCCCTCAGGCGGCGGAGACGATTCGGCGGACGCCCTGGCGCTTCTTGGCAGGAATTACGCCGGCGCCGACCCTGCCCTACAATCGCTGGGCATCGAGCCCAACAGCAGCCTGGAAAGACTGGAGGCCCTGCGCGGGCTGATTCTGTACGGCAGGCTGGGAACGAAACAGGAAGACCCCCTGCCGGAGTTCCCCTTGGAATTGAACCACCCCAACATCTATTACCTGTACGTGGGCAATGCTCGTTAGACTGGCGATATTTGCCCTGCTGCCCCTCTTTGCCGCAGCGGCTTTTCTGGTGGCCTTCTTTCTCTTTTACCGAGGGGGCTATGACGCGCCTCCCACGCCGGACGTGCCCTTTGAGCAGATAAACACCTCCTCAGTACCCTCCCGCGTTTCAGTCAGCTTGCCCGCGGGACAACTGCGGCAGGGGCTGCTGGTGGTGGACGCGCAACACGGAAACTCCTTCACGGAAAACGAACTGGTCAATTTCGCCGCAAGGGTGGCGGAGCGGGGCTTCGACGTGGAGTTCCTGGGCGATTTGCATCCGATGGAGGCCAAAGAAGCCCAGGGTCAGGGTCAAGGCCGGCCCCAACCCAACCTGCCTCAACTGGCGGAAAAGCTGCGTCGGGCCGACAGCTTCGCTGTCATACTGCCGCAGGTGGCCTATACCGAGACCGAAGCGGTGCTGGTGGAACGGTTTGTGCAAAAGGGCGGCAAGCTGCTGCTGGTCTCCGACCCGGGACGTCCCCAGAACATCAACGCGCTGGCCAAACGGTTCGGTGTGGACTTCCAAGCCGACTACCTCTACAACACCGTAGAGAACGACGCCAACTTCCGGCGTATCCTGATTCGGGACTTCCAGCCCGACCAACTCACCGCAGGACTGGACACCATCACGCTGGAATACGCCGGTTCCGTACAGTCTCCCGGCGGCGGGCTTGCCTTCGCCGGCCCCGGCACCAAGTCATCGGTGCTGGACACCGTGGGCAGCTTCTCGCCCATCGCCTGGGGCGACAGCCGCAACGTGCTGGCCATCGCCGACTTCACCTTCATGGTGCCGGTCAACGACTCCCTGCTGGACAACGGCCGGCTGGTATCAAACATCGCGGACTACATTACGGATAGCGTCCGGGAGTTCCACCTGTCGGACTTCCCGTATTTTTATGAAACCGGCCAGGGCGAAGGAGTGGACATACTGATAGGACAGCCGTCCCTGCTGAACACCGGCCTGCAAATGAAAAACAGCCTGGCCCCCTACCGGCTGTCTTCCCGGGTCGGCTCAGTCGAAGACGTCAGCCGGGACTCGGTATTCCTGGGTTTGTTTGAAGACGCGCCACAGGTAAGTCAATACCTGCAAGTCGCCGGAGTGCGGGTGGACGACACGCTGGGAACTGCATTTGCCCCGGAACTGGGGTTGGACAGCACCGCGGTGATAGTGCTGGACCAGAGCCAGAGCCGGGATATGCTGATCATTCTGGCGGATACGCCGCAGACTTTGACCGGCGTGGTGACCAGACTGTTCTCCGGTGAGTTCAGGAGGGACCTGGTGAGTGATTTCGTGGCAATACGCAAGTTCGAGGGAATGGGCCAGTAGATTATGAAGCTGCGATTGGGATTCCGTATTTTCCTGCCCATCCTGATACTGACGCTTGTCGCGTTGATCGCCTGTAGCCAAGACGGAGATGAGACTCCGGCGCCCCAGGGTCTGCTTCCCACCCAGTCACCAGTTGAGCCTGCCAGGCCTCTGACAGGTGCAGAGCGGGCGACCATCGACGAGTTCGCCGGTCAGCAGCAGAGCATCGGCGAAGAGCGGGAGCAGTTCTACCAGGAATTTGATGATTGGCAGGCGAACTTGACTGCCTGTCATCCCGGCACAGCCCGGGAGGCCCTGCGAGACTTTGCGGTGTCTTTCGGCGCTATCACCCACAGCGCCAGGGATCTGCGCAGGACCACCAGCACAATGGAGTTGGCCGACCTGCTGATCGATGCCGCCAACGCGGAAGAGGCTGCGTTCCGGCAGTTGCGGGACCGCTGGCAACCCGGCAATATCTCCCTTCTCGAGGCGGTCGAAGTGAAGCGCGCCGAGGCCGGGCGGGCTCAAAACGAAGTCGCGGACCTGTCATTCCAGCTTCAGGACGAGTTCGAGGAGGGCCCGACCGCGGACGAAGTGGCAGAGATGGAGGAGTTTTCCAAGACCTTCGACGACATCGCGGACGCTTGGGACGACTTCCACGACGACTACTCCACCCTTGTAAAGAAGGAACGAAGGCTGGAGGCCGAGGCCCGGGTTGCGGGCTATGCACAGCTCATTGAGCGGTTCAGCGAGATAGTCTCTGCGATCGGCGAGCTCACGCCCACGGACATCAGCGGGGAACTGATTGAGACTCTCCAGGACGCCGCGGAAATCGAGCTGGAAGAGCTGGAGTACCTGGCGGAATCCCTGTCCGAGCCGACCGATTCCAAGTCCGCCGACACCCCGGTTCCGACCCCCGCCCCCGCCGCGCGCACCTCGTCCGAGGAATCGACCCAAGTAGTAACGGAAGGCGTTCCCGAAGCGTCTGCCGGGGATCCCGACGCATCCGACGGGCCGCAGGAAATGGAACTTTCACCGGCGGAGGAGTTTAACGCCGCCATTGAGGAAAGCGTAGCGGCCCTTGAAGAAGTGGAGAAGTCCATCGAGGAAATAGTCAACGACAAGTCGGCGGAAAACCTGGAAGACCTCAAGGGCTTCGGCGTGCAGTACCGGGTCTTTGTCCATGAATGGAACCAGTTCTACGAAGGCTTCTCCGACTGGCGGGCGACTGACGGCGGCTGCGACCGGGTCGAAGCGGGTATGCGGCTGACCGAGTTCAGCAGGCAGGCCGGGAGGCTGGCCCGGCAGGTGAGGGACCTCCCGCAGTCCGGTTTCCTCCTTCCCGTCTACACCCTGATGGTGGAGGCGGCAGAGCGGGAGGAAGGCGCATTTCAAACCCTGGCCAGCTCCTGGACGCCCTACGCCGTTGACGTCTCCAAGGCGGTTGAAGAGGAACGGGTAGCCTCGGGCCAGTTGCGGCGACAGGCAAGCATCGCGCTGGAGGAGCTGCGCAACCGGCCCTAGCCCGCAATCAGCATCTCGTCGGTGCCGAACAGGGGCGAAAGCAGCCTGGGGCCGTCTGAAATTACCAGCACCATGTCCTGCAGGTGCCAGTAGCCGATGTGCGGCTCCAGGGCCACCACCATGCCCTCCTCCAGAACGCGGTTGCTGGAAGGCACCATGTACGGCTCCTGCTGGTGCCACCACGCGCCCACGCCATGCCCGGCCAGCGAGACGTTGCCCTGAAACCCGGCCTCGTGGAAGCTGTCGTTGGCGAAGTGGTAGATGTCCGAAGTCTTGGCTCCGGGGACGCAGCGATCTATCGTGGCCCGGTAGATGTCCCTGGTGACTTGGTACAGCCTCCGCTGCTCATCGGAAGGGGTTCCCACGCAGACGCTCCGCGACTGGTGGCCCGGGTAGCCGTTGAGGTATGAAACGTAGTCGTTGCGGATGATGTCGCCCGCCTCCAGGACCATGTCGCTTTCGCCGCCGTAGGCCACGGTGTTGCGGCTGGAGTTCAGGATGCCGTGGGCCCAGTTGGCGCCGCGGCGCAGGCAGCCCTCGATTATGCGGCTGTGCACCAGCCGCTCCGTGTCGCCGGGACGGATGTTGGGCAGCACTTCCAAGTAGGCCTCGTCGAGGAGAAGGGCGCCGGCCTCAAGGGCGGCGACCTCTCCGGGCGTCTTGATCCAGCGCACCCGGTCCATCAGCTCGGTGCTATCGGCAATCCGCGCCTTGGGCAGCAGCCCGGTTATTTCCTCCCAACGGCTGGCGCTGACATAGCTCTTCTCGAACCCGATGGTCGCTTCGGCAAGCCCCAACTGCTCCAACACCCTGGCGGCCCGTTCGTATGGCGACTCGGCGTAGTCGTCATAGACCTCGATGCGCTCCAGCCATGAGTCACGGCGGGCCAAGGGAGCGGCATAGGAATTCAGCACCATTACCGGCTCACCCGCTCGCGGCCACACCACCAGCACTTCCCTGGGAGAATCAGGGAATTCCAGGTGCCGCGCCAAGGTGCCGGGGTAGGCGAACCCGGACAGGTAGGTGAAGTTCTTGCCCGAGCGGGCAACGATGGCCGAGATCCCCTCTTCGTCCATCAGCCGGTGCAGCCGCTCGACGTTGGCGATTGTCTTGCCGTGTGCGTTGGCCATGATTGTCCCCCTTGTCTATTCGGGCAGGTCAGTCGGCTTATTCAAATCGCGTCAGGCGCAGCAGTTCGCTGAGGTCCGGCGCTTCGTCAATGTGCCACAGGTGAGCCAGCAGGGCGTCAATGCGGGCGGCGGGCAGGCGCTCGGCGGCCAGGGCGCGGAACTTGTCTTCCACCTCGGCGTCGGTGAGAGGGTTCTTGTAGTGGCCCTTGTGGTAGGCGACCTGTGCCGCGTGCCGCTCGCCCGAGGTGGTCACAACCTCCAGGTCGCACAGCATCGCCTCGGGTACGCGGCGGTTGGCCTCCTCCGACACCGAGACGTTGACCTTGCTCACCAGCCCCAGCAGCCCCCGGTCGAACAGGAATTCGTCGTCGAAGTGGCGAGCCTCCACGCCCCCGTACAGCAGCGCGACGGCGGCGGTGTAAGGCATGGAGTGGTCGGCGGTCTCGCGGTTGGCGGGTCGCCACTTCTCCGGGTCGCCGGCCATGATGTTGACCGCGGTCTGAAGGGTAGCAATGTTGATTTCGGCCACGGAGTCCGGGGTGATTCCGTCCGGCATCTGCTCCCGCACCTCAAGGACCGCCTGCGCTATCGTCTGGGAATACTGGCCCAGCGGGAAACGCTTGATGCTGCACTCGGCAATCTTGAACGGCTGCCCGCTTCCGCCCATGGATTCCAGCTCGAAGGGACGCCTGGTAACGGCGTTGAAGTATCCCCCGGCCCCCTCGTATACCGGCGACGGGCCAGTGATGCCGCGCTGCGCCAGCATAACGGCGAACATTGCGTTTCGGGTAGCGTTGGCGTAAGCGCAGCCCTTCCACATCGACACGTCGCCAATGCGGGTCTGGTACAGCGCCAGGTTGGAGGCGACGTTCAGGTTGACGGCTTGGAGCGTCTGCTCCGGGGTCAGCTTCAGCGCCCTTGCCGCCGCCAATGCGCTGGCAACGCCGCCGACGGTAACGTGGTCGAATCTGGGCTTGATGTCCACCGTGTCGCACAGCCGGCAAAACACCTCATAGGCCAGCACGGTAGAGAGGATAAACCGCTTCCCGCTGCCGCCTGCCGCTTCGGTGGCCGACAGCGACGCGGCGATGCTGTCGCTGGGGTGGCCCGACTCGTTGCTGGTATAGCCATCGTTGAAGTCCAGGTAGCGAATCGCCACTCCGTTGGCGAAGGAAGCTAGGTCCAGACTGCTCTGCTGGCCGCTGCCCAGCACGGTGACCGGATTCGCGCTGGAAACGACCCCGGCCATTTCACGCGCCACCCTGGCCGGCTCGCTGTTGTAGCCGCCCAGAGCGCAGCCTATGGAGTCTATGATGAATCGCTTGGCGAGGTGGACTGTCTCGGCGGGCAGGTCATCGTAGCGTAGTGACACCGCATAGCTGCTCAGCGTCTCGGCCAGGGTGGTCATGCTGCTTCCTCCCGTTTATCTGCTGCCTGACGGTTCGTCCCGCGGCCACCGCGAAATCCGTTTGTCCTGAGCTTATCGCAGGACAAACGGTTGAGCTGCATACACCCGTTACGCAAACTCTGGCATCACCTCGCGGGCGAACAGTTCCATGGACTTCAGCACCTTGGCCTGCGGCATTCCGCCGAAGGAGAAGTTGCAGCCGAAGTATCCGATGCCCGTGTCCTGCAGTGCGCGGATCTTGGCGATGATCCGCTCCGGGTTGCCGATGAAGGCGCGGTGCTCGAACAGGTACTCGTAAGACGTCGGAAACTCTGTTCGCGTCCTGCGGAAGTCTTCCAGGCTGTCGTATACTTCGCTGCCACCCTTGTAGGTGCGCCGCCACTGGTTCACGTCCATGGTCCAGTCGAGGGCGGCCTCGGTGTCGCGGCGAGCCTCGGCCTCGGTGTCGGCCACGTAGAAGTAGCGGAAGAAAGGGATACCGCCCATGTCCATGGGCTTGCCGGCATCGCGCGCGCCCTCGACCAACTGTTGGCAGAGATCCAGCCCGTCGCCGGTGTCCAACACCACTCCGATGATGCCGGAGTGTCCGCTGGCCGCCGCGAAGTCCTGGGTCTCGCGGCTACGGGTGGCGGCGATGAACATGGGCGGGTGGGGCTGCTGCACCGGCGGCGGCACCAGGTTGGCCTTTTCCACCCGGTAGTGTTCACCTTCGAAGGAGAAGTCCCGCGTCGTCCACAGGCCCTCGATGATGCGGACGGACTCCTGGAAGCGGACCTGGCTCTCATCGCTGTCGACGCTGTAGCCGACGTATTCGTAGCCTGCGGTGCCCCGGCCAAAGCCGGCATCCAGCCGCCCACCGCTGAGCAGGTCCAGGGTGGCGGTGTCTTCAGCCAGCTTCACCGGATGGTGCAGCGGCGGGATGATGACCGCGGTTCCCAACCGCAGCGTAGTGGTGCGGGCCGCGATGTTGGCCAGCAGCAGCAGCGACGCCGACCCCAGCCCGTAGCGGGAGAAGTGATGCTCGGCCAGCCAGCCGCTCTCGAAACCCAACTGCTCGCCGACGCAGAACTCTTCGGTGATGTTGTCCACCACCTGCCGGGGCGCGGCATCTTCGGGCCAGGGAACATGGGAAAACAGGGCGAATTTCATGGGATCCTATATCCGTACCGGGGTTGAATTAGTGAGGGCGTGTAGGCCATTATTCCATACTGGGCGTGGGATTTGCCACCTTACGGCTGACAGAGTGCGAAATCAGTGGGCCGGGAATGAACCAGAACATATCAGTGCTGCAAGACTTCAGGGAAATAGCGGTATTGCCAGTAGCGGCGGCATTGGCTGCACTGGCGGTCACTTGGGCGGTATGGTACTTTACCGGAAGCCGGTGCCCCGAAGAACTAGGCTCTGCCACAGGATGCAACGCCTCGGCCCGCCGCCGCATTCATTAACCCGGCGTTGCTGAAAGACATCGTAACTAACTCAGCAATCGCTGCCACAGGCGGCGGTGTATGGAGCTACATCATGATAACCAGGGAGAGACGCGCCAGAGAAGCAGCAGAACAGGCCCTAGTGCAAGAGCGCCAAAGGGCTGAAGAAGAACGAAACCGGCTCCTAGAAGAGATAGAACGTCTCACCCGCCAGCTCAACAGCCAGCAGGCTGGGCCTCCGGAACAGGCAACCTGACGTGCGGCAAAACCGGAACTAAACCGCTGCGACACAGCGTCCAAACAATTTCACTTAAGAAAGCGATAATGATGCCCAGTCGGGATGTAAATTTGAAGGTCGCCCCAGGGGATTCCCCTCAGCCTCCGGAACGCAGGCCCCGTGGCATATCGAGGGAGTGATGCCCGCCTTTGTTGTGTTTGGCGACAGCTTCTTGGTGCGGCAGCGGCTGGCAGCGTTGGAGTCGGAGCACGGGGCCGACGCCTTGCTCGACGCCAACCGGCACCGGATGCAGGGGGGGCAGGTCAGCCAGCAGGAGCTGCTCGCAACGTGCCAGGCGCTGCCCTTCCTGGACACGCTGCGGCTGGTGGTGGTGGACGGGCTGCTGGCCACCGCCGAATCGCGCTCCGGTGGCGGGAGCGGAGGTCGAGGACGTGGGCGAGGCGGCGGTAACTCCGCTGGCGGCTGGCAGGCCCTGGCCGACGCCATCCCCCAAATGCCCGAGACCACGCTGCTGTTGCTGACCGACGGAACGCTGTCGGCCAACAATTCTCTGCTGCGGCAACTTCGCCCGGTCTGCACCGTCGAGGAGCAGGCAGCCCCCCGGGGCGAGCAACTGGCCCGCTGGATCAAGCAGACGGCCGAGGCCAAGGGGGCGGCTGTCAGCCCGGCAGCCATCCGCTCGATGGCCGACCTAGTAGGCGGTGACCTCTGGACGCTGGACCAAGAGTTGGAGAAGCTGTCGCTCTACGCCTCCGGACGCGAGATCGGCGAGGCGGACGTGCGGCTGATGGTGTCGCAGGTGCGCGAGGCCAGCATCTTCGAGGCGGTGGACGCGATGATTGACGGCCGCCCGGAGGCGGCGCTGCGGCTGCTGGCCCAACTGCGGGACGATGGCCGCGAGCCGCTTTACATCATCGCCATGGTGGAGCGGCAACTGCGGCTGCTGGCCTTGGCCCGCGACTCGATGGAGCGTCGCCTGCCACAAAACGAACTCAAGCGGGTGCTGGGAACATCGTCGGACTTCGTGGTGCGTAAAACCATGGACCAAGCCCGCCGCCACTCCCGCGAGGACATAGCCTGGCGCTACGACCGCCTGCTCGAAGCCGACCTGTCCATCAAGCAGGGCCGCCTCGACCCCGACCTAGCGCTGGAGCTGCTGGTGGGCGACTCGGCGCCCCGGCGGTAGGTTCTGCCAGCATCAACACGGCTACTCCAAGGGAATGAGTTTGTCCTGTAGCGCGGTCTCGAAAACATCACGCGAAATTGTTCTCGCCGCCAGCAGCTTGTCCGTGGAACTCTCCAGTGTCAGAACTTCCCAATGGCCTCGCGTTAGCTGGAAGCTCCCATCAATGCCGTTCCGGGACAACTCCGGAACCAGCCATATAATATCGCCGTCGTTAATGTCTTGGCTCGGAGTTGCGCTCGGCCCTCCAATAGACTCAAAGAAAGGCCGGTCCACCGCTACGGCGACTTTAGAGTTCCACCGGCGGACCGTGGGTACTTTAACCTGAAGTTGGGGCATTAAACGTTTGGCGCTTGATGAACGCCAGTCAGGACGGCGAATATGGTCCGGGTATGGCGGGGTTGCATTGTCGTCATTGGCGAGGATATTGAACTGGGTGGACATACCTGGCCCGGAGAAATAGACTGCCTGAATTTCCAGCCCATACCATTCCAGGCGGTTGCCTTCCGTTCTGGCAACTACCAAGTCAATCTTCCCGGCAGGTTTGTTGGTAGCGGCGCTTTGCATAAAGGGAATCTCTCTGGCCAGCATGGCTTCGCCGGGCGAAAATCCAACGATTTCAGCCAGCCAGCGGACAAGCAAATAGTCTTGGTCAAAACGGACCGGACAAGTAATTACCGGCCAGCCCGACGCAGCACCAGTACGTCCGCCCTCCCCTTCGTCATAAAGTTGTATTGAGCAAACTCCGCCCGCTTTGGAACAGGCGGCCCGCCCAGGTTTGAATGGACATGGCAACGCTTGCGCCTGTCCTGAAGCGGACACAGCCATTTCCATTCGCTCTTCGGGAGAGAGTGATATTAGAGGCTTTCCGAACCATTCAGCGATACCATACCGAGGCATATTCCGTCCAGCGAAAGCAGGATACAAGGCAGACTAGAATACCGAGCGGCGCGTAATCAGCAATTCCCAAATCTTGGCGTGGTGAGTGTTTTTCATGTTGACTCGCTTGGTATAAAAACCGTGCTTGCGGGTCAATTCAATAATCTCGGGAGATTGGTCATAGGTCATCAAAAAGTCCGCATCGCTTTGGGCCAGACTCTGGAAAAGGCCCGGATGGTCTATGACGCTATGATTATACAAACGCTTGCCGGCGCGTTTGCCGGCGGCAGTGTATGGAGGATCAACGAAAATTGCGGTGCGGGAATGTGGGGTATCACCCATACGCTCCAGTAATTCCATGCCGTCGGTCTGACGGAAGTCTATACGGTCGGCGTGCTCTGCGACGGCCCGGATACGGCGTGAGATGGTATCTGGGTACCAGCGGGAAGCTAGGCCCTTCCCGGCTTCACCGACGCGGGCCAATGATGCGCCGTCGGCCAGAATACCGCCCCGCCTTGTGCGGTTTAGCACCAGAGTCCGAAACCCGTGGTCTACAACGTCGCCGGAGGCGCTATTGTGAAGCTGGGCGATGCTCTCGCGGGTTGGGACGAAGCTCTGAACGCGGTCAATCAGTTCTTCACTGTGCCACAGAGCGGCCTGCCAGAATGCAGCTACGTCGCGGTCAATTTCCGACATCAGGCAGCGGGACGCCCATCCCTCCATGATGGCCGTAAGGGACACGATAGCGCCGCCGGCAAATGGTTCAATCAGCAACTCAGGCGCTGGCTCCAGCCCAGACAGCCAGGCGCGCACGTGGGGAACGAGCCAGGTCTTGCCGCCGGGGTAACGCAACGGGCTGCGCTGCGGGACAGTCGCAACGTTCACCGCCGGTATTGGGGAAATGGGAATCTGTTCCAGAGCGGCGTCCAGTTCGCTCAGCATAAGCATCCGTTGGTCTCCGCCGATGAGAGGCCGCGCCGTTGTCTCTACGCTCTCGCCAAGATTGTTGGCAATACGATACGGTGCGCCAGCTTGCCGCCGCAACTGCCATGTGTCATCAGTTCCGGGGATTATTGTGGAATCCCGCCCTATTCCGGCGGCGCCATTGGGTTGTAGCAGGCTACGTAGTGGCCCGGCTCCGTCTGGGCCAGCGGAGGGCGGGGGTGGTGGCGGCATTGGTTTACCGCCTTGAAGCAGCGGGGCAGGAAGGGGCATTCCTCGCCCATGTTGACCAGGTCGGGCGGGTTGCCGGGAAGGGGCTGTATCTTCCGGTCCACGTCGTCGAGGCGGGGAAGGGATTGCAGCAGCGACCAAGTGTAGGGGTGCTGGGCGCGGTGAAACAGCGGGATTACGTCGGCGTGCTCCACCATGCTCCCGCCGTAGATTACGCCCACCTTGTTGGCCATTGACGCCACTACTCCCATGTCGTGAGTGATGAGCAGCACCGAGGAACCCTGCTCTCTCACCAGAGCGCGCAGCCGTTCCAGAATCTCCGCTTGCAGCGTCACGTCCAGCCCGGAGGTCGGCTCGTCGGCGATTAGCAGGCGGGGGCGCAGCACCAGCGCAATCGCCATCATCACCCGCTGGCACATCCCGCCGCTGAGGGCGAAGGGATACTGCCCCATCACCCGCTTGGGGTCGGGCAGGCCCATCTCGCGGAGCATTTCTTGGGCTAGGCGGTTGGCGTTGCGTAACGACATACTGCTGTGCTGGTGGATTACTTCCTCCAACTGCGAACCAATTGGTTCGACCGGGTTCAAGGCCGCCTGCGCGTCCTGGAACACCATCGAGACCTCATGCCCGCGCAGACTTCGGATGTACTCTGGCCCGGCGCTCATCAGGTCGACGCCCCGGAAGTAGATATGCCCACCCAGCACGGAGGAGTTTTGCGGCAGCAATCCCATGATGGCCAAGGCCAGGGTGCTCTTGCCGGCCCCGCTCTCGCCCACCAGACAATAGATCTCGCCTTCTTCCTGGGTCAGGCTGACGCCGTTGAGCGCCCTGACCGTGCCGGCTGGACTGCGGAACTCTACGTGCAGGTCTTCAATTCTGAGTGCTTCTGCCATAAGCGGCGCTCCATTACGCTTGACAGGATCGTGTTTTCAGAGGGTCTGCCGTTCGCCCTTTGACGCGCTAAGGGGGAACGGCCCGGGCTTCAGTCGTTTCCGGCAGTCGGCGTGAGAGTTCCGGCGGCGGTATCTGCGGGTTGCGGGCTTGGCGGGACGCGCAGGTCAACCGGGCGGAAACGTCCGCTCTTGAGCAGGCGCAACAGGTCATCCAAGCATTCCACCCGCCCTTGGAACTCGGTGGCCGCCGTGCCTATCTGCGCAGCGCGGTGGGCGTCGCTGCCGGCCACGGAGGGCAGGGACAGCGAGGCACAGAGGTCGCCGGAATAGCGGTTTTGCTCCGCCGATCCCCGCCCGTTTAGCGACTCGACGGCTTCGCAGAGGCCGAAGAAGGGGTCGCCGACGGCCCGCTTCAGCATTTCGGCGCGGGCGGTGGGGTCGCGCCCCGGCTCCTCCAGGAAACGGCGGCGGTAGGGGTGGGCGGCTATAAGCGCTCCCCCGTCCCGGTCAGCGCAGGCCCGCAGGAAGTCCGGCTTGTGCATCCCGAATTCGTAGCGGCGCAGGCCGAAGGCCAGGACGTGACCAGCGTCGGTGTTAATTTCGCAGCCCGGCAGGACCAGAATGCCGTGCTTCCGCGACAGCTCCAGCGTCCTTTCGTCGGGCCAAAAGGCGTCGTGGTCGGTAAGGCAGATGCCTTCCAATCCGGCGGCCTTTGCGCCTTCGATAAGTTCATTGACGCTCATAAAGCTGTCGTCGGACATGGGGTAGCTGTGGGTGTGAAGATCGATGAGCAAAACAATATCAGGAGAGCCGGGCAGGATGGCCTAATGATAACAAATGAACGGGCAAACGGAAACGGAGGCCGGAATATTCCGGCCTCTTCGTTTTCTTTCCCCGGGGATAAGGAGCTGAGGCTTACCGTGGTGTCAGGTAGCCTTCTTCTTCCAGAGACTCGAGGATTTCCTCGGCGCGGCGGCCTCCGATTTTCAGACGCCGCTCTAGGACGGAAGTGCTCAGGTTGGGGTTGCGGGCGGCCAGATCGCGGGCCTGGTCCATCTGCTGGGAGTCAACGCTGCCGTCGCCGTCTTCTTCGTCCTCGCCGGAGACGAGGTTGAGGACAGGGACGGGTGGGCCGTCCTGCTCCTTCCAAAATTTGACCAGTTCCTCGATTTCCTCGTCATAGACCAGCGCGCCCTGCATCCGCTGGGACTTGGGCGACTCTTTGTGCAGGATGAGCGCGTCGCCCTTCCCCATGAGCTTTTCGGCCCCCACGGAGTCGAGAATCACGCGGGAGTCCACCTGGCCGGACACGGCGAAGGCGCAGCGGGCTGGGATGTTGGCCTTGAGCAGGCCGGTGACCACGTTGACCGACGGGCGCTGCGTGGCCAGCAGCAGGTGGATGCCGGCGGCGCGGCCCAACTGGGCCAGACGCACCAGGCTCTGCTCCACCTCGAACCCGGACACCATCATCAGGTCGGCCAACTCGTCCACTATCAGCACCAGGAAGGGCATATTTTCTGCGGAACGCTGGTTGTAGCCAGCTATGTTGCGAACGCCCATTTCTTCCATCTGCTTGTAGCGGCGAATCATCTCGCGGTTGAGGCCGCGCAGTGCCTCGGTGACATCCTCGGCCTCCACTATCACCGGCTGAATCAGATGCGGGATGCCATTGAACGGGGTCAGTTCAACCCGCTTGGGGTCCACCATCAGGATGCGCAAATCGTCCGGCGTCTTGGTAAGCAGGAAGGAAGCGATGATGGAGTTTATCTGAACGCTCTTGCCGCTGCCGGTGGAGCCAGCGATGAGCATGTGGGGCAGGGATACTAGGTCGAGGGCCACCGGGGCGCCGCCCGTGTCCTGCCCCATAGCAATGGGCAAGCCACCCTTGCCCGCCAGCTTGCGGAACTCGGCGGTCTCCATCACGGCCCGCAGATGCACCTTGCTGGGCGACGGCACCGGCACCTCCAGCCCCACCAAGGCCGCGCCGGGCACCGGGGCCTCGACACGCAGGTAGGGCGTCTTGAGGGCTAGAGCCAAGTCTTTCTCGCGGGTTATGATGCTCTGCACTTTGACCCGGCTACGCTCGCCGTCGCCATCCTTACCTTCCGAGCCGCGCTTCGACACCCAGCCGGGCGACAGCCCGAACTGCACCACGCGGGGGCCGGCCTTGATGTCGGTCACCTCCACCCGGACGCCATGGTCGGCCAGCGCCTGCTCCACCTGCCGCCCCATTTGCCGGAACTCTTCCTCGGATGCGCTGCTAGGCTCGGGAGGGGCCAGCAGTTCGGCGGAGGGCAGCCTCCAGCCGGAGCCGGAGGAAGCGGCGGACGACGTGGCAGGGGCGGGCATCCATGGTGGGGCGTCATCGTCCGGCTCATCCGCGGCAGACTGCCCCCAGATGTCGGCGGCAACAACAGGCGGCGCCGGTTCCGGCTCGCGCCGGCTTTCCAGGGCGGGTTCAGCGGTCTGGGCCCGGGCGGCCTTGGCCTCAGCCTTTTTCTCTCTGCGGCGCGCCGACGATTCCTTGAACCGGCCAAGGCCGTCTCCCACCCCGGCGGCGGCGCGGCCAACGCCGAGGTAAGCGTATCCGGCCATAAGCTGGAAGCCCAGCCAGACGCGCAACAAGCCTCGCGAGTAGAGCGAGCCGACGGCGCGGGGATACAGGGCCAGCGGGGCCAGCACCAGAATGCCCGCCATCTTCAGCAGGCCTAGGGGCAGCAGCGAAGGGCCTCCGACGGCCATACCCCAGCGGCCGCCCAGGCTGACATCTTCCAGCAGGCCGCGGGCGGGATACACATAGGACAGGGCGCCCAGCGACAGCGCCACGGCAGCGGCAGGCACGGCCCAGCGCCGCCAGTACCGGAGCAGCAGCCCGGGCCGGTAGCGCAGGAAAACCAGAGCGGAGGCTGCCCACAGGCCCACGGGCGCCCAGCCGTAGCCCAACGCCTGCCAGGCCCATTCACGGGCGTCCGGGTAAAGGTAGAAGAACGCCCCGGCGACGATTGCCACGGCCATTACCACTAGGCCGTCAACGAACAGCCAAGGGCCGGCGTGGAACATTTCGAGGAAGGTCGGCGGGGCGGAACCGGATCGAACTCTCTTGGCGGTAGTAGCCAAAACTCGCCTCCTGGCCGGTCGCAGTCTGGCGGCAACCGGAGGAGGAGCCGGGGACACCCTCCCCCTAAATTCCCCTCTGGGAGGGGGGATTTAGGGAGAGGAGATTTGAGGGCTGCTCAGACCTCGGTTACCACCGGAATTATCATAGGCGATCGGCGCGTGGCGTTAGCTATGAAGCTGCGGGCAGTTTCCCGCACTTTGGCCTTCAGTTCCTCGTGGGTGGCCGGAGGGCTGCCGTTGGCCGATAGCTGAGAGAGCAGGTGGACATTCAGTTCCTCGAACAGGGGGGCGGTTTCGCCTTCCTCCATGAAACCGCTGGCGACGGTGCGCGGCTCGCCCGCGGGGAGGAGGCTGCCCTGCTTTACGGTTAGCGCGACAACCACCACGCCGTCGCGGGAGAGGCTGCGCCGCTGTGTCAGCACCGGGCTTTGCACGTCGCGGCGGGAAAGGCCGTCCACGTAAATGGGGCCGGCTTTGATGCGCTCTCCGGTGGCGCCGCTCTCTGGGCCGAGTTCCAGAACATCGCCGTCTTCCAGCACGAAGATGCCTTCTTTGCCCACGCCCATGTCCCAGGCTATCTGGGCGTGGGCGTTGAGATGGCGGTACTCGCCATGGACCGGCACGAAGTAACGGGGCTTGACCAAGCTGAGCACCAGCTTCAGCTCCTCCTGGCTGGCGTGGCCATGCACGTGCACCGTGGCGACGCGGTCGTAGAGCACCCGGGCGCGCTGGCGCAGCAGGTTGTCTATGGTGCGGCTGACCGCCAGTTCGTTACCCGGTATCGGGGTGGCGCTGATAACCACCGTGTCGCCGGGCATGATGCGCACGTCACGGTGCCCCTCGTTGGCTATGCGGACCAGCGCCGAGGTGGGTTCGCCCTGGCTGCCGGTGGTCAGCAGCACCACCTGTTCCGGCGGCAGGCTGCGGGTAGCGTTGAGAGGCAGCAAGATGCCGGGGGGCAGGCGCAGGTAGCCCAGCTCGGAGGCGACGTTGACCGTGTCCACCATGCTCCGCCCGACGATGCTAACCTTGCGCCCGTGGCGTTCGGCGGCGTCCACCACCTGCTGCACCCGCGAGACCAGAGAGGCGAAGGTGGCGACCATCACCCGCCCCGGCGCTTCGCGTATGGCCCGGTCCAGCGCCTCGCCCACCACCCGCTCTGAGGGAGTGTAGCCGGGCACTTCGGCATAGGTGGAATCGGAGAGCAGCAGCAGCACACCCTCTTCGCCATAGCTGGCCAAGGCTGCGAGGTCGATGGTGCGCCCGTCCACCGGCGTGTGGTCTATCTTGAAGTCGCCGGTGTGTATCACGGTGCCCAGCGGCGTGCTGACAGCGATGCCCATGGCGTCGGGGATGCTGTGGCAGACCCTGAACCAGCGGGCGGCGAAGTGCTGGCCGAACTGGTATGGAATGCCTGGGTCGATGGGCGTGGCCGTGAATTCGCGGGTGGCGCGCCGCTCCTTGAGCTTGGCGGAGATGAGTCCGTGGGCCAAGCGGGGAGCAAAGACCGGAGCGGGCAGTTGCGGCAGCACGAAAGGCAGCGCGCCGATGTGGTCTTCATGGCCGTGGGTTATCAGGATGCCCCGCACCCGGTCGGCGCGCTCCACCAGATAGGACACATCGGGGATGATCAGGTCTACCCCCAGCATCCCTTCGTCAGGGAACTGAACGCCGCAGTCTATGATGATGATGTCGTCGCCGAATTCGAGGGCCATCATGTTCTTGCCGATTTCCCCCAGCCCTCCCAAGGGAATGACGCGAAGTTTCTCAGTAAATTGTTCAGTCAATTGGGTCAACATTCCTACAAGATTTTCTGATTGGCCGTGTTGATGTTCTCCGTGAGCTTACCCGGCCGCGTCCACGCGAAAAACGGGCCGAGCTTCAACGCCTAACTTCAGGGTGGATGCTGCCCGGCGAAAGCGCGCGGAACCTGGGCAGCTCTCTGGCATGATTCAATCTCAGTCCCCGGAATCTGCGAAAGGCCCTCCATGCAAGCGCTTGTAAGCGGGACTCATACAAGGGGTGAGAGTGGCATCCGGCAGAGACTTTGCAGCCGTGGCCGGCGCGGCGCTGGGTAAGGGAGCCGGTATCCCGGAACCTGATGGGGTGAGTGTCTCCAGGGGCAGGGCAGTGGCAACCGTGGGTATGCCGGCTAAATTCGACCCGGTTTCGGTCGCACTCTGCGGCTCGATGGCACAGGCCAAGACAGCTCCGGCTGTCATGCTCAGCAGGCAAGCCGCCACAATACGAAAGCCGCTTGTGTGGGCAAACTTGCCGGAGCGGGGCAGCGTGGATTCCTGCTTTCGCGGGAACGACGGGCATAGAAGAACCCGCAAGTTAATACTCAATTACCTTGACCACCTAATGGCACAGCCTCCACGTCTTAACCAAAGATATCTGCGTACAAGTCTAGCTCTTTGCCGCGCACTCTCTAAAACATCGAAAGTTGCTGCGGGCCGGAGGCGTCACGCCCAGAGGGGTCCCCCGGTGTTTCCTGGCCCGCCATTGATTCGTGGGAATCATCGTCCGGCACAGCCTCCGCGGGGCTGGACGATGCCGGCGGTGCCGGGGCGCCGAACAAGTCCATGTGCGCGGCCTCGTCCGCCGGTTCCTGCCGGGGAGCGCCGGGGGGCGGCCCTGCCGGTTGCGGCTCCGGTTCGGGAGTGGTCGCCAGGGCGGCGGCAATGGCGCGGAAGTCTTCCACCATCGTTGCCCGCAGTTCGGGACGCCGCAGCGCCGCCGCCGGGTGCATCACCGGGAAAATGTGCCGTCCGTCCTTCTGGCGCAGTTTTCCGCGGGCGCGGGTTATGCTCTCCCCAGGAAAGAAGCGGCCCAGCGAAAAGCGGCCCAAGGTTACTATCAGCTTAGGGTTGACCAACTCTATCTGGCGTTCCAGGTATTTGGCGCAGGCGGCGATTTCCGGCGGCTGCGGGTCGCGGTTTTCGGGAGGGCGGCACTTGACCATGTTGGCAATGAACACGTCGTCCCGGTTGGCGCCGATGGACGCCAGCAACCCTTCCAGCAGTTGCCCCGCGGGGCCGACGAAAGGGCGTCCTTGCCGGTCCTCGTGGAAGCCGGGGCCTTCCCCGATGAACATCAGTTCCGCGGATGGGCTGCCCTCGCCGGGAACGGCATTGGTCCGGCCCTGGTGAAGCGGGCAGTCAGTGCAGCCGCGAACCGCCCGGGCTACGTCGTCCAGGCTATCCATAGCCTTCCTGCCTTCGGAGAGAGTCGCAGATCAGCGCCCGGCGTGGGAAACGGCAACGGCCGCCAAGGCGCAACCGGACGAACGGAGAAACTCCGTCGGGCCGGGAACCCAGGCGGGGCCACACGGTGGAAGCGGGCAGTCAGTCCACTTGCGAACCGTCGTCTTCTATGCCGCGGCCTTTCAGGTAGGCCACTGCATCGCTGACGGTGGCTATGGAGCCCGCATCTTCGTCGGGAATCTCCAGAGGGGAGTCTTCGGTTGAGAACTCCTCCTCAAAGGCCATTATCAACTCGACCAAGTCCAAGGAGTCGGCGTCCAGGTCGTCGACGAAAGAAGAACTCTCTTCGACATCGCCCTCGTCGGCTCCCAGTTTATCTACAACGATTCCTTTGACGCGCTCGTATATGGTGGGCAAGGTTCATCTCCCATCAGGTGCAGGTCCGGCGGCGGCCAGTTCTCCGGAGTCCAGGCTGGCCATCACGGAGCCGAGGACTCCGTTGACGAACCTTGCGGAGCTATCGCTGCCGAACACCTTGGCCAGCTCCACCGCCTCGTCGATTGCCGCTTTGGGGGGAGTGGCCGGGTTATGCAAAAGCTCAAAGATGGCAATACGCAGGATGTTACGGTCAACAATGGGCAATTGGGTCACCGGCCAGGCCGGCGCAAACCGGCCGATGAGGCCATCCAGCCTCTGCCGGTGATCGCACACACCACGGTGCAGCCGGTCGGCAAACTCCATGGCGGAGCGGTCAATATCTTCGTCTAGCCACCCGTAATCGGGGCTGGGTCTCCCAGTCGGGGTGTCCGGCTGAACGCGAGTTTGTACGTCGGCTGCAAAAAGGGATTGCAACGCGACTGACCGGGCAACCCGCCTAGGGTCTATCGACTTGACCATACAGCCCAACTATTGGCAAGTCCGGGGGCGTCAGCCTAAAGTGGCAGCCAGCTTGCGGATGGAATCCGGGTCGGCCACCGCGGAGACCTCCACCTCCCGGTCGATTCGCTTGATCAGCCCTGCCAGCACCCCGCCCGCGCCGAACTCGACGAACCGGTCAACGCCGGAGTCAATCATGGCGTGTACCGAGTCCTTCCACTGAACGCAGCGGCAGAGGCCTCTGACCAACTCCTCCCGGATTTCCCGGGTGTCAGTCAGGGGACGGCAGTCACAATTGGCGATGATGGGAATCCTGGGTTCATGAAGGTATAGGGAATCCAGTTCAGCGGCCAGCCCCGCCTCGGCCTCAACCATCAGCGAGGAGTGAAAAGCGCCGCTGACCGGCAGGGGAACCGCCTTGCGGGCGCCCCGGGCGGTGGACAGGTCCACCGCGTGAGCGATGGCCATCCGGCTGCCGCTGATAACTATCTGATTGTCGGTATTGATGTTGGCCAGTTCCACGCCGGTCTCGGCGCAAATCTGGGCGAAGGCCAGCTCGTCCAGCCCCAGGATGGCCGCCATGGCCCCCGGCCGGTTGACGGAAGCCTGGCTCATCAACTCGCCGCGCCGGCGCACCAAGCGGACCGCGTCGGCGAACTCAATAACACCGGCGGCAACCAGGGCGGTGTACTCACCCAGGCTGTGCCCGGCGACGGCCTTGGCCTCGGCGGCCTCGGGGCCGGCGTATTCGATCCATGCCCGCCAAGCGGCGATGCTCACGGTCATTATGGCCGGCTGGGAGTTGACGGTGTTTTGCAGTTCCCCGGCCGGACCCTCAAAAATCATGCGGGACAACGGGAACCCCAAGCTGTCGTCCGCTTCCTCGAAGGTCTCACGGGCAGCCCTGGATTCCTCCAAGAGACCCGCGCCCATGCCCACCTTCTGCGAACCCTGCCCAGGGAAAACGTAGGCCCTGTCCAATTCCGCCATATTCGTAGCAGCCTCCAGAAAAAGAGGAACCAAAGATTGAGTCTTTGGCGAATTTTAAGACAACATCCAATCATTATGCAATGAAATACACTGTGGATGTAATGTAATATCGGTCAGCGCCCGCCTCGGTCAGACCCTGAAAAAGCCTGTGCTGCCAACGCTGCATCACTACATCTTTATCCAGGCCCGTAACCTGCCATCGTTGTCCGTTCCGGGCGGGGCAGGAAACGGGCAACGCCGGGCGAGGCTAATTCTCCACTACCTGTCTCCCGCGGTAGTACCCGCACTGCGGACAAGCGGTATGGGGGAGTTTCGCGCTGCGGCAACGCTGGCAAGAGGCCGCGTGTACCGGCTTGAGTTTATAGGCGGTCTGACGGCGTCCCCGTTGCGCCCTGGTAATTTTCTTTTTGGGTAATGCACCCATTGTGTTGTATCCTCACTGAAAATTGACTGAGATTCGCCCCGCTACTGCGGGGGGTCGATATTTGCCTTATCAGGTTAGATTTGGCTTGGTGTAACTGGCTTACCGGCAGCGGCTTGGCTTCGGCAGCGGCTCGCGTTACACGCGGCCGGACGCCGTTACACTACCTGTTGTCTCCTGGCAGCAAGTCCGCCAATGCAGCCCAGCGAGGGTCAATGGCAGGCGTGGCACATTTACATTTTTCCATGTTGAGATTCACGCCGCACTCCGGGCAGAGGCCCCGGCAGTCGCGCCGGCAGAGAGCCTTCAACGGTTCGTCGGTAAGAAGGTACTGACGCAGGACATCCCTTAAGTCCAGCATCTGGCGAGTGTCGATGTGCACCACGCCTTCGGATTCGTCAGGCGGGGCCGTATTCCTGCCAGTGGCCGGATCGACCAACGGGTAGCATTCCTCCTCCAGCGTTAACGTGGAGCACCGGGCAAAGTCCGTCAGGCATCGGGCACAGGAGGCATCCCCCTGCACTTCGACGGTGGCGTTGACCAGCAGACCGTGATGGGTGCGAAGGATGCGAACCGTACCCGTTGCCCAGCCGGATCCCAGATCTTCCGGGCCACAGGGCAAGGATTCGTCTAGTTGAAACCGTCTGGTGGAGCCTGTCGGCTCCATCAGAAGCTGCGCAACATTATAGAGCATATTAACTGGTCATTCCGGATTTACAACCACAAGATTATAGATTCTACACGGTCGGGGCTGTCAAGGAAATCAGCCGCTTGCGAGATTATCCGGCAATTTCACGGACGCCCGGGCGCCCTGGTTTCCGGCGCTTTCTAAACCCTCCCGGACATGGTTTCGCGGATGAACTCCACTATCTCCCCCGTGGAAGTGCCGGGGCCAAAGACCTCGGTGATGCCCAGATCTTTGAGGGGTTGGCGGTCGACGGAGGGTATGATGCCCCCCACCACCACCAGCACGTCGTCCATCCCTTCACCCCGGAGCAGTGTCATCACCTCTGGCAGGATTTCCAGGTGGGCGCCGGAGAGGATGCTCAGGCCAAGAACGTCCACATCCTCCTGGGCGGCGGCCTGGACAATCATCCGGGGGCTTTGCCGGATGCCGGTATAGATGACCTCCATACCAGCGTCGCGGAGAGCGCGGGCGATGACCTTCGCGCCGCGGTCGTGGCCGTCGAGTCCGGGCTTGGCCACCAGAATCCGGATGGGGCGTTCGTTATTTTGCATCTTGGTACATTCTGCGTTGGTTTTCTTGTCTCTTTAAGAGGACATCCATGCAACAACTATCCACTGCGCAACAGGACAGCGACCAGGGTGCCTATAACGCCAGCACCGACACCGATGATGGCGTAAAACAGCCGGTCCATCCTGCGGTTCGTTTCGTCGATCCTGCGGTTCATCTCGGCTAGGCCGGTACGAAATTCGGTTTGACCCTCTAGCACCCGGGCGGTGTCCGACTGGAGGCGGCCCATGGCCAGCCACAGGGCGGCGTTGGATTCCGGCGACGGTTCAGGGGCAGGATTGGAGGCCATATCTTCTGCTCCGGCTGCAATGGGAACCTGTCAAGGCAAGGAGGGATTGGCGCAAAGATTCGAGGTTGCCGCGAATCCCTGCGCCTTCCAAGTCGGCGATTCTTGCGCTAGATAGCGTAATCCTTCAGAAGCTGTCGCGCAATGAGCAGGCGCTGGACTTCGGAGGTGCCTTCGTAGATGGTGGTCACGCGGGCGTCCCGCAGGATGCGCTCCACGCCGGCCTCCTGGAAGTAGCCGGAACCGCCATGAATCTGCAACGCCTTGTCGGCAGCCCGGATGCACATCTCCGAGGCCATCAGCTTGGCGATGGAGGCTTCCTGCATGAAGGGCAGCCCAGCGTCCTTCAGGGTGGCGGCGTTCATGGTGGTCACACGGGCTGCGTGGATCTCGGCGGCCATGTCGGCCAGCATGAACTGAACGGCCTGGTGCTGGGCGATGGGCTGGCCGAAGGAGTGACGCTGTTGGGCGTAGCGCAAAGCGGCCTCCAGCGCCGACTGGCCGATGCCGACGCTCTGGGCGGCGATGATGATGCGGCTGGAGGTCAGGATTTCCATAGCCTGGTTGAAGCCGCGTCCTTCCTCGCCCAGCAGGTTTTCTTGGGGCACCGGCATATCCTGGAAGACCAGTTCGTCGGTGGTGGAGGAGCGCATCCCCAGCTTGCCGTGCATCGGGTTAATGGTCAGCCCCGGCGAGCCCCTCTCTACGATGAAGGCGCTGACGCCCTTGTAGCCCATGCTGCGGTCCTGCGTGGCGAAGACGACGATGCTCTGGGCCACCGATGCGTTGGTGATGAACATTTTGCTGCCGTTGAGAAAGTACGTGCCATCACGCTCGACGGCGGTGGTCTGGAGCGCGGCGGCGTCGGAGCCGCCCCCCGGCTCGGTGAGGCCGAAGGCGGCCACGCCCTGCCCACCGGTCAACGGCGGCAGGATGCGCTCCTTTTGCTCGTCGCTGCCGAAGCGGTCAATAGAGGCCACGCCCAAGGCCAGGTGGGCCAGCCAACTGACAGAGGCCGAGGCGTCGCCCCGCGCCACTTCCTCAGCGGCGATGGAGACCTGACGGTAGCCGGCCGGGCCGCTGCCGCCGTGCTTGACGTCGACGCCCAGGCCGGTCAGCCCCAGCTCGGAGAGTCTGCGCCAAGCGTCCCATTGGAACTCGCCACGCTCGTCGGACTCGCGGGCCTTGGGCGCAATCTCGCGGTCAACAAACTCGCGCAGGGTAGTCTGGAGCATCAGCTCCTCTTCGTTGAGTATCAGGTCGGGCATGGTGGTTTCTCCTTCTAGTGGTCTCTGCCCCTGAGTCACGAATTCCAGAGATGATTGGATCAGGAGGGGCATGGTAGCCTTCAAGGGCGGTTGACCAGGGTGTGTGGATATTTAACAAGTCTCCTCGCTCTACTAATACTGGTCGCCTGAACCTCCTGGGTATCTATCCTCAGACCAATCCGCCCACGCGTCACAGGCTTCCATAGCCAGCTCCAACAGGGAATACGTCTCATATAGCTCCGATATGACTACGCCCGATTCTACGAAGTTGAGATTTAGCCTATCAAAGTTTGGCCCATCGTATACGAGGAGAGCCAAACAGAACTCTTCCATGCGTTCGTTCAGCACCACCCCTTTAGGTGGACCGCCACAGGCCGTGCCGACAAGCAGAAGAATGGTGAAGAGAAGAACGAGTAGACGGGTCATAGGATTCCCTTTTGTAGCAACCAAGCTGCGGATTAGCGGCCCTCATTTGTCCACACGCTCTAGCAGGGCCAGCATTTCCTCTTTGACGCGGCTGATTGGGCCACCTTTGATTGCGTCCGCTTGCGTTGGGGTGTACGTTGACCTTTGGTAGCGAGCATTCAGGCTCAGACGATACAAATTTTGATAATCTGTGCCAGCGTTAGTCAGATTCCAGACCATATTATTTCTTTGATAATGGTTTTGAGGGCTATGGCCCTGCGTTGTCAGAAACGCGCTGGCGTAATGGAGAGCGGAATAGAACATTGCCGTAATCTCCCACTCCGGGAACCTTTGCGGTAGAGATACAATTGCTGCTACAAATCGTTCGTTCCTTTCAGCCAAGGCCAAATGTTCTTGTACGGTTAACATTGGTTATCGCTTCCATACCAGATCTCCCAGATTAGCTATGCGTTCCGGCCTCTGGTTTTCCGGCAGTTCTTGGCAGTTCACCAAATCGAAAACGAACGGTTGCTGCTTCACGCCTCGTATAATGGCCCCTTGAGCCTCGAATACTCGATAGCAAGGCTCATCGTCATGCGGCGTTGCTGAGATAATCGTGCATAGCGAGTCATCCTCGGCCAGCCGCACCTCCACCACCTCCGGGATGTCTTTCACCAGCTCTAGGTACTTGGTCAGGGCCTGATAGTACAGCAGGCCGGGGTTGTTTAGCTTGTCTTCTTTCACTGTTCCCCCTTGTCTTGCGCGGTTAGCATCGGTTATCTCAGCCACACCAAATCGCCGAAACTGCAAATATGTTCTTCACGGCCCTCTTCCGGCAATTCTTGGGCATTCACTAGCCGAAACCGATAGGGTTGGTGCTTCACCGAATCCATAACCTCTCCCTCTGCCTGATACACCCGGTAGCAAGGGGCGTCTTCGTGGGGGGTTGCCAAGAGTATGGCGTATAGTTCGTCGTCCTCCGACAGCCGCACCTCCACCACCTCCGGGATTTCCTGCACCAGCTCCAAGTACTTGTTCAGTGCTTTGTAGTACACTAGGCTAGGGTTGTTGAGTTTGTGCAACGGCATGATTCTCTCCGCCGGATAGCTCTCCGATAGCTCTGCCGCCTAAAACGCCGCCATTTCCTCCTGCTCGCCGAAGGCTTCACGCAGGACGCCGGACATCTCGCCCAGGGTGCAGTAGGCTTCTACGCACTCCAGTATGGCCGGCACTGTATTATCGTCGCTGCGGGCGGCGTCTGCCAGTCGGCTGAGGGCTGCCTGTGCTGCGCTGCCGTCGCGCTCCCGGCGCAGGCGCTCCAGGCGGGCTATCTGCTGGCGGGCGGCTTCCTCGTCCACGCGCATCAGGCCCTCCACCGGCGGCTCCTCGGTGGCGTAGCGGTTCACGCCGACGATTATGCGGTCGCCCGACTCCACTTCCTGACGGTGGCGGTAGGCGGCGTCGCCAATCTCGCGCATCTGGAAACCGTCCTCGATGGCTGCCACCGCGCCGCCCATGTCGTCTATGCGCCGGATGTAATCCAGCGCCTGCTCTTCCAGGTCGTTGGTCAGGCTCTCGACGTACCAGGAACCGCCCAATGGGTCCACCACGTCCGCCGTGCCGCTTTCGTAGGCCAAGATTTGCTGGGTGCGAAGGGAAAGCTGGGCCGACTCCTCGGTGGGCAAGGCCAGGGCCTCGTCGCGGGAGTTGACGTGAAGCGATTGGGAGCCGCCCAGGATGGCGGCGAGGGCCTGCACCGTGCAGCGGATGACGTTGTTGTCGGGCTGCTGGGCGGTCAGCGAGACGCCGGCGGTCTGGGTGTGGAACCGCAGCATCATCGAGCGCGAATCCTTGGCCCCGAAGCGGTCGCGCATTATGCGGGCCCAGATGCGGCGGGCGGCGCGAAACTTGGCTACTTCCTCGAACAGGTTGTTCTGGGCCACGAAGAAGAAGGAAAGGCGCGGCGCGAATTCGTCGATTTTCAGCCCGGCGTCCAATGCCACCTGCACGTAGGCGATGGCATTGGCGAAGGTGAAGGCCAGTTCTTGCACCGCCGTCGCCCCGGCCTCCCTCATGTGGTAGCCGGAGATGCTGATGGTGTTCCAGCGCGGCACGTTCTCGGCGCAATACTTGAACACGTCCACCACCAGCCGCATCGAAGGACGCGGCGGGTAGGCGTAGGTGCCGCGGGCGATGTACTCCTTGAGGATGTCGTTCTGCAACGTGCCGCTTATCTGCTCCGGGGACACGCCCTGCCGGGCGGCGGCGGCGATGTAGAAACAGAGCAGCAGCGAGGCGGTGGCGTTGATGGTCATGGAGGTGCTGACCCGCCCCAGCGGGATGCCGTCGAACAGCGTTTCCATGTCTTCTAGGCTGCAAATTGGCACGCCCACCTTGCCCACCTCGCCCTTGGCCAGCGGGTGGTCGGAGTCGTAGCCGATTTGCGTCGGCAGGTCGAAGGCCACCGACAGCCCGGTCTGGCCCTGCTCCAGCAGGTAGCGGTAGCGGCGGTTGGTGTCGGCGGCGGTGGCGTATCCCGAATACTGGCGCATGGTCCAGACGCGCCCGCGGTAGACGCTGGGCTGCACGCCGCGAGTGTAGGGGAACTCGCCGGGAAAACCGACGTCCTCGCCGTAGTCGTGGCCTCGGGCCGCCAGGTCTTCAGGGGCGTACAGCGAATCTATGGCGAGGCCGCTGTCGGTCTCAAAAGACTCGCGCCGTTCCGGGAACCGCCCCACTGCCGGTTTGAGCGTTTCCTCATGCCACTGTTGCTTGTCCTTGCTGGACATACCGCCCTCCTTTGCCTGTGCGTGCTTGCCCGCGGAGCCACGGGCCGCCGCCCGGACTATAACCGCAAATCCAAGTGTAACCGCAAGCTGTAGGCCGCTCAAGGCGGCGGCCCGTGGCCGCCGCGAGTATTCAGCGAGTTACTGTATATTATGTTAGGTGCGGCGGGCGTTTGATGGACCTCTCGGGCATAGCGGACCGGACTCTGGGGGGATACATCCGGGGCCAAATGACCTTGGGGCTGGTCGTAGGGGGCGTCGTGACCGCCGGGCTGTTGCTGCTGGGAGTGCCCTTCCCTTTCATCCTCGCCGGGACGCATCCGGCGACGCTGGCTCCGTAACGTTGCGAAATGCGGCGCGGATAGCAGCGGGCAACGGCCAATACGGGAGCGTATGATAAAATACGTTCACCGGGCTGGGTTGCCGGGAGCAGCGGCTTAAGAGAGCAGCGCTCCGCGTCCGATTTTTCAAGATATGAAGTCCAGAATAGGGGGCAGACATGGTTTTGAGCAACATTGGCCGAACTATAAGAGACTCAATAACTGGAACTATCAACGGGGCAGGGAATGTCTTGGAGACCACCGTATTAACGGCGCGGAATATAACCGTTGGCACATTGTCAGGGTCCCGTGAAGTGGTTAGCGGGGTCCAGGAACTGGTCGTTGACGTAATGAAAGGCACCATACAGGCAACAGGCGGCGTCGGCGCGGAGCTGGGCTCCACCGCCAAGGGCGCGGTCATCGGCATCATTCGCGGCGTTGGGGAGGTCGCAACGGTGACTGTCGGAGTATGCAGCGACACCGTGCGGGCCGCAATTCAAGGCACCAGCGAGGTGGGCGGCGACGTGGCTACCGTGGCCCGCAGCGCGGTGGAAGGCACGCTGGAAACCACCAAGAGCGTTGGCCTACGGGCCGAAGACGCGGTATTCAGCGTTACCCGCGGCGCGATTCAAGGCACGAGGGACGTGGGCGGCGACCTGGGCGCAACGGCGCGCGACGCAGCCAAAGGCGCAGTTACCGGGACCGCCGAAGTGGGCGGCAACGTGCTGCAAGCCGTTGAAGACAGCACGCGCGGCCTGATTCGAGGAGCTTCCGAGGTTGGAGGCGACGTCGCTTCCGTTACCCGCAACGCTGTGGAGGGCGCGATTGAAGCCACCGGCGGCGTTACCGTCCGGCTTCAGGATGCGGTCTTCAGCGCGGCCCGGGGCGCGATTCATGGCACCCGGGAGGTGGGCGGCGACTTGGGAGCCGCGGCCCGCGACACCATTGACGGCACGGTCACCGGCGCGAACCAGATTGGAGGCAACGTATTGCAGGCCATCGAAGACAGCGCGCGCGGCCTGATCAAAGGCACGGCGGAAGTGGGCGGAGACGTGGGCAGCGTAGCCCGGAACGCGGTGGAGCAGTCCATCGAGTCGGCCAAGAGCATTGGCCTGAAGGCCGAAGACGCGGCCTCGGCTGCGGCCAACGGCGCGGTCAGCGCCGCCGGGTCCTTTGGCGAGGCGACTGCCACCGCCGTCACCGGCGCTGTCGGTGGCACAGTCGGTGACGTGGCCGTTGTCCTGCGCGCTCCCTTCCGCGGTCAAGAGAAGAAGGACGACTCATAAAACCGCCATATTCCAGGACCTTCTCAATCGTGGCACGGCAGTGGCATGGGCGAATATAGCAGAGGCGGGTTTGAAACCCGCCTCTGCTATTATAGATATGTATGATGTTATTTCCGGCGCGCATTAAGGCAATTTTGACCGCCCCGGTCGGGCGGTTCCGGGCGCGGGTAATTCGCAGCCGCGATTACCTGCGGGTCCGTGTGCGGGCCAGGCGGGTATGGCGAAGGCTCATTAAAATTCCGGCCGTGGAGCTGGTGTACCGGACGGTGCGGGAGCTGGGGGCCGACGACGCAACGCACATGGCGGCCGGGGTGGCCTACTACTTCATCCTGTCGCTGTTTCCGCTGACCATTGGGCTGGTCACCCTGCTCAGCATGGTGCTGAAATCGGAGACCGTGGAGCGGGAGGTATTCACCTTCTTCCAGACCTATTTCCCGGGCTCCGATGAGCTTCTTGCGGCCAACGTCGAAGCGGTGGGCAACATACGCGGCTTCTTGGGGATAGCGAGCTTTCTCGGCCTGTTCTGGTCGGCCAGCCTGCTGTTCGGGGCGGTCAGCCGCGCGGTCAACCGGGCTTGGGACGTTTATAATGACCGGCCTTTTTACATAGACAAGCTGCGCCACATTCTGATGACCCTCGCCGTGGCCCCGCTGTTTCTCCTGTCTATAAGCTCCACCGCGGCGGTGCAAGTGCTGGGACACGTGGGCTTGCCGGAGACAGGAAGTTTCGCTTTTCTCGCGCATGATGGCCTAAACGCTCTGTCCCGCATCCTGCCATTCGTGTTTACGCTGGCCGTATTCCTGCTGATTTACAAATTCACGCCCAATACCCGCACCTACTGGCGCAACATCTGGCCTGGGGCGCTGCTGGGAGCGGTACTGTTCGAGGTGTCCAAGAGCGTCTTCGTGTTTTACCTGGAAAATTTTGCCGACTATGAAAGGATTTACGGCTCGCTGACTTCGGTGATTGTGGTGCTGATCTGGGCCTATGTATCCAGCTTTATCCTGATAGTCGGCGCCGAGTTCTCCTCAGAGTACGAGCGGATGCGGTGGGGAGAGAAGCAGATCCGCCTCGTCCACCGGCCCTGGCGAAGGACGCCGCCGGAAGATGGCTGAGCCCGGCGCCGGTGAGACCGGGGTTATAATGAGAACGATTGCAAAGTTCCCTCTCCCCCTGGGAGAGGGTGATGGTGAGGGCATTCCCCAGACGAAAACTGTCCCGAACGAATGCCGCAGCCCTTGCCTGGTTCCCCTAATACGATTTTATGACACCTGGCCCTTGCCAAGCCCTATGACACCTCCCTAGCATAGTCCCTGTATGCCCCTGCCCGTCCGCCATATTCGGCCCTCAACACGGCCCGCCCCAACAGAAATAACCAAATGGCCGGAAATGACCGGAAATGACCGGGAAACCAAAAACAAGCCACTCAGGCAGCATCAGGAAGTGCAGTCATGTCTTTGTGTAAAGTCCTCAAGAATCCGCTCGCGGTTCGACAAGCTCACCAGGAACGGATTCTCAGGGACTTTGCAATCGTCCTGGGGTTATAATGAGCTCAGCTATACAAGCCATGCTATCAGGCCAAGATATACAGAAGGATGGGTGAGGCCGTGACCGCACAGCCGTCAATGCAGTCCTACTCCGGGCAGTCCTACTCCGGGCAGTCTTACATCGGCGCTCCGCTCCGGCGGCGGGAGGATGTCCGGTTCATTACCGGGCGGGGGCAGTACCTGGACGACGTGCGCCTGCCGGGGATGCTGCACGCCGCCATCCTGCGCAGCCCCCACGCCCATGCGCGAGTGCGCGGCATAGATGCCTCGGCGGCTCTGGCCCTCGATGGCGTGGTGGCGGTGTTCACCTACGCCGACATGGCGGACCTGGCCAAGCCCATCCCTATGCGCGTGTTTCCCCTGCCTGGGCTGGACAACTACCTGCAAACGCCGCTGTCTGCCGATGTCGTACGCCACGCCGGGGAGGCGGTGGCGGTAGTGGTTGCCGAAAGCCGCTACCTGGCCGAGGACGCCCTGGACGTTATCGAAGTCGACTATGAGCCGCTGCCCGCCGTTACCAGCGTGGCCGAGGCGTTGACCGACGCTGTGGTGGTGCATCCGGCCAACGGGACCAACCTGGCCGGTTCCGCCGAAATCAGCGTCGGCGACGTGGAGGCGGCCTTCCGCGATGCCGATTACGTCCGAAAAGAGGAGTTTCACACCAACCGCCACACCGCCAACCCGCTGGAGACCAGGGGGCTGGTTGCCAGCTATGACGCAACCGACGGCCAACTGCGGGTGTGGGGGCCGACCAAAGTCGCCCATACCAACCGGGCTATTCTGGCCAGCCACCTGGAAATCGAGGAAGAGAGAATCCACTTCATCGAGCCGGACGTGGGCGGCGGCTTCGGAGTGCGCGGCGAGTTCTACGCCGAGGACTTCCTGATTCCCTTCGCTTCGTTCCGGCTGGGCCGCCCGGTGAAGTGGGTGGAAGACCGCGTGGAGCATCTGGCGTCGGCCAACCATTCCCGGGAAGTGCTGTGCCAAGTGGAAATCGCCGCCCGCAACGATGGGACGCTGCTGGGGCTGCGCGCCACGGTCTACGGCGACATGGGCGCCTATATCCGCACGCACGGCAGCGTCGTTCCTGCTCTCACCGCAGTTATGATGACGGGGCCGTACCGCGTTCCGGCATTCCACGCCTCAGTGAACTGCGTGATGACCAACAAGATGGGGGCCGGCACCTACCGGGCCCCGGGCTTCTTCGAGGGAACCTTTATCCGCGAGCGGCTGCTGGATATGGCGGCCGGCGACCTGGGATTGGACCCGGCGGAACTGCGCCGCCGCAATCTGATTGACGCCAGCGAGATGCCCTACAACGCGGGGCCGACCCGCCTTGATGGCCGCAATACGGTGTTTGACAGCGGCGACTACGCCAGCGCCTTCAACCGCACCCTGGAGCAGATCGGCTACGATGAGCTGGCCGCCCGGCAGAGCCCCGACGAACAGGGGCGCTACCACGGCGTCGGCATCGCATCCTACGTCGAACCCACCGGCTTCGGCCCCTTCGAGGGCGCGCGGGTGCTGGTCACCCCAAGCGGCGGGGTGGAAGTCTACCTCGGCATCGCCACCATGGGCCAAGGCCACGAGACGGTGATGGCCCAAATCTGCGCCGACTCGCTGAGCGTCCCCATCGAAGACGTTAGCATCTTCCACGGCAGCACCGACTACCTGCCCGCCAGCATCGGCACCTTCGGCAGCCGCGCCACGGTCATGGCCGGCAGCGCCATACACCTGTCCTGCCAGACGCTCCGGGCGCGGATACTGTCGCTGGCAGCCAGTTACCTCGACACCGCGCCCGAAGTTCTCGACCTGCGTCACGGCGTGGTAGTGGTGAAGGACGACCCCGGCGGGCAGCGCGAGCTCACGCTGCAACAGGTAGCCGCGCTGGCCGATTCGCAGCGCCGGTTTGACGACCCGGAAACGGCGCTGGACGCGACGGAGTATTTCCGCATTGAGGAATGGACCTATTCGTATGGCAGTCACGCCGCCCACGTAGCCGTGGATCCCGAGACCGGCAAGCTGGAGGTGCTGCGCTACGTGGTGGTGGAGGACGTGGGCCGCTGCATCAACCCGCTGACTATGCACGGCCAGTCGGTGGGCGGCGCGGCCCAGGGCATCGGCGGAACCCTGCTGGAGGAACTGGTCTACGACGGTAGCGGCCAACTGCTTTCCGGCACCCTGATGGACTACCTGCTGCCCACCAGCAGCGACGTGCCAGACATCGAGTGCGCGATATTGGAGGAGGCGCCCTCGCCGCTGAACCCGCTGGGCGTCAAGGGCGCGGGCGAGGGTGCGATTCTCGCCACCGGCGCCGCCCTTGGCAACGCAGTCGCCCACGCCCTGGCGCCGTTCGGCGTTCGGATCAACCGCCTGCCCCTCAGCCCCAACAACATCCGCCGCTGGCTGGCCGAGGCGCAGGGTTAGGTTCCGGTCGTATCTGGAATGCGCCCCGCGAAACCCGTTCATACTTCGACAAGCTCAGGACGAACGGATAGGCTATGGCGCAAGCATCCCATTCACCCAAGCCCTGCGACAAACTCAGGGCCAGCGGATTACTCCAGGACAGCTATGGCCTCGATTTCCACGTCCAGGCCCGGCTCGGCCAGGGCGCTGATTTCGATTAGCGAGTTGGCCGGGTACTTTCCCTCGAAGTGGCGGGCGAATAGTTCCGCCTGCTTGGCGGGATTGGCCTGCCAGTCGGCGATGCTGGTAACGAAGCAGGTTATCTTGGCGATGTCGCCCGGTGAACCGCCCTCGGCCTTGACTACTCCTACGACCCGCTCCAGCGTCACATCCAACTGCTCCATCAACGGCTTGCCTTGAGCGTCCGAGCCGCGGGCGGTGCAGCCGGACACGAACAGCAGATTGCCGGCCTTGGTGCCGCGGCTGTAGGTGGGGCCGGCGGGCGCGATGTCCGGGTAGTCTCGACGTTCGACTGGCATTTTCTGCCTCCTGACGGCAATTTTTGTTGTAATGCTGTAATATCGAGTTTGGTATTGCAGTGAAATCCGGGGCTGGCCGCGGCTCCCGCGGAATAACCGGCACCCCGGTTGTCCGTTTTTCATAGCGTGAGGCAATCTCGCGGGCTGGCCCTTCAGACTATAATAGCAATAATTGCCCTGATTTGTGTTTGCCACGAAGGGCCGGAGCTTTCAGCCTGACATGGAGCTTGAAAATCACCTATTCATAGACTTGGTGACCGTGGTCTGCGCCGCCTTTGTCGGTGGGGTGGTGGCTCGCGTGCTGCGGGCGCCGCCGGCGCTGGGCTATCTGGCCATGGGCATGATAATCGGCCCTCACGTCGCCGGGCGCGCCGGCGCGGATTGGCTTAATTTCGCCACGGTCGCCAACGAAGAATCGGTTCACACGATGGCCGAGATTGGCGTCGTTCTGCTGGTGTTCGCCATCGGGATCGAGGTCTCCTTCCGTGAACTGCTGCACTTGGGAAAGGTGATAGTCGTCGGCGGCATATTGCAGATTGTGATAACCGCCGCAATGATAACGCCCATCGGTTTGGCGCTGGGGCTTGGCCTGACCACGTCGCTGATTCTGGGAATGGTTGGGGCCCTCAGCAGCACTATGGTAGTGCTGAAAACGCTGTCGGACATGGGCGAGCTGAACAGCCTGCAAGGCCGGCTGATGACCGGCTTTCTCTTGCTGCAAGACCTGATGTTTATCCCGATGATTGCCATGCTGCCGGCGCTGGACGGCAGCGGCGGCGGGGCCTCGGTTTTGCAGGAAATCGGATTGGGCGTGCTAAAGGCGACGGTGGTTATCGGCGGCGTCGCCCTGTTGGGAATCAAGGTGGTGCCGTGGGTGATGGGCCGCATCACGCTGATGGGCTCGCGGGAAATGTTTGTGCTGATGGTGGTGACGACCGTCTTCGCCACAGCCGCCCTCACCAATCAAGTGGGCTTGTCGGCCGCGCTGGGCGCTTTCGTGGCGGGGCTGCTGCTCAGCGAGTCCGACATCGGACATTGGGCGCTGGCCGAAGTGACCCCGCTGCGCGATATTTTCGGGGCGTTGTTCTTCGCCTCGCTGGGAATGCTGACTGACCCGGTGTTCATTGTTGACCACTTTGGCATGGTAATGGCGGTAATCGGGTCCGTGGTGGTAATCAAGTTCGCGGTTACTTCCCTAATCGTCCGCTTTTCCGGCTACCTGCCCAGCACGGCGCTGCTGACCGGAGCGGGCTTGGGGCAGATTGGCGAGTTCAGCTTTATTCTGGTGGCCGGGGCGTTGTCGCTGGGTATCGTTGACCAAGACTTTCACTCGCTCATCGTGGTGTCGGCGGTGCTGACCATGGCTGCCGGGCCGCCGGTCATTACTGGAGGATCCAAGCTGATAACGGTGTTGAGCCGCCGCTTCCGGGTGTTGCGGCCCTACCGTATCGGCAACCCTCACGGCGAAGAGCGCCCACGGCAGCTTTTCGGCCACGTGGTCATCTGTGGACTGGGGCAGGTCGGCTCTCTGGTGGCGCAGGTGTTGCAGGAGCACGATGTGCCTTTCGTCGCCGTTGACCTGGACCAGCGCACTTTGTACCAGTGGCGCCTCAGCGGATACCAGACCGTCCAAGGTTCCGCCGACCGGGTGGAAGTGTTGCGGGCGGCGCGGGTGCCGCAGGCCGGGCTGCTGGTGATTACCACCGGCGATCCGGTATCGGTGGAGTTGACCGCTCAGCACGCCCTGGACCTACAGCCCGAGCTGGACATCGTGGCCCGGGTGCGGGCGCGCTCCGAAGGCGAAGGCCTGCAACGCATGGGCGTGCAGGAAGTGGTGTGGCCGGAGATGGAGGCCGGGTTGGAAGTGCTGCGCCATGCCCTCAACCGCTACCGCACCCCCGACTACGAAGTGGACCGGGTGGTCTACCAACTGCGGGAACGTCTGAGCTTCGTGGTGTCCAACGGGTCCCGGCGCGCCCCCCACCCCGCAGCAGACGGAAGCCAAGCAGGAACCGACGGCAACGCCCCTCACGACGACGCAGCCGCCCCGAAGGCGCCAGCGCCGGGCGCTAGGACTACGCGCCCCGGCGCTCGGCGCCTGCGCGACTAAAGCCAGGCAACGTTAAACAACGCTTCTGCGAAGCGCGATAGTCCGTTGGCGGTGCGTGAGAGTCCGTTGGTGGTTCGGCAAGCTCACCACCAATGGATTCCCACGACCCGTCCTTCGACAAGCTAAGGACTAACGGCCTGGGGCGCGCGGATGGCTTGGAAAGGCCCTGACGAATAGTTGGCAAGGATGATGCGCTGCGGCTATAATTGACTTAAGCGGCGGACCTCCGGGTTCCCGTTTTCCGGAGCGCGGGCGTAGCTCAATGGCAGAGCTCTAGCCTTCCAAGCTAGCCATGTGGGTTCGATTCCCATCGCCCGCTCCACCCTCTCGGCCACTGCTCCATTTCCCCAGCCCAGCCTTTTGGGCGGCATGGCACAAACAGAACATCGGGGAAAGGCTCCGGCGTATGCAACGCCGGGGCCTTTCGTGTGACGCCAGTAACATCAGGGAAAGCGAGGGTAAGCGTTTCGGAGGGGCCTAGCCGGGGATAGCCAGAAGCTCACGGGCCGCTTGGCGAACGGCCAAGGCATCCAGCACGGCTTCCAGCAGACCCTCCTCGTTGGGCTGGAAGACTTCAGGCTGATGGAAGGTCTGCGTCAACTGCCGCAAGGTCTCCTCCCGCCGGGCGTCGGGAACGGCGACAGGGTCGCCGGCGTCATCCAGCAGCCGGCCAATCTCGGCGGTAATCAGTTCCCGTTCCACGTGGCTGCGCTGTATTTCCGACATCTTGCCCAAGTGCCTGCCCAAGTAGCAGCCGCCGAACTGCATTATATCGCTGTTGCTACCCTCGAAATCGCCGGTGCGCTGGTATTTGGGTTCCAGCTCCCACTCGGTCATATAGTCGCGGACTTCCTGGTCCTCGGAGTTCGGGCTTTCCAGGTCAAAAACCAGGATGACCCGGTACATAAAGAACTCGGCAGGCTCTACCTTGATGAACATAGCTGCCCTCCTGTTTTCCTGATAACCGTTATTATTGACAGCCGCCTGGCGTGGTGTTAAGGTAGGATTGTTACCCCCCCCTAGTAGCTTCGGCGACCGGGGCGCGAGGCCGCCTTCGGGCGGCTTCAGCTTTTTACTGCCTCTTTAGGCCCACTGTGATTACGAACATATATGTCGACGGCTTCAACCTTTATTTCGGGTGTTTAAGAGGAACGCCTTATCGCTGGCTCGACATAGCCAAACTCTGTTCTATTATTCTCCCAGCTTATCAAATAAAGAATATCAGATATTTTACTGCCTTGGCAGACTCCAAAGACGATAATCCACAACGGCATCAACACCATCTAATGTACCTCCGGGCGCTTCGCACCATCCCCGAACCTCTCCATTCATTACGGCTTCTTTCTCCGCAGGAACGTTGTCATGCGAGTGGCAAACCCGTCGCCGGGCGAGCCGGAGACCGTAGTTGTTAGCAGAGCCGAGGAAAAAGGCACCGACGTCAACTTGGCCAGCTACTTACTGTTGGACGCCTTCGATGGCGAGGGTGATGCGGCGGTAGTGATTTCGAACGACTCCGACTTGGCTACTCCGATGCGTATTGTGCGTGAACGATTTGGCATGACCGTCGGAATACTGAACCCGCATCCGAACCGCAGCCGGACTTTAGCGGGAGTTGCCGACTTCTACCGCCCCATCCGCCGCGGCCCCCTCAGCGCCAGCCAGTTCCCCGACCGGATGCAGGACGCCGCCAGCGAGTTCACCAAGCCGCCGGGGTGGTAACACGGTTCTTGGATACAGACCCGTCGGCGGCTCCCCTTCCATCTGCTCGCTTCCCCGACTACCGCCCGGTGGCGCGCATTACGCGGTCCACGTGGTCTGCGCCTTGGGGGAGGATGCCGGCGTCTACGGCGCGCATCGCCTCGATTACGGCGTCGTTGAAGGGAGTCGGGATACCCACCTCGCGGCCCTTGTCGGCCACCAGCCCGTTCATAAAGTCGATTTCGGAGCGGCGTCCCTTGTGCGCGTCCTGGGCCATGGACGCCAGCCAGTTGACCCGTCCGCCGCGGGCCGCCATGAAGGCGTCCAGTTCCTCGAACACGTCGCCCTTGTCGGCGTCGGCCCAAGTCTGAGCAGAAAGGCCCTGGATGTCCACCACGTTCAGGCCCATGGCCAGGCCCACCTGCGCCCCTTCCTTGCATAGCTGGATGCGTATCATCCGGCAGCGGGGGTCTTCGGCCATCTGCTGCGAACCCAAGCCGGAGGCGGCGGATATGGCGTTGCCCATGGAGTTCTGACAGAGCTTGGCCCACCGTTCGCCGAACAGGTTGTCGGAGGAGTAGGCCCCGTCAATGTTGTCCAGCAGACCGGCCACCATCTCGGCCCGCGCCGAAATTCGCCCGTCCAGCTCGGCGACCCGGAAAACGTGATGCCCATGGTCGCGGCCCACCGCACCGCCGCGGGTCACATGGCCCGGCTCCCACAAGGCTACTTCGATGTGGGAAGCGATGCAGCCCAAGGTGCGCTCTTGGCCCACGATGCCGCCAATTATCACGTCGTTCCAGCAGTTTTGCAGCGACACGAAGAAGCCCTCATCCTTGACGTAGCGGCGGATGAAGTGGGTGGCCCATTCGGTGTCGTAGGACTTGACGGAGATAAATACGAAGTCGAAGGGCTCGTTGATGCCCTGCGCGTCGGTCAGGTGCATCGCCTTAATGCCCGTTCCAGCTTGGCCGCCGGCCGGAGGCACGGTGAAGGGCCCCTGACTGCCGGTGACGTGCAGTCCGTCGGCGCGCATCTTCTCCACATGATCCGGCCACATATCTACAAAGGTAACGTCTTCGCCTTCGCGGGACAGGAAAGCGCCGACGTAGCTGCCCAGCGCGCCCGCGCCCATAATGCCGATTCTGTCGCCCATGCTAAGGCCTCCTCTGTCTCTTGTAGGGGCGCACAGCCGTGCGCCCCGGTCTGGGATAATGTGTATGCCGCCGGAACCAACTGGACACGGCGCACGGCAGTGGGCCCCCACGGCACTATCCGTTCAGGGTGGCCAGCCGGGCGCTTTCGATGTGGGACAGCGCCCTGATTTCCTCCATAGCATGGGGCGGCACCGGGTCGTCCAAGCCGATGACCATCATGGCCTGGCCCCGTAGTTGGATGCGGCCCACGCCCATGAAGCTGATGTTGATGTTGTGGCGGCCGGCGATGGTGCCTACCGCGCCGATGGACCCCGGTTGGTCCCGGTTGTCCACGAACAGCAGATAGGGGGTGTTGGGTACGATGTCCATCCAGTAGTCGTTGAACTTGACGATGTGGGTCTCGTTGCGCATGGAGGTGGCGGCGATGGTCAGGCTGCCGTTGGCGGTATGCAGAGTCGCCGAAATGAGGCTGGCGTATTCCCGCGAGACCCGGTTGCTCTGGTCGGTAACGCTCCAACCGCGCTCCCGGGCCAGCACCGGGGCGTTAATCAGGTTGACGTTGACCGTGCTGACCGGCCCCAGCAGCCCGGCCAGAACTGCCGCCTGAAGCATCCGCGTGTCGTGGTGGGCGATTTCCCCTTCGTAGCTGATTGCGATGCCGGTGACCTGTCCCTCGGAGAGGAATCCCAGCAGTTTGCCCACCATCGAGGCCGCCGGAACGTAGGGGGCCAGCACCTCGTGGACCTCGGGAGCGACGAAGGGGGCGTTGACAGTGTTGCGGGCCGGTTCGCCCTTGAGCACTGCCAGCACCTGCTCCGCCGCCTCGATGGCGACTTCGCGCTGCGCCTCCCGCGTGGATGCGCCCAGGTGGGGCGTGACGATGGCCTTGGGATGCTCGATCAGCGGGCCGGCCGGCGGCGGTTCTTGGGCGAACACGTCCAGCGCCACGCCGCTCAGTTGGCCTGACTCCAGCCCGGCCAGCAGCGCGGCCTCGTCCACCAGCTCGCCGCGGGCCACGTTGATAATGCGGGCGCCGGGCTTGATGTTCTCAATCTGCCGCATCCCCAGCATATTCCGGGTGCCTTCGGTCAGCGACGTATGCAGGGTAACGAAGTCGGACTCCGCCAGCAGTTTGTCCAGCGGCAGCAGTTCCACCCCGATGCGCCGGGCGTACTCGGGAGCAACGAAGGGGTCGTAGCCCACCAGCCGCATCCCGAAAGCTTGGGCGCGGCGGGCAACCTCGGTGCCGACCCGTCCTAGGCCGCAGATGCCCAGGGTCTTGTCACGCACCTCGATGCCCATGAAGGCGCTGCGCCGCCACTCGCCGGACTGCAAGGAGTGATGAGCGCCGGGGATGTTGCGGGAGAGGGCCAGCATCAGGGCGATGGTATGCTCGGCGGCGGCGACGGTGTTGCCGGTGGGGGCGTTGACCACGGCGATGCCGGCGCCGGTGGCGGCTTCAAGGTCAATGTTGTCCACACCGATGCCAGCGCGGGCGATTACCTGCAATTTCTTGCCTGCTTCGATTACCTCCCGGTTGACCTTGGTCTCGCTGCGCACCACCAGGGCCTCATAGCCTCCCACGGCATCAAGCAGTTCGGCGGGCTTCATACCCGTCTTTACGTCTACCTCGGCGCCGGTTTGCAGGAGGGAAATCCCCTCGGGGCCGATAGGATCAGAAACTAAAACTCTGGGCATAGGCGGATACCTCTACGTTGTTTGTGGGATGGCGCCGGAGGGCCTGAGCAGCCCCCGTCGGCGCGTCAGCCTGTTTATGCTTTCCAATATAGCACACGACTCCGGCCCGCCGTGTCTGCGCCCCGCGCCACAGGCAGGCCGCAGAAAGTCCCCTATCTCTCTGGGAGAGGGAGAATCAAAAGGCCCTGGCGCCGCATAGTCGTCCAACTACCGGGCGTAAAGGGAATACGAGGACATCCACAAGTCCATCAGCCTTAGCAGGTTGGCAAGCCCCCGAGATCGGAATCGCTACTCAACTGACCTAGCCGACTGGTTGGTACACACCCACTCAACTCGTTCCCGCCGAGGTCCAGCCGTGTCAGGTTGGCGAGGTTGCCCAACTCCGGCGGTATCTCCCCGCTCAACTGATTCTCGTTAAGGCGCAGTTCAATGACACGGCCGTTGTTGTCGGTGGTTACGCCGTACCATTCGCTAACTGGCGCGTCGCTCAGCCAGTTAGCGCTGTAACGCCAATTCGGGCCGTTAGTGGAATTGTAGAGGGCAACCATCGCTTCTCTGTCAGTTTCGGGCGAGGTCATCGCCAGTGGGGGTGCGCCCTTGGGAGTGGGTGTAACCCTTTCCTCGGGCGGGGTGCGCTCGGGCCGGCGAGCCGGAGCTGTTTCGGGCGCGGCAGTGGCGGTTGCAGTCGTGGTACTACCAAGCTGGCGCGTCCCCTCCTCGCCCCCGCCGCAGGCGGCGAACAGGAGCGAGCCTAATAGAATCAGCGCAAGGACAGAGCAGAACAAGTCGCAAACATTGGGACATTTTGCACTCTCCGGCATTGTTTCGCTTTGTGCCTGCCCGTGGCGGGAAGCAACGGCGTGACGCAACTGTATGCTAACACGCACTCAGGGTACTCACTAAAACGCGGGGGACGCCTCACCCTCTGGGGAGGGGCCTTTTCGCGACGATTGAAGGCACCCGGTGTCACAGGCGGCGTTCCTTGACCCTTGCAGGGCGCACGGGTAGGATAGGTTGCGCCCCAGGTACGATTCGACCTCCCGCCGGAGCAGCGATGAGCGACGAAAGCAAGCGTGTTAGCATCGTCCTAGATTCAGAGACGGAACAAAAATTAAAGACCACTGCCGCCCGCAAGGGAGTCTCAGTGGAGCAGTATTGCTGCGAGGCCATCGGCAAGGAACTGAACAGCGAAGCGCCTCCCCGAAAGTTTTCAGCCAAAGGTATGATTGCCCTGAGCAATGAGATACTGCAAGGGCGCAAAAGCGCTACCGACTCCGCAGACCTGATCCGCGAGGCGCGGGAAGAGCGGCACCAGGACATGGGAGGTCATGGTGATAATTGACGCAAGCCTGGCGGTCAAAGTAGTGGTCGAAGAGGCATACACTGCTGAAGCCAGAGTCCTCGTCCACTCCTGGGAAGCAGCGGGAATCCAACTGGCAGCTCCTGATTTTATGCCAGCCGAATTTGCTACTGCTCTTCGCAAGAAGATACCTGAGCGGATACTCACTAGTGACGGCGTCAAACGTCTGATAACAGAGCTGTACGAGTCCGGCATTGACCTTCGCCCATCCCGGCTATTACACAACCGGGCCATTGACTTGACGGTGGAACTCAATCAACGGCTGGCTTACGATTCCCAATATCTTGCTCTTGCGGAATCGCTAGACTGCGATTTTTGGACCGCCGACCAGCCATTCTACCGGGCGGCGCGTAATTCTTACCCGCGTGTTCGCTGGATTGGCAACTACTAGGCAAATTGTGAGACAAACATAGGAGACGAAGCAATGTTCCTGATGCGATTCACCGAGCGGGCGTATACCAACTACACCGAGGAGGATGTTCGCAACAGCCTCAACCAGGCGGTGCGGCTGACTTTCTCCAACAGCAACTTCGACCCGATGGTCGGCTCGCGGCAGTACAACGAATACCTGGACGAGTACGAATACTGCGAAGAAGCCGGGTTCGATGGGCTGATGCTCAACGAGCATCACAACACGCCCACCTGCCTGGGCGCCACCATGAACCTGGAGGCCGCCATCCTCGCCCGCAACACCAAAAAGCCCAAAATCGTGCTGCTGGGCAACCCGCTGCCCGTGTTCGACAACCCTCTGCGCCTAGCCGAAGAACTGGCGGAGATTGACATGATTTCCGGCGGACGCCTCGTGTCCGGGTTCGTGCGCGGCACCGGCGTGGAGAGCCTGGCGGCCAACGTCAACCCGCTGTTCAACCGCGAGCGGTTCGAGGAGGCCCACGACCTGCTCATCAAGACCTGGACCACCCCCGGCCCCTTCCGCTGGGAGGGCAAGCACTACCAATTCCGAGTGGTCAACCCCTTCGAGCGGCCGATCCAGCAGCCGCATCCGCCGGTCTGGATTCCCGGTCTGGGCAGCCCGGAGACGCTGGTCTGGGCCGCTGAGCGCCGTTATCCCTACATCTACCTGGAAACCGACCCGCAAGGCACCCAGGACATGATGACCATCTACACCGAGACGGCCCGCGAAAACGGCTACGAACCCGGCCCGGAGAATTTCGGCTACCTGTGCCGGATCCACGTGCAGGACACCGACGAAAAGGCGTATGAGTCGGCCAAAGGCTTCCTGACCGGCAACGTCGGTGTGGGCCGTGTGCCGATGCCCCGCGACTACATGATGCCCATCGGCTACAGCGGCAGCGTCAAGGACCCCCGCGTCGCGCGCTACCAGGGCCGCGTCCGCAAGGATCCCTTCTTGGGCCTGGGTCTGGAAACAGCCTCCTACGACGAGATTCTGGCGTCCAACCGCTGGGTTGTCGGCAGCCCGGAGACCGTGGTTCGCAAGCTGCGCGACGTGCTGGGGCAGTTGCGTCCCGGCATCCTCGGCGTCTGGACCAACGACGGCGACACCACCCACGCCGACACCATGCGCTGCCTAGAGCTGATGGGCCAGGAAGTCCTGCCCGCCCTCCGCGAAATCGGCGAGGAACTGGAGCTGACCGACCCGTTCCAGAAGGCCCAGCAATCATAGAAAGCAAAGCAACAGACCCGTCGGGGCGCACAGTCGTGCGTCCCTGCACTGGCCTGATATGGGTTGAAAAGTAAAAAGGAGAGCAGATATGCCCGCGTTCACTGAAGAAATTGTTGAAGTTGGCGGGTCCAAAGTCCATACGCTGAAGGGCGGCAGCGGCGACCCGCTGCTGCTGCTGCACGGCGCCGGGGGCAACAGCGGCTGGCTCCGCTATGTTGACGCTCTGGCCGAAAAGTACACCGTCTACTTCCCGTCACATCCCGGCTATGGGCAGTCCAACCGGCCCGACTGGCTGGAAAGCATCCCCGACATGGCCGCGTTCTATACCTGGTATCTGGACACCCTGGGACTGGAAGGCATCCGCGCCATCGGCTTCTCTATGGGCGGCTGGATTGCCGCCGAAATCGTGGCCACCTGCTCCAACGCCATCGGCAAGCTGATGCTGGTGGGCGCCGCCGGCGTGAAGCCTCGCGAGGGCGAAATCGCCGACATTTTCATCATCAGCCCGGCCCAAGTGCTGGAATTGCAGTTCCATGACACCAGCCAGGTGCCGGACTACGACGCCACCTATGGCCGGGAACTTTCGCCGGAAGAGCAGCTAACCTCCGACCTGAACCGCGAGATGGCGGTGCGCCTCACCTGGAAGCCCTATATGTACGACCCGCGCCTGGCGGGCGGCCTGTTGCAGCGGGTCAAGGCTCCCACCCGCATGGTCTGGGGACGCCAGGACCGCATCGTCCCCGTGGAGTGCGGCAGCATCTACCAGCAGGCCATCCCCGGCTCCGACCTGGTGGTAATTGATAACTGCGGCCACTCACCCCAGGTGGAAAAGCCCGATGAGTTCCTCAAGGCGGCTCTGGAGTTCTTGGCTTAGCAGGTGAAAAACATCGGATTCCCCGGAGTTACAGTAACCGGAATATGGCGGTATCTTGGTCTTATGGCGGCCTGCATTGTCTTGGCAGCGTGTAGCGGCGAAGACCCGGATACCGCCACCGATAAAAAAGTGTTGGCACTGGAAGCAACGGTTCACGCCCTGGAAGAGGCGAATACAAAACTGGAAAACGACCTAGCTGCGCTGCGAGACGAGGCTGCTGAAGAGCCCAAGCAGTTGGCCGCTCTGGAAGAGTCGCAGGCCCTTAACGAGGAGCGGCTGGATGAACTGGAAGCAGCCGCCACCAGGATTGAAGGTCTTTTCCCAGTAGTGCAAGCAGTGTTCGAGGGCTTGGAAAAGCGTCTTTCCCTGTTGGAAGGGACCGATCTGGAGAGAACGGTAAGGCTGGCGGAAGAGTCCGGAGGCGCAGTCTACAACATTGACCATCCCAACTATCTAGAACCAGAAGACCGTTCAGTGCTGGTCTTGCCTAACCCGCTGCCTGATGGAAAGGTCCCGCTCATCGTTTCCCTCCACGGATTCGGAGGCAATTCAGCCGGTCACAGCATATACATGCCCCTGCACGAGCGTGTGAACAGCGACGGGTTCGCGTTGCTGCTGCCCAACGGCACTGCGGATGCCGATGGCAACCGCTTCTGGAGCGCCACCGACTGGTGCTGCGATTTTGGCGAGACAGCCGTGGACGACGTTGCCTACCTGACCGGCTTGGTGAAGAAATCGTCTGAGATACTGGACGTGGGGCCGGTGTATTTCTTCGGACACTCCAACGGCGGCTTTATGTCCTACCGGATGGCCTGCGAAAGCCTGCCGGGGCTGCGGGCCGTGGCCAGCCTGGCCGGGACCGGATACCCGGACGCCACCCGCTGTGAGGGGGCCGCTCCAGTGTCGGTGCTGCACATCCACGGCGACGCCGATGAAGTCGTGTGGTTCGAGGGCAACAATGGCCAGCCAAGGATAGCGGGCGGCGGAGAGCCGGAATACTACGCGGGCGCGTTGGATATGGTGATGCGCTGGGGCGAGCGCGCCGGCTGCGACTGGCCCGAGGAGCCGGAGCCTTACGCGGCCCTGGACCTCGACGGATACGTGCCAGGCGCCGAGACCCAAGCCTACCGCCTGGAATCAGGCTGCGACGAGGGCATCAACGTCGAGCTATGGGTCGGCAAGGGCAGCGGCCACACCCCCGGCTACGGCGACGCCTTCCTGGACGCGCTCGTGGAGTGGCTACTAGCGCAGAAGTGAGAGGGGAGCCATAGCCAAGCTCCTGGACACTGCCCCTACGGAGAAGGCGCAGGGGAACGCGAACCGGGTTCCCTGAGAAAAGTGGCTTATAATGGAATCAGTAATAGCGGATGTTGTGAAATGAAGCCGAGGAAATTTGTCCGCAAAGTCGAAAAAATCATCCTTGAAGAAGTCAGCAAAGATTTCAGCGAGTATTGCGGCGATGAATTCAGTATTGGCCCGATACTGGTGAAGACTGACTATCAACCGTTCCGGGAAGTAGAGCCAAACGAGCCGAAGTATATCGCCGTATCCGTGGTTTACGAGGGCAACCTGAAAAAGGCGCCCTTGATGTGGAAAAACAAGGTGTTTCGCCGCGTCTGGGACAAAATGAGCGAAGAGGGCATAGAGGCCTACCCCTTTATCGATTATGTCACGAAGTCCAGGTGGCAGAGCGGTGAGTGGCATGAACCTAGAGGATGGGAGTGGTAAGTCGCATCGGTCTGATCGACACGGCCAGGCAGCTGGCCGGAGATGTCGACGGGCATTCACCAAGCCAAACCAGCCTTCGCCGGGCAGTCAGCACCACCTACTACGCACTGTTCCATTGCTTGGCAAATTGTTGCGCCGATATGCTGGTCGGAGGTCCGGGATCTGGCCGTAGCGGGCCGGCTTGGCAGCAGGCATATCGAGCATTGCAACATGGAACTGTCAGAGCGCGTTGCGACAACCAAGGAATGATTCGTCGATTTGCATTCGAAATCCAGGAGTTTGCCGACCAGTTCATATACCTGCAATCAAAACGGGAACACGCAGACTATGACCCGGCAGTTGTTCTGGAGCAATCCGACGTCATCCTTGACATCGAAAACGCGGAACAGTGCATCGTCCGCTTTGAGAATACCTTGGAGCGAGACCGGCGCGCCTTCGCGGTCTACGTTCTGCTGAATCTCAGAAACGGTTAGCAATCAAACCTGACTAGGAGTTTGGAGTCCTATGGACGTTTTTTATTTCACCGAGTTTCCCTACACCGCTTTCCCCGAATCGGAGGCCGACAAGTATCCCTCCATGCGCCTCACGTTTCCCAACACCTACTTCGACCCCGGTACGGCCCATGACCTGTTCAAGCGGTATCTGGACGAGTACCAGTACGCCGAGGAAGTGGGCTTTGACGGCCTGATGATTAACGAGCACCACAACACGCCGTCGTGCATGGACGTGGAGGTGAACATCACCGGCGGCATCCTGGCCCGCGTCACCAATCGCGCCAAGATCCTGATGCTGGGCAATATGCTGCCTACCTCCGACAACCCGGTGCGGCTGGCCGAGGAAATCGCCATGCTGGACGTCATATCCGGCGGGCGCATCATCTCCGGCTTCGTGCGCGGCATCGGCATCGAAAGCTGGGCCAACAACACCAACCCGGTCTACAACCGGGAGCGGTTCGAGGAATGCCACGACCTGATCATGAAGACCTGGACCACGCCGGGGCCGTTCCGCTGGGAGGGCAAGCACTACCACTACCGCGCCGTCAACCCATGGATGCTACCCATCCAGCAGCCTCACCCGCCGGTGTGGGTGCCCGGCACCGGCAGCCCTGAGACCGTCCGTTGGGCCGCCGCGAACCGCTACACCTACGCCGCCTTCCTCACCAAGATGGACGTGGCCCGCAACCTGTTCGGCAACTATCGCAAGTTCGCCAACGAGGATGGCTGGGATCCCGGCCCCGAGAAATTCGCTTTCATGATCTGCGCCCACGTCAACGACACCGACGAGAAGGCGCAGGAGTCAGGCAAAGCGTTCTTGTGGCGCATGGGCCACCCGCTGAAGGGCCCGCGGGAATACTGGTCGCCCCCCGGATACTTCTCCGCCGCCGGCGCCGCCGCCAACGTGCTGCGCCGCCCCAAGCCGCTCAACGAACTTTCCTACGAGGAGCTGCAGGACGAGTACCACTTGGTGGTGGGCAGTCCCGACACGGTCATCAAGAAGCTGCGCTACATCAAGGAGGAGCTTGGCATCGGCTCGCTGCTACTGGAGGCTCAAGGCGGACCGCTGTCCCACAAGGACACCATGCGCTCCTTGGAACTCTTCGGCAAGGAAGTGATCCCGGCGCTGAAGGATTAGAACTCTTTCCAGCACTACGGCAAGGCGAAGGTTAGCCAGAGGAGCGGCTGATGGACAAGCAGGATATTCCTTTCCTGACCACGGCGGAGTTGTCCGAATTCATCCGAAGGCGGGAAGTGTCGCCGGTCGAGGCAACCTACGCCTATCTCGACCGTATCGACAGCCTGAACTTCAAGTTCAATTCGTACCTGACAGTTTGCCGCAACGAGGCCATGACCGCCGCCGAAGAGGCTGAACGTGCCATAGCCAGGGGAGAGTACCTCGGCCCGATGCACGGAATCCCTGTGGCGGTCAAAGACCAAATCTGGACCCAGGGAATCAGGACCACGGTCGGCTCCCGGCTCATGGCCGACTTCTTTCCCGATGAAGACGCCACGGCGGTGGCGAACCTAAAGAAAGCCGGAGCCATCCTGCTGGGCAAGACCAATCTGACCGAGTTCGCCCTGGGCGCGTCCCAGCGCTACGGCTACAACCGCAACCCGTGGGACCTCGACCGTTTCACCGGCGGCTCCAGCGGCGGTTCCGGGTCGGCCACTGCCGCCTTCCTGTGCGCCACATCGCTGGGCGAGGATACCGGCGGCTCGATTCGGCGTCCGGCGGCTTGGTGCGGCATCGTCGGCCTGCGGCCCAGTTGGGGACGAGTCAGCCGCTACGGGGTGGCCGCCGGCTCGTGGTCAATGGACCAGGTCGGTCCCATCTCCCGGACCGTGGAGGACGCCGCTATTACTCTGGGGGCCATCGCCGGACGCGACCCCAAAGACCCATACACCTGGGACGCGCCGGTCCCGGACTATCGCGACGCCTTGGGCGGCGGGCTGTCCGGCCTGCGAGTCGGGGCGATCCGGGAACTGATCGACAGCGACATCGTTGACCCCGAAGTTCGCGACGGCATAGTCGCCGCCGGAGCGGTGCTGGAGGAACTGGGAGCAACGGTGGAGGACGTCTCGCTGCCTCTCACCGTGCACGGAGGCACCTTGGCCGCGGCCCTGATTAACACTGAGGCTTCATTTACCTATCGTGACTGGATACGCGAGCGGCTCCACGAATTCGGCCACTCCAACCAGGTCGGGCTGCTCATGGGCAGCATCATGCCGGCCCAGGCATACCACAAGGTGCAGAAACTTCGAGAGCTGACTCGTCGCGAGGTTCTGGGAGCGCTGTCCGACTACGACGTGCTGATGCTGCCCACATCCAAGAGTTGCGCCCCTATCGTGGGAGCTGACCCGGTCATAACGTCCAAGGAAATGGCCCGCAACCAGCCCCCGGTGATGACCCGGCCCTTCAATCTGGCGGGAGCGCCCGCAATTTCCATCAACTGCGGCTTCAACTCCGAGGGGCTGCCCATCGGCCTGCAAATCGGAGGACGACCCTTCGACGAGTCAACGGTGCTGAAAGTGGCCTACGCCTACGAACAGCACACCCCCTGGCACACCATGCGCCCGCCCAATGCGTGAAGACGAAGGTGCGGGCAGATCGTTATCTCCCACGCCAATCCAGTAGAGTGCTTTCCAGCCCTTCAACTAAGGGCTGGATTTCGCTGTCGTCCCGGGTGGCCTCCAGACGGGCGATAATCCGGCAGATGTCGGAAGGCTCCCTGTGCAGTTCGTCTGCCAGGCTGCGGAGTTTTGTCTTCGCAATTTCGGTGTCCGGGTCGGAAGCGGAATCGAACACGGCATTTGCCCTTATCATCCTGGCCGAGAGTTCATCTTTATCGATCCCCAAGCCTTCTGCGGCATCCGCTTCGTTACGGATTAACGCCTTCCATACCCAAACCTCCGGGATGCTGCGGCCCGGCACGAACAGGATAGGCACATCTATTTGGGCTCCTGATCGAATCCGATCGGAAATGCCGGAATCTCGCTGGTCGCCATCGAGCACAAAGACAAAATTCTGTATCTGGCCAAATTTTCTGAATGCCGCAGCGTGAGTCGGAAATTCGCTTGCGCCGGTGTCGCGCCCAATACGGACCGAGTCGGTTCTAACGCCAAGCCGCGGGTATAGAACATCGAAGACACCGTAGAGAATCCCCTCGGCTGCATCGTCCTCGCAAAGAATGTTCAGCGCATCGCCTGATCTGCCATACAGGGCGTCTTGCACCAAGTCGCGATAGGCTGGCCGAACCGTGACTTTGCCGCCGCCGTCCCGGTCCAGGAATATGCGCCCATTGGGTGGTACCGAGTCGAGCACAACCGGGCTATGAGATGTAACGATAATCTGTAAGTCGTTGCGCAGCGCAAGCTGTTGTAATTGAAGCATCAGCAGTTGTTGTACCCAGGGGTGCAGCCCTGCTTCCACTTCGTCGATCAGGACTAGCGCGCCTTTAAGCTGGGCGATCTCTCGCGATAGTCGCAGTATCGCTCGTTCGCCGGCTGCCATGTGAAATTCTGAATAGGCAACACCACTTTCCTGACCCGCGAACAGCAGATTCTTCCTTCCGCTGGACAAATCGACTACCTCTGAATATCGGAACGGGAGCATCTGATGAGCAAATTCGATCTGCGATGCGGTTAGCCGAGTCTCATCCGGGGCGGATCTCGAGTGCGACATATTGAGAACCCCCCGGACCTCGGAGGGGTTACTGAGGTTGCTCAAAGTTCTGAGGTATAAGGGCCGTTCCGGTTGACTTGCTCCCTTGCGGCCCAGAAAGCTGCGATTCCAGCCCGTGCCGCGGCGCCACCGCATAGAGATCGTCCCCTGTGGGGTCAAGTAATCAAATTCGATCACGATTTCGCGACGGTCGTCTTCACGTTTTCCGACTCGAGGCCAGTAATATGGAAATAATGTTGATGGCACATAATCCTTGACGCCTGCGCCCGGAACTTTGTACGCGCAGGCAGCAGCAAATAGTACCGTCGATTTTCCGCTGGCATTGCCTCCTGCTATCACACTGACCGGATAGTCGAATCCGACCCGCAGGTTGTTAATGCCACGTATCCCTGATAGGTAAACCCCAGTCAAGAAATGAGACAGGTGGGGCTTTTTGCCCTGCAATTGCTCCCAGAGATTTCGAAAGCGCTGATCTAACACTCCATCAACCTCCTTGCTAAAACAAGGCTAAAACGAGCACGCCACGCCCAGCTCGCCGCAAATGTCCCGGATCGACTGGGCTACCTCTGGGTGCAGGGGGATGCCCTCGGCGCGGCGGACGGCTTCCATCTCGGCCTCGGGTTGGCCGGCTACCAGCACACGGTCGTGGCCGGGAGCGGGGCGGGTGGCGTTCATCATGCGGATCCACTCGTCCATTTCCTGCTTGAACTGGGCTACGTCGGTGAAGGCATCCACGCTGTAGGCGGCCACGTAATGCCCGAAGTTGGGGCGCCCCGGCACCGCGCCATAGCCGAATCCGGTCAGCACTCCGGCCAGGATGTCCACCACGCAGGACAGCCCGTAGCCCTTGTGGGAGCCGCCCTCGCGGCTGCCGCCCACGGGCAAAAGCCAGTAGTTGTCCGGGGCCGGACGGTCCTCCATTATGGGCGTGCCATCTTGCTCGGCCAGCCAGCCCGACGGTATGTCGGCGCCGAGACGCTGGGCGATGCGTATCTTGTTGACCGCTACCGAACTGGTAGCGGCGTCGAAGACGAAGGGCGCTTCCTCACCGGCAGGCACGGCCACCGCGATGGGATTGGTGCCCAAACGCGGCTCGGCCCCGAAGGTGGGCAGCACCGACGGCGGGCAACTGGTCATGCACACGCCAATCATGTCGTGGGGCAGGGCCAGCATCGAGTGGTACGACGCCATGCCCAAGTGCCGCGCGTTGCCGATGGCGACCATGCCAACACCCACGTTGCGCGCCTTTTCGATGGCTAGGCCCATGGCCTTGGGTGTGATGATTGTTCCCAGACCACGGTCGGAGTCCACCGTGGCGGTGGAGGGAGTCTCGCGGATGACGCGCCAGCCAGGACGCGGATTGATGGTGCCGTCCTGGTAACCGGACACGTAGCTGCGCAGCATATTGGACACGCCATGGGAGTCGACACCCCGCAGGTCGGCCAGCACCAGCACGTCAGCCCCCAAGACAGCGTCGTCTTCCGGTACGCCCATCCGCTGGAATATCGTGGCTACGGTTGACTTCAGAGCCTCACCCTGTACAAATTCCGCTTCGTCATGGTCTACCTTGAATTGCTCCAGCACGGCCATTCCCCCCGTTCCTGTGTTCTGTCTGGCAGTATAGCATTACGGGTAATGGATTAAACGCCAGGAGCATAAAGCCCGGCGAGATTTTCGGGGGCACTCGAATTTCCCCAAACCAGCGGCGTTTAACGTCCTTGAATGTGATAAGTTTCCGGTGTGGAGGAGAATCATAATGAACGATAGAGAAGAAGCATTGGACTTTCTGGCCCGGTTGGGGTCGCAGCCAGCGGTGGCCTTCCACGAGGCGGGCGTGGCGTCGGTGGTGCGCGCGATACTCGGTGAGACGGGCGTGGAGTACAGCGTAGACGCCTCTGGCAACATCCTGGCCCGGCTGCCGGGCAGCAACCCGGACGTTGCGCCTCTGGCTATCGTGGCCCACATGGACCATCCGGGTTTCGAGCTGACCGGACGAAGCGGCGACAGCGGCGAGTTCGTGGCCGATGCGCTGGGGGGCATACCGGCGTCCAGTTTCGCCGCCGGAGTGCCGCTTCAGGCGCTGCTGCCCGGCGGGCGGCGGGTTGCGGCAGTGACCGCCGGACCTTACGGAGAGGAATCGGAACGCCGGGCATTGGTTCGCGTGACCGATGCCGCCCTGGCGGCGGAACTGCCCCTGCCGGCTGCTGCAGTATTCGACCTGCCGGACTTCGAGCTGGACGGCGAATACATCCGTATGAGAGCGGTGGACGATCTGGCCGGTTGCGCCGCCGCGCTGGCCGCCCTGGCACGCCTGAAGCGCAGCGGGCAAACTCCCGAAGGCGACGTTTACGCTCTGTTCACTCGCGCCGAGGAAGTCGGGCTAATCGGGGCCCGGCTGGCCGCCGATGCTGGCCTGCTGCCGCCTGGCACGCTGATAGTCTCCGCCGAGTCCAGCCGCACCCTGCCGGGGGCCGAACAAGGCAAGGGGCCGGTGATTCGTGTGGGCGACGCCGGCTCAACCTTCGACGCCGACGCCGAATCGGTGCTGACGCGGGCGCGGGAAGCGCTTAACCAACAGGAAGGCGGATTCCCGGCGCAGCGGCAGTTGATGAGCGGCGGCGTCTGCGAGGCAAGCGCCTTCGCCGCCTACGGCTACCGCGCCACCGGCATCGCTTTCCCTTTGGGCAACTACCACAACGGCGCCCCTGGCGGTGGCATCGAAGCTGAATACATCCACGTCAACGACTACCTCGGCGGCGTGGCCCTGATGGAAGAAGCCGCTCGCCGGGTGTCCGACCGCGCCAACACCGCCTTCCGCAGCCGCCTCCAATCCGTCCCGGAGGACATGAAGCGCAGGCTGTTGGAAGCGACGGGGTAAAAGCAGGCATCATTTTACTGACATTCGCCGGTTGACTGCTGGCAGGCATAACAATAACCTCAGGCGTTGTTTACGGAGCGTCTCAAGTGATATTCACAGCCAAAGAAGCGGTCGAAAGAAGGGCCATTGAAAAGGGCCGGAAGGTGGGCATCCAGGAGGGTGAGCAAGCGGAGCGTAAGCGCATAGAGCGGGAGCTGGCGGCGTTGGAGAAGAGCGGCGTACAGATTCCGCCGGAAATCGCTATAATTGTCGGGCTTGAACCGGTCACGCGGCCCTAACCCTGCTCACATTCTGCATCCGCTATTCCCGCCGTTGCGAATCTGCTAAAATCCTTTCGCATTCAGTCGAGGAATCAGCGACGCCAACCCTATGCGCTCCGTAGGTCCCCGCCAATGCGGACGTCGGCCCCGGTGATAGGCGGCAACTGAATCCGTCGGCTCTGAACTAGGGACAATGGAAAGGAGGAGTTCCATGCCATCATTCTGGGAGAACATCAGATTCCCCGGCGAACGGGAGATGGACGACCTGCACGGAGCCCAAGGCCAGGATATGGTCACCTACGTCAGCCATCCGGCACCGTCGGAAGGAAACAGCTTCCCCGCAGTTATCGTCATTATGGAAGCGTTTGGCGTTACCCGGCACATCGAGCAGGTTTGCGACGAATATGCCCGCCACGGGTATGTTGCCGTCGCCCCGGCCCTTTACCACCGCCAGCATCCCAACCCCAAGTTGGGCTACGACCAGATGCCTCAGGTACAGCAGTACATGGGCGCGTTGCAAGACAGCGAACTCGTTGATGACATTAACGTTACCATCGATTACTTGCAGAACCGCTATCAGCGCACCCGCGGCAACAAGATTGGCATCGTCGGCTACTGCGTCGGCGGGCGCATCACCTACCTGGCAGCCACCAGTTGCCCGGGCCTCAGCGCCGCCTCGGTCTACTACGGCGGGCGCATCCTGGCTCCGTTCGGCGACGGCCCTGCCCCGGTTGACCTCACCGGCAAAATCAGCATCCCGGTGATGGGTAACTTCGGTGAGGAAGACGCCAACCCCACCCCGGCCGACGTGACAACCATCGAAGAAGCCCTGACGGCCGCCGGCGTTACCTACGATTTCAAGATGTACCCCAACGCCGGCCACGGCTTCAACTGCAACGAGCGCGACAGCTACCGCGAGGACGCCGCCAACGACGCGCTGGCTCGCACCTTGGGCTGGTTCGACCAGTACGTCAAGAACTAGCCTTCCACAATTCAGATACGCGATCGCTCGTAGAAGAAAAAGGGCGGGTATTAGACCCGCCCTTTGCAATTGGTGTGATCTGAGACCTCGTACGTTGCTCTGCTAATGTGGCAACTCCGGCTGCTGGGGTTGAACAAAGGTGTTTCGGAAGCGGTAGAGGGTGAACTCCGGCTCCACAGGCGCCACGGGCATATAGCCGGCCTCTTCGATTTTGGCCACTATGAAGTGGGGGCCATCGGTAGAGATGGCCGTGGATAGCGCGCCTTCAAGCTCCTCCAAGTCGTTGACTGTGGTGGAACTGGCAATGCCGCACGATGTCGCAACGTGCTCCAGGCTGGTGCCGGTGCCGGTGTGGCTGGTCTGGTTGCCAGTCTGGCCCCAGGCCTCGTTGTCATATACCACGACGACCAGGTTCTTGGGCAGCTCCCGGCCGATGGTTGCCAGCGCCCCCAAGTTCATCAGCAACGAGCCATCACCGTCCATTGAGATGACCTGTTCGTCCGTCGCCAGGGCCATTCCGAGAGCGATGGAGGAGGTGAGGCCCATGTTGCCGTAAGTGTAGAAATTTCGGTCGCGGTGTCCGGCGTGCCAGAGCTCGTCGGACGTGGGGCCCAAGTTGCCCACGATGGGACGGTCTCCGGCCAAGCGGAGCACCAGTTCGATTGCATCAAACCTACGCAAGTTTGCCTCCATGCAGCAACTGAGTCAGGCAGATGGCCACCGGCTGGCGGTTGGCATGACACAGCTTCATTGCGCCGTCCATCAGCTTGTCCATCCGGTAGTCGTCGTTGATGGTGTAGTTCACGATGCCGAACTGGTCGAGTATAGGCACGGTGGCCCGGCCCATGGGGACCTGCGAGATGTTGAACTCGCCGGTCCCTCCCCGCATATTGATGAAGAAGGGAATCGGCGCGCGGGCGGGGATGCACAAGCTGGCCAGGGCGTTGATGCTGTTGCCGAAGCCGCTGGTCTGCATGAACACGGCGGCGTTGCGCCCGGCGGCGTAGGAGCCGACGGCGATGCCGATGGCCTCTTCCTCCCGTGTCGCCGACACCAGATGGAAGAAGGGGTCTTGGTCAATGATGCTGGTCACGCGGTGGATGGAAACATCCGGCACGTAGGCGATGAGCGAGGTATCCCAGTCCTTAAGCGCCTGAACGATAATATGGGCCCAATTTTCAGAGGGCTTTATGGATTCACTCACAGTCATATCCCGCTGTTATTTAGGTCCGGCCCGTTCCGGGAGCGGAGCAAGGGGACGGCCCCAAGGCCAAACCGGATTTCGACATACCGCAGTGAAACATATCAGCGGCGCAAGGGAATGTCAAAGCGGACAACTCCCCCAAAGCCCAAGGGCGCCAGGGCGGGCGTGGCGGCGCGACGTGTGCTAAAATATCGCCATGGCTCAACAGCAAGAAAATCCGATTTACTGGGACCAGCACGCATCCAAGTTCAACATCACGCTCATCTTCTCCTTGATAGTGGCGGTGTTGGGCGCGATGACGAACCAGCTTCTGATAGTCTTGGGGCTGGGGATGGCGGCCTACAGTTGGCTTACCACGCCCCGGCAGTTTCTGCTCTACCGCGACTCCATGGTCATTGTCTATGGAATGCCTCGTAAGCGGGTCATATCATTCGCTGAAATTTCCCACGTTGAACTGCTAGCGATGCCTATGGGCGAGCGGCTCAGAATTCGCATGGTGGCCGGGAGCCGCCTGATGTTGATGATGCGCGACCCCGGCGCCTTTCGCGGCCACCTGGAGGATGCGCTGACCCGTTACCACGGCGAGCAGACCGGAACGGCGTTCGTAGAGGGCACGGTACTTAACCGGGGAGACGAACCCGAATTCGAGTTCGACGAAGAGACCGGTGTCGGCGCTGAAGTTGGCTCCGAGTCTTGGGCCGAGCCTGAAACCGACTCTCCTGAAACGGATTCGGCCAGCAATTCCGAGTTTGAGGAAACCCAACCTGCGGAGTCCGAAACCTACACCCGTCGCGTTGAGGAAGCCTCCAGCGCCTCCGGCAGTTACCCCGATTCCGGGAGCTACTCGGAAGCGCCGCCGCCCGATTACTCCGGCGAGGGACGCCCGGCCTATGACGCCAGCGTGGACCTCGAGACGGGCCGCCCCGAGGACGAGCCGCCCGAACGCCCCCGAAGCCCCTACTAGCCTCGACCTGCCGCGCTATACACGATCCAGCCAGTAGCCGGGGCGTCTGCTGTGGTGGGTCAGGGCAACGACTGCAATCCCGCCTTCGATTTCCCTGAAATATATGGAATAGGGGAAATTGCCGCCCATCAAAGCTCGGCGAATGTTCGGCTGGTAAGCCACCGGGTACATACGCGGCGCTTCGCATATACGCCCAATTAGAGATTCAAACTCGGCCTCGAAATCCAATCCTGATTCCGGCCGTCTTGTCCCGTAGTAAACGAATGCTTCTTGGTACTCCCCTTCCGCACCAGGGTGGATTTCATACCTCACCAAGAAGCTCCCGCGCCTTTCTCTTGACTTCCTCCCACGGGATGGTCTGAACCTCTCCGCTGTCCACTTCCCTCACTCGCCGCTCTATCTCAACTCGCCACGCTTCCCAATGTTCCTCTTGGGAAACCACTTCGCCGGGAATGCCTTCGTCTAGGCTGTGTATCAACTTCGTCACCAGCTTATCCCGTTCTTTGACGGAGAGAGACAGCGCGGCCTTCGCCAGAATTGGATCAACTTTTACCGGTATGTCTCTCGTTTCCTTGAGCGCTTCTTCCCGCTTGGCAGCCGGCGGATCTTCCCCTCGTTCGATTTCCGCTTCGGAAAGCCCGCGGAGGCTTCGTAGCAGCGGGCCCAGCAACTCGGCCCGTTCATCTATAGGCCGGGCTAGGGCGGCCTGCTGAATTGCGTCGTAATCCATCATTCCCTTTTACCTTGGCTGGATTCAATAAATGTGCAGAGGCGCACAGCCGTACGCCCCCATACACCAGTTAAACCAATGCAGCCTCTAGCGGTAGGCGGCGAGGCTCTTCTCGGGGTCGTAGACCGGGCGAACCATCTCGAAGGTGTCGGCGGTGTGGCAGTACATACTGCCGGCCAGGCGGCCCGTCGGCTTCATCAGGTGGTGGTTGATCCGGTGGCCATTGATGATGTCGTCCCGGACGTGCATTAGCACGATGGTGCCGATGACCAGGCCATGACCGCCGGGGCCTTCGCCCAAGTTGATGACCTGATTGAGACGGCACTCCATGTTGACCGGCGACTCGGCAACCCGCGGCGGCTTGACTAGGTCGGATGGTATGGCGGTCAGCCCGGCAATGTCGAACTCATCCACATCCTCGGGGAACTCAGCGGACGTGCGGTTCATCGCCTCAGCGATGTCGTCCACTACCATGTTGACCACGAACTCGCCGGTCTCTTCGATGTTGCGCAGCGTGTCCTTGCTCTTTTGCTCTACCCGGCGCGACGACGAAAAGACCACCGTGGGTGGGTCGTAGGCAAAAGCGTTGAAGAACGAATAGGGCGCCAGGTTGTCCACCCCGTCGGGCGACTGGGTGGAAACGAAGGCGATGGGGCGCGGCACCACCACGCCGGTCAGGACACGGTAGAAGTTCTCGAAGGTTTGTGGATCGATTTTCAAGGCGCTACCTCAATTCTATATTGTGTTATGGGTTTGCTGCGGCGATTATATCCGCAACGTTGGGGCGGGGCTACCGACGAATCAACGTTACCGTAGGGGCGCACGGCTGTGCGCCCCTACAATGCTGGTGGGCGGATGTGTAAGGGCAACCTTAGTACTGCCCTGCCCCTTGGGTTAGAAGCTCGCGCCGCAATCGGCGCAGAAAAGCGCATCCGGCCAGCGTTCCCAGCCGCAGCGGGAGCAGCGGGGCCCCGCGGCGGACTCGGTCGTTTCCGCCATACCCACATCCGGGGGCTGCGGGATTACGGGCCGGGCGGAGCGCTGTGTCCAGCCGCCCCCCAACTCCGGGCGCAAGGGGTCGGGGCCATAACGGTTGGGGCCGACGGTTCCCGGAAGCGCCATCAGCTTGGTCAGCCGCGGCCCGCCAGCCAGCGGCATGAACCCCAGAAACGCCCACCTTCCAGATTTGTCCATGTCATGCAGCCGCCGCACTGTGACCGACCAAAGGGGCAGCATCATGGCTATCAAATAGATAACCCATAGGGAGAATAAAGAGGGAAACCAAGCAACACTAACTACGAATATAGCAATCAGCCAGACCACGAAGAATATGTAAAACCACCAGTATTCCGACCGGCAGGCCCGCCCGTCAAAGTTGGCGCAGTTACGAAAGGCCGACAAGATCGCTTGTATCGGGTTCACTCCCTGCGTCCTCCTGTAGGCAAATGGGTTCCCGGTCTTCTGGGTCAAGTCAAGGCCAAAGACATCAGACAACCGCGCCGCATTCGGTGCAGAACTGCCGTCCGCTGGGTTCCTGCCCCGGCAAGGAATCCTGCGGAGTGGCGCCGTAGCCGGGGTAGCCGGGGTCGCCCACTGGAGGCGGGGAGTAGGGTTGGCCGGGGTCCGGGTAGCCGGCCATGCCCTGTTGCGATTGCAGGGGGGCGAGGCCGTATCGGTTGGGGCCGGCGGTTCCGGGCTGAGCAAACAATAGAATAAGCGCAATCCAGCCCAAGAATGGGAAGAAGTACAGCAGTTGCCACCATCCCGTCCTGTTGGTGTCGTGCAATCGCCGCGCCCCTACCGCCAGCGAGGGCAGCAGCAGGCCCAGCGAGACAATCCGCCCGATAACCGGGATAAAAGTCAGGATAATGTTCACAACGAGGGTGAACAGGAAGAACCACCAGAATTCCGAGCGCGAGGCCCGTCCGCTGAAGTCTACGTATTTCTGAAAACACGTTTTGATGGATTCCGTAAAACTCACGCCGCTTGTCCGTACCTGCCTGATTACCGGATTCTCCGAAGCCGGGTCAGTCTGCCTTATGCCGTCCCTAGCCCCGCTCTTATGCCTTTATGATACTATCACGGCGGCCAGGACACACCAACATTGAATGAAAGAGGGCAGACATGAAAATTGGCGTTAGCACGGTAATGAACAGCAACTCGATGAACGTGGCGGAGTTGGCGCAGAAGGCCGAAGAAGTAGGTTTCGATTCCTTCTGGCTGCCGGAGCATCCCGTCATCCCGGTACACACCACCTCGCGCTACGGCGGCACACCCGACGGCTCGATCCCGCCCTCTATGGCCGACATGGGCGACCCGTTCATCGGGCTGGCGATGGCTTCGGCCACCACCACCCGCATCCGGCTGGGAACCGCCGTCTGCCTGGTGCCGGAACATAGCCCACTGGTGCAGGCCAAGCAGATAGCCGCCCTCGACCACCACTCCGGCGGACGGTTCATCTTCGGCATCGGCGCGGGCTGGCTGCGCGAGGAAACGGAAATCATGGGCGGCGACTTCGACCACCGCTGGACGCAAACCCGGGAGGCCATCGAGGTGATGAAGGCCCTGTGGACGCAGGACGAGGCCGAGTACCACGGGCAGTACTACGACTTCCCGGCGCTCAAGGTGTTCCCCAAGCCGGCGCAGAAGCCGCATCCGCCGGTGCTGCTGGGCGGCGCAGCCCGCAACGTCTTCCGCCGCGTGGTGGCCTACGGCGACGGCTGGATGCCGGTCCGCGCCACACCGGAGGACGTCCGCGCCGCCCGCGCCACGCTGGACGAGCTGGCCGAGTCGGCCGGGCGCGACCCCAAGAGCATCGAGATCTGCATCTCGGGAGCCGCCGACCGGGACGAAATCCAGCGAATGGAAGAGGCCGGCGCCACCATGGCCACCGTCCGCCTGGCCAGCAGCGCCCCCGGCGAGGGTCTGCCCGCGCTGGAGAAGCTGGCCGAGGAAGTGCTGGGATAGGCGGGTAACGCAGGGAGGGTTATACATCCGGCGTTAGAGTGCCTGCATGTACTTAATCATCGACTTTCAGTCTTTCGACGGATCTCGTCCAATCAACGATTTCCGTGTATCGGTTCGCCGAAGCGGTGACTTGTCGGGAATACGAGCCATAAATAACGCCATAGACCGGCTGGAAAGAATCGGCCTCGGTCTACTGAACACTGCGATGATGGACAATATAGAAGATGACATTTACGAGTTGCGGGCGCGCCATTATCGGGTGTTCTGTTATTACGACCGAGGCCAAGCCCAGTTCATATTGCTTAACGGGTTCCGCAAGAGGACTCAACGGACGCCTTTGAGGGAAATAGCTCTAGCCAGGCGTTTGGTTGCCGAATACCGTACAATCGGAGGCGGTTAACAATGTTACGAGATTTCAGAGCACAACTGGCAGAAGAGCTGGAGGATGACGAAGAAAGGATGGGTTACGGGGAAGCCGCGGCCCAAATAGGATTCGCTCTCGCTTTAACCTTCGCGCGACAAGAGCGGAACATGACTCAGCAACAGTTGGCGGACCTGCTGGGCGTCAGCGAGGCATACGTTGTCCGGCTGGAGAGCGGCGACGCCAACCCGTCCATCGCCAAGGCCGGGCGCATATTCGCGGCCCTGTGGCTTACGCCCATTGACCGCCCCTTCCCCCTGCTCAAGGGCTACGGCCCCTACGAACCTCCGCGCGACGCTGCTCCTGAGCCACTCTCGGCCCCGGACTCCCCGGATAAGTCGGCGCCGGAAGCGGTGCGGGCAGGAACCGACGCAGCGCGGGGGTATAAGTAGGGATATAATAAGACCAGTTTTGCAATGCAAAGATTTGCGTATGTTGCTTTCTGAAATTCAGGAAATTCAGGGACAGTCGCCAAAGACTGCCCCTGACCGTCCCCGGGGACGGGTGCGTCACCCCTTCGTTGCCTGGGTCATCGCGTCCCTGCGTATAATGTGGTTTGCGGTGCGGCATCCGGGCCAAGCGGCGTGGATTGACTACCAGACGGGAGACGTGTGGCCAGCGCGTGAATGATGAGCCATCCGTCAGCGCGTCCAAGCTGTACTTCTCAATCGTTGCCTTTATTATGCTCATAGCGCTGCTAACCTTGATCTCGGCTGTTGCGCTGTCAATCATCACAGATGCAACTTTAGCTGACCAAAGCCAGGATAACGGGGCAGCATCGCCGGGAACCATGACCGGAGCGGCTATTGAACGGCTGTGGCAGGGGTTCTTCTCGGCTCTCAGCGGTCTGATTGGGCTGCTGGCCGGCAAGAGGTTGTAGCGCGTTTCCAGTTGCCTGCCCTGAATTACCGGCACTCGAAATCCGCAGCGAGGAACTGCTGATGCGCATTGACGTTCACACTCACATCTGGCCCGACCGCATCGCGCCGGCGGTGCTGGAGAACATGACCGGCACCTTCGGCTACCCGGCGGTGGGCATCAACACCGTGGACGGCATCAAGGCGCACATGAAGGCGTCGGGGGTGGACAAGTCCGTGGTGCTGGGCGTGGTCGAGCGGCTGGATCATCTGCGGGGCGCCAACGACTGGCTCATCAGCATACAGGACGACATGCTGGTGCCCTTCGGAGCGATGCACCCGGACCTGGAGGACAAGGCGGGCGAAGTCCGGCGGATGCGGGAGGCGGGAATCAAGGGCTTCAAGCTGCACCCGATGGTCAACGGCTACTACCCCGACGACCCGCGGATGTTCCCGTTCTACGAGGAAATGGGCGACGACATGGTTGTCGAGATCCACTCGGGGCGCTGGGCGCACACCAAGCCCGGCGATACCATCTGGGCCGACCCGGCGCGGATAATGAACGTCGTGCGGCAGTTCCCCAAGCTGAAGCTCATCGCCCTGCACCTGGGCGGGTTCTATATGCTGGACGAGGCAGAGCGGGAACTCATCGGGCGCGACAACGTGCTGATCGACACCACCTGGCCGCCGGCGCTGAAGGAACTGGGCAGCGAGACGCTGGCGGGCATCGTCAGCCGGCACGGGGCAGACAAGGTCTGCTTCGGCACCGACTACCCGCTGGCCGACATGGCCCAAGACGCCCAGTTCATCGAGTCCCTCCCCCTGCCCGACGCAGCCAAGGAGCGCATGCTAGGCGAGAACGCCCGGGAGCTGATCGGACTTTAGACGCGGCAGGAGTTTTTCGGGAGGCTACATGGCAGCGACCGCGATTTCAACTTTGCTGTTGGCGATTGGACTGTTTTACCTGCTAACAAATGTGATTAACATAATAGCGGGTGTGGGCCTAGAGAAAGCCGTCTTCCAATTGCTGCTCGGCATCCTGCTTATAATTGCCGGTGCAGTTATCACATTTCGCAAGAAGCTGGCATCGGTAGCGGAACGACGATTCAAATCCGCTACCGATCCCAAAGACAACCTCAAAGACTAGCCTGTTGCCTCGCAGGCGCCGCTTTAGCGCCCTTCGCGGATGAACTCGGCGACGCGCTCGCCGATGGTCATGGTGGTTACGTTGGTGTTGGCGCGGATGCAGTTGGCCATTATGGAGGCGTCCACCACGCGGATGTTCTCCATGCCGTGAATCCTGCCGTACTGGTCCACCACCGTCATGGGGTCGGTGGCGGGGCCCATCTTGCAGGTGCAGGAAATGTGCTGGCCAGTGGTGGCCTCGCGCATCATGTAGACGTCCAGGGCGTCGTCGCTGGCCAGATCCTCGTCGGTCGGCTCGACGCGCTCCTGGACGATGTACCGGAAGGATTCGTGGGTACCCAGGTGGGCGCAGAGGCGCACCGCGTCGCGAAGGCGGCGGCGGTCCTCGGGGTCCTCCATGTAGTTGTAGTCGAGTAAGGGTTGCTCGTCGGGAATATCTGCGGCTGTTGATATCTTCGATGAGTGAAGATAGCGGCATAATAGCAGTATCTAGGTACGAAGGGCCTAAACAAAGCTGGTACGATGTGATCCGAATTGAACCCCAAAGGATTTCCTTTCGCCAGATGATTTTCTAACTCACTTGTCCACTTAATGCTTCTGTCCACCCAATCACCTATGGAGTTTGGGTGGGGAGCTTCTGTAGAAAATCGCCGCCTCTCAGATTCATATTTGTGACAAAAGAAGTTCGCTTTTTCCGAGAGTCTGTCAGAATCAGTGCCGAAGCTCCACTCATCTCGAGCGGTTACTTTGCCAAGAGAGTACAGCCTGAACACCGCCTGTTCGTCCCCGGCTGTCTTGGCGAGCTTGGTTTGGCGGTCAGCGACGGGGATCAGGTCAGCGAAATCGCTGTTGGACTGGTTGAGCCAGTTGTTTTTGGTGTCGGGGGCAATGTCCTCAAAGGCAATCTCACTCAGCACCGCGCCACGCAAGTAAGCCAACTTGTCCGCGGCAACTTCGGCGTCTTCACGGCGGGCGTAGTGGATACTGCAATTGCCTAGTTTGGCTTTTTCTCGAACAAAGAAACCGATGGTAACGCCAGTCTGAATGCCAAAGACGTTGTGCTTGGTGCCGGAGATTTTTGGATTGCGTCGCACATCCGAACCCAGGTCAAGCACATAGATTTCGGTGAATTCGTCAGCGGCTACATTGCGAAAGCCGTCATCCTGCCGGGCATCAAGATAAGCGCGGTTGGTGATGAAGGCGATAATCCCGTCGTCAGCCAGACGGTCGGAAGCCCAGCGGAAGAAACGCTTGTACATATCGTACTGATGCGTCTTTTGCGCCGTGCCTTCCTTGATGTAGGTTTCGCGGATGCGCAGGTCTATATCCGGGTACGGGCGGTTGGCCTCGCCGTCGCCCCAGAGCGTGGCTCTGTCGTTGTAGGGCGGGTTGCCGATGATGACGCTGATGGTTTTTTCGTTCTGCTCCTGGACGCGAATCCAGTTTTCTTCGGAGAGGCCGCCGAGGTTGAAGGCCCCCTGCCGGGTGACTGAGCCGCTGGTGGAGCCGGACTGCTGCCAGCCCAGGTTGTCCAGCGTGTCCACGAAGCTGAGGTTGGGAAACTCGAGGTAGCGGCCGGTGCGCTCCCGGTAGCTGTATTCGATGTTGAGGTTGGCGATGTAGTAGGGCAGTATCGCCACCTCGTTGGCGTGGATTTCGTTGCGGTACTTGTATTCCAGCCGGTCGGCGGGGAGGTAATCAATCAGGCTGGTGACGAAGGTGCCGGTGCCGGTGGCCGGGTCGAGAATCTGCACGTCGTCGTCGGCCAGGCTACGCCCGAAATGTTTTTGCAACAGGTGGTCGGCGCCCCGGATGATGAAGTCCACCACTTCGTTGGGGGTGTAGACCACGCCGAGGCGGTCAGCGGCGGACGGGTTATAGACTTTGTAAAAGTCCTCGTAGATGGCCTTGAGGAACCGCTGCTTTTCGCGGTAGTCGGCAATATCGTCAGCGGCGCGGCCAATGGCGCCGTAGTAGGTTCGCAGGCGGTCGATGGCCTGGCGGCGCACGTCGCCGGTGAAGAAGGTCTGCTCTAGGGCCGCAAGCTGCCGGGCGATATTGTTTTCGCGGTGAAACTGGTCCTCGGTGAACACCCGCAGGAAGATGTCTTGGGTGAGGATGTGCTGCAACAGCATCTCGCGCACGTCGGCGTCGGACACGGCGGGGCTGATAGTCTGTCGGCACAGGGCAAGGAAGCGGGCGGCCCTCTCCCGGTAGTCGATGTTGCCTTCCTCGGCATCGGCCACCGCCTGGCGCAGGTTCTCCAGCACGGCGGGAAGATCGGACTGAAACTGCTGGCGGGCTTGGCGGAACTCCTCGATCTCCGGCAGCTCGTAATCGAGAAACGCCCGGATGAGCCGGTGCAGCTCGCCGGGCCGGGACATATCTACCCGCATCGCCTCGCTCCGGTTCTGGAACAGGACGGCGGTTTGTGAGTCCTCAAAGATGATGTTGTCCCGGGGATAGCCGCGATTGAACTTTCTTTGGATTTCACTATCCAGATTGTCGTGGGAGTCCTTGGCTTCCCAGTAGCCCCGGGCCATGCGCAGGGCGTCCTTGACCGTCCCGTCAGGCCAGTTGTTGAGCGCGGCCTCCAGTTCGTCGATCAGGGCCAGCTTTTCCCGGTGGTCGCGGCAATAGGAATCGAGACAAGTCCCAAAAGCGCGCCGGATGTTCTGCTCATTATCCGAGCCGCCGTAGTCAATCAGCCGCTGCTTGTCTTCGTAGTACCGTTCTATGTGCGGGTATGTGGGCATAGGAAGCCTCGATACGCTGTTTCTCCGGGGGCGGGGCGACGGCTGGCGCGATTACTCCCAAGTACACCGGGTGGTGCGCCAAGACAATCCCGGCGCACGCCCGGCGGTTAGCCTTGCCTACCGCCCCTCTTTGATGAACTCCGCTACTCGTTCGCCGATGGTCATGGTGGTTACGTTGGTGTTGGCCCGGATGCAGTTGGGCATTATGGAGGCGTCCACCACGCGGATGTTCTCCATGCCGTGGATCCTGCCATACTGGTCCACCACCGCCATGGGGTCGCTGGCGGGGCCCATCTTGCAGGTACAGGAAATGTGCTGGCCGGTGGTTGCCTCCCGCAGCATATAGACGTCCAGGGCGTCGTCGGTGGCCAGCTCCTCGTCGGTGGGCTCGACTCGCTCTTGGACGATGTCGCGGAAGGATTCGTGAGCACCCAGGCGGGCGCAGAGGCGCACCGCGTCGCGAAGGCGGCGGCGGTCCTCCGGGTTCTCCATATAGTTGTAGTCGAGGGAGGGCTGCTCGTCGGGATCGGTGGACTGCAGCCTCAGCTGCCCGGAGCTCAGTTCCAGGTCCAGCACGCTGAGCATGCGTACGCCCAGCGCATCCATGCGTTCGCCGCCCCGGTCCACCCGCTCGGTGGCGTAGGACTGCATGAAGATCATCATGTCGTTCCGCAGGTCCGACCCCTCCGCAGTCCAGCGCAGCGTCATCTGCACCCGAGGGGCGAAGCCGTCCAGCGGGTAGTCCGGCTTGGTGCGGAAGGTGGTGTAGACCATGGGATGGTCGCGCAGGTTCTGCCCCACGCCGGGCAGGTCGTGGACTACGGGCACGCCCGTCTCGGTCAGGTGACCCGCCGGGCCGACGCCCGACAGCAACAGGATTTGCGGCGAGCCGATGGCCCCGGAGGACAAGATGATCTGCTCGCCTTCCACCGTGAACCGCTCGCCGCCGCTCTCCACCTCGACGCCCACGGCCCTCTTGCCCTCGAAGACGACGCGGCGGGTCAGGCAGTTGGGGCGAATGGTCAGGTTGAGCCGGTGGCGGGCCGGGTCCAGATAGCCCAACGCGGTGCTCCAGCGGATGCCGTTGGGGTTGTTGAGGGGCACCGGCCCCACGCCGCTGGCCTCAGGGTGATTGTGGTCGGGGGTGTCGGCGAAACCAGCTTCGCGGCAGGCGGCGTGGAAGGCTGCCTGGTCGGGCAGCAGCTCTTCGCGCTTGAAGCGGCGGGCGATGATGGGCCCGTCGGAATTATGGAAGTCATCGCCGGGGAAGTCAGTGTCGGTCTCGATGCGCCTCAAGAAGGGAAGCAGCTTGATATAGCTCCACTCGTCGTTGCCCATGGCGGCCCACGAGTCGTAGTCCTGGGGAACGCCGCGCAGGAACACCTGGCCGTTGATGGCGCTGGAGCCGCCGGTCACCTTGCCCCGGGGCACCATCATCGGCGGCGCGGTCTCCGACGCCTTGCCCCAGAACTGCCAGTTGTGGTCGCTGGTCATAACGTCGGTGGCGGTGGCGTAGCCGAACTTCACCTCGTCGGGCAGTTGCTCGAAGTCGGGATAGTCGCCGCCAGCCTCCAGCAACAACACCGACACCGCCGGGTCTTCGCTCAGCCGCGTCGCCACGATGGAGCCGGCCGACCCGGCGCCCACCACGATGTAGTCGTATTTCATAGCCCCTCTCCTAGCGCATAGCGTGGGTTTGCCGCGATGATACGGCGGGGGTTGGGGGGCGTCAACATTCGCTCCGCCCTTCCCTGCATTGAGGCGATGCGACTCTTGTGCGCGGCCCCGGACTCTTGTGCGCGGCTCAGGAAGATCGGCGCGTGTTATCATGACAGCCCAGCCGGTGCCGGAGGCCCGATGATGTCAACCGCCACCAACATCACCAACGCCTGGATTAACCGTACCCTGCCCGACATTTTTTACGAAGAGCCGGAGCGGGTCGAGGACGGTATGCTCCAAGAGAAACCTCTGAACTATGTCTCCCGCCTGCTGTGGCAACGATACAGAGGGCGCGAAGACGTTTTCATTTCCGGGGCAGTGTTCGTTTCCTACGACCAGCGAAACGGCAACGCTCGCGTTGCCCCTGATTTGTTCATAGCTTTCGGTGTCCCGGCCTCGGCCATCCGGCGGAATCTGCCCAACTTCTGGCTTTGGGAAACGGGCAAGGCGCCGGACTTCGCGCTGGAAGTGGCGTCAAAAAGCACCGCGGCCAACGACTTGGGCCACAAGCGCCGCCTGTACGAAAGGCTGGGCATCCCGGAATACTGGCGGCTCGACCCGTCACCGGGAGCGGAGTTGTACGGCCAGCCCCTGGCCGGCGACCGCCTGGTGGAGGGGCGCTACGTCCCCTGCCAATTACACGCCGCTGACGATGGTTCGGCACACTCGCATAGCGAGTTGCTGGGGCTGGACTTCTATTGGGACGAGGCAACGGGTTTCGATCTGCTGGACCCGTCCACCGGCAGGACGATCGACCGGCTGGTCGCCATCGAGGAACGCGCCGATGCCGAGGTCGCCCGCGCCGCCACCGAGCGGGACGCCCGCCTGGCCGCCGAGACCCAGCGCAACGCGGAGCGGGACGCCCGCTTGATCGCCGAGAATCGCGTCCGCCAACTGGAGGAGGAAATTCGCCGCCTGCGGGAAGGCCGTTAAGCCGGGCTTGCAGGTTGCTGACTCTGCCGGTAGCATTCTTCTTCCGGTGTCTCGCGGTGTCCAAAATGATAGGCGGCTTTGTAGCCGACCCTTATGCCGAGGGTGATGGCACCGGGCCGCCGCTGGAACAACCGCTCTGAGGCGACGGTGTCCCGGTCGTCCATCTCCCAGTCGCCGCTCATGGTGTTGATGACCACCATTCGGCCTTTGTGCTGCAGATATACATCAGGGGCCAGATTTTCTCGCGGTAGAAGGCTTGGGCCCTTGCCCGCTACGGCATACATCGCGTCGAGGTCGAGCTCAGCGAATTCGCGTAGGTCACGGCTGTTCCTTGAGTTGGGGATTGCGTCATCATACGCTCCCCTGAACCATCTGCTGAGCCCGGCGCAGTTACGTCAAACCTGGTGCATATTGCGGGGGTGGTGAGGCGTCAACTGGGTTGACTGTAATTTAGCCTTGCGCCAAGATTCCACGGCTTTCAAAGCTACCAAGAATTTCATAACGCGCGTGCTGCTAATTATGTCGATTGAACCAACGAAGAAGTCGTAAAATAGATGTTCCAAGAGACCAGGCCGACTTGGAAGCCGCATATACTAAAGCACGAAACTACATTGCCGTAGCTCAAGTTAGGGCGGACTCATTAAAGGACGTGGACCTTCAGTTCCTAAGCGAAGCTGAAGCCAATCTAGATGCGCTGGCCCGCTCAAAGCAACAAGACATAACCCTAGGTGAAATGTTTGCTCTCTTGATTTTTGCGGTAATTACTATCTCCTTGGCTTTATTTTCGCGCCCCCCTGAGGCAGAAGGTTGGAACCGGCTGCTCGTAGATATATTTGCCATTCTTTTATCCGGAGTCATCGTGTTTCTAGTGGTGAACGTCTGGGACTTGCGCCGCGAACGCGACGAAAGCAAACTCGAACGCCGAGTGGATCAACCATACTACACCGTCCGGTTTTTCGACACTCGGCAACGCTCGTTTGACCAGTGGTTGTCAATAGTCGTTGGCGGCTCCATTGTGTTGACCTGCGCAGGCTCGCTGGCCAACAAATGGATGGGCTGGTTGGAACGGCGGTCCGGCGAGGCCCCGGTTTGACAACCCCGACCCCGCAGATACAATTTCAGACACGGAATCCGATTCAGCGAGGGTAAGCATGATTACGCACTTTGGCAGCCTCTACGCCGGGCACGTGGACCTGGGCGACCTGGGCCTGGAGGCCACCCCGGTCAACGACCGCCGGTTCGGCAACGACCACCTCATCACCATCTTTGACCGTTGCGAGCAGATTGCCAAGCTGATGGACCGGCTGGGCTATCACAGCTTCTGGGCGGCCGAGCATCACTTCCAGCACGAGGGGAACGAGGTCATCCCCAACCTGCTGATGATGTTCGTCCATCTCGCCCAGATGACCAAGCAGCTCAAGTTCGGCTGCGGCTTCAACATCAACCCCATGTGGCACCCCCTGCGGCTGGCCGAGGACTACGCCACCGCCGACATCCTGACCGAGGGGCGCGTCATCTTCGGCGTGGGCCGGGGCTACCACTCGCGGGAGGTGGACACCTTCGGCGTTCCCAGCACCAACACCGACAACGACGCCAACCGCGAGATGTTCGAAGAGCAGGTGGAAATCATAATGAAGGCGTTCCACGAGGACTCCTTCTCCTTCCAGGGCAAATACTACCAGCTTCCCCCGGAGGTGCCGTACCGGGGCTATACGCTGAAGGAGCTGACCTTGGTGCCGCGCCCGCGCCACCAGCCGGTGGAGACCTGGCAGCCGATGGTGTCCAGCAGCCCGCGCGCCCTGGACTTCATGGCGAAGCACGACATCCAAGGCATCATCGGCGGCGGCGCGGTCACCGGCGGCGCGTCCGATGATGTCATCATGCGCTGGACGGAGGCACTGGCCCGCCACGGCCGCGAGGTGGAGCCGGGCGGACGGCTCACGGTCGGGCTGCCCACCTTCATCGCCGACACCGAGCAGGAAGCCATCGAGCAGGGCCGCAAATACCTAGAGGAGGACATGAAGATGTTTGCCCCTCTGGGCTTCTTCCGCGCCCTGTCCGGCGAGCAGATCGAAGCCCTCGGCGACCCGCGCCGGGCCCGGGGCGCCGGCCTGCCGACCATGGAAGAGGTAATCGAGCAGAACGCCTGGCTGGTGGGCACCGCCGACCAGGTAACCGAGAAAATCATGGCCTTCCAGGACAAATACCCCGGCCTGGAGTATATGCACATAGGCTGCAACCGCATGGGCGCCCCGCTGAGCGTGATGCTGGAGCAGCTAGAGCGCTTCGCCGAAGGCGTAATGCCCCACTTCAACGTAGAGGAGAAGCCGCTGGCGTAGCGGGGCGGGCGCCGGGGAGATAGTATGATGCGCTAATGAGTAACCGGCGTCTGAAAATAGAGTTACAGCCAGAAGTGTTGCGGTGGGCCAGGGAGAGGGTGGGCTATGACCCCGACGAACTGGCCGGAAAGCTGCACGTCAAGCCGGAGCGCGTCCTGGAATGGGAGCGCTCCGGCGAAATCAGCATGGCCCAAGTGGGCAAGCTGGCGCAATACACCTACACGCCGGAGGGCTATCTCTTCCTGAATGAGCCGCCGGACGATAGCCTGCCGATAGCGGACTTCCGCTTCGCGCGAGGGGCTGGAAAAGCTGCTGGGGCTGGATTAGCTTTCGCGCAGGAGCGCTTTGAAACCGGCCCGTTCAAAGTCGCGGTCGTACGCCAGCGCTTCCGTTATGCCCCGTTCTTCCATAGTCAGAAAACTGGAACAGTCAGTGAGGCTCCACCGCTGGTCCAAGCGGTTTTCGTACCGATCGAGCGCGGCGGCAAACCGGGGACTTGTTTGAGGGACTATCTCCACGTTAGGGTTCCTGCTGAGGCTTCGCACAACATCCGCGGCTCTTTTTCGAGCATACTGTCCGCCTTTGCTTGCGAAGTTTAATAGCTCAACCAATACCATTTCACTGGTAATTACTCGATAACCATCCGGCTCCAGTTGTTGAGTAATCAGTCTTGCTCTATCGTGTAGACTGTCTTGAGTATTATTTAATGATATCCAGTAACCGGCATCGGCGAATACCTCCCTCATGGTTAGTCCTCTTTAGGCCACCCGTACAAGTAATGCTTATAATTCGCGGCGCCATCAGAGGGTAGTTCCTCCAATTCCCCTTCCAGCATAGAGTTGTGAATCTGGTCAAACATCTCCAAAATTGATAACGCTGCCGGGTCAAATGGAATCTCGCCAACAGGAATTACTTCGTGGTTATCCACGTACAGAATCTTTTGCAGCTTGCCGGACAAATCAAATCTGCCTTGGCCGGTGAGTCTAAAACGTAATGTGTCATGACCGTGCAGCGCTTCCGTGATACTGGATTGCTGCTCACTTGAAAACACTCCGGAAACAACATCCCCGCTATCCAGCTTAATGCGAAAGGAACCGCTTGTTTGATTTTTCAAGTCAACCGCCCGCACCTCACCAGACAAATCCACATAATCAATATATGGTTGGTCTCTTGGTATCCTGGCTAACAATTGCTCTCTGATATCAGTATTGTATGTTGGGAAATCCTTGTCATTCTCGCCCAGGACGAGGCTTTCATCCGGTCTCAATGTCTTGCACCACTTGGCAAACATAGGCAAAACAGACGTTGTTAACCCATCCGGGAAAGGTTTGTTATTATGAATGGCTAGTAAAGTTTCATCGATAACTTGCGCCGCCTTATCAAATCTATCTTCTGAATGGACTAATGTTGGTGATGCAACCCGCTGGATTTCGGCTATGCAAGACCCAGAGGCGACCCTGCCAATGCCCAAGAGGTCAATGCCCAAGCGAAAACTATCGCTGAACCCTCGCGGCAACTGTTCTTGTCCGGGATTTTCCTGCCGCCATTTTTCGCAGGCGACAGCTACGAGGAGCTTGCGGTAGAACTCCAATTCCCGGAGCACGTCAACATCAAGAAAGCCGGCATTCTCGTCAAAGCGGCCGCCGGTGAAGTGAATTTTCTTGAAGGGCCTAGTCTGCGCCGCCATTGCCACGCTCCTCGTGTTTCCGGTGAATTATCCCAATTTAGCAGGGTACGAAAATTTAAGCAAAACGAGAAGGCGTTCAAGCAGTCGGCCATCGCCGCGAAATATACCGCCCCCGGTAGCCCCTGCCTCGTCCGGTTGACACCCTGGCCTGGCGATGGCTATATTCCTTTTACTATCATTGAGTGAGGAGACTGGACGTTATGATGCAACAGACTGGGCGAGCCAGGGTTGAGGCGGGCAACGTTACCTTCGTTGTCCAGCATGAGCTTTGGGACGGCAACATACAGGACCACTCCGACCAGGGCGTAGTCATCTTGGTCGAAACCGGCGGCGCCACCGCGCTGCGCTTCAACTGCTTCGACCGCGAGCGCAGCTACGTCTACGGCCCGGGGGGCAAGGACGTCAAGTTCCGCATGGACGAGACCGTGGACGGCAACCCCATCGGCTGGTCGGTGAAGACCCTAGGCAGCAGCATCGGCATCATGCTGACCGAGGCCGGATACCCCGAGGCCGCCGGGGCGGTGGATCTCGGCGCCGTGTCCTCGGCGCTGGACGAAGTGGAGAACCTCGCGCGGGGCAAGTTCATGGCCGAGCGCAACACCGTCAAGCACAACCGGGGCACCGACATCATTGAGGCCGGCAACATCCGCTTCGGGCTGGAAATGCGCCGCCTGGCCTCTGGCGACGGCGGACTGGCGATCCACGTGCTGAGCGAACTGGCCGGCAACACCGGCCGCGTCTTCACCGAGGAGACCGAGCTGCTGGCCTTCGACTGCTTCTGGGACGGCCCGCACTACCACTATGGCCCCCGCAACAAGAACCACCGGATCTACTGGGACAAGACCCTGGTTCCCGACCCGCTGGGCTGGTGCCTGGATCAGTTCAAGACCAAGAAGCTGAAGGTGATGCTGGAGCGCGCCGGCTACCCCGGCGTGGCCGCCGACCTGGACGAAGACCTCATCGCCGCGGTGATGCCGAAGGTGGAAGCCCGCGCCCGCGAGATGGAAGCCGCCGGCATCCCTGGCGAGGTCACCCCCAACCTGGTCCAGTAGCCCGCGCGCCCATCAGGGCAGCAACGTCATCAGCGACCGCCGCAGGAAACCCTGCGGCGGTTCTCTTTTGTCCGCCCGGCGGATTTTGTACGCTACGTATTTGGTCGAATGAATCGTGTATGCTGTTCTCCGAATATGGGTTGACATACTTCGCAGGTTAATGTAAATTGCCTCTCACCAAGTGGATGAGCGCAACCTTGGCGGAGGCCGGTACTGTGTACGTTTGCGTGTGCAAGGGAGTCAGGCTGTCGGAGGCGGTCGAATCGGCCAAGCGCCGCGGCTGTTCCCCCGAAGCCCTCAAGGAGACCTGGGGCTTTGACGACTCCGACGCCTGCGGCCGCTGCCTGAACAACATCGGGCGCATCTCCGAGATGGTGGAGTTGAAGCTGGAAGGACTGCTGGTCAAGGCGGGATAGGCCATCCCGCGCGATGTTATAATGGATGCAGGCGAGCATTGAGCCGCCGGTGGCGCAGGGCGACGGCCCACGCTCCGGCGGCGTATTTTTTCCTGCCGCTGGTTTAGGAGTCCTTGGCATGAAAGCAAAGGAAGGCGTGGTCGAGCGCCTCAATACCATACTCACTATCGAACTTACCGCAATCAACCAGTATTTTGTCCACTCCGAGATGGCCAACAACTGGGGATTCCAGCGCATCGGCGCCATGTTCCGGGCCAACAGTATGTCGGAGATGGAGGATGCCCAGCACCTCATCCGGCATATCCTCTACCTGGAGGGTATGCCCAACTTGCAGCGGCTGAACCAGGTCATGGTTGGCGAGTCGGTCAAGGAGGACCTGGAACTGAACCTGGAGGCAGAAAAGGGCGCGGTAGAGGCGTTGACCGAGGCCATTACGCATTGCGCGTCCGTCGGCGACTACACCACCCGCAACATCCTCGAAGGCATGGTGCGCGAGGAAGAGGAACACGTGGACTGGCTGGAAACCCAACTGGAGCTAATCAACCAGGTTGGCTTGGAGCTGTACCTGAACCAGCAGATACACGCCGACGCCTGACCGTCCACACAAACCCACTCGAACAGCCAGGCCGGGCCTGCGTACTTGCAGGCCCGGCTTTTTGTTGCTCGTATTTAAGTGCTTGGTAACAGTGTACGAGCTAATCAATCAGCACAGTACCGACATTCAGCACAGTACCGACATCGCGATGCAATCCGTACCTCATAATCAAGCGAACGGGACCGGGCAGTTCCGGATAGTTTATCCTGCCCTCGGCTAATCAATACCCCGCTCTACTCCGGACCCCGCTCTACTCCGGCTCGAGGGTCTGGCTGGTCTCACTGTTGGCTATGATGGCGGGCCAGTCCCAGCGCATCGGGTGCATCTCGACCTTGCGCCAGGCTTCGGACTGGTCGTGGTAGTGGGGACTGCCTGGGTGGCCGGAGCTGCCGAGGGGAACCACCCACAGCGAGTCATCCCAGTTGGCCGTGTCGTAGGAGTAGCGGGCCACCGACAGGCTGGTAATCGTGGCCGGGGCCGAGGGCGAGTAGCCGCCGGCCAGCGGGGTGTCGCCGTCGCCGCTGGCCGGGATGGGCGGCGGGTCCAGCAGGCCGTCCAGCTCCGGGTGAGCGGCGGAAAGGGTGTGGCGCGGAACGGCGCGGTGAATGCGGCTCCAAGCCCACCCGTCGGGGTCGTCGCCCAGCCGCTCCCGCAGATTGGCCACGCCCTGGGCCAGCGCGCGGGAGATCGCGGCGGGCCAAGAGTCGCCGTCGGCCAGCAGCGAACGGTCGTCGTGACGGAGCATCTCCACCATCCGGGCCTTGAAGCGGTTGCTGAAGGAGCCGAGGCCCCGGTCGGCGGGGTGCCAGGCGGCGTCAGCCAGTTCCGGCGTGAGGTTGCGCTCCAGCATTTCCTGCAACAGCGCGTCGCGCATCGCTGAGTAGATGGCGGGTTCGACGCGGTGGGCGTCCATCGTGCCGTCCCAGCCCAGCAGGCGCTCGCGGGCGATGGCCGACAGCGCGTCCTGCGGCTCGACGCCGGGCAGGACGGCCAAGTAGGCCAGCGACGGCAGCGACACCCTCTGCGCGTGTACCTTGGCCATATCCGGCGCGGCGGGTTTGGTCAGGGACATCAGCCCTTGGGTTACGCTCTTGACCCGAAACTCCGGCGTGAAGTCCACGGCGATGTAGTGGGGATATTCGTCGCCGACCGGCCGGTTGTTGGCGGTGGCGATGTAGCCCTCCGGCGGGTTGATGGAGCGGGGCAGTTCCTCGAAGGGAATGTCGCCCTGCCATTCGTGTTCGCTGGTCCAGCCGGGCACGGGCAGCCAGCCGTTGACCCGCGAGCGGATGGGGATGCGGCCCCGGCAGAGGTAGCCGATGCTGCCGTCCACGTCGGCGAAGAGGAAGTTGTTGCAGGGGTCAACCCAGCCGCGTTGCGACTCCGCCAGTTCCTCGGCGTTGCGGGCGCGGAGCATCCGCCACAGGATGGCGGTCCAGTCCGAAGCCGACTCGGTGGCGGTGTACTTGAAGGATAGCCCCGAACCCTCTTCAGGGCCGCCGGATATGACCGGGCCGTGGCCGGTGACCACCACGCGGATGGATTCCTCGCGTCCGCTGTTGCTACGCACCGTTTCGTCGTGGACTTCGGCGTCGCGCCACTCCCCTTGGTAGAGATACTGCGGCGTATTGCCGCCCCGCAACTGCTCGATGTACAAGTCCTGATAGTCGGCGGCGGTGTGGGTGACGCTCCAGCAGACCCACGGGTTGTGGCCGAAGTGGGGGAAGGCGGGAACGCCGGGGAAGGACAGCCCGATAACGTCGAACTCCGGGCAGGCGACGCGGTTCTGGTAGTAGGCGTTGGGGGTGTCCAGCGCGCGGTGGGAGTCCCCGGCCAGCAGCGGCTTGCCGGTGGCGGCGCCACACCCGGCGCCTCGACGTTCCCCTGCGGGGGGCTGGCCCGCCACGACCCAACTGTTGCTGCCTGCGTCCATCTCGGACAGGTGGTTGAGGGCGGCGGCGCCCTCGGCCAGTTGCTTCAGTCCCAGGTCCAGCGGGGCGGGGGCCGTCGCGCCGGGGGGCAGTATCAGCAGGTGGCCGGGTTCGTAGCCGGGGAAGAGCCGTCCGGCCTGCTCCGGCCCCATGGCCTGCACCATCCGCGCCCGCCATATCTTCGACTCGAACACGCCCATCAGGATGTGGCGCACCTTGTAGACGATGAGGCTGTCCCAAGGCTGCCACGGTTCAGGTTCGATGCCCGCGATGGCGTACTCGGCGGGCAGCGGGCCGGGGCCTTCTATAAAGGCGTTGACCCCGGCGGCGTAGGCGTCGAAAACCATCCGGGTGTGCGAGTCCATAACGGCGTAGTCGGCCTTGGCGCTGGCGGTCAGGCGGAAGCGGCGCATCAGCTTGTCCTGCTCCAGGGCGGCGTCGCCGACGGCCGCGGCCCACCGGCCACTGCCGCGCAGGCGGTCGTACTCCATGTGCCAGAGGCGGTCCTGCGCCGTAACGTAGCCTTGGGCGAAGAATGCGTCGCGCTCGTTTTCCGCCCGCACGTGGGGGATGCCCAGCCCGTCGCGGTAGACTTCCACCTTGCCGATCAGGCCCTTCAGCCGCAGGGTTCCCGAAAGCCGGGGAATTGCCGCCGACAACTCGGCGCTGCCAATCTCGCTTACGCCCACCATAGCCGCTCCCCTTGCCGCAATTCTGCAAGTTTTCCCGATGATAACATGGGAGTCTGGAACGTGGGGGCAGACTGGCAGAAATAACCCCTACATAGCGCTACCAGAACCGGGCGTTACCCGAACCGGGCACTACCAGAACCGGGCGAAATTTGCCAGCGGCCCGTTGGGGCCGGACTGCGGATACAGGCTTTGTATGACGCCAAGGGGGTTGGGGCAGGTGTTGGATTTTTGGCAGCGCTCCAGGTATCGGTGGAGGTCGGTAAAGGTGTTTAGGCGGAAGCCGCGTTCGGCTAGGCGCTGGATGAAGCGATGGGGCTCGGACAAGGAGCCAGGTTCCGGAGCCGGGGCCGGGCTGCTGTTGGCGTTGGCGCGGGCGATGGCCCACTGGTCGCAGAATTCCTCGGCGATGGGGTGGAGGCGCGCTACGGCGAGAGGGATGGCGTATTTGCGGCGCAGGTAATTGATGCGGTTTCTGACCTGATTTAAGGTCTGGCTTAAGGACATGGTTTCAGCTCCGGTGTGTATTTGGGTGGGCTGGCGGGCTGGAAATTTTCACTTTCCCGGTCATTTCCGGTCATTTCCGGCCATTCCTGGTTGTCGGGGTTGGATTCTGCGGAGCGCGGTTCAGGTTGGAAGCGGCGGGACTGGTTAGGGCTTGCAGACAAAGCACATCACGCTGACTCAGTGGCTGGCTGGATTTGGGCTGGGTTTTGGTGTTGTGGGGGGTTCCCGATCGGTACGTTAATAATGCTACGGGGGTGTGCCAGGGGTTGGCAAGGGGGAAGTGTCAGGAAAAGCGGTGGGGCTTCGACGGGGGGTTCAACGCAGAGGGAACACGGGGGCATCCGCGAGTCCCTCAGCCTTAGCAGGGCGGCAAGTCACCGAGGTTGGACTCGCTGCTCAACTTGCCTAGCAGACCGGTTGGTACGCACCCGCTCAATTGGTTCTCGCCGAGCCACAGCGTTTCCAGGTTGGCGAGGTTGCCCAACTCCGGGGGTATCTCACCGCTCAACTGGTTCTCGTGGAGTAACAGCCATGTCAGGTTGGCGAGGTTGCCCAACTCCGGCGGTATCTCCCCGCTCAACTGATTCTGGCTGATGACCAGATATTTCAGGTTGGCGAGGTTGCCCAGCTCCGGCGGTATCTCCCCGCTCAACTGGTTACCGTTGAGGTTCCAGCAATGTCAGGTTGGCGAGGTTGCCCAACTCCGGGGGTATCTCACCGCTCAACTGGTTCCCGTGGAGGCGCAGCACTGTCAGGTTGGAGAGGTTGGCCAACTTCGACGGTATCTCACCGCTCAACTGGTTAGAGCCGAGGGCCAGCTCTGTCAGGTTGGCGAGGTTGCCCAACTCCGGCGGTATCTCCCCGCTCAAACCGTTCCAGTTGAGGTTCAGTTCAATGACACGTCCGTTGTTGCCGGTGGTTACGCCGTGCCATCCGCCGAGTGGCGCGTCGCTCAGCCAGTTAGCGCTGCCATGCCAATTCGGGCCGTTAGTGGAGTTGTAGAGGGCGACCAGCGCTGCTCTGTCCGTTTCGGGCGAGCTGCAGGCGGCTGACAGGAGCGCGGCTGATAGAATCAGGGCTAGGATGGCGCAGAGGGGGACAAGCTGCAAGCGTTGGGGCATTTGGCGCTCTCTGGCTTTGATTTACTGTGTGGCTTGGCTGGATGCTAACATATATTTAGGGTGGTTACGAAAGCGCGGGGGTTCAGCGCAGAGGGCGCAGAGGACGCGGAGGGAACATGAGGGCATCCGCGAGTCCCTCAGCCTTAGCAGGGCGGCAAGTCACCGAGGTTGGACTCGCTGCTCAACCGGCGTAGCAGACCGTTTGGTACGCACCCGTTTAACTGGTTATCGTTGAGGTACAGCTCTTCCAGGTTAAAGTGGTTGCCCAACTCCGGGGGTATCTCCCCGCTTAACTCGTTATTGTTGAGGCCCAGCCATGTCAGGTTGGCGAGGTTGCCCAACTCCGGCGGTATCTCCCCGCTCAACTGATTCTGGCTGATGACCAGATATTTCAGGTTGGCGAGGTTGCCCAGCTCCGGCGGTATCTCGCCGCTCAACTGGTTACCGTTGAGGGACAGCCCTGTCAGGTTGGCGAGGTTGCCCAACTCCGGCGGTATCTCCCCGCTCAACTGGTTGACGCGGAGGTCCAGTTCAATGACACGGCCGTTGTTGCCGGTGGTTACGCCGCGCCATTCGCCGAGTGGCGCGTCGCTCAGCCAGTTATCGCTGCTACGCCAATTTGGGCCGTCAGTGGAATTGTAGAGGGCGGCCAGCGCTGCTCTGTCCGTTTCGGGCGAGCTGCAGGCGGCTGACAGGAGCGCGGCTGATAGAATCAGGGCTAGGATGGCGCAGAGCGGGGCAAGCCGCAAGCGTTGGGGCATTTTGCGCTCTCTGGCTTTGATTTACTGTGTGGCTTGGCTGGATGCTAACATATATTTAGGGTGGTTACGAAAGCGCGGGGGACGCCCCCACCTTCCCCCGGAGGGAGAGGGAACAATCGAATGACCCTGGCTTCCTGATGGCCCGCATTTCCAAATTGCACATTCCGGGCTTATAATTGGTGGCTGTAATTATGGGGATGGGGCGCGGTCTGGTGGATAGGGCCTCTCCTGATGAGTTAGGGGTTTCCGGTGGCTATATTGACCATCCGGCTGGTGCCGGACCCAGCACTGTTCAAGAAGGCGCGCAAGGTGGCCAAAATCACCGCGCAGCACAAGCGGCTGGCCCAGGACATGGTGGAGACCATGACCGAGCATAACGGCGTGGGGCTGGCGGCCAACCAGGTCGGGGTTCTGGAGCGCATCGCCGTGGTTCAGACGCCCGACATGGAAGAGGCGATGATTTTGGTTAACCCAGAGATAGTCAAGAAGGAAGGACAGCGCGAGATCGAGGAGGGCTGTCTCAGCGTTCCCGGCTATCGCGGCATGGTGCTGCGGTCGGAGAAGGTGCGGGCCCGCGCCCTGGACCTGAACGCCAAGTCCTTCAAGGTGGACGCCGACGAGCTGCTGGCCCAAGCGCTGGAGCACGAAATAGACCACCTGAACGGCATCATGTACATGGACCATCTCGTCGCTCACACCACCGTGTATAAAATCAAGGAAGTGTCCGAGGACGGGGAAGAACAGGACGGGGAAGAGCAGTCTGAAGCTCAGGTCGAGGAACACGACCACCACCCGCAGAACCCGGATTTCGACGCGCTGCACCGTCGGCTCCACGGACTGGAGGACGACAGCAGCGAAACCGGGCCGGACGAAACCGCCGCGTCGTAATCAGTTTCCTCTCCTTATAGATGGAGAGATGTTTAGGGTAAGTCTGGCCGGCGCCATGCCCGGCGTCTCCCTGCCTGACGCTCCCGCAGACCTGTGCAATGGAGAATACCTGCGGAATGTCCGCGCCATATATGACCATGATTAACCGGCTGACTGCCTTTTTTGCCGACCGCGGACTGGACGCCTACCTCGTGGGCGGCGCAGTGCGCGATCGCTTGATGGGCCGCGCGTCCGGCTCGGACATTGACCTGGCGGTGGCCGGTGACGCCGTCGCGCTGGGGCGGGAACTGGCCGGTGAAGTGGGCGGCTCTCTGGCCCCCCTCAGCGTCCCGCGCGGAATGATGCGGGTGGTGTTGCCCCCCAACCGCGACGGCAATGGAGACAGGGACGGCGATGCCAGCGGGGAGCAGGGCCAGATTATTGATCTGTCCGGCTTTTCCGGCGACATAGAAGGTGACCTGGGGCGGCGCGACTTCACGATCAACGCCATGGCCGTCCGTCTGAGCGACTGGCAGGGCGATGACTTCGGCGGAGCGGTGATTGACCCCTGCAACGGTCGCGGCGACTTGACGCGCAAGACCATCCGGGCCGTGAATCCCGGCGTGTTTGAGGAAGACCCAGGGCGGATGCTTCGGGCGGTGAGGCTGTCGGGAGAGTTGGGCCTGCGAATTGAGCCGGATACGGTGCGCCTGATTGCCGCCAACCCCGGCTGGCTCCGAAGGGTCTCGCCGCCCAGGGTCCGCGACGAGTTTTTGCGCCTGCTGGCTCCGAAGGGTGCACGGGGGCGCATTGAGGCACTGGACCATCTCGGGCTGCTGGAGCACATCATCCCGGAGCTCATGGCAACCAAGGGTGTAGACCAGCCGAAAATGCACTATTGGGACGTTTGGGGACACACCATGCACACGGTCGAGGCGGTAGAGGGTGTGACCGGGGGACATCAGAACTCGCCGGTCTATTCCTGCGTACCCTGGACGCCGGCGTCGGAAGCGTATTTCGCGCGGAAGGTCAGCGACGGCCATACCCGGCGCACCATATTGAAGCTGGCGGCCCTGTTCCACGACATAGCCAAGCCTCAAACCAAGACGCTGGAACCGGACGGGCGAACCCGGTTCTTCGGCCATTCCGAGCAGGGGGCGGACATCGCGGAGCTCCGCTTGACGGTCTTGCGGCTCAGCAATCGCGGCATTGACCTGGTGTCGCCGATGGTCAAGCATCATCTCCGCCCCAGCAATATGTCGGAAAAGAACGAGTGGCCCAGCAATCGGGCCATCTACCGCTACTTTCGAGACACCGGCGACGTAGCCATAGATACGCTCTACTTGTGCCTAGCCGATTATTTGGGGGCAAAAGGGCCGGAGTTGGCGCATCCCGAATGGATAGAACATGCTAGAATGATTGCACACGTGCTATACACTGGCACACAGGAACCGGTCGCCGTAACCACGGCGCGCCTCATCAGCGGGCATGAGCTGATGTCCCGCTTCCAGTTGCAGCCCGGCCCCCGGATAGGCTGTCTGCTGGAAACGATTGAAGAGGCGCGCGCGGCGGGCGAAATTGAAAATCAGGAGCAGGCGCTGGAATTGGCTGCCACCACACTGAAAAGCCAGGGGTACTCCCGCGATGAGTCGCGGGCCTGTTCCGGTTAACCGATGCGTTCCCGCAGCGTCCGGCTCACGATAGTAATTATCCTTATCCTGGGTGTTGCCTTGGCGGCCCTGGGATTTCGCTCTATCAACGTTGACATCCCCGGGCTGCCGGCCTTGGCCCGCGAAGGGGCCGGCCCGCTCGGCCTGAAGCTGGGCCTTGACCTCAGCGGGGGCGGGCATCTGGTCTACCAAGCAGATACCGGCTCCCGTTTCGACGTCACTCTGCTGGAGCAGACCGACCTCAACGACATAGCCGCCGCGCTGGAGAATTTCCGGTTCGGCGACGATGAGTTGCCGCTGGAGGATTACCAGATATTCCCTCGCGGCGTTGAGTTGGTCGAGCGGGAAATCCCCGCTCCTGCAATCATCACCGACGACGGGGAAGCCGCCCCCGACGGTGAGCCGCAGGAAGGCGCGGAGGACGAAGAGCCTGCCGAGCCACAGACCGTTGAGGTTCTTGTCACCAACGTCTTCCAGATTCGGACTCCGTTGCTGAACCCCGACGACCCGCGCCGTACCGGACTGCGCGACGCCATTGAGGACGCGCTGGGCCAGGTGGACTTGTTCCAGGCCACCGACATCGGCCACCCGGACGTGAGCCAGATGGAAGGGGTGCTGGACAACATCACCCGCCGGGTCAACCGCTTCGGCACGGAAGAGCCCATCATCCAGATATTCGGCGACGACCGCATCATCGTACAGCTTCCCGGAGCGAGCGGCTCCACCACGGAGCTGGACTTCGCCGACCCGGTGGACGACGTTGGGGCGCTGACCGAGGCCCTGACCGGCGCCGGTTACCAAGACGTGAAAGTCGAGCGAGTGGATAGCCGCACTTTCCGCGTTCTGTCCGGCACGGTCGGCGCAGAGTTGGAAAGCGACGCCCGGGAGGCTCTCACCGAGGCCATAGCCGCCCCGCAGATGTTCAATGTGAGCAGCGCGATTGACGAGGCCAAAGCCCTCATTGGCCTGACGGCGTTGCTGGAGTTCAAGGAGCGCACCTGCGATACTACCCTTTGCGTCGAGTTCACCGACGCCGACCTGGGACTGACCGGCGACGACCTGGATCGCGCCGAGGCCTCCGCCGACCCCGTGGGCATTGGCTGGGTGATTAACCTGAAATTCGACGGGCGCGGCTCCGATATTTTCTCCGACCTCACCCGCCGTATCGCCGGGGTGGATACCAAACGCATCGCCGTATTCATGGACGACGAGGAAATCATCGCCCCGGTGGCCCTCGCCTGGATACGCGACGGCAACACCCAAATCAGCGGCGACTTCACCCGGGAAGAGGCCCGGACCCTGTCCATCCAGTTGGAATCGGGGCGTCTGCAAGTTCCTCTGAAGCTGATTCAGGAAAGCGACGTTGACGCCCTGCTGGGCGCCGAGTCGCTGCGAAACAGCCTGCTGGCCGGACTGGTCGGGCTGGGGCTGGTGCTGGTCTTCATGGTGGCCTACTACCGGATGGCCGGAGTGGTGGCCGCCTGCGCGCTGGTGTTCTATGCCGTCATCGTGCTGGCGGTGTTCAAGCTAATTCCCATCACCTTGGAACTGGCCCATATCGGCGGCTTCATACTGTCGGTCGGCATGGCGGTGGACGCCAACATACTCATCTTCGAGCGTATGAAAGAGGAAGTCAGAATCGGGCGGACGCTGGCCTCTTCAATGGAAGTCGGATTCAGCCGCGCCTGGCCGGCGATTCGCGACTCCAACATCTCGACCATGATCACCTGCCTGGTGCTGCTTTGGTTCGGCGACCGGCTGGGAGGCGGACTGGTCACCGGCGTGGCCATCAGCTTGTTCATCGGCGTGGCGGCCAGTATGTTCACTGCGGTGGTGGTGAGCCGCAACCTGCTGCAACTCTTGGCCTTCGCGGGACTGGGGCGGCGGATTGGCCTCTTCACCCCTGAGGGAGTTTCCCGCGGTTCCGGGACTGGGCCGGCGAATACAACCCCCGCGGGCTCCGGGCCTGCGACCGGAGCCAGGAGAGGGGGCCGCTAGTGCTGGACATCGTTGGCAAACGGGGCTGGTACTTCCTGTTCTCCGCCCTCATCATCATTCCGGGCATCCTGTCCATGCTTCTGCCCCCCGGATGGGTGACGCTGGACTCCGGGCTGCGCCCTGGCATTGACTTCACCAGCGGAGCGGTTTTCAACGTAACCTTCCGCGCCGACGTGAACGAAGACAACATCCGTGAGCGCATGATCGAACTCGGCCACCCCGAAGCCTTGGTGCAGCGGGTAGGAGTCAACAACTACTTCATCCGCACCAACGTCCTGGACGAGGCTGTCGGGGACGAGACTTCGGAGAAGGAAATCATCCTGCGGGACTTGGAGAAGTTCTTGGGCCTGGAGTACAACCGCGTCGAGTTCGAGAGCGTATCGCCCATCGTGGCGTCGGAGACGGTGAACATCGCCTTCTACGCCCTCGCCGCCGCCTCGGTGTTCATCCTGCTCTTCGTCTGGTACGCCTTCCGCCGGGTGCCCAAAGCCTACCGCTACGGGGTTAGCGCCGTGCTGGCGCTGGCTCACGACTTGCTGATTATCTTGGGCGTGTTTTCCATCTTGGGGCGGGTCATCGGGTTCGAGGTGAACTCGATGTTCATCGTCGGCCTGCTAATCGTCGCCGGGTATAGCGTCAACGACACCATCGTCGTGTTCGACCGCATCCGGGAGAACGTATCGCGGCATCCCGACCGCGACCTGGGGGGGCTGGTGAACCTGAGCATCATGGAGACCATGGCCCGCTCGCTGAACACCAGCACAACCACCCTGTTCGTGCTGATAGCCATGCTGCTCATCGGCGGCCCCAGCATACGCGAGTTGCTGCTGGTGCTGGCCATTGGGGCCGTCGCCGGGACTTACAGCAGCATCTTCATCGCCAGCCAATTCCTGGTTATCTGGGACCGGGGAGAAATTCGCCGCTTGGGTCGCCCTGCCGCCGTCGCCTCCTCTCTGCTGAGCCTCTTCGGCAGGTAGCACCCGCGATTTTCATTCCGGTGAAGCTGGTATAATGAGCATGGCCGGTCATGGATAATCATCGCGAGGCCATCTGGGGAATCCGCCCCGAAGACCGGCAATTGTTCCAACTTCTCACGCTTTTTGGCGGAACAGCCGGTTCCATTATTTTGACGTTGCTGGAGCTTGATTCCCTCTCCAGCGGCGCCCCAACCAGCGAAGTCGCGAGAAACATCGTCCTCGGCATCGGAGGGAGTTTCATCGCATCCGGCTTCATAGCTTGGGGATTGCTTCAAGCAAGGGAGGCTACAGTGTCAATCGCAGACTGGATCAAGGACGCAACCGAAAAGCGCCGCGAAAGGTGGCGGCAAGAAGGCCGAGCTGAAGGGGTTGAGGAAGGACGCGAGGAAGGGCGAGCTGAAGGACGGGCTGAAGGGATTGAAGAGGGGATCCGTTTAGGTTATGCCCGAGCCTTGGAGAATTCCCAAGAAGGAAAGCCACCGCAACCGCCGGATACTGACAACACCAATGGCACGGATGGTGACAATGACAATCGGAGGCTGGATTAGAGAGGCTACCGAAAGGCGCCGCGAAAGGTGGCGGCAAGAAGGCCGAGCTGAAGGGGTTGAGGAAGGGCGCGAGGAAGGGCGCGAGGAAGGGCGAGCCGAAGGACGGGCTGAAGGGATTGAAGAGGGGATCCGTTTAGGTTATGCCCGGGCCTTGGAGAATTCCCAAGAAGGAAAGCCCCCACAACCGCCGGATACTGACGAAACCAATGGCACGGATGGTGACAATGACAATCGGAGGCTGGATTAGAGAGGCTACCGAAAAGGGCCGCGAAAGGTGGCGGCAGGAAGTGTACGAGGAAGGGCGCCGGCAGGCAATGGAAGAACTCCGGCGGGAGACACAGGCGCGCCGAGAGGGTTACACCCAAGGATATGAGGACGCCAAAGCAGGAAAACCCTTTATGCTTCCGGGCCGAGACCTCGAAGATATTACGGCTCCCTTAGCCTGATCGCTTAGGCTAGAGGCCAGGAACCAGCGCCACCCGCCCCAGCACGGCGCGGCTTGACACCAGCTCAAACGCTTGCCCCGCATCCTCCAGCGGCATAGCCTGTTGCAATACCGGCATCAGCTTCCCCTCCGCCGCCAAGGCCATTGCTCGCTCTAGCGTATTGCGCGACACCCCGGAAACGCCCGTGAGCCTGGCATCGCGGAATACGATCTCCGGGATGACGCCGCGCAGGCTGCCCTCGCCACCGACCTCTCCCAGCAAAGCCAGCCGCCCGTATTGGGCTAGGCACCGCACCGATGAGTGTAGGGTTGCCGCTCCCACGGTATCGATAACCGCGTCGGCCCCCTCGTCGGCGGTAAGCGCCATCACTATCTCCCAGAACTCCAGCCCGGAGTCCAGTTCGCCCGTCTCTATAATCTCATCTGCCCCGTAACCGGAGAGTGCCGCGGCCTTGTGGGGCGATGACGTTACCGCCAGCGTCCGTGCGCCCAGACAGGCAGCAAGCTGCACTGCGTGAACGCCCAGCCCGCCGCCCGCGCCGGTTACCACCGCCGTTTCTCCCGCCGACACGCCGACCGCCGACACTGCCTGCAACGCCACACCCGCCGGGCAGGCCAACAGCGAGGACGGCATAAGCTCCAAGTCATCGGGAAGCGTCACAAGACTATGCTGCGAAACAGCTACGAACTCTGCGAATCCGCCGTTGCGGCCGTGGCCGATCCCCTCGCCGTGGCGGCAACGGTGTTCCCGCCCGGTCTGGCAGCGGTCGCACTCGCCGCAGGCGTTGGTCAGCAGCGACACCACCCTATCGCCGGGGCGGACACGGCTCACGCCGTCGCCCACCGCCTCCACCACGCCGGCGATTTCGTGTCCCAGCACCACACCGGGGCGGACGCCGCGGCGCAGTGTCCCGGCCATCACCAGCCGGTCGTGATGGCAGAAGCCGCAGGAAGCCACCCGCACCAGCACCTCTCCAGGCATGAGTTGCGGCACTGGCAAGTCCACCACCAACAGGCGGGGCGGAGTTCCGGGGGTTTCCAAGATCAAGGCTCGCATTGCCCGCCATTGTATGCCTCCGGCGGTGCGCCGCCAACGGCCCGTCCCTTATAATCCGCATATAGGATAATCGGCATATAGGCGCAGGGGCGCAGCTCCATACTCTCCCATCGAGGAACTGACATTGAAGATAGGAGCGCACGTTTCCACGTCCGGCGGCATCAGCAAGGCGGTGGGACGCGGACAGGAAATCGGCTGTGAGGCGTTGCAAATCTTCGGCTCGTCGCCTCAGTCCTGGGCCTTCCGGGAGATTCCTGACGCCGAGGTTGAGGCTTTCCGGCAGGACCTGGCCGAGGCCGGGATGGGGCCGGTATTCCTGCACGCCATCTACTTGATCAACCTCGGCTCCAGCAAACCGGACTCGCTGAGCAAGGGAGTCGAATCGCTGTCCGCCCACCTGCGCCTGGCCGCCCGCATCGGAGCCGACGGCGTTATCTTCCACCCGGGCAGCCACGGCTGGGCCGGCTTCGAGGCCGTGCTGCTGCAGGTGGCCGAGTCCATCCGGAGCGCGCTGGACGACGCGCCCGACGGCCCCTGCCTAGCCGTGGAAAACATGGCGGGCATGGGCAAACACATCGGCGCCCGCTTCGAGGAACTGGGAGCAATACTCGGCGCGGTAGACGACGAACGGCTCAAGGTCTGCCTAGACACGCAGCACAGCTTCGCCGCCGGGTACGACCTGGCCACCGGCCACGGCATCGAGGATATGCTGGCCCAACTGGACGCCGGCCCCGGCGCGGCCAACATCGTTGCCATCCACGCCAACGACTCCAAACAGGTGCGCGGCTCCGGGGTGGACCGCCACGACAATATCGGCGAGGGTTTCATCGGCGAGGACGGTTTCGCCGTGTTCATGGGGCATCCCGCCTTTCGCGACGTTCCCTTCCTGCTGGAGGTTCCCGGCTTTGAGGGCAAAGGCCCCGACCGGCGCAACGTTGACCTGCTGAAAGACATCCGCCGCCGTGTGGGCGCGACTCCGTGATACGCCTGACCCACCGGGAGTTCGTGCGTCTGGTGCGCCGCGCCTACACTCAACTGCCTGGCGGCCTGCTCCAGCGGCTGGAGAACGTGGACATTGTGGTTGAGGAATGGCCCGGCCCCGACGAGGCGGAACTGCTGGGCGAGCACGAAACGCTGTTCGGCCTCTACCACGGCTGGCCCCTCACCGAGCGCGACAGCATCGGCCCAGCGCTGCCCGACCGAATCGTCATCTACCGCCAGCCAATCCTCCGCGCCTGCGAGACCCGCGCCGAAGCCTCCCGGGAAATCCGCATCACCCTCTGGCACGAAGTCGGCCACTACCTCGGCATGACCGAAGAAGACCTGCACCGCCTGGGCTACGGCTAGTGAGCGCGGGGCGTCTGCAAATCCCAACCGTTCGCCCTGAGATTGCCGAAGGACAGGCTGTTGCGACCCAACAGCTTGTTCGTGGTTCAACGAGTTCACCGAGAACCAGGAACCGGGAATAGGCATTTGTTGAGACCTCTGGAAGCACCCTTAAAGGCGGTGGGCTGGCTCCTCGGGACAGCTTTGGGACTGGGGCTGTTCCCGGTAGCTCCGGCGACGCTGGCCAGCCTGGTGGCGGTGGCGGTCTACGCGCCTTTGCCGATGGATGGCGACTCGCCGGCGTTCCTGGTTATGGTCGCCGCGTCGCTGGCCGTCGGGCCGTGGGCTTGCGGCAGCCTGATTCGAGAAGACGATCCTGACCCCAAGCGGGCGGTGTGGGACGAGGTGGCCGGGGTATGGCTGACCTGCCTCTTCCTGCCCAAGACGCTGCCTTGGCTGGCCGCCGCCTTCCTGCTCTTCCGCGTCCTGGACATACTGAAACCCTGGCCCATCCGCCGCTTCGAGCGGCTGCCCGGCGGCTACGGAATCATGGCCGACGACATAGCCGCCGGGGTCATCGGCGCCGCCGCGCTGAACGCGGTATACCGGCTGGCGTGGTAGAATCTGGAGTGTATAGAGGATGCGGCAGGGGATAGTGTGGCCTCATTTTTGTGGAATGCAGAAAAAAACCGGCAACTAATTCGGGACAGGGGTGTATCTTTCCAGGAAATAGTTGCCCACATAGAACGCGGCGACCTATTGGATATTCGCATCCATCACAACCAGGAACGATACCCGGGACAGCAAATTTTCATTGTTCAGATTGAGGATTACGCCTATCAGGTTCCGTTCCTAGAATCGGAGGACGTGTTTTTCCTGAAGACGATCCTTCCAAGCCGCAAGGCCACTAGAGACTACTTGAGGAGGGGAAGCAGCGATGTCTAAAGTTAAGCATGAACACGAAACCGAAGCCGAGATGGCGGCGATGGGCTTTGATGAGGAAGAGAAAGACATTCTGCGCTCCTATAACCGTGAAGAGTGGAAATCAACGCCGATAAGCGATGAAAAGCGGACAACAATTAACGAAGCGGCTCGAACCACTCTGGAAACCGTAAGCAAAAACCATGATGTAACTGTAACTATATCCGGCAGTGACTTGATCGGCATCCAGAGCAAGGCCTTTGAGCAGGGCATATCATGTAAGGCACTAATAGCTACCGTGCTGCATAAGTACGCTAAAGGCGAATTAGTGGAGCGGGAGACGGGCGCATAGGTTATCCGAGCGATGCCGCCGCCGTTTGCCCGCCTTCGGGGGGCGTGGTATACTGCTTTCGTTTCTAAATTGCGTCATTTGGCGGGGCGAGCCTGGGTTGGCTTGCCTATCTCTGGCATAGCCAGTAAGAAGATTAAAGGCGGGTATTGGATGGTTGAGTCGCAAGAGCGACCAGTAGAGGAAGTAGTGGAGAGCGCGCCGGAAGCGGCGACGCCCGCAGCAGCCGAGCCAGTGGCATCAGCCCCGGAAACTCCCGTAGCAGTGGCAGAAGCGGCTCCGACGGCAGCAGCCGAGCCAGTGGCATCGGCCCCGGAGGCTGCCGTAGCAGTGGCGGAAGCGCCGCCCGCGGCGGCCCCGGCCCCCGAAGCGCGACCGGCAGCCGAACCAGTGGCATCGGCCCCGGAGGTCGCTGTAGCAGTGGCGGAACCGCCGCCCGCGGTTGCCCCGGCCCCCGAAGCGCGACCGGCAGCCGAAAGCAGGCCACCGGAGGCTAGGCCGGAGGGTCATCAGCAGCCCCGGCCCGCACCGGAACGGCCCCCGCAGCCGACGGGACGGGAACCCATCAACATGAAGGCGCTGCTGGAGGCGGGGGTGCATTTCGGGCACCAGACCCGCCGCTGGAACCCCATCATGAAGCGCTACATCTTCACCCAGCGCAACGGTATCCACATCATTGACCTGCAACAGACGCTGGGCATGATCAATGACGCCTACAAGGGCATGGTGGAGCTGGTCGCCAACGGCGGCAAGGTCATGTTCATCGGCACCAAGCGGCAGGCCCAAGAAGTAATCCAGAGCGAGGCCGACCGCTGCGGAATGTGGTACGTCAACCAGCGCTGGCTGGGCGGCACACTGACCAACTTCCAGACCATCCGCACCCGCATCAGTTATATGCTGGAGTTGCAGCAGAAGCGGGACCAGGGATACTTCCGCCTGTTGCCCAAGAAAGAGGGCGTCAAGATGCGGGATACCCTCAACCGGCTGGAAAAGTATTTCACCGGCATGAGGGACATGACCACCCTGCCCCAGGCTATCTTCGCCATCGACATCGGACGGGAGAACATCTGCGTCGCCGAGGCGCGGCGGTTGGGCATTGATGTGTTCGCCATCGTAGACTCCGACTGCAATCCCGACCTAGTGGACCACATCATCCCCGGCAACGACGACGCCGTGCGCTCCATCCGCTTGGTCACCAACCGAATGGCTTCGGCGGTGCTGGAGGGACTGGCGCAGCGGGAAGCCGCGCTTCAGGCCGAGATGGAAGAGATGCAGTCGCTGGCCGCGGACGCCACCGGTTTGGGCGATCCGGAGGGGCTGTCGGAGCGCGAGGAAGAGGCGCTCACGGACGCGATTACGCTGGACGAGGATACCTTGGCCGAACTGGCCGCCGGCATGGGGGCCCGCATGGCCAGCGCACGGGACGAATCCGGCGACGTGGCGTAGCAGGCCGCCGGGAACGCAAATATGACAACGCCGTTGCCGGAACCCGGCGAGTTCGGCGCCGAGGCTCATGCGCAAATCAGCCGGCGGTTCTTGGAGCACGCCAGAATCCAGCTGGCGCAGGGCGACCGGCTCCAGGCTGCGGAAAAGGTCTGGGGCGCAGCCGCCCACGCTCTGAAGGCTGTTGGGGAGCAGCGGGGTTGGATTCACGACAAACACCCGAATCTTTTTGATATTGGGGAGCATCTCGGGCGGGAGTTCGGGCAAGAAGCACGGTTTTCGGGGTACTTGGCTCAGGCTGAATATATGCACAAAAACTTCTACCAGAACGACCGAAGCGAAATAGCCGTCCAATCGGCTCTGGCAGATGTCGAAAGCCTAGTGGTCGAGTTGAACGAAATAAGAAACTCACCGCCCAGGCCCTTTACGGTCAAGGACGAAGGAGATCGCATCCGGCTGGGCCGCCTGCTGGGACTGCGCCGGGGAGACCGGCCTCCGGTCGGCGACCATTCTCCAGTCGGATACAGTCAAACCGACAACGATGCAAGGAGTTGACAGGTGGTCACCACGGCACTGATTCGCACCCTGCGCGACCAGACCGGCGCGGGGATAATGGACTGCAAGCAGGCTCTGGAGGGAGCGGGCGGCGACCTCGACAAGGCGGTGGAATCGTTGCGGGCCAAGGGGTTCGCCGACACCGCCAAACGGGTCGGCCGAGCCACCAATGAGGGTGTCATTGAGGCTTACATCCACACTGGCGGACGTGTGGGCGCCATCGTGGAGCTTGGCTGCGAGAGTGACTTCGTGGCCCGCACCGACGAATTTCGCCAGATGGCCCATGACCTGGCCATGCAGGTTGCCGCCATGGCCCCGGTTTACTTGGACCGCGACGACATTGAGGAAGGCGACGATCGGCCTCCGGCGCAGGTTACCCTGCTGGCCCAGCCCTTCATCAAGGGCAGCTCGTCCTCGGTCGGCGAGTCGGTGCGGGAACTGGCAGCCAAAATGGGCGAGAACGTGCGGGTAATCCGGTTCCAGCGCCTGGCTGTCGGCGAGTAAGCGTCTTCGACGATATGCCTGAACCTCCATACCAGCCTTCGCCTCAGCCTTTGTATCATCGGGCCCTGCTCAAAATCAGCGGTGAGTCCCTCAAAGGCTCCTCCAGCTCGGGCATAGACCCCGAGACGGTCAACTACTTGGCCGAACAGGTGAGCGAGGCCCACGTGATGGGGGTGCAACTGGCCATCGTCATTGGCGGCGGCAACATCTGGAGAGGCGAATCCGCCGAAAAGTGGGGAATGGAGCGGGCCACCGCCGATTACGCCGGTATGCTGGCTACCGTCATCAATGCCCTGGCCTTGCAGGTCGCTTTGGAAAATCAGGGCATAGACACGCGAACGCAGAGCGCGCTCCAGATGCAGACCATCGCGGAGCCGTACATTCGCCGCCGCGCCATCCGCCACCTGGACAAAGGCCGGGTGGTGATTTTCGCGGCTGGCACCGGCAACCCCTATATGAGCACCGATACCGCGTCGGCGTTGCGGGCTTTGGAGATTAAGGCAGAAGTGCTGCTGATGGCCAAGTTCGAGGTGGATGGGGTCTATGACTCAGATCCCCGCGAGAACCCGTCAGCGGTGCGGTTCGACAGCCTGGATTACGCGGAAGTGATGCGCCGGGAACTGGCCGTGATGGACTTGACGGCGTTGACACTGTGCCAGGAAAACCAAATGCCCATCGTTGTCTTTGACGTGTTCAAACCGGGCAACGTGGGATGTATACTCACCGGAGACCGTGTTGGAACAACCATAGGTGGAGGAAGTGACCATGCCCGCGAACGAAGATGAAACAGAATTAACCGCGGAGCAGGTGCTGAGCAATGTCGACGGCCGGATGGACCGGACGCTGGAAGCGTTCAGGCGCGACCTGAACCAGTTGCGCACCGGACGGGCCACGCCTTCTTTGATCGAAAACCTTTCCATTGACTATTACGGCTCAGCCACCCCCCTCAAGCAGATTGCCTCTATCTCCGCGCCCGACGCCCGCGCCATCATGGTGCAGCCGTGGGACAAGGGGGCATTGCGGGAAATCGAGAAGAGCCTGCAACGCTCCGAGATGGGCTTCAACCCGTCCAATGACGGCAACGTCATCACCGTGCCCATTCCGCCCCTGACCAACGAGCGGCGGAAGGAGATGGTGAAGCTGCTGCGCCGCATGGCAGAGGAAGGCAAGGTGTCGGTGCGCAACGTGCGCCGCGACGGGCTGGAGAACCTGCGCAAAATGGAGCGCGACAAGGCCCTCTCCCAAGACCAGAACCGCCGCGCCCAGGACCAGCTCCAGAAAGTCACCGACGGCCACACGAAGCAGATAGACGAGACCGCGTCCGCCAAAGAGGCGGAGATCCTCCAGGTATAGCCCGTTACAGTGGTTGCCGCATCAGGGCCGCAGTCCCAGGCCCGGGGCGGCACAGGCCCCATCCACGTCGCCTTCATCATGGACGGCAACGGACGTTGGGCTGAACAACGCGGTTTGCCACGGCTTGAGGGCCACCGCGTTGGCGTGGAGCGCATCCAGGCGCTGCTGGAAACCCTGCGTTCCTGCGGTGTCGAGTTTGTAACCATCTACGCTTTTTCCACCGAGAACTGGGGACGCCCCCGGAATGAAGTGGAGGGGCTGATGAGCATCTTTTCCGACGCCATAGATGTGCAGACCCGCCAACTGCACGAGCGCAACGTGCGCATCGTCCACATCGGCAAGACAGGTAACCTTGACCCCAAACTGCGCCGCGCCTTGGAGAATGCCCAGGCCCTGACTCGCGCCAACACTGGCATCACCCTCAACGTGGCCTTCGACTACGGAGGGCGCGACGAGATTCTTGGGGCGGTCCGGCGTATCATCCGCGACGGCCTGTCCCCCGACGAGGTGGACGAGGATACTTTCCACCGTTACCTGTTCACTGCCCATTGCCCCGACCCGGATTTGATCATACGAACCGGGGGGGAGCAGCGCATCAGCAATTTCCTGCTGTGGCAATCGGCTTACAGCGAGTTCTACCACACCTGCACTCTGTGGCCCGACCTTCAGCCCGCCGAGCTGGAACAGGCACTGAAAGCCTATCGCACCAGGCAGCGGCGCTACGGCAAAGTAGCCGAACACGAGGGCTGACCGTGCTGCGGCAGTTGGTTTTCCGGGTGGCCTCGGGGACAGCAGTGGCCGCCGTGGCCGTGGCCGCCATCTGGTTCGGCCCTCCGTGGCTGACGCTGCTGGGCCTGCTCGGCGGGGGCATCGCCATCTTCGAGACCTACCGTCTAGCGCCGCCCGGCGTGAACCGGATGCCTCTGGCCCTCGGCGCACTGGCAGTTGCGGCGCTGCTTCTGATAGCCGAAGCGGCCTCCGGAAAGACGGACTACCTCACTGCTTCGGGCATTGCCCTGGCGGTCTGGGGGCTGGTCGCCGCCCTCTGGTTCATCGCCTGCTACTCCGGGGAGCGCCCCGTGGCGGCGTTTCTGCTGGCGTTGCTGGGGCCGGCATACGCCGGGTTCCTGCTGGGCCACGGCCTGGCCATCCACGACCTGGCCATCCACGACCTGGCTATCCACGACCTGTCCATCAACGACCTGGCATCGGGGCTTGGCGCGGCGGAAAACCTCGGACGCAACTGGCTGCTCTTCACGCTGGCCGGCACATCGGCCAGCGACACCGGCGCCTACGCCATCGGGCGGCTGGCCGGGCGGCATCAAATGGCCCCGCGCCTGAGTCCCAACAAGACTTGGGAAGGAGCCGCCGGAGGGTTCGCCGCCTCGGTGCTGGCCATGCTGGCGATGGGCGCGCTGTTTGACCTGGGTGTCGCCTTCTGGCAGCACGCCGTTGCCGCCGTGGTGGTGGCAGTCGTGGCCCAAGCGGGGGACCTGATGGAGTCTTCCATGAAACGCGGGGCCAACGCGAAGGATTCTGGTAGTATAATGCCCGGACACGGCGGCCTTCTGGACCGGATCGACAGCATCCTTTTCGCCCTGCCCGCCGTATACTATCTGCTGGCATTGGGATTCGGGCTATGAGAAGAATTGTAGTTCTAGGCTCCACCGGCTCCATCGGCGGGCAGACCCTGGACATAGTGCGCGCCTTTCCCGATGAATTCGAGGTAATCGGGCTGTCCGGGGGCAATAACACCGAACTGTTGCGAAAGCAGGTCGAAGAGTTCCAGCCGCCCCACGTCTGGAGCGCAGCAGCCGGCCCCGGGGAGTTCCCGGATGCAACCTTCACTCCGATGGAGGAAATGGTCGCGCTGGAGCGAGTGGACCAGGTAATGGTCGCGCTGATGGGCAGCGTTGGCCTCATACCCACCCTCAACGCTCTGTCCGCCGGAAAGTCAGTGGCCTTGTCCAACAAGGAACCTATCGTGATGGCCGGCAAGCTGATCAAGGACTACGAGGCCCGCTACGGCGGCCGTGTGCTGCCAGTGGACAGCGAACCCAGCGCCATCTGGCAGTGCCTTCAGGGCGAGGACAATGAAATTCTTCGCCTGCTGATTACCGCTTCCGGCGGGCCCTTCCGCACCACCCCGCTGGAGGAAATGAAGAACGTAACGCGGGAGCAGGCCCTGCGCCATCCAACCTGGAAGATGGGGCAGAAGATAACCATTGACTCGGCCACGCTGATGAACAAGGCTTTCGAGGTAATCGAAACCCACTGGCTGTTCGGCGTGCCTTGGGAGCGCATTGAAGTCGTGGTGCATCCGCAAAGCACCATCCACTCCATGGTGGAGTTCGCCGACGGCTCGGTGAAGGCGCAGATGGGCCCGCCGGATATGCGCCTGCCCATCCAGTACGCGCTGTTCTACCCGCAGCGTCTGGCCAACGACATGATTCCCCGGCTGGACACCTCGATTTCCCACATCCTGAACTTTGACCCGCTGGAGCCGGAGCGTTACCCCTGTTTCTCGCTGGCCGTAAGCGCGGCCCAGCGGGGCGGCACCTTCCCCGCCGTGCTTAGCGCCGCCGACGAGGTTGCCGTGCAGGCGTTTCTCAGCGGCAAAATCGGTTACGGCGGCATTCACCGGCTGGTGGAGCAGACGCTGGCGGAACACGAACCGCTGCCCGGCGTGACTGCGGACGAAGTGTTGCAAGCCGACGCCTGGGCCTCCGCTCGGGCCACCGAACTGGCCGTCGGCTGACCGCGGCCGAGGTATATTCTCAATGCGTGTTTGCGCGAGTTTGGCCGTGTTGACATACCCCGTCATTCCCGCCTTACCCGTCCTTTCCGCCGTCGCTGTCATTCCTGCGAAAGCAGGAATCCAGAGGGCGCTGCCGGGTGCCGCCTTTCCCATAGCCGGGGCGAAACTCCCGCTTTCGCGGTAACGACGGGGGAGTATGGCGACTGGCTTCACAGCGATAGACTTGGAAACCGCCAACCCCGGCGCCTGGTCCATCTGCCAGATAGGCGTCGCCGAGTTCCTTGATGGCGAGCTGGCGCAGGAATGGATGTCATATATCGACCCGGAAGAACGCTTCAACCCCGATAACGTCGCCGTCCACGGCATCACGGAGGCCGCGGTGCGAGGCTGGCCCAAGCTGCCGGAAGTGGCGGAACGGCTCCACGAAATGCTGGACGGCAAAATCGTGGTCAGCCACAGCCAGTTCGACCGGGTGGCCCTAGAGCAAGCGTTCGATCGCCTCGAAATCCACCGTCTGCGCTGCTCTTGGCTGGACTCTACGCTGGTTGCCCGGCGGGCTTGGGAGGGCTTCTCCAAACGCGGCTTCGGACTGGAGAACCTTTGCCGGATCTTGGGATACCGCTACCGGCGGCACGACGCGCTGGGCGACGCCAAGGCGGCTGGGGTGGTGGTGCTGGCCGCCATCGAGCAGACCGGCATCGGGCTGAGCGGGTGGCTGAAACAGGTGGAACTGCCGATTGGCGACGGCCCCCAGCGGCCCATTCGCGCCTTGTCCGGACCGCCCCATGGCAGCGCGCCTGACGAGTCCCGCGAGGAGGTCTACCGCCCGGTCAACCGTGTGCTGGACCCGGAAACCCTGCGGACTCTAACCGAGCGGGCAGGCCGCGATCCCGGCTACTGAGTTACCGGGCGACTTGCTCCAATTACTGCCGCTCTCGCCGTCATTCCCGCTTTCGCGAGAATCCATACGGTTCTGCGGCAGAAGATACGGCATCGGAAAGTATGCCGTGCGATTTCCGCTTTCGCGGAAATGAAATGATGGGTTGGACAAAATGGAAACCTTCTTATTCGCCGTAGGCACGCTGACCCCGCTGTTGCTGATTCTGGTGGTGATTCACGAATTCGGCCACTTCGCCACCGCCCGCGCCTTCGGCGTGAAGGTGCTGGAGTTTGGCGTCGGCTTCCCGCCCCGGGCATTTGGCTTCTACACCGGGCGCACCCCGGTGATGCTGCATCCCAGTACCCGGTTCATTGGACTCGACGGCCCCCAGGACCTCCGCCCCGGCCAGCAGGTGAAGGTCGGCTCCTTGAAAGACGACGAGTTCGGGCTGGTGGCCTTCGAGGTTGAGCTGCGCCGGAAGCGGCAGAAAGACGACCCGGAAAGCCACTTCAACCGCCCGGCGGACAATCTGCTGTGGCACGAAGGCAAGGTGCGCTCCGTTGACGACGGCTCATTTGAGCTGGCCGATATGCTCTATTCGGTCAACGTGATTCCCTTGGGCGGGTTTGTGCGGCTGGCCGGGGAGTCCAACCCCACCGTGCCGCAGAGCCTCGCTTCCCGCCCGCCCTGGGAGCGTGTCGTGGTGCTGGCGGCGGGGGCACTGATGAATGCCCTGCTGCCGCTGCTCATATTCACCATTTTGTTCATGTTGCCGCAGGACGTGGAGGCAGGGCGGCTGGCCATCACCGACGTGCTCGAAGGGAGCGCCGCGTCCGAAGCCGGCATACTCCCCGGCGACGTATTCCTGGAAGCCAACGGCCATCCTCTGGAGAGGCGAATTGACTTCATCCGCGAGGTCAATCTGAACGGCGGCTCGGAAATGACCGTCCTGCTGGAGCGCGACGGACGCAGGGAGACCGTGACGCTGCGTCCCCAGTTCGACACCGACGGCAGCCGGTGGCTAGTCGGAGTCATCGCCGAACTGACCGATACCAGAGTGGAAAGCTACTCGCGACCCATCTGGGAGGCCATACCCGATAGCTTCGTGGGGACCTGGGAGCTGCTGGTGCTGCTCAAGCAGAGCATAGGCGGGATGATTTCGGAGGGCGCGGCCCCGGAGCTTTCCGGCCCCATCGGCATCGCGCAGATGACCGGCGAGGTGAGCCGACAGGGGGGATTCGCGGGATGGCTCAGCGTCGGGATACTGCTGAGCATCAACCTGGCAATCATCAACATTCTGCCCTTCCCCATGCTGGACGGAGGGCGCATCGTATTCGTGGTGATCGAGTGGGCGCGCCGCGGGAAACGGATTTCGCCGGAGAAGGAGGGGCTGGTTCACCTCGTCGGCCTGGCGATCATCATAGCCGGTATCGTGGCCATCAGCGCCAACGACATCTTGCGCCTCATCGAGGGCGGCAGCGTACTGGGCGGGTAGGAAATCGAGGCCGCGCCACCCCGATAACGAAAGATAATCTCCACCCGGCAATAAACACCGGCTCGCCCGTGGGCAATGAGGAGTGGCAGGGTCGAGATATATCCTTGACAGGGGCGGAGAGGTATTTACCGCACGATGTCGCGTCTGTCGCCGATGTAGGCAAAAGCGACGTTCCGGCTCGTGGCGTCGGCATCAAACTGGGCAGTGGAAACCTCTCCCACCACGGCCGGCCTGACTTCCCGTCCCAGCGACCGAGTGAGCAGAGCCGACTTTTCAATGGCGCGGTTACTGTCGTCTATGCCTGCTGTGAAAGATACCTCAACGGCATACATGACCGCCGTTCCGTCGGGGTCGGTGCCTTCCAAAAGAAAATCAATGGTCCCGGCCTTGGCGAACTCATCCTCGGACATGGCCCCCGATCGCCTGTTATAGCCGATATAGTGTTGCAACTCGATATCGGGGTAGATGCGGAGCAGGTATCCACCGCACAGCCGCCGGAAAACGACCCTGGCCCGCCGTTCGACCACCAGTTCCGTCTGCCAGCCTTTCATCGCGCCCATGTCGCGCTGCACCACGCCCATGTCGCGTTGCAACGTGGCGATGTTGCGTTGCATCATGCCCATGTCGCGCTGCAACGTGGCGATGTCGCGCTGCATCACGCCCATGTCCGCCTTCATTTCGCTTTGGTCGTTGGCGATTCTCTCCACGAGACGCTCGATGCGCTCTAGTCGGTCGCTGTCCGAGTTTTGCGGGGTGTCCGTCATAATTACATCTGCCCGGCACAGTGCGCCGGTTCCAGTTCAGAGTGAAGTTCCTGTTTAATGACCTTACAATTGCATCCGGGATTCGTCAATGGCCGGAGGCCGTATCTTCCTCCGCCTTCCAATCCTTATACAGCGCAATCTCAGTCCAGGGCAAACGCATTCTAAAATCCGGTGATCTGGGAAGGGCGAACCCTTCAGCAACCGGCGCCAAATATGTGCCGATTTGGGCGACTCCGGTCAATTCTACGATGATTGGACAATGAACTGCCGGCAAATTTCCTACCTTAAATTAGAATGCGTTTGCCCTGGGGTCAGAGGCGCATGACCTCGACGGGGACGAGCCGCTGGCCGACGGGGTCCACTGCGAGGAGAGCTTGCTCCAGGGCGACGACGCCCAGGAGGGCGGGGTGGTGGTCGGCGGCGAAGATGACCTGTGTGTGAAAGGTATGTCCCTCGAGCCTGATTACTGTCTCGCCGACATCCACCGGGGCGGTGCTGCCGTCGGCCAGCCGGGAGGTGGCCTGGCGTTCGATGGGGACACCGAGGCTCTGGAGTAGCGTTCTGGGGGCGGCGGTGAATGTGGAGCCGGTATCGACGGTGACCTCGAGGTCGTGGAATTGCCGTCCCTGGGGGTCTCCTATGCCGATGGTTACTGTCAGTTTGCCCATGGGGGTGTTCTCCAAAAGGGAGATGTGGCGGGGTCTTGCCGGTTCAGTTTGCGGGAGGCGGGACGGGTCTGTCCACTGGCTGGGGGTTTGGACCAGGGCAAACGCATTCTAAAATCCGGTGATCTGGGAAGGCCGAACCCTTCAGCAACCGGCACCAAATATGTGCCGATTTGGGCAACTCCGGTCAATTCTACGATGATTGGACAATGAACTGACGGCAAATTTCCTACCTTAAATTAGAATGCGATTGCCCTGCATGGCCGTCCTTGCTGCTGGAATACGCTACCGCTTTCGTGTAACATAGCCCCAACTTTTGCATTGGCTGGCTAGGTAGTCCGGGTCGGCATTGCGGCGCAGTGAGGGCTTGAAAGTATGATTAAGCGACGGCCAACCAAACCGGTCTACGTCGGCGGCGTCAAGGTGGGCGGCGGGGCCGAGATTACTGTTCAGTCCATGACCAAGACCGACACCCGCGACGTGGCGGCCACGGTGCGGCAGATTCACGAACTGGAAGAAGCGGGCTGCGACATCATCCGCTCCGCCGTGCCCGATATGGAAGCCGCCATCGCTATGGGCGAAATCAAGAAACAGATTAACATTCCGCTCATCGCCGACATCCATTTTCACTACCAGTTGGCCCTCAAGTGCCTGGAGGGCGGGGTGGACTGCCTGCGGCTCAACCCCGGCAACCTGCGCAACGAAGACCAGGTGCGCGAGGTGGCGACGGCGGCCAAGGCGCAGAACGTGCCGATACGCATCGGGGTCAACTTCGGCAGCCTGCCCCCCGTTGGCGGAATCGGGCGGACGCGCGGCTTTTCGCGCCACATGGACCTGGTGAACAAGCTGCCCAAGGCCGGCGAGGAAAATGAGGGCGATTACAGCGTGGTGGACCACATGGTGGCGACGGCCCTGTGGGAAATCAGCCTGCTGGAAGAGCAGGACTTCGACCAAATCAAGATTTCGATGAAAGCCTTCGACGTTCCGACCACCGTGGAAGCCTACGCCCGTCTGGCCGAAATGGTGCCTTACCCGCTGCACTTGGGCATCACCGAGGCCGGCACCAAGACGTCCGGGTCCATTCGCACCTCCGTTGGGCTGGGAGTCCTGCTCTACCAGGGTATCGGCGACACCATTCGGGTGTCGCTCAGCGACGACTCAGTGGACGAGGTTATCGCCGGATATGAAATCCTGAAGTCGCTCAATCTGCGGCAAAAGGGCGCGGTGCTGGTGGCCTGTCCCAGCTGCGGACGGGCCGACGTGGACGTGCGAAAGCTGGCAAACGACGTCGATTCGCTGCTGCGCAAGACCGACCGCAACATCAAGGTTGCTGTGATGGGCTGTGAGGTCAACGGCCCCGGAGAAGCCAAGGACGCCGACGTGGGCATCGCCGCCGGAGCGGGCCGGGCCGTCATCTTCCGCAAGGGCGAGAAGGTGCGGGTCGTCGCCGAAGCCGATATGCTGACGGCGCTGATGGAAGAGGTGGAGGCCGCCCCGGCATCCTCTGGCGACTAACCCCGCTACCCCTCGCCTTCGACTGACTGCGGCGGCGCGCCAGATGACGCGCCGCCGCAAACTTTTGCTCCCCGCTCTGCGCTCTCCGCCGGAGCCTTCAGGGCAGCAGCACGCTGAACTGCGACGGGGCAACCCCTGTCCCGGCTTTTTCTATGACCATACAGGCGTTCTTTACCGAATACAGGGCGTCGTAATGCCGTTCAACGTAAAAACTTCCGATATGTTTGGAGTTTTTGAACTCTGTTCCTGTTGGATGCACCGGCTGGCGGGCCAGAATGTAACGTTGGCCTCTCTGAACCGGCACGCCGTTTTCGTTCAGTCTGCCGTTCTGAATCAGCCAACCCACTGCTTCACAAGGGATATTGATCCAAGATTTAATGGCGTTGGTTGAGCCGTCGGGGAAACAGATTTCCAGCGGTTTAGTGTCACCTTTCTTTGGCTGGAGCTGCGAAAGCGATATCCAGTTACCGCCGACGACCGGGTGGGTAATTGTCGGCGCAGGCGGCGCGATTTCCGGGGCGGGCGGCGCGGCGAGCGGTTGGACGGGGGGCGTATCTGGGGCAGCATCCGGCTCTATCACCGGCGTCTGCGCCTTCCGAACCTCGCCGTTCTTCTGAACGACCTTGTCGTTCTGAACGCTGCGCCGCCACAGGACCAGCGCGTCTAGGCACACATTGGCGGGCAAGTCCGAAATGTCAAAGCTGATAACTTTTTTCTCTGTAATGTTCCCGGGTCGAAGGAGACTGTATACGTCCCAATTTCTACCGTTGGTGCAGACTAAATAGGGGAAGCCATTCATCGAGCAATAATTGATGCCTTGTCCGACTACTGCGGTCGACAAGTCTGTGCCCAGTTTTTTTGCTTCTATGACGATGGCAGGCTTGTCGTCCCACATTAGCGCATAATCTGCGGAACCTTTATTCCCGACTGCCATCTTCAGCTTGAATTCCGGCATCACCTGCATCGGGTCTTCGGTGTCCCACTCTAGGGCGCGCAGCAACGGATCTACCAGCGTATTGCGGGTCAGGGCTTCGCTCTGACTTAATTTATCTTGGTGGCTTTTTATTCGCTCTTGCAGTTTTTCGACTGTCTGATACAAGCTATCCAGCAACATTTCAACACATATTCCTATATTTACCGTACTTTGCGCACATTATAGCAAACATTCGCATTTATAATTGAACCTGCCAAAGGGCGCAGGCAATCTGATGGCGATGGCGGCGGTTGCGGCGCGGCAGACGCGGGAGCTTGCCAGTGGGCGGCGGCTAGGGTAGGCTGGAATCCCCAAACACTCCCTATACTCAGGAGGCTGCGATGACTACTGCGGCCACACAACTCCCGGCGGCGCGGCCCTTTACGCCGGAAGAGTGCGAGGTCCTGGTTGACGCCGGCATCATCACCGAGGGCGAGCAGGCCGTCGTGCTGGCGGGCACACGCCGCTTCACGATGGACGAATGTCTGGCTATGGTCAAAGTCGGCATCTTGCGCAAAGAGGAACGGATAGAGCTGCTCGACGGGGAGATAATCGTTATGGCCCCCATTGGGGATTACCACGTAGGTGGAACCACCTGGTTGACCCGGCTGCTGATTCAGGCATTGGGAGACCGGGCATTGGTGCAACCGCAATGTCCCATCTATCTGAACGACCGCAGCGCTCCGCAGCCGGACATCGCCGTGGTCAGGTGGCGCCCCGTAACCGAATCGTCTCGCTCCTTCCCGCCCGACGTGTATTTGGTCATCGAAATTGCCGACAGTTCGCTGCGCTACGACAGCGGCCCGAAACTCGCCCGGTACGCTGCGGCCGGTATTCCAGAGGTATGGGTCGCCAACCTGCGGGCACGGGCAGTTACCGCCTATACCACTCCCGTAGGCTCGGCTTACACCATCGTCCGCACCTACCGGTCTGGCGACAGCATCAGCCTGGGGGCTTTCCCAGACGTGTCCTTGGCAGTGGACGATTTTATGCCCCCGTCCCCTGGCCCGGACGTGGAAATTGCGTAACGATTTCCGCGCTCTGCGGGACTGAAACTTGGATTGGCGGATGAAGTCATGAAGTTTACGCGAATGGTCAGCAGGACGCTGCGGTTCGACCCGCCGGAGGCCGAGACGGCCAGCCACCGGCTGATGCTGCGGGCTGGGCTGATACAGCAGGTGGCCGCCGGCGTCTATTCCTACCTGCCGTTGGCCCTGCGTTCCCTGCGCAAGATTGAGAACATCATCCGCGAGGAGATGGACGCCGCGGGGGGCCAGGAACTGATGCTGCCGGCCCTCCAGCCCCTGGAGCTTTGGGAGCAGACCGGCCGCCGCGCCGCCTTCGGCGACAATATGTTCGCCCTCCAGGACCGGCGCGGCCGTCCCATGGCCTTGGCGCCGACCCACGAGGAAGTCATCACCAACGTGGTCAAGAGCAACGTGCAGAGCTACCGTGACCTGCCGTTGCTGCTGTACCAGATTCAGACCAAGTTCCGCGACGAACCCCGCCCCCGCGCCGGCCTCATCCGGGTGCGCGAGTTCGACATGAAGGACGCCTACAGCTTCAACGCCGACGACGGCAGCCTGGACGAAACCTATCAGGATATGGCCCAAGCCTACCGCAACATTTTCCGCCGCTGCGGGCTGCCGGTGCTGATGGCCGAGGCCGACAGCGGGGCCATCGGCGGCAAGGACTCCCACGAGTTCCTGCTGCCCACCGAAACCGGCGAGGACACCGTCATCACCTGCCCCAACTGCCAGTACACCGCCAACGCCGAAAAGGCCGGAGCGGTATACCCGCCCGCAGAGCTAGAGCCGGAAGCGCCCCTGCAAGAGGTCGCCACCCCCGGCGTCAAGACCATCGCCGGGCTGGCCGAGTTTCTGGGCGTCCCGGAGTCCAAGACGCTCAAGGCGGTCTTTTACATGGCCGACGGCGATCCGGTGTTCGTGACCATCAGGGGTGACCTGGAGGTCAACGAGGTCAAGCTGAAGAACGCGCTGCACTGCGGCGAACTGCGCTTCGCCGAGGACGCGGAGGTGCGGGCCGCCGGGCTGGTGGCCGGCAGCGCTTCGGCGGTGGGCATAACCGGCATCCGCAAGGTGGCCGACCCGTCCATCGAAAGCGGCAACAACTTCGTAGTCGGGGCCAACAAGCCCGATACCCACCTGACCGGGGCCAACTACCCCCGCGACTTCCAAGTGGACCTGCTGACCGACATCGCGCTGGCCCAGCCCGGCCAGCTATGCACTCAATGCGGCCACGCGCTGGAGGCCACCCGGGGCATCGAGGTGGGCCACATCTTCAAGCTGGGGACGTTCTTCAGCGAAACGCTGGGCGCGAATTACCTGGATGCCGAGGGGCAGAATCACCCCATCACCATGGGCTGCTACGGCATCGGCGTCGGGCGGCTGCTGGCCGCGGCCATTGAGCAGAACCACGACGACCGGGGCATCATCTTCCCTCATCCCGTCGCTCCCTATCAGGCGCACCTGGTGGGCCTGAACCTGTCCAACGCCGATGTCGCCGAGGCTGCCGATGCGCTGTACGCCAGCCTGAACGCCGCCGGCATCGAAACGCTGTACGACGACCGCACCGACCAGGCCGCCGGCGTCAAGTTCAACGACGCCGACCTCATCGGCCTGCCCGTCCGCTTGGTAGTCAGTCCCCGCAACCTGAATAACGGCGTGGTGGAGGTCAAGGGCAGGCAGGACGACGAGGCCACGACGGTGCCGCTGGCAGACGTGGCGGACGCAGTGCGGGCGCGGCTGGCAGGGGATTAACTGCCTGCGGCTCCATTCTGCCAGGGGAGAGGCTCGACGAGGGGTACGGATTGAAGATTATCCCTTACCTATGCCTGTTGCTTCTGCTGACTGCAGTCGTGGCCTGCGGCGCCGCAGCCACGCCGACAGCGTTGCCCGTCGCCGCAACTCCGCCGCCGCCCACGGCGATACCGACGGAGCCGCCACCCACCGAGGCTCCGCAACAAGCTGCGGCAACGGCCGCGGTCCAGCAGTCTACCGCGACTCCGCCGCAGCCGACTGCCACCACTGCGCCAACCGCCACAGTTGCGCCCCAGACGTCCTCGCCTGCGCCCCCGCCGTCCTCACCTGCGCCGACGCCGATTCCTGAGAACAGACCTCCGCAGGCTCTGGTTGAAATACGGTCCGAACATCCGGCGGCGCTCCTGGCCGTGCTGCCCGAGCGAGCTTCGCAGTTTATTTATGTCAATGTAGAAACGGCAATGGAGCGGCCGGCCTTTGAGGAACTTTTCCAGGAAGTGTTGAGCGACTTCGTTCGAGACGAGAAATCACCTGCCGAAGAGCTATTCCGAGCGGCTGGGGTACGAACAATGGCGCTTGGATTCGATGCCGAGCGGGAATGGTACTGCATTCTGAGCGGCGACTTTGCTCTGATGCAGGACGCACTCAGGTTGGCCACCACGACGTCAGGCGAGAACCCCATTACTGAACTGGTTGAGGAACGACACGGCGTCGAGATCTTTGGCGTCTTTCTGGAGCGATCTTATGCTCAACGAGATGTGCTTTACCTGGCTGCGCCTGACCAGGATACGCTGGCGCTAACCAAGGACCTGGACAGGATGATAGAGATGGTTGAGCGGAGGGTTAATGGCGGCAGTTTGTCGGCGTCCTTGGTCGAGATGATTGATGATTGGGGCCTCCCCGACTATCTGCACGCCTATGACATGGCAGGCTTTGGCGCGCGGCCTCCATGGGACACCGCGACAATCTTCGGCGTCCGCGTAACTCTGGGAGAGGACGAGAACACTACTCTGCAACTGGTGTACCAGTTCGACAGCGACGGCAATGCGTCCGAGGGAGCCGTCTGGCTGCAAGGGCAGAACGAATCGGGCTCAAGTACTATCGGTTACCGCAAGCGGGTGCAGTTAAGCCGGTGGACGTCGAAAGGACCTACTGTCTATGCCCAGGTCACGGTGCCTGACGAAGACGCCCCCGACCTGGTATCGGACGTCACGGTGGGCAACTAGCGGTCCGCTACCTCCGGTCGCGGCGCGGCTCCATCAGTTCGCTGAGCATTTGCAGGTTTTGCAGCAGCGGCGGGGCGAGTTGGCGCTGAAGGGAGCCTCGAAGCATCATCAGCAGGCGAAACTGGGCCGCTAGGTCGTCGGCCAAGGCGCGCTTGGCCTCGGCGATGCTGTCTGCCTCGACTGGGACGCGGACGCCGGTTAGCGGCAGGCTATGCTTGGCCTCGCCGGCCCAATACTTGTCCAGGCTGTCCAGCACCACAATGGGAATTTCGTCCTTGATGACGATATTGGCGTCGGGAGCACAGTCCTCGGGGCGTAACGTATCCACCAGCACCCGGGTTATCTCGGAGTGGCTGATGTGGAAGAAGGCGGCATTGGGCTGGGTGGAGTCTACGTCCCGCCAGTTCCAGTCGGGCGGTGTGGCGTAGTCCACCCCCGGCTCGATGGCGACCGGCAACGAGATATCTTCGGCCAAGGTGCGGTCTTCTTGGTCCCTAGTGCCTTCCAGGTGGCCATCAGTCGGCATGGTCGTGCCCTCCATTAGTGTCCAGCTCCCAAGCGGAGTAGACTTGTTCCGGCAGAGTGATGGGGCCAACGGCGTTCTCGTACTCGCGGACGTGCTTGGCGGTAAGCAGGGCGATGGCCTTGAGCATCTGAGGGCTGACCTTGATGCGGGCCCGGAGGATGGGTTCGCGCTCTTCCATCTGCTCGCCGAAGAACAGCACTGCCGAATAGAGGCTGCTGAAGATGTGCATTGAGTCGCAGTAGAAGGTGATGGGGTCCAGTGAGCCGCCCTCGTTGGCCTGGGTGTCTCCCGGGCGGGCGAAGGTCTCTTCCTGCGGCGTCTGATCTTCCGGCGGCACGTAGGGTCTCTGGACTACTGGCATGGCGCCTCCCTGGTGGCGGGGGTTGGTTGCCGCCATTATACAGGAATCCAGAGGGGAGGGATTAGGGGTGAGCAGCGGGAGCGCCGTTCTGGTCTAGGGCCGCACCGGCCATTTGGAAATGAGTGCCCTTATTGCTCTGATTTACCGGAAAGAAACCGCTGAACCTCCGGCGTCCAAGGAAGCATGAGGACGCCGTTCACTTCGACGCCGAACTTGGCGAAAGCCTCATCATACAGTTTGCGCCTTTTCTCTCGTCCTTCCTTGAGAATCTCTTCCCGGCCTTCCTTGCGCGCCTGGTCTTTCCATTCTTTTATTTTCATCGCAGCCAGTACCATGAACCACAGCACCTCCTTGAGGATCGCCGACAAACGAGTGCCCTTATTGCTCTGACTCGCCGGAAAGAAACCGCTGAACCTCCGGCGTCCAAGGAAGCATGAGGACGCCGTTCACTTCGACGCCGAACTTGGCGAAAGCCTCATCTTCCCGCTTGCGTTGCCTTTCACGTTCTTCCTTGCGCGCCTGGTCTTTCCATTCTTTTATTTTCATCGCAGCCAGTACCATGAACCACACCATCTCCTTGAGGATTGTCGCCAGCAGCGCGGCGCCTGCGGACACTGTGGTGACGTTGGCCAATTGGGACATCAAGCTGTCCAGCCGCCAAGCATCCCAATACAGCCACAATGCCAGGGAACAGGCTGTCAGGGAAACCACATATACCGCGCAGTAGAATATGCCGAGGTCGCGGATCGCCTTGTTACTGGAGTTATCCATTCCTGTCTATCCTAGGAAGGTGCGGATGCGCTGTCAACAAACGGCTTGCAGGGACATTACTCACTTCTCGCCGCTTATCATCGAGTGATAGCAGCCGACGGCGATGGCTTCCCATTCGGCGGTGGCGCGGCTCTGGCCGATGAGCCCCAGGCGGAGCATGACGGCGTATCCCAAAGCGTCCTTGGATGCGTTGGGCTGACCAGCGATAGCGGCGCGCACTTCTCGTGCGCTATAGCCGGTCAGGGGCAGATTCAGGCCGGTGGCCCAGCCGCGCAGTGCCTCGCCCAGCGCCTCCAGCCCTGGCAGGCGCCAGCTCATGCCGCTGACCTCGCTGCGGACTACGCACGCCGGACTCCACCGGGCGGCAATGGCGGTCAGCGCTTCCAACTGGTGGGCGATGCGCTCCGGCGGTTTGGTCATCCGCCGCGTCTTGAGGCCGACGACCCCGCTGGCAGTCAGCGCCGGGCCGGTTCGGCTCGGCTCGCCGCAATCCGTGAACACTGCCCAGCCGGTTTCCCGCAGGGCAGGGTACAGGGCAAGCAGCGGGGGAGCGTAGGGCGGGGCGCCGTCATGTTCCGGGACGTGATTTGCGCCGTGGTCGGCATACGCACCGCACAACAACCCTAACCGGACGCCGGAGCGGGGGCCGCGTGATTGGATACACTGGCGCCAGGGCTGACGGCGGCGATTTGGAGCAGGCCATCGCCGCCGCGCGCCGGGTCAGCAGGCCCCGTCGCGGTGTAGAGGCCGGTATAGTAGTAGACGCCGCACTGGAGGCAAATCCAGTCGCCCTGGTCAAAGGCCAGGTCTCCGCGGCACTTGAGGCAAACTCCCAGTCGGTAAATTTTCAAGTCGCATCCCGTCTGGGTTGGTCCCGAATGAAATTTGAGGTAAAGCATTGAAGCCACAATAACAGAACATATATTCTATTTCAAGCATTGAATGTCAGTTCTGCACGACTACTGCAACGTCCCGGCATTTCGGCCACGGCTGCCTGTCGAACCCAAAGCGAATTCGGGCTGTCCGTCCTCCGGCAAGATCAGGGAGAACGGTGAAACAGGCTTGAGCGGCCGGCAAATCTTCCTTGCGGGTGGTTGTTGGGGAGCGTGCGCGCGTGCTATTCTTGATGCTAGAGTGCCCCTGTAGCTCAGCGGATAGAGTGCCGGCCTCCGGAGCCGGAGACGAGAGTTCGATCCTCTCCGGGGGTACCACAGAGAGGCATTCCCTCTTTGCCCCACAGTTGCTTCGGGGCGTGGCCCAGCGGCAGGGCGCCTGGTTTGGGACCAGGAGGTCGGCAGTTCAAATCTGCCCGCCCCGACCATCATTAGCTCCGGCATTGCTCCGGTCCCGTCTCCCAACCTCCTCGCTTCATGCCCGTTCCTCTGCGTTTGGCCCGTCCTCTCTGCGTTTTCGGCTCTATGTGCGCTAAAATGGCGTGCGTCTGAAAGTTGAGGAGGGTTGGTATGAGGCTGGAAGGAAAGGTTGCAATCATCAGCGGCGGCGCTCGCGGCATGGGGGCCGAAGAAGCGAAGCTGTTCGCACGGGAGGGCGCCAAGGTCGTCATCGGCGACGTGCTGGAGGACGACGGGCGACGGGTTGAAGCGGAAATCACCGAGTCCGGCGGGGAGTGCCTGTTCATCCGCCTCGACGTCACCAGCGAAGATTCGTGGGGCGATGCGGTGGCCGCCGCGGTTTCGCGCTTTGGCAAGCTGGACGTGGTGGTCAACAACGCCGGCGTGGTCTCCCGCGGCGTGCTGGAAGACACCACCGTCGCAGAATGGGACCGCGTGATGGACGTGAACGCCAAGGGCGTATTCCTCGGCACCAAGGCGGCCATACCGGAAATGCGGAAGGCCGGAGGCGGGTCAATCATCAACATATCGTCCATGTCGGGCATGGTGGGCCAGAGCTACATCCAGCCGGTCTACAACGCCTCCAAGGGCGCCGTCCGCATCTTCACCAAGTCGGCGGCAGTGCAGTACGCCAAAGAGAACATCCGCGTCAACTCGGTGCATCCCGGCCCCATCGACACGCCGATGGCCGGGGCGCGGCTCAACGACCCAGAGTTGCAACGCGAAGCCGACGAACGCTCGCCCTTGGGCCGCACCGCCCATCCCATCGAGGTGGCCTACGGCGTGCTGTATCTGGCATCCGATGAATCGTCCTTCGTAACCGGCGCGGAGCTGGTCATTGATGGCGGCGCAACGGCGCAGTAGCTGATTTCTCAGAAATCCCCTCTCCTTAATAGGGGAGAGGGAACCTTTGAGTATAGCGGAGGCATAGAGTGGAGCAGCGGTCTTTGGAAGGCAAGGTAGCGATAGTCACCGGCGCGGCCAGTCCGATGGGGCTGGGGCGGGCCATGACCGAGGCCCTGGTTCGCGCCGGGGCGCGGGTGTCCATGATGGACGTCAACCCGGACTGGCTGGGGCAGTCGTCCAACGACCTGCGCGAAATCGGCGGCGACGAATGCGTGATGACCCAGGTGGTGGACGTCACCTCGCCCCAAGATGCCGAGGCAGCCGTCGCCCGCACCATCGCCGGGATGGGCGGGCTGCATATCTTGGTGAACAACGCCGGCATCGCGCCGCGGGCGATGCTGCTGGGCGGCGACACCCGCAACAACTTCTGGGAAGTGTCTGCCGCCGAATGGGAGCGGGTCATGGCAGTGAACGCCGGCGGCCCCTTCTACATGGCCCGGGCCGTGGTGCCTCACTTCTTGGCCCAAGGCTGGGGGCGCATCATCGGCGTGACCACCAGCATGAACACGATGTACAACCCCGGCGGCACTCCCTACGGCCCGTCCAAAGCGGCCCACGAGGCCCTGATCGCCATGGCCGCCCGCGAGCTGGAGGGCACCGGCGTGACGGTCAACGTGCTGGTGCCGGGCGGGATGTCCAACACCAACCTGATTCCCGACGACGCCGTACACCGCCGCGAGAGCATGATCCAGCCCGATGTGATGCGCGCCCCGGTGGTCTGGCTGGCCTCCGACGCCTCAGACGGCATAACCGGCCGCCGCTTTATCGGCTACCACTGGGACGAATCCTTGCCCTTGGAAGAGCGCATCGAGCGGGCCGGCGCCCCCGCCGCCTGGCCCCAGCTAGGCGCGCAAGCGGTACGGTTGGGGGAGTAGGCTAGGCAGAGAGCGCAGACCCCTTTCCCGAAATTTCTTTGCGCCTCTGCCCCCCGACCATCCCCCATCCCAACGAGCAATCACATTTGGGCCGAAATACCCCTCTCCTGTGAATAAGGAGAGGGGTATTTCTTCCATGCGATAGCCATGATTTCCCCATTCCTTAATCATTGACAGCCTTATTACCCGATATTAGTATCCCATTCAACTTTTCGGGTATACAGATTTTAGATAGAATAATACTTGTTCTATTTACAATAATTAAACAGCATCGCTTTTGCTGATATTGCGATATTAGCAATTTCTATGGCGCTAACCGGCCACTTTAATTGGCTGCATCCGTTCGTAATTGGGAGGTTCAGCAGTGGGGTTCAGGAACATCAAGGCGTTAATTCCGAAAAGAGAGTAGAGCTTGGGCAAGGGGCGGACGCCCCGGTGAAATGCCGGATGTCGCCCAGAGACGGCAAGCCTCCCTCATCGTTCAGCGGAAGAATATGGTAGGGAGCATCAGCCCCGTCCAGCAAACGGACATGAAAGCCGCTCATACGGAAGGCGCCCCCGCCTTCCAGACGCCACGTTTCAGGCTGCTCGCACCGCACAAAGGTCAACGGCCCGGTCAAGGAAACCGGACCATCAAAGTAGGCATCGCCATACACACCCACCCTGGTCCCATCCTGGGTCAGCACAGCAACGGTCCGGAAATCCCACCCCCCGGTGTGAACAGACAGCTCGGCCCACCGAGGAGAAGCAAGGAACTCCCTCAGGGCCGCCGCCAGAACCTCCGAGTCTCCAGCAGCCACGCTTGGGAACTCCCTCGTGAGAGGCAAAGAATATGCTCCATCCCCCCGGCTGCTATCGCCGGAGCAGGCGGCCACCGCCAACAGGACGAGCATAGCAAACAACACCCGCGCGCTGACCACTAGTATCAATCTATATCCCGCGCAGCTCTGAAGAGCGTGGGAATTCCCACCCACAGAACCACTACCGCAACCATTGCCCCAACACCTGAACGAAAAATCTTGTGGGAATAGAAGGGAGGACGCGCGGGCGGAGGCCAAGCCTGCAAGACTCTGGGCCGGCACCCCACTCCAACTCGGCCATGACCACCTGGACCGGCGCCTCGGAAACGCTCCCATCCAACCGGAACGCCTCCTCAAAATCGAACTCGGCCAAGTCGTCCAGCCTGCCTAGCTGCCAGCGATGGACCTGTTGGTTGCCGTCTTCATAAAACACCCGGGCCCTCACCTCCAGGCCGTGAGCGCTCCACCCCAGATTCTTCCCGTTCAGGGACAACCGGACCGAGTCGCCCTCCAGCGCCGCCGAAGCCCGCGCATCCAGGCGCGTCGGCTGCAGGGGAGTGACCACCACTCGGGACTCCTTCTTCACCAGCACCTGGATATCGCGGTTCCCAGCGTCAAGGAGGCCGAGGGAAAGGGAGATTTCGTTCAGCCCGGGGCGAACCGACGCTATTTGAACGAAGTTAGTCGACTTGGCAATGAACCGGTCCCCAGTCTCGTATCCATAGCTGGCTCCGTTAACCAAGTCAACCATGGACCAATGAAAACCAGGGTCCAGTTCGGAGACCCTCTTGATTTTCAGTTGGTAGAAGGCGCGTTCGTTCCAGCGGCCGTACAGGAAGGCATAGTCTCCGAACTGTCCCGGACTGCCCAGCCACTCGTAGCTGAGCTCAACGCCGTACCACAATGGGTCGCCTTGCGCGGCCCCCTCCGGCAGACGGAAGCGAACCTTCGGAGAGGCGGAATCAGCAGTGACCAGCACATCGTCAGTCCAGCCCAAGGACTCAAAGGTGACATGGCCCTGGCCTTCGATCATGAAAGGCTCCAGGGTCTGAACGGCAGGGGACTCATCCGCGGAGAAACAACCGAGTCCTGCCAGCAAAAGCGCCGGCAGGACCCAGCGAAGAGCTCGCCCGAGCCCGGAAACCCTCACCGCTATTTTTCTCCCGACACCTTGACAAGTTGACCCATTCCGTCGCTAAGAAACCAGTGCGGAATCTGTGGCTCGTTGGTAATGTTGGTATACGAAGCCGCGTTCCCCAAATGTCTCTGGCCAGTGATTTCCCAGTCGTACGGACTACCCGTCAGCTCTAGGAATTCTGGGGAGCCGTGCTGGCCTGGGACAAGGATGCACCGGAAAACAGGTTAGTCAACGACACAGCCAGATAAGCGGCAGCGATGGCCACCAGGACAAGAAGAGAAACTATCTGAGTGACTTTCAATCCCTCTTTCATTTATTACACCCCGTACGTTATCCAGAATCTTCCGGGCAAAGATTTCTCGGGACGGATAAGCCAGGAATTACCGGCCTATCTCATCATTCTCTTTGCCAGGCGGACACATATTGTAGGAAGACAGCCTATCATTCGTTCCCTCAAATACAAGGGCCCCACTGGCTGTGTCGTAGACCTTCGCCGCTCCATCACGATGGGAATCCGTCTCTAGAACCGGCTGGTTGTCAAGGTGGCCCATAGGAGCGTAGGCAACCACCTCGTCGTTCTCCACATCCACGATGACCTCAAGCCGAGTCACGTTGGTCCACCGGGCAGGCGTAATGAGCTTCCTGGTGTTCTTACACCAGACCAAGGACCAAGGACCCGAGCTTGCCACCGGCTCCTCCCACTGGACATCAAAGCTCACGGCCTCAGCGCCACCGACCCTGGCAACACTAACGAAATCATAGGTCCATTTCTGGCCGCCGCTGATGCTCTCCACCACCCCGGAGGTCTTCGCAATGGCCAGCGCCTCCTGGAGCGACTCCTCGGATACCACAGGAATGGAGCGCTCCACCGGCACAGGGGTGAACGTGATCTCCTTATCATCACCACCGGACGCGAACAGAAGACCTACGGCGGTCACGGCCGCTATCGCAATCAGGAGCGCTAACAGTATTTTGGGATGGCGCAACTGGAGTTTCATAACCCTCACCCAAAAGCCGGATATGACCAGCCCTTCCTGTAGGAAACGGGGGGCCGAATAACGCAGGCATCCTAATGACTCCTCAGGAATTGGTCAACGCTGCCGTGGCAGAACATCAGCATCAGCATTGGGCTGCTGCTGTGGCTCCGTTTCGCCAGGTGCGGCGAATCGCTGGCATTGGTGGACAGCCTTGTTCCCGGGCATTGCCATGGCCGTGACCGTGCTGGCGGTCAACCTGTTCGGCGACTGGCTCTGCGACAAGCTGGACCCGCGACTGCGCCAGATATAGCGCGTTCTCGCGGCTGGCGCCTGCGCAAAGGCGCGCTTGATGCGTTACAATGATGTCAGCATATTGTTTGTCTAGCGTGATATTCCTGCGCCCATGAATAAAGTCGCCGAAAGTACCGGGTAAGTGACCGGTTCAGTATCGGAACATAATCAGCTTTTGTGATGTTATGCGCCTTTCATTATTATTCTTGAATGAGTATTGACAACGAACGGCGTAACGGCTTAAATGAATTGGTGAGTATAGGGCAAGCGTCCTTGCGAATTCGCTTGTCTGCTGTTCGATTGCCGGGCTGGGCCTGCCCGGACGGGAGCCACAGCCACTGATACGGACGTAAACACCCGCGGAAGGCCAAAACTCGGACGAAGCCGAATAGGACGAAGCCGAATAAAGGAGGAATGGATGTCGCAGAACGCAGTATCCCAGGAAGAAATTGGCTTGATGGCCCACTTGCTGCGGCGGGCCGGCTTTGGCGCTGGCCGTGACGAGATCGAAGCTAGGGCGCAGCAAGGCTATGACGCCGTGGTTGAAGAATTGCTCAACCCAACGGATGACCCCGGCATCGAAGAAGACCTGCTGTATCGCGCCTATCCGTCGTATTTCGACAAGGCTGCTATCGAGACTGGGCAGACCGAAATCGTCTACCGGATGATTAACAACAAGCACCAGCTTAAAGAGAAGATGGCCCTCTTCTGGCACACCATCCTCTGCGCTGGGGACAACAAGGTAGACAACGCCCGCACCACCTCCATGCAGTACGACACCTTCCGCGAGAAGGGCATGGGCAACTTCAAGGAATTGCTGCTCTGGCTGTCCACCGACCCGGCGATGTTGTACTACTTGGACAATATCGAGAGCCACAAGACCGCGGTCAACGAGAACTATGGCCGTGAGCTGCTGGAGCTGTTCTCCCTTGGCGTCGGCAAGGACGGGGACTTCAACTACAGCGAGGACGATGTAAAGGCCTGCGCCCGCGCCTTCACCGGCTGGAACCTGGCTCCGACGATCCCGGTCTTCCCCTACGGGCGGACTCCCTTTGAGTTCCGGTTTGACCCGGCGGACCACGACTACGGCGAAAAGACTTTCTTGGGCGAGACGGGCAACTGGGACGGCGGGGATGTCGTTGAAATCATCTGCAAGCAGCCGGCCGCTGCCCGCTTCGTCGCCCGCAAGCTCTACGACTTCTTCGTGGCCGACGAGCCGCCGGTCCCGGCATGGCGCCTAGCGGAACCCCGCGACATGGCCGCCATCGAAGCCTTGGAAAAGGTCTACTTCGATTCCGGCTACGAAATCCAGCCAATGCTGCGCGTGCTGTTCACCAGCGACTTCTTCAAGGACGAAGCAGTCCGGTACGCCAAGGTCAAGAGCCCGGCCGACGTGGTAATCGGCACCATGCGGATGGCCCAGGACCACACCGAACCCAAGCCGGGCCTGTTCTTCGTGGCAATGGAGCCCAAGTACATGGGCCTGGACCTGCTCAACCCGCCCACGGTTGAAGGCTGGCACATGGGCCGCGAGTGGATTAACAGCGGCAGCCTAATTGACCGCATCAACTTCGCCTCCAAGATACTGGGCGACACCAGCCTGCCCGGCGTCCAGTCGATGGTCAGCCGGCTGATGGCCCAAGGTGAGAGCATTACCGCCGAGCAGATGGTTGATGGCTGCCTGGACCTGGTCGGCCCGCTGACCATTTCCGGGGAGACCCATCAGGAACTGGTGGGCCATCTGGCCCAGGGCGGCGACCTGCGCCACGGCACCGAAACGGAACAGGCCGACTTCACCCGCCGCGCCGGCGAGACCTTCCAGATGATTGCCACCACCTCAGAGTTCCAGTTCGGCTAAAAGAATGTTCATTGCCCCAACTTTCCGTGCCCCAACCTTCCGTGATGAGTCTGCCGAACCGCGGACGGTTGGGGCCCCAAGCGCACCGCTCGTCCTGAGCTTGCCGAAGGACGAACGACGATACAGAACGACCAGCAAAGTAACGGAGGAATGACGATGGTATCCACCAGCAAGGACCCGGTGCTGGCTGTAGTCTCTCTGTCCGGCGGGAACGACGGGATGAACGCAGTCATCCCCTACGGCAACCCCCGCTACCGGGACTACCGCCCGACCTTGGGCATCCCCGAAGAGATGATCGTACCCTTGAACGACTACTTGGGCCTGCATCCGTCCCTGGCTCCCCTTAAGAAGTATTGGGACGAGGGCAAGCTGGCCATCATCCAGGGCATCGGCTACCCCAACGGCAGCCTGTCCCACTTCCGCTCCATGGACATCTGGGCCACCTGTGAGCCCGAGATCTTGGGAGTGGAAGGCTGGCTGGGCCGCCTGGTCAAGGAACTTGACCCCAACAAGGAAAACGTGCTGACCAGCGTCAACTTCGGCCGCGGGCTGCCTCGCGCCATGGCCATGGAGGGCGTCCCCGTCGCCTCCGTCGGCGACCTGACCAGCTACGGCCTGCTCACCGAGATGGAGCGGGAAGAGCAGCGTAACGAAGCTCTCGACCTCTTTGGCCGGATGTACGGCCCGGCCATCGGGCGCGGCGCGGTGGAAAACTTCATTCGCAGCACCGGCGTCGAGGCCATGATGGGCGCCGACATCCTGAGCACCGCTCCGAGTATGTATCACGGCGAGGAAGAGTACCTGCTGGGCAACATCGGCGGGTACCTGCGCGACATGGTGCAGGTGCATAACGCCGGGCTGGGCACCCGCGTGCTCTTCACCACGGCCCCCTACAACATCTTCGATACCCACGCAAACCAGGCCGTCGGGCATTCCAACCTGCTGAACGACGTTGCCCGCAACGTTGACTCCTTCATGGCCGACCTGCGCCACCACAACATCAGCGACAACGTTGTAACGCTGCTCTACTCCGAGTTCGGCCGCCGCGCCATGGACAACGGCTCCGGCACCGACCACGGCACCGGCGGCGTGGCCTTCGTCATCGGCGAACATGTCAAGGGCGGCCTCTACGGCGAGTACCCGTCCTTGGAGCCGGGCGAGCTGGAAGACGGCGGCAACCTGCAACACAACAACGACTTCCGGTCCACCTACGCCACTCTTCTGGAGAACTGGATGGGCTTGGATTCCCAGCCTATCGTCGGCGGGAACTGGGAGAAGCACAGCTTCATCTAGCCGCCGGACGCTGTCAACCGGGCGGAAGCCGCCCGGCTGATTCGAGCGAAAAAAACGCCGGAGCGCAGGCGAAAGCGCGCCTGCGCTCCGGCAAGTTGAAATGTGAGTTTGGAAATGCCAGAAGAAAACGACGTAATTGAGGCTGAGGAGGGCAGGGGCCTTCTCCAGTTCATTCTGGGGATACTGAGGTCGGTGATATCCGCCATAGTGGACACTGGCAGGAACCTTGTGACTTCGCTGGTGGAGTGGGTAATCGGCGCCATCAGCGCCGTAGTCCAGCGTGTCATCACCCGCATCGCGGTAGAAGTGTAAGGCGCAGTGCGCTCAATGCCCGCCGTGGCGGGCGCCATCCCCGCAACTGCAACAGATAAGGAGGCAAGCCGTGGCAAGTGTATTTCTCGGCATCAACGACCGCACGTTCACCTATAGTTTTGTCGCCGGTCGGTCCGAGTTCCAGGGCACCGGGTTCCGCAACCCGATGGATTTCGCTTTCGGGCCGGAAGACTCGATTTTCGTCGTGAACCGCTCCTACGAGTCCCGTTCCGACGGCACCCGCATCAACCTGTTCACCTTGGATGATGATGGGACCGAACACTACGTGACCGAGTTCGGCGGCTATGGCGAAGGCCCCGGCCAGTTCATGTGGCCCATGTCCCTCGCCCTCGACAGCCAGACCAACGTCTACGTGTCCGACGAATACCTGCATCGCATCACCATCTTCGACAAGGATGGCAACTACGTCGGTCACTGGGGCACCCACGGCTCCGGCGACGGCGAGCTGGACCGCCCGGCGGGCCTGGCCATCCGCGACGACGAACTGTACGTGGTAGACAGCCGCAACCACCGGGTGCAGAAGTTCACGCTGGACGGGAAGTACATCTCCCAGTTCGGCAGCTTCGGCAGCGGCCCCGGCGAGCTAAACACCCCGTGGGGCATCGGCCTGGACAAGGACGGCAACATCTTCATCGCCGACTGGCGCAACGACCGCGTCCAGTCCTTCACTCCCGATGGGCAGTGGCTGGCCAGCTTCGGACAGCCCGGCACCGGCGGCGATGCTTCCGTCGCCCGTGAGCACGGCGGCTTCCACTTGGTCAACCGCCCTGTGGGTCTCTTCAACCGCCCGACCGGTGTGGCGGTGGACAAGGACGGCGACATCTATGTGGCCGACTGGCTCAACAACCGGGTGCAGGTGCTGACCCCCGAAGGGCGGTTCATCACCGAGTTCACTGGCGATGCCGCCCTGTCCAAGCTGGGCGAGCAGAAGATTGCGTCCAACCCTGATATGATCCGACAGCGGAACGGCGTCCGCGACTTCACCCCCGAGAAGGTACTCTGGGCCCCCGTGGCGGTGAAGGTGGACGACAACGGCCGAGTCGTCATCGCCGACACCATGCGGCACCGCTTCCAGGTCTACCAGAAGAACGACCAGCCGGTGCTGGTCTAGTCCCAACATCCCCCTCTCCTTCGGGAGAAGGCAGGGTGAGGGCGGAAAATCAGGCACGCAACCACAGGGGCAGGCTTCAAGCCTGCCCCTATTCATGCCCCTATTCAATGGAGTACCCATGACTCAGAACCGTGAACAGACCGGCGGCACCCTGGCCCAGCAGATGTTCGGGCCGCAGGCGGGAGTCTACGCCGCCAGCAAGGTGCACATCCGCGACGACAGCCTGGATTCCGTGCAACGGCTGACCGGCCCGGACTTCTTGAAAGGCACAACCCCCTACCGCTGGGCCGTGGACATTGGCACGGGGGCCGGGTTCACCGCCTTCGCTATGTCCGAGGTCTCCGAGCGCGTGGTTGCCACCGACATCACCCAGCCCATGCTCCGGCAGGCCAAGCGAATCAGCAGCGAGCGGGGACTGGGCAACCTGTCGCTGAGCCAGAACGCCGCGGAGTCCCTGCCCTTCGCCGACGGCGCCCTGGACCTGATAACCTGCCGCGTCGCCGCCCATCATTTCCGCGACTTCGAGGCGGCCCTGAACGAAGCTAGGCGGACACTGCGGCCCGGCGGCTCGCTGGTGATTGCCGACAGCATCGCGCCGGAGGACGCCGCCGTCGCCGACTGGATGAACGACATCGAGCTGCGGCGCGACTTCAGCCACATACAGAACCGCAAAATCTCGGTGATTCGCCAATTGCTGGCCGATAGGGGCTTCGAGGTTGCGGGCAGCGAGAACGAACGGGTCTACCTCTGGTTCAACGACTGGGTGACCCGAACGAAAGTGGTGGACGAGGAAGCGGCGGCGCTGCGGCGAGAGTTTCAGGAGGCCACGCCCGAGGTGAAAGAGGCGTTCCAAGTCGGGGAACCGGAGGAGGACGGCGACTTCCTGTTTTCTTGGCCTTGCTGGATTTTCCGGGCCGTCAAAAGTTAATTAACCGCAGAGGACACAGAGATTTTTTTAGTTCTCCGAAATTTCTCTGTGCGCTCTGTGTTTAATCAAACGGGCCAGGCTTCAAGGTTCCAGGCCATGTCCCAGAACTGGTGCTCGAGGCGCAGGCTGGTGGCGTAGGCCAGTTCCATCGCGGCCTGCTCCGCTGGGCTGGCCTCGTCGCCCAAGCGCCCGGTCAGCGTCCGCAGGTACAGGGCCAGGTCGCGGAACTCTTCGGACGAATACATACCGACCCATTCGGTGTAGAGCGGCGCGTGGGCCGGCGCGCCCTGCCGGGCCAGATGCTCGCCGATTTCCCAGTAGCCCCACTGGCAGGGCAGCAGCGAGGCGGCAAGCTCGCCGAAGCTGCCCTGCGACGCGACGCGCAGCAGGTAGCTTGTATAGGCCACGGTGGTCGGCGCGGGCCGGGTGTTCTCCAGCTCCTCGCGGCTGATGCCGAACTGGGCGCAGTAGCCCCGGTGCAGTTCCATCTCGGTGTTCAGCGTCTCGTCCAGCAGCCCGGCGAACCACGACATCACGTCCAGCTCCAGCGCCCGTGCCGCCCCCAGCGCCAGCACCCGCGAGTAGTCAATCAGATAGGCGTAGTCCTGGGCGATGTAGAACTTGAACCGCTCCTCGTCCAGATCGCCCTGCCCGATGCCTTGCACGAAAGGATGCTCCAAGATGGCCCGGCGGATGGGCAGGCAATGTTCCTCGACACTCTCGATAAATCCCACAACCGCCCCTTTACTCGTCCCGCGGCGGGCGCCGGCGGTGGAGGAATATACCGGCCAGCGGTATGGACAAGCCCGGCAGCAGCGGAGTGGTCAGGGTGTCATCGGCGCCCAGCACGGCCCGCTCGACATACTCGCCGCCCCGCAGTTCGAGCTGGGTGACCGTGTCGTTGCGGGGGTCTATGGGCCAGTACTCCAAGACACCTGCTTCGGCGTATATCTGTCTCTTGCGCACCAAGTCGCGGTTGCGGTCGGTGGACAGGATTTCGGCCACTATGTCGGGCGGGGCCTCGACCCGGCTGCGGCCTACGATGTCCCGGCGTTCGTTGAGGATAATGACTATATCGGGTTCGGGGGCGCGTTGCAGCTCCCGGGACAAGATGGTGGTCATTTCGTGATAGAACTGGGCTGGCGGCTGCTCAAAGCCGTCCAGGTAGTCGTGGAGACTCCGGGAGAACAGGCCCATCAGAAATTGGTGATCAGGTGTGCCGGAAGACATGATGTAAAGCACTCCGTCGTCGAGCTCCCATTTGCCGTCGGTCTCGCCGAGGGCCAGAAACTCGTCGAGGGACATCTTGGTTCCGGTACGAAGGCCGGTTGTGGTCATAGTCGGCTCCGCGCTTGTGCGTTGGGGATTACGCGCCGGGCAAGGTGCGGGCAAGGTGATTGATAAATCCCACAACCGCCTCTTTACTCGTCCCGCGGCGGGCGCCGGCGGTGTAGGAATATATCGGCCAGCGGTATGGACAAGCCCGGCAGCAGCGGAGTGGTCAGGGTGTCACCGGCGCCCAGCACGGCCCGCTCGACATACTCGCCGCCCCGAAGTTCCAACTGCGTGACCGTGTCGTTGCGGGGGTCTATGGGCCAGTACTCCAAGACACCTGCTTCGGCGTATATCTGTCTCTTGCGCACCAAGTCGCGGTTGCGGTCGGTGGACAGGATTTCGACCGCGATGTCGGGTGCTCCCTCGACCCATCTGCCGTCCAGCACGCCCGGCCGTCCCTCGCGGACGATGACTATATCGGGTTCCGGGGCGCGTTGCAGTTCCCGCGACAGAATGGTGGTCATTTCTTGATAGATGTGGGCCGGCGGCTGCTCGAAACTGTCTAGGTAGTCGAGAATATGCCGACAGAATTCGAGTCCCAGATATTGATGATCAGGTGTGCCGGAAGACATGATGTAAAGCACTCCGTCGTCGAGCTCCCATTTGCCATCGGTCTCGCCGAGGGCCAGAAACTCGTCGAGGGACATCTTGGTTCCGGTACGAAGGCCGGTTGTGGTCATAGTCGGCTCCGCGCTTGTGCGTTGGGGATTACGCGCCGGGCAAGGTGCGGGCAAGGTGATTGATAAATCCCACAACCGCCCCTTTACTCGTCCCGCGGCGGGCGCCGGCGGTGGAGGAATATATCGGCCAGCGGTATGGACAAGCCCGGCAGCAGCGGAGTGCTCAGGGTGTCACCGGCGCCCAGCACGGCCCGCTCGACATACTCGCCGCCCCGAAGTTCCAACTGCGTGACCGTGTCGTTGCGGGGGTCTATGGGCCAGTACTCCAAGACACCTGCTTCGGCATAGATTTGCCGCTTTCGCACCAAGTCGCGGTTGCGGTCGGTGGACAGGATTTCGACCGCGATGTCGGGCGGGGCCTCGACCCGGCTGCGGCCTACGATGTTCCGGCGTTCGTTGAGAACAATGACTATATCCGGTTCGGGAGCGCGTTGCAGTTCCCGGGATAGGATGGTGGTCATTTCTTGATAAATGTGGGCCGGCGGCTGCTCGAAACTGTCTAGGTAGTCGAGAATATGCCGACAGAATTCGAGTCCCAGATATTGATGATCAGGTGTGCCGGAAGACATGATGTAAAGCACTCCGTCGTCGAGCTCCCATTTGCCGTCGGTCTCGCCGAGGGCCAGAAACTCGTCGAGGGACATCTTGGTTCCGGTACGAAGGCCGGTTGTGGTCATAGTCGGCTCCGCGCTTGTGCGTTGGGGATTACGCGCCGGGCAAGGTGATTGTACCAGAGGGAAATTGCTCAGGCGGCATTCAACCGGCTCTTTCTGCGCCTATCCTGTGTCAGCCGCCGCTTTCGCCGCGCCGCCCGTCGGCGTATAATGGCGACAATCCCAAAACGCCACGGATGTGATTCCTATGGAAGTTGTTTTCACTCAGGACGTACCCAACAAAGCCCGCGCCGGCGAGGTCCGGCGGGTGCCCGACGGCTACGCCCGCAACTATCTGCTGCCCCAGGGCCTGGCCGTGATGTCCACGCCGGAGGTGCTGAAGCGCCTGCACAAGATCCAGACGGCAGGCGACGAGGTCCGGCTGCGCGAGACCACGGTTCTGGAAGAACTGAAAGAGGCTCTGGAAAACACCGAGATAACCGTGGAAGCCCGCATTACCCCCACCGGACGCTACTACGGCGCCATCACCAGCACCCACATCTCCATGGCGCTGGCCGAGGTCACCGGCCGCGAGATCGAGCGGCGCTGGATTGAGATCGCCGAACCCATCCGCGAGCCGGGCGAGTACGACATCATCCTGCGCTTCTCTACCGACATCGCGGCGACGATTCGCGTTATCGCCGGGGCCGAAGAATAACCGTGACCATGTACGCGGAAAAGCTGCTTCCGCATGACCTAGAGGCGGAAGAGGCGGTAATCGGCTCGCTGCTGATTGATGGCGAGTGCTTTACGCGCGTCGCCCCGATGCTGCAACCCGGCGACTTCTACCGGGAGCGGAACCAGCTTTGCTATGATGCGGCGATGGCCCTGTTCCAGCGGGACCAAGCCATTGACCAGCTTACGCTGGCCGGTGAACTGTCGCGCACTGAAAAGCTGGAAGCCGTCGGCGGCATGGCCTACCTCTCGCACCTGGTCTCCATCACCCCCACTTCGGCCCACTCCGAAGACTACGCCGAAATCGTTTCCCGCACCTCCACCATGCGCAAGCTCATCTCCGCAGCTTCTCGCATATCGGAGTTGGGGTACAACGACACTGACGATGTGGACGCCACGCTGAGACAGGCCGAGGATGCGCTGTTCGCCGTCCGCGGCACGGGACAAACCCGTGGCTTCATACCGCTGCGGCAGATTTACGACCAGTACCTGCAAAACCTGTGGGCGCTGGACGAACCGCTGACCGATGCGGGCGGGCCGGTGATGTCGGGCTACACCGACCTGGACGAGCTGCTGGGCGGCGTGCAGCGGTCGGACATGGTAATCCTGGGCGCGCGCCCGGCCATAGGCAAAAGCACGCTGGCCCTGAACATCTGCTTGAATGCCGCCAAGAACGGCTCTAGGGCCGGGATCTTCAGCCTGGAAATGAGCCGCGACCAGCTTGGTATGCGCATCCTGTCCTCCGAGGCCGAGGTTGACTCCCACCGGCTGCGGCTGGGGCTGTTCGCCGCCGCTGAGGAACAGCGCATAATTGACACCATCGGCCGGTTGTCCGACCTGCCGGTATACATAGACGACACGCCCTATCAGTCAATGGTGGAGATGCGCAGCAAGGCGCGGCGGCTGTCGCTGGAGCATGGGTTGGACCTGCTGGTGGTGGACTACCTGCAACTGGTGCAGGGGCAGGGGCAGGGGCGCGGCTACAGCGCTAACCGGGTGCAGGAAATCAGCGAGATTTCCCGCTCCCTCAAGGGGTTGGCCCGCGACCTCAACGTTGCCCTCATCGCCTGCTCGCAGTTGAGCCGTGTGGTGGAGAACCGCCCCGGCCACCGCCCGCTGCTTTCCGACCTGCGCGACAGCGGCAGCATCGAGCAGGACGCCGACGTGGTGATGTTCATCCACCGCGAGGATGTCTACACCACCGAAGACGAATGGGAGCAGCAGCACCCAGGGCAGCCCTACCCCCGCAACGTCGCCGACATCATCGTCGCCAAGCACCGCAACGGCCCCACCGGCAGCATACAACTCGATTTCCGCGACAACCTGGTGCGCTTTGACTCCTTTGCCCGCGTCCCCGCCTATCAGGAAGCTGTCTATTAGGGAGCTGTCCGTCATTCCTGCTTGCGCGAGCAAGACTGATGTTGGCAACGTCTCTTATGGATCCCACAGCCTGCGCGGGGATGACGCGCAGCGTATAGGCGGCACATTTAAGCACACTTTGCGACACATTTAAGCACACTTTATTGAATAATTAGCCGTCGTGGATTGGTTATGGCTTTTGAAGGCTTCCCGCGCGACACGCTCTATACGCCGACTCCCGACCCGTTCTTCGGCCCGTTGCTGGAAGAAATCCAGGACCTGACGGAGCTGAAGGTCACGCTGCGGGGTATGTGGCTGCTGCACCACAAACGGCAGGGGCTACGGGCCGCCCCGTTGAACGAATTCCTTTCCGACACAGTCCTGTTGCGAGGCGTAGAGCCTGGCGGAGGCGGCGGCCCCATTGAGGAAATCAGGCGCGGGCTGCGGCAGGCCGTGAGGCGCGGGACGTTTCTGGTGCACGGCGCCACTCCCGAAGCGGCCGTCTTCGTGCTGAACAACGACGCCGGCCGGCGCACTCTGGCCCGGATGAAAGAGACTGGCGCAGGCTTGGGCGCCGCAACCGGAGCGGAGGAGGCGCCGGCAAGCCCGCGGGAACGACTGAACATCTTCGCCCTCTACGAAGACACAATCGGGATGATCACCCCCATCGTCGCCGAGCGGCTCAAGGAAGCCGAGGAGCGCTACCCGCCGGGCTGGATTCGGGAAGCCTTTGAAATCGCGGCGCTGGAAAACAAGCGAAGTTGGCAGTACGTGGCCGCCATCCTGACCCGCTGGGGATCGGAGGGCAAGAGCGGATGGACGGCCGGGAGTAAGGACGATGGAAAGTCTGGGCGAGATTCTCCGCAGAATCAGCGAAAGAAGTATAGCCAAGACTACGAACGGCGCCGGGGCCGCGCTGGCCCCCGAACCGGCGCGCGCTGACCACTGTATACACTGCAACGGCAGCGGCTGGGTGACCCAGCGCGTCCCCGTGGGGCACGCCGACTTCGGAAAGGCCACGCCCTGCCAGTGCCGGCAGACCGAAGACTCGCTGACCTCCCGCATGGAGTCGCTGCGCCGGTACAGCAACCTGGGCGCACTCTCTCGTCTCACCTTCGGCGCAACCCGTCCCGATGGGCCGCTGGCCGATGTGGCGGCGCGGCGTCTGTTCGCCGAAGCGCTGCCCCAGGCCGCGGCCTACGCCGAAAACCCGGAGGGCTGGCTGGTCCTTACTGGACCTTCCGGCAGCGGCAAGACCCACTTGGCAGCCGCCATCGCCAACCGCTGCATCGAGCGGCAGCAGGCTACTTTCTTCATCATGGTGGCCGATCTGCTGGACCACCTGCGAGCCGCCTACTCGCCCAACAGTGAAATAGCCTACGACGACCTGTTTGAGCAGGTGCGCAACGCTCCCATGCTGGTACTCGATGACCTCGGCGCCCACAGCTCCACGCCGTGGGCGCAGGAAAAGCTGTTTCAGGTCGTCAACCACCGCTACAACAACAGCCTGCCCACTGTCGTAACCGTCCGTGGGCCGCTGACGCGGCTGGATGAATCGCTGCGTACCCGGCTGGTGGCCGCTGATGGACACTCCACCGTCTTGCAGTTGGGCCACTTCAACAGCCGGCTGGCTTTGGGCATCGGCGAAGTGCGCTCCGAGATGCTGGCCCGCATGACCTTCGCCAACTTCGATGTCGCCGGGGGACGCAGGGCCACCAAGAAAGACCGGGAAGGACTGGAGCGCGCGCTGGAGGCCGCCCGGACGTTCGCCACTTTCCCCGAAGGATGGCTCCTTTTCACCGGCAATCGCGGTTCCGGCAAGACGCATCTGGCGGTGGCCATCGCCGGGGAGAGTTTGCGTCAGGGGCGGCAAGTCTTCTTCGCCTTCGTGCCGACGCTGCTGGACCATCTTCGGATGACCTACAGTCCCGACAGCCCCATGGGATTCGATGAGCTTTTCGAGCAAGTGCTGAACGTTCCGCTGCTGATTCTCGATGACCTGGGAGCGGAAAACAGCACTCCGTGGGCCGAGGAGAAGCTGTATCAAATCGTTGTTCATCGCCATGAGGCCAGGCTGGCGACCGTCATCACCACGGCCTCGACCATGGAAGAGCTGGAGGAAGGCAAGCCACGCATCTCCTCCCGCATGATCGACAGCATGGTGGTTGAGTGGGTGGCGATAGACGCTCCCAACTACCGGGACCAGCGCTCCCGCTAGGGGTTTACCCCCCGTTGTGCTAGACTAGGGCGGCAAAAAAAGGGGGCCGGATATGGCGCAGGCCGAGCAGTACCGGGTGATCCGCGAGCGCAACGTTATGGTGCCAATGCGTGACGGCGCGCGTCTGGCTACCGACATCTACCGCCCCGACTCGACGGGGCGTTTTCCGGCGCTGGTTACGCGCGGGCCGTATGGCAAGGACGGCTACGCCGACAATCAGGAGCATTCCATCTGGTTCTTTCCCCAACGCGGCTATGTGGTGGTCAGCCAGGACTGCCGTGCCCGGTTCGACTCGGAGGGCGACTACTACGACCCGCTGTTTCAGGAAGGACAGGACGGCTACGACACCGTGGAATGGGCGGCACGCCAGCCTTGGTGCGACGGGCGCGTGGCGACGACCGGCCAGTCCTACCTGGGGGCGACGCAGTACACGCTGGCCGCCGGGCCACGCCCGCCGCATCTGCGCTGCATGGCCCCGGTGTCGGCCTCGGCGGACTTCCATCAGAGCTGGGTCTACCACACCGGCGGCGCGATGGAGTGGGGCTGGATGGTGCCTTACGCCATCCACAAGGGCCGCAACACCCTGCTCCGGGCGGGCCGGGAGGACCTGCTGGCGCAGATGGACGAGTACGTCCTGCCGCCCGACAACTTCGCCCAACCGCTGACCGACGCCTGGTTCTCTCACCTGCCCCTGCGCGACTGGATTGACCGGCTCAAGGAGGCCGCTCCCTACTTCGCCGAGTACTTCGACCAAGAGCGGGACGGGCCGTACTGGTCGCGGGTCAACCTGTTGCGCCACGCCGACCGGATCTCCCTGCCGATGTTCCACGTCAGCTCGTGGTATGACATCTTCATGGAGGGGGCGCTGAACGGCTATCAGGCGCTGCGCGACCGGGCCGCCACCGCCGAGGCGCGACGCAGCCAGCGGCTGCTAATCGGCCCGTGGGCGCACATCCGGCCATACACCGCGCCCACCTCCCGCGACACCGGCGACATAGACTTCGGCCCCGAGGCCCGCATCGAGTTGCACGAGCATCTGCTCCGCTGGTTCGACTACTGGTTGAAAGACATTGAGACCGGCGTGATGGACGAGCCTCCGGTGCAGATATTCGTGATGGGCGAGAACCGCTGGCGGGCCGAGCAGGACTGGCCGCTGGCCCGCACTCACTACACCCCTTGGTATCTTCACGCCGATGGCCCGGCCAACACGCTGAACGGCGCGGGCGGGCTGTCCACCGCGCCGCCAGGGGGCGAGCCGCCAGACAGCTACACCTACGACCCCGCCGACCCGGTGCCGACGCGAGGCGGCAGCACCTTGATCATCCCCCAGGGGGTGGCCGACCAGCGGGAGGTCGAGGCCCGGCAGGACGTGCTGGTCTACACCTCGGAGCCGCTGGAGCGCGACCTGGAGCTTACCGGCCCCATCAGCGTAACGCTGTATGCCGCCAGCACCGCCGTTGACACCGACTTCACCGCCAAGCTGGTGGACGTACGGCCCGACGGATACGCCCACAACTTGCAGGACGGCATAGTCCGCGCCCGCTTCCGCACCTCGGTGGCCGAGCCGTCGCTCATTCAGCCAGGGCGGGTCTACCAATACGAAATCGACCTGTGGGCCACCAGTCACGTTCTGTTTGCGGGCCACCGGCTGCGGCTGGAGATTTCCAGCAGCAACTTCCCCCGGTTCGACCGCAACCCCAACACCGGCGCGCCCATCGGAGTAGACGCCCGGCTTGAAACCGCCCGTCAAACGGTGCATCACTCAGCGCAATACCCCTCTCACATCGTGCTGCCGATCATACCGCGGTAGGGGTTGATATTCAGATACGGCCATATCCGTAGGGGCGCACAGCCGTGCGCCCTGTCCTTGGGCATAATGAAATAATTTCGGAACCGGCAAAAACAGGGGACAACAGTAAAGGCCGGGACTGGATGAGGATTCCAATATAAGGAACGGAAAAATGAGCACAACCCGTCAGGTATTCTCACCGGCGCAGCGTGAGTTGCTGGACGCGGCGCTGGACCGCATTATCCCGGCCGAAGGCAACCGGCCCGGCGCCGGGGCCTTGGGCATTGGCGACTTCGTGGAATCGGTGGCCGTTGGCGAACCGGGCCTGATCCGGCTCTTGGTTCAAGGGCTGTCGGCCATCGAAATCGCCGCCGCCGAACGCGGCCCCGACGGTTTCGCCGCGCTGCCCGGCGACGCGCAGGACGCGGCGCTGCGGTCGGTGGAGGAATCCTCCTCCGAGTTTTTCGGCCAGTTAGTGTTGCAGGTCTACAATGGCTACTACACCAATTTGACAGTGTTCGGCACTATTGGATATACTGTTTCTTCGCTTCCGGTTTCGGGGGCAAAACTCGAACTTTTGGACGAGACTTTGTTAGAGGCGCAGCGCCAACGCCCCCCCTTCTGGACTCGGGTATAGCCGATATAGTGGGTGGGCTACCGGCATTTGTGCCGGGGGGAAAGCTATGCCTGTACCCACTCGCCGGGAAGAATTCGACCTGAAGCTGGTTGACTTGGAAGGTGAGGTGAATGACCTCGCCTGCTTCGTCAGCGAGACGATTAACCGCTCCGTAGAAGCACTCAAGAAACGGGACCTCGCTACCTCCCAAAAGGTGATTGACGACGACGATTACATCGACCGGAAGCAGTCCGAAATCGAGGACCGGTGTATTCATCTCATCGCCACCCAGCAGCCGGTTGCCCGTGACCTGCGGGCGATTATCGCGTTGTTGCACATCGGCGTCGAACTGGAGCGCATGGGCGACTACGCCGAGGGCATCGGCAAGATTAGCCTCTCCATTGGCGACGCGCAGACGCTCAAGCCCCTCATCGACATCCCGCGCATGGCCGAAAAGGCCACGGCGATGTTGCACGACAGCATCGACGCGCTACTCAAGCGCGACACGGCGAAAGCCGCAGCGGTATGCCAGGCTGACGATGAAGTAGACGCCCTTTACGACCAGGTCTACCGCGAACTGCTGCTCTTTATGATTGAGGACCCGCACACTATTCAGCGGGCGACCTATCTGCTCTGGGTGGCTCACGACCTGGAGCGCATCGCGGACCGCGCCACCAACATCGCCGAACAGGTTATTTTCTTGGTGAATGGCCGCGAGTTGGACATTCCTGCTTTCACGCCCCGGGACCTCCAGAACGAACAAGAGCCTGCCCTCTCCAGTTAGCTTAACTGCCCGGCGTTTCGCACCTGGACGCCGGGCCTCTTCTTTCAACGCCGCCCAGGGAATTTGCACCGGATCTTGTTTACTGACAGTTGCTCATTGACGCCCCTGCCTTGGTCTTCTACGATACGAACAGATGTTTTCTAACAGTAGTAGAGGTAGTATCATGGCAGCAGCTCAAGTAACGGAAATCCACTGCAAGACTCTGCTCAACCGGCTGGATGTTCCGTCCTTCCCTTTCCGGTGGACGCTGAACCCCTACCGAGGGTGCCGTCACGCCTGCAACTACTGCTACGCCAGACCGACCCACGAGTATTGGGGCATGGACGCCGGACGTGACTTTGAACAGCGGGTGTTCGCCAAGGTCAACGCTCCGCAGGTGCTGCGGCAGGAACTGAAACGCTCCAGTTGGCGCGGCGAGTCCATCGCAATCGGCACCGCCTCCGACCCCTACGAACCTGCCGAAGCGGAATACCAGCTTACCCGCGGCGTGCTCCAGGTTCTGGCAGACTTCGCCAACCCTGCCTCGATTACCACCAAGGGGGTACTGGTCCGGCGTGACGTTGATCTGCTTCAGCAGCTCAGTGAAGTCGCCGAGGTCAGCGTGAACTTCAGTGTAGGCAGCGTTGACGAAGAGGTCTGGAAGCTGACTGAGCCAGGCGCGCCCGCGCCACAGGCCCGGCTGGAGGCCATGCAGTTCCTGGCAGAGAACGGTATCAACGCCGGCGTGATGATGGCCCCGCTGCTCCCCGGCATCAGCGACCACGAGGGGAACATCGCCGCGGTGGCCGCCGCCGCCCACGCCCATGGAGCGCAATTCTTGGGTTCCAATGTGCTGTTCCTCAAACCCGGCTCGCGGGAGTGGTTCATGCCCATGCTGCGGGAGACCTATCCGCACTTGGAGCAGGGCTACGCCAAGCTCTACCGCAAGACCTACGCGCCTGAGGAGTACACCAAGAGCGTGATGTCCATCGTTGACCGCGAGCGGCGCCGCTGGGGGTTAAACCGCCGGGAGCGGAACCCTGCGCCAAAGCCGGTGCGCGGCCAACTGGAATTCAGCTTGACCGAGGAGAAGCCGGCCCGCCCCCGCGCCGCGGCCAAGCCCCAGTCCGGCCAGCTAGAACTGGCGCTCACCGCGTAAAGCGCCAAACAATGTTCGCAGACATTGGGAACTCAGCCAGCATCGCCGGGGTTGTAGTTTCGCTGCTGGGGTTGGGGTTCGCCATACTGCAACTGCGGAAGCTGCGCGGCGAAACGCGGGCGGCCAAAGAGGCGTCGGAGTCGGCGGAGCGGGCAATCCGGCGCGATTTGACTATAACCGAACTGGCTGCCTTGCGCGAGAAAATCCAAGAGTTGAAGGACATTCACCGGCGAGGCGACAAGCAACGGGCATTCGTTTATTATGGCGACATCACATCCAGTCTTTCAGATATCGGGCTTCGCCATCCGAATTTAACCGGCAGCCTCCGTGAGCGGATTCGGAACGCCTCTTCCGCAATCACTGACATGGAGAGTTTTGCTGACAGTCTTGAAGGCAACTTGCCGCTGGAGAAAGTCAGCGAATTCAACGTTGCTTTGTCAGGTTTGGAGACAGGGTTGATTCCTGAACTCCAGGTGAGAATGTTAGGGCTGGATTGAGGGAGGGCTGTTATGGCCAGGTTAAGCCCGGACGAAGTATTGGCAGCGTTCCAGGAGCGCGCCAAATCTGGCCCAGTTAATTGGGAATACGCCGGATCCAGGTATTCCTACGCCTATCGGCTGACGTTCCCGGACCTCTGCTTTGTAATTCGAGGGGCTCTCTCCGGGAAGCAAGCGGTATTTGTCCTCGACATGATGGACTCCGGCGGCGAGACGTTGGGCCTTGCCGCCGGCGATTCCGCAGACCCGGATTCGTATTACTATTCGGTAGTGGGCGACATTTTCGTGTCGGCCCGGCGTCAGGCTGGCAACCCTTACCTCGAAGAAGTGCGGGAGTCCATGCAGAAGCTCTAGCCGCCCCTATCGCGTGTAACGGTAGCCGTCGCCGGAACGGTCGCAGTTGAGGCGTCGGCTCAGGTGCAGGCCCTCGAGGACAAATTCCACGGCGGCGGCGATGACCTCGGGGCGCTGGTCGCCGTCGGTCAGTTGCGTCACTACCCCGGCCAGACCGTTGATGGAAGCCACAATCGCCGGATATTCCGCCGCAGGACGGTCGCTTCCGGTGAGGGCAGTCTGGCCTAGGTCGAAGGACATTATGATGTCCTCCAGGTCATCCAGGTTGAAGCTGGCCCCGAAAACGCGCAACACGGCGCGACGAGTCAGGTCGTCGGTAACGCGCGACTCGCGGCCATCTTCGAAGGTCTCCAGTTCTATCTTGCCGGCGAAGGACGCCACGATGTAGGTCAGGTCGCTGACCCGGGGGCAGGCCCACTCCTCGTTGTTGATGATACTGCGGCGGACCGCGTTGGAGAGGGAGGTCTCGTAGTTGGCGATGGAGACCCGGACGCTGACGCCGGAGCGCTGGTTGATTTCACTGCTCAACCGGGCTTGGGCGGTAATCTCGGCCAGGATGCGCTTAATGTAGTCGGGAATCACCAAACGGTCTTCGTCGGGGAAGCGGTTGCGCTCCTGCTCCATGATGGCGATTTCGTCCTTGGAGTTTCGGGGGTAGTGGGTGTGAATCTGGGACCCGTAGCGGTCCTTCAGCGGGGTGACGATGCGGCCGCGGTTGGTATAGTCTTCCGGGTTGGCCGTAGAGACTACGTAGACGTCCAGAGGCAGGCGGATGCGGTAGCCCTTTATCTGAATGTCCCGCTCTTCCATCAGGTTGAACAAGCCCACCTGGATGCGCTCGGCCAGGTCAGGCAGTTCGTTAATGCAGAAGATGCCCCGGTTGGTGCGGGGAACCAGCCCATAGTGGATAACCAGTTCGTCGGAGAGGTAGTGCCCCTCCGCCACCTTGATAGGGTCAATCTCGCCGATGAGATCGGCGATGGAAATGTCGGGGGTTGCCAGCTTTTCCGAGTAACGCTCCTCCCGGGGCAGCCACTCGATGGGGGTGTAGTCCCCCTCCTCGGCCACCCGGTTGCGGCAAACCTGACAGATGGGATGATAGGGGTTGTCGTTGATTTCGCAACCGGCTATTTTGGGGATAAACTCGTCCAGCAAGCCGACCATGCTCCGAATCAGGCGCGACTTGGCCTGGCCCCGCTCCCCCAGCAGGATTATGTCCTGTCCGGCGATGATGGCGTTTTCCAGTTGCGGAATAACGGATTCCTCGAATCCGATGATGCCGGGGAACACCATTTCCTCGGCGCGAATCCGGGCAATGAGGTTGTTGCGTATCTCTTCACGGACAGGGCGAACCTCGTATCCGCTGTTTCGCAGGTCATCAATGGTTCGCAAGGAACTGTAGTCAGTCATCAGCAAAGGCTCCAATCCGGTGCATGGGCGATTCCCGGCAGCGGGCCGGCGGCAAGGGCTGGTACAAACTTATCATAAGTTGCCCTATAATTGAACGGAATGGAGGAACGCGGAGGGATTCGCCATGTTCTACCGGATAGCTGTTCCTATCCTGCTGTTCCTGTTTCCCAGGTTTCTGCCGGCGGTGATCAAATTCGCGCGCCTAGTGTGGCGGCTCAGCTTCGACAAGCGGGTGCCGCTGGTTTTGCGCCTATTGTTGCCCGTGGCCATCCTTTACGCCGTCTCGCCGATAGATTTGGTCAGGGACAGCGTTCCCATCCTGGGCCGGTTCGACGACCTGATTTTCATCGCAATGGCCCTGTTGCTGCTGGTCAAGCTGTCGCCCAAAGAGGTGGTGGACGAGCATAACGGCGTCATTCCGCCGTCTAACCGTCCCGAGGACACCGACCCGAACAACGTGGTTGACGGCACCGGACGCATTATTGATGACAAGTAGCGGCTTCCACCTTTCGAATGAGGCGGCCCCCAATCCGGTAACAGAGGCGCCGGGTTCGCGGCCCCTCTCCTCCCTTGGGGAGTAGTATTATCGCTTCCACCGAGTCACAGTCACATCCCGTCTCCTCTCCCCACGACTCCGGCATGCGCAGCTCCGGGAGCGAAATTGTTCCCGCGCCCGGCATGGGGCTATACATCCACGTCCCCTTCTGTAAGACCAAGTGCCCCTACTGCGACTTCAACACCTACCAGGGCATCGAGCAGCAGATGAGCAGCTACCGCGAGGCGGTGACCGGCGAGCTGCGGCTGTGGGGGCAAGCGCTGGGCCGCCCGACGGTGCGAACCGTCTTCTTCGGCGGGGGCACGCCATCGTATCTGCCCGACGGAGACATTGCCGCAATCCTGGACGCCGCATCCGACGCCTTTGCCATCGGCGCAGGGGCCGAGGTTACCATCGAAGCCAATCCCGGCGACCTAGACGCCGCCGCCTGTTGCGGTCTGCTGCGGCAGGGCGTAAACCGCCTCAGCATCGGCGTGCAGAGCCTCGACAACGGCCTGCTGCAACTCTTGGGGCGCCGTCACAACGCAGACGAAGCAATCGAGGCGTTTCAGACGGCCCGCGCCGCCGGCTTCGGCAACGTCAACCTCGACCTGATGTACGGCCTGCCCCACCAGAACCAGGCGCAGTGGGAGGATACAATTGCGAGGCTGGCCGCCCTGGCGCCGGAACATATCTCGCTCTACGCCCTGACGCTGGAGGAAGGCACTCCCATGCGACTCTGGGCGGATCAAGGCAAAATCCCCGAACCCGACCCCGACCTGGCCGCCGATATGTATGCACTGGCCCGGCGGGCTCTGGCCTCCTCCGGTTACCGCCACTACGAGATTTCCAACTGGGCGCATCCGGGGCAGGAATCCCGGCACAACATCATCTACTGGCGAAACGAGCCGTATCTGGGCGTCGGGCCTGGGGCGCATTCCCGTTTGGGCGCCTACCGGTTCTGGACGGCCCTTTCTCCCCGCGACTACGCTAACCGGCAGTCCCAATGGCGGCAGGCGTCCGCCGGGCCGTGGGACACCTTCGGCGAGCCGGAGTTGGCCGAGGCGCGAACCGTGGACGGCTGGGAGCATATCGGCGCGGACACCGCCTGCGCCGAGACCATGTTCCTCGGCCTGCGCCTGCTGGACGGGCTGGACTTGCCCCAAGCCTCGGCCGCCGTCGGCCGGGACCTCGCCGCCCGCTACCGCGCGGAAATTGAGGAACTGCTCACCCTGGGCCTGTTGCGCCGGGAAGGCGACACCATCCGCCTCCACGAGTCCGCCTACCTGATAGCCAACCAAGTCTTCACCCGATTTCTGTGACAGCCCCAAGCGGCGTGGTATTGTAGTGCAATGGAGCTTCCCAACCGCCACCTCGCTTACGTCCCAGAAGCCAAGATCACCCGTTACCTGCTGAACGAGAGTAATCCTCGCGGGCGCGGCAAAGCCATCTTGCTCAGACGGAGAGGCTATAATGAAAGTAATATCGCTACTTTGATCAGAGAGCTTATTGAAATTGCGCGGACTCAGCCAGTAACCGAGTCTAAGAACACTCCATTTGGCGTCAACTATGTAATATATGGGCTGCTTCAGCCCCCTAGTGGCGGCGAACTGCTGGTGCGCACCTGCCTACGGCGGAAGTACGCCTTCTCTAGCGACGGCATATCCAAGGCGGCGAGAAGAGGCGAGTAATCTATGATAGAAGAGTTAGATGTCGTCGCCCTTACCCGAGACATCGACGGCACATATCTCAATAAGGGAGATTTAGGTACGGTCGTTCTGGTGTATGGCGAAAATGAGGCTTACATGGTGGAATTTGTTGTGCAAACCGGCTTTACTGCGGTCTTGAGAGATTTCAAGGCAAACGAAGTTCGTCCTTTGGGAAAAGACGAACTTAAACAGGAACGGTATCGGGAGTGGAAGCCGGAATGGACCGATGACGAAATGGGCTATGTCCCCCCCATTTCTAAACTGCCGGATTGGGATATATTTCCGGCTGGCAGTTGCCCGGAGGTCCACTACTTGGGATACGTTGACGGGGCAGGGCGTTAGGATAGACTGCGATGTACGTTATCGGTACTGCCGGGCACGTTGACCACGGCAAGTCTACGCTGGTCAAGGCGTTGACCAACATTGACCCCGACCGGCTCCCAGAGGAAAAAGAGCGGGAGATGACTGTCGATCTGGGCTTCGCCTGGATGACGCTGCCCAGTGGCCGGGAGGTCAGCATCGTGGACGTGCCGGGCCATGAGCGGTTCATCAAGAATATGCTGGCCGGCGTGGGCGGCATAGACTTGGCCTTGCTCATCGTTGCCGCCGACGAGAGCGTCATGCCTCAGACCCGCGAGCATTTGGCTATCCTTGACATACTTCAGGTGACACGCGGGCTGGTGGTGGTTACGAAGACTGACCTTGTAGACGCCGAACTGGTGGACCTGGTCAAGGCCGAGGTTGAAGACGCGCTGCAAGGCACGTCCTTTGAGGGCTGCCCAATGGTAGGCGTCTCGGCCTATACCAGCGCGGGGCTTGACGAACTGCGCGCGACGATAGACGGCATTTTGGACGACACTGAAACGCGCCGGGACCTGGGCCGGCCCCGGCTGCCCATAGACCGCTGCTTTACCATCTCAGGCTTCGGCACAGTGGTTACCGGCACGCTTATCGACGGCTCGCTGGCGGTGGGTCAAGAAGTCGAGATGTCCGGGTCCCGGCAGAGGGCCAGAATCCGGGGGTTGCAGAGCCACAAGACGCGGGTGAGCGCTGCCGAACCGGGCGTGAGGCTGGCAGTTAACCTGTCCGGCATCTCCCGCGACGACATCCAGCGCGGCGAAATACTGACATCCCCCGGCTGGCTTCGCCCGGCCTGGCGAGTGGACGCCCGGCTGCGGATGGTGAACAGCACTCCTCATTCACTGAAACACAACGAGGGCGTGACCTTCCACCTGTTTACCAGCGAATCGCCGGCCCGCGTGCGCCTGCTGGACGCCGAACGGCTGGAGGCCGGGGCTGAGGGATGGGTGCAGTTGCTGCTGTCGGAACCGCTGCCAGTAGTGAAGGGCGACTACTTCGTAGTGCGTTCTGCCGATAGCACCTTGGGCGGCGGCCAGGTGGTGGACCCCAACCCGCGCCGTCGGCACCGCCGCTTCGACGCCGACGTCTCCGAGCGGCTGATGTTGCTGGACGAGGGCGCCAGCGAGGACGTGATTGTCAGCGTGGCCGAGCAGTGGGGCCCATGCGGCCTTGCTGAGCTTTCCCGCCGAGCCAACCTGCCCCGGGAGGAAGCCCTGGACCGGGCGGCGGCCCTAGCGGAAGAAGGCGAGCTAGTAGCCTTGGGCGAACTGGCTACTGACGGCGACGCGGTGGTCTACTCGGCTTTGGGCTGGGGTACGCTCAAAGGCAGGCTGGCAACCGTACTGCGCTCCTATCACGACCAGTTTGCATTGCGAAAGGGAGCGCCGGCCCAGGAAATCCGCAGCCGCTTGGGACTGTCGCAGCCAGTCTACCTACGCGCGCTGGCGCGGCTGACTGCCGAGGGCTTCGTGACCGAAGACGGCCAGGCGGTGCGTTTGCCCGGCCACGAAGTGCGTTTCACCCCCCAGATGGAGCAGCAGGCCGCCCGGTTCCTGCAATCCCTGGAGCGCGAACCTTACTCGCCGCCCACAGACCAGCCGCTGGACACTGAGCTGTTGGGCGCGCTGGCAGAGCAGGGCAAGGTGGTCCGCGTCGGCGATTCGGTGGTATTCACCACCGGCGCATACCGCGAGATGACTGGGCGAATCGTGGAGCACCTTCAAGAAAGGGGCAGCATCACCGTCGCCGAAGCCCGAACCCTGTTCAACACCAGCCGCAAGTACATACTGCCCCTGCTGGAGCGTATGGACCAAGAACAGATTACCCGGCGCTCCGGCGACGAGCGCGTGCTGCGGTAGCCCGGAGGGTGAAGCGGCTTCCTAGCAGGAAGTTCACCGGCATTGCTCTAATTACTATGTGCTATGCCCAGCGTAACATATCCATTAACAGAAGCAGTGCTATACTGAATTAGTGGAATGGTTGCGCGAAAACTGGTTCAGACTGCACTTGGCGATTTCTCCTCTCGGTACACTGGTTGTAACTTGGCTGCTGATTTTTTCAGTCGGCGGAGGGCGATGGTGGAGCACTCTTGATTCCATGGCGCTGACAGGGCAGACGGTGCCACTGGGAGGGATTGTCTACGGGTCGTCCATCTTGGTTTTGGAGGTAACGGTCAGGATGCTTTGGGCATTGGCGCAACGTAAGAAAGACATGGACCAAGCGCGGCAGGAAGGACGGCAGGAAGGCAGGGAGTCGGCGTTAAGAGAATTGGTGGAGCTAGGCGTCGATCTTCCCCCTAAATTGCTTAAAGACCTCAAGGAATCTGCGCGGCGCTAACGATTATTTCTGGGACGCCTAGGGGCGAGTCTTTGGAGGGCAGACGGCGCCACTGGGAGGGATTGTCTACGGGTCGTCCATCTTGGTTTTGGAGGTAACGGTCAGGATGCTTTGGGCATTGGCGCAACGTAAGAAAGACATGGACCAAGCGCGGCAGGAAGGACGGCAGGAAGGCATCGAAACGGGACGGCAGGAAGGCTGGGAGTCGGCGTTAAGAGAATTGGTGGAGCTAGGCGTCGATCTTCCTCCGGAATTGCTTAAAGACCTCAAGGAATCTGCGCGGCGCTGACGATTGTTTCTGGGACGCCTAGGGACGAGTCTTTGGCGGGAATTTCACCTTCCCAGATACTCTAGAAACTCATTGTAGGTTGAGAACCGGGCCACCGTGTTCAGGAACTCTCTCAACGTTGCGCTTTGTTGGCGCAGGTCTCGCAACTGGTCCTCGATCGGGCTGTCCGAGGCGGCGCTGGTGGCGTAGGAGCCGTAGAAGGCGAAGAACGCCTGGTTGATTTTGCGAATCCGGTAGCCGTGATCCAGCAACTTCAGGCGGCGCTCTTCCATGTAGCTCTCGGCTTCGGCGATGCGGCCCTTGGCCAGCAGTTCCTCGGTGCGCTGGCGGGTCTCCCGCATCTCGGCGTTGAAGTCGAAGGCGTCGGGGTTGGGCGCGGCGGGCGGTGACGGCGGCTGCCGGTCAACCACAACTCCCGTCATGGCGGCGTAGGCCCGGTCACCTATTTCCCATCCGCCGAGAGTGGCCGCCGTTTCGTTGAGCGTGGTCATTTCCGGGCTGTCCCAGAAATGCTGCCCCAGCGGTTGGAAGAAGAACCAGTTGTGCAGCCACTCGTGGGCGGTAGTGGTCAGGGCGTGGCGCATACTGGCCTCTGACGATACGACGCTGGGGAAGGTGCCGATGCCCCCGGTGTTCACCACAATGGCCGAGAGGTTGCGCTCTTGCAGCGTTTGCTCTTCCAGGGATTCACGCTCTTCGGGGGGGATGCCGTGCCGCAGCAGCGTGTTGGCCTGACGGAAGATGCGGTCGCGGGGCGAAGTAACCATCAGGGCGGGCGAGTCGCCGAACACCGTGTCCACCGGCGGCAGGATGGCGCCAACGCGAGAAGCAAGGCCTTCATCAGCCAAGACCGCGCTGATTTCCGACTCCACTGTCTGCTCGACGACGGCGCGGATGCTGCCTTGACGTTCGTGGATTTCGGAGAGCCGGCGGCTGATTTCTCCAGCCTCCGGGGATGACTGGCCGATAGTGAGTAGTTCTCCCTCCAGACGGCTCCCTTCCCCGCCTAAGCTAAAGAACTCCTCCACTAGGGCGAAGCGTTCCTCTCGGGGCGGCGGCGAGTTCCAAGGGGGCAGGCCCGCCAGTATGTGATACCACTTGTCGAAGATGTTGCCGGCTTCCCATGCCAGCAGGTTGAAACGGTAGGACGCGATCGCCACATCCGCATCAGTGGGCCGGTAGTCTCTTCCAGCCCACAGCAGCAGCGCGGCTACCGCCACTCCCAGCAGGCATCGCGCGGCAATCCGGAATGCGGTTTGGAAGAGGGTCATTCCAGCAGTCCGGTATCCTGGCCGGGCGGTGGCTCGTTTTAGGCCAGCACCCGGTAGCGGTAGCTGGATTCCAGGAGGTCGCCTTCCTCGAAGCGGCTGAAACGCAGCGGCGAGATGTCTATGCTGGAGGAAGCGCCCTGGACAATTAGCTCGGCCATGGTCAGGCCAATCATCGGGGACAGCTTGAAGCCGTGGCCGCTGAAACCGACAGCGCAATACAGGCCGTCAATGCCCGGCACCTGGTCCAGGATCGGGTGCCAGTCGGGCGTGGTGGTGAAGAGTCCGGCCCAGCCGCCCCGGAAGTAGGAATCCGACATTGCCGGAATGCGCCGCGCCAGCTTTTCCTTGGCGGCGGTCAGGTCATCCATTCCGGCCAACTGGTTGTAGGTTTCCACGTCGGCCTCTTCGTCGTCGCCGAAGCCCATCAGCGTCATGCGCGACCCGTCGGGGCGGAAGGAGAAGGACTGTGCGATGTCGCCAACGGCAGGATGCAGCGGCAGGCGGTCCACCGGGCGGGCTAGGGACGCCACCTGATGGCGAACCGTTACCAGCGGAACGTCCACGCCGACTTTGGCCAGCTCCGCCTTCGACCAGGGCCCGGCGGCCACCACCACGGCGGCCGTCTCGATGCGGCCTTGCGGCGTGTTCACGGCGCGGACTCGTCCGCCGGCAACCTCGATGCCAGTGGATTGCAGGCCCAGGTTAATCTCGGCCCCCAACTCGCGGGCCCGGTTGGCGTAGGAAGACGTCACCAGATAGGGGTCGGCGTAGCCCGATTGCGGCTCCCAGCCCATGGCCTCATCCTCAGTAACCGACACCATCGGCGCGATGTCGCGGAGGTCGGCGGCGGTCACGGACATGGTGTCTATGCCCAGCTCGTGCTGCATGGCGACGTTGTGTTCTAGGCCGGGCCGGTCTTCCTCTTTGACCACCACCAGATAGCCGGTCTCCACGAACCCCGACGGGCCGCCCACGATTTCCTCGAAGTGGGTGAAGACGCCCAGGCTTTCCCAGGCCATGGTGGCGGTCACCGGGTTGGAATAGTGCATCCGGCAGATGGACTGGCTGCGTCCGGTGGAGCCGCTGTTGAGTATGTCTTTCTCCAGCAGCACGGTATTGGTGATGCCCAGCCGGGCTAGGTTGAAGAGTATGCTGCACCCCATCACGCCGCCGCCGATGACCACTGCGTCCGCCGTTGCCCGCATAGTCCGTAGCCTCCTGACGTTTCACTCCGCCCGTCTGCGTGTCTTGCCTCACCGACGGGTTAAACTTACCTGAACCGGGCGAAATTTGCCAGCGGGCCGTTGGGGCCGGCCTGGGGATAGAGGCTTTGTATGATGCTGAGGGGGTTGGGGCAGGTGTTGGCTTTTTGGCAGCGTTCTAGGTATCGGTGGAGGTCGGTAAAGGTGTTTAGGCGGAAGCCGCGGGCGACTAGGCGCTGGATGAAGTGAAAGGACTTGGGCAAGGCGCCAGGTTCCGGAGCCGGGGCTGGGCTGCTGCCGGCGTTGGCGCGGGCGACGGCCCACTGGTCGCAGAATTCCTCGGCGATGGGGTGTAGGCGCGCTATGGCTAGGGGGATAGCGTATTTGCGGCGCAGGTAATCGATGCGATTTCTGACCTGAATCAAGGTCTGGCTTAAGGACATGGTTTCAGCTCCGGCGCGAATTTGGATGGGCTGGCGGGTTGGAAATTTTCACTTTCCCGGTCATTTCCGCTCATTTCCGGCCGTTTCCGCCAGTGGGCTGGATTTGGGCCGGGTTTTGATGTTGGCGGGGGTTCCCGATCGGTACATAAATAATGCTACGGGGGTGTGCCAGGGGTTGGCAAGGGGGAAGTGTCAGGAAAAGCGGGGGGGTTGACGGGGGGGTCAACGCAGGGGACGCAGAGGGGCCTTTTCTCGATAACCAAAAGACCTTGACGCCGCATAGCCGCTTAACCTTAGCAGGACGGCAAGTCACCGAGGTCGGAAAAAGTGCTATTCAACTGGCCTAGCATACCGGTTGGTACGCACCCGCTCAACTGGTTATCGTTGAGGTACAGCTCTGTCAGGTTGGCGAGGTTGCCCAACTTCGGCGGTATCTCCCCGCTCAATTCGTTCCCGTCGAGGTACAGCCGTGTCAGGTTGGAGAGGTTGCCCAACTCCGGCGGTATCTCACCGTTCAACTGGTTATCGTAGAGGGACAGCTCTGTCAGGTTGGCGAGGTTGCCCAACTCCGCGGGTTCGTGTGCTGGCTAGGCGGAGCCTGGTTCAGGTGGCTTGGGCCTGTTCGCTGGGTTCCCGGATGAGGACCACGTGGACTTCTCCCATGGTCAGGTTGGGTTCCTCTCTCGCCCCGATGGCCAGTGGTGTGACGCTGTACCCGGTTGCCTTGGCGAGCAGTCCGGCCCGTTTTGCGGCCCGATCGACGTCGTCCTGTTGGATGGTGACGGAGATTTCGGCCACTATGTAGTCGGGTGAGTTGTCGATGGTCATGACGAGGTCGGTCTTGTCCAGTTGGTCCGTTTCCACGTCCTCGATGAGTCCCTGTGATTCCGCTAGGTCGAGGAGCCTTGTCAGGCTGGTTTTGTCGCGCTGGGTTGAGAACACGCTGGCGTGTATGGCCAAGCTGCGGCGAAGGATCCTGTGGATGTACTCGGCGACGTGGGTCTCGTATTGGTCTCCGGTCAGGTTGCTGAGCCTTCCGCCAAACCGCTGCAAGTCTCCACGCATCTCGCGCACATCTCCCGTGAGCCGTTCTTGGCCCTCTTCAAGCTTTTCTTGGCCTTCCTTGAGTCCTCTGACGTCTTCTTCGAGCCGTGCTTGGCCCTCCTTGAGTGTGGTGACGTCATCCTCGATTCTGACGAGGCGTGCCGGGACTTGGAGGAGTTCTTCGGTGAGGATGTGTCGACGCAGGGCATCCCTGAGCACGGGGTCGCGCTCCATAGCGTCGAAGATGTCTTTGAATTCGTTGATGGGCGTGCTCATGCTGACTTCTCCGGTGACCATTGTACATCCTCAGGCGTGACGAGGCATCCGCAGCATTGGTCTCCCCGCTCAAATCGTTCTGTCTGAGGCGCAGTTTAATCACACGGCCGTTGTTGTCGGTGGTTACGCCGTGCCATTGGCCGAGTGGCGCGTCGCTCAGCCAGTTATCGTTGTTAGACCAATTTGGGCCGTTAGTGGAATTGTAGAGGGCAGCCAGCGCTTCTCGGTCCGTTTCGGACGAGGTCATCGCCAATGGGGGGGTGTCCCTGGAAGTAGGTGTAACCCTGCTCCCGCTGCAGGCGGCTAACAGGAGTGAGACTGATAGAATCAGCGCAAGGACGGCGCAGAGCGGGGCGAGTCGCGAGCATTGGGGCATTTTGCACTCTCTGGGTTTGATTTACTGTGTGCCTTGGCTGGATGCTAACCTATATTTAGGGTGGTTACGAAAGCGCGTGGGGGCAGCGCAGAGGACGCAGATGGAACACAGGGGCATCCGCGAGTCCCTCGTCCTTAGCAGGGCGGCAAGCCACCGAGGCCATTGAGTTTGGAATAGCTATCCAACTGGCCTAGCAGAGTGGTTGGTACGCACCCGCTCAACTCGTTCCCGTTAGAGGTGCAGATATTGCAGGTTGGTGAGGTTGCCCAAGTGCGGCGGTATTTCCCCGCTCAACAGGTTCTCGTGGAGGTTCAGCTCTGTCAGGTTGGTGAGGTTGCCCAACTCCGGCGGTATCTCCCCGTTCATGCTGGTTCCCGTGGAGGTGCAGCCGGGCTAGGTTGAAGAGTATGCTACACCCCATCACGCCCCCGCCGATGACCACTGCGTCCGCCGTTGCCCGCATAGTCCGTAGCCTCCTGACGTTGCTGATCTTAACTTACCCGCCCGCCCCGGCGTTGGCGAGCCTGAGTAAATGGGCGGGCTCGCGGTTGCCAAATAATTGCTGATATGTGATTATTTGCCTCATTAGAGTCGGTGGCATTGGGTCTGGAAGGCTATGAAGGGACAGATATTAGATTACTCAGTCCAAACAAACTCGGGTGTCATATCCGGCGACGACGGCCAACGTTATAGATTTTCGGGTGGAGAATGGGAGAGTAGCGATTCTCCATCTGCTGGTATGCCAGTCGATTTTGTTCCTAACGGTGACAGGGCTACTCAGATTTACCGGGATACGGCTTATTCTGCCTCTCCATCCCCCGTGGTTCAACCGCCCGGAGAGTCTGGAAATTCAGGCTCCGGGATAAGGTGCTTGCAGTGTAATTCCAATGTCGTTCCGCAAGGGGCTATCAACTGGCTGCTATTCATCGTTTTCCTGCTGCTTTGTCTTCCCGTAGCGTGCATTTACCTTATAGTTCAATCCAGCAAGCCGCGGACGTGCCCGGTTTGTGGGGGTTCGAACTTTCAGAATCTTGCTACCTGAAGGGCGACGGTTGTGGGGCGCGGGCGGTTACTGAGCCTGCTGAATCTGGTCCTGGCGCACCATACGGCCCTCCGCATAAACCGTACCATTGGCGTTCGGGTCTTGAGTTGGGAGCAGCGATTCTGCACTCGCTGCAGCGGCCAGTGGATGGCGACTGCCGCCTGGGTCGCTTTGATGCTGGCGTTCCGTTTGGAGATTGCGTTGCCGATCTGGGTGGCCGTTCTGTCGCTATTGCCGATGCCAGCGTTTCTCGACTGGATAACGCAAACGTGGGGCATCAGGGAGAGCACCACCACGCTCCGTATGCTTACCGGTTCCATCCTTGGCATAGGCGTCGGCTTTCAGGTGGTTGCTGGCGTCAGGCTCGACTGGCTTGCCTTCGTGGGTGGCATAGGCGTGGCTGTCGTTTATGTGCTTGCCATTTACCTTCTGATCAGGCTGCGGCCCCCACAGGAGGCTTACATGGCCGATCTGGTTCAAGAAGCAATGCGAATCGTCAACGGCCGTCGTACCGGGTAGCAGGTGCGGATGTCGGGGAATATCGCTCTGCGTTTGACATTGCGGCTTGCATGGAGTAGATTGCCGTTGTGAATAGTAACTGGCTGGCAGCATCCGTTTGTTGCTCTTGTCCGCCCACATAGGTGCGGTAGTTTTCTGCGTCTGCCAGTAAGCGCAAACAGACCTTATCGCCCGCCGATGATACAAAGTCGGCGGGTTTTGTTTTGTCAAATTTCGGGCGTAATTACCGGGGAGGATAACTTGACCAGCCAGACCTCTAGCCAGCGTACCCTGGAGGACATTCACCAAGACAGCCTGGAGCTTGCCAGGTCGTCGCAGGCAATCATTCCGTTTATGGAAGAAGAGGTAGGGCGGCTTGAGGACGAGTCGGCGGCCTTTGTGTCCGGGGAGCGGGACAATGCCGTGTTCACCCCGTTCCGTCTGCGGCAGGGGGTCTACGGCCAGCGCCAGGCGGACGTGCAGATGATACGGGTCAAGGTGCCGGGGGGCATTCTCACGCCGGAGAGCATGGACGGGTTGGCGGAAGTGGCCGAACGCTACGCCCCGTTGGGCAAGGGGCACATCACCACGCGGGAAAACATCCAGTTCCACCACATTCCGCTGGCGGAGTGCCCGGAAGTGCTGCGGCTGCTGGGCGGGGCGGGACTGAGCACACGGGAAGCCTGCGGGAACACGGTGCGCAACGTGGTGGGCTCGCCACTGGCCGGGGTGGATACGGAAGAGGTCTTCGACCCGACGCCCTATCTGGCGGCCTACGTGCGCTTCGGGGTGCGCCATCCTATCACGCAGGGCTTTCCGCGCAAGTTCAAGACGGCGTTCACCGGAACCGACGCCCGCGACCACGTTTCGGCGGCGATCCAGGACCTGACCTATGTGTCGCAGGTCCGCGTGGTGGACGGCGTGGAACAGCGGGGATTCAAGGTATTCGTGGGCGGCGGCACTTCGATTATGCCGAGGCTGGCCAAGCCGTTGTACGAGTTCGTGTCCACGGACGACTACCTGCGGGTGGCCCTGGCCATCTGGACGGTGTTCAACAACGCCGATACGCTCCGCAAGAACCGGATGATGGCGCGGCTCAAGGTGCTGATAGACCGGATCGGCCTCGACGAGTTCCGCAGCATGGTGGACGCCGAGCTGGAGCGGATCGGCCCCATTGACCCGGCGCCCTACATGGACGTGGATGAGCTGATGCAGGAGACCCCGCCGGTGGCATCGGTTTCCGGGAACGGCGTCTCCGGGAACGGGGCGGGCGCGTCCGAGGAGTTCCGCAAGTGGCGGGAGAGCAACGTTGAGACGCAGCGGCAGGAAGGTTATTACGCGGTCAACGTGAAGCCGGAGCGGGGCAATCTGGACGGCCCGCAGTTCCGCTCGCTGGCGGACATCATGCGGCGCTACACCGGCGGCCGGGCCCGGGCGACCCAGGAGCAGAACCTGGTGCTGCGCTTCATACCCGAGGGCTACCTGCACACCGTCTGGCAAGAGCTGGAGCGCATCGGGCTGGCGGAAGCCGGGGCCCGCGACATCACCAACGTGGTGTCTTGCCCAGGCACCGACAGTTGCAAGCTGGGCATCACCTCCTCGATGGGCCTGGCCAAGGCGCTGCGGGACGAGATGGACACCTGGAGCGGAGAACTGCTGGACGATCAGGGCGTGAAGGACATACGCATCAAGATGTCGGGCTGCCCCAACGGCTGCGGACTGCATCACATCGCGAACATCGGCTTCCACGGGGCGGCCCTGAAGGGAGCCGACGGCCAGCAGGCGCCGGCGTACGAGCTGTTCTTGGGCGGCAACTACGGCGACAACCGCGTCGAGGACTCCCGCATCGGCACCCGCATCCCACGGGTCAAGGTGCCGGCCAAAGCCGCTCCCAGCGTGCTGAAAGATATCGTCACCTACTACCAGAGCAACCGGGCCAACGAGTCGGAAAGGTTCAACGACTTCCTCGACCGTGTGGGCTTGGAAGAGCTGACCGAAGTCGCCATCGCCGCCGAAAAGTCGGCGCAGGAAGCGGCCCCGGACTCTGACCTGTATGTCGACTGGGAGCGGACCAACATCTACAAGCTGGAGCGGGGCGAGGGCGAATGCGCCGTCTAGCGCGGTTTCCGGCATTCTATCACCCTAAAGCTCTCCCGCTGAGGGGGAGGGGATTGGGGCGCGGGGCAGAGTCTTGACCCCATCGCTGGGGGGCAAGGTCATAGCCTACGTCGAAGCGCGGATGCAGTCGGAGATGGGGGCGCTGGTGCAACGGCACGGGGGCGTCCCCCTAGCGGCGCCGGTGTTGCAGGAAGTCTACAACACCGATACCCCGGAGGTCGCCGCGCTGATCGGTGACCTGTGCGCGGGGCGGATAGACGTTGCGGTGTTGCAGACCGGCGTGGGGACGCGCGCGCTGTTCGGGGCTGCCGACGCCTTGGGGCGCGGGCCGGAGTTGCTGGCCGCCCTGGACCGCGTCACGGTCATCGCCCGCAGTCCCAAGCCCGCGGCGGTGTTGCGCCGGAACAAGGTGCGCATTGACCTGATGCCGCCGGAGCCGTTTACGTCGGAAGACTTGGTGGAAGCCGCCAAGGGCGTGGATTTCGCCGGGCGCGAGGTGGCGGTGCAAGCCTACGGTGGCCCCAACAACCTGCTGACGCGAACGCTGCGGGAGTGGGGCGCCAACGTGCGCGAGGTCTCGCTCTACGGTTGGGGGCTGCCCGATGACCTGTCGCCGGCGCTGGAGTTGATTCATCGTCTGGAAGCGGGCGAGGTTTACGCAGTCGCCTTCACCAGCCAGCCCCAAGTATCCAACCTGCTGGCCATCGCCGCCCAAGCGGGGCTGGAGGACACGCTGCGCCGCTGCCTCAACTCCGAGGCGGTCGTGGTGGCGTCGGTGGGCCCGGTCTGCACCCGCCGCCTGCTCCAGAACGGCCTGAAAGTCGACGTAGAGCCGGACCACCCCCACATGGGCAACCTCGTGCTGGCCGTGGCTGAGCGGTTGCAGCGGCAAGAACGGGCGGTTGCCGGGGATTAGGGGCGGGGGCAGTCCCGGATAATTGCTGACAGTAGCCGGTTGACCGCCCTGCGCGTCCCGCTGTAAGGTTTGGACAAACACGGCGAGGGGGAAGGATATGCCGCAGAAGTTTATCCAATGGGCAGAAAAGCGGACTTACCTCAAAATCAGGCTGGACCCGTTGAATGTCAAGCAGACCGTCCTCTGGCCCCACGAAACGGTTATTCGCCTGGACATCGGTGAAACCACATACGAAGCAATGATTCCCACTATGTCGCTGCCCGAAGACCATACCTACGTGCCTGCGCAACAGGTGGGCAGAATTGACGATAAGTTGGTCATAGTCCTGCCGGTGGGTAATGACGGCACGACCTACTGGCATATCCCGGAAGACCAAATCCACGAGGTTCTGGTTGATTAACTGTGAACTTTGAGGGACACCTCTGACAGAGATGGAAAAATTATGCTGTTTTCAGGAGGGGAAATTCAGGAAGCAATCGAGTCTGGTCACTTGGTGGTAGAGCCGTTTTCCGCCAACAGCATTCAGCCTGCTTCAATTGACCTGCGGCTGTATCCTGAACTTCAGGTTTGCCCTATCGCTCCCGTCCGCGGCATAACCCTCGACTCTGAGTTATTGAATATCTCAGAACACATTAACCGCTACGCGGATAGGGAAGATATATCCGGCAGCCTTAGTTGGAGGTTCCAGCCTGGCCAATTCATCATTGGCCAAACGCTCGAAATGGTTGAGATGCCGTTGGACCTGGCAGGCTGGGTTGAAGGCAGGAGTCGCCTGGCCCGGCTAGGTGTTGGCGTCCATATCACCGCTCCCAAAATTGACCCTGGGTTCCAAAACCGGATAACCCTCGAAATGTACAATCTAGGGCCGTGGACAATCGAGCTAAGTGGCGATATGAAGATATGCACGCTGCTGATAGAGCGATTGGGGAAGCCTGCCGAAACAGGCTATACGGGAATGTTCCAGGGCCGTGACGCGACTGGAAGTTAAACGGCGAAAAAGGTCATCCACCGCGAATACGACAGAGCGGGCGCATCATCGGCGCCCGCTCTGTTTAGTGTCTGGGGCAGCCGCGGTGGCTGCCTAGCGCCGGCGGCGCCAGCGTCCTGGGGGCGGCGGCTCGCCGGGTTCTATCGTGCGGCCGCGCCACATCTTCGGCGCGCCGGGGCTGCCGGCGCCGGAGCGAGGGGCGCGATAGTACATGACGTAGCCTGCCACCAGCAGCGCCACTCCTGCGAAGAAGACATAGAGTCCACCACCGAGGATTGCGCTGATTAACAGAAGGACAATCCCCGCGAGCAGCACGCCCTTGTAGCTGATTCCGAGGTTGCGCAAGGCAGCGCCGCGTGACGGCGAGGATTTGCGGCTACGGCGCGGCGGCGGGTCATCGGGGCCGTGCCACGGTTTTTCCGGCGGCTTTTCCCCGGCATTTTTGAGTATCTCTTCGATTTCTTTCTCGTATCGCTGATCGTTCATCGCAGTTGCCGCCCGGACAGACTTCTTTGGCGCGCTGATTCGGTGTGCGCAGCTTAATTGTAACCCATCACGCGCCCTCGCGCAGGTTTGTGGCCAAGGCTCAACGAAAAAGTTCCCTCTCCGGTTTACGGGAGAGGCAGGAGAGTTGGGCAGCGAGGAACGGGCCGCAATTAGCCGAACCGTCCGGTGATGTAGGCCTCGGTGCGCTCGTCCTGGGGGTTGGTGAAGATGCGGTCGCTATCGTCGTATTCCACCAGAAAGCCGCCGACGTTACGCTCGTCGCTCAGCATGAAGGCGGTCTTGTGGGACACCCGGGCCGCCTGCTGCATATTGTGAGTTACGATGACGATGGAATACTCCTCGCACAGTTCGCGCATCAGTTGCTCGATGGCCAGAGTGGCGATGGGGTCGAGTGACGAGCAGGGTTCGTCCATCAGGATGACGCTGGGTTCCACCGCCAGCGCGCGGGCGATGCACAGGCGCTGTTGCTGGCCGCCGGAGAGCGCCAGGGCGCTGCTGTTCAGCCGGTCCTTCACTTCGTCCCACAGCGCCGCCTCGCGCAGCGAACGCTCCACCAGCTCGCTCATGTTGCCGCGGAAGCCGTTGATGCGAGGCCCGAAGGCCACGTTATCGTATATGGACTTGGGGAATGGGTTGGGACGCTGGAACACCATGCCGATAAGATAGCGTATTTCGGTGGGGTCAACGCCCGGCTCATAGATGTTTCGCCCCTCGAAAATCACCCGCCCGGTGACCGAAGCCGTCGGCACCAGGTCGTTCATCCGGTTGAAGCTGCGCAGCAGCGTGCTCTTGCCGCAGCCGGAGGGGCCGATGATGGCGGTAATCTGGTTCCTCGGCACGTCCATGCTGACGCGGCTGACCGCAGGCTTGGAACTGTAGAAAACGCTCAGATCGTCGGCTTTGATGATTATGTCCGCGTCTTGCAAGACACTACCCTTCCAGTCGATTTTGGAACTTGTTGCGGAGGAACACCGCCAGCGCGTTCATTGCGAGAAGAACTACCAGCAGCACGATGATCCCCGCCGCCGCCGCTTCGTGGAAGCCCGCCTGGGACCGCGACACCCAGTTGAAGATCTGGATGGGCAGCACGGTGAACTGGCTCAACGGCCCGCCGGGATCGAATGACACGTAGGCCGGCACCCCAAGTGCAATCAGCGGAGCGGTCTCGCCGATGGCCCGGCTCACCGCCAGGATGACGCCGGTCAGGATGCCGGGGAAGGCCTGCGGCAGCACCAGATGCCGCACCACCTGCCACCGGGTGGCGCCCAGCGCGAATCCGCCCTCCCGCAGCGAGCTTGGCACTGCGCGGATGGCCTCGCTGGAGGCCACTATGATGATGGGCAACACCAGCAGCGCCAGCGTGAATCCCCCCGCCAGCACGCTGCGGCCCAGCTCCATCATCCGCACGAATATCTCCAGTCCCAGCAGGCCGTATACGATGGACGGCACGCCCGCCAGGTTTGCGATGTTGATGCGGGCAAGCTGGGCGAACTTGCTGCGCTGGGCGTACTCTTCCAGGTATACCGCCGCTGCCACGCCCAGCACGAAGGACGTGATGCCGGCGATGCCCACCGCGTAGATGCTGCCCAGCAGCCCCGCGCGGATGCCCGCCTCATCGGGAAGGCGCGAAGAAAATGAGGTTAGGAAGTCCCAGCTCACCCGGCTGTAACCCTGGGATCCGAGATATGCCAGCAGCACCCCCAGCATACCCAGGGAGACGCACACCGCCAGCAGACACAGGGCGAAGAAAGCCCGGCCCTTCCAGACGCGCCGCTGCTTGAGGCGGGCGAACTCGCTTTGAGATATTATCGCCACTACTCGTACTCCTCCCGGAACCGGCGTACCACGTACTGGCTGAGCAGGTTCATCGCCAGCGTTATGGCGAAGAGCAACAGCGCGACGGCGAATATCGTCTTGTGCTCCAGCCCCTCGTGGGGTAAATCGCCCCCGCTCACCTGCACGATGTAGGCGGTCATGGTCTCAATGGGCACGAAGGGGTTGAAGGTGAAAGTGGGCTTCTGACCGGCGGCGATGGCCACAATCATTGTCTCTCCGATGGCGCGGGAAATGGCGAGGATGAAGGCCGATACTATGCCGGAAAGGGCGGCGGGGACCACCACCCGCGTCGAAACCTCCAGCTTGGTGGCTCCTAGGCCGTAGGCCGCTTCCCGCAGCGACCGCGGCACGGCCCGCATGGCGTCCTCCGACAGGCTGGCCACCATCGGCAGAATCATTATGCCCATCACGATGGACGCGCTCATGGCGTTGAAGCCCAAGATGTCTTCGGAGATTCCCCGCAGGATGGGTGTAACGAACAGCAGGGCGAAGTAGCCATAGACCACGGTGGGGATGCCCGCCAGCACTTCCAGCGCCGGCTTCACTATCCGCCGCACCGGCGCAGGAGCATACTCGCTCAGGAAGATGGCGCTGAGCAGCCCCAAAGGCAGGGCCACGACCATGGACAGGATGGCGGTCAAGAAGGTGGCGCTAACCAGGGCGAGGACGCCGAAGTGCTTGGATTGGAAGAGGGGGGTCCAACGGGTGCCTGTGATGAATTCGATGAAGGAGACTTCGCCAAAGAACTGAAGGGCCTGGAAGAGGAGGATGAAAACGATGCCGGCGGTGGTGAGAATGGACATCATGGTACATAAGACCATGATGACCGTTATGACTCTTTCGGGCAGTACCTTCCGCCAACTTGCTCGAAGGGCCCGCCCTTCCACCCCGGTGCTGATGCCCTGTACGGGAGCGTGTCTAGCCACTCTTGAGTCCTCTCCGGTTTGTATCGGATTTGACTGTGGCGACGTTTGGCAACAGGCAAAAAAAAACGCTCCCCGGAACCGGTGTCCGGCGAGCGGTCTCCAACTACCTCAGCGGTATTCCCCTCATAACACTGATTATTGTAGCCTTGTCGCCCACGCCGCGCAACAGTGCGAAACGGCGTGAAACAGCAATTCCGGCCTGTCCGGGAATTCGCGTCCGGCGATGCCCGGCCTCCGGCTCCGGCCGATAAGGCCCAACGAGGGCGCGCAGAGAATGTATACTAGGGCGGCAGGGGGGGCAGCCCCCATACCAGCGCACGGAGGCGCCCGTTGAGCCAGCAGTTATTGTTAAGCGTTGTTGACCAGTCGCCGGTACGGTCGGGAGCCACGGCCGGAGAGGCGCTGCGGGAGACCATCAAACTGGCCGCGGCGGTGGAAGACTTGGGCTATCATCGCTACTGGCTGGCCGAGCATCACAGCCTGCCCAACTTCGCCGGCACCAGCCCCGAGGTGCTTATCGGCCACGTAGCCGCCCACACCAGCAAAATCCGAGTCGGCAGCGGCGGCATCATGCTGTCGCACTACAGCGCCCTGAAAGTCGCCGAGAATTTCAGGATGCTGGAGTCGCTGCATCCCGGACGCATTGACCTGGGCATCGGGCGCGCGCCGGGCAGCGACCAGATAACCGCGGCGGCGCTGTCCTTTCCCGGCCACCCCAGGGAGATACGCCACTTCCCCCGGCAGGTGGTGGACTTGCTGGGCTACCTGCGGGGCGAAATGGAAGACGGGCATATCTTTTCGCAGGTCCAGGCCGGGCCGGAACGCGAACCCGTCACAGCCCCCGAAGTGTGGCTGCTGGGTTCCCGCTACGAAAGCGCCTACATGGCGGCGCAGTTGGGGCTGCCCTTCGCCTACGCTCACTTCTTCGGCATCGCGGTGGAAGAGGGGCCGGCCATCGCCGCCAACTACCGCGACAACTTCAAGCCTTCGCAATACCTGCCGGAGCCGAAGATTAACGTAGGCGTCCACGTGGTCTGCGCCGAAACCGAGGAGGAAGCGCAGCGCCTGGCCGCCCCGCGCAACCTGGCCCGCCTGCAAAACATCACGGGGCGCGCCAAGGGCATCCCTTCGGTCGAGGAATCGCTGGCCTACCAGTACACGCGCGACGAGTTCCGCTTCGTGCAGCAGTACGCCCAAGTCTGCGTAGACGGCGATCCGCAGCAGGTGAAGGCGCGGCTGGACGAAATCGCCGAGATGTACCAGACCGACGACCTTAGCATCGTCACCATCTGCCACGACTACGACGACCGCAGGCGCAGCTACGAACTGTTGGCGGGAGCCTGCGGGTATTTGGACACGGAGAGCGAAGCGGAGGAGAATTCCCTACCGTAACCATGTTTACGGGGCCGCGGGATCTTGCAAAAGACTGCCCCTGCCCTTGCGGCTCCCGAAGGTGCAAGAATCTCAGTTGGCTAGAGGTGTTGACCAAGGCTATCGCGTGTTAATATAAACGTGATAGAACCCCCCGACGCCTCTTGTAAGAGCGGCGCACCCCGGGGGGTCATTTTTTGTTCACAATATGGTGGAGTATCAGTCTTGAGCGAAGCGTCAAGGCCAGCGTCAATAAGTGAGCAGGTGCAGCTACGAACTGGTGGCGGGAGCCTGCGGGATAACGGGATAGCTGCGCTGAGTCAGGGGTGCCGCCGGTCCTTCCTGCTATTCTACCAGAGCTTATTTCCGCAACCCAGACAGTGAAAATGTATCTGCCTCAAAGCGTGCCATCCGTACAGCTTGTTGCAAAGCGAGCAATACAAAGTGCTGGTGTGCTGGCCCGGCAACTTGTTGCAAAGTCCGCAAGGCATCTGTTCCGGTGGTCCGCTGTGTTGGGGACTTTCGGAATAGTGGTGATGGTGAACCTCAACATACTGCACTGGCGCGTTGGGCTGCTGGGGAACGGGCAAATTGGAAGACTGGGGAACGGGCGCGTTGGGCGGCAGGGGATCTGGCACGTTGGAGGGTTGGGGATTGGCTTGAACAATCCGACTGGACTCGCCCTGTTGGAGCATATCCCGGTACGAGCCGCCCTGCCGCCGGCTATCCTGAGGCGGAGTCTCGCTCTGCGGCTGGCCGGGGAATTCCTGTGGGGGATTGTGAGAAGGGAGTTGACTGGGGCCGGGAACGGGAGGCCGGATAATTTCGACCGGCCCCGTCGGTACTATCGTACGGCAAGACTCGCATTGGGGTTCCGAGGAGGGACTCCCACAAGACCGGCAAAAGTTGACTTTTTCGCGTTTCTGACGACACTGCGGGCACTCATTTGACGTGCTTGACCAGGCACCCCGCTTATCGCATATCCGGCAGACTTGCATTTTGTGGCCTCCACGGTGTTAGTGTGAGTCAATTCCGAGAGGCTCCGGCCATTCATCGGGAGTTGCCCGGCGCCACAGTAACATTTCGGCTATGGCGCCAGCGCGGTGATGGTCTGGCGGTGGGACTCCTTGTTGTCGCCGATGGCGAAGGGGGCGACTACCGGGAGTTGCAGGCCGGCGGCGCGGCGGCGTTCCAGGGCGGCGCGGCACTGTTCGGGGCTGCCGACTACGGCCAGCTGGTCCTGCATTTCTTGGGTGATGGCTTCGGAGGCGCGGGCCAGGTCTCCGGCAGCCAGGGCTTCTGCGGCCTCGGCCATCTCGTCGCCGAAGCCGGTCTCCACGAAGAAGTTGCGGTAGAAGGTGTTGCTGGCGTAGCGGGCCACCTGGCTGCGCAGCGAGTCGCGCACCGCGGCTTCGTCGCCTCCGGCGGCCACGCGGACGTAACCGGCGATGTCTATTTCCGAGGGGTCGCGGCCCGCCTTTTCCGCGCCGCGCTTGACGTGTTTCACCGCGTTGGTGATGAAGCTCTCGGCGGTCCAGTTCATCAGCACGCCGTCGGCCATTTCCCCGGCCAGCTCCAGCATCTGGGGCCCCAGCGCGGCGATGTAGACAGGCACTCGCTCCCGCGGCGCGGCCCCGCCCAAGGAGGCCGAAGCGATGTTGAAGTGGCGGCCTTCATAGGCCACGTTCTCCCCGGACAGCAGACTGCGGACGATGCTGATGGTCTCGCGCAGGCGGGCCATCGGCTGGCGGAAAGGCACGCCGTCGCGTCCCTCCACGGTCGGGCGGTGTCCCACGCCCAGGCCGAGGATGAAGCGGTCGCCGGAAACGGCGGCCATGCCGGCTGCGCCCATGGCGGTGTTGGTGGCGGTGCGGGCGTAGATGGGCAGGATGCCAGTGCCCAACCGCACCCGCTGTGTCTGCAAGGCGATGGCGGTCAGCGCGGTCAGCGAGTCCCGTCCGCCGCCTTCGGGAACCCAGACGGTCTCGTAGCCCAAGTCCTCGGCGAGCCGCCCCAGCTCCTGCAAGTCCTGCGGGGTCAGCGAAGAGTCATTCTCGAAACGCACTCCGTATCGGGCCATAGCTGTTCCATCCTCAAAAGCGGTATTCGGGCCGTGTCGGCGTTATGGTAGCATAGCCGGGATGTCTTGCGAGTTTGAAGCGGTTGATTACCGAGGGGTGCCGGTCATTTGCTTTCACCGGATTTGGAGCAGGCACATCACCGTTAGACATCTGGATATGGAAGGCCAGCAAGCAGCGGCGATCGCTACTTTGACCACCCCGGACTACGTGTACCAGAGCAATGAATATCCGGCCCGCAAGCTCCATTACCGCAAGGGAGTCTTACCGGGACCTTACGCCCAAGATTTCCTGACGGTGGTAGTTGCTTACCAAACGGAAAGGCATACAGATGCGCGCATAGTTACTGCCTATCGAAAACCACCTGACGAGGGAAAGGAAACGCTGATATGGTCGAGACTGGGCGCAATGCCGTGACTGAAATTCCGGCCTTGAAATGGCCCGAAATCAAAAAGGTCAAGTTCCGGTATTTGGGGGAATTCGGCGGGCATAAGACGGACATCCTGACGACGCTGTTTGTCGAAGATTGCCGGTCGGTGTACGCCGATGTGGACGGTAAGCTCGGCATCCGGTACGACCCGGAAACCGGCCATGTGGCCGGGGTCGAAATCAGGGGCTTTGAGGACTACTTCCTTGCCCAACAGAGCCCGGAGTTGGGAGGCGAATGGACAACCCTCAAACCGGAGGCGACAGACGGCATCCACAGCAGCGGCTGGGTGGACGGCACCAGAGCTATCGGCTTGGCTCTTTGCCTTCAAGAGACCGTCAAAGAGGCGGCGGCCGGCCCCGACTGGGCCGCTCGTCAGGCAAAATCCCTGACGGAATACCGGGAATATATGGACTTTCTCCTGAACCGCAAAATGGCGGAACCCCCTTCTCTGAAGTGGCCCGAAATCCGGCGGGTGATGTATTGGTACACCGGAGAATTATACGAAGGAGAAGTTGACGCCCTGTTGGTCGACAGTCTGATGGTGCTGTTCGTGGAGAACCGGCCAGCAATGAATGCAGACGCCGACGAAGACGGGGATATGATGGTTCGGTACGATACCGATACCAGCGACGTCATCGGGTTGGAAATAGAGCTTTTCGAGCATCATTTTCTGAAGAAACACCCGGAGTTCGCCATGGGATGGGCCGCCCTCAAGCCAGAGGGTGACGGCGGCTTCCACAACGGCCCCTGGCTGACCGGCGAGGCGGCCCTCGGTTATGCCCGCCGCCTGCAGGACATGGCCTATCAGGGAACGCTTGCCCCCGGCTGGCCGTTCGAGGACCTGGATTCCATTGCTGTCAAAGATGGGGGCGCGCCCTCGCCCTGACCCTTTCCCAGAGGGAGAGGGAACCGCTAGACGCCCAACTGCGACGCTAGGTCGCGGAAGTCGGCGGCTACGATGTCGAAGGACGGGTCGGGCGTTGGGTCGGGCTTGCGGTCGGGGCCGAACTCCATCGGGCGGGGGACGAAGGCGGTTTTGAGGCCCTGCGCGCCGGCGGCCAGCAGGTCGCCCTGATGGGCCGCCACCATCATCACCTGCTCCGGCTTCAGGCCCAGCAGTTCCGCGCCGGTCAGGTAGGTCTTTGGGTCGGGCTTGTAGGCTTGGGCCAGTTCCGCGCCCAGAATCACGTCCCAAGGCAGCCCGGCGTACTTGGCCATGTTGGTCATCAGCGCCACGTTGCCGTTGGACATCGTGCCGATAATGTACTTGGCCTTGAGGCGGGACAGTCCTGCGGGAGAGTCGGGCCACGGGTCAAGATGGTGCCAGGCCAGGTTCAGCTCGTCGATGGCCTCCTCGCTGACGCCTTCGATGCCGAAATCGCCCAGCAGTTCCACCAAGCCCATGCGATGCAGCACGTCCAGCTTGGTCCAGGGCAGTTCGCCGGAGCGCACCTTGCCCATGTAGGGCTGATACTTGCCGCGCCATCCGTCGGCGAAGGCGGGCCAGTCGGCGCTGATGCCGTTGGCGGCGCCGAAAGCGGCGGCGTGCTTGCTGACCGAACTGCGCCAGTCCACCACCGTGCCGAAAACGTCGAAAACCAGGGCCTTGACTCCATCCATAGCTAAAGCTCCTTAAAACGTGGATTTTCAACCCCAGAGAACACAGAGGTTTTTTATTAAATCAATATAACCCACATTTCCCATATCAACCGTACATGGTGTGTCGCAATATGGGAAATCCCGGCTTAATTGTGTGAATCAGGATTTTCAGGAGTCAAGGATTTACCGGATGGGAAAATCCTGATTCAGGCAATCGTGCATCCTCTGGCTACGGATTGCCGACTGCGATGCCTTATGCTGCTCTCTTACTGGCCCGCCCGCCCTTGACCGCACGGCGCGTTGACAGGAGGATTCGATGGCTATCGCAGCAGTGAAGGTGATGGCATCCGGCAAGGCCGGACTGGAAGCCATGCCCTATTTTGTGACCGAATTCATCGGCCAGGGATACTCCTGGCTGCCGCCTCTTGGACTGGACCATGACGAAACCGTGATTGGCGAAGCCATCCGGCACACCCGGGATTTGGTGGGGGGCAGCTTGGGAGGGGGAGAAGATCTGGGCGAAATTTGTCGGCGGATTGAACCGGACCGCAATGGCCGCGCCGACTTCCTGTTAAACGTCGTCAACCCCCAAAGCATGGGCGCCGGACTGGCCGACAGCCCGGCCCGCCTCGGTGCCTGGTGCCGGGTGCAACTGCAGGAAATCTGCAATGACGTCATTGCAGAGTGGATTCAATACTTCAATGGGTACCGCCCCGAAACCGCCAGCGATAACGACCCTCTGCTGGTAATCATCCCCTACTGCCCCGAAGGGCCCACTTCCGGCACTATCGGAATGTATCTCGGCGCCATGCTGCGCAAGACTTTCGAGCAGAACGACCGCGGCAACCAGCTGCTGGTGTGCGGCGTGGAGCTTTGTCCCCCCATTGACGCCTCTGCCGGCGAGGAACTGACCTACCCCGCCGTGCGCAATGTATTCCGGGGATACGTCGCCAGGCAGGAGGAGCGTCAGGGCGTGCCTTTGAGCGACCAGCCCAACGACACCGACTATTGGAAATGTTTCGACATCAAGCTCATCTTTGACGGCAGCGCCGAGACCGAACAGCGCGGCATCCGCCCGGCCGGAGTTTGGAAGTCCATTGACCGCGCCGCGGCCCAGGCCGCGGCCCTGTTGTTCAAGGGCGCCGCCAACGACCGGGACGTGATGGAATCCGTCAATATGCTGAAAGAACGAGGGCCTTGGGAAGCCACGCTGGTGCACGTGGTGTCGGATCGGGAATACAGCCCGGCCCTGCGCTGCCAGCACTACCGCCGCCAACTGCCTTGGCACAGCATCTCGGACTGGTGGTACGGAAAAGGCCGGGCCAACCATAAAAAGGTGGAGTTCATCGACGCCATCGCCAGTATGGAGCCGAAAATACAGCAGGAACCGTACGAGGACATCCAGTTCTGGTTCAACGAACTAAAAAGGCACGCCAACCTTCTGGAAGGGATCCATGACAGCTTTCTGGGCGGCCTGTTCAGCCAGTCCCGCAAACAGATTGAGGTACTGCTGGGCGCCGCCGTGGACGCCGATGAGCAGATTTACGGCGCCATCCGTGAGAAGGACAAAGCGAGCGATTCCCTCAACTTCCAGTTAGAGCCCTATTGCGTCAACGTCAAGCTAACCGAGGAGCTGCGCCGAAAGGTCATTGAAAGCGCTACGCCCATTGACATCGCCACCCTGGTGGGAAACAACGCGCAAGCCCGGCTCCGCAACGATATTGGCGGCCTCATCGAGCCGTACCTGAGCCGCCCCGACTGCGAACCGCTAAAACACGACTCCAAAGCGTTCTTTGAGCAGATTGTCTCCATCTCGGTGGTGAAGGAAGGTTCCTTGAGGCAAATCTCCCACCTCAACCGGGCCTTGCGCCCCTATGAGGCGAATGTCAAGTATTTCCTCGGCAAGGAGGACCGGGGTTCCGCCGGTTCCTACACCGAGACCGACTACGAAATACGCCACCCGAACGCCCCCCTGACTTGGCGCCCCAGCAACCTGGAGCGCGACATCCCGGTGGAGTACACCCTGCTGGTCATCGCCCGCATACAGGAGTTCGACGGGTTCAAAGACGTGTACAGCTATGAACGGATGATTGAGCAATACGAAAAAATCGCCGGCGACCCGGAGGAATTGCAGCATTACCAGCGATACTACGGCATACGTCCGCCAGCTCCCGGCGAGAACCTGTGGGGAGAACCGGAACCGGAGGGCGGCGCATCCGCCAAGCCGCCGGAGACCCCCTCGATGCCGGACATCATCCAGCCCAGGCAAGCCAACGGGGTCAACGCGCCACAACCCCAGCCCGCCGACGGGGGTAACGCCTAATGGGTATCCGCCGCCAGGGATCCACGCTGGCGTCCGCCCTGCTGATTGCCGTTGCCCTGACTGTTGCGGCCTCGGCTCCATACGCCGCGGCCGCGCCGCCGCTCCAGAGCGGCCTTGAGATCAGCGACCAGTGGTGCGAGTTCAAGCTGGACTATGAAGGCGACGGCGAAGGCAACGAAACCTTCGACCCGGCCGACGGCAACTACCTGCCCCAGGAAACCGGCATCCTAGGGGAGTGCAATTTCACCGTCACCACCCCGGTCAAGGCCACCATCCAGTTCGATGCTGAACTGGACGACTGGCGGGCGAAAGTTCGGGTGACCGAGGAGCCGTCGGGCCGGAAAATAGTGGAGGACACCGTCCACGTGGGCAACCGTGAAATCGAGGCGCCGGCTGGCGGCATGGTAGTCAAGGTTGACCTGATCAATGGCAGCACACCCCGCGGCGAGGGGCGGCAAGACCTGACCCAAGGTTATGCGCACCAACTGCAACTGCCCATGGAATTCCGGCTACTGGAAATCACCGTGGTCACTGGCGCCGGAGACCGGGAACGGATAGTGTCCCACGACGTGGCGGCTGCCAGCAACGCCTACATTGAAGCCAGCCAAACCATCGCCGTGGCCAGGCCGTCGCCGGGCGCTCTGGCCTTGGCCAACGAATTACTGTCGGAAGGCTACCCCGGCATCGCCGAGCGGGTGGTGGCGTTGCCCGTTCCGCCGCCGGAGGAAGGTGGGGTCAACATCTGGATGTGGGTAACCATCGTGCTGGCGGCTTTGTTCGTGGTGACAGTTGCCGTATTGCTGATTATGCTCCGGCGTTCCGAGCCTGACGTAATTCCGGCCCCTAGGCCGCGCCAGTAATAACCCCTTGGCCGTAGGCGCGAGCAACAAAGGCTGACCGGTTTCTAGCCGGTCAGCCTTTGTTGCTCGCAGGATGCACGGTTCTTAGTTACCTGATACGAAGAATCATCTCGCCCTAGCTTACGGGCGGCGGCGGAAAAAGCTCTAAATCTCTGGGCCTTTGTGGTTGGGGTTAGAATGATGCGGCTATGCCTAGTAGGATTGCCGCGAGTTCGGTGGGGTGGCTGATCATGGGGTCGTGGCCGGAATCTAGGTGATACATTTCCCAGCCGGACTCGCGGGCGCGGTCGGCCACGGGCTGGAAGCCGGCTTCCTCGCCGCCGATGAAGCTGCGGGGTATGTCGCAGGCGGCGGGGTTGCCGATGCGCACCGGCCCGGCCATGGCGGCGGCGGGCTGCGGCGTGACTTTGCCGAACATCCACTCCCGGTCGGCGGCGTCGGAGATACCCCAGCGGCGGCCCAGTTCCTCGGGGCTGGCCGGCGCTGGGAGATAGCCCTCGCCGCGTTCGATGTGGTCCCGCACCCAGGCGGCGAACTCCGGCCCGCGCACCGGGATAAGCTGGTCGGCCATGGATTCGCCGTCGGCGGGAATTACGCCGTTGATGTAGACCAGATGGGAAAGACGTTCCGGGCAGGCCTCGGCCACGCCGGTTATGACCATCCCGGCGTAGGCGTGGCCGACCAGGACAACGTCGTCCAGCCTCTCGTATTCCAGCAGCCGGGTTACATCCTGGATATGCAGGTCGAGATTGACCTGCGACGGGTCCAGCAGCCCGGCCAAGTGCGCCCGCTCGCCCAGTCCGCTCAGGGTTGGAGCGAACACCGCCGCGCCCGTCTTGCGGAGCAGCGGCGCGACCTTGCTCCAGCACCAGCCGCCATGCCAGGCCCCATGCACCAGTACGAATGTTGCCACGCCAGTCCTCCGTTGGAAGAAAGAACTTTCCTAAAAGCCGTTGCTGTGCGTTAGTATAGCCGCAATACTGCCTTTTGGCAGGATATTGGCACATAGCGGGCAGTCAATGAATAAGGCGCGAAAGATGAAGCGGGTAATCATAGACGCTGACCCCGGAATTGACGACACGGCGGCGATTCTGCTGGCGCTGGCCAGCCCGGAGCTGGAGGTCGCGGCCATCACCACAGTCTACGGAAACGCCTCGGTGGAGACCTGCACCGCCAACACCCTCCGCGTGCTGGCGGCGGCGGGGCGGAGCGACATTCCGGTGTTCATGGGCGCGGGCAAGCCGTTGCTGCGTCCGGCAAACGAAGGCTGGGCGTCGCACATCCACGGCGGCGACGGTCTGGGCGGCCTGGCAGCCTCCCCGCTTGAACCGTCGGCAACAGCGGGCAAGCACGCGGCGCTGGCGATTGTCGAGGCGGTGATGGCGGCGCCGGGCGAGCTGACGATCCTGGCGCTGGGGCGCATGACCAACGTGGCGTTGGCGCTGTCGCTGGAGCCAGGCGTCGCCAGGGCAGTGCAGGAGATCGTAGTTATGGGCGGCGCGGTAACGGTGCCGGGCAACGTTTCGGGGGTTGCGACGGCCAACCTGCACGAAGACCCGGAATCGGCGGCCATCGTCTACCGCTCCGGCGGGCGCATCGCGCAGGTCGGGCTGGACGTGTGCAACCGGGTGACGGTCAGCCCGGCGCAGTTGGATGCCATCGCAGGCGCGGGGTCGGCGGCGGCGCAACTGCTGTCCGAGGCCACCGGCTGCCTGCGGGAGGCGTATATCCGCACCGGACGCATCGGGGCCGACGATGGCGTGCGCTACAACGATATGCCGGCGGTGGGCTATGCCATTGACCCCGGACTGTTCACGTCCCGCCCGGCCCGGGTGGAGATCGAGACCCACAGCGAGTTGACCCGCGGCCAGACGGTGGCCGACTGGAGCGCATCAGAGGCCAACGCCAGCGTCTGCCTGGAGGTGGACGCCGCCGCTCTGACCGCGATGTTCACGGAACGGCTGTGCCGGGGGTTTTTGTAGGGCGCATTATGTCGCCTATGCGAAGGTATTTAGAAGTAGGGGCGTACAGCCGTGCGCCCCTACTTCAAAGTCATTTCAAAACCGGCTTGGATAAAGGCGATCTCCGCCAGTCGCCGGTTAAATCGGTCCCACCCTCTCGGTCGCGTCCCGGGCGGCCACCAGGTATACGGGATTGGGGTTCAGGGAGTACTCCCGCAGGCAGGCCTCGGTGAACTTGATCGAGTGGGCGCCGCCCGCTGCCACCGCCCGGTCTATCAGGTCATCGTGGTCTTCCGTGGGGGCTTCCAAGCCCGATGTGTCTTGGGGCGGCACGGTTGAGTACCACGAATATACCGCCGCGCATGCCTGCCAGGCGTACCGGGCGGCTTGGCGCGCATCCGCGTCGTCGAGGTACGGCGCCAGCATCCGCAGGGCGCTGGGGGCCGTCACGGTGTGTACGAAGGCTATCAGGTTCGTGGGGCTTGCCAGGTAGATCCCGGCAAAGGTCTCGGTGATGCCGGAAATGAAGTTGGAGATGTCGCCGGACGTGTCCACCAGGTCGATGACCGGGGCAAACTCAGGCTGGTCTTCCAATCCCTTGATTTGGTCGACGATGGATCCCGATCCGTCAAAATCCGGGCCGTGGAGCCGGTCCACGCAGTCAAGGGCGCTTCTTGTCGTATGGCCGGGCGTATGGCCTCCGTAGCCCGCCGTGGGAGTCCCGGGGAGAGTGTAGTAGCGGGCCGCCCAGTACCCCAAGGCCCTGGGCCAGCTCGCCGGTGCGCTGGGGAGTCTCCGCAGCGGACAGGCTGCGGGCGGCGTGGCCGGTGCGAATCAGACCATGGGTCGCAGCGGCCATGACCGCCGGGGCCAAGCGGGGCACCCACTTCCTGACAACTTCCTGCCACGGCGCCGATTCCAACTCGCGCTCAAAGAACTCTATCCAGTCCCCCATCCGGTCGCGCTGGCCCAGCGATTCCTGCCAACCGGACGGTGAGATGGGCAACGAAGGGACGGGGCGGTCAATCAGCCGGCCCCGGTAGCCTTCAACCCAAGGGAGAACCGCTTCCTCTCTGCCGAGGGCGAACAGCGCCTCGGAGGCCATGGGCCCGTGATTGGCGTTGCCGTTCAACTGCTCGGTGCTGGCAAAGCTGAGGAGATCCAGCATTTCGTCGACGGTGATAGCCATGATTACCCTCCTGCTCCGGAGCGAGTGTATTCTTTGCAACGGATGAGGTCAAAGGAGAAGCGCCCCAGCCCAACGGCTGGGCTGGGCGCAGCAAGCCGGAGGTTTGAACCGCCCGGAAGAGATTTGCTCTTCCGGGCAATTCGATGCTTCACCAGCGGAGCGCCGAGGGCATCCGCAAGCCCCGCAGCTTTAGCAGGACGGCAAGTCGCCGAAGTCGGGCCAGCCGAACTCGTCAAACAGACTGGCTGGTACACACCCGCTCAACTGGTTACTCTCGAGAGACAGCGATGTTAGCTCAGTGAGGTTGCCCAACTCCGGCGGTATCTCCCCGCTCAACTGGTTGTAGCCGAGGTCCAGCCCTGTCAGGTTGGCGAGGTTGCCCAACTCCGGCGGTATTGGTCCGGTCAACTGGTTGATACTGAGGTTCATCAGTCTCAGGTTGGACAGGCCGCCCAGTTCCGGCGGTATCTCCCCGCTTAACTGGTTGGCCTGGAGAATCAGCCATTCCAGTTTGGAGAGTCTGCCCAGTTCCGGCGGTATCTTCCCGGTCAGTTGGTTCCCGGCGAGCTGCAGGATGGTAAGGCCGGCGAGGTTGCCCAACTCGGGCGGTATCTCCCCGCTCAACTGATTCCCGGGGACGTCCAGCCCGTCGACGTGGCCGTTGGCATCAGTGTGTACCCCATGCCATTCCCCTAGCGGAGATTCGCTCAGCCAGTTGTCGTGCCTCTTCCAGTTGGCTCCGTTCGTCGCTTCGTAGAGCGCCTCCAGCGCGGCCCTTTCAGCTGTGGCCAACGTAGGGATCGACGCAACCGCCTCACCGCAGAAGGGCAGGCCGAGGGCGGACAGGTCGTTGACCTGCACATCCCGCAGTCCGGTAGAAATGCACCCGGTCAACTGGTTCCCGAGATGCACCGAGGTTATCAACTGGTTGATACAGGTTCAAGTCTCAGGTTGGACAGGCCGCCCAGTTCGGGCGGTATCTCCCCGCTCAACTGGTTCCCGCCGAGCCACAGGCTCGTAAGGTTGGCGAGGTTACCCAACTCCGGTGGTATCTCCCCGCTCAACTCATTCCCTGCGACGTTCACCGTGTCCACGTTGGCGAGGTTGCCCAATTCTGGCGGTATCTCGCCGCTCAACTGGTTCCCGCCGAGGTTCAGCCATGTCAAGTTGGCGAGGTTGCCCAACCACGGCGGTATCTCCCCGCTCAACTCGTTCGCGCCGAGCCCCAGGTTAGTCAGGTTGGCGAGGTTGGCCAACTCCGGCGGTATCTCCCCGCTCAACTGGTTTTGGCCGAGGTACAGATTTGTCAGTTTGGCGAGGTTGCCCAACTCCGGCGGTATCTCGCCGCTCAACTGGTTTTGGCTGAGGTACAGCTCTGTCAGGTTGGCGAGGTTGCCCAACTCCGGCGGTATCTCCCCGCTCAACTCGTTCCAGCCGAGTTCCAGCACTCTCAGGTTGGCGAGGTTGCCCAACTCCGGCGGTATCGCCCCGCTCAACCCCTTTCCCACAAGTACTAGCCTTACGACGCGGCCGTTGTCATCGACCTGGACACCCTCCCACTTCCCTATCCGCTCATGACGCAGCCAATTCTGGCTATCGTCCCACGATTGGCCGTCAGTGGCTTCGAACAGTGCGACCAGAGCTTCCTTGTCAAGCTCCGAGGGCGAGGATGTAGGCTCGGCGTTGGTGTAGGTGTGGGCATAGGTGTTGGGGCAGCCGCCGGCGTAGGCGTGGGCGTCAGCGTAGGCGTGGGCGTGAGCGTCGGCGTGGTGTAGGTGGGCATAGGTGTTGGGGTAGCCGCCGGCGTATGAGTGGGCGTTGGTTGCGGGGTAGCTGTCGGCTCAGAAGTGGGTGTAGTCCCAGGCGTGAGAGCGACGGCTGGTTTCGAGGTGGTGGCCTCAGCTTCGGGGACAGGCGTTGGGTCGAGGGGTTCCGTCGGCGTATCAGAGCCGCAGGCCACGGCGGAAAGCAGCAAGACCAGCGCAAGACCACATATCAGCAGCAAAAGTCGGGAGGGTAGGAACTTTCGCTTCGGCGTTACTGACATTCCCCAACTTCTCTCCAGCCAACTTCTGTCCAATGGAATTGTGATCCAGCCCCTTCTTTCCGGGTTTTCATATTCTTTGCCTGAATCAGGATGCGCTGAATTTGAGGATGTCCAGGATATTTCCCATCCTGAACATCCTTCAATCTTGATAATCCTGATTCAGACAATTGGCTTGAAGAGCCGAAAGGCGCTAGCCGCCCAGCGCGGCGGCCGCCTGTTGTACTTCGTCGTAGTCCGGCTCGTTGAGGGGGGAGTCGCCGACCCACTTGTAGCGGATGACGCCCTCGCCGTCGATGATGAAGACGGCGCGCTGGGAAGCGACGTAGCCCTCCATCCCGGCCAGTCCGGGCAGGGTCACGCCGTAGGCGTTGACCGCCGTGCGGTTGAAATCGCTGAGCAGCGGGAAGTTGAGGTTGTTCTGGTCGGCCCAAGCCTTTTGGGCGAAGGGCCCGTCAACGCTGATGCCGAACACCTGGGCGTTGACCGAGTTGAATGCGTCCGCCCGGTCGCGGAAACTGCACATCTCGGTAGTGCATACGCCGGTGAACGCGCCGGGGAAGAAGGCCAGCACCACGGTCTGGCCGCGAAGATCGCTCAAGTTGCGGGTCTGCCGGTCGAAGTCGTAGAGTCCGAGTTCCGGGGCCGGTTGTCCAACATCCGCTGCCATTCGTTTTCCTCCAAGTAGATGGGTGATGCAAGTAGATGGGTGATGGCGTCATCTTACCATAATGACGCCCCGAGCCTAACCCGCCATTTGGAACAATGACGCCCCGAGCCTAACCCGCCAATTGGAACTAGGGCAGCGTCCGCCAGCTATGGTAAACTGCCTCTAGCAGCAAGGCAGGAGAACCGCCGGATTTCCACCAGTCTCCCCTGACAGTGAGTCTAAATATGACCAGCCGAAGCGCGTCCGCCAAGGCACCCAAGGGCGGCGAGTATGATCACTTGGAGCCGCTGCCTGATCCGCCTCGCGAGCCTGATATGCAGCAATTTATGAGCCTCACGGAAGTCGGATCCGTGCTGATGGCCCACTTCTCGCATCACGACGATGTCTTGGTCTCCGGCGGCGGCTACCTCCGGGATGACCCTGCCAACGGGATGGAGAGGTTGGCCCCTGATTGCGTGGTGACCTTCGGAGTCAACCCTGATGCCATCGTGGCTCGTAACGGGTACGTTATCAGCGAAGTGGGCAAGCCTCCCGACTTCGTGCTGGAGGTTGCCTCGCGCAGCACCGGACGCCGTGACTACACCGTGAAGCGGGACGGATACGCGGCCTACGGGGTGCGGGAATACTGGCGTTTCGACCGCACCGGCGGACGCTTTCACGATGCCGCCCTGGCCGGCGACGTTCTCATTGGCGAAACCTACACTCCACTCCCCATCAACAAAGACCCTGATGGCCTGATATGGGGTCACAGCGAAGTTCTGGGACTGGACCTGTGCTGGTTTGGCGGAAAACTGAAGATCCGAGACCCGGAAACCGGAAAATTCCTGCCAACGGCAGACGAATTGCAGACCGAGATTGTAGCGACACAAGAGCGGGCAGAAACCGCCGAGGCCCGGGCAAAAACCGCCGAAGCCCGGGCGGCAGAACTGGAAGCGGAGTTGCGACGGCTCCGAGAACAGTGACGGCCATCCACTAAACAGGAAGTCCACGGTTCCGTTGCTGAGACCGCAAATGATGTTCTGCCTGGATCACAATCGCGACGCAGGCGGGTTACGGTGCCGCCGCGTTGCAGTGCCGGCGGGTTGTGGCGACGGCGCGGCCCTGATTTCGATGTTGGACAGTACCATCCTTATCCTTTATTTGGGGTATCTGCGACGGCTATTTTTTCGAGGGCAACCTCGTTTGCTGAGAACTTCGTCTGCCCGAAGTTGGTTGGAGGAAACGATACTAGGATTTTCCCTTCGAACTCCCCTACGAGAGCGACGGTCACAGTCCCCCTCTCTTCGTCTACTATGCCCAGGGGTACGAACGCTGTTTTGAGTTCGCCGTCCAGATCGAACCAGACCTGCGCTTCCTGTGGTGTGGGAAATGGATCCTTGGTCAATTTTGAGTAGTTCAGGTTTACCATGACCGGCTCGAGGTAGAATCTCACTGATTCAGGAGCCAATTGTCCTTTCATCATGGTTGTGTCTCCTCTACGGGGTGGATGCTTATCGGCAGTAATTTCCATAGATAGATGTGACTTTGATAAAGCCCTGATTGAGCAGGGTTGCCCGTTAGGATAGCTGTTGCCCTTAAATTGTCAAGGTTTGGTCGACCGCAGTTATAAGGGCCTTCTGTCAGTCTTTCCATCTCCCACGAGGAGCAGGGCATTCCCCGGAGAAGGAGATACCCGCCCTGTGTTACAATCGCGGGGCCGCCTAGGGAACGCGGCGGGGAAGGCTAGGGGTATGTATTTTGATTCTCGACGGAGCACCGTACTAGCCACCAACGGGATGGTGGCGACGAGCCAGCCGCTGGCGGCGATGGCCGGGTTGCAGGCGCTGATGGACGGCGGGAACGCGGTGGACGCCGCAATCACTGCCGCCGCCGCGCTCAACGTGGTCGAACCCAACTCCACCGGCGTGGGCGGCGATATGTTCGCGCTGGTCTGGAACGAAAAGGAAAAGTCGGTGCGAGCCATCAACGGCAGCGGCCGCGCCGCCGGGGCGTCCAGCATCGAGGAGCTGACATCGCAGGGCTACCGGGCGATGCCCGGCGCGGGCCCCTACTCGGTGGCGGTGCCGGGAACCGTCCACGGCTGGGAGACGCTTCGGGCCGAGTGCGGCACCATGCCCTTGTCGCGCCTGCTGGAGCCGGCCATCCGCTACGCAGAAGACGGCTTCCCGGTGTCCGAGGTCATCGCGTTCCAGTGGGAGAACTTCCTGCCCAAGCTCCGCTCCTACCCGTCGGGACAGGAGTTGCTGGTTGACGGCAGCGCCCCCAAGAAGGGCGACCGGGTACGACTGCCCACGCTGGCAAGCACGCTGCGAGCCATCGCCGAGGGTGGGTGCGAGGCTTTTTATCACGGCCCCATCGCCGAAAAGATGGCTTCATTCGTCCAGGAACACGGCGGATGGCTGACCACCGGCGACCTGGCGGCCCATACCTCCGATTGGGACGAGCCGATAAGCGCGGACTACCGGGGCGTCACCTGCTGGGAGTGCCCGCCCAACGGCCAGGGAATCGCCGCGCTGGAGGCGCTGAACATCGTCGAGGGGTTCGACATTGGCGCTATGGGAGCGCAGTCGCCCGACGCCTATCACCACCTCATCGAGGCGATGCGGCTGGCCTTTGCCGACGCCTACCGGTACGTGGCCGACCCCCGCGTGGTGGACGTTCCCACGGCGCAGCTTGTCTCCAAAGATTACGCGGCCCAGCGGCGGGAGCTTCTCGACCCGCGCCGGGCGATGGCGACGGCTCCGTATGGGCAGCCCATTCCGGGCGGCAATACGGTCTACGTCAGCGCGGTGGACGGGCAGGGCAACGCCTGCTCGCTGATAAACAGCATCTTCTCCGATTTCGGCTCCGGCATGGTTGCGCCCGGCACCGGCATCGTGCTGCACAACCGCGCCGGGCTGTTTTCGCTGGACGCCGCGCATCCCAACGCCCTGGCGCCGGGGAAGCGCCCCTACCACACCATCATCCCAGGGCTGGCGACGCGGGACGGCGAGCTGCTGTACTGCTACGGAATGATGGGCGCGTTCATGCAGCCGCAGGGACACCTCCAGCTCATCAGCAACATGGTTGATCACGGCATGGACCCGCAACAGGCCATCAACGCGCTGCGCTTTATGGTGGGCAACGACCAGGCGCTGCTGGAGGAGGGCGTAAGCCCCGACACGGCCCGCGAGCTGCAATCGCGCGGGCACAAGCTGGGACTGATGGCCGGGCAGTCGCGGGTGTCCATCGGCGGCGCGCAGGTCATCATGCGCGACCACCGCACCGGCGTGCTGCAAGGCGGCACCGAACCCCGCAAGGACGGCGCCGTAGTGGGCTGGTAGGCCCGCAGAAGGGGACGGATAGATTTCGTCTTTCCTTTCTCCTATGTTGGCGGTTCACTGAGAACTCGCCTCAAGAGAACACAGACTTTGATTTGTAAGGAAGAACCTACAAAAATGGTAAGCGACAGCCATCAACAGGAATTGTCTTCGGAGCAAATTGCCGAGATATACGAGGTTATTAGTCGCGGTTACCAGTACGATCTTGGCAAGCCAACGATGGTCGCACAGATCATGAATTTTGGGTATGATCGAGAAACATCTATACAATTCGTAGATGAATTCGAGAAACCCTTTTTGCAGGCGACAGAGCGAGTCCAGGCCGAGCGGAAAGAAGTGAAAGAACGGGCCAAAGGTGATTTTAGATGGGCTGCATTGTTTCTCATAGGGAGTGGTGTCATAACCCTTGGAACATATTGGATAGCGAGTTTTTATGATGCGGGGACTTACATAGTGACTACTGGAGCTTTCGGAGTAGGCGGCTTTTTCCTCTTGCGGGGCTTAATCCGATGGCATTCGGAATGATGTTAGTGGATTTTGGTGCCATCCCCCTAGTAATTGAGCAGTGCTGTATACCAGAATAAGAATAATCACATAATCGACAATTGGTTCGGACATTGAGGAGACGACGGACATGGCCGACGCACAGAGCGACCGCAGCTTTTACCGGAACTACTACCGCGAGATCGACGTGCTCCACGGGTTGCAGGCCGCGCCCGAAGAGCGCGACTGGCTGCTGACCACGCCCAAGGACAACATCAAGCAGTCGGACATCGTGCTCTACCTGGGCTGCAACGTGCTGCGTACGACGCACCTGGTGCGGACGGTGATGGACGTATTCAAGCTGCTGGACGTTAAGTTCGCGGCTGTGGGCGGCGCGTCGTACTGCTGCGGCATTCAGCACCACCAGCGCGGGGACGAGGCGTCGGCCCGCTCCGTCGCGCAGACCACCGCCTCAAACTTCCGCAAGTTCCAGCCGGAGCAGGTGGTGATGTGGTGCCCGTCGTGCATCTTCTTCTACGACGACATCATGGATATGCGCGAGGATTTCTCCTTCCAGCACGTCACCGAGTACCTGGTGCAGAACCTGGACAAGCTGGACTTCCAGCCGCAGCCCGAGACCACGGTCTCGCTGCATTACCACACCGGACGCCCGCAGTCGGACGCCGAGGCCCGGAGTGCGCTGACGCTGTTGAGCCACCTGCCGGGCGTCAACGTGGTGGACATCGGCGGCGACGAGCGCTTCGGCCGCCACTGCACCCCGGCGGTGCGGCAGCAGATGGGGCCGGAGGCGTGGGACGAGATGTCGGGCCAGTGGGTGCGGAAGGCGGTGGATGCGGGCGCAGACACCTACGCCACGCTGTACCACGGCTGCCAGCGCCATATGTGCGGCCTGGAGGCGGACTACCCGGTGCGCGTGGAGCACTACCTGACCCTGGTGGGCCGCGCCCTCGGCATCGAGTACGAAGACATGTACAAGAAGCACACACTGTCGGGGGACGCCGACGCCATCCTAGCCGAGACCGCCCCCTGCGCCGTAGCCAGCAACATCCCGCTGGAGGAGGCGAAGGCGGTCATAGGGCGGACGTTCCCAGCGCGGTAGGGAGTCTCAGGCGTTACAGGGAGGCGAGGGCGTCTTCAGGGGAGAGGACGTGCAGGCTGTAGCGGGCCTGGATGCCGCAGTTAGCCAAGTCAACGCGAAGGGGACGGTCGGTGGTGACTAGGGCCGTCCCCTTCCCTGATTCTTCAACGGCTAACCTGACGATATAAACATCGTCCTGGCTGCCTGCGGGTATGTCATTTTCTTCTGGGAATGAGGGCGCGGTGTGTCCCAAACCATCGACTTTCCCCGTTATCCGGACCAATTCCCAAAACCTGATCCTCAGATAGGGACCTCGTTCAGAGTGATGGTGCGCCGGGTTGTACAGTTGTTCGTCGTATTTGGCCCATAGGACGTCGTCTACTACAAATGATCTCTCACTTTCGTCGGCAATCCTGTCGAATAAGTATCTACACTGAAGGTTTGGCTGGTCGTACTCATTCAGACCTCTTTGAGCGTATATGACCACGTTCTCGTCAAGAATGTACCTTGTTGTCATGCTCTGGTTCGCAGGCCATCCACATAGCGGTGCATCTCATCGCGGGTTGCTTCGTCGAAGCTAGTCAACCCGCCCTTGGTCTGTCCACGTTCCGTAACCTGGATCTCGGTGGCGAAGCACTCGCCTTTTTCGTCTTTGTCAAATGCGTAAATGGCTAGGTCGTTCGTACTCAGCTTGTTTTCCGCTACGAGGGTTAGCAGACGCCCCGCTACGTATTCGCTGTGGGTGGTCATGATAATCTGCTTGTCGTCGGACTTGGCCGTATCGGCCAGCACCTCCGCCAACTCCGCCTGCGCCTTGGGGTGGAGGTGGATTTCCGGCTCCTCGATTAGCACTGTCGCGCTTTGGTCCGCGATGATGAGTTGGTGGAGTAGTTGGATTAGGGCATTTAGACCGAAGCCCTCCGCTACGATGTTTACAGCGCCAGAAGGGGTTATAGATTTTACTGAAAGTGCCCGAGATGGGATCATATATGTGCGCAGACCCGTGCCTGTAATCCTTTTTAGTAATTTGGAGAGCTCTTCTTGACTCTCGCTTTTGTATACAAGATTAGTTGCCAACTGTGCTTCTTGAAAACTAAGGCCCTTGTGATAGGGAACTTGCCGCGCCTCTTCATCACCCAGTGGATAAGACGCCGTTACTAGTCCTCTTGCCGCGGGGACAAACCTAAGTTTTTGAAGTGCCTCCCCATGTGCGGAGGGCTGTATCTGAGAGTCACTAACATCAAAGCAAACCGATAACCCGAGGGATTCCTCCAAGAAATTCGGTTCCGCCTCTTCCTTCCCGATTAGATTAACGGAGTCTCCCTGATAGACGGGGCTGGGGCTTCCTTCCGACTGCTTCAGCAGCAGCAGGGCTTGCAGGACGCTGGACTTGCCGGTGCCGTTGGGGCCGATTAGGACAGTTATCAGCTTGGGGTTGATCTCAAGCTGGCGAAAGCACTTGAAGTCTTGCAGCTTGATGTTCGTAATCATGGCGGCGTCCTTCTGATGCCGTTCTAGCGGCGGGGGCCGGCGGCGGCCAGGATGGGTTCGGGGGCTTCGATGGGGGTGATGCTGCCGTCGCTGAACACTACTCCGTCGTGGCAGTGGGCTTCGATGAGACCGCCGCCGAACTGCTCGCGGTAGAGGCGGGCGTAGAGGCCGTCGCTGGAAAGCAGTTCATCGTGCGTTCCATGCTCCGCGATTTTGCCCCGGTCTATCGCGTAAATCACGTCGGCGGACAATATCGTGGAGAGGCGATGGGCGATAACCATCGTGGTGCGCCCTCGCATAAGCGGCTGCAACGCCGCCTGGACGTAGCGTTCGCTGGCGGTGTCCAGCGCCGATGTGGCCTCGTCCAGTATCAGCACCCGCGGCTGGTGCAGGATGACGCGGGCGATGGCCAGCCGCTGCCTTTCGCCTCCGGAGAGCCGGAACCCGCGCTCGCCGACTATCGTATCGTAGGCTTCGGGCAACTCCATGATGCGGTCGTGGATGTATGCCGCCCGGCACGCCTCGGCCACTTCCTCGCGGGTGGCGCCGGGACGGGCGTAGAGCAGGTTCTTTTCCATACTGGCGTGGAACAGGTAGCTTTCCTGGGTCACGAAGCCGATGATCTCCGACAGGTCGGCCAGGCGTATCTGCCGCACGTCTATGCCGTCAACGGATACTGCGCCCTCGGTTACGTCGTACAGGCGCGGCACCAGCGAGGCGATGGTTGTCTTGCCCGAGCCGCTGGGGCCGACGAAGGCGGCCATCTGCCCCGGCGGGATGCGAAGGCTCACGCCGTCCAGCGCCCATTGGCGTCCATCGTCCAAGCCCTCGGCGTCCGGTTCCTCGCCGTCGGCGCGGCGGTAGTTGACCCGCACCGAGTCGAAGGCAATTTCCCCGGCAACCTTGTCGGCAGGCATGGGGCGGGCGTCGGGAGAATCAACGATTTCCTGTTTCATATCCAGGTAGCCGAAGATGCGCTCGAACATTGCCATCGAGGATTGCAGTTCCACCGACACTTGCAGCAGGCGTCCCACGGGGAAATACAAGCGGTTTTGCAGCGTGGTGAAGGCAATGATGGTGCCGGCGGTCACCACCGAGGAGCCGCCTTCCGCCAGCGCGTAGCCGGCCATCAGGTATATGGCCGCCGGGCTGACGGACAGGAAGGCCATCACCACCGCGAAGAAGGCGTGCCCAATCATCTGCTGCCGCACGGTCAGGTCGGAAAGCTCTTGATTGTGGCGGCGGAAGTTGGCCATTTCCTCATTCTGCCGCCCGAATAGCTTGGCCAGCATGATTCCCGAGACCGACAGCGTTTCTTGGGTGATAGCGGTCATCTCGGCCATGGACTTCTGGGTTTCGGAAGTAATCTGCCGCCGCTTCCGGCCCACCCACTGGGCCATGATGAAGTAGAAAGGCACGGTGATGACTGCAACGACGGTCAACTGCCACGACAGTATGAGCATGGCGACGAGGGTGCTGAGCAGAATGACGGTATTGGACAGCGTGTCAGTCAGGGTGCTGGTCACCACCGACTGAATGCCGCCAACGTCGTTGGATAGGCGGGACTGAATTTCGCCGGTGCGGGTTCCGGTGAAGAAGCGGAGCGACATCCCTTGCAGGTGGGCATACACGGAGTCGCGCAGGTCGCGCATCACGTACTGCCCGACCTTGTTGGTCATGTAGGTCTGGTATACCCCCATCGCCGCGTTGCTTACGGCGATGGCGGCCATGATTCCGCCCAGCGTCCACAGCAGGCGGATGTTGGGCCCGCCGCTGGGGAACAGCCCGTCGTCAAACACCACCTTGATGAGGACGGGGTTCACCACCCCCAGGCTGGCCGTAGCCAGGATGAAGAACACGACGACGGTCACCTGAGCCCGGTACGGGCGGAAAAGCCGCACCACCCGCGGCACGAGGGACCGTCCGGCGTCGGGCGCCGGGTCAGAGACGGGCGGCTCCCCCGTTGCCCGGCGGGAGCGTTCTGGCGGTTGTGCAACCATTTCGGAAAGTCCGCCGGGCCGTTTTCAGCCCGGTCTGCGGCTGGGTTGGTGACATCTTATTACAGAATTCTATATCAAGTATAAATTACGATTGCCCGAATCGGAAATTTCCTCATCGAAGTGATGCCAGCAGAAAAAAGTTCCCTCTCCCTTATCAAGGGAGAGGGTCAGGGCTAGGTGCGGGTGACCGGCGGTTACCAGGTCTTGATGACTGGCAGTATCTCTTTTCCGAACAGGCCGATGTTGGACATAGTGGCGTCGTGGGACATCTTGGACTCTTGGCCGTACATGATCAGGTGCTCCATGCCCAGCCTTTTGTGCAGGTACTCCAGCTTTTCGAGCACCTGGTCCGGAGTGCCGCACACGATGTGGTAGTTCTCCTTGAGCTCCTCGAAACTCTGGGTTGCCAGCGGCTTGGCCTGGCGGCGGGCGGCGACCGCGGCACCGGCCGCGGAGCGGTAGCCCACCGGGTTCATGTACTCGCGGGGCGCGCGGGTGGTCGGGCCCATGCGCCAGATGAAATGCTTGGCCTCCTCGTTGGCCTTCTCCTCGGTCTCAGCCACGTAGCAGCAGAGCAGGTAGCCGAAGTTGTCGGGGACGGATTCACGCCCCTCCTCGGCGGCGGCGACGCGATACATGTCGAAGAGTTCCTCGGTGACGTCCAGCGCCGTGAGGAAGGCGACGTAGGTGTAGCCGTGGCGACCGGCCCACTCGGCGGTCTCGGGGCTGGCGGTGCCGGGCACCCACACCGGCGGATGCGGCTGCTGGATGGGCATGATCCACGGGTTGACCGCCCGGAAGTTGAAGTGCTTGCCCTCCCAGCGGAAGGGGCCGGGGGTGGTCCAGGTCTTGATCAGCAGGTCGTGGCACTCCTCGAAACGATCCCGGTTCTCCACCGGGTTGATGTTGGTGGAGACGGTCTCCACGCCGGTGCCGCGCACCATACCGGAGATGACCCGCCCGCCGGAGATCACATCGATCATGGCGATCTCTTCGGCGAGGCGCACCGGGTTCTCGTGGATGGGCAGGATGTTGCCCAGCAGCAGTATCTTGGCGTTCTGCGTGGTGCGGGCCAGCACGGCGGCGGTCAGGTTGCACGAGGCGTTCATGCACGACGGCGTGCTGTGGTGCTCATTGACCATGATGCCGTCGTAGCCCAGCTCGTCCACATACTGGCACTCGTCGAAGTACCGCTTGAACAGCGCATTGGCCGTCTTGGGGTCAAAAAAGCTGTTGGGGAAAGTGAGGCGTATGGACGGATGTTTCTCCGCCTCTTCGTCAGGATATTCGTGGTAGGGAAACTCAGTAAAGTAGTAGACTTTCATGGGGAAGATTTCTCCTTACAAGCCTTGTATTGCGCCGGGACGTCATACCCGCCATCCGCCGGAGAGCAATGGCGAGACAGTCGTATTGCCTAAATACAGTGTTCCGGAGGATAGTCACTTTAGCAGAGCCGGGAGAGGTATCAAACGCTGGCTTATCGGGTCGGCGCCAAGTCCGAATATCTCCAGGGCGGTCACGCCGAGGAGCGGATCGGCGTCTTCCGCAGCGAAAACCGCCAACACCACCAGTTCCTGCCCCTCCAGCCGCATCCTTACTTGCCCCACCGGATACTCCACCAAGCTATTGTCGGCCAGTTCAAAGCGGCGGCGTCCTTCCACTGTCACCCCCAGTTGAACCAGCGTATTGGCCGGGATAGTTGTGTATGTTGATCCGGTGTCCACCAGGGCGGAAATCTCAACAAACCGCTCCCCGGCCAGATTGGCGATCTCGAACGTAGCGTTGAACGCTCCCATAGTCTTGATACCTCCGGGGAAATTCGGCCCGCCGGATCCTCGCCGCCGGCGGATAAGAGGGTGGCACTGCTACTCAAACCGCAGCTCAACAGTTTCGGGATCCTTACCGAAATGTCGGAGCAGGCGATGACTGTAGTCAACAATGTGGAAATTGTATAGGTTTGCTCTAACGTATAGGCCGCCTGAAACTGGGAGGTGATTGGCATATTGACCTCCCTTCGGGCCCGAAGGAGAAGAGTTTACAAATCCAGCAAGTCCGGGTATCGGGCAATCGATGGCCTTCAGGTCCCCGGATTTGACCAGCCACTCCGCCGTTTCTGCAAGCACATGCCCCCAGGAGCCGGTTGGACGCGCCTCTGCATAAGAAAATCTGATGGCACTGGGACGTTTATGGCCTTTTTCGGGCTTAACAGCCGTCAGAGGTACCCACTCCCCGGCTTTTGGTGCGGGTTCGGGCACCGTTTGCGGGTCGACTGTTCTGGACTCTGGAATTGCCGCTGGGCTCAATGGCCCGGCCAGGTGGCTGTCCGTAGAATCCAGAGCCGGCGCATTCGCCGCCGTCGGCTGCCCCGACGCCAGGTTTGACCTCCAGAGCAACAGCAGTTGCAGTGCGGCCTCGTGCGACTGCGAATCTGCTATGGAAACATCAAGGACTAGCTTTTCTGCCAGCGGCACCGGCTCAAAAGTCCGATAAAGCTGCCAGTGGTTTCCATCGGTCACTCCCGCATAAGCGATTCCCTCTTGAATGCAGTAGCCGACCGCCTGCTCCAAGTGATTCTCGACGACGGAACCCAGACGTTTGGCCTCTATTATCGCTGCTGGTCTGTTCCCTACACCGATAAGGGCATAATCTGCCCACCCTCCTGTCCGGTATTCTGGAGTAACCAGTGCGGGGTCGGACGTGTCCCAACCCAGAGCAGTCAGTAGCGGGTCAATCAGCGCCATGCGCGTGCGGGTCTCGCTTGCGCGCAGGGAAGCCCCGTGAGTGGCAATACGCTTTTTGAGCGTCTCGATTACTCCGACCAAATCGTCCAACAGCATAGCGACCCTCATACGTCAGTGATTCGGCTATTGTAGCAGTTCGTCCACCGTGAGCCGGACTTCGGGCAGGGCCTGAATGGTCAGCGTGTCGCCGCGGCGGTAGCGCCGGACTTCGGCGTAGCCCTCGGGGGTGGGTTGCCGGCAGACCTCGACTTCGTCGGATGCCAAGATGAATATCCACAGCTCTGGGATACCGCTTTGGGCGTAACGTCTTGCCTTGTCCCCCCGGTCCGTGCGGAGGCTTGAGTCGGCAACTTCCGCTACAAGCAGAATGCCTTCTGGCCGTGGGATGTTTTCTTCGTCAAGCGATGCATCGTGAGTAAGGATGGCTATGTCAGGTTCTGGCGCTGTCCGGTCGTTAAGGCGAATCGTGGACTGGATGTTCACCTCAATGTCGTTCGGGATCTTTTCTATGAAAACTCTGGTAATCCGATTCGTCCTATGCCCGTGTGGCCTGCCGATTGGCGCCATTTCCACTATCACCCCGTCGATGAGCTCCACTAGGTTGTCTGGATCCAGGATGCCAACCTCAGCCATCCGCACGAACTCATCGACGGTGAACTTGTGAGACGCGTGATGCCGGGACTTTTCAGTATGTTCCGGCGTCAAAATCCCCGCTTTGGTCATGGCGCGATACTGGTCCGCACTAAATTTGTACTGTCCGACTACGTCTCGCATACCTCAATCTCGCTGGGAAGCGCTGTGACCGCCCCTCACGCCGCCAGGTCATCCACCACCGACTTGCAGCCCAGCAGTTCCAGTGCCTCCACCACCTCGTTAATGGAAGTCTTGTAGTCCAGGCTGAGCAGCCTCTTGGCCTCAGCTTCCGGCAGGTTCAGACACTGTGCCAAATCGGAGGTTGTAACGCCCTGTTCACGCATTGCGTTGTACAAGTCCAGTTGGGTGGCGACGAGGGGCTGGACGGTCAGGAGCTCCTGACCCTTTGCCCACGCGCTGGGCTTTGGAAGTTCCTTTTGACGATCCACGTAGCTCGCCAGGGATACGACCATGCAGTCCTCGGCCATTATCATTGCCGTTTTCCAGTCGCATCCACAAGTAAATGCTCCCTCGAGGTCGGGAAAGGACACATTGAACCAGCCTTTGTATTTCTCGTCGTCTTCCGGTTCCATGATGCAGGGATAGGAATATTTCATAGCTCAGAAATTCCTCCTGTCGATGCCCAGTTCTCTGAACATGGACATCAAAGTGCCCGTGGCAATCTCGCCGTGCTGCACCTGCGTACTACGGCCTTCCACGTAAACGGTGCCATGGCTGCCCTTGCCTCTTGCTGGATCGAAATCGAACTCAAGTCTGTTGCGCCTGGCATAGCGCCGCGCACGCCGGATGAATTCCCTTCCATTCATATCCTTACAACGTTAACCACCGGGCGCGACAGCCTGACAGCCCCTACTCCTCCAGCGTCGTGATGTCCCCCGGGTCGAGGCCCAGCTCCTGCGCTTTGAGCAGGCGACGCATGATCTTGCCGCTGCGGGTCTTGGGCAGGGTGGGCGTGAAGTCGATCTCGGCAGGGACGGCTATGGGGCCCAGCTCGTTGCGGACGTGCAGCTTGAGGGCGTTCACCATGTCGTCGGACGGGTTGTTGCCAACGCGGAGGGTTACGAAGCCCTTGATGCTCTCGCCGCGCAGTTCGTCGGGTTTGCCGATTACGGCTGCCTCGGCCACCGCCGGGTGCGACACCAGCGCGCTCTCCACCTCCGCCGAGCCGATGCGATGACCGGCCACGTTCAGCACGTCGTCGGCGCGGCCCACCACCATGTAGTAGCCATCGGCGTCGCGCAGCGCCACGTCGCCAGTGAAGTACACGCCGGGGATGGTGTTCCAGTCGCTGGCGTAGCGGTCGGGGTCGCCGAAGACGGTGCGGAAGAAGTGGGGGAAGGGGCGCTTGATGACCAGCAGCCCGCCCTTGTCCGGCTCGGTGATGGGCTGACCCTCCCGGTCCACGATGTCCATTTCAGCGCCGGGCAGCGGACGGCCCACCCGGCCAGGCTTGACCGGCATGGTGGCCGTGGTGCCGAGGCATGGGCCGCCGGTCTCGGTCTGCCACCAGTTGTCCACGATGTGGCCCCATTCTCCGCTGCCGCAGATGTGCTCGTAGCTCCAACGCAGGGCTTCGGGGTTCAGCGGCTCGCCGGCGCAGGTCAGGAAGCGCAGGGATCGCAGGTCATACCGCTGCGGGTATTCTTCTCCGTAGCGCATCAGCATCCGCAGGGCGGTCGGCGCGGTGAAGATGACGTTGACGCCGTATTGCTCGATGGTCTCGTAGAACACGCCGGGATGCGGGTAGTCAATGGCGCCCTCGCGGAACACCGTGGTGGCGCCGGCGATGAGCGGAGCGTAGACGATATAGCTGTGGCCCACCACCCAGCCAATGTCTGAGGTACACCAGAAAACGTCGTCGTCCTTAACGTCCCAGAAGTTCTTGAAGTGGTAGTAAGTGCCTACCATGTAGCCGCCATGAACGTGCTGCACGCCCTTGGGCTTGCCCGTGGTGCCGCTGGTGTAGAGGATATACAGTGGGTCTTCGGAGTCCATTTCCTCGGCGGGGCAGTCAAAGGAGCTGTTGCTCATCAGTTGGTCGAAGTCCACTTCGAGGCCGCCCAGGGGCGCGTCGCCGTGCGCCCCGGCGCCCTTGCGCCGCAAGACAACGACCTTTTCCACCAAGTCCAGGTTTGCGACGGCGCGGGCGGTGATGCCCAGCAGGTCAACCTCGTTGCCGCGGCGGTAGCCCACGTCGGCGGTGATGACCACTTTGGCCTGCGCGTCGAGGATGCGGTCGCGCAGGGAGCCGGAACTGAAGCCGGCATAGACCACGCTGTGAACTGCGCCGATGCGGGCGCAGGCCAGCATGGCGATGGCTCCCTCGGGGGTCAGCGGCATATAGACGATCACCCGGTCGCCCTTGCCGACGCCCAAGGAGCGCAGCCCGTTGGCGAAGCGGTTGACCAGTTGCGCCAGCCGCCCATAGGTGAAGACGCGCTCGGAGCCGTCCTCGCCCAGCCAGATGAAGGCGGCCTTGTTCTTGTTGCCGTTGGTCAGGTGGCGGTCAAGGCAGTTCTGCGTGATGTTGCATCGCGCCCCCAGAAACCACCGGAAGGTGGGATAGTCCCACTGAAACACGCTGTCCCAGCGGCGCGACCATTCCAGTTCCGAGGCCACGCCCTCCCAAAAACCTTCGGGCGATTCCATCGAGTCGCGGTAAGCGCCTTCGTAGTCCTGCAAGTGGGCCTGCCGCACTAGAAAGTCCGGCGGCTGAATCTGCCCGGTCTCTTGGAGCAGGTGGTCAATCTGTCCTTGCTGCACCATGTTGCGGCTCCTTTATTACCTGTTTTCTCTGCCTATTACGGGGATTGACAATTTGCGGCAAATCTTGCGGGCGGTTACATTGGCAATCTCTGTATGCCTTGGCACTTCTTCTATCTCATGCGTCTCTGGGTTGGTCCATATCGAATGGGAGCGGCCCTCCCGTAGCAAACAGCAACCGTGTTGGCGAAGGTGTCTAATCAGGGCGTTGAGCTTCACTGGACGACTATCACCTCTCGAACAGCTTCGTCAGGCACGCCGCGCAGTCCGTCTTCCCGGCGCATTTCTAAGTACAGCAGTATAGCCTCGGCCAAGTTCTCCAGCGCATCCTCCCTGGTTTTGCCTTGGCCGTTGGCGGCGGAAATTTCTAGGCAAAAGGCGACATACCAGTCTTCATCCCGTTGAATGATTGCCGTGAATTCGTTGCGCACGACGGCTTCCGGCTTTTGGTAGATAAATGTCGCTTGGGCATCATCCGGCATCGCTTTTCTTGTGACCAGTGTCATTGAACACCCTCCCAAAAGGCTTTGTAGCCGGGACTACTGTGTACTAAGGGCTGGAATCCATTGCAGGGCGATGGTTTCCTGGACAGCGATGATTTCTTGGGTGGCGTCGGGCGGCAGGTCGCAGAGAATGTCTCGCATAGTCTGCTCGCGGCGTATTTCCAGCGCCTTCTTTATAGCCTCGGCCAACTTTGCCCTTGCTTCGTCTATCGTCTTGCCTTCAGCCCTGGCGCCGATGATTTCAGGGCAGTAGGCGAAATAGCACGGTTCCGGCTGGCTGTCGTCCAGCTCGAATATGGCCGTGAATTCGTTTCGCACTTTAACCTCCTGGCAGTTTGGAGTTACGTTGACTGGATGGGGGATTGTTAGCGGAAGGCGGGCATCACTTCCTTGGCGAACAGCTCCATTGAGCGCATCACCTTGGCGTGTTGCAGCTTGCCGAAGGACATATTGGCGCCGAAGTAGTGGACGTTGTGAACGTCGCGCAGTTGCCGGATGCGCTCGATGCACTGCTCCGGGGTGCCGAAGCAGGCGGTGGTCTGGAGGCGGGACTCGTAGCTGGGTGGAGCTTCGGGGCGGGTGGCAATCCACTGGTCGAGGTCGTAGTAGATTTCGCTGCCCCCTTTCAGTGTGCGACGGTAGCCGTTGAGGTCGTAGACCCAGGTGAGCGCCGGGCGCGGGTCTTCAAGGGCCGACTTTTCGTCTTCGGCCACGTAGACGACGCGGAAGAAGGGCATATCGTCCCACTGCGGCGTCACGCCTTTTTCGGCGCAGACAGCAGCGTAGGCGCTGCGGATTTCCAGGGCTTCGGCGTCGGTGGTGGTCGCGCCGGTCAGCACCGGCAGGCCGCGGTCAACAGCCACGGAGACGCTTTCCGGGGTGCGAGACACTGCGAGGTAGACCGGCGGGTGGGGCTGCTGCACCGGCACGGGGGCGATGGTCATATCGTCCACGTGGTAAAACTCGCCGTGGTAGCTGAATCCGGGGTTGCGCCACAGGCCAAGAATAACGTCCAGGATCTCGCTGAAACGCTGGCTGCGGGTGTTGTAGTCCACGTTCAGATTGCCGTATTCGTAGACCACCTGGCCGCGGCCCACGCCGAAATCCAGGCGGCCCTGACTTAGGGCGTCCAGCAACGCCGTTTCCTCGGCGACGAACACCGGGTTGTGGAAGGTCAGGACGCTGACCCCGGTGCCGATGCGGATGCGCTTGGTGCGGGCGGCGGCGTAGATCCCCATCGCCACCGCCGAGGGAACAATGCCGTAGCGGGTGAAGTGGTGTTCGGCCAGCCATACCGAATCGTAGCCCAACTCCTCGGCGAACTCTATCTGCTCCATCATTTCGCCAAAGATGCGGCTCTGGTGCTTGGGGTCGGGTTCGGGCCACGAGGGCAGCATGAACAAGCCGAACTTCATAGGAAATCAACGCTCCGGTGCAAGATAAGACGGCCCGTCCCAGCCCAAAGACCGGGGCGGGCCGTCGGATTTTGCTACATTCTAGCTTTCGGGGTTGGAGGCGGCAAGGCGAACGCTTGCGGGCGACGATTGCAAAATTCTCTGCGAATTCCACGTACAGCGTGGCGATATATTCGATTATATTTGGCATTTTTTGACTATCCGCTTATGCTTGAGTGCAATTGCTTATATCAGAAGCGCGCGTCGCCGCGAAAGGGTAGTCGCAGATGAGTAGAATCCCCCCTCCCCCGACTTTACCAGTTAGATAGTACGCGGCCCTCGCTGAACCCTTGGCGGGCGGGCGCAATGCTCTTGGCCGTCCTGCTCCTCGTAGCCTGCGGCGGTGGCGATGGCGGCGATTCCGGTAGCGATTCCAGCGAAGAACGCGACACAGATCGGGAATCCTCCCGCGCCGGGGCCACTCCCGAACCCACCCGCAGCAGCGTCTTGGGAAGGGCCGCGGGCTTGGCGACGGCCACTCCCGATATACCGCTCTGCCCGCGGCGAATCCCCGACCCCAATGCCATGATGGCCCCATCCCAGACCTCGCCGGAAACGGATAAGGATGTTCTGCTTGCCCTGTTCGAGGCCACCGGCGGCGATTCTTGGGACAAAAGCGGCACTTGGGCCGGCCGCGCCCCCATCGGAGAGTGGGCGGGCGTAACCACCAGCGGGCAAGGCCGCGTCACAGCCTTGCAGCTTTCCTGGCTGACCGGAGAACTGCCCCCGGAGCTGGGCAACCTCGCCAGCCTCGAATGGCTGATTATTCAGGATGGCCGGTTGACCGGAGGGTTGCCTCCGGAGCTGGGCAACCTCACCAGCCTCGAAAGTCTGATTATTTGGCATAGCGAGTTGACCGGAGGGCTGCCCCCCGGAGCTGGGCAACCTCACCGAACTGAAAACGCTGAATCTCGCCGAGAACCAGTTGTGCGGGGAATTGCCTTCGGAGTTGGGCCGCCTGGCCAACCTGGTGCGGCTGGAGCTACGCGGCAACCAGTTGACCGGGAAGATACCGCCGGAGTTGAGCAGCCTCGCCAACCTGTTGTGGCTGGAGCTACGCGGCAACCAGTTGACCGGGAAGATACCGCCGGAGTTGGGCAGCCTCGCCAACCTGTTGTGGCTGGAGCTCAGTGATAACCAGTTGAGCGGGGAGATGCCGCCGGAGTTGGGCAGCCTCGCCAGACTGATAGTGCTTGACTTTCATGATAACCAACTAACAGGAGAGATACCGCCGGAGTTTGACAATCTCGCCGTCGGATTGCAGAAAATGAACTTGGGCGGGAACCAGTTGAGCGGCTGCAAGTCCGATCTTTTGAGAGACTACATGGGTGATTATCGGGATGACATTCCGGTATGCGCTCCCGCCGACCACCCCGGCGACACGGAAACGATCATTGCCTTGCACAACGCTTGGGTGCAGCCCGACTTGGAGAACTGGCTGAGCCGCGAACCAATCAGCGAATGGCAGGGTGTTTCCGTAGACGCCGGTGGCCGTGTCGCAGCCTTGAACTTGAACCGTGCAGGCTTGAGCGGGGAGATACCGCCGGAGTTGGGCAGCCTCGCCAGACTGATAGTGCTTGACTTTCATGATAACCAACTAACAGGAGAGATACCGCCGGAGTTGGGCAACCTCGCCAGGCTGGAAGTCCTGTACCTCACTGGTAACAGCCTGACCGTCGGAATCGGTAAGTGCATACCCAGTAATACAAACGTATCCTTGCCGTATTCTCGAGGGATGGAGGTCTGCGTAACCGGGGGAGAATTCGCCTCCGTCAACGCCGGGTTCGGATACGCCTGCGGGGTGGCTACCAGCGGTTCCGTCGCCTGCTGGGGCGAAAATGACTACGGCCAAGCCACGCCGCCCCAGGGAGAATTCGCCTCCGTCAGCGCCGGGTACAGCCTCACCTGCGGGGTGAGGACCGACGGCGTCATTCAGTGTTGGGGCGACTGATACCCATAGAAGCTGGACTACACCGCTCGAGCCGCGTGGGTGGGTGGATGCCGCAGGATGCTGGCATCAGAACGAAACCGGAGGGACGCACCCAACAAGGGCGCGTCCCTCTCCTTTGCCACCGGCCGGGCCTGTCGGCGTTTGACCCTGTTCGCGCCGGTAGCCTACAATTCTCGAATCTTGGAACGGTTGTAATATGGGTCGTTGCCTGCTGACTATATGTGCCGGCAACGGTGGCCGAGGAGGGAACGATGGCCCACGAGGACTATGCTCACCCCGAATACTTGGTGGAACCCCAATGGCTTGCCGCCCACATGGATGATGCCAACGTGGTGGTGGTGGACTGCGACGTTGATGCCGCCTATAACCGCGGCCACATCCCCGGCTCGGTGGTGGTCCCCGACAACTTCGAGAAAGACCCGGACACCGGCCGGGTGCACCTGATGAACCCGGAGCAGTTCCAGGTTATGTGCCAGCGGCTGGGCATCGGCGACGACACGCTGGTGATCACGTACGACAACTCGCAGAGCCTCTACGCCGCAAGGTTGTGGTGGGCGCTGAACACCTATGGCCACCGCAACGTCAAGGTGCTCAACGGCGGCTGGCGCGGCTGGATCGCCGGGGGCCACGGCGTCGGGCTGGAACGCCCCGCTCCGGCCCAAGTCGTGACCTTCACCCCCAACCGCGATGAGTCGCTGCTGGTCAAGGTGGACGATCTGAAAGAGGCTTGCAGCCTGGAAGGTTCGGTCATCTGGGACGTGCGCAGCGACGGCGAATGGGACGGCAGCGAGATGCGCGGGAACCAGCGGGCCGGGCACATCCCCGGCGCGGTGCATCTGGAATGGTTCAGCGTGATGGACCGCGAGACCCACCGCTTCAGACCGGCCAGCGAGATCCGGCAGATTCTGGCCGGCCACGGCATCACGCCCGACAAGAACGTCTACACTTATTGACAGGGCGGCATCCGTGCGGCGCACGGCGTGTTAGTCCTTCAACTGGTGGGCTACAACCAGACCAAGAATTACGACGCATCCATGGGGGAATGGGCCAACCGCGACGACACCCCTCTGGAGGTTTAAGGCTGGATGTCCAGGCCATCCAGCCGGGCCGCGGTTGCAGGAAAGGCTTCGGCGCGGCGGGTCAGGGCCTCTATCGGTTCGTCCCGCGCGGCCTCGTCCAAGCGATAGGAGACTGACTTGATGAAACGATGCGCCCTGTGCATTCTGCTGCTGACGGCCCTTGCCGGTTCTCTGGCTTGCGGCCTTATCGGCGGCTCATCCCCGGAGGGGCCGGAGCGGCTGGTCCCGGACGGAGTTCGGGAGCTGGTACTGGTGGACGTCAGTGAGGCCGCACTGAGCCGCACCAATCTGCCCATCGAACTGGAAGGGAGCATCTCCAGCCTAGAAGATTTCGGCGACGTGCGCCGACAGGCGACGCTAACCCTGGCCTCCGGCCAAGTAATGATTACCAGCGGCGAATTCGACTTCCCGGACGTTCGCGCGAGCTTGCAGGAGGGCAGTTACACCGGGACGGAATATCGAGGCTACAGTTTATGGGAATCCGCCCAAGGAAGTAACGCCGCGGGGTTGCTGGAAGAAGAGGGCTTCCTGATTAGCGGCGACTATGAGACCGTAATCGACGTGCTTCGTAACGCCGACCGCGACGCGGGGCTGCTCTGGAACGACGACGACGGAGAGCTGAATCAGGCTATGGCCCTGGCCGGGGAGGGGCTAGTGGTCACTGCCGCCCAAGACTGCCGGCTGGGGGACAACGCTGGCTGCCGTGCGGTTGCTTGGGCTTTCTCTCGCGGTGAGCGCCGCACCGTCATCGAAGGAACCGCCGCGTTGCTGTTCCGCGATGCGTCGGCGGCGGCGGGCGCGGCTCCGGTTATCGAGCGGGCCATCCACGCCAACCAACTGATGACCCTGACGGAGATTCTCACCGAAGAAGCCACCATCACCCTCAAAGCCGACATAGACCGCGACGACTTCGCCAATCTGGAGTTCCCGATCAGGTTGGGGCAGCGATGAGAAGAAAGCGAGGGACTCTTCCACTAGAACCCCTCGCCAGCAAACCGTACCAGAGGCCACCCTGTTCATTCAGTTCTGGTTTCATTCAGTTCTGGTTCATTTAAGTGAGGCGCGAACGGGTATCAGCCTCCTGCCGTAAGAGTCAACAGCCAACATTACCCGCTCCAGCGTGTAGGCACCCAGCAGGGAAGAATCGGTTTCATCTCCAAAGATGACAGCAGTTATGACTTCCCTGCCTTCGACTCGCGCCCTCGCTTCTCCAAGTTGTCTCTCAATGGTACTCCCGTCAGCCAAGTCGAACTCTATGATTTCCGTGGGTTCGACCCCCAGGCGGCGCAAAGTGCTGGCTGGCAGCGAACTGAAGGTTGCTCCAGTATCAACCAGCCCTTCCACCCGCTCAAAACTGCCGCCGTTAAGGTTTCCAATTTCGAATGGCCAAGAAAATAGTCCCATATTTCACCCTGATAATGCCAGCGCGTTGCTGCTTTGGGCCAGTATACCAGCCACCTTACAGCGGCAGCGGCACCACCTGGCGCGTCTGGGAACTGCGGGTTACGGCTTCGGTGAACTCCATGTAGTGCAGGCCCACGTCGAAGGGGGTGCGGGTGATGCGCTCTTGGCCTCGGATGGCGTTGCAGAACTCCTCTTCCACGCGCCAGTAGGCTTGGCCTTCGGGCGGGTTGGCGATTTCGGCCATGGCGCTGTCGCCGCGACGCCCGCCGTGGAGGTTGAGGCCGGAGTCGAGGCGCAGGGTGCCTTCGCTGCCGTAAATCCAGACCTCGTTGCCGGGGCCGAACCCGGTCACCGCGCTGAATCGCAAGTTGGCCTGCGCCCCGCTGGCCAGGTCGGCCAGGATGTCCACGTGGTCGGGAATGGTCACCGGGATCAAACTGCCGTCTTCGTCGCGGCGCTGGGTAACGTTGACGCTGGTGTTGGCCATGACGCGCGTGGCCGGGCCGACCCAGCGAATCATCGCCTCGTACCAGATGCCCATGTTGAGTATGTTGTAGCCGCTGAGGTCACGGTCGTTGCGCCAGTGCATCGGCCCGGCGGCGGCGGCGAACCCGGCGTCAGCGATTGCAGCGACACCGCCAGCACGTCGCCAACGTAGCCTTCGGCAATCTTCTGTTGCAGCAGGTTGTCGACCTTGAAGGTCAGGGGCGAAGGCACAATCTGGGCGACCAGGCCGGGGTGCGCCCGCGAGGCGTCCAGCATCTCCCGCGCTTCCGCTGCCGACGTGGCCATGCGCGCCTCGCAAAGCACATGCTTGCCCGCTTCCAGGGCGGCGATGGTCAGCGTGCGGTGCATATAGGGCCAAGTGCCGATGCAGACCGCGTCGATGGACGGGTCTTCCAGCAGCTCGCGCCAACTGTCGTAGACCGTGGGGATGTTGAACTGGTCGGCCACCACGCGCCCCGATTCGCGGGAGCGGTTGGCAACCGACACGATTTCCACGCCGTCAACCTGGTGGAAGCCGGGGATGTGCCGGTCGCGGGTGTTCCGCCCCGCCCCGATAAGCCCGACTCGGATACCTTCGTTAGCCATTGGAATCCTCCGCTAATTTGTTTTTACTTGATTGCCATTAGTCCCAGGCTCCGACGTGAATCGGCCCTACCGTGTGACCAGAAGGTCCACAAAGCGTTCGTTGTGCGGGTCCACCGCCAGCACAACCCCATCCAGCGCATAAGAGCCCATCAGGATCGGGGAACCGTCCTCTCCAAACAAAACCGTGGAATAAGTTTCCCGCCCGTTAATCCGAATTCTCATTTCGCCTACCCAGTCTTGGACGATGCTGCCGTCGGCCAGTTGGGACTTGAAGGGCCTGGTGGGCACAATCCCCAATTCCCGCAGCAAGTTGCCCGGAATTTGGGAAAAGGTGGCGCCGGTATCCACCAGCGCGTTCAACGTCTCGAACCGCGAACCGTCCAGGGGGCCTATTTCCATGGCCAGTAGAGAGTCCCCATTAACTCGCCTCCGACAATGGCTTTCTGCATTGAACTCAGGTTATGTTGGCGGGCGGTGAGTGGTGCGGCTCATCCGCAAAATCCGGGTGGGGGTCAAGCGAAGGCGCAATGGGTCCACCGCCAGCCTGGCCCCTTCCAGAGCGTGGGCGCCCAGCAGCGGAGCCACGTTTTCCGGGCCGAATGTGACCCACGTGGACGTTTCCCGTCCGTCAATCCGCACCCTGGTTTCGGCGATGGCGTCCTCCACCACCCGGCCGTCGGCCAGTTCAGCCAGCGCCGAATCAGTGGGGGAGACCCCCAACCGGCGCAACACCGAACCGGGCATCTGGGAGTAGCTGGCCCCGGTGTCCACCAGAGCGTCAACCGTCTCCCACCTTGACCCGTCCGGGCTGGATACCTCCATCGGCCAATAGAACGTTCCCATTTGGCCACCCTTGCCTGTTGGGCTTCATCCTTCCTGTTCGAGGAATCAGCCTTTCCGAAACCGGGTCTACTACGAGCAGAAATTCTTGCAGCGCATTGGCGCCGATTAAGGATTCGGCATCGTCGTCACCGAAGATGACTCGCATCGAACTTTCGCTGTCGTTAATCATCAGCATAACCAGGCCGACATCCCGCTCAATGATGCTTCCGTCGGCCATCTCGAACGGCAGGAAGAAACGCGGCACAACCCCCAGGCTTTCCAGCAGACTCCGGGGGAACACGGAATACGACGAGCCGGTATCCACCAGAGCGTCCACCGTCTCGAGGCGTTCCCCGTCAGCGCTCCAGACCCCGACCGGCCAGTTAAATTCTCCCATTGGCAGCCTCCTCCAAACCCGGCCGGTTACAGTAGCAGGGCGTCGGTGGGAAGCAGGCGTTTGTCCACCGGGTCCACCACCAGCAGAATCCCCTCCAGAGTGTCGGCCCCTATGAGAGGAATGACGTCCTCATCGCCAAAGGCAACGATTCTGGTGGCTTGCAAACCATTGATGCGAACCATTGTTTCGCCGATTTCCCGTTCGACCCGTCTGCCGTCGGCCAGACGGTACGGGACGCTCCGAAACGGAACAACGCCCAACCGGCGCAGCAGACTGGCAGGCAACCACCGAATGGCTGGCCCCGGTGTCCACCAGCGCGTCAACCGTCTCCCACCTTGACCCGTCCGGGCTGGATACATCCATTGGCCAATAGAACGTTCCCATACGACTCTCCCTAATTTCGCAGCCCCTGTTACAGCGGGAGCGCCACCGCCTGGCCCGTTTGGGCCGCCGCAGCTAATACCTGCCTTGACGGCGAATCAGCCGGTGCGATTCGGAATCGACCAGCATCAGAAAGCCTTGTAGCGTGTCCGCTCCGATAAGCGGTTCGGCATTGTCGTCGCCGAACATCACCGTTCTGGTGCGCTCCCGCCCGTCCAGGGTCAGGCGGGCATGGCCCAGGTCTCGCTCAACGACGCTGCCGTCGGCCAGCTCGAACACATCGCGCTCTTCCCGGGCAACCCCCAGACGCTCCAGCAGACTCTGGGGGAACACGGAATACGACGAGCCGGTATCCACCAGAGCGTCCACCGTCTCGAGGCGTTCCCCGTCGGCGCTCCAGACTCCGACCGGCCAGTGAAATTCTCCCATTGGCAGCCTCCTTACAGCGGGAGCGCCACCGCCTGGCCCGTTTGGGCGCTGCGGGTTACGGCCTCGGTGAACTCCATGTACTGGACGCCGGTGTCGAAGGAGGTGTGGGTTACGGCTTCCTCGCCGCGGATGGCGTTGCAGAACTCTTCCTCGACCCGCCACTTGCCCCGCTTTTCGGGGGCGATGGGCAGCTCGGTTAGGGCCTCGTCGCCGCGCTTGGCAAACAGCACCTTGTTGAAGGGCGGCCCTTGCAGGCTGATAGTGCCGTCGGTGCCGAAAATCCAGAACTCGGTGCCGGTTTGCAGTCCGGTGACCGTGCTCCAACTGAAATCGGCGGCGGCCCCGCAGGCCATTTCCGCCAGCACGTTCACGTGGTCCGGAACCGACACCGCCCGCATCACGCCGTTTTCGTCGCTCCGCCGGTTGGCGAACACCCGGGTCATCGCCGACACTTTGGCCGCCGGGCCAACATAGCGCATCACGGTCTCGTACCAGATGCCCATGCCGAGTATGTTGTAGCCGCTGAGGTTGCGGTCCTGACGCCAGTGCAGCGGCGCCTCGGTGTCAATGAACGTGTCGGCCTGGTTGCTGCGCCCGTGGTAGTCGCAGACCCGCAGGCGGACAGCCAAGATGTCGCCCAAGGAGCCGTTGCCCACGTGTTCGATGACCGTGTTGTCCACCTCCAGCGTCTGCGGGGCCGGGACAATCTGCGTCACCAGATCGGGATGCAGGCGGCTGGCGTCCAGCATCTCATGGGCTTCGTCGGCGTTCATCGCCATGCGGGCCTCGGTCAGCACGTGCTTGCCGGCGAACAGCGAGGCCAGCACCAGGCTGCGGTGCATATAGGGCCAGGTGCCGACGCATACGGCGTCTATGCTGTCGTCGTCCAGCAGGTCAACCCAGTTGTCGTAGACTTTGGGAATCTCGTACTCGCCGGCGATGCGTTCGCCCGACTCGCGGCTGCGGTTGGCGACGGCGACGATTTCCACGTCACGCTGCTCGCGGAATCCGGGGATGTGGCGAAGGCGGGTGTTGGCTCCAGCCCCAATCAGGCCGATGCGGATGATTCCGTTCTGCATCAGATAAACTCCTTGGCGTATGGTGTGCGCCAATTCTATCACGGTGGAATTGAACGCAGAGGCCACAGAGAAGTTTGGGCTAATTCCCTTATAATCCTCTGCGTACTCTGCGCTCAATCCATTGGTGGAAGATGAGATCGTTTGATGCTGAGGATCCGCCAAGGCGGTTTCGAGTTGAGGGAGACAGCATGGCCCCAACTCTGGAGGACGGTCAATCGGTACTGATGATGCCTCCGTTCCTTCATCAGAACCGGCTGCGCCGCGGAGATGTGGTGGTTCTCAAGCAGTTGGCGCCACCATGGGACTGGATTATCAAGCGGGTGGTTGGGATGCCCGACGAGTCAATCGCGCTGGACGGCGGCCGCTTCTACGTGGACGACGTGCTGCTGAATCCGAACCCCATCCCCGCGGGGCCGGACGGCAAAGTCAGCGGCAAGTGGTGGAACGGCCCCGACGAGTACTTCGTTTTAGGCGACAACCCGGCCCGCAGCACCGACAGCCGGACCTTCGGCTCCGTCAGCGCCGACCGCATCATAGGCCGCGCCTGGCTCCGCTGCTGGCCACCAAAAGCATGGGGCCGCGTGCGCTAGGGCCAGGGCCCAAACGCATTCTAAAAAAGGTTGAGGAGAAATGAAATCACCGCAATCCCCGAACTGCTGGACCTGTTGGACCTGCCGGGTTGCATCGCCACCATCGACGCGATGGGTTGTCAAAAGAAGATAGCCCAGCGGATTGTGAGCCGGGAAGCCGATTACGTCCTGGCGGTCAAGGGAAACCAGGAAAACCAGGGGAGGTTGCTGGAAGACGTGAAAGACCTGTTTTCCTGCGGGCAGAGAACCGGATTTGAAGGTATGCAGCACGACTTCTGCCAGACCCTCAACCAAGGCTACGGACGCATTGAGACCCGCCGTTGTTTTACAATTGACGGCCCCGGGCAGTTGTCCTGCGTTGAGACCGGCAGCGAGTGGCCGGGGGCCGGATGCTGGGAGGTTGCTCCAGGCGACGCGAAGCCATTGGGGCATCGAGAACTCCCTCCAGAACTCCCTCCATTGGGTGCTGGACCTGTCCTTCCGGGAGGACGAAAGCCGGGTGAGGACCGGAAACGCCCCGGAAAACTTGGCGCTAATCCGGCACCTGGCCCTGAACCTGCTGCGCCAGGACCGGACCGCCAAAACATCCATCAAAGCCAGACGTAAGAAGGCCGGCTGGGACAATGACTATCTGCTGTCCATCCTCTCTAATTAGAATGCGTTTGCCCTGACCGCCGGAGCCGATGACTTGTCTTGCCAGCGGCTGGCGACTATAATTGAAGGGTAGTGTCGCTCCGGGCGTCCACCCGCTCTCTCTCTAGTCAGGAGCAGGCACTCCCCCCTTCGTGGGCCTGTAGCTCAGGTGGTTAGAGCGCGGTCCTGATAAGACCGAGGTCGTTGGTTCGAGTCCATCCAGGCCCACCAAACTGGACAAAATCAAGAACTTTCACCATTACCTTCCCTCTCGTAATGTGATCAGCCCACGCCCGGTCCGGCAGTGAAACCTGCCGTGAGAAGACAGGTCGGCCAACCCAATAGCGGATGGGGTACCGCAGAAGCCCTCGCCGGGTCGGCGAGGGCTCTTGATTTTGGGGCGGATAACTGCTTTCCGAACCGTTGAAAAGTGGACCGTGCGGGTGGGTAGTCGCTGACATTTGGCGGTTGCAAACCGGACCGCCTGCCGCCGTTCATAGGCTCGAAGTCGAGCTTATGGGTGGTGCGATGGATGTACAAAGTGGACGTATATCTGCGGGTTCGCCGGGCGGTAATGGTGGAGGGGATGAACATCCGGGAGGCGGCACGGACATTTGGGCTGCACCCGGACACGGTTCGCAAGATGCTGGCCTATTCAGTGCCGCCGGGTTACCGGTGGCAGACTCCTCCCCGAAGGCACCAACGTTACTTTCGAAGGGCAATTGCCCCCCGTACGCTGGACTGTTGCTTAGGCCCTCTTCCCTGGGCGGGTGTTTTTTTGCCATTGGCGCTCCCACGGGGCACAGCCAGCCACCGGCACCGGCGGAGTCGCATCGGAGACGCCAAGCGGGTAAACTGGCCGGGTCATTGATTCCACCGCGCCGGGTGGCGAGGCAGGTAATCCTCCCGCCCCATGCTATCCTTGGGACGTGCAGCGCCGTCACACCGCGACCCAACAAACACAAGGAGCGAATCGAGATGAGAACGCCACGACTTTTCCTGGGAATCTTTACCCTGGCGCTGCTTCTGCCGTTGCTGCTGCTGGCCTGCGGCGGCTCTGATGAGCCGGCGAATGGGCCATCATCGGAACGGGCTACCGCCGAGCCGACAGACCTGCCCGACTCGCAACGGGCCACCGATGAACCGGAAGGCAGGTCTTCTTCTGGACAGACCACACCCGAGACGACAACGCCCATTGCCGAACCGTCGCCCAAGCCCAGGGCCACAGCCAGGCCCCCGCTGGCGGAGACCTCGCTCGAAACGGATCGGGAAGCCCTGGTTGCCCTCTACAACACAACGAACGGTGAGTACTGGGAGAACAGCGACAACTGGCTGAGCGACGCGCCCCTCGGCGAATGGGAGGGCGTCGTCACCAACGACGACGGGCGCGTTACAGAGCTGAACCTTAACGACAACGTAAACTTGGGCGGGGAGTTACCAGCGGAGTTGGGCAGCCTCTCCAACCTGGAAACGCTGGACCTTAGCAACAACAACTTGGGCGGGGAGTTACCGGCGGAGCTGGGCAGCCTCTCCAACCTGATAGTGCTGGACCTCTTCAACAACAGGCTGAGCGAGATACCGGCGGAGCTGGGCAACCTCTCCAACCTGACAGTGCTGCGTCTCGAAAACAACCAGTTGAGCGAGATACCGGCGGAGTTGGGCAGCCTCTCCAACCTGACAGTGCTGGGCCTCACCGGCAACGACTTGAGCGGGGAGATACCGCCGTGGCTGGGCAGCCTCTCCAGCCTGACAGAGCTGAGCCTCACCGGCAACGGCTTGAGCGGGGAGATACCGCCGGAGCTGGGCAGCCTCTCCAACCTGAAGAGCCTGAGCCTCAGCTACAACGACTTGAGCGGGGAGATACCGCCGGAGCTGGGCAGCCTCTCCAACCTGAAGAGCCTGAGCCTCAGCGACAACGGCTTGAGCGGGGAGATACCGCCGGAGCTGGGCAGCCTCTCCAACCTGAAGAGCCTGAGCCTCAGCAACAACGACTTGAGCGGGGAGATACCGCCGGAGCTGGGCAGCCTCTCCAACCTGGAGGGACTGTACCTCCGCAACAACGACTTGAACGGGGAGATACCGCCGGAGCTGGGCAGCCTCTCCAGCCTGACAGAGCTGGACCTCAAGAGCAACGACTTGAGCGGGGAGATACCGCCGGAGCTGGGCAGCCTCTCCAACCTGGTAGAGTTGGACCTCGGCTGGAACAGCTTGAGCGGGGAGATACCGCCGGAGCTGGGCAGCCTCTCCAACCTAAAAGTGCTGGACCTCAGCGAAAACTTGTTGAGCGGGTGCGCGCCAAGCAGCCTGGAAGACCAGTTGACCTCGTCTGTGGTTGGCAGTGGCTACCTGCCCTTCTGCTAAAGCCACGCGCCCTCAGCCGGGGACGGACAGCATATCGCCCGGAAGGCGCCCCCAGCGCGTGTTGGCTATGGCGCATGGCGCTGCCGAGCAACGGGGCATCAGCCTCTCCCTTCGTCGGCCTCCCGGTCGACGGCGGTTTGACCGCTCCGGCGCATGCTGATGCCCTTGACCGCCAGACCTTCAGCCAATGTTGAAGGGTGGAGGCCAGGTCCAGGGTGAGTCTCCTCTTATTGGCTTCCATGCCTGCCGCTTCCCCAGATGGACCATCTGACGCAGAAGAGGGCGAACGAAGAAGAGGAATCAATGCCCCACCGGAAAATGGGCAAAAGAAAAGGGCCGCACACATGAATCGAGCGGGCTGAAACGCAAAAAAGGCGGCATACATGGCCGCGCAGGGGGGAGGACACCCAAGCCGAGTGTCCTCCCCCCTGTGTGTTGCGGCCTAGCGTCCCGCGCCGACCAACTCCTCCTCCCGCTCCTGATCAAGGGCGAGCGCCCACTCGAACTGGGACTCGGCTGCGGACCTTGGACTTGACTGGCTCCTCGGCCATGAACTCGGCCCAGGAGAACAGGGACTGCTGCCCTTCGGTGGGTGCCAGGCGGTGGCCGTTGGCCAGTACAGGCGCGACCGCCGGTCCGCTGCCCCGTATCCGGTAAGGGGCAGGCTGTCGGCGTTGTGCCCGTTTCCGTTGTAGCTGTATCCGTGCTCAGGGGGAGGTTCGGTCCTCCCCAGGACCAGCGCCGTCCGGCTCCGGTTTCGTCAGCATGGCGGAGTAGCCCCGCTCGTCCGGCTGGTGGACCGTATCCTCGAGGCCAAGGCCGCCGACCCCGATGCGGACACGGAGCCCCTGGAGTGGGAGATAGACCGGCTGGTCTATGACCTGTATGGCCTTACGGAGGAGGAAACGGCCGAGGTGAGGTATATTTGATAGATACACAGCATCGCCGGAAGGCGGCTCCTGCATGAGCAAGACCATTCGTCACTACATCGGCGGCCGGGGCCGGGACGGCAAACAGGACTGGCGGACGCGCATTGCCCGTGACAATAGAGCGACCGGCTTCAGAACTCAAAAAAGCGACCGGAGGTTGGCCAGGGCTTCCCTGAAGTCCAGCGAGGGGGACAGCTTGGCCAGCGGCAAGCGGGGCCGCTACAGCGACCGATACGGGGCTTACGAGCTGTAGCCGCAGTGGTCTTCCCAGTCCGCCGCCTGCCGCCTGCAACGGTTCGGCCACCGCCGCGACTTCTACCGCGGGTTCCCGTGAGGGGCCGGCAGTCGGCGGGAATGCAGCGCATAGAGTGACAGTCCGGGGTGACTATAACAGGCTTGGGCGAATAAAATGGACGGAGCCAAAGAAATTTACGCACAGAGGTGGATAAGTATGAAAGCAAAAACAGAGGTGGATAAATATGGAAAAGGTTAGAGACATAGTTCCTGATCAATTACCCGACGGACCCTTGCCTAAAGGACAAGTTGTGCTGGCCCCTCTCGGAGGAAGAAAGACTCTCGCAAAACACACCACCTTGGTGGCATCAGTAAGAACACTGGCTGCGGTAATGCCGGAATGCGTACGGATTTGGCGCACAGACAACCGAGGACTAGGAAAGAGGCTGGAACGCATAAGAGCAGAGATGCTCCTCGGAGCCTCAAGGGAGACTCTATCGCCTGCCGCTATGCACCAATTGGGCTTCCGGCGGGCATGGTGCAGATGCGCTCCCGGATGTGGCCACCTAGCCTGATCGTGCGTGTTCCGAGGCAAATCGACCATAGCATAGAGGGGGTCAGTATGACCACCAAGAATGGCGGCGCAAATACAGACGTGGTCGCCGTCGGTAAGGCCATATACGAAAAGCTGCGGGAGCGGCTGGAGGCCACGCACAACGGGAGTTTCGTGGTTATTGACGCCCGCAGCGGCGATTACGAGGTTGATCCCAGTCCAGCATCTGCCAAGCGCCGCCTGGTGGCCCGCCAACCCGCGCCTGAGTTGTACGAGAGGCGAATCGGCCGACCGGCGTCATACAAGTTGGTTAGTATCAGGCGCGCAGGCTGCAATGATGATTAGCGGAAGGGTATCCGAGGAACTGGACCCGCTGGTCACCATCGAACTCAGGAACGGACTAGGGTATCTCCATTCAGTGGAAGTCGTCGTAGATACCGGGTTTGACGGAGAGTTGGCCTTGCCGTCGGAATTGGTCCAATCCCTTGGCTTGGACTACATGGACGACGTTCCGGTTACCCTGGCAGACCGCCAACAGAGACCTGTCCGCGCTTACGACGGGGTGGTGTCTTGGCACGGACGGCATCGGGAGGTTGTGGTCCTTGACATGGGGAGCGAGCCGCTGCTTGGAATGTCCCTTCTGCTAGACAGCAGACTTACCGTTGTCGCTCGACCCGGGGGCGCCGTGCTGATCGAGGAGGAGGAATCAGAGCGGCCATGAACATCCTGCACGCCACCACTGACCCGGACCTGCTGACCCGGCTGCGGGAGATGCTGGACAGTTCCTCCCGCGCCGACATTGCCGTGGGCTACTTCTTCATGTCCGGCTTCGAGGCGGTGGCGGACAGCTTGTCGCGGCTGGATAAAGTCCGCATCCTGGTGGGGCGTACCGACCGGCCCACGCTGGAGTCGGTGGCATTGGGATTGCAGCAGTCGCAGGCGTTGCAGGCGCAGTTGGAAGCCGACGGGATGGTGCCGCGCCGTCAGCGGGAGGCCATTGCCCGGGAGTCGGTGGACAACATTGCCACCGGCGTGGCCCTGCTGCCCCAGACCGGCGGCTCGCAGCGGGCAGTGGCCCTGCTGCGGGATCTGGTGGCTTCGGGACTAATGGAGGTGCGGGCCTACCGGCGCAGCCCGCTTCACGCCAAGGCGTACCTGTGCTGGTACGAAAACCACGCCGAACCGGGCGCGGCGGTAGTCGGATCGTCCAACCTGACGCTAGCCGGGTTCAGCGGCAACACCGAGTTGAACGTCCGGGTCACCGGCGACGCGGAGATGGCGGCCCTGCGGGAGTGGTTCGATTCCCTCTGGGGCGACTCGGAAGACATCAGTGAAGCCCTGGCGACGGAGTTGAACAAATCATGGGCGCTCGCCCAAACTCCTCCGTATCACGTCTACCTGAAGGCCCTTTACGAGCTATACCACACTGACGTCGGGGGCGGCGAACTGCTGCCCCAGCGGACCGAGGAACTGGCCAACTTTCAACTGGACGCGGTGCGGCGCGGCCTGACGATGATCGAAACCCACGGCGGTTGCTACGTCGGTGACGTGGTGGGGCTGGGCAAGACCTTCGTCGGGGCGGAGTTGCTGCGCCAACTCCGGGTAAGCTACCCCAACGACGGCCCACCACTCATCCTCTGCCCCGCCGGGCTGAAACCCATGTGGCAGGTGTTCAACGAACGCTTCGCTCTGGGGGCCGAGGTAGTATCGCACAGCATGATTGCCGCGGTCCCGGACCCGGAATTCGACGAGGAGCTAGGCCGGTACGTGGAGGCCGAATCCGCCGGGCGCGGCATTATCCTGGAGCAACAGTACCCCAACCGCGGGCCGGTGCTGGTAGACGAAGCCCACAATTTCCGCAACGTCAACCAGCGGTCCCGGGGCTTGCGCGGTTACCTGGAATCCGGCGACCATAAGGTGGTGCTGCTCAGCGCCACGCCGCAGAACCTGGGCCCGATGGACATCTACCGGCAGTTAACGTTGTTCTTGGACGACACCGAGCATGGCCTGAATCTCGAACCGGTCAGCTTGGAAGAGTATTTCCGCAACGCTCAGCGATGGTTGGAATACCACGTCGAGTACGAGAACTACAAGGCCGAGTTCGACGCCTGGCAGAGTCGCCGCTCCAAGACTGCACCGCCACTGCCGCCCGACAAGCCCGCCGTTCCTAGGGCCGAAATCGAGCAGGCCCTGTCGCCGGTCTTCATCCGGCGCCGCCGAAAGGACATACGAGACCTATACGGCGACACTGCGATGGTAGCCGGGCAGCCGGTGCGTTTTCCCGACCCGGCGCTGGACAACGTGGCCTACCGGCTGGACAAGGTGTACGCCAAAGCCGGTTCCTACGGCGAAATGATGGCGATGCTCAAAAAGCATAAGGCGGTGAGGTATCGGGCCACCGACTACATCAGACCGGAAGCCAGGAACAAACAGGAGTACCGGGACCTGTTCCGGGCCCAGAACCGGATAGCCGGGTTGATGGCCGTGCTGTTGCTCAAGCGGCTGGAGTCAAGCATCGAGGCGTTCCGCTCCACCCTCAACTCCCTAATACGCAGCAACCGCAATTTCCGGGATGCTCTGGACTCCGGCTATGTCCCCATTGGCCGCACGGCAACCCGGCTTCTTTCCGGCCAGTCCTTCGAGGCCGAGGACCTTCTGGAGGTACTGCGGCAGGAGGAGCAGCGGCGGCGGCAACAGGGCGGCGAAAACGCCAAGCTGGTCCACTCTGTCGGCGACTTCGACGTCGCCAAGTGGGTTGAAGACCTGGACGCGGACTTCGACTGTCTCAGCGGCATCCTGTCACGGGTCAAGAGCATCGCCCCGGAGGATGACGACAAGCTCCGGGTGCTGCGGCAATTCTTGGCCCGGCCTGAGGTCCAGGCCGGCAAACTGCTCGTCTTCTCCGAAGCGGAAACCACTATCGAGTACCTGTACCGGGAGTTGAACCCCGATGGGCGCAACCCGGAGATTGCACGGCTGACCGGCAGCAACCGCCATGACGCGGAGAACATCATCAAGCGGTTTTCGCCAACGTGGAACCTGTCACCCAACGAGTCTCTCTCAGGCGCGGAGATAAGGGTGCTCTTGGCTACGGACATCGTTTCGGAGGGTCATAACCTACAAGACTGCGCCCGGGTATTGAATTACGACCTGCACTGGAACCCGGTACGGCTCATCCAGCGGTTCGGCCGGGTCGACCGCATTGGCACGGAACACTATGTCATCAACCTGCACAATATGTGGCCCGACACGTCGGTCGACGCTGGCCTATCCCTGACGGATCGGCTGAATCGGCGTATCCAGTCGTTCCATGACCTGATTGGGCTGGACAGCAAGCTCCTGTCGGATGCGGAACGCCTCAACGCCAACGCCATGTACCGCATCTACGACGGCAAGCAGATGCCGGAGATTGACGACGGGTTGGACGAAGTGGCGGCGAACCAGCGGGCCGTGTCGCTGTTGCAGCGCATCCAGGAAGAAGACCCGGAATTGTGGCGGACCATCACTGCCCTGCCGGACGGGATACGGTCTGCGCTTGCGGCGCGGTCCAGTCCAGCCCAGGCCGCCAACGACAGCTACGCTCAGAACGTACTGGCCATAGAAGGAGCGCAGGCGCCTCTGCTGTCGCCGTCAACTCTGGAATCCGTCCCCTCGCCCTTTGACGACCCTGTGGCCGGGGAGACGCTGGTGCTGCTGAGCGCCGGGGGCGCGCGAGGCGCAGGGGGAATCAGCAACTGCTACGCCGTTGGGCCGGACCTTCAGCCGCGTCCCATCAGTCCCGCGCAGTTCGTGGCCGCCGCCGAATGCGGTCCAACCACCCCGTCCGAAACCCTCCCCAAGGGCACCAACGAGCGCGTCATGGCGGCGTTCGAAGCGTTCAGAACGGATTTCCAGCAGCGGCTAGGCCGAGCGAGAAGAAGGCGCGACACACGGGCGCGCCGCTACGTGTCCAGGCAACTCAGCATTGCCCTGCGCCAGGCCGAAAACGACACCGTGGAGGTAAGGCGGATCGAGGTGCTTCGGAGAATCTTCCTCGGCGACGTACCCCCGCAGGTGGAGATAGCCATGAGCGAAATCAGGGACTTGAGGCTGGAGGGTTCCACGGCTGGAAGCACTGCGGGAGCGATACCGTCTCAACCCGCCCGACGACTCCGATCGGGCACAGGCGCAGGAGCCGCAAGTAGTTCGCATAGTCTGCTCTGACGGACTAGTGTAGCAGGGCAGGGATGACGGTTGGGAAGGCCAATGGTGTTGTCCAGCTCACTCTGCCCCTATATAGTGGCTCTCGTCAAACACTGAGCGGACGGTTGCGAGGGCTTTATTCGCCATCTCTTTTTGCCTTGCTCGTATTTGAGTTTCTCCCCACTTCATGTATTTTAAGAGGCCCTTAATCAGATCAAGAGCTTGGTTTTTGTAGAAGTCTTTCTTACTTAGAAATGATGTATCCTTCGCTCCACGATTCTTCCTATTATTTAGCAGGGCCTGATTTCCTAGTTTATTCAACATAGGTTGTAGTTGCTTTCCAAGTTCTTGCTTCGCCTCTAGGGTTTCAGGAATCGGATGGCCTATGTCTTCGATCCATTTCCTTGCGTTTTTAGTAAGGTTTTTGCCTTCAATTAGTTTACTTACGAGAGATTTGGGTAGTACGTGCTCAACATCAACCTCAGCGGGCTGAACACCCGAGCTTGGTTGGCTGACGCTGTCGAGTCTACGCAGAAGGTGTCGGACGGCTACCGGAGACGGGACACCGCGCTTTCAAAGTTCTCTTTAAATTTCTCATCAGAAACCATCCGACTGTGAATGTCGTTAAAAGCCTGATCAATTTGCCCGTTGCGAACGAGTGTGGCCCATCTTGGCCAGTCTTTCTCCTATGCGTTAGCTTGATCAGGCCCTATGGTCACATTGCGAATCTGTAAGGAGAGCACTAAATCAACCGCCTCTTTAAAGCGGCCTTGTGATTCCTTATGTACCATCATTAGGAAACTACGAGATTGAACAACATTGAGGCGATAGAGATCCCTAAGGTCTTCTGCCAGTGCCGAATTTTCCTTGGGGTCCACAATGTCCAGATAGCTGCCGCAGTAGCCCTCCAATTCTTGGACGAATTCCTTAAGACGATCCGCAGTGGCAAGCTTAGACGCGATTCCGTCTAGGCTTTTCTTTGAGGTATACCCTTCTCTCGAGCACCAAATCGCGTGAATATAGTTATCCATCGCATTAATTCGAAGCCCCGCGTTTTCAAGTTTTGCAGCAGCATCATTCCATTTTGCGATCAATTCTTCAGACAGGTCGCGATCCTCTCTTGCCACCGAGGCCAACCTAGCCTTCAATGCTTCCGAAGAAGAAAGCCGTAGACCGCGGGTGTTAGTTGTGTCAAAAACTAAATAACCCTCGCCTTCAGAACCTACAACGAGTGGAAGAAACTTGACCTGTGCCTGAACGAACTCACAAAGGCCTCGTAGGCTGTCCTCGCGATTTGCTACACCGATATGACACTCGACGTGTTCCTTTAGCCTCCTGGCTCCTTTTGGTTGATTGCTGCAGTTGAATAATCTTCCTTTAGGAGTTCAATATCGATTTGCAGACAAAAATGCGACATCGAGATCATAGTTGCATCCGCGATAAGAGTCAAGGTTTTGATAGAATTACGCCGCGCATTTTTCATAGTCATATACCGGTTGGCGCAATTTTGCCAATGGAAGGCCATGTGGCACCTACCAGTTACTAAGCATTGATTTGTAATGGGACTTGCAGCTCAAGCTCACCCTTTCGTTCAGGTAGCTTCGTTGCCGCTTGACGGATACAATGGCAGTTGCCGACGGCTACGGAATCCGTTGGTGGGTTTTGGGGCGCTTGCGTCTGGGCTGTCGGAGTTTTTGGGGGGTAGGTGAAGGTGTTGGCTGCGGCGCAGGTTAATGCTAATGTGCGGTATGAGCCGGAGGAGAATCCGCCTGCTCCGGTAACCGTTGGGCTTGGGGTGCAGGCGGCGGTGGGGTTACGCTGGCGCCGATTGTTATCGGCGTCCTTATTGTGATGCGGGCCGTTGATGCCTCAGGCGGGTACTTGGCTTGGGCCGCCTTTGCGGCGCTGTTCATCAGCGGCGCCACCACCGTCGTCCAGGCGGTGCGGGTGGGGCGCATCGGCTCTGGGCACATCCTGATCATGGGGACGTCCGGGGCCTTTTTTGCTGTCTGCATCGCGGCGATCGTGAAGGGCGGGCCAGCGCTGATGGCGAGCCTGATCGTGGTGTCGTCGCTGTTCCAGTTCCTGCTGGCGGCCAAGCTGTCGCTGCTGCGTCGGATCTTCACGCCGGTGGTGGCGGGGTCGGTGATCATGCTGATCGCCGCGACGGTGATGCCGATTGTCTTCGACATGGTGGACGACGTTCCCGAAGGCACGCCCTCGTTTGCGGCTCCGTTGGTCGCCGTGGTCTCGCTGGTCGTGGTGGCCGGGCTGGTGTTGCGAGGGTCGCCGGCGGTGCGGCTGTGGGCGCCGATAGCCGCGCTGGTCATCGGTTGCGCGATCTCGGCTGCATTCGGCATGTATGACGTCCAGACCGTCATCGACGCGCCTTGGGTCGGGGTGCCGTTCTCTTCGTGGCCAGGGCTGGACGTGACGCCGGGAGTGGAGTTCTGGGGGCTGCTGCCGGCGTTCGTGACGGTGACCATCGTGGGGGCCATCGAGACCGTGGGCGACGGGGTGGCGATCCAGAGAGTCTCGCGGCGCAGGCCGCAGGCGACCGACTTCCGCGTGGTGCAGGGGTGCCTGAACGCCGACGGACTGGGCAACTTCTTGTCCGGAATCGCGGGGACGCTGCCGAACACGACCTACTCCAGCAGCATCTCGCTCACCGAGGTCACCGGGGTTGCCGCGAAGCGGGTGGGCGTGGTCATTGGTGTCACGATGATGGTGATGGCCTTCTTCCCGAAGGTGTCGGCGGTGCTCATCGCCATACCGGGGCCGGTGGTGGCGGCGCACGCGACGGTGTTCCTCGGGATCCTGTTCGTGCAGGGGATGCGGATAGTCATCGCCGACGGCATGGACCACCGGAAGGCCACCATCGCGGGCGTTACGTTCTGGGTGGGGGTCGGCTTCCAGAACGGATGGATATTCGCCGACAAGCTGGGCGACGGCTTCTGGGGCGTGCTGCTGGGCAACGGTATGACGGCTGGGGCCATCGTCGCGGTGCTGATGATGCTGTTCTTGGAGGCGACCAGTCCTAGGCAAAGGCGACTGGCGGTGCCTCTGAAGGGCGAGTCGCTTCCCGATATCGACAAGTTCCTGCGGCAGTTCGCGCGACGGGCGGGGTGGAATGCGCCATCGACGGAGCGGCTGGCCTCGGCGGGCGAGGAGACGCTGGCCGTACTGCTGCAGGAGCATCACGACGCCGAGACGCCGCTGCGGCTGTCGGTGGTGGCTCGGCTGGAGGACCACGCGGCGGAGCTGGAGTTTGTGACGGCGCTGGAAGGCGAGAACGTGGAGGACCACTTGGCGTACCTGAGCAAGCTGCCGCCAGTGCCAGACGAGCGGGAGGTGTCGTTCCGGCTCCTGCTGCATTACGCCTCATCGGTGAGTCATCAAAAGTATCACGGTGTAGACATCGTGACCGTGAGGGTCGAGGCAGCGCGTTAGCTCCCTTCGAGGGTGTCGGGTTCCCTGCAACAACGTGGTATTTGCCGTCCCGCAGCCAGGCGCCGGTTTCGTGATGATTCCGGGGTGTTACAATTTCGCTCTAACCGAGCTTTATAGCTCTATAGACCGCTGGAGGTGGAATGATGGTACTGGCAGGTCAGCAGCTCGAAACCGGCACGATTCAGTACGCCAGCCGCGACGGGACCACGATGAACGCCTTTTACAGCCGGCCCGCCGAACCCGGCAACTATCCCGGCGTGATCGTTACGATGGAAGGGATGGGGCTGATGGACCACCACAAGGACATCGCAGTGCGCTTTGCGGGCCAGGGCTACCTGGCTATCGCTCCCGACCTCTACACCCGCGAGGGCACCCCGGAGCCGGAGAACGTGCTTGCTACGCTGTTCGCCAGCCCCGACGCCCGGACGATGGACGACCTGGAAGGCGCGGCTCTCTACCTCAAGTCTCAGGCGCACAGCAACGGCAAGGTGGGCATCATCGGATTCTGTTCCGGCGGGCGCTACACGCTGATGATGGGCTGCAACAGCAGCAACATCAACGCGGCGGTGGACTCGGCGGGCGGCCACATCGCCGACCAGGAAATCACCGACCTGCGCCCGGTCAACCCCATCGACATGGTGGCCGGCCTGTCCTGCCCCCTGCTGGCGCTGTTCGGCATCGAGGACCAGAACCCGACGGCGGAGCAGGCCGAGCGCCTGCGGGCCGAGCTGGACAAGCACGGCAAGACCTACGAATGGGTGATGTACGACAACGCCGGACACGCCTTCTTCGCCGACTACCGCCCCAGCTACCGCGCCGCGCCGGCCCAGGATATGTGGCACCGGGTGCTGGAGTTCTACGGCAAGCATCTGTCCTGAGCCGGACTCGGGGCAGTTGTAGGGGCGCACGGCTGTGCGCCCCTACGGGTTACGCTACCAGCGAAGCAGGGAGCAGGGAGGCGCCTTTGCCGTTGCGCCCCTACGGGCCTGCTGCCAGCCGGTAGATTCCTGACTGTTGCGACAGCAGGTATAGCTCGCCGTCGTTGTCCTGCGCGAAGGACGTGATGCGCAGGCCGGTATCGGCGAGTTCCTGATGCTCCGCCACCTCGCCGTTGGTGTAACGCAGGCCGAAGACCTTCCCGGAGCAGAAGTCGCCATAGACGTAGGCTCCGTTCAGCCAGGGGATGGCCGCGCCGCGATAGACATAGCCGCCGATGACCGAGCAAGGCTCGCCGTCCAGCGAGTATTCCCACACCGGAGGGACCGTCCCCTCGCGGTCGCAACCCTCGCTGGGGGTGAAACAGTGGTTGCCTTCCAGGACATTCCAGCCGTAGTTGCCGCCCGGCTCGATCAGGTCAATCTCCTCCCAGCGGTTCTGCCCGACGTCGCCGGCCCATAGTTCGCCGGTTTCGCGGTCGAAGGAGAACCGCCACGGGTTGCGCAGCCCGTAGGCCCAGATTTCGCCGCGCCCGCCGCTATCGGCGAAGGGATTGTCCGGCGGTATGGCGTAGGGCTGCTCGGGCGTGGATTGGGAGACGTCAATGCGGAGGATTGAGCCGAGCAGCGTGGAGGTGTCCTGTCCGCTGCCCAGCGGATCGCCTGCCAAGCCGCCGTCGCCGAGGCCGATGTACAGATAGCCGTCCGGGCCGAAGGCGATCTGACCGCCGTTGTGGTTGGGGTAGGGCTGCTCCACCTCCAGAATCACGAGCTCGCTGTCCGTGTCGGCGGACTTGGCTGTGGCGCTGTAATCGAATCTCGAAACGACCGAGCGGCGTGGGCTGGCCGCCGAGTAGTAGACGTAGATATGTCCCCTGTTGTCAGGGGCCAATGCAAGCCCCAGCAGGCCCTCCTCCGAGCCTCTGCTGCTCACCCGGTCGCGGATATCGAGGAGCTCACGGGAGAATATGTGCTCTTCCGTCAAATACTCCTCGCCGATAACCCAGACGTGCCCTGCCTGCGAGCTGACGAGTACGTCGCCATCGTCCGCCTGAACGAAATTGGTGGGGGAGGTGACATTCAGCGGCTCAAGCACCTGCTCCAGCCGCAGGGTCTCCAGCTGAGGTGTGGCGCGCGCGGCTGACGGCGGAGACGTGGGCGTTGGTGACGTAAAGAGACCGCCGCACCCTGTGACCAGGGCCGCGAGAAGGGCCATCAGAATAGTTGCCATTCCGCCCATGCCCGAAATTCTACACGCTAATCGCTGTTCTAAGAGCGAATATCCTCTGCGCGGTTATAATGCGGCCTTGGCCTGCATCATATACGGAACGACTGCTGCGGGAAACCGTGGCTTGTGTGAAGCTGGGAATCTCGCTACTTGCCGGAGCTGAGTTCATGGAGTATCTACTATGCTGAACGTTTATGCTGAACGTTAGACTCGCCACGCTCGACGACCGCGACGAAGTGCTGCGGATGGTGAGCAGCCTGCTGGTCGAGCTCGGCGGCAATCCGGCGCCGGCTGATGCTCTCCTTGGGGTGTTTGACGATCTGGCCGCAGGCGGAGACGCAGGATTTATCGTTATCGCAGAGGATGAGGGAGCCGCCAAGGCGGTCTGCACGGCCTCCTTGGTTCAAGCCCTGCGTACTGCTGGCCGCTACGCCGTCTTCCAAGAAATGTACGTTGAACCCGAATCGCGCAGTTCAGGCGTGGGGAGGGCGGTCATCGAATTCGCGCTGGAGTACGCCGTGGCAAGCGGCTGCCAAGTCGTGGAACTGGGGACGCCACGTCTCGGCGATCGTCAGATAGAGTTCTATGAGCGAGCGGGCTTTGCAAATGTTGGCGCCCGCCTCCGCTGGACGACCCGCGACAACCGCTATCGTTAGCGTGGCCGCAGACGTATTCATCGCGCTTGCCCTTCCCTTGCGGGGTCTGCTCCCTCGTGCCGGGCTGTTCCGCCACACCCTATGCGGCTAGAATGCTGACGCCCGGAATTTTCGCGCCCGGAATCCGCGCAGTTTTCCGGGCTATCGTTAGCGATATTCATCACTCGAGAGGCCTCTATGAGCGCTGCTGACAAATGGCGCGAGATGGTGCTGGCTGAACACGCGCAGTCGGACCGGATGCGAGGCGCGCGCCCCACCGACCACTGGACGAATTACGCCCGGCAGTTCAAAGCCGACCCCAGGCGAACCGACGACACCCTGGTAGACCATCTGCGCGCGCGCCTCCGGCCGGAGGACTCGCTGTTGGACGTCGGCGCAGGCGGAGGGCGGCTGGCCCTGCCGCTGGCGTTGACCTGCCGCTCGGTGGCCGCCGTGGAACCGTCGCCCAGTATGTGCGCCGTGTTTCGTGAGACCGCAGACGAGTACGGCATCGCCAACGTTTCGGTGACCGAGGCGGAGTGGCAGGACGCCCTGGTTGAGCCGGCCGATGTGGCGCTGTGCAGCCACGTGGTCTACGTCATTGAAGACATCGCGCCTTTCGTCCGCAAGCTGGAGAGCCACGCCCGCCGCTTGGTACTGGCCGTCCTGTTCCAGTTCCCGCCCCAGTCGCAGATCTATGGGCTATGGGAGCAGGTCCACGGCGAGACGCGTCACCCCCTGCCATGCCTGCCGGAGTTCCTCGAGTTGCTGGCGGAACTGGACATCCGCCCGGAAGTGACCGAGATGGAAGCCCAGCCGCCCCGGGGGTTCAACAGCCAGGAGGAAGCTCGGGAAATGCTGACCAGCCGCCTCTACGTTACCCCCGGAACGGAAGCAATGGAGCGGCTGGAACGGACGCTAAATGACTCCCTCGTCGAGGAGGGGGGCGTCTGGCAAGTCCGGGGCGCCCGTCCGCTGATCCCTTGCGTCGTGGCCTGGGATCCCGCCGGGAATTGACCGCCGCCACGCCCGTAGGGGCGCACGCGAATCATCCTGCTGGTGTCCGTCGTCTTCGCCACCGCCGCCACACCCGCGGGGCGCACGGCTGTGCGCCCCTACACCACGAAATTCAGGCCGGAGTTCAGGCGGTGATTCAGGCGCGGAAAGGCGCAGGCGGTGATTCAGGCTCGCGGCAACCCGGCGGTAGCCCAGTTGCTCCCGGATTCCTGCCGGGTTGGAATTACATGGCGTGAATCTGCGGCACGATTTCCGCCAGCCGTTCCAGTCCTCATTTCCCGGAGGGAGAGGGGATTGGTCCCCAATCCGTCAGAAGTTGAACGGCGTCCAGGGCTGATGGGGGGCGGCGAACATCCGGTCGGCGCGCTGCAATGCGCCCGGGGTATGCTCGTCCACCAGACCCGCCCGGGACAGCGAGGTGAAACTTACGGTTCCCAAGTAGGCCGAAGCTAAGGCGGATACCGCAATGGTCAAGTCCGGCGACGAGTTACCGGCCCGGCATACCGCCCCTTCCGGCGCGCCTTCCAGCTCGAAACGTCCGTTGTTCCAGGGGCATAGGCCGTCGCGCACTTCCAGAGTCAGGCGGCCTTTTTCTGAGTAGCGCCGCTGCTCCAGGGCGGAGGCGGCGTCTACCACGCGCAGCCACACGCCGTCCCGGATAATTCGCTGCAACCGGCGCGGGTCGGCCATCATCCACGGAAGCGGGTCGTCCAGGGGGCGCTTGACGGCTTCGGTGATGCTCATCAGGTCAATGTCGAAGCAGAACCGCCACAGGGCGGTGGCGGCTTCCCTGGTAACCGCCATAAGCTCGGTTACGGTAAGGGTGGGGCGGTTGGTTCGATAAACTGCATAGCCGTCAACCTTCCCGTTTTCCTCATACGCAGCGTAGAACGCGCCACCCCTTCCGCCCTGCCGGTGCTCGGGGGCGCTGGACTCTTCTTCCCATTTGTGCGTCGGCTTCTGAAACACGCCGGGGCGGTCAGCAGTGCTGCGCCGGAAGACGCCAGGAAGCTCTTTACCGATGTCCTTCGGGTCTACGAAAACGATTCGTCCGGGACTTTCATAGCGCTGGGCGTATCCGTTATACGGGCGGTCAACCTTCCAACTCTCGTGCTGGGTGCCGACTCCGTAGCCGAACCGGCCGTAGATGGCGCTCTCGGAGGCGAACAACGCGGCCAGCGGCTCGCCCCGGTCGTGGATGTCGTTAATCTGACGGTGCATCATCCGGCTCATCACACCCTGCCGGGTGTGGGTTGGCTGCACAGCCACGTTGGCAACCCCGGCAACGACCGACGAACCGCCGGGGATGGACATCTCCAGCCAGTGCGACTGGCAGCCGCCGATGATGTTGCTTCCTTCAAACACCGCGATGGAGCGGGAAAGGTCGAAATGCAGGCGCAGTTCCTCCGGGTCGTGGTCCAGCCGGTTGCCATGGGCCCGCGACTCGGCCCGCAGCCATTGGAGAAACTCCTCAGGGGCTACGGTCCTCATTTCCTGCTCCGGCATCGGTTATATTCTCCCTGTCAATATAATTCCCTAGAGTATACTGGATTACAGGGCCTGCTACGCTATCTACTGTTTCAGTCGCCAGAACGATTGCAAAGTTCCCTCTCCCAGAGGGAGAGGGTTAGGGCGAGGACGTTCCCCAGACGAAAACTGTCCCGAACGAATGCCGCAGCCCTTGCCGGGTTCCCCTAATACGATTTTATGACACCTGCCCCTTGCCAAGCCCTATGACACCTCTCTAGCATAGTTCCTGTATGCCCCTGCCCATCCGCCATTCGGCCCTCAACACGGCCGCCCCAAACAGAAAATAACCAAATGGCCGGAAATGACCGGGAATGACCGGGAAACCGAAAAAAGCCACTCAGGCAGCATCAAGAAGTGCAGTCATGTCTTTGAGTAAAGCCCTCAAGAGTCCGCTCGCGGTTCGACAAGCTCACCAGGAACGGATTCTCAGGGACTTTGCAATCGTCCTGTTTCAGTCGCCAGGGCTATCGCATTTGGATTTCTGGAGACCAGTTCAGGGTGAAAATGCTGCCCCCAGTAGTAAGTTTTGAGTGATAGGGTCCCTTCATCACAGTGTGTCCAGGCGAATCAAGCGGAAAATATCGCCGGAAATGCCACATGCAAGCCCTGAAATTTTCTAATGCGATAGCCCTGTTTCAGTCGCCAGTTACCCGGATTTCGGAACCTCCGGGCACCTTGAGTACTTAACAAAATATGGGATAATTGTTAAATTGAATCCCATCGAGCATCATTATCTGGAGAAAGGGGGTAAAACGTGAGACTAACATCATGGAAATTGACTGCATTGCTTGGGTTGCTGGTGATTCCGACGTTGCTGCTGATTCTGGCCTGTGGTTCAGACCCAACGTCAACGCCGGTTGCCACACCTGAGGCGCCGGACGAGCCTTTCGTGATTGGCGCTATGGACTCGCTTACCGGCGTTGGTGAATCCTACGGCAATCCCGTCCAGCAGGCCAAGCTGCTGGCCGTTGAGGAAATCAACGCTGCCGGCGGCATCAACGGGCGGGAGTTGAAGATTGTCTTCGAAGACTCCAAGTGCGCCCCCCAGGATTCGATTACCGCCTACAAGAAGCTGACTGACGTAGACGGGGTCAAGATCATCTTGGGCACCACTTGTAGCGGCGCGATGCTCGGCGCAGCTCCCTTGGCCGAGGAGGACGGCGTGGTGATGCTCTCCGCCTCAGCCACTAGCCCGGACATCGCCGGGGCGGGCGACTACATATTCCGCACCGCCATCAATGACCTGCAACTAGGCATAGACACCGGCAATACCCTGTGGGTCGACGGCGCGCGCTCCATCGCCACCATGACCGAGTCCACCGACTACGCCGAGGGCGCGCGGCGGACTTCGGTTGCCCAATTCGAGAAACTGGGCGGCTCGGTGGCGGCGGCAGAGGCCTTCTCATCCGACGTTATCGACTTCCGCAGCCAGTTGACCAAGTTGTTCAACGAGAACCCTGACGCTCTGCTGCTGGCGGTCCAAGGCGAAATTTCCGGAGGCACGATCATCAAGCAGGCTCGCGAACTTGGCTACAAGGGCCCAATCTACGCGGAAGCCGTGGCCGCGGCCCCGGACTCCCTTAGCATCGCTGGGGATGCCGCGACGGGGATGAAAGCCATCATTCCCAGCCCTGACCTGTCTAGCGCCATGGGCATGGCGTTCCTCGAGAACTATGAGGCTCGCTACGGCATGGTCGCGCCGTTGCCTTGGTTCCAGGGTTCCGGTTACGACGATGTTTACATCGCCGCCGTGTGTCTGGGACAGACCAATGACGACCAGGACGCAGACGGCTTCCGGGACTGCCTCAACAACCTTACCCATAGCGGAGCCATCGGGGATAACTATGGGTTCGACGAGAACGGCGACGTGGCCGGCCTAGCCAACGTGGTCGTCGAGATACTGCCCCTGGCCGAGCGGACGGATCAGAACTTGGGCCAACGGGTGTTGGGCCTCGCTCCCACTCCGTAACCCTTTCGGCACACGGTCAATGAACGGGGCCGGTCTTAGTCATAGAGGCCGGCCCCGTTCATTGGCATTAGCCCTATGTTATTATCAGTTCGCCGATTGACCTGAATTCGTTTCGCTAGTCGAGTATGTTTTGCTCAGGCGCTCTGCCGGAGAAAGCCGCCTCCCCTCACTGCCCAACCTCTCAACTGCCCGGCTGCTGGCCATAGCCCTAACCCTGGCCGCCGTTGCCTACGTCGGCTGGAAGGTCAGCGAGTCGCCAACGCAGGCGGTGCAGTTTGCCTTCAACGGGCTGTCCGTCGGGGCGGTGTACGCGTTGCTGGCCATGGGGTTCACCCTGGTATACAGCACCGTCTGGTTCTTCGACCTGTATTACGGCACAGCCGCCGCCCTAGGAGCTTACGGAGTCTTTTACCTGCGCTCCCAAGAAATCCTGGGCGGGCGCTACGAAGTCAACGACGTGTATGTCAACGTCGTATTCGCCGTGGTGACCGCCGGAGTGGTCGCTTGGGCGCTCCATACCAGCTTCTACGCCCGGCTCCGGGCGCGCTTGGGTTCCTCCGTGCCGCTGGCCGCCGTGAGCTTAGCGGCCGCGGGCGCGGGGACATACGTCGGCTTCGTGCTTGCCTTTCCGGCCAAGCTGAACGTCCTGTTCGCCCCTGCCGTTGGCGTGGCGGTGGCGGTGGCGGTGATTTGGGCGCTGAGCCGGGGCTGCCGGGGCATATCGCCCCGTGGCAACGCCGCGCCGTTCCTTGCGCTGGCCGGGGTTGCGGCGGCGGCCCTGGGGGCTTGGTGCGGCTTTCTGGTGGCGGGCGAACCCGGCTCGAAGCTCTACCTGAGCTGGGCGGTGTCCTGTCTGCTGGCGGGAGTGACCGGCCTGGCCCTGTACCGGGGCCTGTACGTGTATATGCGGGAGCGGTCGCGGTCGCCCCTCATCATGCTGGTGGGGTCCCTCGGCATCCTGCTGGCGATAACCGCCCTCACGACCATCGTGTTCCAGAGCGCGCCGCGGCCCCTGCCCGACGCCTTCGGCAGCTCCCCCTGGACCATCGCAGGAGCTAACATCAAGGGGTTCAACGTCTTCGCCATCGGCGTGGCCCTCGCGGGATTCGTGGGGCTGTTGCTCCTGCTCAAGATGACGGCCTTCGGCAAGGCGGCGCGGGCCATCGGCGACGACGAAGAGGTGTCCAAGGTAGTGGGGATAAACACCACCGTTATCATCGCCGGGGTGTTCTTTATCGGCGCGGTCTACGCGGCCATGGCGGGCGTGCTTAGCGGCCACGACACCGCGATACAGCCTCGCATGGGTCTCCTGCTGCTCCTGAAGGGCTGGATTGCCTCCGTGGTCGGGGGCATGGGGAACCTGTACGGAGCGATAGTCGGCGGGTTCGCCCTAGGAATCATAGAGCAGTTCGGCATCTGGGACCTGGCCGGGGAGTGGAAGGACGTTATATCCTTCGTCGTCCTGATTCTGTTCTTGTCATTCTGGCCCAACGGCCTCTTGCCCAGAAAGTAGAGATCCCACAAAGCAGCGGGCGCAGGAAGTAGCGGTATGCAGATGAACCCCAAGGGCTTCATCGAGACATTGAAGCTGGGCCTCAATCCCCGGGAGCTTACGGGATTGGTCCGGAACAACGTGGAGCTGTGGGCCAACCTGCTGATTATCGCGTGGGCCGTCGGGTTCATGATTTGGCAGGGCTTCGGGTTCGCCGTAACCATCGGGACCGTCTTCGGCATCTGGGCCATACTGGCGATAAGCCTGAACCTGGTCGTGGGGTTTACCGGGCTGCTGTCAGTGGGACACATCGGCTTTTTCGGCATCGGGGCCTACACCGTGGCGATTCTCACCTCCGACGCGGCCTACGAACAGTTGCGGACGGAGGCGATACCCACCTTCGGCTGGCCGTTCTTCGCTGCGCTGCCCGTGGGCGCAGTCTTGGCCGGGCTGGTGGCTCTGGCCGTGGGGGTGGTGTTCAACCGCTTCCGGGATGATATTTTCGTCCTAGTTTCCTTCGGATTCACGATCATTTCCTTCAACGTCTTCCTCAACTGGCGGAGCGTCACACGGGGGGCCTTCGGGATTCACGAGATAGCTAGGCCGGAGATTGGCGGGCGGACGCTCACCGGCGAACTGGAGTTCCTGGCTCTGGTCCTGGCATTCCTCGCCATCATCCTGCTGATATCCTGGTTCATCGTAACCTCGTCCTTCGGGCGGGTGCTGACCGCAATCCGGGAGGACGAACAGGCCATCGAGGTTTTTGGCTACCAGGCGACGCACTACAAGCTGGCGGTGTGGACCATCTCGGCCATGATGGCCGGTCTGGCCGGTGGACTGTTCGCCAGTTGGACCACTTTCATAGACCCCAACTCCTTTGTGCTGCTGGAATCCATGCTGCTGGTGTCCATCGTGATTCTCGGCGGACTGGCAACGATATGGGGTTCGCTGCTGGGCGCGATGGCCTTCGTGCTGCTGGAAGAGGGAATGAGGTTTATACCGTTCCTGCCCGCAGAGTTCGTGGGCCAGGCCCGGCTGGTAGTGCTGGGCATCCTCTTGGTGCTGTTGATGCTGTTCCGGCCCCAAGGCCTGGTTGGGAGGTACAAGCTATGAGCACTCAACCCGACGAACCCGGCGAGCCGCTCGCCATGGAGACGATTGACATATCCAAGCTCTTCGGCGGTGTCAGGGCGGTGGACGAACTCAGCCTTGCCATCCCCAAGAAAGGCATGACCAGCATCGTCGGCCCCAACGGGTCGGGAAAGTCCACGCTGGTGAACCTGCTCAGCGGAGTGCTGCCCCTGGACGGCGGCATGGTGATTGTCGACGGCGTGGGCCTCCGGGTGGTGAAGGCCCACGAGAACCCTGCCCACAGCCTCACCCGCACGTTCCAGGAGGTGCGGCTCTTCGAGCAGATTAGCGTGTGGGACAACATCATGGTGGTGCTTACCGCCCGCAGCCTCTTCCCGGCGCTGCTGGAACGGACGAAGCCGTCGCACCGCGAGAAGGCGCAGAGCATCCTGGAAAACGTCGGCCTGTGGGAAAAACGGCGGGACCTCGCTATGAACCTGTCCTACGGCCAGCGCAAGCTGCTGGAAATCGGCCGAGCCATGGCCCTGAACGTCAACACTTACCTGTTCGACGAACCCTTCGCTGGCCTCTTTCCCCGGATGCTGGACCGGGTCATGGAAATAATGAAACGGATGCGGGACGACGGGTACACCATCATATTCGTCTCCCACAACATGGACATAGTTAGGGATATGTCGGACCATCTAATCGTGCTGGACAGCGGCAAGCTCCTCAGCGACGGAGAGGCGGAAGACGTGCTGAACCGCGAAGAGGTGATAGAAGCCTATCTGGGAGCTTGACCTGCTGACCTGGAGCCCTCTAACCCTCTCCCAGAGGGTTAGGGTGAGGGCGTCTCCACAGGCCAATATCACTCCAACGGCATACCCGGACATCGCCGCAGGATGCGTGAAATGGTTACGCCGGAAGATACATCCAACGCGCCCAAAGACAGCCTGCTTGAGCTGGTAGACGTATCCGTGCGCTACGGAGTGGTGGCGGCCCTGGGCGAGGTTTCGCTGGGCGTGCGCAAAGGCGAGGTAGTGGCGGTGATGGGCCCCAACGGGGCCGGGAAGTCCACCGTGCTCAAGGCCATCATGGGGCTGGCCCCCGTGGTCGCCGGGGAGGTGCTGTGGCGGCGGAAGCGACTGGCAGCGGCCACCCACGAGATAGTCAAAGAGGGCATCTCCTTCGTTCCTCAAGGCAGGCGGGTCTTCACCCACCTGACCATCGCCGAGAACCTGGAGATGGGCTGTCTGTACCTGAACGACCGGGTGGAAAAAGAGCGCCGGCTAGACTCGGTGATGGAGTTGTTCCCGGTGTTGCACGAGAAACGCCGCGACATGGCCAGCCAGATGTCAGGAGGGCAGCAGCAGATGCTGGCCTTGGGCCGGGGCCTGATGGCCAGCCCCGAGGCGCTGCTCCTGGACGAGCCTACGCTGGGCCTCGCGCCCATAATCGTCAGAGAAGTGTTTCAGAAGGTCTCCGAGATTAGCGACCGGCTCGGCACCACCATCATGGTGGTGGAGCACAACATCAATGGCGTACTGGGCATCGTAGACCGGGGCTATGTCCTGGACAAGGGCCGCGTGGTGTTCGAGGGCACCCCCCAGACAATCCGGGAGACCGACATACTGACGCAAGTCTTCCTGGGCGCGGTAGGCGACGACGAGCAGGAATAGGCGGCCCCGGCAACTGCCGTTGGCTTCCCTGGCCTGCCCCTCTCAACTGGCCCTTCTCGACCCGCCTTTGAGGGAATGACGGACAGGCGCGGGAATGATGAGTCTACCGTTCGTTCATCCTGAGCTTGTCGAAGGACGGGCGGCGATCAGGAGCGCGGCGCGGATTCGCCTTCCAGGATCCGGGCGATTTCCGGCGTGACGGTTATGCCCTGCCGCTCCAGTGCCTGGCCAATGCGCTCACGCTCCTCTTGGCGGCCCACCTGTCGGCCTTCATTAAGGCCCGCCTGTCGGCCTTTTTCCATTGCTTTCTTCTCAACTGCCTCTTTGGCGGCAAACCACATTTTCAACCCCTGAAAAGGCTGGTGGCGTCAGGAGCGCGGCGCGGATTCGCCTTCCAGGATCCGGGCGATTTCCGGCGTGACGGTTATGCCCTGCCGCTCCAGTGCCTGGCCAATGCGCTCACGCTCCTCTTGGCGGCCTTCCTGTCGGCCTTCATTAAGGCCCGCCTGTCGGCCTTTTTCCATTGCTTTCTTCTCAACTGCCTCTTTGGCGGCAAACCACATTTTCAACCCCTGAAAAGGCTGGCGGCGATCAGGAGCGCGGCGCGGATTCGCCTTCCAGGATCCGGGCGATTTCCGGCGTGACGGTTATGCCCTGCCGCTCCAGTGCCTGGCCAATGCGCTCACGCTCCTCTTGGCGGCCTTCTTGACGGCCTTCCTGGTGGCCTTCCTGTCGGCCTTCCTGTCGGCCTTCCTGGTGGCCTTCCTGTCGGCCCTCTTGGCGGCCTTCTTGGCGGCCTTCATTAAGGCCTACCTGTCGGCCCTTTTCCATTGCTTTCTTCTCAACTGCCTCTTTGGCGGCAAACCACATTTTCAACCCCCCGTAGAAAATGAGCGTAGTGGGGAACAGGAACAGCGTCCCTAATACTATCACTCCCGCGCTTTTGTCTGACAAATCCTTGAGTAGTCCGATGAAGGGCCCAATAATCAGGATGCCGGCGCAAGACTGGCAGTTATTGATTAACACCGCCAGCAACATACTGCCACTGACTGAAAGCGCCCCGTCGACCAGCCCCCAAATTCGGTCACCTGCATCTCTCATTTTATCACCTTTGTACCCCCAACCGACTCTACCAGAAAGCCGCCGACCAGCACTCGTATGCCAACCGGCTCTTTCGCTGCCTTTGGCCATCGTGCGATTAGCTCCTGCCTCGCGGACTGCCGATTGCTTGACACGCTATATCCGGCGTGTTTTGCTTTGCCTGCGAACCGGAAATCTGCATACACACTTATGGAGGGGTGCAATCATGGCTGATAAGCTGGTTGGAGTAGCGGTTGGCGGCGCTGGAATACGCGAGATTCAGGCGATGATTCTGCGGGCGGAGGAGCTGGGCATCCACGCCGCCTGGATGACCACCGGCGGGGCCCGGCCCGACAGTATGACGGCCTTTGCCGCCACTGCCGGGCTGACCGACAGCATCAAGCTGGGCACGTCCATCGTGCCGACCTACCCGCGCCACCCGCTGGTGATGGCGCAGCAGGCGCAGATTGTGGCCCAGCTCGCCCCCGGACGCTTCCGGCTGGGCGTCGGCCCCAGCCACCGGCCGACCATCGAGGCGATGGGCATTGAGTTCGACGCGCCCCTGGCCCACCTGCGGGAGTACGTGCAAATCCTCAAGGCCATCCTGCAAGGCGGGCGGGTGGACTTCGACGGTGAGCATTACACCGCCCACGACGGCATAGCCGAACCAGTGGACATCGAAATCATGGCGTCGGCGCTGCGCCGGGGATCCTTCGAGCTGTGCGGTGCCGAGTCCGACGGCGCCATAAGCTGGATTTGCCCTGGCGAGTACCTGCACGACGTTGCCCTGCCCGCGATGCAGGCCGGGGCGCAGCAGGCCGGACGGGAAACGCCGCCGCTCATCGCCCACGCCCCGGTCTGCGTCCACGACGATCCCGGCGAGGTGCGCGCCGCCGTGCGGCAGCAGGTGATGAACCCCCGCCTGCCCTACTATCAGCGGATGCTGGTGGCCGCCGGCTACCCCGAGGCCACCGAAGGCGTCTGGAGCGACGGCATGATTGACGGCGCGGTCATCTGGGGCGACGAAGAGAGGTGCGCCGAGGGCGTCCGGCGTCTGTTCGAGCTGGGCGCAACGGAAGTCCTGGCCTCGCCCATATCCGCTGGCTCCGACCCCGCCGCGTCGGTGGACCGCACCATGCGCATGCTGGGGCAAGCGGCGGCAGCGGCCAACTAAAGGCGGCAAAAGTTCGTAAGCGCTCGGTAGGGGCGCACGGCTGTGCATGAGCAAGGGCGCACGGCTGTGCGTAAGCAAGGGCGCACGGCTGTGCGCCCCTACGCGGTCAGGTTCAGGGCGGGGGTGTCCGGGGTCAGGAGGTGGGGGACGGGCGGCGCATTATGCAATGCACGTCGCCGTAAAATCCCCCGCCCAGGCTTGCCGGTGATGGATGTGTGATGATCTCCCGGTTTCCCAGCTTGCTGGTCCATCGGCCGTCTTCAAGCTGTCTTGCCACATGAGTAAACTGGCCTACGAAGGCGTAGATAGCGGTTTTTTCGTAACCGGGTTCAATTTCCCCGTCTTCACAGACCGAGTAACCCTCATTGGCGAACAACTGCATCACCGTTTCGACTCTATTATTTCGGGGGAGCGACGGCGGCCAGTAGGCATTGGGGGCATTGCAGTCCCATTTCTGGGTGGAGATTCCCAAAGCCCAAGCGATGCAGTTGTATTCTCGAGAAGGCTCGCCGGTAATCTCGTACCCGGAGTCGGCCAGATTGGGAAAAAGCTCTTCCAAATCGTGGGCCATATCGTTACCACTGATACCCTTGTTCCCGGCCCCATTGCAACCAGGCTGCGTTCACTTCCTTCTCATCTACCGTATACCCTCCCTCGACTTCCAGTATGGTTATACCCGCCGGGGATGGGATACCCGCGATGGATTCCAGCGCGCGATACCAGAGCCCCCCTTGCTGCTCTATTCGGCGCAGGATGAGCGGGATAGCCTCCTCTCCCATCTCGACGATTTCCTGATGCGCGAGATGATTAGCCATTTGGCCTGTAAAGGAGAAGTATTCCGCTTGCCTTTCCAGCTTATCCGCCAGCTTGTTGAAGGTGGTTTCCAGTTCTGCCGTCTTTGACGTCTTTGGCTGCATTTTCTATTCGCTCCGTTGCAGGTTCAGGGCCAGCAGCCGCTCCAGGATGGCCGCGCCGTCCAGGTCGGCGGGCCAGCCGTAGGCAGCGGCTACGGCGGCGTCCAGCTCGGCGTGGGCGTTGGCCAGCCAGGTCGGGCGGGCGTTGTATAGGTTGGTCAGCGTGCGCTTGCGCAGGTCGGTGGCGATCAGGGCCGGGTTGCCGTTGGCGTCCACCGGGTTCAGCCAGTTCTCCCGCAATTCGTTCAGCCGCTCGGCGGCCTCGGCGATGGCGTCGCGCTGGTCGTCATTGGGTTCCGGGAACGGGAAGGTCTCGAAGCACGTGGTGGGGGTGTATGTAGGCCTGATCTTCCAATTGTGTACCCAATTGCCAACGCCCAAGTTCGTGGTATTTTGCTTGTAAGACGCCGAACATAATCATCATCACTGGCAATTGCGATAACCAGATTGGACGCCAGCATATCGTCAGTCAGCCACACGAAAAAGCGATGCTTGGCAACTTTCGGCGTACCCATATATCTCTTCAATGGAGCCAAAGCCCGGCGCATGGTAGTTGCGGGGTAGCCATGTAACCACCAATTTTCTGCCCGCCACTGCATCTTGTTCTTAATCCGCTCCGGCATTACTTTTTCTTTAACATACTCGAATGGAGCTTCATACAGGGCGGCCTCGGCCATCGGCATATCAATGCCAAAGTCAATTACCCATACGTTACGAGGACGCCGTGTAATGTCAATCCCGTTAATCCAACGCTTGAGAACTTCTGTATTAGGTCGTCCGTGTGGATTAGGTTGAGACATCATTTCAACAGCGATGTCTTCCGATATATCGAAGTCACCTACCTTACCGATACCTTGAAAGGCCAAGCCTTGGTTTTCCGCAAGACGACGGGCCTGAGTCAAGTCTGTGCCGGTGGTCAAGTCCGCGTTGATCCCGAATACTGGTTCGCCGTCCAGAGTGCGGATTTCTGGCAGAGCCGTCGTCAAAGCAAACAATGGAGATGTGTACATTAGCGCCGTCCAGCATCCAATCCTTGTCGGAGATAGCGGCAAAGATGTCGCCGGTTTCCTTGATGCGGGCCAGCACCGGGCGGTTGGACTGGAAGCGGATGGCCTGCGTCGCCAGCAGCCCGCGCGGCGCGACTTGCCGCTCTCAATCTGGGCACGGGCTTTCTCGAACCAGTAGCAGCAAAGGTCGCTGGAATTGGGGATGCGGCTGCCATAGAGAGAGTACACGGCGTTGACGTACTCATCCCCCAACTGCTCGCGGAAGGGGAAATGGCCCAGAAACGGGGGGTTGCCGATGATGAACTCGGCGGCGGGCCATTCGGTTTCCTGCGGGTTGGCAGTGTCGCCATCGGCCAGGATGGCGTCGGTCTGGCGGATGGTGTCCAGCGGGGTCAGGATGGGCTGCTGGCTGTAGGGAAAGCCGTTGGCCTGGTGCCACTGGATATAGCCAATCCACAGGGCGGTGCGGGCCAGTTCGGCGGCGTAGGGGTTTATCTCCAGCCCGTGCATCTGGTCGGGCTTGACGCGAGGCGTCAAATCGTGCCAGCCCCGCGTGGCGGCAAAGTCTATAACTTCCTTTTCCAAGTCCAGCAGGGAGCGCAGGGCCACATAGAGGAAATTGCCGCTGCCGCAGGCCGGGTCCAGAACGGTAACCTCAAACAGCCGTTGCTGAAATTCCTCTAACCGGATGCGCGCCCCGTCCTGGTTTTCTTCGGCTATAAGGTTATCCACTTCTTGACGCGCGGTTTCCCATTCGCGGCGCAATGGTTCCATCACCACCGGCTCCACCACCAGTTCGATGTCCTCGGGGCTGGTGTAATGGGCGCCGAGCTGGGAGCGTTTGGAGGCGTCCAGCGCCCGCTCGAACAGCGTGCCGAAGATGGTCGGCTCAATGCTGCGCCAGTTCTTGGTGGTGGCTTCGGCTATTCGTTGCAACGCCTCCCGGCTCAATTCGAGGGTGTCGGCCGCCTCAAACAGGTTGCCGTCGAACCAGTCAACGTTGAAATAGCCGAACAGCCCCCCGCCGGACATCTGGCTGAACAGGTTGCGTATCGCTTGGTCGAACCTTGACGGATTGCGGTAGTGGTGAGTCACCGTTTGAGTGAAGAGTTGGTTGCGCAACAGGCCTGCGCCCTCGGCGTAGAGGCAGAACACGATTTGATTCAGGTAGCGGGCCAGCTTTCCTGGGTCATCGTGACGCAGTTCCGTGTCAATCACGATTTTGCTGAATATGTCAGCGGTTTCTCGGGTGACTTTTTCAACTCCGCGGCTGGGCCGGAAATCGGCCGGGGCATGAAAGGCGCGGCGAAGCTGGTCCAGGTGCTCCCGCTGGTCCAGCTCTGCCACGGGGATTTCGTGCAGCACAGTTTCCATGCCGGGAAAGTTGGTGCGGATTCGGATGGTGCGGAACGAGGACACGATGAGCAGGGGCGGCGTCTTGAGGTGGACTTGGTAGCGGAGCAGTTGGTTCAAGCCGTCGTCGAGATCGGCGTCGCGGCCCTTGAACTCCCAGCCAAAATGTTCTTCATAATAAGCGTCGGCATACCCGCCGGGCACCGATTTCTCGAAAGTGAAGGCGTCGCGGTCGCCAAAGGCGACGGGCGTGGGGTGGTCAACCAGGGCGCAGATGTCCAGAAACATCTCTTGGGAAGCCTGCTTTTCTCCAAAGGTGACGCTGCGCCACTTGGCGATAAACTGCTGCGGCTCCATTTCCCTCCCCTCATACTGACCAGGACACTTGCTGACCAGGACACTTGGAATTTTACCCCACATAGCGGCCAGCGTAACAGGACAGGGGAGAGATTCCGGGACAGCCTCATGGCTTTGGACTTGGCACCAGCGCCGGGGGCGGGCGTTTGCCAATCCCGCAGCGCGCTCATAAGATGAGCGCAACGCCCAAATGTCCGTCATTCCCGCTTTCGCGGGAATCCAGAGCGCCGGGCTGCCAGACAATGAGCGGCCCGCCAAGGAAATTCCCAAAGGCACGGAGGAGCAATGAAATACGACGTCATCATAGTCGGCGGCGGGTCGGCGGGATGCACGCTGGCGGCCCGGCTGTCGGAAGACCCCAACCGCTCGGTGCTGCTGCTGGAGGCCGGGCCGGATTACCCGGACTTCGAGCGTCTGCCCGATGAGATTAAGTACGGGTTCAACAACAGGGCGTCCGAGTTGGATTCGCCCTTCAACTGGTCGTATCAGGCCACCGGCAGCGCCCGGCAGTCGCGGCCCATGGACATCGCGCGGGGCAAGGTCATCGGCGGCTCCGGCTCGGTCAACGGGCAGGTCTTCCTGCGCGGAATGCCCGAAGACTACGATTCTTGGGCCGAGCAGGGCAACACCGAGTGGAGCTACATCAACGTCCTGCCCTTCTTCCGCAAGCTGGAGACCGACCTGGACGTGCGCGACGACTTCCACGGCTCCGACGGGCCGATTCCGGTGCGGCGGGTGCCGAGCAGCGAGTGGCTGCCGGTATACGCCGCGTTCCACCAGTCCACGCTGGACGCCGGCTTTCCCTACGACCCCGATATGAATAACCCGGAGACCACCGGCACCGGGGCGGTGCCGATGAACAACCCCGGCAACATCCGCATGAGCGCGGCCCTGTCCTACCTCAACCCGGTGCGCCACCGGCTCAACCTGACCGTGCGCGGCGGCGTGGCGGCGCGGCGAGTGCTGTTTCAAGGCAGTCGCGCCGTGGGCCTCGAGGCGGAAAGCGGCGGCGAGGTGTTCACCGTCGAAGGCGAGGAGATAGCACTGTGCGCCGGGGGCATCGCCTCGCCGCAACTGCTGCTGCTGTCGGGCGTCGGCCCGGCGGAACGCCTGCGGGAGCTGGACATCCCGGTGGACGCTGGACCTGCCCGGCGTGGGGCAAAACCTGCGAGACCATCCGATGGCGCTGGTGGAGCTGGAACCCAGCGAAGGCGTGGCCTTGTCCGAGGACGCGCCCCGCATTCAGACCGGCTTGCGCTACACCGCTGAAGGCTCGGACTCCCGCAACGATATGCAAATCACGCTGACCTCCTACGTTGGCGACGGCGGGGGCGACCCGATCGCCGGAGCCAGCCGCAGCCGCAACGGGCGCACGCTGCACTTCACCGTCATCCTGGAGCTGGCCGAGAGCGCGGGCGAGCTGACCCTGGCCTCTTCCAATCCCGCCGACGGGCCGCGCATTGACTACCGCTATCTGGAAGGCGAGGCCGACGTGCGGCGGATGCGCGAGGGCATCCGCCTCTGCGCCCGGCTGCTGGAACACGAGCAATTCCGCCCGCTGGTCAGCCGTCTGCTGGCCCCCACCGAGGCCGACCTCGATTCCGACGAATCGCTGGACGCATGGATCTACGAAAACATCAGCACCACGTTCCACACCTGCGGCTCCTGCAAGATGGGCCCGGACGGCGACCCGATGGCAGTCGTAGACCAGTATTGCCGGGTGCGCGGGCTGCAAGGCCTCCGCGTGGTGGACCTCTCCGTAGCCCCCAATGTGGTCCGAGCCAACACCAACGCCACCGCAATCATGATCGCGGAGCGGGCCGCCGGGTGGTTTGGGCAGGACACAAGTGGGCTATACTGAACTGAGGGGGACGGCACAACGGTCAGATGGCCTGACAGCGTCACCTTGGAGCCATCCCTGCGGAGGTGCGCGTTTTGGCATACGACACGGAGGACGCGGCGCGGCTCATCTCGTGGGCGAACAAGCAGGCGGGCATAAAGCCGCTCACCGAGGCGGAGCTGATCCAGTGGATTGACGACGGCGTCGGACTGCTGGAATGGGCCGACACTTGGGAAGAGGACGGGGAAATACAGAGGTATATCGATTTCCCCACCCTGATTTCGCTGCGCCTGATTTGCCTGCTTCAATCCTTTGGGGTGTCCCTTGATGACATCGCCGAAGCCGCGCCTCGGTTGCGGCAGGAATTGGGCGTGGATTGGCCTCTCGCCAGCATCCTTCGGGACCCCCTGAATGTCCCTTGATGACATCGGCGAAGCCGCGCCTCGGTTGCCCGCCGAGGACATCAAAATTGATCCCCGGTTTGTATCCGGCAGCCCGTGCTTGGCCGGGACTCGAATCCCGACATGGGTTCTCATTGGGATGGTCAAGGCAGGAGACCGTAGCGGAATTAGCCGACGATTACAGCAAACCAGAGAGCGAGTAGAGAAGGCCCTGGAATGGGAAAGGCAGCTTGCAACCGTCGGATCTGAGCTGTTCTTACTGGCCTCTCGCCAGCAAGTCCCTATGGGACCAGTTCTCAGTAATAGAAACAGTGTACCGCCTAGTCCTCGAAAGTGACTCTCCCACCTATCTTCGGGTAAGACTTGAATCTGGGAATGGATGCGGGCCATTTCTCGAACGGCTCCAAGGCGCTTTGCTGGACAGGCCGCCGCTATGGCAGCGTGTACCATTGAACTGAACTACAACGGTCAGCTCAATCAATCAGAGTATGAGGATACAGGTATGGGAATACTCAACGACGACATGAAGCGGGTGGTGCGGCAGCAGCGGCTGGGGTTCATTGCCACCGTCTGCCCCGACGGAACGCCCAATCTCTCACCCAAGGGGACGGCGGCGGTGTGGGACGACGACCATTTGGTGTTCGCCGACCTGGCTTCGCCGGTTACGATGACCAACCTGCGCCATAACCCGGCGCTGGAGCTGAACGTGGTGGATGCGTTCGCCCGCAAGGGCTACCGGTTCAAGGGCACGGTCAGCATTATTGAAAAAGGCGGGAAGGACGGGGAACTGTTCGACGAAATATGCCACGCCTTTGAGACCGGCAGCCGGGGCGTCCATCAGGTGCGGCTGCCGGCCCGGGCCTACGTGCTGCTGAAGGTAGATCGGGCGCTGCCGGTAGTCTCTCCGGCCTATGTTCCAGGCAAGACCGAGCAAGCCACCCGCGAGGAGTGGGCGGAACACTGGGCCAACGTCCAGCAAAGCCGCATGGCGGAACTGGAAGCGGGGGAATAGGCGGCTGCCGCGGCGCAGGTTCCTTCGGTTTCGCTTTCCTCTGCAAGTCCGTTCATGGTGAGCTTGTCGAGCAATGAGCGGACGGCTTCCCATAAAACCCAGAGCGACCGAGGAAGGGAGTCCACGAGGGGAACCGAATGTTTCCGGCAGAGGCGCAGGGCAGGTTTTGCTATTCCGGGTTCTCTGTAATAATATGATAAGGACTATCCCTCGCCGCGAGCGGGCGTAACTCAGTGGTAGAGTGCTTGCTTCCCAAGCAAGACGTCGAGGGTTCGAATCCCTTCGCCCGCTCCAACCTTTTCCTGCTCCATAGCTGGTGTTTCCGCCTTTTTATGTATTGGCGCCTTTGACCATGGCGTTTCCGTTGCCCGCGGATTCGCCCTGTGGTAAATTACCGTTACAATCCGCTAAAGAGCGCAGGGAGTTTTGCATGGCTTACGTTACCCCCCGCGAGGGCGAAGGCCCTGAGAGCCTAGTCAACCGCTTTAGGGCGTCGGTTCAGCACTCCGGCATCCTGCGGGAACTGAAAGACCGCCGTTTCTTCCGGTCGAAGGCGCAGAAAGAGCGTCTGGCCGCCCAACGGGCTGCCCGCCGCCGCCGCCGCCAGAGCCGCCGCAACCGCTAGGCCACGTCCGTCCGGGACCGGGCCGGAAGCATTGGCGCATGGCAGCAGCCACGCGCTTTATGGGAGTAGCGTATGTAACCGGACATTCACCGGGGTACGCAGCGACATTGCCGTAGCTGGAAGCATTTGTTACCATTGAAGGTAGTTTGGAGGGATCGCATAGAGGCCTAGTGCGGGCGCCTGCTAAGCGCTTAACCCGTTTAAAGCGGGTTCATGGGTTCGAATCCCATTCCCTCCGCCACTTCGCCTCTCCTCGTTCCCAAACGCCCCGGCTACCATTTTTGATTCCGCCGGACTTGCCGTTATTGCTATTATGAACAGCTTTCATATCTGGACTATCGGCTGTCAGATGAACACCGCGGACTCCGAGCGCCTCGCCTCCGCCTTGGAGCAGATGGGTTTGGAGTCTGCCGAAAACGCCAAGGACGCCGACGTGGTCGTCCTGAACTCCTGCGTGGTGCGGCAGTCGGCGGAAGACAAGGTTGTCGGCAACTTGGGCGCAGTGTCGCGGCTGAAGAAGCAGAACCCCGACCGGGTCATCGCCCTGATGGGCTGCATGGTGGGGCCGAAGTCGGACCTGCTGGCCCGCCGCTTCCCTTACGTCGACGTTTTCATGCGCCCGCAGCAGTTCGAGCCGCTGCTGGATCTCGTGGGCGAGCGCCTCAGCCTTGACTGGGAGGGCTGCGTCGGCACGCTGGCGCCCAGCCGCCCCGACGTGACCTGCCACATTCCCATCATCCACGGCTGCGACCTGATGTGCACCTTCTGCATCATCCCCTACCGCCGGGGTCGCCAGGTCAGCCGTCCGGTGGACGAAATCGCCCGCGAGGCGGAGCTACTGGTTTCGCGCGGGGTCAAGGAAGTCACCGTGCTGGGGCAGACCGTGGACGCCTACGGCCACGACCTGCCGGAAGCAGACGGCGGACGGCCCGACCTGGCTGCGCTACTGACCCGCCTGAACGGAATCGACGGGCTTGACCGCATCCGTTTTCTCACCTCCCATCCGTCCTATATGAGCCGTGGCATTATCGAAGCGGTGGCCGAACTGCCCAAGGTTTGCGAGCACATCAACCTGCCGGTGCAGGCCGGGGATGACGAAGTGCTGGCCCGGATGCGCCGCCATTACACCCGCGCCGACTACATCGCGCTGGTGGAAGATATACGCGACACCGTGCCGGGGGCGTCGCTCAGCACCGACATCATCGTGGGCTTTCCCGGCGAGACCGACGCGCAGTTCCAGCGCACCCTGGATTTGTTGGAGCAACTGCGGATGGACAAGGTGCATTGCGCCGCCTACTCCACCCGCCCCGGCACCATCGCCGACCGCACCATGGAAGACGATGTTCCCCATGAGGAGAAGGTCAGCCGCCGCAGGCAGGTGGACGCCCTGCAGGAAACCATCCTCACCGAAATCAACTCTGGATTGGTGGGCAGCGAGTTCGAGGTGCTGGTCGAGGCGCGTAAAAAGGGCAAGTGGCAGGGCCGCACCCGCTCCAACAAGCTGGTGTTCTTCCCCATAGCAGATAATGACGGCAGCGACCGTCTAGGCCAACTGGTCAACGTGCGTATTAACCACGCCGGGCCGTGGTCGCTGCAAGGCCAACCGAATTAGAAATGCGGATTGCGGAGCGCAGAATTGTCAAGAAACCTTAACTCCCAGCTCCACATTCCCAATTCCTCCTGAGAGGGAATCGAAGATGACTACCCGCCGCCGTCCTATCGCACCCATCACCGAGTTGGAACACTCCGCCTTCTGCAAGACCGAAGACGAACTGCCCGCCAAGCCCCTCGCCGAAGAACTGACCGTTAACGTCCGCTGGCAGCAGATACCCGCTGAATACCTGCACTACACCGCCGAGGAGCTGGACGCGCGCATCCACGCGGTGCGGCAAAAGCTGGGCAGCGCGGTAGCGGTGCTGGGCCATCACTACCAGCGGGAAGAGGTTATCAAGTACGCCGACTTTCAGGGGGACTCCTTCCTGCTGTCGCAGCAGGCGGCCAGCAAGCCCGACGCCGACTACATCATTTTCTGTGGCGTCCACTTTATGGCCGAGACCGCCTGCATCCTGGCCGCGGAGCATCAGCGGGTCATCCTGCCCAACATCACCGCCGGCTGCTCCATGGCCGACATGGCGCCGATGGACGACGTGGACGACGCTTGGGAGGACCTGACCGAGGCGCTGGGGCCGGGCGAAATTGTGCCGGTCACCTATATGAACTCCATCGCCGGCATCAAGGCCCTGTGCGGGCGCAACGGCGGCGCCGTCTGCACGTCGTCCAACGCCGGGGCGGTGCTGGATTGGGCCTTCGAGCAGGGCAAGCGGGTGCTTTTCCTGCCCGACCAGCACCTAGGCCGCAACACCGCGCTGAAGATGGGCGTGCCGCTGGACGAAATGGTGGTCTGGAATCCCTTCCGGGCCATGGGCGGCAACACGCCGGAGCAACTGCGCCGCGCCAAGATGGTGCTGTGGCAGGGCCATTGCTCGGTACATACCCGCTTCACGGTGAAGCAGATTGAGCTGGCCCGCCAGCGTTTCCCCGACGTCAACGTGCTGGTGCATCCCGAGTGCGTGATGGAGACGGTGCAGGCCGCCGACCTGGTAGGCTCCACCGAGTTTATCCGCAGCCAGATCAACAACGCCCCAGCCGGCAGCGCGTGGGCGGTAGGCACCGAAATCAGCCTGGTCAACCGTCTGGCCATCAACAACCCAGACAAGACCGTCTTCTGCCTCGACCCGGTGACCTGCCCCTGCTCGACGATGTACCGCATCCACCCGGCCTACGTGCTGTGGGTGATGGAGTCGCTGCTGGAGGGCCGCGTGGTCAACGAAATCACCGTCCCCGAAGACATCCGCCGCGAGGCCCTGGTGGCCTTGGAACGGATGCTGGCGCTGCCGTAGGGCCCCTAATCCTCTTCCAGGGGGAGAGAGTTAAGGGCAAAGGTAATTCCAGCAAAAATGAGCATCATTTCCACGCAGCACGCACAGGATTCCCGTCTTGCCATTGCCTGACGGCCTGAAATTCACTGCCTACTACCGCTCTGACAGAAGAGATCATCCCGAAGTTCAAGACGAATGGGTAGCCTATGTATTAGCGAAGCCAACTCATAGCCGGTACGAAGAAGGTCGCATGGTGCATTGGAGGTATATCAAAGAAAGAGGGCATTGGCTCAAGGTGATTGTGGAAGGCGACGAAGTTCACAACGCCTATATTGACAGCAGGAATTACACCAGGCTATGGGAGATTCCGGATGAAGACCAATGACCCCATGGAATACGCGCGCAAGGAGCTAAGGATTTCCTATTGCCGGAATACCGATACTCTGGCAATTCACAACGGGAACCAGACACATTACAACTACCTCATCGCCGAAGGACTGACCGCAAATCTTGACGCCGATGGCGAGGCGGCAGGTTTCACGCTGGAAAGGGCGCAGGCGTTGCTTATGCCTCACCTGATCGAATATGATGCCTCGTCTGCGAAACTCCGCTTGAATTATCAACCGGCTATTTTTTCTCAAGCCGGTTCCACTGAGAATACGCGCAAGACGCTGGGAAGAACCTCCCAAGACATCCTCAATGTTGGGTATTTTCAAGAGTACGACACATTGGATATGTGGAATGAGAAAGGAGCCAGTTTCGGCTGGGATGTGGGCGCAAATCTTATAGTGTTTTCCAGAGATGAGGACGGGAAGGAGTTGAATGGCTTTACTCTCGAATGTGCCGCTCAACTACTCTTGCCGTGCTTTCTGGAAACAGCTCCCCATATCGCCAACTCCCCATCTGGAGGTTGAACGTTGCCACAGTTTCCACCGGAAGTTTACGCTCTGATTGACGCGGCTATCGCCGAGGACCAGACCTTCAACGATCCGACTACCCAAGCGGTGGTGCCGCCGGAGATTCGCGGCGCCGGAATGCTGCGGGCCAAGTCCCACGGCGTACTGGCCGGGGTTGAGGTGGGGCTGGCGGTTTTCCGGCGGGTGGAGCCGGAGCTGGAACTGGAGGCGCTGCTGGCCGACGGCGCGTCGCTGGCTCCCGGCGACGACATCGCCCGCGTGGCCGGGCCGGCGGCGGGCATCCTGCGCGCCGAGCGCATCGCCCTCAACTTTATGCAGCGGATGAGCGGTATCGCCAGCCTTACCAACCGCTACGTCCGCGCCATCGAAGGCTCACGCTCCCGCATCGTGGACACCCGCAAGACCGCCCCTGGGCATCGCTTCCTCGACAAGTACGCCGTGCGGGCCGGCGGCGGCTACAACCACCGATACAATCTGGCCGACGGCATCCTTATCAAGGACAATCACATTCAGGCCAACCGCTTCCGCGAGATGGGACTGCGGCAGGTCATCGAGCTGGCCCTGGAACGCGCTTCCCACACCATCCGCGTCGAGGTCGAGGTCGAGACACTGGACGACGCCCGCGAGGCCCTGGATGCCGGCGCCCACATCATCATGCTGGACAATATGCCGGTGGATATGATGAGCGAGGCCATGGGCTTCATCGGAGACCGGGCAGTGGTGGAAGCGTCCGGCGGCATCAACTTCGACACCGTTCGCGCCGTGGCCGGCACCGGCGTACACCTCATTTCCATCGGCGAGCTGACCCACTCGCCGTCCGCCCTGGACATCAGCCTCGACCTAGAATTTGAGTAACTCCAACCATTCGCCCTGAGCTTGTCGAAGGGGAACGGGATTGCCGAAGGAAAGTATTATGGCCCGCACAACCGACCCCATCACCAACTGCCTGCAACGCAACTGGGACATGATTGAGTCCGCGCTGGAAGGAATGGACGACGCGATGCTTTCCCGCGCCCCCGCCGCCGAGTGCAACTCCACCGCCTGGATTCTGTGGCACCTGAGCCGGGTGATGGATATGTTCATCCACAACCGCTTGCAGGGCAGCGAACAGCTTTGGGCCACCGAGGGCTGGGCCGCCAAGTTCGACGTCAACCCAGACATCGAAGACCGGGGCGTGGGCTGGACTGCCGAGCAGGTGGCCGCGTGGATTCCGCCGTCCCGCGAGGTCCAGGAAGGTTACTATCATGCAGTCAAGGCCGCGACGACGGCATACTTGGCCCAGGTCAGCGAGGAAGAACTCGCCCGCGAAATCGTGCTGCCACCGCAGCCGGATCCGCGTACCATTGCGGCCTGCTTCGGGCAGGTGATGTGGGACTCGTTGGCCCACGGCGGCCAGATTGCCTACCTGCGCGGCCTCTTACTCGGCATGGGCTGGCACCGCTGATATTTAACGCAGAGCGAGCCAATGACGCCGGAGGCGACGCCCTCTAACGACGGGGTTGCCGACGGTCGGCGCTGTCCAACATGATGGTAACCGGGCCGTCGTTTTGCAGGCGCACCTGCATATATTCCTGAAAGCGGCCGGTGGCCACGTTCAGCCCGGTGTCCCGGAAGAGGGCTACAGAGTGCTCATAGAGCCTCTCGGCGAGTTCAGGCGGCGCGGCGCGGGTGAAATCAGGGCGGCGTCCCCGGCGGGTGTCGGCGTAGAGGGTGAACTGACTGACCAGCAGAACCTCCGCTCCCACGTCCAGAGCGGAAAGGTTGAAACGGTTGGCGTCATCGGCAAAGACCCGCAGGTTGGCGACCTTGGCGACCAAGTATTCTGCGTCGGCTTCTTCGTCGTCAGCGGCGACGCCCAGCAGAGCCACCAAGCCGCGCCCGATCCGGCCAACTTCTACGCCGTCTATTTCTACCGAACCCTCGGTTACCCGTTGCACCAACGCACGCATGGAGGGACGCTCTGTGTGGTGAGATGTGCGGGGGACGAAGAGCGGCCGGCGCGCTCAACGACGCGGCCGACTACTCTGGAAAGACTGGGCCGGAGAAAGCCGAGCGGCCGACTTAGCTGCCGGAACCGGACGAGGCGCCGGCGGTGGCCGGGGCGGACTCGCTGCTACCGGAACTGCCCGAACTATCGGAGCCGGAACTGCCGGAACTGGAGGCAGACTCGGCGGGCTTGCTGTCGCCGCTGGTCTTTTCCGTCTCGCTGTCATTCTTGCCGGTGCCGTTTTCGACGGGTGGCTTGGGGCGTCCGTAGTCTGTGGTGTAGAAGCCGCTGCCTTTGTAGATTACCGGCACGGCATGGTAGACCCGGCGGCCCTCGCCGGAACACTGGGGGCAGGTTCCCTTGCCGGCTTCGCTAAAGCTCTGCCTCAACTCGAAATTGTTATCACACTCAAGGCAACGGTAGTCGTATCGAGGCACTTATCATCTCCTAGCGTTCAACACACCGGGCGTCCGGCGGGCAGGTGGGGCTCGGACGGGGGACTGCTAAATGTCAACCTGAATACCAAACCAAACTAATTTATCAGCCACACCCTTGACTGTCAACGAGCGAGGTTGGCATGGGTGTGACCAAAAGTGGTTGGGATCAATTCCAAAAGGGTTGCCAACAGCCGTTGGCCCGCAATGATCTCAAGGCCAGCATGGGGTTCACCGTCTGCTTCTTCCACCATGCTCCCGGCAACTTCAACCGGGCTTGAATCACGTGGCGATGGCCCCCTTCCACCGCGCCGCTTCCGATGGGCAGACCTTCCTGCCGGGCGGCGGCGTAATCCAGCTGTCCTTGCCGGTGCTCCAGGTAACCGGCCAACCGGTGCAGCGGATGCTCCACGCCGGCTCCGGCATTCGGGTCACCACCCTGGCTACGCCGCCGGCGTCAATCCGGTTCGCCTGCGCTCTCACCCAAGCCTGGGTGGATTCCGGGTCCCCCGGCGTCAGGGCCGACGCCCCGTCATGCAAGTGTTCCAGCAGATGACAGCGGTCCCGCAGGAAGCGCTGATTAAGGTTGAGGAGAATGGTAAGATGCCCGGATGAAAAGGGATGGGATGGAATGGGTGGTGATGATGAGTAGTAATGGCGGTGGCAGCCTGGGTGAGCATTTTGGCAATTCGGAGGACCCTCGAAGGGACCAAGGCAAGCGGCACCAGTTCTTGGACATCATCGCCATGACCATCTGCACGGTTGTGGGGGGCGCCGAAGGTTGGAGCGACGTGGAGTTGTTCGTCCAATGCCAGTACGAATGGTTCAAGGGGTTTCTGGCCCTGCCCAACGGGATTCCCAGCCCGGACACCTTCGGACGGGTATTCGCCCGCATTGACCCGCAATCCCCGAACTGCTGGACCTGTTGGGCCTGCCGGGTTGCATCGCCACCATCGACGCGATGGGTTGTCAAAAGAAGATAGCCCAGCGGATGTGCGCCGGGAAGCCGGTTGCGTCCTAGCGGTCAAGGAAAACCAGGAAAACCAGGGGAGGTTGCTGGAAGACGTGAAAGACCTGTTTTCCTGCGGGCAGAGAACCGGATTTGGGCAGAGAACCGGATTTGAAGGTATGCAGCACGACTTCTGCCAGACCCTCAACCAAGGCTACGGACGCATTGAGACCCGCCGTTGTTTTACGATTGACGGCCCCGGGCAGTTGTCCTGCGTTGAGACCGGCAGCGAGTGGCCGGGGTTGAAGAGCACCGGGATGGTGACGGCGGAGCGGAGAGAGGGAGACCGGGCACCGGTGGAATCCCGGTACTACATCTCCAGCCTGGGGCCGGATGCTGGGAGGTTGCTCCAGGCGACGCGAAGCCATTGGGGCATCGAGAACTCCCTCCAGAACTCCCTCCATTGGGTGCTGGACCTGTCCTTCCGGGAGGACGAAAGCCGGGTGAGGACCAGAAACGCCCCGGAAAACCTGGCGCTAATCCGGCACCTGGCCCTGAACCTGCTGCGCCAGGACCGGACCGCCAAAACATCCATCAAAGCCAGACGCAAGAAGGCCGGCTGGGACAATGACTATCTGCTGTCCATCCTCTCTAATTAGAATGCGTTTGCCCGGCGAGCGCCGCTCAAACGGCTATACAGCATAAACTGGTATACGGTATGATGGGATGCTACCCATTCTCGCCCTGCGTCTTTTGCTGGCGGGGCGCCTAAGGGTGCCTATGAATCACGGGCTGGACTGCGACGCGAAAACCATTCCGAACTACACTTGCCGCTATTGCGGGGAAAAGGCTTTTTTCTTTTCCTGCGACTGCGGCTGCCGGGTGATGTTCGACGAGCTTGGCCCGCCATGGCCAGTTCACGACTGCCGGACGCAGCCCTCTGGAAGCGCACCCTACACTGGCCCGTCCAGTTGGGGTTCAACTGTTGACATCAATGTGTTGCGGGGCGGTCAAGGCTCTAGTGACCTGTTGCCAGGCCTGCGGAGCGGCACGGACTCAATCGCTCCGTCCATGTTGAACCGCGCCCGCGAAAGCCGTAACACGGCGCGGGAAATTATGCGAATCGAGCCGCACGGCTCGCAACCCGTGGAAATAGTGGGTGTAGTGCTAGAGCGTTCGCAGCCTGACTTGGCCCGGCGGTACGGCTTGGAGCGTGGCTCCATTGGATTCGGCCAGTTGGCGAAGGCCGTCGGCGACACCGGCCCAGTGCAGTTTACGGTTCAGGTGGACGAGTTGCCGGAGGACGCCGCGGCCATAGACTACCTCAGCTACACTTTTCTGTCGTCAGGGAACCAAGCAGGCAAGGACATCCAAAAGCACACCGTGATACGCGCCCTCCTCTCCCCGGTGGCAGCGCTGGGGATTGGACGGCTGTGGCTAACAAAAGAAATCGAGCGCCTGTACTGACAGGCTGGGAAACGGGATGATGGATTCAAGAATTCAGGCAGAGGCTTTCGTCCGGCACGACCGCTTCGGCGTTGGCCGAGTGGTCGAGCGGCAGGGCTCCGACGGGTTGACGGTTGACTTCAAGAACGGGGAACGCCAGCAATTGAGTGCGTCGGTAGCTCGAAATTTGAAGCTGCTGCCACACAACGGGCTTGAGGCGCAGACTTGGAACGGGCCGGAAGAAGTGCGGTCTTGGATTGACCAAGCCCCTCTCAAGCTCATTGCCGCGGCCATCGCCGATATTGGCGATGCTCCCAAAGTCGGCGAAATCAAGAATGCGCTTCAGGGACAAGGAAGGATTTTTGACGGCGACATGAAGTTTTCACCCTCTTGGTGGAATCGAGCAAGAGAGGCAGCAGCAGCGGATTCAAGGCACTTCCTAGCCGTTAGAAGCAAAAGCAATTCTATTACTGCTATTAGACTAATCGGTGATGTAGACAACGTTCCAGTGGGGCCGCTGCCGCCATTGCCGCCAAAGACGAACCCCGTCACGCTTTGGGAAAAGTGGCTTAATGATGAGACTCCTGATCCCCCAGCGTTGTCCGGTCCTCCCAAACCGCCCAAATCGGTGTCCAATGCTCTCGCCAAGTGGCCCACCCGGGGCATAGATAAAGCCCTGCATCAGACTATGTGGGGAGCCGAAGAATTTCTGAAGTCGGGCAGCAATTCGTCGCAGGTCGCAGCGGCTTGGCTGGAAGCACTGAGCCGGGCCTCTCTGCGATGGATAGAGTGTACCTGGCCTGATTCAGAAAAGCGTTTGACCGATCGGACTGCCGAACTGATTGAGCGACTTTCTAGGCACACCAAGCCATCGGGTTTGTCGCTGTTTCTGGCGGGCGCGTTGTCCGATAAACTGGACGCGCAACAGTCGAGATTCTATGAAGAACGTCTAGAGCAGCAGCAGCAAGAGCTAGAACGCCAACGTGCTACCTACGAGAGCCGGTTGGAGCAACAGCGACAGGAACAAGAACGCGAACGCGCTACCTACGAGAATCGGCTGGAACAGCAACGCTTGGAACAAGAACGTCAACACGCTCGCCACGCCGCCGAACTCGAAAACCTGCGGCTGTCTCATTCGGCGGAATTGGAGCGCGAGCGGCGGGAGCAGGAACGGCTGCGGCAGCAGGTGCGGGAGCGGAATGCCGAGCTGGCCGCAAACCGGGAAGAGTCACGGCTGGAAATCCGCCACGATATGTTGCTGGCCGTGGGCGAGGTCTTACAATCAGTGCGCCGCCGGGAAAGCCTGGAGGAAGTGGTTGGAGATGTGGAAGCCGGGTTAACCCTCGCTCTGCGAGCCGGCGGGGCCGAGACGCTGGAGACGCCGGGGGCCACGGTCAGTTACAAGCCGCAATGGCACCACGCAAAAGGAGAAGTACCCGACTCGGGTGCGGTAAAAGTGCTTGCGCCCGGTGTCATCGTTCGCGGCAGGATTCACGGGGATAAGGTGTTGCTCAAAGCTCACGTCAAACACGAGGCGAGTTAATGGAAATCGTAGGCATCGACTTTGGCACTACCAACGTGCGCATCTCCACTTGGGATCCGGATGACCCGAATGCGGGTCTGCCACAATCGCGCCTTATCGGCAGAGGCGATACCACAGTCATGCCGGTGGTCGTCGCGCTGCAAAGGCAGCCCGGCGGCGAGGTTTCCACGGTGGTGGGCGAGGATGCGGACGTCCTGGAAGATGGGCCGAACACCTTGGTCATTCGCAACATCAAGCGTTGGGCGCTGTCCAAAGACCCCTACGTTAGGTGGCGCCTGGAAGTCAGCGGGACCGATTGGCCCACTTGGTGGAACCCTGAGCTCGGATGCGTCGAGGCATGGGGGCAGCATTTTCAGGTGAGGGATCTGGTCGGCGAAATCCTCAAAGAGGCGGCAAGCCGGGCTGGTCTGTCCGGCGGGTTCGAATGGCGCGCCGGCTGCCCGGTGCAGTCCGGTCACGACTACAGGTCAATGTTGTCTGAGGTTCTCGCTGGCCTGGCCGGACAAGGGAACATGAGTTGGGTCGTGGATGAGCCGGTGCTTTTCTTGACGGCGGCGCAGCGCGACTTGGATTTCAAGCTGCGCGGTTCGTACTTGGTCTATGACCTGGGCGGCGGCTCCTTCGACTGCGCGCTGGTTGAGGTGCGGGACAGCGGCGAGATGATTGTCTACGGCGCCGACGGAGACCCGCTGCTCGGCGGCTCGAACGTTGACCGGGAACTCGCTGCCAAACTGCAATACGAAGGCTTACCCAACCTTCTGCGGCTGGCCAAAGAGCAGGTTTCCCAAGAAAATCCCAGCGCCCGTATTAACGACAACCTGAGCCTGACGTGGGCGGACGTGGAAGCCGAACTGAAGGGCGGCAAGTTTATACGGCGGTCTCTTATGGCCATGCGGGACGCCTATATCAGCGCTAGGTCGGTACTCTGGCGGCAGGGAGAAGCGACTGCGGAAGGCATTGGCGACATGGTTCTGGACGGGAATGACGACACTGGGGAGGTGCGCTTCGTCTGGCAGCTTGGCTATCCTGACATGGCGCAGGACCTGGACGGCGTCATCCTGTTCGGCGGCCCCACGCGCTCGCCGTTCTTCCGGGAAAAACTGGGCCGCTGGTTTGGCGACGCCAAGGTTATGCTTGCCAGCGATTTGATCGGGGGAGTGGCCGAGCCTGAGATTACCGGGGTGAGTATGGGGGCCTGCTACTTTCCCTCTGGGCAGCAATTTCACCAAGTGCCCAGCCGTCTGCCGTACCAGGTCACCTTGGAAAACACGCAGACCGGGCGCGAAGAGGACAAGGTTAAATACCAGCCACACCAGCATTTTGTGGAAACGTTCCAGCCAGCCGAGCAGTTTGCCTCCCGCTGGCTGCAACAGGAAAGGGACAATCCACAAGAGTACGAGCTGACGATAACCGACCCGGACGGCGTGGTGCTGGAGCGGCAGGCTGTGGACGGGTATCTGGAGCCGGAGAATCAGCGCCAGCCAGCGACCGGCCTGCGGCTGATTATCGACCGGCTGGGGCCGGTTTACATCGAGAAGAAATCAGAAGGCGTCGGCCTGCCTTGGACCAAGAAATTCGCGGTCATCAAAAATCCGCCGTGGCAGACCGAAGAGCAGCGGGAGATGTTGGAAGCGCTGCGGAAAAGGCAAACGGAGCGCGAAGGGGGCCGCCGGGAACAGGCCAAAGAACAGATCAACCAACTGGACCGGCACCCCGAACCCTAGACCCGGAAACACTGGCAAAGGCTTATCAGAAAGGCGGGCGCCCCATCACAGGGCGCCCGCTTCTCATTTCGCCGTTTGCCCCTTTCCCCGTTTACACCCGCCACATATCCCCGGTCTGGAAGATCAGGTCCACTTGGTGGACCTCCTCGGCGGGCCAGCCGGCTATTTTCATCCAGTCCTCGAAGTGGGACTGCTCCACGGCTTCGCACTCGGTGAAGAGCTTGCCGCTGGACGTGTCGGCGTAGACTTTCAGTATCGTGGTGCGGCGGTCGGGACGCCACTTGCTCACGCCGCCGGTGTAGGCGCCCAGCTTGTCGCGTAATTCCGCTTCGGTCAGTCCTGATATGGTGTGCGTGGCTAGAAACCTGGCCATAGGGCGTTTACCTCTCGTGGGGCGGATTGTTAGCGTGGAGCGCAGGGATACGCCCTCACCCTAACCCTCTCCCTCTGGGAGAGGGGATTTTCGTGTAAACCCTCCCTCGCGGAGAGGGAATCTTTCGCCCTAATCCTGGGGCGGGACGAATGGGTAGGGAATGGGCGGGCCGTCGCGCAGGGGCAGGGCCACGGTGGCCGAGCCGGGCATACTCTCGATGCCGTCCTGCGTCTTCATGCCGATTTCCAGGTCGATGAGGCCCATCCCGCCCTTTTCCTGCGTGCCGGTAACGCGGCCCCACATTATCAGCACATCGCCGGGCACCAGCATCGCCCGGTGCTCGAACTGCGCCTTCCAGGGCCAGCCGTTGGGCAGCGTCCAGTCCTTGAGATACTGCGGCACCACGCTCTGCTTCCACGAGCCGTGCACCAGCAGGCTGGGGTTCCTGTCGTGGTTGAGGCCGAAGTCCAAATCGTAGTGAATCCGGTGAAAATTTTCGATGGCCGCGCTCCACCGGAACAGGTGGGTGGGCGTGGGGGCGTAGATGTACTTGGGCAGTTCGTCGCCCACCGCCACGTCCTCGAAATAGGTCTGCTTCTTGTGCCGCAATTGCTCGCCGGTAGGCCGCTCGTTGTGTTCGAGAATCTGCTCCGGCTTCATCTGGAGCAGTTCTTCCAGTCTTGCGCTCATAATCGTGCTCTCTGTTAAGGCTGGCATTTGTTCCTGGGTGTTCCCGTAGGGGCGGACTGCTGTGCGCCCAACATCTTCAAGTCCAGCGCCGTTCTCGTGTCCGCACGCTAGGGCGCACAGCCGTGCGCCCTAGCGTGCCGTGCGCCCACACATGGGGAAGACAAGATGCCTAGCGCCGGATGGACGATTGGCGGGTGATGCAGAGCAGGTCGCCGTTCTGGTTCTTGTAACTGGTTTCGACGCTGATAATCAAGAAGGCCCGCCCGTCGCGGCCGGAGCGTTCCCGGATGTCGGAATAACTGTTCTGGAAGAAAATCTTGTCGCCGACGTTGGGGTAGCGGTAGATTTCCAGTTCGTTGCCGGCGTTGAGGACCCGGACCAGGTTGGTGGGCACCGAGGGCAGCGCGCCGGGCCGTTCGACGCTGCCGATGCCGTCGGACTCGGGGTTTTCGTTGAAGGCGCGGGTGATGGGGTCTTCCTGGTCGGGCCGGTGGCGGCCCACCATGTAGCTGACCATTATAGGCGGGGCGATGACGCCGCCGAAGCGGGTGCCTTCGGCAAACTCCTTGTCCCAATACCGGGGGTCAGGATCCATTACCGCTTGGGTAAAGCGGCGCAGGTATTCCTCGTCAACATAGCCCCAGGATTCGACCACCTCGCCGGCCACGCCAATCATCGCGCGAACTTCCGGCGTGAGGGCCGACTCGGTGTCGTGCTGGGCCTCCTGTGTCATACCCATCTCCTTGTAACGTAACCAAGCGGTGGCGTAACGACGCGGTGTAACGCCAAAAGCCTACCCCAGCCCCCACAGATTCGTCAACTGAGGGAGGCGCCTTCACCCCAAGGGCCTCGGGGAGATCTCTCGTTCGCCAATCGCATTCCTCCAGCAAAACCCACAATAGCGCCGGCACAAGCCGAAAATTATCATTGCCAGACCTAATATAGGAGCAAACGCTCCCATGCCGCCGCCTTTCGCGCCCTCACTTGCGATTACTTTTGTCCATTATCCAGTGGGCTGTCGGTTAGGTCAACAAAGGCATTCAACCGCTTCGATGACATTTAGCCCTTGCGCTCCCCTATGACACATCCATACGATACTAGTACATTAGTTCTTATTGACCCTTCGGGCCGAGGCCGCGCGGCCTCGGCAACCGGAGGAGTAAGCACGGAAGAGTGAGAGTTGAGAAAGACGGAATGCCGACGCTGCCAATCGCCAAGACTGTTAATCCTGGAAAAAAAGAAGCCGGAGGACAACGACGTATATCGCTGCCGGGACTGCGGGTATCTGTTCAGCCCGCCCCTGGAACAAGCCCGTACTTCCTGAGCGGCGCCGGGCCGTTCGCTCCAAGCGTTGCTAATACGCTTGGAGCGAACCCTGCCCAACGGTTCGTCCTGAGCTTGTCGAAGGATGCCGGCCCACGCCAACAGCCGCGCCCGGAACCGTCCGGGCTACAACCAGCATCGGAAGCGGCAAACCCCCTTCCGTTCGTCCTTAAACAGGCTCAGGATGAACGTGGGATGCGGCAGGATGGACCGCCGCTGCGCCAGTATGAACAGTTGGAAGCCACTCACGCGCTGCTGCCGTCGCCCGTCGCCTTCGCCCGCGAGGTGCTGGGCGTGGAGCTGTGGGCCAAGCAGGAAGAGGTGCTGACGGCGCTCGCCACACACCGGCGGGTGGCCGTCAAGTCGGGCAACGGGCTGGGCAAGGGCTTCTGCGCCGCCGTAGCCCTGCTCTGGTTCATGCACGCCCATCAGGACGCCGCCATCGCCCTTAGCACCGCTCCCACCTTCCGGCAAGTGCGCCATATCCTCTGGCGGCAGTTGCGCCGGCTCTACCGTCCCGCCGCCAAGTCGCTGGGCGGCAAGATGCTGGACACTCGCTGGGAGCTTTCCGGCGACCGCTACGCCATGGGACTGTCGGCCGACAGCGCCGACCAGTTCCAAGGCTTCCATAGCCCCAATATGTTCATCGTGGTGGACGAAGCCGAGGGCGTCGGCGACGAAATCTACGAGGCCATCGAATCGGTGATGACCTCGGCGGACCCGCTGCTGCTGCTCATCGGCAACCCCACCACCATGACCGGCGCCTTTCGCCGCGCCTTCTACGAGGAACGGCAGCTCTACCGCACGATCACCATTTCGGCTCTCGACAGCCCCAACGTGCAGGCCGGGCGGGTGATTATTCCCGGCCTGACCACGCCCCATTGGGTCGAGGAGCGGCGAGAAATCTGGGGCGACGAAAACCCGGTCTACCGCGCCCGCGTCCTCGGCGAGTTCCCAGACCAGGGCGAGGACACACTGCTGAGCCTGAGCGGCATCGAGGCCGCGATGTGCCAGCCGGGAGCGCAGAATGCGGAGAGCGGCAACTCCCCTGCCAACCACAGCCTGCGCCTTTTCGCTGGCCAGGGGCTTGCCCTTCCCGCTGGCCGGGGGCTTGCCGAAGGGCCGTCCGTTCATCCTTCGGCAAGCTCAGGACAAACGGACTCGGGTGCGGGACGCAATGACTCCAACGCAGCACCAACGGACTCCGGCGTATCCCGCATGGACTCACCGCGGATCAATTCCGAAGAGGTGGTGCTGGCCGTGGACGTTGCGCGGTTCGGCTCCGACCGCAGCGTCATCCTGCGGCGGCGCGGCGACTGCGTGGAGGACATCCAGGTCTTGCGGCAGATGGACACCATGCAGCTTGCCGGCTGGGTTGCCGCCGCCATCCGTGAGACGGACCCGGCGCAGGTCTGCATTGACGAAATCGGCGTGGGCGCCGGGGTGGTGGACCGGCTGCGGGAGCAGGGCCACCGGGTGCGCGGCATCAACGTGGCCCACAAGGCTCGGCAGGAGGGGCTGTTCGTCAACCTCCGCGCCGAAGGCTACTGGACGCTGCGCGAGCGGTTCATCTCGGGGCGCATCAGCCTCCCCGCCGACAACCAGTTGGTCGGCGAGCTGGCGGCCCTGCGCTACGGCTTCGACAGCCAAGGCCGGATCCAGATGGAAAGCAAGGCCGCCATGCGCCAGCGGGGCCTCCCCTCACCCGACAAGGCCGACGCGCTGATGCTGGCCTTCCTCGCGCCCAACAGCAGGATGCGGTTGTGGACCTAGCGCCGCCCCAAGAATCCCAACACCTAGGCCGCCATTGCCGCGAAGCGCCCAAATGTCGGGAAATGATCGGGAATGACCGGGAATACGAAAAAAAGAGGCCATCAACATGATACAGAAACTGCGGTTGTGGACCTAGTGCCGCCCCAAGAATCCCAACACCTAGTCTGATTCACTCCCGCCAATGCCGCGAAGCGCCAAATGTCGGGAAATGGCCGGGAATGGCCGGGAATATGAAAAAAAGAGGTCATCAACATGATGCAGAAACTGGCGTTGCGATTGCCTTGGCAAAAGCGGCTGGCCGGCCCATCCCTGCCCCCGGCGCGGGTCAAGTCCGGCGGGGCCGCCGCGGCCGACGTGGACGGCTCCCCGTTGCTTTCCAGCGTTGGCGGCGGCTGGGCCCGCAGCGAATACGGTGAATACTACGCCACTTCCACCCCAGTCTACTCCGCCATCAAGATTCGGGCCGACGCGCTCACCCGTCCCCCGGTGGTGGTCTACCGTCGCGCCGGGCCGGAGTCCGGCGGGCAGCGCCTCCCCGTGGGGCCGGAGCATCCGGCGCAGCAACTGCTGGAGCAGGTCAACCGCTGGTACACCCGCGCCGACCTGTGGCGGGCCACCGAGATTTACCTGAACCTGTGGGGCAGCGCTTACTGGATGCTGGACCGCGACGCCGACGGCAACCGCGAACTCTGGCCGCTGCGTCCTGACCGGGTGTCCATCGTGCCCGACAAAAACGAGTACATCCGGGGCTTCGTCTACCACGGACGCAACCGGACGGTGGCGCTGACGCCCGACGAGGTGGTGTGGTTCCGCTACTTCAACCCGCTGGAGGAGTACGCCGGACTGTCGCCGGTGGCCCCGGCGCGGCTGGCGGTGGATATGGGAATGGACGGCCTGCGCTTCAACCGCAACTTCCTCCGCAACTCGGCCCAGCCCGACTTCGTGATGCTCACCAACGAGCAGATGAACGACAGCGAGATCGAGGACTTCTACCGCCGTTGGGAGGCCCGGTTCCGCGGCCCGGCCCACGCCCACCGTCCCGCGGTCGCCAGCTTCGTCCGCGACATCAAGACGCTGGGGATGAGCCACCGCGAGATGGACTTCATCCAGGGCCTCCGCTGGAGCCTGGAGGAGGTGAGCCGCGCCTACGGTGTGCCGTGCCCGCTGCTGTCCGACCTAGAGCGGGCCACCTTCTCCAACGTCAACGCCGCCGAGCGCTTCTTCTGGCGCAACACCATGGTGCCGGAGATGACCTTCCTGGCCGAGCAGGTGACGCGCAAGCTGTTCCCCCTGCTGGGCTACGCCGGTCTGGAAATGGAGTTCGACCTCACTGCCATAGAGGCCCTGGCCGAGGACGAAACCGCCCGCGTAACCCGCGAGTCGCAACTACTGGACCGCGGCGTCCTCACCATCAACGAAGTCCGCCGAGCCCGCAACCTACCCAACGTACCCTGGGGCAACGACTGGGCCAAAGCCCGAAGCTAAAAGCATCCAATCCTGCTGGCAAGCGCCCATGAAAAAAGCCCCAGCCCAATGCCAGAGCTTCCTCATTGAGGCTTTTCTTAAGTCGGCTCTTTAGAAGCGGCCCCTTAGCCTCGGGTCCAGGTAGTCCCGCAGGCCGTCGCCAAATAGGCTGAAAGCCAGCACAATCAAGGTAATTGCGACGCCGGGGTATACCACCAGCCACCACGGAGGAATCAAGTTATTGCCCTGCATCGCCAGCATATTTCCCCAAGTGGGGGTGGGCGGCGGGATGCCAACGCCGAGGAAGCCCAGTGATGCCTCAATGATTATGGCGACGCCCAGATGGGCCGTGGCCAGCACCAGATACGGCGCGACGCACTGTGGGGCCACATGGAGCCGCATGGTGCGTAAACCCGACACGCCCACGGCCCGGGCTGCCGTCACGTAGTCCATCTCCCGGACTTGCAGGGCTACCGACCGCACAATCCTCCCGCCGAAGGGAATACGGGTAACCGCGATGGCCAGAATCACCGTGCCCAACCCCGGCCCCAGCGCCACCATCAGCAACAATGCCAGTATCAGGTCGGGGAACGCTTGCAGCACTTCCAGAACACGCTGCACTCCGAGATCGAACTTGCCGCCGATGTAGGCGCTGGCAACTCCAAGAATCGCGCCGGACGTGGTACCCAGAAGCACGGCGGAAAAAGCCACAATCAGCGTGTAGCGGGCACCGTAAATTATCCGGCTCAGCGTGTCGCGGCCCAGCGGGTCAGTGCCCAGGGGGTGCGCGGCAACTGGAGGTTCGGTCATCACTGTGAAGTCGGCGGTCAGCGGGTGGTAGGGCGCCACCACCGGCGCGGCGATAGCCATCAGGATGACGAAAACCAGGAATACCCCGGCCACCGCCCCCACCGGACTTTGCCGGGAGAAGATGAGCATTGGGCGAAGGAATTTCCTCGCCCCTTGCCCTTGGGTAATTGTCAGTGCGGCTTCGGCTTGTTCCAAACTAACCATACCTTATCCTGGGATCCAACCAACCATACGACAGGTCAACCAGCACGTTCAGGATAATGAAGATAAGGCCGTAGAACAGGACCAAGTTTTGTATCACTATGTGGTCGCGTTCGCTGATGGCCCCGATTAAGACCGCCCCCAGTCCTTTAACCCCGAATACGGCTTCAATCACCACCGATCCGGCCAAGGCGAAGCCCAACAGGATTCCGGACAAGGTGACTAACGGCAGAATGGCGTTGCGGAGGGTATGACGAAACAATATTATCCTTTCTTGGAGACCCTTGGCCCGCGCCGTCCGTATGTAGTCCTCATACATCACCTCAAGAAAGGTGGAGCGGGCTAGGCGAGAGATATAGGCCGCTTGAGCCATGCCGAGCACCAGCACCGGCCCCCAAACAATCTCCAGGTTCTGCTTGGGATCCTGCCAGAAGTGAATCACCTGAATCGGTGCTTTCCATTCGAATAATAGCAGCATGGACAACACTACCAGCAGGCCGAGCCAGAAGCTGGGTACCGCCAGGAACAGCGTGGTCACGATCCTGCCGGCGTAGTCCAGCTTGCTGTTGCGTTTCAGTGCGCCGATGGCCCCTACGGGCAGGCCCACAACCCAGGAGAGGACTACGGACAGCACCGCTATCTCGGCGGTCAATGGCCCGTGATGAGTAATTTTCTTCATCACGGGTTCGCCCTTGAAGAACGACTCGCCCAGGTTCCCGGATACAACGTCCTGCATCCAGCCGAGATACTGCTTCCACAGCGGATCGGCAAAACCGAGCTGCTCCATAATCCGCTGGCGGTCGTGTGGGCTTAATTTGGCGAAACCTTCAAAGCCGAACATAGCAACCAGCGGGTCTCCGGGCAGCACATTCATAGCCAAGAAGACCAGCACTGTTATCAGGATGATGGTCGGTATGGCTAAAAGAAACCTGGTTACAGCATATTTTCGCAAATGACCTCCGGCTCCAGGAAGCGGGCACTGACTTGAGATAGCCCGCCCTCCCTGGGCGGGCTATCTCAAGTTCACTTGTTGGACATATCACCGATCTACCGGTTCTTGGGATTGTCCAGCCAAGTGGTGTCCCAGCGCACCACGTCGTAGATGCCGACGTTGTGGGCCGGGTCGTTGCCCTTGACGTAGTTCCACCAGGCGTCGGTGATTTCCTCCCAGGCGACCGGAGCCAGTGGCACTTCTCGTTCCATCAGCAACTCGGCGTCGCGGATTAGCTGCAAGCGCTTGTCGGCGTCGAGTTCCCGGTCAATCTGGTTGAGCATACCCTCGAACTCTTCGTTTTCCCATAGGGAGTAGTTCTGCGGCCCGTCCTTGCCATACCAGGCCCGGAAGTAGTCCGACGGGTCCTTAACAGCCAGCACCACGGCGGACAGGGTGAGGTCGAAGTTGCCCTTTTCGGCGTCCTCAAACCACTGGGAGATATGAATCGAGCGGATATTGGCTTTGATATTCAGATGGACGCGCAGCATCTCCTGAATCGCCGCCGCCTGCAGGTCCAAATGGGCAATCTGGCGCACCAGGAAGTCCAACTCCGGGATGCCCTCGCCATTGGGGTAGCCGGCCTCAGCCAGCAGCCGCTGTGCTTCCGCTATGTCCTCGTCCTTGGGGTAGCGGTAAGCCGGCCTTTGCATCAGTTCCTCCTCGGGGGTGGCATACTTGCCGAACCGGAAGGTGAAGCCAGCGCCGAAGGCCGCTGGGTAGGTGTCTTTGGTGGACTGCTTGATGGCCTCGCGGTCCAGAACCAGGTGCATCGCCCGGCGAACCTTGGCGTCGCTCATCGGTTCTTTGGAGTTGTTCATCCACATTGCGAATATCACGTGCTGTGGATATTGGGCAGTTTCAATTTCCGGGTGTTCGATGGCCTTCTTGAATCCGCCGGGTTCAATGGCGCGGGCGTAGTCCACCCGTCCGGCCAGCAGGGCTGCGCCCATTTCCGGCACCCAGGCATTGAGGTGCAGCAGGTGAATGCCGTCCAAGTACGGCAATTCGGGGTTCCAATAGTTCGGGTTCCGTTCCAGCTTCAAGAATTCCTGGTCACTGAAGTCTTCAAACATGAAGGGGCCGGTGCCGGGATAGTCTTTCACCCGTTTGAGGTTAAAGTCGTTATCTTCCAGCGTCTGCTTGCGAACGATGATGTTCCAGCCGCTGGCGATGGCGCTCAGCACAAAGGCTTCGGGGCGCGCTTCCGAGAGAACGAACTCCACGGTCAGCGGATCAGGCGCCCAAATTTCGGACACTGCTGCCGCCTTGAAAACCGACTCACGGGGGATGATAACTCCGTCCGGAGGGGCGATGATGCGGTCGAAGGTGGCCTTCACGTCTTCGGAGGTCAGGTCGGCGCCGTCGTGGAACTTGACGCCTTCCCGCAAGTAAAAGGTGTAGGTCTTGCCATCGTCCGAAACGTCCCAGGAGTGGGCCAAGTCGGGGATTACCTCTCGGCCCACGCTTAACGGGTGGAGCCGGAGCAGGTTATCGTACATGGGGCCCTGAGTGTTCATGTTCAGCGCAGTGCCTGATTGATGAACGTCGAAGTGGGCTGGTTTAATGATGAATCCAAACCGCAACGTGCCGCCGTACTGCGGGTTATTCTCCGGGGCCTTCAGCAACGCGAAAGACGGGTCCGGGAACTTGCCTACTTTTGCGGACGGCACTGAGGAAGCGGGGGAAGCGGGAGCTTTAGTTTCGTCCGCCATCGCCGTTGGCGCTGCCGTTGGGGCGGGCGCCGTGGTAGCCGTTGGTTCGTCTCTGACGATAGGCGTGTTGGTGGGGCCTATGGGCGTTCCGCCAGTGGACTGGCGGCTCTCGCCACCACAGGCAATCACTGCCGCCAAGGCTAGGGTCAACAAAACCACAATCAGAAGTCCGGGGGTAACCGAGGGGAGCTTTATCATCTCTGGGCCTCCAAGATTATCGGGCCAGCGCCATCACTCTCCGGCAGACCAAATGGGATCCCGTCCGCAAGACAAATGGCGTTAGCATAGTATCATCACGTCAAATTGCGAGTCAATATACTATCAGTCTGCGAATTAAAAAGGTTTCGCTACGGAAATCGTCTGGTAAACTGGCTAATGCGGAGGAATTACGGTAGGCAGCCATTCTAATTCAGCAATGCCACCCGCAGATCTCATAGCTTACGGGCGGCGGTGAATAAGAAGACGAGCGGCAGCCCAGCCAGTCTTCGAACCATGCTAGGGTGCGGGACAGGTATTCTTCGCGCATCTTGGGGTGGCCGGTGCGGGGGAATGAGTGGTTGCTGTTGGGGAAGCGCACGAACTCGACGGTCTTGCCTAGGCGTTTCAGGGCGGTGAAGTATTCCTCGCTCTGCGCGATGGGGCAGCGGGCGTCGGATTCGCCGTGCAGCAGCAGCGCCGGGGTGTCTACGTTCTTGGCGTAGGTGATGGGCGAGCGGGCCAGCAGCTTTTCCGGCGTGTCCATCACCGAGCCGCCCCACTGCGGCTCCCCGAAGCTGATGCCGATGTCCGAGGTGCCGTACATCGTGTACAGGTTGGCGCAGGGCGCGCCGATTACCGCCGCCCGGAAGCGTCCGGTGTGGCCGATGGCCCAGCCGGTCATGTAGCCGCCGTAGCTGTAACCGTGAATGCCCAGCCGCTCCGCGTCCACGTAATCGCGCTGGCAGATATGGTCAACGGCGGCCATCAGGTCGAGATAGTCCTCGCCGCCCCAGTCGTCCAGCACCGCCCGCATGAACTCGTCGCCGTAGGTGGAAGACCCGCGCGGATTGACCGCCAGCACCAAGCAGCCGGAAGCGGCCAGCACCTGCTGCCACGGCACGAAGGAGTCGTAGAAGGCGCCGTTGGGCCCGCCGTGGATGTCGAGGATCAGGGGATAGCTCCCGGCGGGGTCGAAATCCGGCGGGAACCACAACCGGCTCTCGATGCCGAACCCGCCCCGCTCGATACTGAACTTCTCCAGCGACGGGGCGGGATGCCGCTCCATAAAAGCGGCATTGGGGTCAACGGCAAGCTCGGAACCGGAGCCGGCGAGGTCTGCCAAGCGCAGTTCGGACGGGGAGGATGGCGAGGTCGCGGAGACCACCGCCCGCCGGGCATCACCGTCCAGGGACAGCCCGGCGGCCAGGAGTCCGCCGCCCCACAGTTGGCGGGCGTCTCCGCCTTTCTCGGGTGCTTCGTAGATATAACTCTCACCGCGGCGCTCGCCCAGGAAGATGATGCGGCCGTCATCCGTCCAGCGGATTTCCGGCTGGCGGGCCGCGCCGGGGCCACCGCCGAGGACGGGCCGCTGGCCGTCGCCGGTGATGCGCCGGGGTTCGCAGTCCGGCTCCAGCACATAGAGCCAGCCCTGCCACAGCACCATCCCCGCCGGGTCTTCGGAGCCGACCACGGCCAGCCGCCGCGAGTCGGGCGACCAAGCCACGGCGCCGACGCTGTGCAAGCCGGACGACCAGCATTCGGCTTCGCCACCTCCGGCATCCACCACGTAGACCTCGGTGAGCGCACGAAAGTCCCGGTCGTCGCGACGGCCGGAGATGAAGGCGATTTTCGTTCCGTCGGGCGACCATACCGGGCCGTAGTCGTCCCAGTCGCCGCCGGTCAGTTGCGCCGCCCCATCCTGAGCTTGTCGAAGGGTCTCATTCAGGCCGATAACGTACAGGTGATAATGGGCGTCGCCGCGCCAACCCTGGAGGTCGTGCCGGTAACGGATGCGGCTGACCACGGAAACGCGGGGGCCATCCATCGCGTCGCCTTTCGGGGAGTCTGGCGCGTCGCCTTCCGGGGAGTCTGGCGGTCCGGTGTCGGCGCAGTAGACGATATGGGAGCCATCGGGAGACCAAGCAAACTCGGACACGCCCTTGGGGGCGGCGGTCAACTGCCGCGCCTCGCCGCCGCGGGCGTTCATCACCCATACCTGGCGCGGCTCGCCAGGCTGCGGGGAGCGCAGGAATGCCAGCATCTCGCCGTCGGGGGAGAAGCGGGGGCCACTGTCGGCGTTGCCTTGGGTGAACTCGCGTTCGTCACCGTCGGGGGCTGTCAGCATCAGGCGGGAGCGGGCCTCCGCCGCGCCGCCGGTCCCTTCCACCCACGACAGCGCGTACACCAGCCGCTTGCCATCGGGCGAAATCACCGGGTCGGAAACGCCTTTGAGTTCGTAGACCAGTTCGGCGGCAAGGCTGCTCATTATTTCACCTTTTATTAAACACAGAGTGCACAAAGAGCGCGGAGATTTTAGGTATTATATGGGAAACTCTGTGGTCTCTGTGTTTAATTTAACCCCGGAGGATAGCGATGCAACGGGACTTAATCGGATACGGCAGGAACACGCCGCAAATCGAGTGGCCCGGCGGGGCAAGAATTGCGGTGTCGCTGGTGGTTAACTACGAAGAGGGGGCGGAATACAGCACTCTCGACGGCGATTCGCACCACGAAACCAACGGCGAGGTGCCTTCGCCGGTGCCCGCCGGCGACCGCGACCTGAACAACGAATCGTTCTTCGAGTACGGCAGCCGCGTCGGAGTGTGGCGGCTGATGGATATGTTCCGCCGCTACGAGGTGCCGTCAACGTTCTACTGCTGCGCCCTGGCCCTGGAGCGCAACCCGGAGTTGGCGCGGGAGATACCCGCCGAGGGCCACGAGGTCTGCGGCCACGGCTACCGTTGGGAGGAATACCACCTGATGGAGCGCGACGCCGAGCGGGAGTCCATCGCCCGCACGGTGGAGTCGCTGGAGCGCACCACGGGCCAGCGGAGCGTGGGCTGGTTCACTCGCTACGGCCCCAGCGTCAACACCCGCGAGCTAGTGGTGGAAAACGGCGGCTTTATCTACGACAGCATGGGGATGAACGACGACCTGCCCTATTACGCCACCGTCAAGGGCACAGACGGAAACGAGCGGCCCTGGCTGGTAGTTCCGTACAGCATGGAGACCAACGACGCCCGCTTCTGGCGCGGCGGTCTGGTCAGCGTCGGCGCGTTCTACGAATACCTGAAGGACACCTTCGACGTGCTGTACGAAGAGGGACGCACCCACCCCAAGATGATGTCCATCGGCCTGCACTGCCGCATCGCCGGACGCCCGGCCCGCTCCCGCGCTGTGGAGCGCTTCCTGCAATACGCCCGGCAGATGCCCGGCGTGTGGTTCGCCCGCCGCGACGAAATCGCCCGCTGGTGGCTGGAAAAGTACCCAGCGGAAGGGGCTACATGACCGTCACGGGTTAAACCCGTATTCCTCGAATACGGCGGTGATTAAGGAGCATTTTCCCTTGCCTGCATGGGCGCACAGCGCGTCATGAACATCGGCGGCGCCCAGCGGGTTGTCTTTTGACGCTCGCCAGATTTCCCGGAACGCACGCCGGAATCTAACTAGCCCCAGGATTTCCTCAGCTTCGATGAATACGCCGGCGGCGCTGTACCGGGAGATCACCTCATCATCACGGCAGAACCTGGAACGCCGTGCTCCCGTTAGGCACCTTTTTGTCGCTTCCGACGATTTCTTTACCCAGTCAGCGCCCCCAAGTTCGTGTTCCAGGAAATGGGCGGCGCCCTCATCGAGCCAGAAGCCTGAAACATCGTCAAGCTGGTGGTGCCAGTAGTAGTGGGCCAAGATAGCCTGGAGGGAGTCTGTATCTCTTTCCTGGTGGGGACGGACCTCCATCTGTATCCACTGGGCCGATAGGTTGTGACTGATAGGAGCAAAAAAACCAGCCCCTGGCAATACACGCAGATGTCCAACGTGGTCTACAGAAATGTCAGTGTCGTCGAAAATCAGTGCGACAGTTTTCGCAGGGAATGCAGACGCCATATATCTCTCGGTCCCTGCAACAGCCCGTATCAGCAGCAACTTGGTCTTCGCGTTTGGCTCCTGTTCGGGATGGCGAAAAATCCGATATCTGATAGTCCCTCTTCGGTCAACTTCAAATTCGCCGACTGTTTCCACCATCCCTTCGGTTTTATCTAATTCGATCTCCTCTTCCTCAGCTAGGCCGCAAAGCGCGCTGGCAATGATAACTGCGACGACTACAATCGTTGCGCTCAAGAGCCATTTGAACGCCGACCATATCCACCTGAAGATATTCAACATTCCACAGTAGCATCAGTTGACCCTGGTCCCATTTGCGTCCTGAACTCAGCTAGGCCAGTTCCGCCACTGCCTTTGCCAAACGGTCCACCTCTTCCTCCGTGTTGAAGAAGTGGAGGGAAGCGCGGATGGACTCGGGGTAGTGTACCTGGCGGACTACGATGCGGTGGTCCTGCCAAATCCGGGCCACCGCGGTATCGGCCGACTGCCCGGCAATTGCAAAGGACACCAACCCGGAGGACGCGGCGTCATCCTCCATCGGAGAGAGGACGTTTACGGTGGGAATTTCGGCCAGTAGCGCCTTGAAGCGGGTCGCCAGCGCCACGTTTCGGGCCTCGATTTCAGCCATGCCGACGCTCTCGATGAAGCGGACGGCCTCCACGAAGGCGGCCTGTAGCGGTACGCTGCCTGAGCCGCCTAAGAACTTGTCCATCGTTGACGGATTCAGGCGGTAGCTGCCGGGTTCGCCCGGTTCCCCATCCTGCACCACGGCGCGGCCCCCAGTGTGCGCCGGATGCACCTGCTCGATAAGCTCGCGGCGGATGTAGAGCGCGCCGACGCCCTCGTAGCCAAGCGCCCACTTCTGGCCGGGAATGGAGTAGTAATCGAAGCCGTCGCCGTGAACGTCCAGCTTGATGTGGCCGCCGGTCTGCGCCCCGTCCAGCATAATTTGCGCCCCGCGTTCGTGAGCTATACGGCACAGCGCGGCGGCGGGCATCCGCAGGCCGGTGGAGTATTCGATATGGCTGACGAAAATCAGCCTGGTGCGCTCATTCAGGGCCGACTCGAACTTGCCCACGATGGCGTCGTGGGAGTCGTGCGGATCCAGCGTGAGCACCTGCACCTTGGCGCCGTAGCGGTGGGCGACGTGCCAGCTTGGCGACAGCACCGAGCTGTGTTCCAGGTTGCAGGTGACGATTTCGTCGCCTTCCTTCCAGTCGAGGCCGCTGAGTACGATGTTCAGGCCCTCGGTGGTGTTGCGGGTCACCAGCGTTTCGTCCACGTCGGCCCCCAGCAGGCGGGCGGCGGCGGCGCGGGCTTCCGCCTGTATCTCCTGCCCGCTTTCGTAGACGCCGGGAGTGGTCGGCCCCTGTTCCATTTCCAAGGCGACGCGCTCCTGCATTGCCTCGGCGGCCCGGCGCGGCGGCGGCCCCGACCAGCCGGTGTTGAGGTAGGTCAGATTTTGCAGGACGGGTATTTCGTCGCGCAACTTCTGTAAGTCCATAACTGCCAGTTACCTGCCTTCCGCTGAGGATGACCCCGGTGGCGGTTCGTCAAAGGGTTCGCCTACGGCTTCAGCGGCCATGCGCCGCTCGTTCCAGGCGACCCAGGCGGCTTGATTTCGTGCCTCGCCTTCGGCTAAACCTTGCTCCAAACCTTGCTTCCGAACTTCTTCCCTGCGGCGCTCTTCCAGGGGTTCAATCAATTTCTTTCTCAGATAGTCCGCTACAACCATAACGGCCGGCTACTCGCCTTCGGTTGAGGATGAATCCGGCGGCGGCTCGTCGAAGGTTTCGCCTTTGGCTTCGGCGGTCATACGCCGCTCATTCCAAGCGACCCAGGCGGCCCGTGCCGCCCGCGCTTCGGCGCGGCCCTCCTCACGGCCCTCCTCGCGGGCCTGTTGCTGTCGCTGTTCAGCTTCGAGTCTTCGGCGTTCCTTTAGTGGATTGAGCCATCTTTGGGTGATGTAATCTGCTACAACCATAAGTGTTTTCGGCCCCTCAATTGTCAGCAGGGCCAGACCGGCTGCGCCGACGGTGGTGACGCCGATGCCCTGCGTTATGGACTGAACGGTTTGCTGCCAGGTGTCCCCCGTATTCTCATAGACTTCGTACCATATCAGGAAGCCGACGCCTGCCAGCGCATAGACAGTGAACAGGGCGAAGTATAACGCACGACGACCAAGCGGGATGCTCCAGATGGATTCCCGGTCTTCCTGCGGCGGACGGTCTTGGTTGGCTTCCGGTTCTTCTTCTCCCATAATTATGGGAAACGCCCTCACCCCAACCCTCTCCCGGAGGGAGAAGGAGCAGACGGTCTTATGCTATCCCGAGGGTGAGGGCGTACCTTCGCTAGCGAGGCGAGTAGGGAGTGGGGCGGAGAATCGAGTGGGTGGACACTCGCACCAGCGAGCCGTTCTCTTCGGAGGCGGCCCGGGCTTTCTGCCAGTCGGGGTCATTCTGGAAGGCGGTCCAGCTCTTTTCGCGGCCGCCCAGATCAGGGTAGCCCAGCATATAGACCAAGCGGTTGCTGGTGCCAACGTCCTCGGTCCAGTAGGCCACGTTCTCGATACCGTGCTTCTCGAACAGGCCCATGGTGTGATTCTTGAAGCGGTTGTGCAGGTCAGGGAGCTTGCCGGGCATAGCGTCGTATACCCTCAGCTCCTGCACCGCCGTCTTGAACTTGGGCTGGGGGGAATATGGCGTGAGGCTCATCAGGGAGTTGAGCACTTGGGCCACGATGGGGCCCTCGGCCTCGGTCTCGGCGCGGACTTCGGCCCAGGCCTTGTCGGCTTGGAAGGCAGCCCACTTCTCGGCGCGGTCGGCTATGCTGTCGAAGCTCAGGATGTAGGTGAGCTGGTTGCTGGCGCCGATGTCGTCGGTCCAGAAGCCCATCATACCGATTTCGTACTGCTTGAAAAAGCCCATCGTGTGGTTGGCGAACCGGGCGTTGATGTTGGGCAGCTTGCCCGGGACAGCTTTGTAAACTCTGGATTCGTAAAGCATTTTCGTTCTCCGTAGCCGGAATTTTCCCCTCACCCTAGCCCTCTCTCCGAGGAGAGGGAGCAAGTGGCGGTTCTTTCCCTTGAGTAATGAAGGATTCGGTGGTTACTTGGCCTCGATGAACTCGAGCTGCACGCCGTCGGGACCTTCAAAGAAGACGACACGGCGGTCGCCGGACACTACGGCTTCTTCCAGAATCTTGGCCCCGTTGGCCTTGAGCATATCGATCATGCCCTGGATGTCATCAGCGTCGATGGCGATGTGCTCCATGCCGTACTTCTGTTCGCGGGTCTGCGTCTCGATGTGCTTGGTGACGTTGAGGGTCAACCCGTACAGGTCGAGGCGGACTCCAATCTCGCCAACGTCGGCAATCTTGGTCGCGCCCAAGGTGTCGATATAGAACTGCGCCGTGGCCTGCGGGTCGGGGGACTTGAGGTGGACATGGTTCAGCTTCAGGGCCATTTCCTTCTCCTTTAGAGTATGGAATTTGGAGTGCGTATCGGGCGTTACAGGAGGAATGAGTCGCATTGGCAGAATAGTTTACCGGCCCAAGCGCGTCAAGCAGAGTTGACGGCGGGCAGCTTTGCGCCAAAAATAAGCGGCAAATCTGCTTTAACCAGAAAACGATATGCCAGCAAGCGTTACAGCTCAAGTTACACCGGAAATGCTGCGATGGGCTAGGGAACAAGCCGGGTGCAGTCTGGAGCAGGCCGGGAAATCCGCAGGCAAGGACGCCACCACCGTTGCTGCCTGGGAATCATCTGCGTCCGGCCAACTGCCCACCGTGCGTCAGGCACAGGAATTGGCCCGCGCCTACCGGGTGTCATTCGCAGTCTTTTACCTTGATGGCCCGACGCCGGACTTGGAGAACGAAGCTGTCCCTGAGTTTCGGGGGCTGGACCCGGAGATAGGGAGCATACGCCCGCAGTCCCGGCAGTTGCGCTGGATGATTCGTCAGGCGCAAGAACGGCAGGCTTTCGCGGTTGAACTTCTGAAAGACGATGGTGCATCCACACTGCCGTGGGTCGGCTCAGCATCGGTGGACGAAGACCCGGAATTGGTGGGCAAGCGGATTCGGGAAGATCTGGGCGTTGACAACGATATATCCAGAATCAGAGACAAAGAGCGGGTTCTCGACTGGTGGGTGGAGCGTGTCGAAACTCTGGGCGCTTTTGTCTCCCGCTACAGGCCTGACGGCAACCAATACTGGTTCGTAGAGCCGTCGGAGGCGCGGGGGCTGTCTTTGTGCGATCCGATGGCTCCATACATAGTTCTTAACAGCAGGGATGCGCCTGCCGGACGAATTTTCACGCTGATGCACGAATTGGCCCATATCTATTACGGCCAGTGCGGAGTGGATGACCTTGGTGACGAACGGCAGATTCCAGATGATGCCCAGGCGTTGGAACAACGTTGCAATCAAGTTGCGGCGGCAGTGATGATGCCCTCCTCCCGGTTCCGGCGTGAATGGAGGAATTCGGCAGAGGATTTAGCGGACAAAGTTAGTAGAGTGGCCGATGTGTTTGGCGTCAGTCGGCTGGCAGTGGCGGTGCGGGCCCGGTCGGATATGATGCGGTTCATTTCGGAAGAACAGCTCAACGGTATGCGAAGTCGGCTGGACGACGAGTACCGTGAGTTTCGGGATTCAAAGCCCACCAGCGGTGGTGGCAGGATGGCGCCGTCGGTGCGGGTGCTAAAGGATTTAGGCCATAGATACACGCGGTTGGTTTTCGGCGCTTATGCCGAGGGGAGATTGAGCCGCCTAGACGTAGCCGACTCTTTGAATGCGCGAATAAGCGATATTTCTGGCATCCGCAGCCGACTCTAGATATGCTGTTTGATCTGAACAGACAGATATATCTCCCAGACACATCCGCTTTGATCGCGGGATGGGAAGAGCGTTATCCACAAGATATATTCCCTGTCGTATGGCAGTTCATGGACGGCTTGGATGGCAGGTTGAGAGTTTGCAAAGAAGTACGAGATGAAATCAAACGCCATACTCCAGACTTACTGGATTGGCTTGATAATTCGTCCGTTGATTCACGATTTTCTTTGATGGATCTGGGCGCCAATATCTCCGACACTGTGCAGCATCAGATGCAGAGGATAGTCAACGGATGGCCGCGCTGGCGGCCAATCCGCTCCGGAAACGGAGCTGACCCGTGGGTGATTGCTTATGCTCTAGCTTTGGGCGGCATAGTGGTCAGCGAGGAACAGCGTGATGCACGGGAGGTTAAGATTCCTAATGTTTGCGACACATTACATGTGCAGCACATGAACTTGCTGGACTTGTTCCGGGCCGAGGGATTCGGCGGCGCGTAGCAGGGCCGCGTCTCGCTGCTACCCGACGCCTTACGATAATCCTCTCCCCACGGAGAGGGAATTTTTTGCCTCCCTTTCCGCTATAATGCCCCCAGCCAACTTCACGTTTGGGAGGGGGATTATGCCCATCGAGCAGCTTGCCCCGGAATTTGCGCGAATCATTTCCGCCAACGCCGAAATCGCGCGGCACACGCCCGACGATTACGGCGGCGACAACGGACCGGCCGAAGGCCCGGTGTGGTGGTCCGACGGCGGGTATCTGCTGTTCAGCGACATCCACAACAACCGGCGCATCAAGTACGTGCCCGGCGGAGCGGCCAGCGTTGACCACGAGCCCACCAACCGCTCCAACGGGCTGACCCGCGACCCGCAAGGACGTCTCATCGCCTGCGAACACGACAGCCGCCGCGTCACCCGTACCGAGCCGGACGGCAGCATCACCGTGGTCGCGGCCAGCTTCCAGGGGCGCCGCCTCAACCGTCCCAACGACGTGGTGGTCAAGTCCGACGGCTGTATTTACTTCACCGACCCGTGGACACTGCCCACGCCGCCGGAGCAGTGGGACCTGCCCTACTCCGGGGTTTACCGCGTCACTCCCGACCTAGGCAGCATCACGCTGCTGGTGGACGACTTTGTGGTGCCCAACGGCCTGGCATTCACGCCCGACGAGAGCGTGCTGTACATTAACGACTCGCGGCGGGGCCACATCCGGGCCTTCGACGTAAATCCCAACGGCTCGCTGGCCCGCCAGACCGACCGGGTGTTCGCCGGCCTGACCGGCGATGAGCCGGGCGTCCCCGACGGCATGAAGGTGGACGTGGAAGGCAATGTGTACTGCGGCGGCTCCGGCGGCCTGTGGGTGCTGGATTCGGCAGGCAAGAAGCTGGGCGTAGTGGTTCACGGCGCGTCAGCCACCACCAACCTCTGCTTCGGCGGGGCCGACTGGAAGACCCTCTATTTCACCAGCCGGAACCACTTGGGTTCGGTGCCGGTCAACATCGCCGGCATCCCCGTACCCGTGAAATAGCAAAACGCACTTGTCGGAGAGCGCAGGTATGCTTGATGGAAGCCACCACTGCGCTCTCTGCGTTTAAGAATAATAAGAATACGGAGGAAACGTCATGCCACGCATATCCCCGGTGAGCCGCGAACAACTATCGGAAGAGGACCAGCAATATCACGACGCCATTGTCGGCACACGCGGCAGCGTTCGCGGGCCGTTTGGCGTGCTGCTCAACAGCCCCAAGCTGGCGGCCCGCGTCGCCGACACCGGCGCCTTCGTGCGCTTCGAGTTCGAGCAGCCGGAGGCTCTCAAGGAAACGCTCATCATCGCCACCGCGCGCGAGATGAAGCAGCAGTACGAGTTTTCGGCCCACGCCCGGCTTGCCCGGCAGGCCGGTGTGCCGGAGGACACCATCAAGGCCATCGCCAGCGGCACCGCCCCGGCGGGACTGGAGGGCGACGAGGCACTGCTGGTGAACTACGTCCACGAACTGCTGCGCCAGCACAAGGTCAGCGACGCCACCTTCAAGGCCATGACCGACCGCTTCGGCGAGCAGGACACCCTCCACTTCACCGTCCTCTGCGGTCACTACCTGCTGGTGGCCCAGGTCCTGACCGCCTTCGATGTGGAGCTGGGCGAGGGCATGGACGCCGAGATCCCGGACTAGGGCGTATCCGAGTTCGTCATTCCCGCGGAGATTGAAATTGCCAACTTCGCGGGAATGACGGGACTTTGCGCCGCCACCCGCCTTCGTTGAGATACCCCGGCTTCCCGTACACGCTGCTCTAGCGGTTTGGTTTGACGTTCAGCCACGCCGCCGCCGATAATCTACGCTGTCCCCACCCTGTCCGTAACGCTGAAAAGGCCCAGGATAGTCGGCCATGCTTACGATCTCCGTCAAAAACTTCGGCCCCATCGCAGAGGGTTCAGTAGACCTGAAGCCGCTCACAATCTTCGTCGGCCCCAGCAACACCGGCAAGTCGTACATGGCCACGGCGGTGTATGCGGTGATGCAGGGGTTTGAGAGGCCTTATCGTTGGGGATACACCATCGATGAGTTACGGCGAGAGAGTGGGCAGCGGCTGCTCCAATGGCACGCTCGTTCGGGCAGGAAATTAGTGGCTCGCAACGAAGGACGGGACGCAGTCGAGGCCCTCGTCAAATGGGCGTCTCAATTGCGCGAAGATGAGATCAATCCCCGGGAAATATTTTGGTCCGATCTTTCTAGTGAATTGCAATCTGAAATGGAGCATTCAATTCAGTTGATGCTCGGTTCTATAGCCACAGACGTAGTTGAGAAAATCAGCGACACCTTCGGAGAGCCGCCCAGTTTTGTTAGGAGAGGGACAGCCAACGAGAATTCCGGCCTAGAAATCAAACGCTGCCATCCTGTTTTGGATGTGGGCATTCAGTTGGCCGGTGACGATCAGCCTTTACCTGTTTTTGATATATCTAGCATCCCCATACGTCAACCTTATTTAGAAGCAATACTTAATCGTGAGGAGTCGAATGAGAGGTCGGATATTGCTCCTATAGCAGGGTCTATGGTCTTCCTGACCTTTTTGGATTCGGCCGTTGAACCTCTTTTCGCTGAGTTTCCGTTGAGGAGCTATTACCTGCCCGCCGCCCGTTCCGGTATTGTCATCGTGCATAAGCCATTGTCCGCCTCACTGATACGACAAGGGTGGTCTGTAGCAAAAACTAGGGGCCCTTCTCACATCACTTTGCCTACAACTGCGACGGATTTCCTAAGTGAGCTTGTTAGCCTAGACAGGCGGATGGCCGCCGGTAGAGACGACCAGAGCTTAAACCGGGCAATTGAATTCATCGAAAGCGAAGTGTTGCTGGGTAAGATCGACATCGATGAGTCCGACGGACTCCCCCTGCCAGAAATTGTTTACTTGCCTACACCCGAAGGGGGACTGCCGACAAGCAAGTTCACCCTCAACCAGACCTCCTCAATGGTTTCGGAACTGGCCCCGCTAATCCTCTTCCTGAAATACCTGGTCAACCCCGGCGACCTGCTCATCCTGGAAGAGCCCGAGTCCCACCTGCACCCGGCGGCGCAGATGCAGATGGCGCGTGGGATAGCCCGGCTGGTGAACGCGGGCGTGAAGATACTCATCACCACGCACAGCGGCGACTTTATGGGGCAAATTAACAACCTGATTAGCATGAGCAACGTCAGCGAAAAGACCGGCGAGTCGCAGGGCTTGGAGCAGGCAGAGTGTCTGTACCCGGAGCAGGTGAGCGCCTACGGCTTCCGCTTTGACTCTGACCGTGGCGGCAGCGTGACGTACCCGCTGCCGGTCGGCTCGGACGTGGGCATTGAGGACGAGGAATTTCTGCCGGTGTCCGAATTGCTATACGAACAAGCCATCACCTTCCAAAGGAACCGGCTCACATGACCCTGGCATCCGCAATAACAAGAATCCGTAACGGACACCATGATTGTTGCATCACTGATTCCTATGAGGATGAGGGCTGTAGGCTGGATGTAAGCAGATTGCCGCCACGGGCGCTTACTACGCTCCACGGCAGTAACTACCAGTCAAGTCATCCTTGGGAAGGCAGGCTGTGCGACCGGGTTATCATCGGCCAATCAAATGAGAGTTTTGTTTGCGCGGTTGAGTTGAAAGGTGGGCGCAACATCATAATGTCCGACGCGATCAATCAGATACAACGCGGTCTGGACCTCGCCGGCTCTCTACTGCAGGCTCATTCTCCCGATAGCTGGTATCCACTGCTTGTCTACAGCGGCAGTATGTCAGGAAGAGATCTGCTCAGAAACAAGATGGTTTCTTACAGAGGCGGAAAAGCCCGCGTGGACCGCATAGATTGCGGCTCCGGCCTGCTCAATTATCTGAACCGGCAATAGCAATTGCAGTCCCTTAACCCAAACACGAAGGAGGCACCCGATGGCACACACACCACACGGTGTTAGCTACGAATCCAACCGGCCGGTGGTTATGGGGCGCAACGGGATGGTTTGCGCCGGGCATCCGCTGGCGGCGCAGGCCGGCATGGCCGCGCTGCAGCGGGGCGGCAACGCTGTTGACGCCGCCATCGCCACCGCCACCGCCCTCAACGTCGTCGAGCCCAATATGTCGGGCATCGGCGGCGACGGGTTCATCATGGTCTACAACCGGCAGGCAGGCACCATCGAGGTCTGCAACGCCACCGGCGCCGCTCCCTACGCCGCCGACCCTGATATGTACCGCAAGAACGGCATCCCGAACAAGGGCATCCTGTCGGTGTCGGTGCCGGGGCTGGTGGACGGCTGGATGGCGGCCCATGCCAAGTACGGCACGCTGTCGCGGGCCGAGGTATTCGATTCAGCGATTGACTTGGCCGGGAACGGATTTCCCGTATCCCACGTGCTGGCCGGGGTCATCGCGGGCGACCGTCTGATTCAGGAATTCCCGGACTCGCAGGCTATCTTCGCTCCCGGCGGCGTTGCGCTGCGGGCGGGGCAAATCATCCGGCAGCCGGGGCTGGCCCGCACCTTCCGGGCCATCGTGGACGGTGGACGCGACGCCTTCTATGAGGGCGAGACAGCCCAGGCCATCGTCAAGTTCAGCGAGGCGCAGGGTGGCCTGCTGACGCTGAAGGACCTGGCCGACTGCCGCTCGCGGTGGGAAGCGCCCATCTCCACCACCTACCACGGCCATACCGTCTACGAAGCGCCGCCCAACTCCAGCGGCCATGTGCTGTTGCAGGAACTGAACTTGGTCGAGCGGTTCGACCTGAAGGCGATGGGCTGCAACACCCCGGAGAGCATCCACCTGATGGTCGAGGCCAAGAAGCTGGCCTTCGCCGACCGCGAAGCCTACATGGCCGACCCGGACTGGGTGGGCGTTCCCACCGCAGGGATGCTGTCCAAGCAGTACGCCGGGGAGCGCGCCCGGCTGATAGACCTCGAACGGGCCGCCGAAACGGTGGGCCATGGCGACCCGTGGAGCTACCAGCCGGCCAACTATCACCGCCGCGGAAAGGCTGCCACGCCGGCGGGAGCGATGCAAGAGGAAGACACCACCTGCTTCGTGGTGGTTGACCGCTGGGGCAACGCCGTCTGCCAGCTCCAGAGCATCCAGAGTTCGCTGGGTTCCAGCATCGTGGCCGGCGACACCGGCATCCTGCTCAACAACCGGATGACCTACTGGCACCTGGACCCCGATCACGTGGACTGCCTGCAACCGGGCAAGCGGGTGCGCCACACCATGAACCCGATTATGGTGTTGCGGGGAGACGGCGTACCCGCCAACGGCGCCCGCAACGGCGGCTCGGGCCACGGCAGCCTGTCCCTAGTCTGCGGCACTCCCGGCGCGGATACGCAGGTGCAGACCAATATGCAGGTCATCACCCACGTGCTGGACTTCGGCATGACCGTCGCCGAGGCGGTGGAGGCTCCCCGCTGGCGCAACACCCACAGCCCCACCGAGTCCAACATCCCCCACGAGTGCGACAACCTGCTCTACGTCGAGTCGCGTTTCCCCGCCGAAACGCTGGACGCCCTGCGGCAACGGGGGCATACTCTGGATGTGATGCACGGCTGGGGCGCGTCGGGCAGCGAGATGATGATTCAGGTGGACGAGGAAACCGGCGCGCTCCACGGCGCCGCCGACCCCCGCCGCGACGGCTACGCTGTCGGCTGGTAGACTGCGAGAGGCCTCAAGTCCCCTCTCCCTCCGTGGGAGGGTTAGGGTTAAGGCGTTTGCAGCAGGCATGACTAGATTCCCGCTTTCACCGGAACGGCGAGAGGCGCAATACGAAAGGGCGCCAATAGGAAGCAAGGCAGGTGGAACGCCCCCACCCTAGACCTCCCCCGGAGGGAGAGGGAACTACGTGAAAAGAGGCTGACTATGCGTATACCCGGCGAAAAACGCAGCCCCTTCCCCGACGAATGCGGCAACCGGGCCGGGGAATTCGCCGAGGCGGTGCGCGACGGCGACATGAACCTGGCTTGGGCGATGCTGTCGAAGGAAACTCGCGGGATGAGGATGGGCGTATGGGCCACCCGCAACCGGGTGGATATGCAACAGGCATACCGCGCCGGGTACAATCTCGAACATCCTATGCGTCCGGCAATGCTGGAGGACTTCCGCACCACGGTGTTGAGCCTCTGGCCGCTGGAAGACCTGACCGACCTCGGAATCTCCCCCACCAGCTACGTTGACGATGAACACGCTTTCGCCTTCCTGCCCTTCGGCATCAAGGAAGACACAACCGAAGTGCGCCGGGGCCGGGCGATGAACGGCCTCATCCTGCCCATGCTGATGGAAGACAGCGAGTGGAAGATTGACCTCCCCGGCTGGCGCTTTTTGGAAACGCCCGCCGCAGATGCTCCCGGAGGCGAGCAAAAGGCGTAGGGGCGCTCAAAAATTCCCTCTGGGAGAGGGTTAGGGCGAAACGGCGGGGCGGCAAACTTCCCGCCAACCTGCCGAAAGGCTGGTGTGGGTGGCCAAATTTGGTTCGGATGAAGCATAAGGAGAATAGACAGGCCCAGACTGGCCGCTTTGAAGAGCCTCCGGTCTGCGAGTTGTGTCTGCGGGAGCCGGTGCGCTTCACCGAGCATCATCTGGTGCCACGCTCGCGGGGCGGCAAGTACGGCCCCAAAGCGCGTCTTTGCCCCACCTGCCACCGCCAGTTGCACGCCATGTACTCCGAGACGACCCTAGCCAAAGAACTGAACTCCATCGCACGGCTGCGCGCCGACCCGTCCTTCGCCGGATACCTGAAATGGGCCAGCAGGCAAAAGGACGGGGCAACCTTCCGCGTCCGCCGCGCCAACACCCGACGGTAGGATTGAGAGCAGTTGTTGTATTGGACCTGAGATCCCGACAAGAACCGGCTAAATGTGCAAAAGCACGGTATCAGATTTGAAAACGCGATAAGGGTCTTCGATGACTTATTCATTATCACCAACGAAGATCCTGATCCTTATGAACAGCGGTGGCAGGCCATAGGAAGAGTTGGACCCGTCATCCTAATGGTGGTTTACACTCTACCGCCGCACTACCCCGAAGGCCAGAACCAATCAGGTCGCATCATCAGTGCCCGCAAAGTGACCAGAAGTGAGCATAGAGAATATGAAGAAGTCCAAACCAGAATTGACCGAAGAAGAAATCGCAGAGCTTGACGCAGAGCTTGAAGCTTTGGTCTTGTTGCCGGACGACCAGATTGACACCTCGGACATACCTGAGGTTACTGACTGGTCCAAGGCCGTCCGCGGCGCTTTCTACCATCCCGTAAAACCGGAAATTCAACTTGTGCTGGATGATTTCGTAATAGACTGGTTCAAGGAAAATCCCGCCGACGGGCAAGGCTTTTACGAATATGTCAACGGAGTTCTTTTGGAACACATCAGGCAGCGCCGGATCCGCGAGCGCAGGGAAGCCGAAGCGCGGATAATCCGGGAGGCCCAAGAGCGCGCTGCCGGGCGTCCTGTCAATACCTAGCAAGGAGCTGTCCGTGAACGACCAGTATTTTATCGACCGTATTCAGGAAAAGATCGAGCGTCTCACCGGACGGGAAATCGAGTTGCGCATCGACGAGGATGACGTCGGCCATCTGGGGGTGGACTTCTCGCGCGAGATGCCCATCGTAATCATGGGCCGCAACATCTTGGAGTATTCCGGCTTCGCCCGGCTCTGCACCGAGTACGCAGTCGCCTCCATCCGCGAGCAGCGCGAGATTCCCGAAATCGAGTTTCAAATGCTGCTGGCCCGGAATTAAACGCCGAGAGCGCAGAGGACGCAGAGTTTTTAATGGCTTCTGAACGCCAGGGCGAACTTTCGGAATACCCCCGGCCGTGGTTCTACCGGCCGGAAATCTACTACGGCTTCATCATCTTCCCGCCGGTGTGGTCGGTTTTGACGCTGCGCTCCCCGTGGCATGGCGGCGAAGGCACCCGCAGCATTCTGGTCGGCGGGGTAGCCTGGTTCTTCATCATCGCCAGCGTGGTGCTGTCGGTGCGCTGGGTGCAGGAGGGGGGAGTTATCAAACTGTTTGTCTTCGTCCCCGGGGTGCTGCTGACCCTGCTGACCCAAGTGCAATGGACGGCGCATCGCGCCCGGCACGGCGCCCCGCCGACGGATTTGGAAGACGCGCCGCAAACCGCCGCGCCCGCGCCGCCGATGGAAACCGCGCTTTCCGGGAGCGCCAAGCATGACGAGGACGGCGATGGAGCCGCGCCTGCCCAGGATGACGAACCCGGCGACGGGCAGAGCGCACCCGACAGCAACGCACCGCGCCGACGGCGCCGCCGCAGGCGACGGCCCATCAGCCGTTCGGCGGATTCCGCCACGCTCTGCTAGAATACATCCCGTTAGGTCATTCTCAATCTGCCCAATCCCGCCTTGCCGGAGGATGAAATTATGGCACTGCACTACGATGGCGAAGTACACATCATCAAGGTCAACATGGGCCCCTTCAACAACAACGGCTATATCGTGTCCTGCCCGGAGACCAACGAGGGCATCCTCATCGACACTCCCGCCGAACCCGAACTGCTGCTCAACGAAGTGGGCGGCGTGGACATCAAGGCCATCCTGATTACCCATAACCACCAGGACCACCTGCTGGGGTTCGACGAGATTACCGGCAGCCTCGACGCCCCGGTGGGCATAACCACCGCCGACAAAGGCCCGCTGCCCAAGGCACCCGAAATGGAGTTGTCCGACGGCGAGGTCATCAGTTTCGGCAACCGGGAACTCAGGGTACTGACCACGCCAGGCCACACAGACGGCGCAAGCTGCTTCCTGGTGGGCAAGCACCTGTTCTCCGGCGACACTCTGTTCCCCGGCGGCCCAGGCAAGAGCCGCAGCCCCGAAGCACTGACCCAAATCCTCGGCAGCATCGCCTCCAAGCTGCTCACTCTGCCCGAAGATACCGCCGTATACCCCGGCCACGGCGACGACACCACCATCGGCGAAGCCAAGCGCCGCCATGCCGTCTACGCCTCCAAGTCCCACCCCGAAGGCCAATTCGGCGACATAGACTGGCTCAACAGCTAGGAAACCAAGCCAAGCTGCCGTCTCGTAAGGGCGCACAGCCGTGCGCCCTTACGATGAAGGTTACAGACAGATTCCCGCGCCCTCGGCCCATGGCGCGCGGCTGTGCGCCCCTACCTGACACCGCTTCCGGTTATGGAGTAAGAATGTTCCAACGCTCAGTCCTTAACAACAAATTGCGCGTCGTTACCTCGATGATGGCGCATACCCAGTCGGTTTCCATCGCTATCTTCGTCGGGGCCGGCTCGCGGTATGAGACCGCGGAGTTGGCCGGGGTATCGCACTTCATCGAGCATCTGCCCTTCAAGGGCAGCCTGCGGTGGCCGACGGCGCGGGACGTGAGCGAGGCCATCGAGGGCGTGGGCGGCATAATGAACGCCAGCACCGACCGCGAAGTGACCGTGTTCTGGTGCAAGGTGGCGCGGCCCCACTTCCGAACCGCCTTCGCCGTGCTGCTGGATATGCTGATCAACCCCCTGCTGGAGCCGGAAGAGGTCGAGAAGGAGCGGGAGGTCATTCAGGAAGAACTGCGAATGACCTACGACAACCCGTCCTACCGCGTTGACCTGCTCATAGACGAGGCAATGTGGCCGGACCAGGCTATGGGCCGCGACGTGGGCGGCACCCCTGACACCGTGGCCGCCATCGGGCAGGAAGCCATCCGCGAGTATATGACCCGCCAGTACAACCCGGCCAACACCGTGGTGGCCGTGGCAGGCAATATCGAACACGGCGAGGTCGTTGACCTGCTGGAAGACGCCACCCACGCTTGGCAGCCCCAAGCCCCGCTGGACTGGGAGCCAGTCTCCGACAGCGGCGAGGCCGGGCCGGTGGTGAGGATTGAACGGCGCCGTTCCGACCAGTCGCACCTGTGCCTGGCCCTGCCCGGCCTGTCTCTGAACGACCCCGACCGCTACACGCTGAGCCTGCTGAACGTGATACTGGGCGACGGGATGAGCAGCCGCCTGTTCCTGAGCCTGCGCGAGACGCAGAGCCTGGCCTACGACGTGAGCAGCTCCATCAACCACTTCCGCGACTGCGGCTCAATGGTGATTTACTGCGGCGTGGAGCCGCGCAAGACCAACGACGCTGTCCGCGCGGTGATGATCCAACTGGACGGGATGCGCGAGGAAGCCGAGGAGCGCGAACTGAACAAGGCCCGCGAATACGCCACCGGCCGCCTGCTGCTCCGCATGGAGGACAGCCGCGCCGTAGCGTCATGGATGGGATCCCAAGAACTGCTGCAAGACCAGCTCTGCGCTGTGGATGAAATCGTCGCCCGGCTCCAGGCAGTTACACCGGCCGACATATCCGCCCTCGCCGCCCGCCTCTTCCGCCAAGAGGAGCTGCGCCTAGCGCTTGTGGGCCCCCAAGGCGGCCAGAAAACGCTGACTTCGTTGCTGAAGCTGTAGAGAGCAAAAGCCCTCTCTCGAATTGAGAATGGGCTTTTGACAACAGGACGCTTCCAAACCCTGCCGGGCGGATGCAGGTTAGGAAGTCTCCCCGGCCTGCCGGGCGGCTTCCTCTTCCCGCTTCACCTGCTCCGGGAAACGAATCCAGTGTATGTGGTCCATCAGCGCAATGTTTACAGCCTCGTCCAGCGACTGCCCGTCCTCGAGCCTGTCCTCGAACCAGTCTATGACGTTTTCGTCCAGATTGAGGCTTATTGCTTTCATAGCCGGTTGGCGCAGTGATCCGCTCTTGGAGTTGGGTTGATCCATCAGATCGAGCGCGGAGCCGTAAGCGGCAACTTCCTCGACAGGCACAGCATAGAGGATTTCGATTTCCTGCTTCTGTATCTCCATCAGGTTCTCTATTTCCTCTGGCGACTCTTGAATCCGCCGGACGGCCTTCTCAGTCTTCTGTACTCTTACGGGGAACCTTATGCGGAACATCTGGGCCGAGAGAGCCTTGTTAATGGCCTTATCTAACGACTGCCCTCCTGCGAGATTGCGCTCGAAACAGTCTATGGCATATTCGTCTATCTTGAGGTTTATGTCCTTCCATTTCGGACGGTAGAACAACCCCATCTTAAAGCCCGACCAGTCACGGATTGGCGGTATGTCGGAATAATCGATTTCCTCATCCGGCATATTCTCCAAGGCTTCAAGCATAGCCTTTTGTTCATCTGTCAGCTTAACCATAGCCCCTCTTGGTATCTTCTTCTTTCGCGGGGGTCCGCTCGGCGGGCGCTGATGATCCTCCCGAATCCGCTTTCACTTGTCCGTCGTGAATGGACAACTATTATAAATGTCCCTCTCACTGTCCCGATGGTTTGCCATCGCTCCTCATACTGGTAGTCGTCTTCTCTTGTGTCGTAACGCGGGTCATCAAAGACCAGCAGCGCAGTCGGAAAGTCGATCCCGTGTTTGCGAAAGTTCTCTTGGTTCTTATTTGGATCCCACGTCCACTCCATTGTAGCTGCCCGTACGTTAAACGACCCCCGCCAGCTCCTCCGCACTGGTCTCCGAGTGCTTGGCGACGAACGCCCGGCCCTCCAGGGCCGCCTTCAGGTACGGCGCGGTCACGCTGGCCGGGTGCCCGGCCAACTCTTCCGGTGTGCCAGTGGCGATGAGCTGTCCGCCCTTGTCGCCCGCGCCGGGGCCGAGGTCTATCAGCCAGTCGGCGTTCTTCATCACGTCTATGTTGTGTTCGATGAGGATTACCGTGTTACCCGCGTCCACCAAACGGTGCAGCACTCCCAGCAGAGCGACGCAGTCCTCGAAAGACAGGCCGGTGGTTGGCTCGTCCAGCAGGTAGACCGTCTTGCCGGTGGCGCGCTTGGACAGCTCGGTAGCCAGCTTGACGCGCTGGGCCTCGCCGCCGGACAGCGTGGTGGCGGGCTGGCCTAGGCGGATGTAGCCCAGGCCCACGTCGCGCATGGTTTCCAGCTTGGGGCGGATGCGCGGGAAGTTGATAAAGAATTCCAGCGCGGTGTCCACGGTCATGTTCAGCACGTCGGCGATGTGCTTGCCCCGCATGGTCACTTCCAGGGCTTCGCGGTTGTAGCGCAGGCCGTGGCAAATCTCACACTGGACGGTGACGTCAGGGAGGAACTGCATCTCAATCTGGTTGTAGCCCTCGCCTTGGCAGGCTTCGCAGCGCCCGCCCTTGACGTTGAAGGAGAACCGCCCCGGCTTGTAGCCGCGCACCCGCGACTCCGGCAGGTTGGCGAACAGCTCGCGGACGGGCGTGAACGCGCCGGTGTAGGTGGCCGGATTGCTGCGCGGGGTGCGTCCGATGGGCGACTGGTCTATCTTGACCACCTTGTCCACGCCCTCGACGCCCAGCAGGTCGTCGTGTTCGCCGGGCAGGTCGCGCCCGTGATTGATCCGTTGGTTCAGTTTCTTGTACAGGATTTCGTAGACCAGGCTGCTCTTGCCGGAACCGGAAACGCCGGTGATGCAGACCAGCCGGCCCAGCGGAAACTCCACGTCTATGCCGCGCAGGTTGTTCTCTCGCGCTCCCTTGACGGTCAGGGAGAGGCCGTTGCCTTCCCGCCGCGTTTCCGGCACTGGCACACGCTTGCGCCCGCTGAGGTACTGGCCGGTGAGCGAGTCGGGAGAGTTTTCAATCTCCTCCACGGTGCCGGTGGCAACGACCTGCCCGCCGTGTTCGCCGGCCCGCGGCCCGAGGTCGGCGATGAAGTCGGCGGCCCGCATCATGGCCTCGTCATGCTCCACCACCAGCACCGTGTTGCCCATGTCGCGCAGGCGGGTCAGGGTGTTGATGAGCCGCTGGTCGTCGTGGGGATGCAGCCCGACGGTCGGCTCGTCGCACACGTACAGCACGCCGGTCAGCCCGGAGCCTATCTGCGTCGCCAGCCGGACGCGCTGGGCCTCGCCGCCGGAAAGGGTCTGCGCCGTGCGGTCCATAGTCACGTAGTCCAGCCCAATGCCCATAAGGAACTTCAGGCGCCCGTCAATTTCCTTCAAGACCTGGTTGGCGATGGTCTTGTCACGCGCCGAAAGCGTCTGCCCGGCAGCCAGGCCGTTCTTCGATGACGCTTTCGCCCCGTTTTTCGAGCCGTTACGCCTGCCGTTCCGTCGGCCATTGCTGCCGTTGGCTTTAACCCCGTTGCCGTTTTCGCTGCCGTTGCCGGTGGCGTTGGCGCCGTTGCCGTTATGGTTGCGGTTGTACTCGGAATCGGGGTCTATCTGCTCAATCCACTCGGCGGCGACCCCGATATTTTTGGCGCAGACGTCCATGATGCCCAGGCCGCAGACACGCACCGACAGGGCTTCGGGCCGCAGCCGCTTGCCGCCGCAGGAGCGGCAGGGGCGGGCCGACATATAGCGCTCAATCTGGGAGCGGGCATAGTCCGACTCAGTGGTCTTGTAGCGGCGCTCCAGGTTGGGGATGACCCCCTCGAAGTTGGTGTCCCAGCTGTAGGTGCGGCCCCGGTGGGTGCGGTGGCTGACCGTGACTTTCTGCGAGCCGTTGCCGTAGAGAATCAGGTCAACGTGTTCCGGGTCCATTTCCTTGACCGGCGCCTTGGCGGAGAAACCGTTGGCTTCCGCCACCGACTCCATCAGGCTGATGTACCACGCGCTGGAAGCACCGACGCGCACCCATGGCGTAATCGCGCCCTGGGACAGCGACAGGTTCTTGTCGGGGATGACCAGCTCCGGGTCAACGGCCAACTTGTAGCCTAGCCCGGTGCATTCGGAGCAGGCGCCGTGGGGGCTGTTGAAGCTGAAGGTGCGCGGCTCGATTTCCGGCAGGCTGACGTTGCACTTGGCGCAGGCGAACTGCTCGGAGAACACCAGCGTTTCCGGCTTCGTTGGTCCTGAGCCTGTCGATTCCGAGCTTGTCGAAGGGCCAGCGTCCGCCGACGGCTCCCGCAGCACTTCCACCACGCCCTCGCCCTCGCGCAGGCAGGTCTCCACCGACTCGGCCACCCGGGCCAGCTCAGTGTCGGGACGGATGATGAGGCGGTCCACCACCAGCTCGATGTAGTGCCACTTGCGCTTGTCGAGGTTCAGGTTGTCAATTTCGTCCAGCATCCGAATTTCGCCGTTGACGCGAATGCGGACGAAACCGGCCTTGCGGGCCTCCTCTAAAACGTCCTTGTGCTCGCCCTTCTTGCGCCGGACCTTGGGGGACAGCAGCGTGATGCGGCTGCCCTCCTCCAGAGACATGATGGAGTCCACAATCTGGGACACGGTCTGCCGCGCCACCGGGCTGCCGCACTTGGGGCAGTGGGGAACGCCGACGCGGGCGAACAGCAGGCGCAGGTAGTCGTAGATTTCAGTGACCGTGCCGACGGTGGAGCGGGGGTTGTGGGAAACGCCCTTCTGGTCTATCGAGATGGCCGGGGAAAGGCCCTCGATGTAATCTACGTCGGGCTTGTCCATCCGCCCCAAGAACTGCCGGGCGTAGGCCGACAGCGACTCGACGTAGCGCCGCTGCCCCTCCGCGTAGATGGTATCGAAAGCCAAGGAACTCTTGCCGGAGCCGGAAACGCCGGTTATGACCACCAGCTTGTCGCGGGGCACGGTAATCTCGACGTTTTTGAGGTTGTGTTCCCGGGCGCCCTTGACGTGTATGAAATCCTGCGGCATTCGTCGGTATCCCTCCCGCCCAAGCATCGCTCTAATTTTACCACTCAATCGGACACGCTAAACGCCGTAACCCGCCCGTAATCCACGGATACGCTACAATCTAGTGGCGCCACACAGCGCCGGAGGAAGCCGTCATGGTTCTGCACACCTGCCCCAACTGCGCCACTGAGTTTGAGACTGCCGGGCACCCTGATCCGTCCCGGCTGACTGGCAAGTACATTCTGCTGGACTGGTCATCAGCCGGACTGGATAAAACCTCAGCGACCTCTGGTCAGATAGATGCCGTGGAGAGGTCTATAATAGGCGCCAGAATCGGACACATATCCGACCGGGATATGGCAGGCATCGCAGATGCCCTGAAGGAAATTTTTGGACTGGCGGACTAACGTATGGCGCGGGAATTGTTTGGCCCCGGCAAAGTACTCATCGGCGTAATCCATCTGCTGCCGCTGCCCGGCTCGCCCCGGTGGAACGGCAACCTGAAGTCCGTGCTGAACCGGGCCAGCATGGAGGCGAGCATCCTGCAGGACGGGGGCGCCAACGGCATCATCGTCGAGAACTTCGGCGACACGCCCTTTCGCACCGGCCGGGTCGAGCCGGAGACCGTGGCCGCAATGACCCTGGCGGTGGAGCAGGTGCGGAGCTCGGTATCGCTGCCGGTCGGCATCAATATGCTGCGCAACGACGCCGTATCCGCTCTGGCCGTGGCGATAGCGACCGGCGCGGAGTTCATCCGGGTCAATGTGCATTACGGCGTCATGGCTACCGACGAGGGCCTGGTGGAGGGCGAAGCCTACGAGACCACCCGGCGCCGCCGTTCGCTGAACGCCGACGTGCGGATTCTGGCCGACGTGCTGGTAAAACACGCAACGCCGGTGGGTCAGAGCGACATCGGCCTAATCGCGCAGGAAACGACGCGGCGCGCCCTTGCCGACGGATTGATCGTCTCCGGGCCGGCCACGGGCCAGCCCACCAACAGCTTTGACGTGTCGGTAGTGCGCCGCGCCGTGCCCGACGGTTTCGTGCTGGTGGGCAGCGGCATCAACGAGTCCAACGTCTGGCGAATCCTGGAACACGCCGACGGGGCCATCGTAGGCACCAGCCTCAAGCGCGAGGGCATAGTAGCCAACCCGGTAGATCCGGATCGAGTCCGCCGCCTAGCCGAGATTTTCGGTTCGCTGTAATAAATCCGGCCCAACAAACCTCCTTAGGCAAGGTCACAGGGTCAGGGTGAGCCTTGACAACGTGAGAGTGAAAGGAGAAACCGGGTTCGAGGAGCGCAGCGGGAGATCCCCTCTCCCCGAGGGAGAGGGGGTTTGTGGTGCAGGGGTCTTGCGAATCTAGGCCAGTTCCCGGCCCACTTGGGTGAACACTTTGTCCATGGTGGAGACGATTTCGTCGATTTCGCCGGCGGTTACGCAGAGAGGCGGGGCCACGTTCATGTTGTCGCTGCCGCGCAGGAGCAGGCCGTTGGCCTGGAAGCCTGCGGTCAGGCGGTTGCCCAAGTCGGCCTCGGCGGGATACGGCTCCTTGGTCTCCCGGTCGCGCACCAGCTCCATGCCGCACATCAGCCCCAGGCCGCGCACGTCGCCAATCATCGGGTGCTTATCTTTCAGTTCGTTCAGGCCGTCCAGCAGGTAGGCGCCCATGCGGGCCGAATTCTCGACCATTCCCTCGTCTTCCATAATCTGGATGTTGCGCAGGGCCGCCGCCGCCGCCACCGGATGCCCGCCGAAGGTGATGACGTGGCGGAAGGAAACACGCTGGCTGCCGACAAAGGCGTCGGCGATGCCCTTGCGGGTGATGGCGCCGCCCATGGGGATGTAGCCGCTGGTGATGCCCTTGGCTACGGTCATAATGTCCGGGGTGACGCCCCAGTGTTCGCAGGCGAACATCTTGCCGGTGCGCCCAAAGCCGGTTATGACCTCATCGGCGATGAGCAGCGCGCCGTACTTGTCGCACACCTCGCGCAGGCGAGGCCAGTAGTTGGGGGCCGGCACCACCGCGCCCATGGGGCTGGAAACCGGCTCGGCGATGACAGCGGCCACGGTCTCCGGCCCTTGGAACTTGATGGTGTCCTCCACCGCCTGCACACACCGTTCGGCGCACTCCTCGGCGGTGTCGCTGCCGTACTCGCAGCGGTAGAAGTTGGGCTGCGGAACGTGGAAGGTGCCCGGCATCAGCGGCTCGTAGTCGCCCCGGGGGTACAGGGGCGAGCCACCCAGGGCCAGCGCCCCGGCGGTTGCGCCGTGGTAGGAACCGCGGCGGCTGATGAACTTGATGCGGCTGGGTTCGCCCACCCGCTTGAAATAGGCGCGAGTCAGCTTGATAGCCGTCTCCACCGCCTCGGAGCCGCCGCTGGTGAAGAAGGAACGGGAGAGGTCGCCGGGGGTAATCTCCGCCACCTTTTCGGCCAGCCGGATGGTCGGCTCAGTGGTGGTTCCCATGGGCATATAGGTCAGCTTGAGCATCTGCTCGTAGGCAGCGTCGGCGATTTCCTTCCGCCCGTAGCCCACGTTCTTCAGCCACAGGCCAGACATACCGTCTATGGAGGTGTTGCCTCGGGCGTCGGTGACCCGCACTCCCTCGCCCGACACATAGACGACCGGCTCGCCCTTTTCGGCCATGTCGCTGGGTTCCCGCAGATATACCCACAGGTGCTCCAGCGCAGAATCCTGGAGTTCTTTCAGGTTGGCGGAGGTGGTCATGCTGCCTCCCGTCGTTAGTTTGTTGGAAAGAATTGCAGCGTAATTCTACCCGTTGCGGTGGGCGGCGGGAATCCCCGGTTTTCCCGGAAGACGTTTTTAACCCAGAGGCCCAGAGAACGCTGAGATTATGCGGCTAAATGTATATGCCTCTGCGTACTCTGCGTTGATATCCCGGTTAACTCCGCGGCGTCTCACACAAGGGGCTGGAAGATGCCGAAAGCCGCGCCTACGTCTGCGGTATGTCTTGGAGGATGCTGAAAACCGCGCCCTGCGGGTCGGCCAGAGCGGCGAAGCGCCCGACGACGGGATCCCCCTCCTCCTTCACAATGTCCTGGGGAGGAACGTAGATTGTCGCGCCCAGCGATTTAGCCTTGGCCACGGAGGCTTCGATATCCGCCACCGCGAAGTAGACGGTCCAGTGGGGCGGCATCGGGGGCATATCCTCGGTAATCTCCATGGTGCCGCAGACCTCGGTTCCGCCCGCCCGGAGCATGGAATACTGCATATTCCCCGCCACCTCGCCGGGCTCCATCCCCAGAACCTTGATGTAGAACTCGATGGCGTCGTTGCGGTTTGTGGTCATCAACTCGGCCCAGCACATTGCGCCGACATCGCCCTTGACGCGGCAGCCGATGTGCCGGTTGGCCTGCCAGATGGCGAAGAATGCGCCCTGCGGGTCTTGGCAGAACGCCATGCGCCCAGCTTCGAATACGTCCATCGGGCCGAAGACCACCGTGCCGCCGTTCTGCTTGACGGATTCGGCAGTTTCATCAACGCTGGTCACGGTGAAGTAGAGGTTCCAATGGGACGGGATATTCTGCTCCTGCTCCTCATCGCTCTGCCGGTATATGGAAGCGGCTTCCAGGCCGTTGAGCCTCTGCATATGGTAGAACCAGCCGGGAGTGATTTCCTGCGGGTCGTCTTCCCAGCCGAACAGAGCGGCGTAGAAGGACAGGGCACCCATCTCGTCGGTGGTGTCCAGCTCGGCCCAGGACGGCGCGCCGGGGGCGTGTGAAGTAACTTCGGGCATTTTCGGTATTAGCTCCTCGATTTGTAATGTTCCAGCCCCGCGTTCCGGGGTGCGGCAAATCCAGTCTATATCTTTAATTGTTTCTTAAACAACGGCCAAATGTCATCAAAATGCCCTGTCCCCTTATAGAGATGGACAGGGCAATCGGGTTTGGAATCACAGGTTTTTCGGGAGACGTTTCTGATGCAAAGAACGCGGAGATCATGCGGCTAGGGTATCAGCCTCTCAGTCCTCTGCGTGATTTTCTGCGTTGAACCCCCCGTTAGCTCCGCGGCGTCTCGCAGATGGCCTGGAAGACGTTGAAGGGCGCGCCCTGCGGGTCGGCGAGGGAGGCGAAGCGCCCGATGGCCTGCTGGCCCTCGCCTGGAATGATGTCGGTGGGCGGAACGTAAATTGTCGCGCCCAGCGACTGGGCTTGCGCCACGGTGGCGTCAGCGTCGTCCACCCCGAAGTAAACGCTCCAGTGAGGCGGGAACTCGCCCATTTCGGGGGTAATCTGCATGACGCCGGCGACCTCGGTTCCGCCGGCCTTGAGCATGGCATATTCCATCGGCCCCATCACCTCGCCTCGCTCCATGCCCAGGGTAGCCAGGTAGAAGTCTATGGCGGCGGCGCGGTCGGTGGTGAGCAGTTCGTTCCAGCACATCGCCCCCGCCTCTCCCTTGATGCGCGCGCCGATGTGCTGGTTGGCCTGCCAGATGGCGAAGTAAGCGCCCTGCGGGTCCTGGCAGAACGCCATGCGCCCAGCCTCAAACACGTCCATCGGGCCGAACACCACCGTACCGCCGTTCTGCTTGACGGTTTCGGCGGTTTCATCAACGCTGGTTACGGTGAAGTAGTTGTTCCAGTGGGGCGGCACGTTCTGGCTGCGCTCCTCTTCGCCCTGCTGGTAGATGGAGGCAGCCTCCAGGCCGTTGAATTTCTGCAGATGGTAGTACCAGTTCGGCCCCATCTCCTGCGGGTTGTCTTCCCAACCGAACAGGGCGCCGTAGAAGGAAAGGGCGCCGGCCTCGTCGGTGGTGGACAGCTCGGCCCAAGACGGCGCGCCGGGCGCGTGTGAAGTAACTTCCGGCATATCGGATATTATCTCCTCGATTTGGAATGCTTCCGCCCCGCGTTCCGGGGAGGCGCAATTCCAGTCTATACCTTTGATTGTTTCTTAAACAATGGTCAAGTGTCACCAAAATGCCCTTTCCACGGGCAGGCGCAGGCACGGGCAGACGCGGGCAGGTATTGCTGTCAGTGCAATCGCGTTTTAATCAACTCAGCTTGGCAGGAACTGGTCATTCCCCTGCCTCCGCCATCATCCGTTAGCCTCACACCGTCATCCCCGCTTTCGCGGGAATCCATACGAGTTGGCAATTTACGCCCTGACCTGCCCCGAGGGGAGCGGGGGCTTAACCCTGCTCACTTCGGTTGGGCGAAGATGATGCGGCCGGCGGCGGTTTGCAGTACGCGGGTGACCTGCACTTCGTGGTTGGAGTTGATGTAGCGGCGACCGCCTTCCACCACCACCATGGTGCCGTCGTCCAAGTAGGCTACACCCTGACCGGCTTCCTTGCCCTCTTGCACGATGTCCACCCGGAGGTTCTCGCCGGGCAGGACGATGGACTTGACAGCGTTGGCCAGTTCGTTGACGTTGAGCACCTTCACGCCCTGGATTTCGGCGACGCGGTTCAGGTTGTAGTCGGTGGTGAGGATGGATGACTTCATTCCGCGGGCCAGTTCCACCAAGCGGGCGTCAACCTCCACGCCGTTATCCACTCCCACGTCCAGCACCTGCAACGGCACCGAGGCGTCCTTGCGCAGGCGGCCCAGCACTTCCAGCCCGCGCCGTCCTCTGTTGCGCCGCATTGAGTCGCTGGAATCTGCGATATGGCGAAGCTCGTCCAGCACGAACCGGGGCACCAACAGGGAGCCGCTGATGAATCCGGTGACCGTGAGGTCCGCGATGCGCCCGTCTATGATGGCCGAAGTGTCCACCAGAATTGTGCCGTTCCGGTGCTCACTCCCCGGCTCGCCATCAGGCAGGGGTTCCAGGCCGGGAATTATCGCCGGCTCCGAGGGGGCGGCTGAGGTCGCGCGTCTTTCCGAGTCAAGTCCGGCCGAGTCAAGTCCGGGCAGGATGGCGCGGATGTCCCTCTCCCTCTGTATACCCAGCCACAACCCGCCCGCGCCCATAACCAGGCTTATGCCGACAGGCACGGCCCAGCCTACGACTCCGGCGAAGCTGTAAAAGGGTATGGAAACCAGCGAGGCCACAACCAGTCCGACCACCAGTCCCAGTACGCCGGCGAACAGGGTTGCGCCGGGCATTTCAGAGAAGAACCTGGCTCCGTTGACCTTTGGATTGAGGATGACGTAGTGGAAGACAACACCGCCAATCGCGACGCCAGCGGCTATGAAAACCGGCCCCCAAGGAAGGAAATGGCCTTCTGCGGGAGACAAGCCAAGAAGCTGGCACAGCCACCAGCCCAACCCCCCGAACCCCACGGCCCCCAACGCCCTGAGCGTCCAAAGGATCAGCAAAATCGACACCCGACCTAAATTCAACGAATTTGAGCAACGAATTCCGCCAACCGCTGCGCGAAATTCGTGCGTATTGACAAAAACTGTTGCGAACGCCTGTTACTATCAGATTACCATAGCTGAAGCCGGGCTGACATATAACGGTTCTCCAGTTTCGAGAACTTTTCGATTATGTCTGCTGCCCTCATTCCACCAGCGCCAATGGTTCCGGGCCTCCCCGGTATGACGCGAGAAGCGCAGTGGGCGCCGGATTTGGAAAGCGCCGGCAGTTCCGGTCATTCTCAATGGGGTTGATATTCGTATCCGGCCATTCCCTACGCTTTCAGCATATAGAGCGTTACGGCTACGGAGGTAGCAAGGTTCAGGCTGGACACTCCGGGAGTCATAGGTATTGCCAGGCGGCGAGCGGCGCGGGCCAGCAGCTCCGGGCTTGCCCCGTGCCGCTCGGTCCCGAAGGCCAGGATCGCGCCGGGGGGAACGCTGCCCCACGGCATTGGTTCGCCCTGTGGGTCTATGGCGATGACCGGGCGCGGGCCGCCGGGGATGGCGGCGGCGCGGGCCACCGGCAACGCGAACTGCAATCCTGCAGCCGAAACGATGGCCGCGGGATGCCAAGGGTCCTGCGCCCCGGTGACCAGCACGCCTGCCGCTCCGGCCGCCGCCGCCACCCGAACCGCCGCGCCAATGTTGAACGGGTTGCGAGGGTTTTCCAGCAACACCACCGGCGCACTAGGCGGGCCGTCCACCATGTCGGCGGCGGATACGGCAGGACGGCGGGCGATGGCGATGACGCCGGTATCCGGCGGAACGGGCGAGAGCCGGCGAAAGTCCTCAGCCGACACTGCGGCCAGCTCTTGGGCCAGCCTGAGGCCAACATCGGGCGCGACCTCGGCGGCCAGACGCAGCGCGGCGCCAACGTCGGGGCTGACCATCTCCAGCACCTCCGCCCCGAAGCGCAGCGCGTGCTTCACCGCGTGCAGCCCGTCCAGCGCCGCCAGCGACGGATCCCGCCGCGCCTGCCGGAATCGGTCAATCAGAGCGTGATCAGTCATTTTGATATTAAACGCCGAGGGCGCAACAGTACGATTGCAAAGTTCCCTCTCCCTCTGGGAGAGGGTTAGGGTGAGGACGTTCCCCAGACGAAAACTGTCCCGAACGAATGCCGCAGCCCTTGCCGGGTTCCCCTAATACGATTTTATGACACCTGCCCCTTGCCAAGCCCTATGACACCTCTCTAGCATAGTTCCTGTATGACTCTGCCCGTCTGCCATTCGGCCCTCACCACGGCCGCCCCAACAGAATAACCAAATGTGGCTGGAAATGGCTGGGAATGACCGGGAAACCAAAAACAAGCCACTCAGGCAGCATCGACAAGCTCAGGACTAACGGTTTGGGTGCTGACATGACTTTGCAATCGTCCTGGAGGGCGCAAAGAGCGCCGAGATTTTTTGTTTTCATAACCATATAATAAATTCCCGGCGTTTAACTATGTTGCTGGAGGGAATTGTTATGGTTGAGCAGGCGGAACGAGTACCGCCGCCGTCTCCGGGGGCCGGCGAGTACCTGGAGCAGGCGATGGTCTGGTCGGACGAAGCGCGGGCCAATTCGCGGGCCGAGCTGAATTTGCCCTACGGCGAAGATGAGCGGCAAAAGCTGGACGTTTATATGCCCGATGCAGGGCACGGTAATGGCGAAGCTCCCGGAAATCCGGCGCCGGTGTTGCTGTTTTTCCACGGCGGCTATTGGGTTATCGGCCACAAAGACCTGCTGGGATTTATGGCCCCGGCCATCACCTCCGCCCCGGCGCTGCTGGTTCCGGTGGGCTACCGGCTGGCCCCCGGCGCCAAGTATCCGCAGCAGGTGGACGACTGCCGCGCCGCCCTGCGCTGGGTGTACGACCATATCGCCGACTATGGCGGAGACCCCGCGCGCATCTACGTCGGCGGCCATTCGGCAGGTGGACATCTGGCGGCGCTGATAACGCTGCAACGGGAGCGGCTGGCGGACTTTGGGCTGCAACCGGACACAATCAAGGGCTGCTTCCCGGTCAGCGGCGTGTTCGACGTCACCGAGACCCCGCCGGAGCGGCGCGAGGCTTTTCTGACATCCGATGCCGATGCCCGCGAGGCCAGCCCGCTCTACAATACCGATGGCAACGCCACGCCCTTCCTGCTGGAGATAGGCAGCGACGACTTCGACAACCTTCGCGCCCAACACCCGCGAATGCTGGCGGCTCTACGCTCCCAGCCGGGCCACGTGGAGGAAATGATGCGCGAGGGCCACAACCACTTCCAGATCAGCCTCGACCACGCCAACCCTGACAGCCCCTGGACGCAGCGAGTTCGGGAGTGGATGACGGGGTAACCGGTTAGTCCCGCCGGCCGGCGGGGTGGGCGCTGTCGGCCCTCTGGAGCAGTTCGGCGATGAGATCGTTGGGGGTGAGCCTGACGACCGCCATTATCATCAGAAGGGTAAACGCCAAGTCGTCCGCCATGAACCCCGGAATCAGGTCCAGGGGGCTAATCCAGTAGGCTAGAGCCAGCAGAGGCAGGGCGCGAACGTACCACGGCAGCCGGGAATCAATTGCCAGCAAGCGCAGGAATGTAATCTTGGCACGCAGCCGCAGCCGCATGAAAGCGCCATAGGGCTCACGCCGCCGCAGCCACTGCACTACGCAAACGCACATCAGGGCCGACAGCGCCAGCCCCGCGATTGCCAAGATTAACCAGAATTTCCAGTCCAACCCAAATTTCCTGAACGCTTTTCTTCCAGCTTACACTAGAATGGACACGGATATTCCAACATGGAGGCTGATTATGGGAATTTACCGCGTTTACGCCACCGATGACGGGGAAAGTCACATGGAGGAGCTGAGTCTGGCAGAGTATCCGGCGCTTCATTCGATGCCGAACGTCGCCGAGGTGAAAGTCCAGTGGTGGACTGAACCGCGCGTAATGGACTTCCATCCTCTGCCTGACCGCCGGCTCATCTTCCACCTGGCCGGCGAGACGGAAATCACGGTAAGCGACGGAGCGTCCCACGTCTTCCGTCCCGGTGACGCCCGGCTCATGGAAGACACCTCCGGCAAAGGCCACAGCCACGTAGACCGCGGCCCAAGCTCGGCGGCCTACGTTTTCCTCCAAGACTAGGCAACGCCCGGTGGTTGAGGAATTGGTATGACCGTGCGAGCCTCCGGTATAAACCCAGCAATGTTGCGCTGGGCCAGAGAACGAGCGGGCTACTCCGTAGCAGAAGTAGCCCAACGCCGAAAGGTGCGGCCGGAGCGCGTCCGCGAATGGGAGGATGGCGTTAGCTACCCTACCTGGCGGCAACTGGAGGACCTGTCGCATAAGGATTACCACCGGGCAACGGCGTTTTTCTTTTTCAGTAACCCGCCGGATGAAAGAACTGTCTCCGCTGAGTTTCGCCGCCTGCCGGGAACTTTGTTGGATAGCTTGCGCCCGGATACCCGGTACGCAATCCGGCAGGCTCGTATGCGGCAGGACGATTTGACGATGCTGCTCGGCCCGCAAGGTTCCGGTGAACGCTTCATTCTGCGCGACTTGCGTGACCAGGCTGACGTTGACAACCCGGCCCAATTGGCTACCGCAGCTCGAGAGCGCTTGGGCGTAAGTTTGGATGAGCAAAGGTCGTGGGACTCGGATGATACGGCCTTGAAGCAATGGCGGGAACGAGTGGAAGACAACGGCGTATGGATATTCAAAAGGTCGTTTACCCAGAAAGATGTTGCAGGTTTCTGTCTGACTGATGAGGTGTTCCCGGTCATCTATCTAAACAACGGTCAAGCGAAAACTCGCCAAATTTTCACCCTGTTCCACGAACTGGCCCACCTACTGTTCAATTTCAATCATTTGGAGCGCTTGGATAGTCAACATTATCTAAACTACCTGTCCGGCGAAGACCGGGCGGCTGAGATTGCCTGCAACCAGTTTGCCGGGGAGTTCTTAGTACCGTCCGACGATTTTGAAAGCGCCATAGCCGCCCAACCTGCCGGCAGTCTCACCGATGAATACCTGGCATCCATAGCCGGAACATATAAAGTTAGCCGCGAAGTTATACTACGCAAGTTTCGGGACCGGGACTGGCTGGACGGGGAGAGCTACCGGGAGACGGTGCAACGATGGCAGTCCAGCCAAGGGCCATCATCAGGGGGAGGAGGAAATTATTACTCTACCCAAGCAACCTATTTGGGCCAAAAGTATTTGCGCGCCGCATTCCTGGCTTTTGATGAAGGCCGGATAGACGACTATCAACTGTCCGCTTGCTTGGGCGTGAAGGGCTCCAGCCTCGACGGATTGGAGCGTTATGCCTGGAGATAAGGAAGTCTTTGACGCCCTGTATATCTTGGACAGTAGTACGATTAGCGAGATATTTCGCTCTTTTTACAAGGACCAGTTCCCTAGCTTCTGGGATCGGTTCTACGAGTTGGTCAGGACAGGTCAGGCGGTGTCTGTGCGGGCAGTGCGTACGGAGTTGGAAAATGCTCACAGGCCCGAAATCGTTGAAGCAATCAGATACCTGAAAAAACTCAACCCGGAATTTTTCTCTGAACCGGGTGAGCAGGAACAAATGTTAGTGCGGGAAATGCTTAATGATCAGAACCTTTCATCGGCCAATAACCGATGGCGCGAGAAAGTTAGCCGAGGAACGGAAGACGCTGACCCTTATCTGATTGCCAAAGCCAGGGCGCAAGATACTTTACTCCCTACCGCAACAGTGGCGACTCAAGAGCAGCCAAATAACCCTGCCAATATCCCTGCTGTCTGCCAGAGGTTTGGCGTGCCTTGTATCAACCTGCAACAGATGATGGCTGCGCTGGGATGGCGATTTTAGGTCGCTATGCTCCCGCACAACCGCCCAAGCATAACTGCCACAGGTCTTTGCCGACTTGCATCGTGGGGTTTGCGCCGGTAACCCGCGAGGCCAGTTGAGCAATCCTCGGACGGGCTGCTGGCGCGGGGCGGGCGACGCGCTATACGACTCCGGCCTCGTCCTCGTCCTCGTCCTCGTCCTCGGATGGAGAGCCGTCCGGCTCAACCCGGGTCAAACCCGGCGCAGTCGCCGCTACGCCAACTCCTCGCGCTGCACCAAGTGAATCAGCAGGCCGCCCAGGCTGGCGGGGTGGATGAAACCGATCTGAGCCAAGCGGCTGCCAGGCCGGCCATGAGTGTCTATGAGGGTGTAGCCGGCGGACTCCAGGCGGCCCAGATGCTGGTTGATGTCGCGCACCTTCAGGGCCAGGTGGTGCAGGCCGGGGCCGCGGGCCTGGATGAAGCGGTTGATGACGTTCTGGTCCTGCTGGGTGCTGGCAGGGCCGCGCTCCACCTGCCCCGCGTTTTGTGGGTTCAGGTTTTGCAGGAACTCCAGCTCACAGTCGCCTATGGTGATGAAAGCGGCGCGGACGCCGCCGACGAGTTCCGCGCTCTTGGGGCGGTAAGTGACGCCGTACTTGTCGGAAGTAAAACTCTCGACGACCTGCGCGATTTCCGCGTCGATCTGGCTGCTCTCCATCTCCCAGCCCAAGCGGCGGGTGAAAATGTCGCGGACCAGGTCGTTGTCCTCGCTGGCCACACCCACGTGGTCAATACGCTCAACGACCTCCGGGTCCGGCTGGGGCACGTTCAGCGTCTCCGAGAGGTAGGTGACGACGCCGCCGGTTGACTTGGGGTCCAGCAACAGGCGCTGCGTGCCGCCAAGCCCACACTCCAACGCATCGGAGAGTATGGGGAGACCGACTTCGGAAGCGTCCATACCGGCGCTCACCGGGCCGTCTACCGAGACCGCAAGGTGATGCACTCCGGTGCGCTCCGCGCCGCCAACGAAGGGGTCGCCCACCTCGAACAGGGCAATGGCAGTCTCGCCGATGGGGAAAACGGGCGCGCGGTTACCGCCGGAACCGACGGTGAGCATGGCCGCCTCCAGCTTGAAGTCCCGGTGCAGCATCTCCGCCACTGCCGCCACATCGCGCACCACAACGCTCAGGTATGCCAGACCGTTGCCAATCATCGCCTGTCCTCCCAAGACTTTCGGTGTTCTCTGCATTCCCCTTGACCGGTTACTGCCGTTCCAGCACCACCAGAGGGATGTCCCGCTCGGTGCGCTGCTGATACTCGCCGTATCTGGGCCAGATGGAGGTCATTATAGGCCAGAGGCCGGCCTTTTCCTCCGGCGTGGCGGTGCGAGCGGTGGCGGTGAACCTGTCGGCGGCCACCTGAAGTTCGACGGTTGAGTTGGCTCGCAGGTTGAGATACCAGTGAGGATGGGTTGCCGCTCCGCCTCGGGAGGCGACGATAAGGTAGCTGTCGCCGCTGCGCCCGTAAATGAGCGGCGTCGTAATCCGCTCGCCGGACTGCCGCCCGGTGGTGGTGAGCAGCAACGTGGGAACTCCCCGCCAGATGTGGCCGTCCTCGCCGTCGGACGCCCGGTAGCGGTCAATGTGGTCCTGCACCCATTCCGGGCGCGTGGCGTCGGAGGCCGTCATGCCAAGTGTCCTAGCGTTGGATTTGCGGCCTGTCCTTCATTCCAAGTCCGGCCAGTCCGGGCCGTGCCGGGCCTGAAGTAACAGGCTGATCCTATTATAGACAAAGAAGCCCCGTATAGAAATTGACCATTTGGCCCGGCGCGGGTGTATTATCGGTCAATCCGAAGAACTTGGGAGGGCTGGAATGCGTGTCATAAGGATTGCGGAAGTGGAAACGGTGCCAATAGACACAGCCACGCCGGTGCCGGGCTGGACCGGCGGCGAGGTGCGGCGCACCCGTCAGCCGCTGCTGCCCGACGGGGCCAGCGAGAATTTCAGCAGCAGCGTAGTCAACTTCGAGCGGGGCGCCACCACCGGCTGGCACACCCACGAGAGCGACCAGATTCTGGTGGTAACTTCCGGCGTTGGCACCGTCGCCAACGAGACCGAGGAGCAGCAGATTGCCGTCGGCGACGTGGTGCACATCCTCAAGGGCGAGAACCACTGGCACGGCGCGCGGGCCGAGTCATACATGTCCCACATCACGATAACGGCGGTGTAGGTAGCGGCGTTGGCTTGGGAGCAGGAACAAGTTCTCTTATGAAAATAGGGGCGATTTTTTGACCGCCCCTTTTACTTAACCGTAACAGTTTTCAGACAGTGATGCGTAGCTGCATCCCCAGCGCGCGAGCTATATCCAGAACGGTGGCATAGCTGAGGTTGCCGTTTTCGGCCAACACCTGCAGCAGCCCTTCGTCGCTCGCCTCGAAGTCCAATTCGAAACGGCCCATTTCCTTCGCGCGGACAATATCGCTCAAGGCAAGACGCAGCAGGCTACCGTCGCCGGGTTCCTCTTCCAGACACGCTTTCAGGTAGCCACAAGCATCCTGTCTGGAATTGAGGTATTCAGTAACGTCCCACCTTGTGAATTTTTCAGGCATTGTCAGCCCTCCTATCTGCTGCCAACCACAGGCTTGCCCCCTCACGGCAGGGCATCGGCCAGCACCTCGGCCAAGTGGCGCGCTTTGCGGCCTGTGCCGTGCTCGATCTGCTGGCGGCAGGACACGCCCATCACCGCTACATCCCAGTCGGATCCTTTGGCGTTGACGGCGGGGAACAGGGATTGCGCCCCAATGTCCATAGACAACTGGTAGTGCTCCTTTTCGTATCCGAAGGAGCCGGCCATGCCGCAGCAGCCCGCGTTGGTCAGCTCCACCCGGTAGCCCGGCGCCAAGCGCAGCGCGTTCAGCGATGAGGCGGTGCCCGCCAGCGAGCGCTGGTGGCAGTGGGCGTGGAACAGCACCTGCTTGGCCGTGTCCTTGAACTCTATGTTCAGCTTGTCTTCGGACTTCAGCTTTGCCAAGAACTCGTCGATGAGGAACGACTGGCTCGCCACCGTGCGGGCCTGCTCGCCGGGGACGAGCTGCGGGTACTCGTCGCGCAGCGTGAGCAGGCAGCTTGGCTCGCAGCCGATGATGGGAACGCCGTTCCCCGCGTAGGCGTGTAGCAGGCTAACGTTGTGGCGGGCGTTGGCCGCCGCGGCGTCCATCATCCCCTTGGAAATCATGGGCCGTCCGCAGCAGGGGGCGTCGGCCAGCTCCACCTTGAAACCGGCGGCCTCCAGCAGGGCCACCGCCGCACGGCCAATCTCCGGGTAGTTGTAGTTCATGTAAGTATCGTTCAGCAGCACCACCGTACCGGCAGTGGCCGGGCGGCGGGCGGCCCGTGAGCGGAACCACTGCGGGAAGGTCTGGCGGGCGAAGGCCGGCGGACGCCGGTTGGGATGTATGCCCAACATTGAGCTGGAAAGCAGTTTGCCCAGCGGGCTGGACGCGGCCCAGTTGGAGAAGGGCGCGAACCGGCTGCCCCAGGCGCTCAGCTTGGCGATGTTGCCGAATATCTTGTTGCGCAGGGGCAACCCGTTGGCCTTGTAGTAGTTGTCCAGGAACTCGTACTTCAGCTTCGCCATGTCCACGCCGGACTCGCATTCGGCGCGGCAGCCCTTGCACTCCAGGCAGAGGTCGAGGGCGTCGTAGAGCCGCTGGCTGGTGATGGCGCCTTCGGGCAGCTTGCCCGACATTGCGGCCCGCAACAGGTTGGCCCGTCCGCGGGTCGAGTGTTCCTCTTCCCGCGTCGCCATGAACGACGGGCACATGGTGCCTTCCAGCTTGCGGCAGGCCCCCATGCCGTTGCACATCTCCACCGCGCCGGCAAAGTCAGCGTCCAGCGAAAAGTCGAGGCTGGCGGACAGCGATTGGGCGCTATAGTCCGGGCCATAGCGCAGGTTCTCGGTCATCGGCGGGCAGTCGATTATCTTGCCCGGATTCATAATGCCGTCGGGGTCGAAGGTGGACTTCAGTTCGCGGAAAAGCTGGTAGATTTCCGGGCCGAACATCTTTTCTGTCCACACGCCGCGGACGATGCCGTCGCCGTGCTCGCCGCTCAGGGAGCCGCCGAACTCGAGGGTCAGGTCGCTGATTTCGTCGGCGATGGCATACATCCGGTCCAGGCCTTCTTGGTTCTTCAGGCTGACCACCGGGCGGATGTGCAGGCAGCCGACGCTGGCGTGGCCGTAGTAGGCGGCTTCGGTGCCGTGGTTGCGGACGATTTCGTCGAACCGGCGCACGAACTCGCCCATGGTCTCCGGGTCAACCGCGGTGTCCTCGACGAAGGGCAAGGGCTTGGCGTCGCCGTGCATACTCATCAGCAGGCCCAGCCCGTTTTTGCGGACGCTCCAGATGTTGGCCTGCGCCGCCCGGTCCAGCAGGTTGACGCAGGCGTAGCCCAGCCGCCGCCGCTCCAAATCCCGCTTCAGCCCATCCATCTTGGAGTTCAGCTCGTCCTCCGACTCGCCGTAGAACTCCACGGCCAGAATCGCACCGGGGTCGCCTTCGATGATGGACATGGCGTTGCCCAGCCCCAGCGACTGCCGGGAGCGGTCCAGGACGTTCTTGTCCATGATCTCGATGGACGATGGGCTGTGATTGAGTATTTCCTTGACCGCCTCGCTGGCCTGGAAAATGTCGTGGAAATGGGCCACCGACAGCGCGGTCATGGTGGGGCGCGGCACGAGGTTGACCTTGACTTCGGTGGCGACGCACAGGGTGCCCTCGGAGCCGACCACCATGCGGGTGAGGTTGAAGCCATGGCTGGCGGCGGACCCGGCGTAGGGGCCGACCGGCTCGGTCAGGAACTCGTCCAGGTTGTAGCCGCTGACCCGCCGCATGATGTTGGGGTAGCGGGCGCGTATTTGCGCGTCGTTTTCTTGGGCCAGCCGCCGGACGCCCCGGTAGATTTCCGACTCCAGGCCCGCGCCGCTGAGCTTGGCTTCCAGTTCGGCGCTATCCAGCGGGCGGAAGTGGGTAGCGCTGGCGTCGGCCAGAATCACGTCCAGTTCCTTGATGTGGTCCAAGGACTTACCGTAGATGACCGAATGGGCGCCGCAGGTGTTGTTGCCCACGCCGCCGCCCACGCAGGCGCGGCTGGAGGTGGTCGGGTCGGGAGCGTACATCAGGCCGTAGGGCAGCAGTTCGCGGTTGAGTTGGTCGAGAACGATGCCCGGCTGAACGCGGGCCCAGCTTTCTTCGCGGTTGACCTCAATAACTTGATTCAGGTGCTTGCTGAAGTCCATCACGATGGCGTGATTGACGGTCTGGCCGGCCAGGCTGGTGCCGCCGGCGCGGGGCAGCACCGGCACCCGGTTGTCGCGGGCCACCTCGATGGTCGCCTGCACGTCGGCGGCGCTGTGAGGGATGACCACGCCCACCGGCTCCATCTGGTAGATGCTGGCGTCGGTGCTGTACAGCACACGGGAAAAGGGGTCGAAACGCACTTCCCCCGACACCCGCTGCCGCAGGGTCTGCTCCAGTTCGCGCCGCTCCGACGCCCGGACTCGATTGGCGGTGGTGGCGGCCATGGCAATTCTCCTTAACCGACCCAATCGGGCCGCACCAAAGTATAAGGGCGGGCATTAAGCCCGCCCTATTCTACACGAACCAGGGCAGTGGAACGGGCGTGCCGCGGGTGAGGCGTCTAGGGGTCAGTCGCCGAGGACGAAGGGAATCTCATTTGTCACGGCGTCGGGCACTCCGTAAACGGACTGTTCCGCCGCCAGGCTGCCGCCGGGCCCGCAACCAAGCCGCGTTTAACTTGTGCTAACCTGTATACTGGTCCGGAGTTCAAGCCCCGGCCGGAGCGCAACGTTATGACCACCGAGCGTATGCCCGCATCCACAAAGCACCCGCCCTACGAGGACGAGGTAGATGACCTGAACATCGAATATCCCGACTCGGACGGCGAACTCATGGCCGAAAATGACGCCCAATTGTTCGCGATGATCGACACCATATCGACGCTGCGGGAGTGGTTCTCCAGCCGTGAGGACGTCTACGCGGGCGGCGATATGCTCATCTACTATCGCATGAACGACAACGAGACACGGGTTGCGCCCGACGTATTCGTGGTGCTCGGCACCGCCAAGCACAAACGCAACTCCTGGATCGTGTGGCGGGAGGGCAAGGCGCCGGACATCGTGATGGAGCTGGCGTCGGGCAGCACCTGGCGCCGGGACATGGTCGAAAAGCGGGACATCTACGCCAAAATGGGAGTGACCGAGTACTGGCGGTTCGACCCAACCAGCAACTACTTCATCCCTCCCTTGGTGGGCGAGCGGCTGGGGAACGGCGAATACAGCACGATAGAGCTGACTACGAACAGGGACGGCCTGATGTGGGGCCACAGCGCCGTACTGGAGCTGGACATCTGCGCCCTGCCGGACGGTAACCTCCGCCTCTACGACCCCGCAAGCGGGCAGTGGCTCCGCACCCACCACGAGGAAATCGCGGCGCGGCAAGCGGCAGAAGACGAACTCCGTATGTTGCGCGAAAGACTGCGAGAGCTGGAATCTGGGTAGCAGTTCGGCCAGGGTATCGTAATTCTCCGCAATGCGCCCGGCGGCGGGGCGTTACCGCAGGGCCATCAGTCTTTAGCAAAAGTCCCCTCCCCCAAAGGGAGAAGGAAAACTGAGAGGCTCTGGGCGGCGGCCGTTGACATTCTCCTTGCGGGACATCTTCGGCTCACGTCAACATGAAAGGGCGGGTACTAGGCCCGCCCTTTTCTACTTCCCTTTTCTACTTCCGGGGTAATGACATTGGGCTGGCTATGTCTGGCTGCCCTCGCCGGACTCCGGGGTTGCCGTGGGCGTGTCCGCCGCGCGGGACCGGGAGCGGGGCGGGGACGTGCGCAGGGAGGCTTCCAGTTGGACCCGGAGCTTGCGGTTCTCGTCTTCCAGGTCGTCTATCCGCTCTTCCATGCCGATTACCCGCTCGAACATCCGGTCAATCTGGCTGCGCGACGGCATATTGAAGGCCCTGAGCATAGTATCCAACTGGGGTTCGGCCTGCTTGGCCATTCGCTGCTGCCAGATGAGCGTCTGCTCCATGTACTTGCCGAGCATACTGGCGAAGGCGTCGGTGCCCATGACTTCGGCGAACATCTTGGCCATGGCTTCCAGTTGCTCCGACCACTGCTTTTGCGCGTTTAGAAGAGTCTCCGGCCCCGGCGCGCCCGAGGCCATCGCCTGTTGCGCCTGCTGCGCCCAAGAATTGAAGAACTGCTGCCACACCTGCTGCAGGTCGCCGGAGAAGAACGGCGGCGCGAACTGGCCGAAGGGGTTGGATCCAGGCGCTTGCCCGAGTTGGCGACCTTGATCAGCGGTGTGTAGCCCGCCATGATGTTCACCGGGCGGTCGCTGTCGGCCGGCAGCAGCTCGCCATAGCGCCAGATGCTCAGCGGCCCGGCGGCGATGCGGTCGCGGCTCACCACCTCGGAGATGGTGGCGTAGTCGTAGACCACTTCCAGCGGGCCGAAGCAGAAATCGCAGACGTTCAGGGGGTCGGCGGGCGACTCCCGCCCGCATTCACGGCATTTGACTCCACTAACGAAAGCCACTGCCTTTGGTTCCTCTTCTCCGGCGCGAAACCGGAGTAAGCCCCCGGATTCAGGCTCCGCCCCGATTCACGGCAGGCGAGTAAAAACGCCTGACACGTACCGCCCCAAGCTCCGGCGATGGTAACAAAGCCCCCCACCTTGTCAACCAAACCGCCGTGCGCAGCCAGGCTGCAGGCCGGGGATTCTTGCTGCCCACCGCAAAGGAGGCAAGCAGTCAGACCACAAGCAGAGGCTAAAGACCATAACACCCAAGTCGAGATCAGCAGCAGAAAAATTAAAATTAGAGCAGATAAATATCTCACAACAGGTAAGCATTGAGAGGTAGCAGATTTTCTGATGCAATATCAAAAGGGCAACACAAATCACCTGCCACAAGTCTAGGGAGGGAGACAATGGTCGACAGAAAGCTACTGGCAAAACGCAACGGGGACGGGAGCTTCAGCGTATCCTACAAAGTTAGGAGACCTGGTCGCTGACTCATTCGTAGATTTCTACAACGAACAAACAGGCACGGGATTCCAAAGGAATGAATCCGGCCAAGGGGCGAGAGGAAAGAAGGTAGCGGAGTACATCCGCCGATGCGTGAAGGACGGTATCGAACCCAAGCTGAAAAACTTCTGGAACGCCGTAGCCGAGGTCAATCCAAGAGCAAACGACGAGCCAGAAACAAACGTGCTGTGGGCACCAATCGGCTCCTCGGCCTGCCACATCGCATTTGCAGCAGTGTTGAAAACAATGCTAGACAGTCCAGAAACAAACTTGCGGCCGGACAGATTCGTCGATATGCTGAAGCAATCCGCCATAGCAGAATACGAGTTCTGGTTTACAAAAAAGGGGAAGCCCCCTGACGAACAATATCCCTCCGGAAAAGGCGAGGCCCCCGTCATGACCGGAGCAGCCAACTACAAAAGGCTGGCCAAAGAACTTGAGCAATCCTGGCGCTCGAACCTTCACGCAAAACACAGCAAGCGGGAAGTTCGTCTGTGACGAAACACATTCAATCCCCAAGTGGAGCTACCACTTAAATCGACCAAACCGATCAATATCAAGCAAAGGGCAGAGCGCACGGCAACGGCAAGGTGAGTAAAGAAGAGTCTGCCTTGCGAAAGTGGGGTCCTGGGTTCCCGCTTTCGCAGGAATGACGATTCGATACGGCAAGGATGAAGTTGGGAAAGAACGGGCGCGAGATTAAACCGCGATTGCCCTAGGACAATCGCGGTTTGACTTCTGGCGCCCATTCGCCCGTCATTCCCGCTCCGCCCCACACCGTCTCCGCGCCGCACCGCCATGTTCGGGGGATGCGGTGTGATGAGGCGGCCGGGACTAGAATGCGTTTGTCCTGGCCCTGGCCCCAGGCCACTAGGAAGAAAGGCCGTCCTGCCGTAAAATTGAAACTGGACGACCTCCTGTTGCGCCGTATCCTCCGGGCAATCCTGACCAACGAGACCATCCCCTAGGTGCTGGACGCGGCAACCGGGTCCCCGAAAGGAGACGAAACCGGAGAACACGGCAGGTGGCAGTTTACCCGGGATAACGAAGCGCGAGCTCGACCTGAACGAGGCCTTTCGTCCTTCTACCCGCGTAGCCCCGCTTTCGCGGGAATGACGGGCGGATTGTGTAGCGGTATCCTCACGGAAGATTAAGATAAGATCAATGCCTACGGACAGCGAAAATACCTCACTTACCGTTAGCGCCGTCATCGTAGCTGCCGGTCGAAGCTCTCGGATGGGGGGCGTGGACAAGACCTTTGCGCCGTTGCTGGGCGCGCCGCTCATCGCGCATACCGTGGAGCGGTTCGAGGCCCACCCGCGCATCGGCGAAATCGCGCTGGTTCTGGCCGGGGAGTCGGTGGCACGAGGGCGGGAGCTGGCGGCGTCGCGGGGCTGGCGCAAGGTGGCGCAGGTGTGCGCGGGCGGCGAGCGCCGGCAGGACTCGGTATACAACGGGCTGCTGGCCCTGGCTCCCTGCGATTTGGTGATGGTCCACGACGGGGCGCGCCCCTGCCTGGACGCCGACACCCTGCAGCGGGGCATCCGGGCAGCCGCCGAACACGGCGCGGCAGTTGCCGGAACGCCGGTCAAGGACACCATCAAGCGGGTGTCCACCGATCTGCTAATCGAGGAAACGCCGGAGCGCGCCCGCCTGTGGCAGGCCCAGACGCCCCAGGTCTTCCGCTACGGCCTGTTGCTGGAGGCCCACCGCACCTGCCAAACCGACGTAACCGACGACGCCGCGATGGTGGAAAGCCTGGGCCACCCGGTGCGAATGTTCGAGGGAACCTACGAAAACATCAAGGTAACCACCGCCGGAGACCTGACCATCGCCGAGGCGTTTTTGCGGGATCGGCAGCCGTAGGAATCAGTGGCCGTCAGAACACGCTGGGGGCAATTCTCCCGGGTAGCTGTCCGAGTTAGGGTCATAGTAAGGCAGGCTGATTTCTACTCTTATATCATCCCTTTTGATGGGGCTGTCGGTGGCTGACAGCACTTCGGTCTGAATTCTTCTTTGTACTAGCTGCCGGTTCTCGTCCGTATCGGGCATAAGAAACCTCCCCTCGATTCGTACTTCCTGGAGGTTTTCCAGCCCGCCCATAAGCTGCTTGATAAATCCCTTTTTCAGCAGGGTGCACTCGGCGTTTTCCGTATAAATGTATAGGTATTGCAGTTTTTCCAAGTGTCCCAGTGCTAGGTGATTGTAGTTAACCGGCCTTCTCAGTTCCAAAGTTACAAGGTTGGGGGTGTGCTGAAAGTCCTGATGTTTAAGGTTGGGGCTGTCCAATTGCAATTTGCTTATGTTGACCAGCCCTTCCAGATCCTGAGGGTGCAGGTATCCTCCGGTTGATAGTTCTCCGGTTAGCCGGAACAGTTCTCCGGTGTCGATTGCCCGGCATAGATTGATGTGCAGTTTTACCATCAACGCTTGCTGGATGTGAGGCGAACGGTAACAGATGTCCCCGGCGGCCGATATTTCCCACGGCGTTGGCGCCGGAGTGGGCGTTGGTCCCGCGGTGGTGGCGGGATCCCGGGTTGGCGTTAGCGTCGGGCGGCGAATGATAATGTCTTCTGACTCGGCCGTTGGTGTGGGCCTTACAGGCGTGGCGATGGCCGTTGCGCGAGGGGTACGCGGTGGCCGGGGCGTTGCCGTTGCGCGGGGAGTGGCCGTGGCTACGACGATTCGCCCCTCCGGCAGAGCCGACGGGTCCGGCGTCGCCGTGGCTACGACGGTTCGCTCCTCCGGCAGAGCCGACGGGTCCGGCGTCGCCGTAACGACGATGACCTGCGGTTCCGGCGTCGCGGTTGTATCGCAGGCAAATCCCGACACGACGGCCAGTCCCATTAACAGAGCAAGAACCAAGAATACGAGGACGATTAATAGAATCTTCTGTTTGTTCATAGAAAGCGCTAATTGGAGCTGTTAAACTCAGTTTGCGGACAAAGTATAACCCTTTGGAAGAAATGCTGCTGAATATCCCTCGCCCTAGACAGGGCAATTGTATCTAAAAGACAGTGATGATTGGCTTTGACTTTCGCGTGGGCATTGGCTTTGATTCGCACCCCCTGACTGCGGGGCGGCGGCTGGTGCTGGGCGGCGTGGAAATCCCCCACGACCGGGGCCTGGCCGGGCATAGCGACGGCGACGTGCTGATTCACTCGATGCTGGATGCATTGCTGGGCGCGGCCAACCTGGGTGATAAGGGGACGCATTTCCCGTCATCCGACCCGCAGTACCGGGACATATCCAGCCTGCTGCTGCTGGAGCGGGTGGGGGCGATACTGGTTGCTGCCGGTTGGCGAGTGTCGAATGTTGATGCTACAATGCTGGCGCAAACGCCCCGGCTTGGGCCCTTCATTCCGGCTATGAAGGAGCGGGCCGCCGCCGCGCTGTCCATCCCCCTTGGCCGTGTCAGCATCAAGGCGACCACTACCGACTATCTGGGCTTCGTCGGACGGGCCGAGGGCATCGCCGCCTGCGCCGTCGCCGCCATAATGTCGGAGCCGGAGCGTGTCGAAGGATGAAATGAAGCTGTACAGCACGCTAACCGGCGAAGCCACTGAGTTCGCCCCCGCCGACGGCAACACCGTCAGGATGTATGTCTGCGGCGTTACGCCCTATTCCTCCACCCACATCGGCCACGCCCTCAGCTACGTCGCCTTCGATGTGTTGCGCCGGTATCTGGAGCATCTGGGTTTCGAGGTGCGCCACGTCCAGAACTTCACCGATGTGGACGACAAGATAATCCAGCGCGCCCAAGAACAGGGCATCGAACCCACGGAACTGGCCGAGCGCTACATCGAAGATTTCTTCGCTACGATGGACGCGCTGAACATCCGCCGCGCCGACATCTACCCGCGGGCCACCGAGGAAATCGGCCCCATCATCGAGACCATCGGACGGCTGGTCGCATCGGGCCACGCCTACCCCGCAGGCGGCGACGTGTTCTTTCGCGTGGAAAAGAGCGAGGGCTACGGCAAGCTGAGCCACCGCACGCTGGACGGGATGCAGGCAGGCAGCCGCATCGAAATAGACGAAAACAAAGAGCATCCGATGGACTTTGCCCTCTGGAAGGGCGCGCGCCCCGGCGAACCGTCGTGGGAAAGCCCGTGGGGGCCGGGCCGCCCCGGCTGGCACATCGAATGCACCAGTATGTCCATGACCTACTTGGGCGAGAGTCTGGACATACACGGCGGGGGGCAGGACCTGGTCTTCCCTCACCACGAAAACGAAATCGCCCAGAGCGAAGCCTCGACCGGCGTCGTCCCCTTCTCCCGCTACTGGGTCCACAACGGCCTGCTGCGGCTGGGCGGCGACAAGATGAGCAAGTCGCTGGGCAATCTGGTGTCGGTGGAAGAGGCGCTGGAGCGTTACGCACCGGATGTTATCCGACTCTACTTCCTCAGCTCCCACTATCGCAGCCCACTGTCCTATACCGACGACGGTTGCGCGGCGATGGAGCGGAGCTTGGAGCGCCTGCGCCACGCCCTCGACCGCGACGGCGGGAGCCAAACCCACGCACATCCTGAGCTTGTCGAAGGGCTGGACTCGGAACCCTACCGGCGGCAGTTCTTCCAAGCGATGGACGACGACCTGAACACGCCGCGAGCGTTGGCCGCGCTGTTCGACCTAGCCCGGGAAATCAATCGCATCAGCGATGCGGGCCACCCGGTCGCCGACGCGCAGGACAGTCTGCGCGACTTGGGCGGCATACTCGGCCTAACCTTCGCCGAACGGGCGGCGCACGATGGCGCAGCCAACGCCGGGGCCGGGCCGTTCATAGAATTGCTGCTGGAAACGCGGGCCGCGCTGCGTCAGGCCCGCCAGTTCGAGCAGGCCGACCGTATCCGCGACGGTCTCGAGCAGCTTGGCGTGGCGGTGGAAGACACCCCCAACGGCCCAGTCTGGCAGTTCCGCGCCCCATAGCGGCAGTTTCAACGCCGGGTGCGCAGGGGATGCCGGGATTTTCTTGGGAATTCGTAAGCGCCTCTGCGCCTCATATTCGCCTTGGCTCCCCTAATGCAGCGGAGGATGATAGCAGCTATGACAGAACCGCCCAGAGCGTCGCCACCGGAAAGATACGAGGAAATCAGCCGCCAACTGATCGAGCAGGCGCAGGAAGAGCTGGACAAGGGCGACATCCTGCAAGCGTCGGACAAGGTGTGGGGCGCAACGGCCCACGCCATCAAGGCCGTCTGTCAGCGGATGGGCTGGAACCACCACGCCCACAATCACCTCCGCGCCGCCGCCAATTGCATAGCTGCCGGACTGGGCAACGATGACCTGTTGAGCGCATACTTGTCTCTGGACGCCTTGCACGTCAATTATTACGAGCACCAACGGGGAGCCGGAGAGGTGCGGATTGCGATAAACCGTGCCGCCTTCTTCACTCAGGAATTGGCTAGGGCGCCGCTTTCCGAACTGCCGGGCAACTGGGATCATCTTTCCCTCATTGAACAGGAAGACCTGAGACGACTCCTGCGAATGCTTACGCGCAAAACCCAATATTCCCACGGCCCGCAGCTTGAAGGGAATGAGCTGGACGAACTGCCGCCCGTTAAACCTTCGACTCCAACAGGCGAGGATGATTAGGCGATAATGACCGGCCACCTTAAAGCGTCGCCACCGGAAAGATACGAGGAAATCAGCCGCCACCTGCTCGAGCAGGCGCAGGAAGAGCTGGACAAGGGCGACATCCTGCAAGCCTCGGACAAGGTGTGGGGCGCAACGGCCCACGCCATCAAGGCCGTCTGTCAGCGGATGGGCTGGAACCACCACGCCCACAATCACATTAGCGCCGCCGCCAATTATGTCTCTTCCGGTCTGGTTCGTTATGATTTGATGGAAGCCTACGGTTTCTTGGAAGCCATGCACACCAACTATTACGAACACCAAAAAGAAGCTGACCAAGTTCGACTAGAAATAAACCGTGCAGCCTTCTTCATACACGGGTTTGCCGCCCTGCCCCTTTCCGATTTGCCAGGCGACCAGTCTCACCTGTCTCCTCTGGAACAAGATGGCCAAAGGCGGCGTTTGCGAATGCTCACGCGCAAAAACCAGTATTCCCACGGCCCGCAGTTCAGCCCCGACGAAGCAGCCAACTTGCCGCCCGTTAAACCGGCGCCCCCTTCGGCATAGGCCCAATAATCCTGAATCAACTCGCAGGCAGCATCAGTGAAAGCAGTGCTGGATGAGACGGCCCTCGCGTCCTTGGCCCGCATCGTGGGGGCGGAGAATGTGCTGGCCGACGCGGATTCCCTTGACCGCTATACCGGCGATTCGCTGTCGCCCAGCCGCGCCTTTGGGGCCGAGGATGCCTTCGAGCGGCTGGCCGACGTGGTGGCGCGGCCCGGCTCCACTGCCGAGGTTGCGGGCATCGTCCGCTGGGCCAACGAGTACCGGGCGCCGGTCATCCCCTACGGCGGCGGCACCGGCGTTATGGGGGCCGTGGTTCCGGCGCTGGGCGGCGTCGTGCTCGATATGAAGCGCATGAACCGCGCCCTCGAAATTGACGCCGACAGCATGACGGCCCGGGTGGAAGCCGGCATGGTGCTGGGCGACCTAGAATCAGTCTTGGCCGAATACGGGCTGATGATTGGGCATGACCCCTACAGCGTGCCCATCGCCACCATCGCCGGGACCATCTCCACCAATGGCGTGGGCTACCGGGCCTGCGCCTACGGGCCGATGGGCGAGCAGGTGGTGGGGCTGGAAGCGGTGCTGCCCGACGGACGGGTCATCGAAACGCGCGACGTTCCCAAGTATTCCTCCGGGCCTAACCTGAATCATCTGTTCATCGGCGCGGAGGGCGTCTTCGGGGTCATTACACGCGCCACCATCCGCGTCTTCCGCATCCCCGAAAGCCATCAGTTTGCCAGCGTCGGATTCGACTGCTTTGAGGACGGCTTCAACGCCGCATCGGAACTGCTGGCTCTGGGCATCCGGCCCTCGCTGCTGGACCTGACCGAGGAAGACGGCACAGTGACCCTGCACCTGCTGTTTGAGGGTTTCGCCGAAGGGGTCGCGGCTCAGGCGCAACGGGCCGCCGCCGTCTGCGACGCGGCCGGGGGCTACTCTCTGGGCACCGAACCCACCGAGGAGTATTGGGCGGTGCGACGTGACTCGGCCGAGAATTACAAGCTGACCGCCCTAGGCCAGCCGCGCAAAATACGCTGGAACCGCTGGCGCCGCCGCCGGGGGTTCGATTACCTGCACCTGGCCCTGCCTGCCTCGCGGGTGCTGGAGTACCGGCGGCAAGCTGGGGAAATCTTGGCCGACCAAGGCATCGCTGTGACCGAATACGCCATCTGGAGCCGCCCGGAACTGTTTTCCATGCTCATCCTGCCGGAGTCCGGCGACCCCGCCGAGGCCCGGCAGCGGCTGGCCCGCACGGTTGACCGCGTGCTGGAGCTGGCCCAGGATATGGGCGGCGTTATGGAGTATTGCCACGGCGTCGGCGTCAAGCTGAACCACCTGCTGGCCCGCGAGATGGGCGTCGGCCACGACGTCATCCGCGAACTCAAACAGACCCTCGACCCCAACAACATTATGAACCCCGGCAAGCTGGGCCTGTAAATCGAAAGTTGTGCGCTATGGAATTCGGACTGCAATTCTTCCCGGACGTGTCGCCGGCTCAGAAATCCGGGCAGCAATACTGGTCGGAATGCCTGGCCCTGGTGGACCTGTGCGATGAGTTGAGCTTTACCCATGTCCGCACCGTGGAGCATTACTTTGAGCCTTACGGCGGTTACAGCCCCGCGCCGCACGTCTTCCTGACTGCGGCGTCGCAGCGAACCCGGCAAGCCCGGCTGCTCACCGGCGCGGTGCTGCCGGTGTTCAACCACCCGCTGAAAGTCGCTGGCGAAATCGGAATGCTGGACGCCATTTCCGGCGGACGCCTCGATTGCGGTTTCGGGCGCGCCTTCCTGCCCCACGAGTTCCAGCGGTTCGAGCGTTCGATGGACGAGTCCCGCGCCCGCTTCGAGGAGGGCATGGAGGCGGTGCGGCTGTTGCTGGAAGAGGAAAACGTGACCTTCGAGGGCGAGTTCTACCGCTTCCGAAACGTGACCTCGCTGCCCCGGCCCACGCAGCGGCCCCGCCCGCCCTTCTGGACTGCCGCGCTGGGCACTGCCGAATCGCTGCGGCGGGCCGGTGAGCGCGGCTTCAACCTGATGCTGGTGCCTTTCGCCGGGCCGCAGATGCGCGAGGCGATCAACGTCTACCGCGACGCTTGGCGTGAGGCAGGACACCCAGGGCAAGGCCGCATCGCCCTCGGGTTCCATATGTTCTGCCACGAAGACCGCGAGGAGGCCCGCCGCATCGCCCAGCCCAACATTGATGCCTATTTCGAGTCGCTGGTGGCCGCCGCCGGGCTGGACTCAGGCTGGGGCGCCGGCGCGTCGTCCGGTGATTACCCCAACTACGACAGCCACATGGACAAGCTGCGTCAGGCCAGCTTCGACACGCTGCTGGACAGTGGAACCATCTGGGTCGGAACGCCTGCCGACGTTAAGGAGCAGATAGCCTCCTACCGCGACATCGTGGGCGGCTTCGACTGCGCCTCGTTGCAGGTCAACTTCCACAAGATTTCCCAAGCGGACGCCGCTTCCTCCATGCGCCTCTTCTCCGACCAAGTCATCCCCGCCTTCCGCGACTAGCCACACCCCCGCGGCGTATCCTCTCCCGGCGCCTCCGGCATCCCGCGCGGCCCTGCGCGGCCCAAGACGCTCCGGGCGTTGACGCTGTTTGCCGCCGGTGCTAGATTGGGCGCAGTGTAAGGATGTAACGCTGACGAAGGAAGGAGGAGCGAGATGGACTTTGGACTCTTCAATACTTGGAACGCCTTGTATACCGATGACAGGGTTCCTTGGCATCCCGATTACAAGGGCGGAAAGCTCCTTGAGGAAGACGCTTACGTCAAGAACTACGAAGAGATTGATGCCGTGGAGTCAATGGGCTGGGACTACATCTGGCTCGGCGGGGGCCACTTTTCCAAGCAGGCCAGCATGGACCCGCAGGTGCTGATGCTTGCCGCGGTCATTGCCGAGCGCACCGAGCACATCAAGATTGGCTCGTCCATCCATCGCCCGGTGATGAAACAGCCCGATGAGACTCTGTCCGCGGCGGCCCTGCCCCACGAACGGTACGGGTTCGACAACCTGATGCTGGAAGACCCGATCCAGACCGCCGAGCAGGTCGCCATCGTTGACCAGGTCAGCCGGGGCCGCTTCATCTACGGCGCGGGCGGGCGCACTCGCGGCTCCGCCACCCGCCGGGAGCAGTTCTTCGAATACCTCGAAGTTATGAAGCAACTCTGGACGGAGGACCAGTTCTCCGGGTTCGAGGGGAAGTATTACAACTACCCCGCGTTCTACGAGTCGTACCTCGCCATCCCCAAGCCCTACCAGAAGCCCTACCCGCCCATGCTGCTGCCCGTGGACAGCCAAGAGAGCTTCGTGCCGATGGGCGAGATGGGCTACCGCATCGCCATCGGCGCGGGAAGCTCGCCCCACAACCCCCGGGGTTCCTCGGTGCTGAAGGAAGACGTGAAGAGCTACCGGAAAGCATGGATAGACGCCGGGCATCCCGGCGACCCGGCCACCGTGGTTCGCATACCCACCCTGGTGGCCGACACCAAGGAAGAAGCCGACCGCCAGACCGAGAACCTGATGAGCCTGGCCCGGCGCTACTACTCCGGCCGGGTGGCCATCGGCAGCACCGACGCAGGCACCGCCAGCCCCGAAGCGACCGAGGAAGTGAACCTGTTCGGGACGCCGGAGGAAGTGGTCGACAAGATTGAGATGCTGCGGGACGACTTCAGCACCGACGAAATCATGTTCGAGGTCAACTGGACGTCCTCGGTGCCCCGCGACGTGGTGATGACCACCATGCGCTGCCTCACTGACAAGGTAATCCCCAAGTTCAAGTGATTCGCGGGAGACCCAGGCTACTGCGTATCAGGCGGGGCGAACCGGGTTTCAGCGCCCAGGGATTGAAACGGATTGAAACGTACAGTCCCCGGGCGTTTTGGCTTTTGTAATCGCAATCAAATCTTCGCGATTCCAAGTCTTCGGGCCTGTGACGGTTATCGGCCCGGGAGGGAATTCTGACCTCGCCAGCTTCTCAAAATCCCCGATATGAGGTAGACGAAAAACCGCCTCTCCTAGCATCGCTGGGCCTTGGCGCGCAGTTCAACCTGATTGCCTCGGCAACCCTGCTGGTTACGCCGGTGATCGTCGCCAAAGAGTCGGGCAGGGACGAGTCCTACCTGCTATGGATGGTCTTCGCCTCCCTGCTGGTCGTCGGGGTATCCACGCTGATTCAGGCGCGCCGGATCGGGCCGGTCGGGGCCGGCGCCCTTCTGCCCATGTTCACCGCCGCAGTCTCCATCCCTTTCTGCATCACGGCGGTGGTGGACGGAGGGCCGGGGACGCTGATGACCCTGATTGTCGCCACGGCCTTGGCGCAGCTTGTAATCTCCAAGTGGGTGGTCATCCTGAGGCGCATCGTCACGCCGTTGGTGGGCGGTACTGTGCTGATGATACTGTCCATCACCCTCGGCTCCGTCGTATTCGCCCTGCTGGATGGCGCAGCCAGAGAGAACCCGGTGGAGGCCCCTGTTACCGCGCTGGTCACCCTGACTGTGGTAGCCGCGCTCACCCTGCGCCGTTCGGTGCTGCTGCGACTGTGGGGGCCGGTCATAGGCATCGTCGTCGGCTGCGTGGTTGCGGCGGCGCTGGGCATTTTTGAAATCGACCGGGTAATCGAAGCTCCGTGGGTGGGCGTTCCGACGGAACTGCCGGACCTGACGCCGGACTTCGGAATTCCGTTCTGGACGCTGCTTCCGTCGTTCCTGTTTCTGGGCGTGATCTTCTCCATCCACTCCAACGGCGAAGCCATTGCCCAGCAAAGGGTGGCTTGGCGGGAGGACCGGGCGGTTGACTTCCGGCAGGTGCAGGAAACGATGGCCGGGGCCGGCGTGAGCAACCTGCTGGCCGGATTCGCCGGGGCAGTGCCCAACATTATCAATTCGGGCATCATTTCCTTCACCCAGACCACCGGCGTCGCCGCCCGCAGGGTCAGATACTGCATCGGCTTCATCTTTATCGCGGCGGCGTTCCTGCCCAAGGTGTCGGGGCTGATCGCATCCATACCGGCGCCGGTGATGACCGGATACCTGATGCTGGTGACCGGGACCTTGTTGGTCGACGGGGCGCGCATTGTCATCCAGAACGAGCAGAACCGGCAGAAGGTGGTGGTGGCCGGAATCTGCTTCTGGATTGGCGCATCCTTCCATTTCAACCTGTTCTTCCTGCCCGACTTCGGCCGCGTTTGGGACGCGCTGTTCAAGAGCGCCATCACGACGGGCGGTCTGGCCGCGGTAATTATGATCCTGTATCTGGAGTTCACCAACCCGCGGCGGATGCGGTTTCAGTCCAAGCTGCACATAGACGCCCTGCCCGACCTCAACCAATTCATTGCCCGGTTCGCCTCGAGCAGGGGCTGGAACAACGCGATGCGGGAACGGCTGAGCGCGGTCGCGGAGGAAACGCTGCTGACCCTGGCGCCGCTGGACCTGAATCTGGACGCGGAAGAGAGCGAGGATGCCGCCGATGGGCGGATGCTGATTGTCCTCGCCCACAGCGACGGGCCCTTTGCCGATCTGGAGTTCATCGGCGGCGGAAACGAGGCCAACCTGGAGGACCGGATCCGGCAGCTCCAGCAACACGACACGACAGACCCGGTAGAGGAAGAAATCTCGCTGCGGCTGCTGCGGGGCTTCGCCTCATCGGTGCGCCACCAGCAGTTTCGCGACACCGACATAATCACCGTCCGCGTCAACCCTCCCTGATTGGGACAGCCCGTTTCTATATGCCGTAAACAACGGGTATAACGACGAATTGTTGCGTTACACATCGCTCTCAACGGCGCAAAGTTCGATTGACGCACCCGCGCCGAAACGCATAGAATGCGATGGTTCCTTTATGGTAATGCCCCCACGGGAGGGACTGTATGCTGGAGACAAAGACTGACGTTGAATTGATTGCCCACTTGCTGCGGCGGGCCGGGTTTGGGGCCAACCGCAACGAGCTGGCTGGCTTGGCGGCCAAGGGGTACGAGGCCACCGTCGAGGAGTTGCTTGCTCCCAAGGAAGAGCGGCGGATGAGCGACTACCTGGTGCGCCGCTTCCACCCCGAACTCTCCGGGATGATGGGGCCTCTGGCCCCCGGTGAGAACTGGCTGTACCGGATGGCAACCACCACCGCCCCGTTGCAGGAGAAGATGACCCTCTTCTGGCACGGCATCTTCGCCACCGGATATAACAAGGTCATCCACGGCAAGGCCCTGTCCGACCAGACCCGGATGTTCCGCCACTACGCCATGGGAAGTTTCCGCGACCTGCTGATCGAGCTATCCAAGGACCCGGCCATGATCATCTGGCTGGACAACCAGGACAACCACAAGGGATCCATCAACGAGAACTACGGCCGGGAACTGCTGGAGCTGTTCTCCATGGGCGTGGGCAACTACACCGAGGACGACATCAAGGAGTGCGCCCGGGCCTTCACCGGCTGGACCATCGCCAACCGGGAGTACATGGAAATGCGCTCCCAGCGCGACTCCGACTGGCCCTACGGCCGCATCTCCTGGCACTTCGAGTTCCACCCCGATGACCACGACTACGGCGAGAAGACGTTCCTCGGCGAGACGGGGAACTTCAACGGCGAAGATATTGTGGACATCATCTGCAAACAGCCGGCCACCGCCCGGTTCATCGCCCGCCACCTGTACAGCTTCTTCGTGGCCGACGAGCCGCCGGTGCCGGAATGGCCCTACACCCCGCCGCGCGATCCCGAGGCCATCGAGACGCTGGTTCGGGCCTACTTCGACCACGGCAACAACATCGGCGCGATGCTTCGCGTCCTGTTCAACTCCGACTTTTTCAAGTCGGCGGATGTGCGCTACACCAAGGTCAAGAGCCCCGTGGAGCTGGTGGCCGGCGTGCTGCGGCTCACCGGCGAGTTCGACCGGCCCCGCTACGAGATCCTGGAGCGCTTCAACCAGGCCACTTTCATGGGCCAGTACCTGAACAACCCGCCCAGCGTCGAGGGCTGGCATCAGGGCACCGACTGGCTGGACAGCGGCACCCTGGTCGAACGCATCAACTTCGCCAGCCAGCAGATAGGCGATACCGACAAGCCCGGCATCCGCGCCTTGATAATCCACATCTTCAACATTCTGGCCGAGCGTGGCGTAGCCGGGCCGGAACGCATAGTTGATACATGCCTCGCCAACTTCGGCGCACTATCAGTATCCGAACACACCTACAGGGAGTTGGTCAATTTCACCGACATTCGCCAGACCGAAGGCGGACCGGGCGGGGATGACTACCAACTCGTTGCCCACGTGCTCCAGATGGTGGCGGCGACCCAGGAGTTCCAGCGGTCCTAAGCAGTTCTTACCACGTCTCCTTGAAGCGTCAGGGTGTCTAACCAGTTCCTTCTCCCTCTAGGGGAGGGTTAGGGTGGGGGGCGTCCCCCATCTGCCAACCGAATAGGAAGGTGTTCTCCCGGTGACCACTCAGAGCATGAAACCGCGACAGGGTTCGACCCAAACACAGCCGGAGCCATACGGCCCCATCGTGCTCCGGCTGGACCCCGTCGTGCAGTTGACCGACGATCAGCTAGCCGAGCTCAGCTCGCTGAACGACACCCTGCGCATCGAGCGCAACGCCCAAGGAGAGCTGGAGATTTTGCCGCCTGCATTCGGATCACCGGAAGGCGAAACTCGAGAATAACCGCCCGTTTGGACGTTTGGGCCGAGGAGGACGGCAGCGGTGAGGCCTTCGACTCCTCCGCTGGTTTCACGCTGCCCAACGGCGCAGTGCGTTCCCCCGACGCCTCGTGGATACTGAAGACCCGTCTGGCGGAATTGACCGACGAAGAAAAGCGCGGCTTCCTGCCGATCTGCCCCGACTTCGTGATCGAGCTGCGCTCCAGCTCCGACAGCCTGAGATCGGTGCGCAGCAAGATGCAAGAATACATGGAGAATGGCGTCCGGCTGGGTTGGATGATAGATCCGCTGGATCCCCAGCACCGGGTCTACACCTACCGCCCCAATTCAGACGTCGAGATACTGGAAGGTCCGGAAACTCTTTCCGGCGAACCGGAGTTGCCGGGCTTCACGCTGGACTTGAAACCCGTATGGGAGCCGGCATTCTGAGCTGACGCTCAAGACGGCGCTCCCCTAAAACAGATGCCGAGGTGCAGAAATGACCACTGCACAGAAGACGAAACTTCTGGAATACTCCCATACCATGGGCATGACGGTCATGGAGGGCAAGGGCTTCTACTACCCGGTGGACGCCGCCGTGGGCCGGGATGACCGCCTGTACGTCATCAGCCGCAGCAAGGAAGAGACCGCCCGCGGCGTCCGCGTCACCATATGCGACGGGGACAGCGGGTATTTCGGCAACTTCGGCGGCTATGGCAACGACGGCGGCAAGTTCGTCTGGCCTGCCTGCGGCGCGGTGGACAGCCAAGGCCGCTTCTTCATCAGCGACGAGAAGCTGAACCGCGTCACCGCCTACGACGCCGATGGCGCCTACCTGTTCCACTGGGGGCAGTCCGGCTCCGGCGAAGGCGAGCTGGATACCCCGTCAGGCCTGGCCTTCGACGGCGAAGATAATATCTACGTCGCCGACACCTACAACAACCGGGTGCAGAAATTCACCGCCGCCGGCCGTTTCCTCCTGTCTATCAGCGGCGAGGGCGAGCGGGGAGTCAGCCTGCCTTGGGGCTTGGCCTGCGACACGCAGGATAACGTGTATGTCGCCGACTTCGGCAATGACGCCATCAAGAAATTCTCTTCGCAAGGCGAGTTTCTGGCCGCCTTCGGCTCCTCGGGCCGGGGCGACGGCGAGTTCACCCGCCCAGCTTCGGTGGCCGTTGACCGCGACGGCTACATCTACGTGGCCGACTGGGGCAACGAGCGGGTGCAGGCGCTGGACGCCGGGGGCAACTTCGTGCAGGCGCTGCGGGGCGAGGCCACCATCTCGGAGTGGGCCGCCAACTTCCTCAGCATCAACGTCGAGGAAGCCGCCGCCCGCGCCACCGCCGACCTGGACATGGAAATAGACTACTTCGTGGACGACCCGCACGAAGAATCGTCCCATATCGAAAAGTATTTCTGGTGCCCGGTATCGGTCAAGCTGGACAGTCAGGGCCGCCTGTACGTTACCGAGACCAACCGGCACCGGATTCAGATATATCGCAGAAGCGAGTAGAACAACACAACCCGGCAGGAGCAGGACCATGGTATCGACCAAGAAAGAGCGCTCACTGGTAGTCATTGAGTTGAACGGCGGCAACGACGCCCTCAACACTCTGGTGCCTTACAATAACAGCCTGTATTACGACCACCGCCCCGGAATCGGCATTCCTCAGCAGGACGTGCTGCCTCTTAACACGAATGGAGGCGGGGGCGAGTACGGCTTAAACCCCAATATGCCCTCGGTCAAGAACCTGTGGGACCGGGGCGAGTTGGCCATCATTAACGGCATCGGCTACCCTCAGCCGAACCGCTCGCATTTCCGCTCGCGGGACATCTGGTATACCGCCGAGCCGGAGAGCATCGGCACCCAGGGCTGGCTGGGAGCGGCCATCCGCGACCTGGACGCCAAGGGCGAGAACGTCCTGACCGGCGTCAACTTCGGGCGCGGCCTGCCCCGGGCGCTGGTCTGCAAGGGCGTGCCGGTGGCCTCGGTGGGCAACCTGGAGACCTACGGCCTGCTCCCCGACATCGGCGACGAAAACGTGCGCCATCACGCCCTCGACGCCCTAGGCCGGATGTACGGCCCCGCCGGCGGCAGGGACATCGTGGCCCAGGCGCTGAGCGAGAACGGCTCGCAGGCCCTGATGGGCGCCGACATCCTTCGCACCGCCCCGGAGCTATACTCCTCCAGCGTGGAGTACGCCGACACGCCCATCTCCCAGAGCCTGAAGAGCGCAGCCCAAGTGATGAGCGCCGGCCTGGGCACCCGCATCCTCTACGCCCAGCACGGCAGCTTTGACACCCACAGCAACGAACTCCAAGCCCACGCCAAGCTGTGGCAGGACGCCTCGACGGCCATCGCCGACTTCACCGAAGACCTCAAGGAGCAGAACCTCTGGGAGGACACGCTGGTGCTGGTGTGGTCCGAGTTCGGGCGGCGCGTCCGGGACAACGGCACCGGCTGCGACCACGGCTCCGGCGGCGTGGCCTTCGTATTCGGCGGCTCGGTGCAGGGTGGCCTCTTTGGGCAGTACCCGTCACTGCGGGAGGCCGACCTGTCCGAGGGCGACATGGCCTATACCACCGACTTCCGCTCCACCTACGCCACCATCCTCGACCGCTGGCTGGGCCTCGACCCCGACCCCATAGTCCACGGCCAGTTCGAGCAGTTCGACTTCATCGGCCGCTGATTTTTTCGCGCCGGGAATACCAAGGCCGCCGGGAGCGATTGCCCTCCGGCGGCCTTCCTTTTGCACGAATGTCGGGGCTTTTGGTGTTTGAACCGCAGGCAATTCAGCCAGGCAGCAGGCCCTCGCCGGTGAACAGGTCCTTGGCTTCCTGGAGGGTGAGGTCGGGTTCGGGCAGGATCAGGTCGGATTCCACCAGCTCCTCCACCGGCACCGGGGAGCCGTGGTCGCGCACCAAATCCAGCATCCGCTTCAGCAGCGCCTCGAACTGGACTCGCTCGTCGGCCTCAACCGCCTCGACCAGGTCGTTGTCTATGTCGTTGAGCTGGTCAATGTAAGAGCCGGGGAGGTTGTACTGGCCCTCGGAGCTGATGCGGACAATCATTGCAAGCTGCTCCCGCTGCGCCGGGCCTTCAGGGCAGCCAGTTCGTCCTCGGCGCCCTGGCTGACCGACATCTTTTCCAGTTCGCGGGTGATGTCGTCCTTGCTGTTGCCGGTGAAGTCATCCAGCACGCCGGCCTCGGCCAGTTCGTCAATAGCCCCGGCGCGGGCCCGCATACTCTCGGTCTTGGCCTCGGCCCGCTCGACGGCCAGGCCGACGTCGCCCATCTCCTCGGAGATGCCGGAAAGGGCCGAGCCGATGCGCACCTGGGCCTGGGCGGCGGTGTACTGCGCCTTGATGACCTCTTTCTTGCTGCGGAAGGCGGCGACCTTGGCCTGGAGCCGCTTCTCGGCCTGGGTCAGCTTTTCCTGCTCAACCTCCATGCCGGCGATCTGCTCGTCCAGCCCCTGCAACTCCATCACCGAGGCATGCTTGCGCTCCAGGGCCATCAGGGCCAGGTCTTCGCGGTCTGCGTCAACGGCCTGCTCGGCCTGCCGCTCCAGCCGGGTGATGTTCTCCCGCACCTTGTCGGCCTGTTGCTGGATTTGCCGCTTGGCCGCCACCATTTCAACCACGCCGCGCTTCACGTTGCGCAGCATCTCCAGTTGCTTCTCGTAAGAATAGTCCAGCGTTTCCCTCGGGTCTTCCGCATTGTCCAGTATGCGGTTCATTTTGGATTTTACGATGGTGGACATACGTGACAGCATCCCCATGATGCGCCTCCTCAATCTGGGCTTGACTCACCGGCTTGGCGCACGGCTGCGTCAGAAACGGCCCGAACTTTTATTCCTTCCGGTAAGCGCCGTTATGCCTGCGACGATTACAACGATCACCCCGGCAACAATAATGATAATTCCGATGATATTCAGGAGCCATTCGAACAAATTCGACTGCACGAACCAGCCCAAGACAACCAGAACTATTCCGACAACCAGCAATGTTGCGGGCGATCCCATTCGGCAACTCCATTTCAAGAGTAATGGACTAGGTGCGATTTAAGGATAATCTACGCCCCGCCTTACCGCAACCGTAGCGGGCGCGCCGCAACCGCAGATTGACCTGCATCCCCGGCCTGAGTACACTCAACTCGCGGCAACAAGACGCCGCCGGAGAATCTGATATGCTGCGCTCACTGTTTGGCCGGGGAAAGAAAAAGCGGGAGCCGGCCGGCCCTCCTCTGGACGAGAGCATCCGGGCGGCCCGGGTCGGCGACGTTGTAACCATTTCCGGCCTGTCGCTGGAGCATGACGAACGGCTTTTCTACGTGGAGCGAATCCACCGTTACTCCACCGCCGCCGATACTTGGTACGAATTGCTCTGCGCCGACGGGGACACCCGTCTCTGGGTGGACTGGACCGACGGATCCGACCTGTCGGTAAGCATCACCGACGACACCGGCCCCTCCAGCCTGAATAGCACCGGGCTGAGCGAGGACGACCTCATCCAACTGGACGAAGAGCATTCCATAGGCAACTACGTTACTATTGACGGCGACAGTTACCACTACCGCAACAGCGCCGAGACGCTGTTCTTCCGGGACAACCAGGGGGCGGGCGATGCCTTCTATAACTGGGACTTCATCCGGGAGCAGGGAGACCGGGCGCTGTCCATCTCCAAGTGGGAGGGGCGGCCCTTCGAGGTGGTGTTCAGCGAAGTCATTCCTCCCGGCAGCATTACTCTATACCAGGGCGAGCGCCAGGAACGCTGAGTTCGCCCCGCACAGGAATCAGAAGAGCCAACGTCGGAGCAGGCGATGATAGACGCATTTATCGAAACGCTGCAATCCTTCCCCCGTGGACTGGTCTTCGTGGCGGAGGGGCTGATCGTGCTGGCTCTGGCCAAGCTGGCGCGGGACGTCGTTACCCATTACAGCATTGACGAGGAGGTCTCCCAGAAGGGCAATCTGGCCGTGGCCCTGCGGTTGAGCGGCTACTTCCTCGCCATTATCCTGGTCTTCCTGGGCGCTCTGTACCAGCCGCAAACCGGCGGCGGATGGGCGTCGTCAAACGAGGTGCAAGCGGCGCTCGGATTCGGCGGATTCGGCATCAACTTGGAATTGGGTGAGGAAGTGCTGCGGGTGTTCCTGTATTCGCTGGGCGGAATCGTGGCGTTGAACCTGGTCCGGGTGCTGTTCGACCGCCTGATCCTCTACAAGTTCAACTTGGAAAAGGAAGTTGTTGAAGACAGGAACGTCGGCGCCGGGGCCGCCGAGTTCGGGATGTATGTCGCCACCGGGCTGCTGGTTGCCGGAGCCGTGGCCGGCGACACCGGGAGCAGCGAGACCGAGGCGGCCCTGATCGCGCTGGCCTTCTTCGGCATGGGGCTGGCCCTGCTGATAGTTTTCGCCCTGTTCTACCAGTTGACCACGTCCTTCGACATCCACGCCGAGATCGAAGCCGACAACCCGGCGGTGGGCGTAGCCTTGGGCGGCAACCTGATTGCCATCGGGCTGGTGACGCTGAAGGCCGTATTCGGAGACTTCACGGGATGGGGCGAGAGCGTCGCGGCCTTCCTGTCCTACGGGGTGCTGGGCTTCGCGCTGCTCTACGTGATGCGGTTGCTGATTGACCTGTTGCTGCTGCCCAAGGTAAAGATTTCCCAATCCCTTGCCGTCGACCACAACGTGGGGGTGGCCTTCGTCGAAAGCGCCGTGGTAATCAGCTCGGCCATGGTCCTGTTCATGGCAATCTGACGAACACCAACATACCGTAGGGGCGCACTGACGTGCGCCCTGTCCGTGGATACTGGAACAGCTTTGGAACCGGCAACGCAGGGCGCACATCAGTGCGCCCCTACGGCGGTTCCACCCCGCGGTTTATTCACGGCCCATGCGGTGGCGCCCCTACGACGGTTCCCCGCCGGCCCGCCGCAGGATTTCCCGCTGTTCCTCTTCCCGGCGCGCCTGCTCCTGACGCTCCTCCAGCCAGGCGTAGCCGCTCTCGATGACCCGCTCCATCGCCGCCGGGTCAACGCCGTAACGGTTGACCACCGGCTCCAGTATTCCCTCGTAAAATTCTTCGTCCTCGATGGCTCTTGTCCAGCCGTCTCGCCGGTCGTCCAGCGTCCCGTCGTACAGCCGCAGCAGGAAAACCGCGTGGACGGGGGCCAGTTCATCGGCCAAGAACGCCTGGACCCGCAGGTCTATGCCCCGGCCCGTGCCGAACTCCACCAAGTCCCGGTCGAGGTCAATGATAGTGTCCTGGTAGTGGTCATACAGTTCGATTAGGGACTCGGTTTCGTCCAGCAGCCTTCCGATAAAGCGTCTACCTTCTGCCGTAATGACGAAGGGCGTAATGACGGAGGACGTAATGACGGAGCGGGATGGTTCGTCCGGCGCGGCATCCTGTAGCGGGGCGTCCTCAGAATCTTGAGGCGCAATCAGTCCCTGCGATTGCAGAGCGTCCAGCGCCGAGGCCAGAGCCGGGCCGGATTCCCCGGCATCCAGCCTGACTTCGTGTTTGTCCAGAAAGTAGAGGGCTGTCAGAGACCGCAGCCAGCCGAGCAGTTCCGCGCGGCTGGGCCAGAAGCCGTGCCGCACCGCGTATTCCAGAGCGCGATACTGCTGCTCCAGATGCAGGGACAGCAGCGGCGTGTCCGGGCCGGGGGCAAGAAGGTGGGATACCGCGGCGTCCAGGTCAACGCCGTCGCCGGTCGCCGACGAGACGGCCAGCGCACAACGCCAGTCGCGCCATTCCGCGCAGACTTCTAGGAACACGGCGTAAATGTCGGGCAGGTCCGGGTTGGCGCGGAGGTCAAACCGCGACGCGATTTCTCTCCGCTGAGCCTCATCAGAGGGAAAAACCCGATCCAGCAGGCCGGAGAGCGAACCCTGGCTGAACTCCGGCGGCAGTTCCAGCCACAAGCAGTCCTCCGGGGCCATGCCGCTCAGGGACGCTTGCAGCGTGAAGGGGCCGTCTCGCCGCTCGCTTGTCAGATCACGGATGCCTAGCGCCCCCGCCGCGCCGGCCCGCGCACTCGCATCGCGCCCCCGCCGCCAAAGGATCCCGAACTTCTGGATGAAGACTTTACGGAACTGGTGCGGGTAACGGTGTTGCTGGTCTTGAAGGAGCCGCTGGACCTCTGGGTGGACTGGTAAGAACTGCGGTTGGAGCTGACGTTGCTCCGCGACTGCCGGTAGCTCGAACCGCCTGAGGTCGCCTGCCTGCTGCTGTAGCTGGCGTTGCGCTGCACCTGCCCGCCATAGGCCGAGGAGTTGCGGTAGGTGGTGCGCTGGCCGCGCATATCCGCCCCCCGGGAGACCGGCGTGTTGTAGTAATACCCGCGGGGGCCGGACAAGGATGAGATTAGCAGGTAGGTAAAGAGGAAATCGCCAGCCCCGAAGTGGCTGCGATAGTAGCCGTTGCCGTTGTGCCCGTTCATATCGTATTCGTTATTGGTTCCCTTGACTATGGAGAAGAGCTGGTCGTCGTTGGCTTCGTCAATGGCGTTGTCGTTGTTGAGGTCTTCCCAGCCCTCCAGGGTCAGGGCTCCCCCGTCCTGCCGGGCGCGGATGAGGATTAGGCCGTCGCCTTCGTAAATTTCGTTTACCCGGCGCTCGAACTCGGTGACGCTGTCCGAATCCTTGAACGCCTCCTGCACGTCGTCCAGGTTAATCCGCCCGGCGGCCCCGTCGGTAGCCGCCCAGTCATCGTAGGAGGGCCCGCCGCAGGCCGCAATCAGCGGCGCAGCCGCGACGATGCCACCCAAGGATAGGGCCGTGCCAAGCCTGAATTGTAATCGTCGCCGTTTCATCTCGCTCCCCCTCCAGTGGGGTGTTGCCCTCGCTCCCCCTCCAGTGGGGTGTTGCCATTGTAACCGCCAGTTCAAGCAGCCGTCATTCCCGCCCGCCATTTCCACGATAGCAGGAACCGGCGCGAATGTGGGCCGCACTCCTGCTCCCGGTTCATTCTGGATTCATTCTGGATTCATTCTGGCCCTCCCCCAGAGGTAGAGGCAGTTCCCCCGGCCAGAAGCAGCTCCGTCTCCCTGCTGACCACGACCCGGGGCTGGAGCGAGGCTTGCGGAACAGCCAGCGGGAACGTGGACAGACGGCAGAGAAACTCCGCGTCCACCCGCTCCCAGAGTCCCTGCCACGCCTCGACGCTGCGGCGGATGTACTGGGCCACCCCCGACTTGTGATTGTTGCCGCTCAACAACTGGCTGGCGATGGAGTCCCGAAGCGCAGTGATGTGTCCCGGCCACAGGTCGCCGCAGACTTGCAGGTAGAGCAGCCGGGCCAGCTCCGGGAATACGCCGGCCCCGGCGCGGGCCGCTTGCCGGGCCAGCCTCGCGCCAAGCAGCCGGGCCAGCTCGCCGGGCAGCAGGCCCAGGTCGAGGCCATACAGTTCCGAGCAGTCCACGCCGTAGTCCAGCCGTATTTCCTCCGCCATGCCCTCAAAACGCCGGGCATAAGAGTCATCCGCTTCCTGGCCCAAGTATCCGGCGGCGAGGCGCGACGCCACCCGGTCAGCCGTTTCCCGGCACATCCCGGCGATGCCATCCGGGCCGGACCCGGAGTCAATGACCTGCCGACGGCTCTGGTAATACAGATGAGTCTGCCGGTCCAACTCGGCGGCGTAGTCCTGAATCAGGCTGCGCTGGACTTCGCTCTCCCGCTCGGCGGCGGCCTGCAACCTCTCGATGCGGCGGGTCACCTCCGGGCCGGTGAAGCAGGTACGCCCAGGGGCGTCCGCGGCCAGGTCAATTAGGCGGCAGCCGGACAGCTTCAGGATGGCGTCGGCGTCAAGGTTGACCAAGCGGTCTTCCAGTGACAAGAAGGTCTGCGTAAGTCCGAACTCGCCCTGCCGTCCGCTTCTGCCGTTGAGCTGGAGCGTAATCCGGCTGGAATCGTGAATTTCCGTTCCGATGACGCACAGCCCTAGGGCAAACTCCAGGCTGTGGCGTCCGCTCCGGTCATCGCTGCCGTCCCGCGACGTTACGCACAGCTCGCTGACCCCGGCTCCTTGCGCCGTGTGGAAGAGGCCGGAGCGTTCCAGTCCGGCCCGCAACACGGCCGCCTGTTCCAGCGACGGGCAGGTTACGTCAACCGCTCCCGCCTCGCCCGGTTCGCCCGGTCCGCCGGTCAGCAGCCGGCGTATCTCGGCGACGCACTGCTGCGCCATCCGGGCGTTCAGGCCGGGTTCGAGGAGGATGTCGGTGCCCCGTCCGGCCAAATGGGTGGCGACGGTCACCGCGCCGAACGCGCCGGCGTCGCGGACGATGCGGGCCTCGGCGTGAGTGGTCACTGCGTTGAGCACCCGGTGCGGCACTTCCCGCTCGTCAAGCAGGCGGCTCAGTTCTTCCGACTGCTCCACCGTCCGGGTGCCTGCCAGCACCGGCTGCCCCATGCGGTGGCGGGCTGCAACCTCGTCAACCACCGCCGCCAACTTGTCCTGCCGCTCCAGGTAAACCTTGGGGGGCAGGTCTGTCCGCATCGAGAGAAAGACCGGGGGCAGCACGGCCACTTCCAGCCCGTACTTGCGGCGGAACTCCCCGGCGGCGGACGCGGCGGTGCCGGTAATCCCCGCAATCCGCCCGTAGCGGTCCAGAAACCCGGCGACGGAAATCTGGGCCAGCGTCTCGCGCTCCGGGCGAACGGCCACGCCTTCCCGCGCCTCAACCGCCGACTGCAACCCGTGCTGATAGATGTTGTCCGGCTTGGGCCTTCCGGTGTGCGGGTCAATCAGCACGACGCCACCGCCGTCAACACCGTCATCCACCAAGTAGTCAATGCCGCGTTTGAGCAGCAGGTGGGCGGTGAGGGACTGACTGACCTGATTCTCCAGGCTATACCGGCGCGCCGAGCGACGGGCGGCAGTTTCGGCCCGCTTCCTGCGCTCCGACAGGGGGATATTGCCGCTGCTCCCGCCGCCGTCCTGACCGTCGTGATAGTCCGGCGCTCCGCCGTCGTTGAACCCGCCCAGCTGGCGCTCCAGAAAATCCCGCCCTTTCTCGACCAGGGTGACGACGCGGTTCCCCGGATGGATGGCGTAATACAGCCCGGCAGTCAGGGCGTCGTAGTCCTGCTCGGCCAGCGTCCACGCCTGCCGCATACGGCGCGGATGGACGGCGAAGTGTTGCAGCAACGCGGGGCTGTCCGGCTCAGCCAGCAACAGCTCGGCCAGCAGGGGGAGTTGGCCGCCGGACTTGGCGCGCGGGGCATCATCCGGCGGGGCAAGGCGTCCGGCGAGTTCGCTTGCCAGACTGCGCTGCAAGCCGGTCATCTCCGCGACGATTCCGTTGACCCGCACCGCCGACCGGGTGCCGCCCACCGGGTTGCCGGAAATAATCATCGGGGTAAACGCCTCGTCAATCAGGGCATGGTCGGCCTCGTCAACGATGGCGACCGTATCAGACAACCCGGAGCGCTGCTGAACCCGCTCGCCGGGCGCAGATTTCAGGTTGTCGCGCAGGAAGTCGAAACCCAGTTCGCGCATCGCTCCGTAAACGATGTCCCGGCGGTAAACGTGCCGGCGTTCCCCATCCTCCATGTGAGCCAGAACTGCGCCGGCGCTGAGGCCGAGGGACTGGTAGACCGGCTCCAGCAGCGCGGCATCCCTCTCCGCCAGATAATCGTTGGAAGTTACCACGTGGACCGGATTGCCCAGAATGGCATGGAGCGCCGCGGGAAAGGCGATGGCGGCCGTCTTGCCCTCGCCTGCGGCCATCTGCGCCACCTTGCCCCGGAACAGGTGAATCCCAGCTAGTATCTGCTCATCGGTGGCGCAGAACCGCAGAATGCCCTGCTCGTCCTCCCAACGCGCCGCTGGGTAGAACTCGGCAGGCAGAAGAATGTCCCCCAGCCTCCGGTACTTCCGCTGCCGGGCAACGTCGGCCACGGCTTGGGAAATGACTCGCGAATCGTCGCCGGAGCCGTCCCGGCGGATTATTTCAGGGGGTGAATCGCCGAAGAGCCGCCATACACCCAGCCGCCGGTCAATCGCCTCCACGACGATGGCGAAGCAGACGGGCAGCAGGCCGTCCGCCGCCGCGTGGCCTGCCTGCGATTGCAGGCGCAGCATGGCCTGCCGCAGGTCGCCGTCGGAGTGCGACGCGAAGTCGTGGCCCCGGATCCGGGCCAGCAGCGTGGCGGTTGACAGTTGCCGTGGCTTCATATGGGCAAGTTTATACCCTAGTTCAATAGCGAAACAGACCTGCGGCAAGAAAAGTCCCCTCTCCCTCCGGGGGAGGGTTAGGGTGGGGGCGTTCCCGCGCGGTATTCACAATCCCCCTAACCTTCTCCCTCTGGGAGAGGGGATATTTGATTCCGCAGCTTGATTATGACCAATCCGGCCTCATGGCCGGGGCCGTCGCACTGGTCCAGGCGGCCCAGCAGGTGCTCGCGGGCCAGCAGGATGCGGCGGCTCACCTCCGGCTCCGCCTCCTCGAAGGTGCGGCCCAAGGGCGAGTCCAGCGTCCAGTCCCCGGTTATCGAACATTGGAGCTGTCCCCGGCGGCAGACCTCCAGGAACTCGTCCCGAGCGCGCTGGAACTCCCGCTCGCTGCGGTAGGAGATGGGCGCGACGTAGAAGTCGGCAGACAAGAACAGCCCCAGCTCGTTGTCGAACACCTGCATCAGGTCGGAGTAGGGAATCCAGCCCTCCAACGCGAAGAACAGGTTTTCCGGGATGTCCTGCGGGGTTTCGTGGTAATAAAACTGTTCTTCGGACTCGACCATCTTCACCGGCACCGGCTGCTTGTCCTGACAGCGCAGCAGGCGGTCGGCGTCGGCGTCCTGAAGGAACAGGAAAGGAACGTTGCCGTTGGTGGCGTCCACCAGCACTCGCTTGCCGTCCACCCGGTAGAGCAGCGCGGTGTGCTGCCAGTAGCGCATATAGCGTTTGGCGAAGCTGAAATCGAAGGTCGCCAGCAGGCCCCGCAGCTTCTCCACCGGCAGCGGGCCGTTGGCGTCCTGTCCGGCGATGAGGTACTCGGACTCCAGCCCGTAGTGGTCGGTCAGGAATTTCAGAGCCTGCACCTTTTCCGAGCAGATGGCCCCACCGCCGTCCAGTATGTTGTCAATGGTCTCGTCGCCCGACTTGTAGACCAGCTTGCCGCCAATGAAGCGGGAATAGTTCTCGAACTGGCTTCGCCAGATGCGCTGGGCCAAGGATTTCAGGAATTGCAGCTTCTGGCCGGTGGAGCGCAGTTCCAGAATCTCGTCGGCCTCCGGCGGCCCGTAATCGGCGGCCAAGGAGTCATGGACGAAACCGGCGTAGCGTTGCGGGGCGCGGTTCCACTTGCGGGCGTGGAACCCGGTCCAGTTGCGGTCGTAGTCCGCGGCGATGCGGTCTATGCCGATGTCCAGCAGCGAGATTCCCTGCCCCGCCGCCTGCGCCGGGTGGACGGCGGGGGCGGTGTCCAGCTTGATGGGGCTGCCGCCGTCGGTGAAGGCCACACCGGCGAACATATCCATCAGCCTCCCGGAGTCGTCGCTGGCGTACACCAGGTCTTGCAGTGCGTAGAGCGTATCGGCGGAACTTTGGGTTATCCGCGACTCCCGCAGCAGCCGGTCCATGGGCGCGCGCTTTAGGCAGCGGTCGAGCAGCGCCCCCAGCGGCAGGTCAACGTCCTCCGGCTCGAGGCGTAGCGAGCACTGCCGGGTGGATGCGGTGTCGGATATTTGCAGTATGTGAGGCACCGGGTACGCCCTCACCCTCTCCCAGAGGGAGAGGGAACTCTATTACTCATTCAGAGGCCCCAGCGGGCGGCATACTCCGCAAAGGACGGGCGGCTTTGGAGAACCAGCTCGCCGCGCGTGCCCAGGGCGTAGACCGACGGCAGGGCGACCCCGTTGAACGTATTGGCCTTGGTCAGCGTGTATGACCCGGAGTTGCTGAACACCACCTTGTCGCCCACGCTCAGCCGATGCGGGAAGCGGTAGGCGCCGAACAGGTCGCCGGCCAGGCAGGTGCAGCCGGCCAGCAGGTACTCGTGGGGGGCGTCGCCGTTCTCCGCGCCCGTCTGCGCGTCAACGGCGCCCACCACGTCCGGCTGAAAGCCGTACTCGAACACCTCCGGCATATGGTTGACCGAGGTGTCCAGCACCGCCACCGCCGCGCCGCCGCTCGGGAAAAGGTCAAGCACCGTGGCGACGAAATACCCGGCGGCCCGGATGAGGCCGGAGCCGGGCTCCAGAAAGACCTCCACCCCGAACTGCGACCGAAGGGAATCAACCGCCCAGCAAAGATCGTCAAGGTTTTGGCACGCCTCCCCATCTTCCTCGAAGAGGTATCCGCCGCCCAGGTTGACCCATTCCGCTTGCCGCAGCAGGCCGGGAACGCAGGATTGCAGCCGCTCCACGGTGGCCCGCAGCTCGCCGAAGTCGGGCGAGTCGCAGTTGGAGTGCACCAGCAGGCCGCGCACCCCGTCCAGCCGTGCCGGACTGTCCCGCCACACGGCGGCCAGGTCGTCCAGCGGCGTCCCCAGCTTGGACTGCGGGCGGCAGGGGTCGTAGCGGCAGTCATCGGCAAAGGAAAGCTGCGGATTCACCCGCAGCCCGCAGTTGACTTGCCCCTTGAGCCTGCCGGAGTACCTATCCCAATGGTTCAGCGAGTTGAAGGACACGTAGTCGCAGAGCGAGCCGATTTCGTCGGCCTCATCGCCCCGGAACCCCGGCGTGGTGATATGCACCGACGCGCCGCCCGCCCCGTCGCCGGCAACGCTGCGGGCCAGCCGCGCCTCATACAGCGAGCTAACTGCGAAGCCATCCAGCCGGGGCGCCATCACCCGCAGAGCGGGAGCAAAGGAAAAGGACTTGATGGCGAAAAGCAACCGACACCGCCCGCCTTCCCGCAAGGGCGCGGCGTAGTCAATCAGGCGGTCAATGGCCCGCTCGTCGTAGACAAAGGCCGGGGTATCCACCGAATCGAACGTCGCTACATCCATTGGGCAATTCTAGCATAGCCTTGTTTCAACGCAGAGGGCGCAGAGGGCGCAGGGCAAGGTCTTTTGATTGTCGAGAAAAGTCCCCTCTCCCGGAGGGAGAGGATTAGGGTGAGGGCGTCCCACAGCAGGAAAACCTTCTGCCCTCCTGCCATAACCCGCCGGACGTCCCTCCATCAGCAGCACAGCCCCGTTCCGTCGCAACCGCGCTGAACCTGAAACTAAAACTGCTGACAGTTGCCCCTTGCCATGCCCTGTGACGCCTCCCTATCATAATAAATGCACGGACGCACAGCCGCGCGCCAATAAATGTAGGGGCGCACAGCCGTGCGCCCGTGACAGCCCCGCCGAAAATCCGTCCGCGAACCCGGCCCCGCGGCGGAACTCAAAAAGTGAGCGGAAATGGCCGGGAAACCGAAAAATCCAGCCCCTCAGTCGGAAATGACCGGAATTGACCGGGAAACGAAAAATCCAGCCCCTCAGCCGGAAATGACCGGAAATGGCCGGGAAAACGAAAAAAATCCAGCCACTCAGGCAGCATCGGGAAGTGAAGCCATGTCATTTGCCTCGAAGCGCTCCGGTGGGACCGCGCCGCAACGTAGGCGCAACGCAGGAAGGTCTTGTAACCTCTCCACCCCGGCTCAGATGGAGAGAATGAAAACCCTGGGTGTGGGGCGCACGGCTATGCGCCCCTACGCAGCCGGTGGCTGAGACGAGAAGGGGGCGACAGCTTTCTGCACCGGCACCGACGCGAGAGGGCGGCGCACCGACGCGGGGCTGATGCCCGCTTTCAGCGCCGCCATGACGCCCGCCGCCTCCCAGTAGTTGGCGACGGAGTGGAACTGCCCGTAGCGCCAAGGGAGGGCCGACAAGTCGTTGCGCATCAGGTTGGCGTTCTCCCGCACTTCGATGACCGGGATGCCCTGCTCCAGCGCGGCCAGCGTTGGCAGGCCCAGGCAGCCCTGCGGCAGGACCAGGCAAGACACGTCGCGGGCCGTCAGCACGTTGGCGTCTCGCCAGGCGTCGCGGGCGGTTATGATTCGCGGGCTTCTTTGCAGGCCCTTGAGCACCGATTGCAGGAAGGTCATCGAAATCGCTTCGGCGGCCATACGGGGATCCACCACGCCGACGTCAACGTCCAGCGCTTCCTGCGACTCCAGCATCGGGGAGTGGGCCGACGGCGCATCGTAGCGGCCGGAGACAGCGTGGGTGAGCATCGCCTCCACGCCGCCCCAAGGGTTGACCATATCGCCGCCGCTGCCGAAATAGTCTCCGTGATAGTTGAACGGGACGGAAATCACCGACGACAGCGCGACGGCGTCAAATTCGCCCCGCCGCGAGTCCAGCAGCTCAAACAGCCGGTCAATATCCTCGACGCAGCCGGCGGCGCGGGTGGAGCCGGTGTAGGTGGAGCGCATCACCAGCGGCGGCTCCAGCGTGATGACGCCGGGGCAGAGCAGGCCGTAGGAAGCATGGGCCGCGTTCACGGCGTTGATCGCCAGCTCGGTGAACAGAACGTTGGGATGGGCGTCTATGACCGCCAGCACCCGGTTGGCCCGCACCGGCTGCAATCCCGCCGTTCCCATCAGCAGACGGCAGACCACGCTGCCCTCGACGTACAGCGCGTTGGCGGGCATTTCGTTGATGTCCGATGCGTTGACCACGTTGGGATGGGTTATCAGCGTGTCGCATACGGAGCCAAGCAGCCGGGCCACCGGGGTAGCGTCGCCGGCGTGTCCGCCGATGACCGCGCCAATGCCTGTCGGCACCAGCAGCACGGCGTTAAACTGCGCGGTGTTCTCGCTCTCCCGCAGGCGGAACTCGGTGACGCCGCCCTGCGGGACGCCGTTACGCTCGCTTGACGGGGAACCGCCGTCATCCGCCAGCGTGGTGACCTCGCAGCGGCAGCCCCGGCCGTCCGACGCCGTGACCACCAGCCGCAGGGGTGACTGGCCCGCTGGCAGCCGCTCGCCCACCTGCCGCGTCAGCCAGTCCAGCAGGCCCACGCCCGCCGGGGCCGGGGGTATGTCCAGTTCAGTTTCCGACAAGTACACCGGGTTACGCTCACGCCTGAAAAATATCCGCCGCTCCGCCCACTACATATTAACGGAGAAATTGAAGGTAGGGCAGTAGTGTAGAATAGAAAATACCCAAGCCAGTCGACTTGGGGGAAAGCCGCTCGCGGGGCGGCATCTGCTATCCCAGCTATTTGTATATCAGGCGCGCAATCCATGACCTCAAAATCACGGCGCATAGCCCTGCTTATAGACGGCGACAATGCACAGCCTTCGCTGATGGGGCCTATTTTGGCCGCAACGGAAAAACACGGAATCGTGACGGTGCGCCGCATCTACGGCAACTGGACGACACCCAGTGTGTCGAGATGGAAAGATTCGCTGCAATCTCACGCCGCGCAGCCAGTGCAACAGTTTCCCAACGCGACGGGCAAAAACGCCACGGACATCGCATTGGTTATCGAGGCTATGGACTTGCTTCACACCGGAGCCGTTGGCGGGTTCTGTATAGTTTCCAGCGACAGCGACTATACCAGGTTGGCAATGCGAATCCGGGAGCAGGGCCTGTTCGTGATGGGTGTCGGGCGCTCGGATACACCCAAAGCCTTCGTGAATGCGTGCAACGTTTTCGTCAGCACCGAAAGCCTTTCCTCGCAGGGTGGTGGAGGAGCTAAGGTCAAAGAGGCAAGTCCTCCTGTTCAAAATAAGAGCGCCCCTCAAAAGACCCAGAAGGCAAGCCGTCCCGACTGGGCTGACATTGTCGGTAGCGCGGTCAAGAAAACCGCGGCGAAAGACGGCTGGGCCGACATGGCTGCCGTGGGGAGCAATTTGCCACCTGGTTTTAAGCTCAGCAGCCATGGACATAATAAATTGTCCTTGCTAATCAAATCCCGGCCCGATTTGTTTGAGACTAAGAACGCAGATAGCACTATCAAAACGCGAGTGAAATCCTGATGCTGGTACTATATGCCGCACTGACATCTCGCGTTGCGGAATCAGAGCGTATCTGAAACGTCCGCATCGGCGGATAAATTACAGTATAGGCGGAATGACTGTTATGCCCGAGCATCGATTGCTGGCCTGTTTTGCTCACCCGGACGATGAGGCGTTCCCGGTCGGCGGGGCGTTGGCGGCCCACTCCCGGCGGGGGGTGGACGTGCGGCTGGTCACTACCACGCTCGGCGAGGAGGGCGAAATCCGGCAGGAGGGGTCGGCCACGCGGGAGACGCTGGGGCAGATTCGCAAGGTCGAGCTTTCCTGCGCCGTGCGCGCCCTGCGGCTGGGCAGCAACGACGTTTGGGGCTACCGCGATTCCGGGATGCAGGGCTGGGAGTCCAACAGCCACCCCAAGGCGTTCATCAACGCCAGCGCCGCCGAGGTCGTGGAGCGTCTGGTGCTGGAGCTGCGCCGGTTCCGCCCCCAAGTGGCGCTGACCTTCGGGCCGGACGGGCTGTACGGCCACCCCGACCACATCGCCATCTCGGAGCACACCGCCGAGGCGTTCCGGCTGGCCGCCGACCCCGCCGCATTCCCGCATCAGTTGTCCGGCGGACTGGAGCCGTTCCAGCCGCAGCGGCTGTTTTACAGCGTGCGCCCGCGCGGTTTCCGCCGCCAGTGGGCCGAGGCCCTGCGCGGCGAGGGCATCAACTGGCCCATGCCCACCCCGGAGCAGGAGCTTCAGGGCGTCCCGGACGACGAGCTGCACCTAGAGCTGGACGTTTCCGGCGACGGCGACATGGAGGCCAAGATCGCCTGCATCCTCTGCCACCGCACCCAGGTGGCCCCCGACTGGCCCTATCACCGCGTCCCCCGCGAGGTTACCGCCCGCATCCTGGGCCGCGAGTTCTACGTCCGCGCCCAGCCGCCGGTGGCCGCGGGCGAAACGGTCGGCGCGGATTTCTTCGAGGGGATTTAGGGGCAAGTAAAAAGGCGCGCCCGGCTGCGCGCCCCTACGGTTGGAACAACCCCGGAGCTGGACCAGCACGGGAGCTAGGCCAGCACGACCTTCTCTTCGCCAGCGGCGGGGCGCTGGATAATCTCGACGCTCACCTCATCGGGGGCGACGATGAAGGCCACGGCGGAGCCGGAGGGCATGACCCACGGGTCGCAGTTGAAGTGGATGTTGTTGGACTTCAGCGTGGCCGCCAGAGTCATGATGTCGTCGGTCTGGAAGCCCAGATGGTCCAGGCCGTAGCGCGGCTCGGTGGATCCGGCGACCGGGTCTTCGCCCTGGGCCCGCCCGGAGATGGTCATCAGGTAGGCGCCGTTCAGCGACAGCTCAATGGACTTGGTGTTGGACAGCGGCCGCTCCGCCACGATCTCGGCCCCAAAGTTGTCGCAGTAGAACTTGGCGGCGTCATCGGGGTCGGCGCTGCGGAAGTGCAGGTGATTGTAAAAGACGTTCACGGGTTCCCTCCTGTATCGGTTCGGATTCGCAGATAGTTTATCCCAAAACAGCGGACGGGGGAATTGACCACAGACCTGTCATCCGTAGGGGCCACAGCCGTGCGCCCTTTTACCGTCTTTCCCACACAGCCGACCGCAGGGCGCACGGCTGTGCGCCCCTACGTCATCGGCGTTGAAGACTAATTCAGGAAGTCCGCCGTCCATTGGTCGTAGCTGGCGCGGCGGGTGAACTGGCCCATCTGCTCGTCCGTTGCCAGGTTGGGGCGCAGGTCGGCGGGCGGCACGCCGTCGCGCAGGGCCTTGAGCGTGTCGTAGACCGCCTTGACCGCCGCCGAAAAGGGCAAGTGGCCTTGCAGGGCCACGCGGACGCCGTTGGCCCCCAGCCATTCCTTGTCCTGCAACTCGCCGGTGGTGCCGCCCAGCAGCAGCGGCAGCGAAACCTCGGCGGCCACCGCCGCCACCTCGTCGCGGGTGGAGGCCCCGGCGAGGAAGATGGCGTCTACTCCGGCCTGCTCGTAGGCTTTGGCCCGCTTGATGGTGTCCTCAAGGCCCGAAATACGCAGCGCGCTGGTCCGTCCGGCGATGGTCAGAGCCGGGTCGGTGCGGCCAGCCAGCGCCGCCTTCATCTTGCCCACGCCCTCCTCGACGGACAGCAGTTGCGCGCCGCCCGCGCCGAAGCTGATGGGCAGCACTGTGTCCTCGATGGTCAAGGCCGACACGCCGGCGGTTTCCAGCTCCTCCACCGTGCGCATCACGTTCAGCGCGTTGCCGTAGCCGTGGTCGGCGTCCACCATCAGCGACAGGTCGCCGGCGCGGCAGATGCGGTGTATCTGCTGGGCGAACTCGGTCAGCGTCAGCACCACGATGTCCGGCGCCCCCAGCACGGTGAAAGAAGCGATGGACCCGGCGAACATCCCCACCTCAAAGCCCAAATCCTCGGCAATCCGCGCCGAAATCGGGTCGAACACCGACCCCGGATGCACGCACTTGTCCCCGGCCAGAATCCCCCGGTATCGCGCCCGTCGCGTCGTGAAGTCCATATCAACACCCCTGAAACCTATTTTCAGTTGCTATAATGCGGCTAAAGCCGGGCCAATTCTAGCACGGAGGCCAACGCGATGGCAGACCGGACGATATGGGGCGTGGATTTCAGCGGGGCAAAAGATGATCGAAATACTTGGGTCGCTCAGGGAGTGCTAACCGAAGGCGGCTTGCTCAGGATTGATAGGGTGTTGCCGATGCGTCGGGAAGACCTGTTCCACTGGCTTACAACTGTGACGCCTCCGGCTGTGGCCGCCATCGATTTTCCTTTCGGCTTACCAGAGCAGGTTGTCAAGGGCATTCATGGCGACGCAATAGATATGAGTCACGTCTGGTGCAAAGTATCGGGTATGAATTTGGAATGCTTGAAGAGCGTCGGGAAGAACCTCAAACGGTCAAGTGATGATCGCTTTCCAGGCAGCCTAGCGCCTCTCAACATTCGGATGGCTAGTATGACATACAGTGGAATGAACATGCTACATAAATTGCACACCGACCATCCCGGCCGCTGGTATGTGCCACCCCTTGAGCTAATTGGGGAAGAATCAGACAAGGTGACACTACTGGAGGTGATGCCTGGTGCAGTTCTGGAAAGAGTAGGATTCCAAAGAGTGGTCGCCAAGGGATACAAGAATGCAAAGGACGCTTTTGCCAACCGAGACCTAATCATCTCTGAATTGGCAGACAAAGCCGATTTAGAGTTCGAGAATTTTTCAGCAGTATGCCTTGGATGCAGAGCTAATGATGACTGTTTGGATTCAGTGATTGCGTTGGTCGCGGCAGCGTTGTGGACGCGCTGCAGAAGCCAATTTGACTGTCCCGACGATAACAATGAGCTTGCGAAACTCGAAGGCTGGATTTACGCGCCCAAACCCCGAGATAAATAAACCTCGGCGTCCTCCGCGCTCTCGGCGTTCAACTTGACTGACACCTGGCGGTTGCCACGCGCCGCGCCGACGTTTAAGCTACGCCGCAGAACACATCGAAACGGGGAGCAAGATATATCGCATGGTAGCCATCGACCGCGTATCCGCTATTTTCGCCGACGCCCGGGCGGTTCACGCCGACGCGCTGCGGCTGCTGGCGCTGGGCGACATCCGCGACGCGGCAGAGAAGGCGTGGTGCGCCACGAAGCGCGCCACTGACGCGCTCATACTTGCCCGGACAGGCGTGGAGCCGGAAATATCCTCCGATACCACACGGGGACTGGCAGGGCTGGCCACGGAAGACCATGCCGTCCGTCCTCTGCGCAGACGCTATCACTCCAGGCAGAGCGAACTGCATGGCGCCTGCTTTTACCTGGGAGTCTGCGAGCCCGCGGACGAGGTGGAGCGGCGCATCCGCGAAACTGGCGACTACGTTGATGATGCGGCGAGACTTGCAGGCTATCACACATAGACCACCAGGAGAGGAACAAATGGGCATCTACCGACTGTATTCCGGCGATGACGGGCAGAGTCATCTGGAAGAGCTGAAGCTGGCCGAGCATCCGGGGTTGTCGGGGGCCATTGCCGTCTCGACCATCACCTTCCGCGAGTGGGAGCCGGGGCACTTCATTGACTGGCACCCCGCGCCGCGGCGGCAGTACATCATCTCGCTGTCGGGCAACATCGAAATCGGGCTGGGCGACGGCGCCACCCACACCTTCAACCCCGGCGACGCCCGCTTGGTGGAGGACACCACCGGGCAGGGCCACACCACCCGCGTGCCGGGCGACACGCCCAGCATCAGCGCCGTCATTCCCTTGGCATAGAAACGACCTCACGTTGACACTCTCCCGGTGGGAGAGAATCTTTCGCAGGAGCCAGCAAATTATGGGCATCTACCGGATGTACAGCGGCGACGACGGGCAGACCCACATCGAGGAACAGAGCCTGGCCGACCATCCCGAACTGGCCAACCCCAGGGCCGTGACCAACATCACCTTCACCGAGCGGGACTCGGGCCACTTCATTGACTGGCACCCGGCCCCGCGCCGCCAGTACGTCATCTGCATTCAGGGCGGCATCGAGATTGGCGTTGGCGACGGCTCGGTGCACCAGTTCGGCCCGGGAGACGCCCGGCTGGTGGAGGACACCACCGGACAGGGCCACACCACCCGCAGCATCGGCGGCGGCAAGTGCATCACCGCCACCGTCCCCCTGGCCGACCAGTAAGGTCAACTCCAACTTTCAGGAGAACTGAAATGAAGATAGTCCGCGTTTATTCGGGCGACGACGGCGAGTCCCACTTTCAGGTAGTATCCTCGGAGGAATTCGCCGGGATAGCCCAGCGGAAGGGTAGCGGCGACGTGCAGTTGAACACGCGCCCGTCGCCTTCCTTTTCCGACTACCACACCGCGCCGCGCCGGCAGTACGTGGTCGGGCTGAGCGGGCAGTCGGAGTTCGAGTGCGCCGACGGCACCAAGTACCAGATGGGCGCCGGCGACATCCTGGTGGCCGAGGACCTTACGGGACACGGCCACATCGCCCGCGGCCTCGGCGACGAGCCGCGCGTCCTGCTGGCCGTGCCGCTGGCCGACTAAAGTTGTTCACCACAGGGGACTCGGAGACTCCAAGGATCAAATAAGAAATTACTCTGTGTTCTCTGTGGTTAATTCCGTTTTTGGGAGAGACGAAATGAAGATTATCCGCGTTTACGCTGGCAGTGACGGCGAGTCCCACTTCGAGGAAGTCTCCGTTGAGGAGATGGCGGGGATTGTGAACCGGGTCGGGCCCGGCGACATCAACATCAACCGCCGGGAGGCCCCCAACTTCTCCGACTATCACATCGCCCCGCGTCGGCAATACGTGGTCAACCTGGAAGGCACCGCCGAGTTCGAGTGCGCCGACGGCTCCAAGGTGCAGATGGAACCGGGTGACATCCTGGTGGCGGAAGACCTCAGCGGCCACGGCCATATCGCCCGCTCCCCCAACGCAGGGATGCGCACCTCTCTGGCAATCCCGCTGGCCGAGCCGGACTAACTGTCTCAGGCCGGTCGCCCTGATAAAAATCCCTTCTCCCTCTGGGGGGAGGGTTAGGGGGAGGGGCGTCCCCGAAAGCCCGCCTGGATTCCCGCTTTCGCGGGAATGACGGAGGCAGCAGGACGGGATAAGGAGTGGATTTACCCGCTGCCCCGTAACAGGGCTGCCAAGTGCAGCAGACCCTGTTGCCTACGGGCGTTGTTGACCTCGGCCTGCCAAGCCTCCGGCAGCAGTTGCGTCGTCATCTCGCGGACGACCTCGTTGCCCTGCAGCTTGGAGAAACGCCGGTAAAGCGCCAGGTATGGAGACTCTGCGCCGCCGTCAAGGCTGTCTTCGTCAATGGTGTGCAGTAGCGGAAGGACTGCGTTGACCGCTAGGTCTTTCGCCCGGCCTGCGCCGATGGGGGCCGAGCCGCCACTTCGCCCGTCAACGGCCAGGGCGGCGGTGAGTTGCCCCGACGATCCGGCTGCATCAGCCAAGCCCACGAGCAGCCCGCGCTCCAAGAACCGCGCCACCAGTTCCGCCGCGCCTTCGATTCGCGCCGCCGGATGATTTGCCGGGCGGACGCGGAACAGATGCCATTCCTTCCGCTCCATGGCCGGGCCGAGTCCGGGCGGCAAGCGGGGCGGGGCGAAGTCGGCGAGACCCGCCACTGCCAGCAGCCAGTGGCGCAGCGCCATCGGACGCTGCTCGGCCAGCACCGGCAACGCCGCCCGGCGCAGCATAGCAACCGGGGCCGCCTGCGCCAGTTTGACGAAAGGCTGCTGATTGTTACGATAGCCCAAACCTTCCAGAAGCGCTTCATACAACGTCTGCTCCGGCCCCTGCTCTTGGGCAAACCGGGCAAGCACGGCGGCCTTCCGCCGGAACCGCTCATCGCCAGCCCGGTCCAGCAGGCTGCCGGTTTCCGGCGCGCTGCCGGGACGCGAGTAGCCGCGGCGGGCCAGCAGTTCCCAAAGCTCGGACGCTACCTGCGCATCGTCGGGCACAGCCGACTCTACGTCGTCTTCCCCGGCCAGCAGTCCGGACAGCGATACGACCGGCGCGGACGTCCCGCTGTGGAGAGCAGTCTCCGGGCTGTCCACTTCCAGCGCGGCGTGAAGCGTCACGCCGCTGTAGTTGGGGTCATCGCCGTGGCCGTGGGCAGTCCAGTCGCGTTGCCGCAGGTGGATTTCCACGTCGCCGCGCACCAGCCCCAAGCCCTCGACATCCAGCAGCGCGTCGCGGAAGTCAGGACCGGCGGAGGTTCCGGCGCGGCCGGGGTACAGCACACGGACACGCGAACCCGCGCCGGTGCGGAACTCGTCCTGCCGGGCAGCACGGCGTTTCCACAGCTTCCACAACAGCCGCTCGGGTATCGCGGGCCGCTCATCTTTAGGCGACTCGCCGACGCCGCGAAAAGCCGTCGCCGCCCCTCCTCCGCTGTAGTTGATGCTCATAATCCGCGCCGTTACACCCGTTCTAGCCCGGGATGTCGTCGTAGTAGTGTTCTTCGGAGATGACCCGGTTCTGGCGGAAAGCCTCGATCTGCTCCTCGCTGTAGTCCAGGATGCCTGAGAGCACTTCCTCGTTGTGCTCTCCCACCTGCGGCGTGCTGCCGATGTTCACCGGGGTACGCGAGAAGTGCCAGTAGTCGCCCGACACCGCTATCTCCCCAGCCAGGAAGTCCGGCACTTCCACCATCGCCCGCCGCTCCCACGGGTGCGGGTCCTCCGCCGCCTGCGGGATCGTGTTCACCGGCGCCGCCACCACGTCGTGCTCCGTGAAGTGCGCTATCGCCTGCTCCATCGTCCTCTCGGACAGCAACTCCCGAATCGCCGTGTTCACCAGCGCGGCGTTGGCCAGCCGCTCGTGCCTCGTGTTGAAGCGCGGGTCTTCCAGCCATTCCGGCTTGCCCAAGGCGTTGCAGACCCGGTGCCAGTGGTGCTGGTCGCCTGCCGAGATCAGCACCCAGCCCTCCTTGCAGGGGTAGATGCCCGACGGCGGCGCCGTGGTGTCGCCGCGCTTGGGCGCTATCTTGGTCCCGTGGTAGGCCGTGATCGGTATCTCGGTCATGGAGTAGCCGGTGTCGGCCAGGCACACGTCCATCGACTGCCCCTCGCCGGACACCTCCCGCTCGTGCAGCGCCGCCAGCGTGCCGATGGCCGCGTGCAATGCCGTGATCCGGTCGATGATCGGCACCCCGGTGCGGATCGGCGGCATACCCTCTTCGCCGGTGACCATCGTGATGCCCGACATGGTCTGGCCGATGGGGTCGTAGCCGATGTTGTCCTTATATGGCCCAAACTGCCCGTAGGCCGACACGTTGACCATGATGATGCGGGGGTTCAGCTCCTTGAGGGTCTCATACCCGAAGCCCATCTTCTCGATGGTGCCGGGCCGGAAGTTCTGCACCACCACGTCGGAGACCTTGACCAGTTCCCGCAGGACTTCCTTGCCTTCCTCCTTGCGCAGGTCGATGGAGAGGGATTTCTTGCCGGAGTTGTACTGGACCCAGTAGGAAGACTGCTTCTTGACCCAAGGGCCGTGATAGCGGGTTTCCTCGCCGCCGAGCCTTTCCACCTTGATGACCTCGGCGCCCATGCGGGCCAGCACCTGGGCGCAGCGGGGGCCGGCCTGGTGCCGCCCCAGGTCAATCACTCTGACGTTCTCCAAGGGATGGTTCAGTCCTGCCATTTTGGTAACTCCCTTTCCCGGACGTTGACTCAGATACGCAGTTGGCTTTCCGGCATTCTACGGCCCACAGGCTCTATCGGCAAGGCGAGAAAGGCTCCCTTGACTTGGTTCTCCACTGGAGCGAACGGCCACTTAAGGCCCGACTTCCAGTGCATTCAGAGATTCGGGGGCGGGCTGGAAGAGCCAGACCTCGGTACTGGAGGGCAGACTGCCGGAGGAGACGCCGGCCTGGTGGGAATCAAGGCGGCGCACCGTCTCCTGGCGTTCCAGCCACCGTTCTGGCGGGAGCAGCTCACATTCGCCGGTGGTCACGCCGGGGATGCCGTAGTGCATCGGTATGACCACGCTGGGTTCCAGGCGCTGCACCAGCCCGTCCACCTGGTCGTAGGTCAGCAGGTGAATGGAGTCGTCCACCGTCACCAGAAGCACGTCGACATCGCCGACGGCTCGGGCAACCTCCGGCGGCCAGTCGGCTCGGTTATCGCCGATGTGCAGGAAACTTACGCCGCCCACTTCCAGCCGGAACATCACGTTGGGGAAATCTCTCAGCCGGGACGCACCGGAGTGGAGATCTCCGATGCCTCGAATATGCAGGTCGCCGGCGGTGAACTCGCCCGGCATCCGTATCACCGAGGCCAGCTCCGGCAGGCGGTCAGCCGCGTCGTGGTCGAAGTGGGCGTGGCTGATAAGCCCAAGGTCGCAGTGGATATCCGGGAAGAGCCTACTGAACCAGTAGCGATCCGCCTGGTTACGATATGGGTCCGCCATCACAGTAACGCCGCCGGGCGTCTCCCAGTGGAAGGCACAATGTCCGTAGTAGGTAAGATTCATCGTTCCGTTCTCGCTCTCGAATCAGTATGCAGGGACGCACAGCTTTTCGCCCCTGCGCGATAGGGTTGCATTAGGTGGTTAAAGCCAATGCGATTGACGGGGCACTGCCTTGGATTTACTCACGCAGCAGCTGGCGGGCAATGGTCTGGCGCTGGATTTCCGAGGTGCCCTCGTAGATGGTCAGGGCGCGTACCTCGCGGTACAGGCGCTCGACGCGATTGCCTTTCTCCAGCCCGGCGCCGCCGTGAATCTGGACGGCCTCGTTGACGATGCGGGCGGCGGCCTCAGTGGCGAACAGCTTGGCGAAGGATGCCTCCTTGATGATGGTCGGCTGTCCAGAATCCTTCAGCCAGGCCGCCCGGTGGGCCAGCAGGCGGGCAGCGTCCAGCGACACGGCCATGTCGGCCAGCTTGAACTGCGTGGCCTGGAAATCGCTGAGCTGCTGGCCGAACATACTGCGGTTGCGGGCGTAGTCCAGGGCGGCCTCGTAGGCGGCCAGGCCCATGCCGATGGCTGCGGCGGCCACGGTGGTGCGGAAGGTATCGAGGGTGCCGAGGGCGAGGCGCAACCCCTGTCCGCGCTCGCCAATGAGGCTGCCCTGCGGTACACGGCAGTTGTTGAAGGCCGGCTCTCCGATGGGGTGGGGCGCAATCAGCTCCAGGCGCTGCGAGTCGTCGAAGCCCGGAGTTCCCTGCTCTACTATGAAGGCCGACAGGCTGCGGCTGCCCTGTCCGGGGTCGGTCTTGGCGAAGACGGTGTAGGTGGAGGCATCGCCAGCCTGGCTGATGAATTTCTTGCGCCCGTTAAGCACCCAGTCATCGCCGTCGGGGACGGCCTCGGTGGTCATGCTGAGAACGTCGGAACCGGCGTGGGGTTCGGTTAGGGCGAAGGCGGCGATGGCCTCGCCACGGGCGACTGGCGGGAGGTAGCGAGCCTTCTGCTCGTGGGTGCCGCCGAGGGTGATGGGAAAGCTGCCCAGGCCCTGCATTATGAAATTGGTGTCTGCCTGGGCCGACACGCGGGCCAGTTCTTCGCGGATGATGCACAGGTTGATGACCCGGATGCCGAAGCCGCCATACCCCTCGGGGACGGTGTAGCGCAGCAGCTTCGATTCGGCGAGGATGGCCATCAGCCCCCGGTGAACGTGCGCCGATTCGTCGGCCTCCGCCGCGATGGGCGAGATGCGCTCTTCGGCCAGACGACGGACGCTGTCCTTGAGGGCCTGCTGCTCGGGGGTAAACGCGAAGTCCATCAGACGCTCCTTATCGAGGTTGACTCTGGGGCGTATCCCTGTTAGCCTAATTACGTACTTCCCCTATTGTTTCGATGGTAGGGTCGAGACCGCCTTTCGGCGGTCTCTGTTTTTGTGGGAAGGTAGGGTTGCTGACTAATTTTTACATCGACGGCTTCAATCTATTCTACCGGGCAATGAGGGGCACTCTTCATCAATGGCTTGACCTCTACCAGCTCTGCCAGGCCCTGACCCCTGCTCACCAAGTTAATCGCATTAGATACTTCACCGCCCTGGTCGAAGAAAGGCCGAACGATCCTCAAGCGCCGATTCACCAAATAACGTACATCCGGGCCCTGGAAACCATCCCTGTCCTCACCGTTCACTACGGGCAATTCCGAAACCGCCGGATATCCAGGCCGTTGGTAACTCCCATTCCGGGTCATCCTCGCATCGTCGAGATATGGAATACAGAAGAGAAAGGAACGGACGTTAATCTGGCTTCCTATCTTCTCATGGACGGCGTTGACAAAGAATATGAACAGGCCGTCGTAATTTCCAACGATTCCGATTTGGCCTTGCCGATTAGAATGGTGCGCGACAGGTTGGGGTTTCCGGTGGGTGTTGTAAACCCTAACCTGGACCAGAAAGCCTACACGCCCAAAGAACTCACCGATGCCTCCACTTTCGTCAGAAGGTTGCGGCCAAACACGTTGCGAAACTGCCAGTTCCCTCCGCAATTGCAGGACTCGACGGGCGTGATCACCAAGCCAGCTGAGTGGTGACAGCCTCCGCATCCTACGACCCGCTACAACCCCAGCCGGCGCACTAGTTCCTCGTCGGTTACTATGGCGCCGGTCAGGCCATGGGCGTCCTGGGCGGCTAGATAGACGGCGGCTTTGGTCATATCTTCCGGCGTGGCCCAAGTGGAAAAGTCGGCGTCGGGGCGTTGGACGCGGAATCCCTCGGTGGCTACCGGGCGCAGGGGCTTCAGGGCGTTCACGGCGATGTTGTGCGGCCCCAGCTCGGCGGCCAGGCCCCAGGTTAGACGCTCCAGCCCCGCCTTGGCTGCGCCGTAGGCTTGCCCGATGAGCGTGATGCCCGCGTCGTGGTCTTCGCCGAGGGTGGACGAGAATATGTTGGTGGCGGCGTGGGACGATACGTTGATGATGCTGCCGCCGCCCTGCTCAATCATGATGGGCGCGGCGGCCTGGCAGGCGATGAACGGGGCGCGCAGGTTGATGGCCATGTTCAGGTCCCACTCCCGAAGCGTCATCTGGAGGAAGGGGGCATAGCCTCCGATGCCCGCGTTGTTGACCAGCGCGTCCACCGCGCCGAACTCGTCCAGCGCGCGGTTGACCATCTCGCGGATGCTGTCCTCCTCGCGAACGTTGCAGGCCACGGCCAGGGCGCGGCCGCCGGCGGTTTCGATCTCAGCAACCGTGTCGTGGATGGTGCCGGGCAGCCCCGCCCGCGGCTCTGCGGTACGGGCCGCCACTACCACCGAGGCCCCGGCCCGCGCCAGCCCCAGCGCCATGGCCTTGCCAATCCCCCGGCTGGCCCCGGTAACGATGGCGACTTTGCCCTGCAACGATTCCTCAACCATTCAGCACCCTTCTGATTCATATCTTGCGTTGGGATTCTGTCAGATACGGAAGGCAAGGTAAAGTCCCCCGGCTTGACAAACCTGGCGGCAAACTTGATTATCGAGGGCGCATTCAGCTATCGAGTAAGGTTTGCAGGAGGGGGCGATGACCACGCTGGTTTTGGGCGGAACCGGGTTTATCGGGCGGCGCGCCGTGCGCCGGCTGGCCGAGCGCGGCGAGCGGGTGGCGGTGATGGACGTCAACCCGCGGGCGGTGTCTTTCGACGAGTTCGGCGACCTGGTCAGCGTGATGTTCGGCGACATCACCGAGTTCGAGGACGTGGTCAAGGCGGTGCTGGCCTCGAAGCCCGACCGCATTATGAACTTGGCCTACCTGCTGGGCAGCGGCGACGATACGCCCCACTTCACCATGAAGCTGAACGTGCTGGGCATGGACAATTGCTTCGAGGCGGCCCGCGTCTGCGGCGTCAACCGGGTGGTCTACGCCAGCTCGGTGGCGGTCAGCGGCCAGCAGAGCGCCTTCGGCGACCGGCTGGTTGACGAGGACGACCCGATGCACGGTACCAGCCAGTACGCCATGCACAAACGATTCAACGAGTTCCAGGCGCAGCAGTTCAACAGCGTCTACGGAATGTCCATCACCGGCATCCGCCCGGCCAACGTCACCGGCCCCGACAAGGTGCGCGGCTCCACCGATCACGTGCAGTGCGTGACTCTGCCCGCCTCCGGTGAGCCGGTGCGCTTCCCCAAGAGCGGCTTCATGCGCCTGCCGGTACACGTGGAGGACGTGGCCGAGGCGTTCGTGCGAGTGACGCTGGCCGACTCCAGCCATCACCCGGTCTACAACACCGGCGGCATACCCATCAGCATGGGCGACCTGGCCGACATGGTGCGCGGCTTCCTGCCCGGCGCCGACATCTCCTTCGACGCCGACGGCGGGCGCGAGGAGTCGGGCAACTACTTGGTGGACAACAGCCGTCTGCTGGGCGAGTTCGAGCTGGAATACCCGCCGCTTGCCTCCCGCGTCCGCGAGATTATCAACGACGTGCGCCGCGACGGCGGCCTGCCGCCGGTTTAGTTGAAACGTAGAGAGCGCGGAGAACGCCGAGTTTTATGATTTCCATTGTTTCCGGGCGATTCCTCGCTTTCCTGACTCTCCTTACGGCGCTGACGCTTGCGGCTGCATGGTCCGGGGGGGCAGCATCCGCCAACGGCGCGGTGCGGCTGGTGGTGGTGGACGAAGTGGCTGGCCCCTTTCTGCTGCGGGTGGGCATTCTGCCCGCCGACCCCATACTCGGGCCGCTGCACGTCAGCGTTCTGATTCAGGATGCCCAAGGCGAAACGGCAGTGGACGACGCCACGGTGAGAATCTCCACCACCGGCCCCGGAGCCACATCGCAGGCGGAAGCGCCGAACTCCCCCCAAGACCCGCAGCTATACGAGGGCAATCTGACCCTTGACGCTCTTGGCGAGTGGTCGGTGACCGTGGACATCGAGAGCCCGCTGGGCCAGGGCAGTCACACCTTCGTCGTCCAAGCGAAGACCGAGAGCGGCTTCAACCTGATGTTCGTTATCGCTGCGGCCGCCGCCGTACTGGTAGTCGGCTCGCTGGTGGTGTCACAGCTTCAGCGCCGCCGCCGTCTGGGCCAGGGGCGGTAGCAGCGGGGGAGGTGCTACAATCGGGCTTTCAGGCACGTCAGTATATTGATCGGGCACTGGAGCAATGGAATGCTACGGGTGGTCAAAACATGACCAGCCATGCCGTGCTTCAGATAACCGTAGGCCAACATCAGGATGTCAAGCGGGAATGGGTTGGCCGGGTATTGGAGAATCATTATGCCCGGTCATTTCAGATCAGAGAGGAAGGTTCGTCTGCTGCCTGCTGGGGAGAGATTTCTGAAGCCGGGAAGATCCTTAAAGTAATCGTAAACTCAGAGGGAACGGTAGTAACCGCCCACTTCGACCGCAGGGAGCTCCGAAGACTGCTCAGGGGAAGAAGAGAGGGAATGTGATGGAACTGATTATCCAATATTCCAACGACGTGGATTTTTTGACTTTGTGGAACGGGCGGCCATCGGACGGCGGCGAAGATGTTTCAGCCGGTCTTACCGCGTTCTATGACGATTCGGATGATTCGGTGGTTTCCTTCACGGTACAGGCCGCGGCTAAAGACTTGACGCCGGTTCTCTTTGGGGAAGAATCCGCCGCTGGCCAGCCGGTGCGACGGAAGGCAGGACAGCAAGGTTATCTGGAGGACGTTCCGCTGCTGATCGACTACCTGCCGGTTTCTGACACTTTGCGCCTTTGGAACGGGCGGCACGCTGCCCGTAGGCAGAAGGTAGCCGACACTCTTGAAGCGGAGTTCGACGGGGGAGGCGAGGCCGTCGGATTTACGCTGGAGCGCGCTGCCGGTCAGCTCCGGCCCTTCCTGCTAGGAATGAAAGTGGGAAAGGAATGAAGTCGAAGGGCCGTCTGGTTAGCCAGCCGTAGTCTTTCACTCAGTCCAGAAAGCAAAGGCCCCGGCGATACTGCCGGGGCCTTGCGCGTTTTCGATATTGGTAGCGGGGGTTGGACTCGAACCAACGACCTTCGGGTTATGAGCCCGACGAGCTGCCACTGCTCCACCCCGCGACGTTTGTTGCCGGAGAACACGTAACCTGAATGTTTGTTAGGGTTCCTGCATAACTTGGAAAAGGTTTGAAGCTCATTGCGTAGGTCAAGCCTCTCGACTGGTTAGTACCGGTTTGCTGAAGATGTTACCATCCTTACACATCCGGCCTATCAAGCAGATAGTCTCTCTGCAGTCTTACCCCCTAACTCAATAGGGGAGGGAGGCCTCATCTTGGGGGTAGCTTCGCGCTTAGATGCCTTCAGCGCTTATCAATGCCAGACATGGCTACCCGGCGCTGCTCCTGGCGGAACAACCGGAACACCATAGGTCTGTCCCTTCCGGTCCTCTCGTACTAGGAAGAGGTTCCCTCAAGCCTCCTGCGCCCACGGCGGATAGAGACCGAACTGTCTCACGACGTTCTGAACCCAACTCACGTACCCCTTTAACCGGCGAACAGCCGGACCCTTGGGACCGCCTTCAGCCCCAGGATGGGACGAGCCGACATCGAGGTGCCAAACCTCGCCGTCGATGTGAACTCTTGGGCGAGATAAGCCTGTTATCCCCGGGGTAGCTTTTATCCGATAAGCCACGGCCCTTCCACACGGTGCCGTAGGATCACTTTGCCCGACTTTCGTCCCTGCTCGACTTGTAGGTCTTGCAGTCAAGCCCCCTTATGCCAATGCGTTCTAAGGACGATTTCCATCCGTCCTGAGGGGACCTTTGGGCGCCTCCGTTACTTTTTAGGAGGCAACCGCCCCAGTTAAACTGCCCACCAGGCACTGTCCCCGCTATGCAGGTTAGAACCAAAAACTGACAAGGGTGGTATTTCAACGATGGCTCCACCCCGACTGGCGTCGGGGCTTCTCAGCCTCCCACCTATCCTACACATGACAGCTCCCAGCCCAATACCAGGCTACAGTAAAGCTCCACGGGGTCTTTTTGTCCTGCCGCAGGTCGCCCGCGTCTTCACGGGCACCGTAATTTCACCGAGCCCTCCGTCGAGACAATGGCCAAGTCGTTCAACCATTCATGCGGGTCGGAACTTACCCGACAAGGGACTTCGCTACCTTAGGACCGTTAGAGTTACGGCCGCCGTTCACCGGGGCTTTAGTTCGGAGCTCTCACCCCTCCCCTTAACCTTCCGGCACTGGGCAGGCGTCAGCCTGTATACGTAGGGTTTCCCCTTAGCACAGACCTGTGTTTTTGTTAAACAGTCGCCCGGCCTTCTTCTCTGCGCCCCCAGAACGCTCCACCGGCTAGCGGCTTCACCCCCCAGGGGGCCCTTTCTCCCAAAGTTACAGGGCTCTTTTGTCTAGTTCCTTAACGGAGGTTATCTCGAACGCCTTAGGACTTTTATCCTAGCCCACCAGTGGCGGTTTGCGGTACGGTCGCCACAGTTCCATAGCCACGAAGCTTTTCTGGTCGGTATGGCTTCAACAGAGTTTCGTAACCCGAAGGTCCGATTCCCTCAACCCTCAGCTTGGCGCCGGAGTGGATTTGCCTGCCCCGGCTCGCCTACGGAAGAGGACACACCATGTCCAATGGGCATGCCCTGCCTAGCCTCCCGCATCCCTCCTTGGCTTTAAAGCGAAAAAATGGCGGTGCAGGAATATTAACCTGCTGTCCATCGCCTTCGGCGCTTGCCTACGGCTTAGGACCGACTAACCCTACGCCGATAAACGTTGCGTAGGAAACCTTGGGCTTTCGGCGTCAGGGATTTTCACCCTGATTCACGCTACTCATTCCGGGATTCTCACTTCCCCGCGCTCCAGCAAGCCTCACGACTCACCTTCATCGCCCGAGGAACGCTCCCCTACCACACCCAGGCGGTATTCAAAGACTCCGGACCAGCTTTCGCGGGCCTGCCGTAGGCGTCCGCCGCCCGAGGGCGGTTTCCACCTTTGGCGGGCCGTTGTCGGCCGAACCATTGTCTTTGCACCTGAACATCCACGGCTTCGGCGACAGACTTAAGCCCCGTTACATTTTCGGCGCCGGACCCCTCGACCAGTGAGCTATTACGCACTCTTTAAAGGGTGGCTGCTTCTAAGCCAACCTCCTGGTTGTCTGGGGAACCCAACTTCCTTTCCCACTTAGTCTGCACTTGGGGGCCTTAGCCGGTGGTCTGGGCTGTTTCCCTTTCGACAATCGCACTTATCTGTGACTGTCTCACTCCCGGGCAACGGATAAACGGCATTGGTGGTTTGATTGGGTTTGGTAAGCTCACGCCCCCTAGCCCATTCAGTGCCCTACCTCCGTCCACCTATACCCGAGGCTGCACCTAAATGCATTTCGGGGAGAACCAGCTATCTCCGGGTTCGATTGGCATTTCACCTCTACCCACAGCTCATCCCAAGCTTTTGTACTAGCCACGAGTTCGGTCCTCCAGTCCGTTTTATCGAACCTTCAACCTGGCCATGGGTAGCTCACCCGGTTTCGGGTCTAATACATGGAACTAGCCGCCCTATTCAGACTCGCTTTCGCTACGGCTCCGGAACTACAGTTCCTTAACCTCGCTCCACACATTAAGTCCCCGGATCATTCTTCAATAGGCACGCCGCCACCCCGACGAATCGGGGCTACGACCTTCTGTAAGCTTACGGTTTCAGATCTATTTCACTCCCCGCTAGGGGTTCTTTTCACCTTTCCCTCACGGTACTGGTACGCTATCGGTGACCAAGGGTATTTAGCCTTGGAGGGTGGTCCCCCCGGATTCCCACAAGGTTTCCCGTGCCCCGTGGTACTCAGGTAACTCGCCAGGAGTCCGGTCTCTTTCGCCTACGGGGCTTTCACCCTCTATGGCGGTCCTTCCCAGGTTCCTTCGACTAGAGACAGGATTTGTAACTCCTTCAGACCTGATGAGGCGGTCCTAGGCGGTCCCTACAACCCCGGTACGACATAGGCCCTCACGCCGTTAGGTCGCACCGGTTTAGGCTGTTCCCCGTTCGTTCGCCACTACTAGGGGAATCTCGGTTGATTTATTTTCCTCGGGGTACTTAGATGTTTCAGTTCCCCCACTTACCTTCCCGACAAAATCGGGATTGACCGACTCAACACCGGTCAAGGTTTCCCCATTCGGGTATCCCCGGCTGTGCCTGCTAGACGGCTCACCGAGGCTTAACGCAGCCTTGCCGCGCCCTTCATCGGCCCTTGGTCCCAAGGCATCCACCGTAAGCTCTTAATAACTTGACCCACGCAAGGAACTTCAAACCTTCCGGGGCCGGAGCCCCGGGTTGCTCTCCGGGGTTTCCCCCCCGGAGTCCGATGCGCCCGGCGCGATACGGTAACGCGCGGGCACACATTGAAGTTTGCAGGATTTTTTTCAGGTCGCGTATTCTCTTGTTAAAGTGCGGGCAAGAAAAACAGCGGTGGGTTTACCCCGAACCGCTGTCCAGGTATCCCTAAAACGGTTGGCCTATGTCAGACAGTCGTTACCATCAACAGTACGCCTTACCTCTTGCACTGCTGGATTATAGACACGCCGGACAGCCTCGTCAAGGGGCAATCCGGCTCAATTCCCGGATTGCTCCCAAATCCGGCCCGTTCCTGAGCCGCCGGCCAAGCCGGGCGAGGGGCTGAAACCACGCCTGCCGAGACTGGAAGACGGTTACACGGCAGCTAAAAAACCCGGAAGGCCGGTTCTTGGCCCAGCAGCAGTTGCCCGCCGTCGGCCATCGTCGTCTGCCGCACGAAGGCATGGGCCGAGACGCTGTGAACGTCCCGGAAGTATCGGTCGAGGGGCGAGGCCACGTAGATTGAGCTGGCCCCGGCGGCCAGGTGCGCCCGGTCCACGGCCTGAACCGATGCTGTGACCGCGTGGGTGCAGGCCAGCCGCAGGCTTGCCCGCAGCTCCTGGGGCAGCTCTTTCCCGGCGCAAATTAGTTCCCAAGCCCGGTCCGTAGTATCGTACAGGTAGGCGCGCGCCGAACCCGCCAGCGCTTCGGCGGCCCCAAGGTCGGCCTGCTTGTCGAAGGCGCTGGCCACGGGGCGCAGATTGCGGCGGTCCACCTTGCCCCCGAAAAGCTCCACCAATGCGTCCACCGCGCCCCTCGCCGCCCCGAGCGCTACCGCCGAAAGCATTGGCACATTGAAGGCCGGGTAGACGTATCGCGGGCCGGGCAGGACGGCCTCCTCCAGCAATGAGTGGCGCTTGACGTAGTTGTCGGCCACGAAAACGTCTTCCATCGTGTAGTCGTGGCTTCCGGTCCCTTTCAGGCCGGAGGTGTGCCAAGTGTCCAGGATGACGCAATCCGATGCCGGTACGTGGAAAGCTCGCCACTGCGGAGCGCCGTTGGCGTCGAGAATCGGGCCGTTTTCGTCGTGCAGCCAACTGGCGCTGGGCATCCAGTGGGCGTAATGGCAGCCGCTGGCGAAGGGCCACTGCCCACTGACCCGCCAGCCGCCGTCAACCCGGACGGCCCGTCCGTGGGGCACCAGCGTCCCCGCTATCACCGTCGGCTGAATACCGCCGGGCAGATCGGCGGAGAAAATCGCCCGCCTGACCTCTTCCGGGACCATACGCACTGTCCAGAAGGAAGCGGTGGCAAGTATCATCGTCACCCAGCCCACCGACGGGCTGGCAGTGGACAGCGTTTCAATGACCTTGGCGGCAGTGACCGGGTCAGCCTCCACGCCGCCATGCTCCCGCCCGGTCAGCAGGTGGAAGAAGCCGGCGCCGGCCAGCCGCTCCACCAGCCATTCGGGCAGGCGCCGCGCCTCATCTATCCCGTCGGCAGCGGCGCGAATTTCGGGCAGCATGGCCTCGGCGGCGGCCAGCAGGTCGCGGGATGTCGCGACATTGGCGCGTTCTTTGATCGTACTCATCCTTCACCTCCCGCGTGTGTTCCGGCGGTTATGGCAACCGGGGGCGGCAGTCTCTACCCTTGCGCCCCTCCCTCCGGTTCCCGGTGGCGCAGTTGTTCCTCCAGCTCCCGAACCCTGGCCTGCGCCTCCAGGTAGGCGGCGTGTTCCTCCGTTTCGGTCAGGAGATACTCGCCGGTTTCCCGGTTGTAGGCCACCAGCATAACCCCGGCATAGCAGAAACTCAGGCCCAGTACCTCGCTGTAGCCCCAGATTTCCCCGTCCGGCTCTGTGGCTATTTCGATGGGCTGATAAACCCCGTCCACCAGCCGGTCGCCGGCCAGGGTCCGGCCGTATAGGTCCCCTTCGGAAGGGTCGAAGCGCCAGTATTCCGGAATGCCGATTTGTTGGTAGATTTCCCGTTTCAGATTGGTGTCCCGCCTAGCCGTGCTGGGCGACGCCACTTCCAGCACGAAATCCGGCGGCTTCCCCATTTCCGCGACAACGTAGGCGTTCCGCTCCCGGATGTAATGCAGGTCCACTCCGAAGGCGATGGTGCAGTCGGACGCTACCCGGACGTTCAGGTCGTTGGGGTCGTAGCAAATGAAGCCGATGCTGCTGATGAACACGCCGTTGGGATCTTGGTCCAAGAAGGTATGCAGCCCGGTGAAATGCGCTCGCAGGGAGTGGGTGATTGCCCGGATATAGTCATCTTGAAACATAGCGTCCGGCGGATGCTCCGGCTCAAATGGGAGGGGGACGATTTCGGGGTTCGTCTTTTCGGGGTATCGGCTTCCCGGGGGGCGTAACGTGGTCATGGCGAAGCTCCCGCCCGGAGGGCCGCCATCAAGTGACGGCCCTCTGGCTTTCCAACGATGTTAATGCCGCAGGACGAGACCGGACATTGCCGTTTTGGAGAGCGCCTACCGGCCCTTGAAGACGGCCGGACGCTTCTCCAAGAATGCCTGCACTGCTTCCTTGTGGTCTTCGGTCTTGCGCGCCTGCGACTGGGCCACGTGAGCCAGGTCGAGGCTTTCCTCGAAGCCCAGGTCCATGCTGCGGTGCACCAGGTACTTGATGAGGGCGTGCGACTGGGTCGGCCCGTGGGCTAACCGAGAGGCCAGTTCCATGGCCGACTCCATCAAGGTGCCGTCCGGCACGGCCTTGCTGGCGATGCCCAGCCGGTAGGCTTCGTTGCCGTCAATGCGGTCGCCGGTGTACTGCAATAGCAAGGTGTTGCTCATGCCGATGAGCCGGGGAAGCTGCCAGCAGGAGCCGTCGCCGGGAATCAGTCCCATGCGGGAGAAGGCTTCGGAGAAGACCGCGCCCTCGGCGGCGTAGCGAATGTCGCAGGCCAGCGCGACGCCCATGCCGACGCCCATGGCGTGGCCGTTTACCGCCGCGATGGACGGCTTTTGCAGCTTGTGGATTCGCAGTGGCACCAGCGCCGCGCCGCCGGCGTATTCCACGCGGTCGTCGCGGTTGGCGTACCGGGACTCCATCTTGCCCCAAGGCAGGGACTCCGGTTCGCCGGCGGCGCTCTCCTGTTCCTGTATCCGCCGGTTGAAGTTGCGCACGTTGGCGCCGGAGCAGAAGGACGGCGCAGTGCCAGTAATCAGCAGCACCCGGCATTCCGGGTCGTCCTCGAAACGGTTTAACTCCGTCTGTATTTCCGCCGACATCTCCGGCCCCAGGGCGTTGCGCGTGGGCGGGTCGTGCATGGTCAGGACCAGCACGCCGTTGCGGTTTTCGGTTTGGATGAACTCGTAGGCCATTTGCCCTTACTCCATAAGAGTTGGAATTTCGATTGCTGAACCGGGGGGCGCGGCGGCCCTGACGGTGGCACGGGCGCGCTGCAACCCATATAATCGCAACTGAAAGGTGGCGGGAACCGGGGACGGCCCCGTCGCAGTCTCACCTTGCAGGTTAGCATACGCCCCAAGATTCTAACAACACAGCCGCGGCCCGGCCAACGAAGGCCGGTGCACGCGAGAGGAGCGCCGTCATGCAACAGGGAAGCATAACCAACCTACACATCGCCCGCGTCAAGGAAACCCCGTCGGACCCGGTTCAGGAAGCCACCGCTCTCTCCGGCAAGGGGCTGGAGGGCGATCGCAGCTGCCGCGAGGGCAATATGCGCCAAGTGCTCATAATGGACAACGAGACCCTGGGCGTGTTCGGTCTGGCTCCCGGCCGGATTAAGGAGAACATCACCACCACCGGCCTCGACCTCTCGCAGACCCAGGCCGGCCAGGTGGTCTTCATCGGCGACGAAGTGACCATGGAAATCGTCGGCGAGTGCGAACCCTGCGGCAAGATGGACGCCATCCGGCAGGGCCTGCAATCCGAGCTGAACCACCGCCGGGGTATGCTGGCCACGGTGATCAACGGCGGAGCCATCAAGGTAGGCGACAGCATCCGCATCGAGCCGTAGGAGGCTGTGACCGGGGAGCGAAGAGTGAAAACTTACACCTTCCGGGTAGTCTTGGAACCTGATGAGGAGGGGTGGCACGTCTTCTTCCCTCCTTGGGCGAGTATCGGCGCCTCTACCTGGGGTTACACCAAAGAAGGGGCACTGTATTACATTAAGGAAGTCCTCGAGATGATAATCGAGGAATTTGAAGAAGAAGGAGCGCCTCTCCCGCCAGTAGAAGCAGAAGAGCCTGCGGATGGGATTCCGGTTTCAGTAACCGTGTGAGTGAAATCGACTACAGCCGTCTGCGTTCCTTGGCGCTCGCCGACTTATTCGCGCGCTTGCACAGGACGGATTTACTTTCGACCGCCAAAGAGGCAACCACCACCGCTTTCGGCATCCCGATGGGCGTCGAGCAACCGTGGCCTTTACCAGGAGTGGCGAAACCGTTCCGATTGGAACTCTGCAATTCATCATAGAAGAACAGGCTCGGTGGAACGCCAACGACCTGCGACGGCTAGGTCTTCTTTAGCTTGCATCTGCTAAATAACGTCGCGCAATTTCGGGATAACTTAGCAGCGAAAATTCTCAGAAGTTGCTGAGGCAAAGACTATGACAACCCCAGTCTGGGACAGCTCGCGGGGCAGCTTCTACTCCCAAGAGGCCGCCAACAACATCTTCACCGGGGCGATGACCCGGCTCTACGGGTGGATTGCCCTAGGGGTGGTGACCACCGGGGCCGTCGCGTGGATTAGCCACCAGGCCGGCATCCTGGAGAGCGTTGGGCCGATTGGATACCTGGTAATCCTGGGCGTCTGGTTTGCTGCGATTTTCGGCCTGAGCTTCGCCGCTACCCGCGTTTCCCCGGCGGTGGCCGGCGGCCTCTACCTTGGCTTCACCGCCCTCACCGGGCTGATGATTTCCTCCATATTCTGGACCTATACCGGCGATACCATCATCTTGGCCTTCGTGCTGACCACCGGCGTGTTTGCGGCGATGAGCGCCATCGGCTACACCACCAAGCGCGACCTTTCCGGCTTGGGGACGATGTGCTTCATCGGGCTGATTGGGGTGGTCATCGCCGGGCTGGTCAACGTCTTCATCGGCTCCGGCGTGCTATCGTGGATTGTCACGCTGGTGGCGCTGCCCATATTTCTGGGCCTGACGGTCTACGAAACCAAGCAGGTGAAGGAGCTGGCGCAGGAGGCCGCAGCGCGCGGCGACGAACGGGCCGCCGGCCAGGTCGCCATCATGGGCGCAGTCGGCCTCTACCTGGCCTTCCTGAACATCTTCCTGATCCTGCTGCGGATTCTTGGACTTCTTCAACAGCGACTAGGCCGTTTCCAGTAGCCCCAGCCGCAAAAACGCAGGCCCCGGACAAACATCCGGGGCCTTTCTGTGGCTTTGGCGGGTCCCTGCCGGGCCAAGAGCGGCGCCTTGGGGCCGCTACTTGACGGCTATGGGGCTGCCCGGCGAGCCGGTGCCACCCTTGAAGGGTACGCGGACGAAGATGTAGGCGAACTCGTACACTTCGTCGTCGGCCAGCGCGGACAGGTTCAGGTTCTCGTGAATCAATATCCCGTTCTCGGTGAGCAGGTGATTATGGACCGGGAAAGCCTTGTCCGGGTCCTCGCCCGGCAATACCTCCACCGGGAAGGTGTCGCCTCCCACCAGGGTGATGTTCTGGCCGGAGAGCCACCTGCCGACTTCCATGCCGATTCCCGGGCCCCCGGAGTTGTACCGTTCGTTGTCCACGCCCCAGAGGTCGCCCCATCCGTAGTGGAACAGCACGACGTCGCCGTCGAGAATGTCATCTTCAGACATCCCCTGGCGCTCCAGGGCTCCCTGGACGTCGGCCATGGTGACCACCGTGCCTGCGTCCAGCATTTCCCCTTTGTAACCAGCGATGTCGATCAGGATTCCCCGGGTAAAGATGGGTTTAATCAATTCTACGCCCAATTCTCGCAGGCCGTAGCCTCCCATAATCTGGTCCTCGGTCAACCCGTTGTAGAACCGCTCTACACCGTTGTGGATCACCCCAACGTGTCCCAGGCCGTCGAACTGGGTACCCACCTGCCCGAGCTCTCCAACGATAAATTCATCGTGATATATGAGGCCGCCGGGGAAGGGCCCTCCGGTAGGCGCGCCGGGAATGGTGAGCGAATAGGTCCTCTGCCCGAACAGGGGCATCCCGTGCTCGTACTGGCGGCCCAACTCGTAGATCTCTCCGGTCTGAATCAGGCTGGCGGCCTCCATCACCTTGTCGGGAGTTATCCAGTTGGAAGCTCCGGCTCGATCCTCTGCGCCCCAGCGGGACGGCCACCAGTCGCCGTCGCCGGAGGAGTCCATCGCCTCTCCGTCGCCGTCTTCCATGGCCTCACCGTTACCGTCGTCCACGGTCGGCAGACATTCGTCAATGGAGTTAACCAATCGATCGTCGGCGCATCTGATATTGCCATCCTGCGCCAGCAACATGGGCGTCAGCGACACTACCGCCACCAGCGCGACCAGCAGAGCGAAGAAACGGAATCTGTCACTCTTGATTCCAGGCATATTAAATTCCTCCAGATGTTCAAATTTCTCCTCTCAATTCATAGCCATATATGACAGTTTATACCTGAGAAACCGTCAAATATGAGGACTATCGTCTCGACAGGATTCGCGATTCTAGTTTGTATTGCCATTTTTGTCAATTCACGGCGCAAAACAAAAGGCCGCTCCCCGATCCAGAGAGCGGCCCCAATGGTCAGCCCGTGCCGGAAGGGTCCTACGCCCTCGTTGCCACCAGGGTGCTGCGCACCAGCTCGGCGACGTTGTTGACCTCGGGAATGTCGGACCAAGCCTGCACAGCCCGGTTGACGTCATCGTCCCGGAGCACCAAAGCCACATTCTCCTCGAACTTGGCCCTGATGCTGTCGAAGCCCCACGGATTCTTCTGGCTGCCGAGAATGTCGGCCCGCCCGGTGGTGTGCTCCAAGACGCGCCCGTCCTTCAGGGTGATCTTCACCTTCAGGCCGTCCTCGGAGTTGGTCAGCAGCTCCTCGGACTTGGCCATCACCCGCGTCCGAACCTTGTCCATGGCTTCGCCCATCGCCGGGTCGTCAATCTTCTCTTGGACGAAGGTGTCGATTTTGACCTCGCCGTCCACCAGAGCGGCGGCTACGTTGTATTTGGCGCTGAACTTGCCTTTGAGGTCGTCGTCCGGCTCTTGGTAGAGCATCACCACCGAGTAGTAGGACTGGTCTATCTCGGCGTCGGCTACGTCGTCCACGGTGAAGCCGTTGTCGCGCATCAGGCTGAACAGGCTGTCCAGCATGGCGTGGTTGCCGCCGCAACAGGGATACTTCTTGATAATCAGCGCGTCTTGGGTGCGGAAGGGTTGGCCCAAGTTGTCGGCCATATCGTCCAGGTCGTAGATTCCCGGCCCCAAGACGGTGGCGGCGAAGCCGAAGGGATGCTCGACCACCTGGTCGCCAGCGGTGAGGCCGGCTTGGGCCAACTGGACCGCGGTGATGCCGTCACGCCCGGTCAGGCCGGCGTGCAGCGGCTTGGTCATGGTGCCGAAGTTGTGAATCAGCCCCGAGGCCATGGAGCCGGCGATGCCCAGCGCGGTGATCGTCTGCTGCTCGTCCAGCTTCAGCAGCTTGGCGCAGGCGGCGGCGCAGGCCAGGCGTCCGATGACGGCGGTGCTGTGGAAGCCCCGGTCCATCTGCTTGTACTTGGTGGTGTGCTGCAACGCCAGGCCCACCTCGCAGCCGACGACGTAGGCTTCCAGCAGGTCGCGGCCGGTGGCGCCGGTATGCTCGCCGATGGCCAGCAGGGCGGGGAAGATGGCGACCGTCGGGTGGCCGAAGCCGCCGAAGTCGTCGTAGTCCAGCGCGTGGCCCATGGTGCCATTGGCCAGGGCGGCGTTGGCCAGGGTGCTCTGCGCGCCGCCCGACAGTACCGTGGCCTCTGGGGCGGCCCCTTGGTCGGCGACGTACTTCTGGATAATCTGGCCCACCGGCTGCACCGACCCGGCCAGAATCACGCCCAGCAGGTCGAAGCAAGACTCGTTGGCGACGCGAATGGCGTCGGGCGGAATATCCTCGTAGCTAGTGTTGACGACCCAACGTGCGATGGTCTCGGTAGCGCCCATAGCGGTTTCCTCCATAATAGCGACTTGTATCGGCTAATGCCCGGAACTGGCGTCCCAATGCTTTGCGGGCCATTATATCCGGTTGGCGGCATGGGGCAAGCTGGGAGGGGCGTCACCGTCACGTGGTGGGGCGTAGAGACAGGTCCAGCGGCACGGTCTCGCGCGAGACCGCCAGGGGGTGTCCGGGGCGGGAAGGCTCCAAAAACGTAACCGAGTCGTAAAAATCGTCCAACGGGACGAAGGCGCCATTATCCTCGGCCCAACGTCGCATACGCTGATTGCAGGAATGCGCCCAGGAAAGGATTTCCACCCGCCAGCCGCGGTTATGCATACGCTCCAAAGTACGATGAAACCCCGCACCCTCCAGATACCCAGCCCCATCCCCGATAAGCAATGCTACTATGCCCGGATTGCCGTTGTAATCCAGGGCGTCCTCCAGCATCCGCAACTGCAGGAGGCGGTCGGGCATTTCCTGTTCTCCGGCTCCGGAGCTGCCGCGGTCGAATAGCTGGACTTCCACTCCCTGGCTTTCCATCCGATTCCACAACTGCCGCATTTCCGGCGGCACGGAACCGGCGGCAAACGCCTTTTCCACCGGGCGGTCGGCATGAGCGAGGCGAAGCACATTATCGAAGTTGATGCGAACCCGATAACGGGCATCAGGGCCGCCGTTCCGTTCTTCGGCGAGACGCTGCGCTTCATGGAAAATATTGGAGTTGTCCCAGTAGATGAAAACTTTGTCCACGTGGAGAAGCCTCCGGGCGCCTAACGGAATTTGTGCTATTTGCCGACAGATCAAGACCATCAGGCAATAACCCTGTGTAGTCAGGCAAACTATTATTCAGCATACCATACGCAATCCGGTCCACCGGACTGGTAAATCCAGGCCAATGGGGAATGTCGCAGAAACGCAGCCGCAGCGCCGTCGTTATCGCCTCGGGATTATGAGATGCAACATCCTGTACCACTTGGCGGCAGGTGACAGACGTGGCGCTGCCGCCCCGGAAGGGCTGGGAAGACGCCGGCTGCCCCTGCCAATCCCCCAGGACGATTGCAAAGTCCCTGAGAATCCGTTCCTGGTGAGCTGGTCGAACCGCGAGCGGATTCTCAGAGACCGTCCTTCGACCAGCTCAGGACTAACGGTTTGGTGGCTGAACATGACTTTGCAATTGCCCTGCTGGGCCCTGAGTTGTCCGAGTCCGTTGGTGGTCCGACCAGCTCGCCATGGGCGGACTCTGGAGCTCTCTATGGGCGGACTCTTGAGGACTTTACACAAAGACATGACTGCACTTCCTGATGCTGACTGAGTGGCTTTTTTTTGGTTTCCCCGCCATTTCCGGTCATTTCCCGCCATTTGGTTATTCTGTTGAGCCGGCCGCCGTGGTTAGGGCCGAATGGCGGACGGGCAGGGGCATACAGGGACTATGCTAGAGAGGTGTCATAGGGCTTGGCAAGGGCCAAGTGTCATAAAGACCAGGTGTCTATTAGGGGAACCCGGCAAGGGCTGCGGCATTCGTTCGGGACAGTTTTCATCTGGGGAACGCCCTCACCCTAACCCTCCCCCCTCTGGGAGAGGGAACTTTGCAATCGTTCTGGCCAATCCCCCGCCGCCCTGTGCGGGCGGCGTCCGGTGTGGTTAAATGGGTTTGTCATGTATGTGCTTCATTTGCTGGGACAGGGTTTCACCCTTTTGCGGGTGCTGGTCAGCGACTTCTATTTTCAGTGGGCCATGATCTACGCCCGGTGGGGGCAGCCCAGCCGCGCCCTGTGGTACTTCAACCGCGCCGTGGCGATGAACCGGCGCGGCTCCAAGGCCTACTACCATCGCGGGCTGCTGTTCCTCGCCATCGGCACGCCGGAGCGGGCCATCGGCGATTTCAGCATGGTCATCCAGAATAACCCGGCTGATATCGACGCCCGTGTCAACCGCAGCATTGTGTATACTCTCACCGGCAGGCACGAGCAGGCCATGGCTGACCTGGAGGGCGCCGTATCCATGGGGGCCGACCGCGACACGCTGGAACAGCAGTTGTCCGACGCCAGGGCGCGGGCGGGAACCTAGATTCCCGCTCACCACGGGGACACGCCGGATATGCGCCAGTTTCCGGCTCTCGAACCTCCGCCGGTATTGAATACCAGACTTGGATAGAGGTATACAGCAAATTGCCGGGAGTTTTCCAAAAACTGGGCCGTTTTCTGCCGGGCGCGATGGGCAAGCCGGAGGCGGAACGCTGGTACGACTACGGCGTGGGCCAGCAACGCCGTGGCAACCTTGAGGAGGCGGTGCGCGCCTATACCGAGGCTCTGCGGCTCGACACGGAACTGGCCACGGCGTACAGCAACCGCGGCTCCGCCAACCTGAATCTGGGCAATCCAGAACTGGCCATCGCCGACGCCGACGAGGCCATCCGCCGCAAGCCCCGTCAGCCGGTGGCCTACAGCGTCCGCGGCAATGCCCATCACTCGATGGGCGAGAACGACCTAGCGGTGCAAGACCTCTCCCGGGCTATCAGAATCAACCCCCGCTTTGCCGGTTTCTACAGCGACCGCGGCGCGGCCCACCGGGCCGCGGGGCGGCTGGCCGCGGCGATAGACGACTTCTCTCAAGCCATCCGCCTAGAGAAACGATTCCCTGTTCCTTACAACAACCGCGCCGACGCCTACATCGCCACCGGCGCCCTGGACTGGGCGATCAAAGACCTCAACGAAGCTCTGCGTCTTGACCCCAGTTTCGCCGTCGCATACGTCAATCGCGCCACCGCCAACGCCATGCTGAGGAAGCACGACCAAGTCAGCCGCGACATCAACAACGCCGCCAGCCTCGGCATCGACCGGAAAGCGCTGGAGGACATGATCAAGGAAGTGCGCCCCCCGCGCCGTCAAAGGAATGACCGGAACAGCGATAGCGCGTAGCGCCGGAATCCCGCAAGCGCCTGTTTCCTGAGCCAAATATAAGAGCGCGAGGGAGCGGGCCAGCGGAACGCCTGGATTCCGGTTCATATTCCCAGCCTTGGCCGATAGGAGAAACACTGTCATGCCCGGTTTCGCCATCAACGCAGCGCGCCTCAACCACACCCTCGACGAGCTGGGCAAGTTCGGCGAGACGCCCGAAGGCATGGACCGCCTGGCCTTCTCGCCCGCCGACATCGCCAGCCGCGAGTACACCATCGGCCTGATGCGCGAGGCGGGCCTGGAAACGCGCATAGACACCGCCGGCAACATTATCGGGCGGCGCGCCGGGGCCGACGATTCCCTGCCCGCCATCGCCCTCGGCTCCCACACCGACACCGTGCCGCTGGGCGGCAAGTACGACGGCGCCCTGGGTGTGATGGGGGCTATCGAGGTGGTCAGGACGCTGGAGGAGAGCGGCCACGTCACCCGCCATCCCATTGAGACGGTGGTCTTCACCAACGAGGAAGGCACCCGTTTCCACCGCTGGCTCATCGGCAGCCGGGCCATGGCCGGGATGCTGGAACCTGAAGACTTGGCCGCCGTGGACGCCGAGGGCGTCACGCTGACCGAGCGGATGGCCGACATCGGCGGCGACCTGTCGCGGGTGGACGAAGCGGCCCGCAAGCCCGGCGAGCTGGCGGCCTACTTCGAGCTGCACATCGAGCAGGGGCCGTACCTGTTCCGCTCCGGCACGCCCATCGGCGCGGTCACCGGAATCACCGGCCGCGCCGTTTTCGAGCTGGAAATCTCCGGTATGTCCAACCACGCCGGCACCACGCCCATGAACGAGCGCCGCGACGCCTTGGTCAGTGCCTCCAAGCTGGTGGTGCAGATACAGAAAATGGCTGCTGAAGACGAAATCTGCCGCGTCGCCACCACCGGCGCGCTGGATGTCCTGCCCAACGCCGTCAACGTCGTCCCCGGACGCGCCACCATCGGGGCAGAGTTCCGCGACCTGGACATGGCCGCGCTGGAGGCCGCCGAGCGGGAGCTGACCCGCTTGGCCCGCGAGACCGAACAGCAGGACGGCGTGCAAATCGCCATCAACCGCCACCGTTTCACCGAGTCCGTGCCTATCGCCCCGGCGATGCAGGACTGGGCTGGCGAGGCCGCCGAGCGGGCCGGCTTCGCTTGGGAGCGCGTCACCAGCGGCGCGGGCCACGACGCCCAGGCCATCGCCACCATCGCCCCCATGGCCATGCTATTCGTCCCCAGCGCCGAAGGCATCAGCCACGCCATCGAGGAATACTCCACCCCCGAAGACTGCGCCAACGGCACGCAGGTGCTGCTGGAACTGCTGCTGCTGGCCGATGAGCGGCTATAACCCCGGCAACCGGAAATCCCCTCTCCCGGAAGGTGAGGGCGTCCCTCTACTCCAACCCGTATCTGGATAAGGAACCGCCAACGTGAAACTTACCGGCAGCTACGAAATCGGCGCCCCTCCGGAGGCGGTGTGGCGCGCGCTCACCGAGCCTGCATCCCTGCAAGGCTGCATCCCCGGCTGCCAGCGGCTGGATGACGTGGGCGACGGCAACTATGAAGCGGCCATCAGCGCGTCGCTAGGGCCGATACGCGGGAACTTCAACGCCAAAGTAGCCATCCTCGACTGGAATCCCCACGAGTCCTACCGGATGGTGGTATCAGCCAATGGCTCCACCGGTTTCGTGAACGGGGAAGCCGTGGTGACTTTGACCGCTGACGGCGGCATCACCACCGTGCGCGTTGAGGGCGACGGACAGGCCGGCGGCCTGCTGGCCCGCGTTGGGCAGCGAATGATGGAAAGCGCGTCCCGCACCATGATGGACCGCTTCTTCAACTGCTTGGCCGAGTCCGCTACCGCCGGTGCAAATGCCCCTGCAGATGGCTAAAATGCGTCGCCGTTCATCCGTCATCCTCGCCATTACACCAGTATGGCCGTTCATCATTCCCGCCCATCCATCCGTCATTCTCGCTTTCGCGGGGATGACGGGTAGGCGTCCGGTTTGACCATTTGCTCATCTATCAGAAAAAAGCAACGTACAGAAATTATCGAGGAGGTTCCCGATGGAACGCAGAGTACCCACCAAGGAAGAAGTGCTGGCCTATCTGAAGGACGACCGCAACTGGGGCCGCTGGGGCGACGACGACCAAGTCGGGGCCGTCAATATGGTCACCCCGGAAAAGCGCGTTGAAGCCGCCGGACTGGTCAAGTCTGGCCGCGCCGTGTCCCTGAGCCGCGACTTTCCCACCATCCCCGCCCCCAACAATCCCACGCCGGCCCACCATTATATGAAGAAGGTCTACCGCAGCCCGTCCGCCGGGTTCTCCGCGGACTACTACGGCATCTCCTACCACGGCACCGCCACCACGCACCTCGACGCCCTCTGCCATGTCTGGGACGAAAACGGAATGTGGAACGGCCGCGACCCCGAAGAGGTGATTACCATGGACGGCGCCCAGTGGGGGGCGGTGCATCACTGGAAGGACGGCCTGACCACCCGCGGCGTGCTGCTGGACGTTCCCAAGCACCGGGGCGGAGCCTACGTCACCATGGAAAGCCCCATCCACGGCTGGGAACTGGAAGACATCGCCAAAGAGCAGGGAGTCGAGATGCGCCCCGGCGACGCTCTGCTGGTCTACGGCGGGCGCGAAGCCTGGAACGCCGACGGCAACCCGCTGTGGGGCAGCAACCCCCTGGAGCGCCCCGGCCTGCACATGACCTGCCTGAAGTTCATCCGCGAGTCCGACATCTGCCTGCTGGGATGGGACATGATGGACTTCACTCCCAACGGCTACGACCTGAGCTGGGCGGTCCACGGCTCCATCTTCGCCTACGGCATCGGGCTGCTGGACAACGCGCTGCTTCAGCCGCTGGCCGAAGCCTGCGCCGAAGAGGGGCGGTACGAGTTCATGCTCACCCTCAATCCTCTGCGGGTAGTCGGCGGCACCGGCTCGCCGGTCAACCCGATTGCCATCCTGTAACAAGGAAGGAACTTTTCTGTCCCCGCTCTCCTTAGGTAGAGATAGACGGGGGTAGAGATAGACGAGGGATGGTGATTTTCCCCGGCAATGCGCGGGAGTTTGGAGCAAAAAGCGAAGGACGCAGAGCCTATATCCAGTGCTCTGCGTCCTTCGGGCGTTCCGTAATGGGTCTGCCGTGATTGTGCCTGTCCGGGTTGAAACTACTCCGACTCAGCCTCGCCGCCTTCGTAGATGGAGTTCTCGAAAACTCGCACTTCTAGGCAGTTCCGGCACTCGCCCCGGCTGTGACGGCCGTTGGCCGGCTCAATGACCCAGTGGTGCCGGCAAACCGGCGCGTCCTCTACCGCCACTGCTCCCTGCGTATGTTCCAAAACCATGTGTCTCCACCTCCTCAAACCCGCATCGAAAAGAAAAATAATGCTGGACGGCTGGCCAAAAGTTCGGCCAAATTTCCCGTCCAGCAAAAGCTATCCCTTCAGTATGGCAGTAGTCAACAGTTTTGCTGGTAAATCCGAAATAAATTTAGACTTTGACCAAAATTGATCGCCGCCCAGCTAGGCGGCCAACTCAAGGTCAGCCAATACCGGCGGCCCGGCAGCGGGAACGGCCGGGGCCTTCCCCCCTACCTTGCCGGGTGCTTCCACCACGTCAAAATACCGCCCGCACTGGATGCAGGACAAATAGACGCCGTGGACGTCCTTGCCCGCATGGAGGTCTCCGTGGCACTTGGGGCAGCCGCGCAGCTTGAACATAGTCGCTCCTTATTTTCCCGCCTGTCGGCGTCGATATAGTTAGAGAATGATGATAGTATATCCCGAAACCTTACAGCAGTGTTACGAATTGAGCACAAGTTTTCCCCGCCTTGCCGATAGAGCCTGCGGGCCGTAGAATGCCGGAAAGCGACAGGAGTCCGGCCTGCCGCGCTGCAGCAGCGGCGCGGGCCGGGCAGAGGAGAGCGGCATGGCAGGACTGAACCATCCCTTAGAGAACGTCAGAGTCATTGACCTGGGGCGGCACCAGGCCGGCCCCCGCTGCGCCCAGGTGCTGGCCCGCATGGGCGCCGAGGTCATCAAGGTGGAAAGGCTCGGCGGCGAGGAAACCCGCTATCACGGCCCTTGGGTCAAGAAGCAGTCTTCCTACTGGGTCCAGTACAACTCCGGCAAGAAATCCCTCTCCATCGACCTGCGCAAGGAGGAAGGCAAGGAAGTCCTGCGGGAACTGGTCAAGGTCTCCGACGTGGTGGTGCAGAACTTCCGGCCCGGCACCATCGAGAAGATGGGCTTCGGGTATGAGACCCTCAAGGAGCTGAACCCCCGCATCATCATGGTCAACGTGTCGGCCTACGGGCAGTTTGGGCCATATAAGGACAACATCGGCTACGACCCCATCGGCCAGACCATGTCGGGCATCACGATGGTCACCGGCGAAGAGGGTATGCCGCCGATCCGCACCGGGGTGCCGATCATCGACCGCATCACGGCATTGCACGCGGCCATCGGCACGCTGGCGGCGCTGCACGAGCGCGAGGTCTCCGGCGAGGGGCAGTCGATGGACGTGTGCCTGGCCGACACCGGCTACTCCATGACCGAGATACCGATCACGGCCTACCACGGGACCAAGATAGCGCCCAAGCGCGGCGACACCACGGCGCCGCCGTCAGGCATCTACCCCTGCAAGGAGGGCTGGGTCTTGATCTCGGCAGGCGACCAGCACCACTGGCACCGGGTCTGCAACGCCTTGGGCAAGCCGGAATGGCTGGAAGACCCGCGCTTCAACACCCGGCACGAGCGGCTGGCCAACGCGGCGCTGGTTAACGCGGCGATTCGGGAGTTGCTGTCCGAGAGGACGATGGAGCAGGCGATAGCGCACTTCACGGAGCACGACGTGGTGGCGGCGCCGGTGAACACGATACCGCAGGCGGCGGAGGACCCGCACCCGTGGGAGCGGCGGGCGATGGTGGAAGTGCCGGACTTCCTGGCTGGGGAGATAGCGGTGTCCGGGGACTACTGGCACTTCTCGCGTACCCCGGTGAACATCGGCAGCACGCCGCAGGTGGGAGAGCACAACGAGGAAGTGCTCTCAGGCATCCTGGACTACAGCGAGGAGCAGATCGAGGCTTTCCGCCAGAACCGGGTCATCTCCGAAGAACACTACTACGACGACATCCCGGGCTAGGGGGGCGCCCTCACCCTCTCCCTCTGGGAGAGGGACCTTCCACTCTCACCGATGAGGCGCGCTATGGCTAGGGGGATGGCGTATTTACGGCGCAGGTAATTGATGCGGTTTCTAATCTGACTTAAGGTCTGGCTTAAGGACATGGTTTCAGCTCCGGCGTGTATTTGGATGGGTTGGCGGGCTGGAAATTTTCACTTTCCCGGTCATTTCCGGCCATTTCCGGCCGTTCCTGGTTGTCGGGGTTGGATTCTGCGGAGCGCGGTTCAGGCTGGAAGCGGCCGGACTGGTTACGGCTTGCGGACAAAGCACATCACGCTGCCTCAGTGGCTGGTTGGATTTGGGCCGGGTTTTGGTGTTGGCGGGGGTTCCCGATCGGTACATAAATAATGCTACGGGGGTGTGCCAGGGGTTGGCAAGGGGGAAGTGTCAGGAAAAGCGGTGGGGCCTTCAACAATAATGCTACGGGGGGGTTCAACGCAGGGGACGCAGAGGCCCCTAACCCTCCCACGGAGGGAGAGGGGCCTTTTCTCGACAGTCAAAAGACCTTGCCGGTTACCCAGGATGACTGCATGGTCGCCAAAGATGCTTGTTATTCTGAGCGGAGCGAAGGCCCTCAGCTTCAGCGAAGGGGCCTTCGCTTGGCTAAAAGCGACACATGACAACTTTGCAATCGCCCTGGTTTGACCTTGAGGTTTCGTTGTGCTAGTCTCAGCATCGTTCAAAGCAGTTTGGCTTTAGAATTATCCAGATTTTTCCAGATTCCAACGAGTTGCGAACGGTGGCCGAAATCACTTCCGCCAACGGGATTCCCCAAGGCAATGGCGATTGGCTTTCGCTGCGGGATGCTTGCCGCCTTCTGGACGTGAGCGACACGACGCTGCGCCAGTGGGCCGACGCGGGCCACCTTCGGGTCTACCGTACTCCCGGCGGGCACCGCCGTTTCCTGCGCCAGGACGTGGAGTCGCTAACCCGATCGCCCCGGCCAACGCCGGAGCCAGCCCGGGAGGACTCGCGGGAAGCCCCCACCCTGCGACGCATCCGCCGCCGCCTCAGCCAGGACAGCGTGACCCAGCAGCCGTGGTTCCAGGCCGTCGAACCGGAAGGCCACGACCGGATGCGCCTCTTCGGGCGCCGCCTGCTCTCTCTCCTGATGCAGGAGCCAGGGCCGCGCCGCTACAGGCAGGAGTTGCTGGCCGAAGCTCGTATGCTGGGCCGGGAATACGGCTCGGAAATGCTGGATCGTAACGTGGTCCTCACCGACAGCGTGGAGGCGTTCGTCTTCTTCCGAACCATGGTCCTGGACAGCGCGCCCGCCGCCTCGTGGGCGCGCATCCTGGAAACCTCCGATAAGGTGCTGGCTGGGCTCTGCGCCTCATACCAGCAGTCCGCCGCCCAGCAATCCGCCGCGTCCGGCACGTCTCAATGACCTCTCTCCCTCTCCGCCGGGGGAGGGTACATTCTGGCCTAGGGGAATCAATATGGATATGATTGACCGCAAGCTGCTCAACCTGATTCAGGCCCCCTTCCCGATGGTGGAGCGGCCCTATCTGGACTTGGCCGGGCAACTGGAAATCTCCGAGGAGGACGCGCTGGCCCGGCTCACCGAGTTGAAGCGGCAGAATGTCCTGCGTCAAATCAGCGCCATCTTCGACACGCGGCGGCTGGGCTACAAGACCACGCTGGTGGCCATGGCCTACGAGCCGGAAGCGCTGCACCGGGCGGCCATGGAAATCAACCGGCATCCCGGAGTCAGCCACAACTACGCGCGGGAAGGCTCTTACTACAATCTTTGGTTCACTTTGGCGGTGCCGCCGGAGCATGACCTAGAAGCCACGGCGCAGTACATGGGCCGCAAGACCGGGGCGGTGGAATCGCGCATCATGCCCACCATCCGGTTCTTCAAAATCGGCGTCAACTTCGACATGGTGAAGCAGCAGGGTTCATCCTATAACTTCAGCCCTGACGGGTTCGACAAGGCCGAGGCCGACGGCTGGAACAAGCCGCAGGCCGTCACCGAGTGGGAGAAGCAGGCCATCCGCGAGATGCAGGAAGACCTGCCGCTGGTTTCGCGGCCCTTCGACCCCATCGCCGAGCGGCTGGGCATCAGCACCCCGGAGCTGTTCGCCTTGGCCGAGGACTTTCAGGGCCGCCGCATCATGCGCCGTTACAGCGCGGTGCTGCATCATCGCCGCTCCGGTTTCCGCTCCAACGCCATGATTGTCTGGAAGGTGCCACCGGAACGCTCCGAGGAAGTCGGCATGATTATGGCCGAACACCAGGCGGTCACCCACTGCTACGAACGGCCCACTTTCCCCGACTGGCCCTATACTCACTTCACCATGGTGCACGCCACCACCCCGGAGGGCTGCGAGGAATACAGCCAGGAGATCAGCAAGGCCACGGGCATCACCGACCGGCTGGCGCTCTACAGTACGCGGGAATACAAGAAGACACGGGTGCGCTACTTCGTTCCCGATTACGACGAATACCTGGAGTCGGAGGCCTCCGGCGCCATTCCAGCCACCCAAGTCACGTAGGGGCGCACAGCCGTGCGCCCATGCCTGCGGAAGACGAAAAAGAATCCATAGTTACAGGAACAATGCCGGACGAGCGGCAAGGGGCGCACGGCTGTGCGCCCCTACGGTCAAAATTTTGTCTTCCTTTCAACAAGCTCAGGTCAACAAGCTCAGGTCAACAAGCTCAGGTCAACAAGCTCAGGTCAACAAGCTCAGGTCAACAAGCTCAAGCTCAGGTCAACAAGCTCAGGTGCTCAGGTCAACAAGCTCAGGACGAATGGTTGTATGACCACTTACTACCCCGTTTACCTCAACCTGCGGGGCCGCCGCTGTGTCATCGTTGGCGGCGGGACCGTGGCCGAGGGGAAAATCAGCCGCCTGCTGGACTCCGGCGCGGAGATTTGTGTCGTCAGCCCTGACGCCACTCCCGGAATCCGGCAGTTCGCCGCGGACGGCGCTGTCCGCTGGGAGCAGCGCAAGTACCGCGCCGGCGACCTGGAGGGCGCGTTCATCGCCATCGCCGCCACCAACGTCCACGAGGTGAACCACAGCATCTTCGAGGAAGCGGAAGCGCGGGGCATCATGCTCAACGCGGTGGACGACCCGCCCAATTGCAGCTTCATCGCCCCATCCATCGTCCAGCGCGGCCCGGTGACGCTGGCCATCTCCACCGGCGGGGTCTCCCCGGCCTTGGCCCGCAAGCTGCGCGAGTCGCTGCAATCCTCCGGCGATCTGGCCTGGGCCGACCTGTCCGACGTAATGTCCGAGGCCCGCGCCCGCCTGCGGGAGATGGGACTGCTGAGCACCATCGCCCCGCAGCGCTGGCAGTGCTGCATCACCCCCCAACTGCTGGCAATGGCGCGGGAAGGGCGGGAAGCCGAGGCCACTGAAACCCTGCTGGCCGGACTGTCGGGCGACGACGGCCGTGGGCTATGCGACGACACTTCCGGCTGCCAGCCGTCGGGTTGCCGTGTCCGTCCGGCCACCGCGCCGGAAGCCGGACGATGATGCGAGGAGCGCGCCATGACCGCTAATCGCCCCATCCGGGTCGGCAGCCGCGGCAGCCCCTTGGCGCTGATCCAGGACGACGAAGCTATAGCGCTGCTCAAGGCCCATCATCGGGGGCTGGAGTTTGAGGTGGTCGTGGTGCGCACCAGCGGCGACGCCAACCAGACTGCGCCACTGGCTGGCATGGGCTTGGGGATATTCGTCAGCGAGCTTGAAGAGCGCTTGTTGTCCGGCGAACTGGACCTGGCCGTCCACAGCCTGAAGGATATGCCGACCAAGCTGCCCGACGGGCTGACGCTGGGGGCGGTGCTGGCGCGCCGCGACCCCCGCGACACGCTGGTGAACCGCTGGAACTGCCCGCTGGAAGAACTGCCCGACGGCGCGCGCATCGGCACCAGCAGCCCGCGCCGCGCCGCCCAACTGCGCCGCTACGCCCCCAACGTCGAGGTCGTCCCTATCCGGGGCAATGTGGAGACCCGGCTGCGCAAGGCCGGGGGCGAGGAAGCCGACGGCGCAGTGCTGGCCGCCGCCGGGCTGGCCCGGTTGGGTATGGAGGACAGGGTGGCCGATTATCTGTCGCCGCAACGGTTCGTGCCGCCGCCAGGACAAGGCGCGCTGGCGGTGGAAGTGCGGGCCGACGACCAGCGGATGCTGGACATCCTGAAATCCGTCGAACACCCCGCCACACGCTATGAGGTTACCGCCGAGCGCGCCTTCCTGGAGACGCTGGGCGGAGGATGCTCGGTCCCCGTGGGCGCCTACGCCCGTTGCATGGGGCACGAGTTGCTGATGACGGTTTTCCTCAGCAGCCCCGACGGCTCCCGGAGCTTCACCGCCAAAGTGGATGGCCTGAAACACGACCCCAAGCAGCTCGCAGGCGACGCCTACCTCGCCGTAGCCGAGCGCGGCGGCGCCGACCTGCTCCAAGACGCCCGCCAGCCACAGGGCCCGCCGGCGACTGAGAATCTGTGAAAAATGAAAGTATGGAGCGCATAGCAAGTCATGAATAATTTCCCCATACCCAGATTGGACAAAAACCCTGACGTGTGCGCCGCTCTACTTCGGTATTGCCGTATTCGAGAGGGAGAAATTTGGGACGACCCGCAGGGAAATCATCGGGTCGGTTGCCTTGACGCCGTCAATCCGGCAGAAGTCAGGGCCTTAATGTGCGGTGATAAGGCTGTCCTGGCTATTCAGGACCCACCGTACAACCTTGCTGCCTTTGACTCCATTGAGGGTGACCGGTTTATCAGTTGGTGCAAGCAATGGGTGGATGGTACCTGGCAGGTGTTGGATGAAAATAGCAGCCTTTATGTATGGCTGGGGGCCGATCAGAAGAACGATTTCCATCCACTGCCGGAATTCATGCTAATGATGAGGGTAACGCCCTTCAAGAGCCGGAGCTTCATCACCTTGCGGAATCAGCGGGGATATGGAACGCAGAAAAACTGGATGTCTGTCCGGCAGGAACTCCTCTACTACACCAAGGGAGACCCGGTCTTCGATGTAAACGCGGAGTACACAGATATACCCAAAATCCTGCGGGGTTATTACAAAGTGGTCAATCATAAAGTTACAGAAAATTTACAGCGGAGCAATTCCGAATACATCCGAGCTGGAAACGTCTGGGTAGACGTGCAGCAAGTCTTCTATCGTATGGAGGAAAATGTAAACGGGTGCTATGCCCAAAAACCTCTCAAAACCTGCCTTCGGATTATCACTGCCAGTTCTTCGCCCCAGGATTTGATCGTCGACTTCTTTGCCCATTCCGGTTCTACTCTGCTTGCGGCAGAATTGCTGGATCGAAAATGCTACACCACTGACTTCAACCCGGTTTATTGCGAAATAGCCATTCGGAGACTGGAACGCTTCCGGCGAACCGGTAAACTCGGCTGGCAAAACGGTAACCCATTTGAGTCAGAGATTATGGGTAATCCGGAGCTACGAGAGTTGCTTGAACTGGACTCCAAGTTCCCAGCTACTCAACCCGCCTTGATGGATGTGTAAATGGAAGAGTTGCGAAAAGAGCTGGACGCTTTACTTGATCGCCTGGACGACCCTGTCGCATTAAGAAATACGTTGGAAGATTTGGAATCCGTTTATCCTTTCAATGAGTTTGAGTACATGATTTCTCACCTTTTGGCTGCTGACAAGCTAACCATCGATGAATACTACGAAATCCAGGACAACTACATTCATCGCAATCTCTATCTGTACTTATTCGAGATAAGCGCTCCGAGGGGATTCGGAGAGAGATGGGCCCACGGACACTTGAAGGAGCTAGTTCCGGCTCTTCAGCGTCCCAGCAAGCAACTAGATCCAAACTACTCTGGTCAATACGATTTCTTTCTGCCTGTAAAAATTCGCATAGAAGTCAAGGCTTCCAGAGCAGTGGAATTTAAGAGCAATGAGCCACTGTACATTAAGGCTTTGTCATCAAGCTCAGAGCTATCTTTTGACATGAACTTCCAGCAAATCAAGCCAGCCCTTTGCGATGTCTTCGTCTGGATAGCCGCTTGGCGGGACGTAATCAAATACTGGGTAATCCCTTCTTTTCAGGTCGAGACTAATCCCTATTACTCCACCGGACAGCATCGCGGGAATACCGGAGAGGGACAGCTTCATCTCAATAAGGATAACATCCACGAGTTTGACCAATTCCTAGTGCAATCCAACGAATTGGAAGCAGCAATACGAGAGGCCTTCCAAAGCGAACGCTCTCATCGCGATAACTAAGAACCCCAGGGAACTCTATGATTCATCCAACCGGCAAAGTCTACCTCATCGGCGCGGGGCCCGGGGACCCGGGACTGCTGACCGTCAAGGGCCGCGAGGTCCTGGAGCGGGCCGACGTCGTCGTCTACGACCGGCTGGCCCATCCGTCGCTGCTGGACTATGCGCCGCCGTCCGCCGAGCGGGTCTTCGCGGGCAAGGCGCGAGGGCAGCAGGAGCTGACGCAGGACGGCATCAACGCGCTGCTGGTGGCCAGGGCGCGGGCCGGGCTGAGGGTGGCGCGGCTCAAGGGCGGCGACCCCTTCGTGTTTGGACGCGGCGGCGAGGAAGCGCTGGCCCTCGCCCGTTGCGGCATACCCTTCGAGGTGGTGCCGGGCGTGTCGTCGGCGGTGGCGGCCCCGGCCTATGCCGGCATCCCCGTCACTCACCGGGGCATCGCCACCGGGTTCACCGTGGTCAGCGGCAGCGAGGATCCCTCCAAGCCTGAATCGTCGGTGCGCTGGGAGGAGCTGGCCCGTTCGTTGGCCGCCCACGGCGGCACCCTGATGACGCTGATGGGCTGGGCCTCCATCGAAAAGATACTGGACGCGCTGCAACAGGCCGGGCTGCCCGCCAGTACGCCGGTGGCCCTGATACAGTGGGGAACCTGGAGCAGCCAGCGAACGGTGACCGGAACGCTGGCCGACGCCGCCGCGAAAGGCCGCGCTGCCGGGTTGGCCGCGCCGGTGGTGGCGGTCATCGGCGAGGTGGTGCGGCTGCGCCAGGAACTGGCCTGGTTCGACAACCGCCCGCTGTTCGGCAAGCGCGTGCTGGTCACCCGTTCCCGCACCCAGGCGTCGCGGATGTGCGAACTGCTGGAGGAGGCCGGGGCGCAGCCGGTGGAACTGGCGGCCATCGCCATCGCTCCGCCGGTGGATTTCGGCGAACTGGATAACGCCGTGAGCCGTCTGCCGGCCTATGGCTGGGTCATCTTCGCCAGTGTCAACGCCGTGGACGCGGTGTTTGAGCGGCTCGATGCGCAGGGCCTGGACGCCCGCGCCTTCGGAGCGGCCCGCGCCGGGGCCATCGGCCCGGCCACTGCCGCCGCGTTGGAGCGACGGGGCATCCGTGCCGACTTCACGCCGTCCCGCTCCATATCGTCGGCGGCCCTGGAAGAACTGGCAGCCTACGAATGGAGCGGCGTATCCGTGCTGCTGCCCGCCGCCGACATCGGGCGCGACGAACTGGCGGATGGGCTGTCCCGCCTCGGCGCCAACGTCGAACGGGTGACCGCCTACCGCACCATCACGGCGCCTGACGCGGCGCAAAGGGCCGTGGATGCCTTCTCTAAAGGCGTCGACATCGTAACTTTCACCAGCTCATCCACAGTACGCAACCTGCTGGCCCTGCTGGACGGCAACGGCGGAATGGGACGGGAACCGCTGTCCGGCAGCCTGATTGCTTGTATCGGCCCGGTGACCTCCGCCACCGCCCGCGAGCTGGGCCTGAGGGTGGACATCGAGGCCGATGAGCACACCGTCGAGGGACTGGCCGACGCCTTGGTGCGGCATTTCTCTGCTGCCAAATCCGCCAATCCTGAAAATTCGCTAATCCCGTAAATCCTGATTCTGACAGAAGGGGAGCGCACCCATGACCGGCTACAACAGCTATCCCGACACCCGGCTCCGCCGCCTGCGCGGTTCCGATCCGCTGCGAAATCTGGCGCGTGAGACCCGCCTATCGCCCAAAGAGTTCATCTACCCCATGTTCGTGATGCACGGCCACGGGATGCGCGAACCCATCGAGCCGATGCCCGGCTGCTATCAGATGTCGCTGGATGTGATGTCCGAGGAAGTGGGCGAAGCGGCGGAACTCGGCATCGGCGGGGTGCTGCTCTTCGGCCTGCCCGCTGAGAAAGACCCGATGGGCACCGAGGGCTACGACCCGGAGGGCATCGTGCAAGAAGCGGTGCGCGTCATCAAGCGCGACCACCCCGAAATGCTGGTGTCCACCGACGTGTGTATGTGCGAGTACACCGACCACGGGCATTGCGGCGTCATAGATACTTCAACCGGCGTGGGCCGGGTGGACAACGACGCGACGCTGGAGCTGCTGGCGCGGACGGCGGTGTCCCACGTGCAGGCCGGGGCCGACCTGCCGGCCCCGTCGGCGATGATGGACGGGCAGGTGTGGGCCATCCGCCAAGCCCTCAACGCCAACGGCTACGACGACACGCCGATCATGGGCTACGCCGCCAAGTACGCCTCCGCCTTCTACGGCCCCTTCCGCGTCGCGGCCGGCTCGACGCCCCAGTTCGGCGACCGCAAGACCTATCAGATGGACCCGGCCAACGCCCGCATGGCCATGCGCGAAATCGAGAGTGACATCGCCGAGGGCGCGGACATAGTGATGGTCAAGCCCGCCATGGCCTACATGGATGTCATCCGCGAGGCCCGCCAACGCTTCAACCACCCGCTGGCCGCCTACAACGTCAGTGGCGAATACTCGATGGTCAAGGCCGCCGCCCAGCAGGGCTGGATTGACGAGCGCCCCATAACCACCGAACTGCTGACCGGCATCAAGCGAGCCGGCGCCGACATCATCATCAGCTACTTCGCCAAAGACATCGCCCGCTGGCAGCGGGAGTAGCCCCTCGTTCAGCGGACATCCAACACTCCCCTCTCCCGGAGGGTGAGGGCGTCCCCCTAGCAGAGATGATTTTATGAATAGCAAGGCCAACGGCAGCCAACCTGAAGGGAAGCGGGCAGAGCATCACGTTTTCAGGGAGTTGCTGAAACGCGACCTGCTGCCCTACCGGACTGCGGGCGGCGGCGTCCGGGTAAACACGCCCGCGGGCTGCCGCCTGGAGTTGCGAGCGGCGGCATCCACCAGCAACGGCACGGGGGAAGAGCGGCGGTTTGCCGTCGCAGACTTCCAGCCGCGCCCGGAGCTGTTCTTTCTCTGCGTGGAGTTTGACGGGGACGCAGCTACAGACGTATGGGTGCTGCCGTCAACTTCCTTTTTCGTGTACTCCGATGCCGACGAAGAACACGGTCTGCGGGAACTGAACCTCGACGCGAAACAGGAGCGTATCGAAGGCCAGTCCCTACGGGAATACTGCTCCTTCTTCCGCAACCGCTGGGAGCCGGTAACGCAGTTCGATTATTTCCGGCGCTTTATGAGGCCGTGGAACTCCACAGACTTCGCCGACGGCTGGGAGGACTTTGAGGACTTGATGCTGATGCTGGAAGCCGACGAAAACTGGGAGCCGGAAGAAGAGAGCATAACCTACGAGCAATATGCTGCCGAACTCATCCCAGCGCTACCAGATTAAGTACGCCAGCCGGCGCACATTACGGGAATTGGAGCGGTTTCCATCCGAATACCAAGGACGGGTAAGAACCGCCATTGAAGCCTTAGCCGATGATCCCAGGCCGCCGGGAACGGCTCCAGCTTCGGCGCGCCGGTGGAGCTGGAGGTGGAGCCCGGCTGATCTGCGGCGGGCTGCCGGTGGGGGCCTACGGCGGGCGGCGCGAAATCATGGAGCGCGTGGCCCCGCTGGGCGATATGTACCAAGCCGGAACGCTGTCGGGCAACCCGCTGGCGGTCAGCGCGGGCGTCGCCACCCTCACCGAACTGCAACGCCCCGGCGTCTATGAGCAGCTAGACCGCCTGGCAGCCCGCCTCACCGACAGACTAAGCGCGGCGTTCCGGGACGCCGAGGTTCCGGAACCATCAACCCCGTCGGCTCGATGTTCACCGGCTTCTTCAACCCCGGCCCGGTAGAATCATTGGCGCAGGTGGAGCAGTCGGACACGGCCCGCTACGGCCACTACTTCCACGCCCTGCTGGAGCGCGGAGTCAACATCGCGCCGTCGCAGTTCGAGGCCGGATTCGTCTCCACCGCCCACACCGAAGCCGACATAGACGCCACCATCGCCCGGGCCAAGGAGGCGCTGGCGGAGTTGGAGTAGCCATCGGCTATCAGTTACAATCCAGGGGGCGGCAAGCTAGACTGAAATCCAGATCAATCCGTGAAAGCAGAGATTTATGATTGCCGACGACGCCGAAGAGGTAACCGACTACGAGGCCCAAGCCCGCGAATTTCTGGACAAAGGCCGGGGCTACCTAGCCGCCGGAGACCTGCATCAAGCATCGGAAAAAGGCTGGGGCGCAGCGGCTCACATGGCCAAGGCCGTCGCCGTGGCCCAAGACTGGGAATACGGCAGCCACTCGGATTTCAGCGGGGTGCTGTACCAAGCCAGGGAGTTGACCGGCAACATTCGTATCCGCGACCTTCGCGCGGTAGCCAATGACCTGCACGTCAATTACTACAAGCGCAAAAGGCACCTGAACGCCAGGGACATCGGAGAAGGGTTGGAAGCTGTCGCTGAGTTGCTGGAACTGCTGGCCCCGCTGACTGGCCTGAACTCCAGCAACCAGAACTGCTGAGTTTAAAGGAGGCGCTGGCTGAGTTGCGTTTGGCTATAATTGGGTATGGGTAAACTCGTCTAATGACAGGGTGAGGGAGGCAATCAGGTGGCGGAACGGATTGACGTCCCAAACATCGAGCGTCCAAGAGGGAGCGAGAAGCATCCGTTTGTCGCTTGGCTTCTTGCTTCTGCGCGAATGATAATCTTCTCCTTCCGGCATTTCGGCAAACCGATGCGGGTTGACTACCGAACGGGCGACGTTTGGCTGGACCGTGCCTAAGGAATCATCATTCAGCGGGCTATATGCCAGAGCTCTTACCAGCATAACCGTGCTTGCCATTCTGTGCTTGGGTTCCGCCGTTGCCCTGTCTAGCTACTCTGATTCGCTGGACAAACCCGGCGGCGCGGTTGAATCTTCTATTGAACAGATGTGGCGTATTGAACAGATGTGGCGCGCTTTCTATGTTCTGATAGGGGCATTGGTCGGATTCTTGACCGGCCCGAGGCTTACCGGGAGCAACAGCTAACAGGACCCGGCTACTTTGCCTCCCTCCCCCGAGTCAAACTCCACCGACTCGCCGGGGTTGACCTTGAACCAGCCCTCGCCCGGCGGCGGAGTGTCGTCGGTCTTGGGGCGCTGCACCACCCGAACTCCCAGCGTTGCCAGCATCCCGTCTATGCGCTCCACGGAACTGCCCGCGGCCGCCGCTTCCTGGCGCAGGGCCAGCAATTCGGAAGTCATCTTCAGGGCAAGCTGCACCCCCGACAGGTTCAGGCCCATGCCGTCCACGAAGTGCTTGATGAGCCGCAGCCGGGCCACGTCCTCGTCGGAGTAAGTGCGGAGCGCGCCCATCCGCAACGGCACGACGAACCCGGCCCTCTCGTACTTCCGCAGCGTCTGCGGGTGCATATCCAGCGTCTGCGCCACCACGCTTATCAGGTAGATGCCTCGCGTCTGCTGCATCATTCGCCCCCTTCGGCGACGGCCCGCCACCTTGCTTGCCTTATACACCGAAGGAATCTTTGTGTCAACTGTGTATCCGGCACATTATCTGATATGACTCACTTAGCGATTTTATTATCGCACTACCTTGACACAAGTTGTATCAACTGATAAAGTCATCCTATACAGTTAAACAGGGGGTGCATCATGGCACAGAGAGAGTTTGAGCGAGAGACCACCGGGGCCACCGTGGCGGAAGCTCGCAACGAGACCCTGAACGCCGAAGTGGAGCGGCAGGTCTCGGCCATCCTGGAGGAGGCGGAGCGCCAGGCCGCCGCGCCGGACACCCCCGCGATGGTCTACCGCATCCCCAGCCCCGGCGTCCGCTACTACTACTTCTAAAGAAAGTGGCGGACAAGTCCCCTCTCCCAAAGGGGTGAGGGCGAACCCAGCAACGATACACTGGTAACGAATGAGAGATGGGAAGGAGGAACTGACTATGTTGCAACGAAGAAGCCCTTTCAGTGACCTACGGCAGATGCAGGAGACAATGGACCGGATGTGGCGGCGTTTCGGCTCCGCTCCAAGCGAGGGGCATAACGGCTTCGAGGCCTGGGCGGCCCCGCTGGACGTCGTAGCCGACGGCGACAATTTCGTCGTCCGGGCGTCCTTGCCCGGCGTGGCCCCGGACAACATCCAGGTGGCCATCGAGGACAACGTTCTGACCATCCGGGGCGAAACGGCGTCCCACTTCGAGAACACCGAGGGCTCCTACCTGATGCGCGAGCGGCGCTCCGGCTCTTTCCACCGCTCCCTGCGCCTGCCCGATACGGTGGACCAGGACAAGGCGGAACCCCGCTACGAACACGGGGTGCTGACCATCAGCCTGCCCAAGGCCGAGGCCAAGCGGGCCAAGCAGTTCCCGGTACAGGTGGCCGACGGCGCAGCCACCATCGAAGGGAACTAATCCGGCAGTCCGGCTAGGGGCGCAGACCCGCGTCCCCGGCACAAGGTTCACACGAAAGCAGGGGCGGGTTAGTCAACCCGCCCCTGCGCTTTTGCCGGAACAACCACAACCGGCTCGAACAAACAGCAGGGGCGCACAGCCGTGCGCCCCTAGATTCTTGCCGGAAACAATCCCGATTTGCGGAGACTATACGCCGTAGCGGGCGGCGGCCAGAGGATCGCTGTATTCCTGGTTCTTGGTGGCCCAGAAAGCGGCGGCGATGTCGTCGCAGGCAGCTACCAGGTTCTCGGCGTTCTCCATGCTGACGGTCTGCTTGCACTGGCCGGCCAGCTTGAGGGCGGCGTTGAACTTGGCGGCAATATCGCCGGCGTCGGTGTTGGGCCAAGCGTAATCAGCCCACAGGATGCGCAGCTCTTCCTTGCACTTCTCGGCGTGCTCTTCCTTCACCTGCACGTAGCGGTTGAAGGTGTTGGCGAAGGCTTGATGCGCCGACATATCGGAACCGGGCTCCGGATGCTCCAGGTTCTGCATCCGCAACACCATTTTCTGCACCGTCTGCGCGGCAATCTTGGCCGAGACGGGGTCATAAATACCGCAGGGAATATCGCAATGGGCCTTGGCTACAGCAGGCTTGAACCACCCTAGTGGGTTAAACATCATGCCCCTCCATATCTGAAAATATGAGGCTGTTGACCCGTCGCCTTTCGGCGCTCGCATCAATCCGAGCCGTCCAGAAGGTTAAAGGAAATCCGCCAACGGCGCAACCCTGCGGCGTCACAGACAGTATTTGTCTGCTATCAGGTTGACACACCTACAATACCGTTCTAGCGCCGCACGGCTCGGCGGTGCTAGACTGGAAATATGGAAGGTATCGAACCCGTCACAATCCAGCGGGAGCACCCCGCCTCCGAAGCGGCCTGCCAGCTCATTGCCGAGTTGGACGCCTACCTAGCCCCGCTGTATCCGAGGGAGAACCAGCACGGCTACAGTGTTGAAAAGCTGATCGCGAAGCGGGTCGAGTTCTTTGTGCTGTATGACAACGAACAGCCAGCAGGCTGCGCCGGAGTTCAGCTCTTCGCCGCCGGGCCGGATGAAGGTGGAGAGTACGGCGAGTTGAAACGGCTGTACGTGCGCAGCGAGTTTCGCGGGCGCGGCTTCGGGAAGTTGCTGCTGGAGCATATCGAGAAGCTGACGGCATCAAGAGGCGTACCCTTGATTCGGCTGGAAACCGGCATTTACCAACCGGAAGCCTGTGCGCTGTACGAAGATTCCGGCTACTACCAGATCCCGCCCTTCGGCGATTACTGGGACGACCCTCTCAGCATCTGCTACGAGAAACGGCTGGGCTAGACGGCTCGCCTGAGCCGCGGCGGCCCGGCGGCCCCAAGACGCGGGGCCTAGGGCGGCGGGCAGTGCGGAAGCCGGGGAAGGAGAATTTCGGTCGCAACGTTTCGCAAGCTGCCCGGAATGCAGCCGGTTAGCCGATTGCCGCTGAGGTCCAAGTTTTCCAGGCTGGTCAGATTGCCCAGTTCCGGCGGTATCGTGCCGGTCAAACCGTTATTTTCCAGGAACAGATACTCCAGACTGGTCAGTTCGGCGAGTTCCGCCGGTATCCCGTCCGTCAACTCATTATCACCCAGATTCAGATATTCCAGGTTTGCCAGTTGGGCCAACTCCTGCGGTATTGCTCCCGTCAACCTGTTATTGTGAAGGCTCATCGTTACCAGGCTGGCCAGCCGTCCAAGCTCCGGTGGGATACCCCCCGTGAACTGGTTGTAGCCAATACCTATGTCCCGCAATCCCGCCATCTGGCCCAATTCCGGCGGAATCTCACCAGTCAGCCGGTTCTGATAGAGATAAAGTGACCGCAATTCTTGTAGCTGGCCGAGTTCGGCCGGTATGCCCCCCGTCAATTGATTATTGCTGAGATACAAATACACCAGATTACCCAGTTGGCCCAGTTCCGCCGGTATGCCTCCGGTCAAGAGGTTGCTGCTGAGGTACAGAGCTCCCAAGCCCGTCAGTTGGTCGAGTTCCCCAGGCACTTCGCCGGTTAACTCATTGGAACTGAGGTCCAGCGACGTTAGGTTGGCCAAATGGGAGAGTTGCACGGGAATTTCGCCAGCCAGCCTATTGCCGTCGAGTGTCAAATATCTCAAGTTTGTCAGCCTGGCAAGCTCCGGGGGTATCTCGCCCTTCAAATTATTGCCTATGAGCTCCAACCGCTCCAAACCGGTCAGGTTGCCGATTGTCGGTGGTATCACTCCCGCCAAATTCTGGGAGATTAGAGACAACTTTTTAACCCGGCCCGGAGAGGCGCCGACTTCCACGCCGTCCCACAGCCGGATGGGGGTATCGGTGCTCCAGTTAAGCAGAGTGCTTCCGCCCAGAAACCCGATCGACTCCAGCAGTGTGGCGCAGTCGCCCACCAGTCCGGGATTGTCCTCCGGATCGGGAACCGCGACGCCATTGGAACACCGGGACAGGAATGCTTCGCCGGGCCCGCCCGTAGCGCCATCCACCACGGGCGTGACGCAGTACGCAAGACTGCCCCTGTTTTTCCAAGCCTCCAATAGTCCCGGCGGTATACACCCGGCCCACCCGGCCAATGGATTGCCGTTGAAATCCAGCCACTCCAGATTATTCAATTGTCCCAATTCCAGCGGTATCTCCCCGCTCAACTGATTTCCCCTGAGGCCGAGGTGCTCAAGTCTCGCCAAATTGCCGAGTTCGCTGGGTATTCTCCCCGTCAACTGATTTTCATCAAGCCACAGATGGGTCAAGTTGGTCAGGCGGCCCAGTTCATGAGGTATTTCGCCGGTTAACTGGTTGCCACCGAGACCAAGCCACTGCAATCTTGGCAGATTCCCCAGCTCCGGCGGTATCTCTCCCGTTAACTGGTTGCCGCCAAGAAGAAGCGCATCCCACAATCCCGCCAGTTGGCCCAGCTCTGGTGGTATCTTCCCAGTCAATTGGTTACCGCTGAGGTTGAGATTCTGCAGACTCGCCAAATTGCCGAGTTCGCTGGGTATTCCGCCGGTCAACTGATTGTTCCCCAGCCGCATATATCTCAGTTTGGTCAGTTGACCAAACTCCGGCGGTATCTCGCCGGTCAACTTATTGCCCCTGAGTATCAAGAAATTCAGGCTCGTCAGCCGGGCAAGCTCCGGCGGTATCTCGCCCGTCAATTGATTGTTGCTCAGCCTCAACAACGTCAGGCCGGTCAGTTGACTCAGTTCCGCTGGTATCTCTCCCGTCAGCTCACTACTCTCGATCGACAACTCCCGAACCCGTCTGGGGCTGCCTCCAACCACGATGCCTTCCCACGACGTAATGGATACATCGGTATTCCAGTCGAGAGAGGAACTTCCGGCCAGGGCACCCCTCGCGTCAAGGAGCGCGGCACAGTCGCTTACCAGGCTGGGGTTGTCCTCCGGATCCGGCACCGCGACGCCGTTGTAACACTGGGCGTCCAGCGTCGGGATGGCTGTCGGCATCGGCGTGGCCGTAAGAGGCGGTGTGGCCGTGGGTTCGGGTGTAGCGGTAGCTGTGGGTGCAGGCGTTGGCTTGGGCGTTAGCGTCGCTGTTGACCGAGGCGTCCGCTCTGCGGCTTGCGTTGCCAGCGCTGCGGGGGCCTTGCCTCGACGGTCGCCTCGGTCGAAGCTAACGCTTCCTGCGTTGCCCAGACTCCCGCCAATACCGTTGCTCCAATATCCGGCGTGGGTTGGGGTTGCTCTGCGCGGCAGGCCATGACCGCCGACAGAGCGGCCGCCAGCAGCAGGACCATCGCCGGAGTCAGAACTGCTTTCAAGAGGATCCGGTGCATCTCACTGCATCCACACTTTGGACTTGGCAATGAGGAGAATCCTCATTATCGGATGCACATTGAACAACAGATGTGTAACAATCAGCCCCTATTATGCGCCGGAGATGTAATATTTACCAACTTCCTCAGAGCTTTTGGCGGCCCACATAGACCGGGCTGCCCACATCCGACGCAACCCGGCCCGCACATCGGAATCAGCCGCCTTGTGCCTCATTATGTCGCAACCTATAATTGCGCGACGGACATTCCCATAGGCATCCCTGCCGCGCGGCCCGGCATCGCCGCCCGCTGCGCCGACCCCAATCTTTCCTCAACGGAGATGACCCTGTGGCCACCATCACCAAACCCGCCAAGACCAAGCATCGCAGCGCCGAAATCACCCACGACCCGCAGCGAGCGCCGGCCCGCGCCATGCTGATGGCCATGGGCATCACCCAGGAAGACATGGAAAAGCCTTTCGTCGCCATTGCCAACCTGGCCAGCGACGTCACCCCCTGCAACGTCCACCTCAGCCGCTTCGCCAATGGCGCCAAGGAAGGCGTGCGCGCCGCCGACGGCGTGCCTTTCGAGTTTGGCACCATCACCGTCAGCGATGGCATATCCATGGGCACCGAGGGCATGAAGACCTCGCTGGTCAGCCGCGAGGTGATCGCCGACTCCATCGAACTGGTGACCTTCGGCGAGCGAATGGACGGCCTGATAACCGTCGCCGGCTGCGACAAGAATATGCCCGGCTGCATGATGGCAATCGCCCGGCTCAACGTTCCCGCCATTTTCATGTATGGCGGCTCCATCATGCCCGGCCAGCACAACGGCAAGGACGTGAACATTCAGGACGTGTTCGAGGCCGTGGGCGGTTACGCCAAAGGCGACATCACCTTCGAGGAGCTGAAGGAACTGGAATGCCGCGCCTGCCCCGGCGAGGGTTCCTGCGCCGGCCTGTTCACCGCCAACACCATGTCCACCGCCATCGAGGTGATGGGTATGTCACTGCCCGGCGACGCCTCCATCCCGGCCATCGACCCGCGCAAGCTGGGCGAGGCCCGCGACGTGGGACGCACCCTGATGCGCCTGCTGGAAGACGACGTGCGCCCCCGCGACATTATGACCAAGCAGGCTTTCGAGAACGCCATCACCGTCGCCGCGGCGATGGGTGGATCCACCAACGTCGTGCTGCACCTGATGGCCATCGCCCGCGAGGCCGAGGTGCCGCTGAGCCTGGATGACTTCGATCGCATCAGCCGCAGCACGCCCTACATCGCCGACATGAAGCCAGCGGGCCGCTACGTGATGGCCGACCTGTCGCGCTACGGCGGCATCGCGCTGGTGACGAAGCGGCTGCTGGCGGCGGGCCTGCTCCACGGCGACACCATGACGGTAACCGGCCGCACGCTGGCCCAGAACCTGGAGGGCATCACTGTCGTCGACGACCAGCCGGTAATCACGCAGGTTGACTCGCCACGCAGCCCCACCGGCGGGCTGGCCATCCTGCGCGGCAACCTGGCCCCGGACGGAGCGGTCATCAAGGTGGCCGGCCACCAAGAGCGGGTCTACCGCGGCCCGGCGCGGGTCTTCGACCAAGAACCGGCCGCCTTCCAGGCCATCCAGCGGGGAGAAATCAAGGCTGGCGACATCGTAATCATCCGCTACGAAGGCCCCAAGGGCGGCCCCGGAATGCAGGAGATGCTGGCAGTAACCGCCGCCATCGTCGGCCAGGGCCTAGGCGACGATGTGGCGCTGGTCACCGACGGCCGGTTCTCCGGCGCCAGCCACGGCCCGATGGTGGGCCACGTGGCCCCCGAAGCGGCAGTCGGCGGCCCCATCGCGCTGCTTCAGGAAGGAGACGAAGTCACCCTGGACATCCCGGCCCGCCAGCTCAACGTCAAACTCACCGAGGAAGAGCTGACCGACCGCCGCGCCGCCTGGCAGCCCCTCCCACCCAACTACACCACCGGCGCCCTGGCCAAGTACGCCAAGCTCGCCTCGTCGGCGTCGGAGGGCGCGGTGACGCGGTAAGTGACGAGAGCGCGAGACCCGCTGCCCAGGGCAGCCTTGCTCCGGGTGGCGGCTCACGCTGCCAGCAAGTTGGCAGATCCATCAGCGAAACGGTGAAGTCCATGTTGTTGATACACGACTTGACGCAGAAACAGCTCGACAGAGCAACAGAGATCGTTCGGGAGGACCTGGCCGAAGGGTTCGGAGACCTTTTCGTCTTCGACCCGATATGGGTCATTCCTTACGTAAGCGACGCCTTCCCTGATGATCCAATGGATTTCCTCCGAATACTGATCATCTTCGACGGTGCCGAGAACAGGCCCGCCTCATCCTGGACCGTCGGCATGATTGTCCGAATGTGGCCCAAGCTGATTGAGGCCGGAATCAACCACTTCCCTATAAACTCGTTCATTGGCAAAGACGAGTGGGACCAATACATAAGAAAGTCTTGGGAGAAGTATCTTTCAGAGAACCGAAGGTGAAATCGCTTGGTCTAATCTCCACGGCCAGACTATTGGCGGAGCACCCCAAGAGAGGAAGACCTCCTGAGACAAACCTGCGCCGGGCTATCAGCACTGCTTACTACGCGCTTTTTCATTGCCTGGCTGAAAATTGCGCAGACATGGTGGTAGGCGGTTCGGGCGCCAGAAGAAGCAGGGAAGCTTGGCAGCAGGTCTCTCGGGCACTGGATCACGGGACTGCCCGGCGGCGTTGTAGAGAGCGGAGCGCAATGTCAATGTTTCCTTCAGAAATTAGAAATTTTGGAGCCGTTTTTCTTCAGATGCAAGAGTTGCGGCAAAGCGCAGACTACGACCCCTACGTTGCTGTGCCATCCAGAAAAGAGGTCAGTGGGTGCATAGATAATTCGGAGGACGCTATCAGCCGGTTTCCCAATGCCCCTATCGTAGAACGGCGTTCCTTCGCCGTTCACGTTCTGATGGCTGCCAGAAGGAGCTGACCCGGCGGGCGGGGCCGCCCCGCCCCAACTCAACCTAACCACGTCAGGAGTGCATACCATGACAACGGACTACGGAACAGAGGCCATCCGGCGGCACCGCGAGAGCCGCGGCAAAGTCAGCGTCACTTCCAAGATGACGGTGGAAACGCTGGAAGACCTGTCCATCGCCTACACGCCTGGCGTGGCTTCGGTCTGCATGGCGATTCATGCTGACCCCGCAGAGTCATACAACCTCACCAACCGGGGCAACACCATCGCCGTGGTCACCGACGGCTCGGCGGTGCTGGGGCTGGGCAACATCGGCGCCGAGGCCGCAATGCCGGTGATGGAAGGCAAGTCCATCCTGTTCAAGACCCTGGCCGACGTGGACGCCTACCCCATTTGTATCGCTTCCCAAGACAACGACGTAATCATACAAACGGTGCGCGCCATCGCTCCCAGCCTGGGCGGCGTCAACCTCGAAGACATCGCCGCCCCTCGCTGCTTTGAAATCGAAGACGCGCTGCAAGATCTGGGCATCCCCGTATTCCACGACGACCAGCACGGCACTGCCATCGCCGTCCTTGCCTCGGTCATCAACGCGCTGAGCGTTACCGGGCGCAAGATGGAGAACGCCTCCTTCGTGTTCGCCGGGGCCGGGGCCGGCGGCATCGCCTCCGCCAAGCTGCTGCTGGACTACGGCGCAACCAACATCGTGCTGGTGGACAGCGTCGGCATCATCCACCGGGGCCGCACCGACCTGACCCCGGTCAAGACTTCGATGCTCGACACCACCAACCCGGAGAACCGCACCGGCGGCATCGCCGAGGCGATGCGCGGGGCCGACGTGTTCATCGGCCTGGCCGTAGCCGACATGGTTACGCCGCAGATGGTGTCCTCCATGGCCAAAGACTCCATCGTCTTCGCCATGGCCAACCCGGTGCCGGAAATCATGCCCGACCTGGCCGCGGCGGCCGGCGCGGCCGTGGTGGGGACGGGCCGCAGCGACTTCCCCAACCAGATTAACAACAGCTTGGTCTTCCCCGGCGTGTTCCGGGGTGCGCTGGACGCCAAGGCCACCCGCGTCACCACCGGGATGAAGCTGGCAGCCTCCAAGGCCCTGGCGGCCCTGGTACCCGAACCCACGCCGGAGCGGGTCATACCGTGGTCTCTCGACCGTGCGGTTCCCGCAGCCGTGGCCCGCGCCACCGCTGAGGCCTGGGCCGCCGAAAACAGCTAGCAGGGAATCCGTATGCCTCCGCGAATCAGCATAGAAACCCTGGACACATTGCGGCCCAACCTGCGGTCCCTCATCGGGGAGCGGGCCAGAAGGCTGCCGGACCTACGCTACTGCGACCTTCGCATCGAGGTGCGCGAGGAAAAGGGCGCGGTAGCGGAAAACGGCAACGCCAAGGCCGGGGGCGAAGATTATTCATTCGACTTCGGCGTGCGGGCCATCTCCGGCGACCGCACGAGCGCGGCTGGCTACTATGGCCGTGTGCTGGGCCAGTCCGACGCCGACAACATCGAGGCAGTGGTGTGGGAAGGCCTGGAGCAGGCCCATCAGAGGGCGCGGGCCAGCGCTGCCCAAAAGGAGCGGATGCGCCAACTGCATCCCCTCTTGGCCGGTTCGTTAAGCGACTCGGAGCTGGCCCTAGTCCCGCCTGCCGTGGACACCGTCGCCGCAACCTACGCCGCAGACCCGCGCGGCGTACCGCTGGAAGCCGTGATACAGATGGCCGTGGACGGCTGCCGGGCGTTGCAGGACACGCAGGGCGAGGTGGTATACTGCGCCGCCTCGGCCAGCACCCAGCTGATGCGGGAGTTATTCATCAGTTCCGACGGCGCCGACATCGACCAGACCTTTGCCCAGACCGAGGGGTTCGCCATCGTCGTCTGCTCCGGGGAGCATGGCAACTACGAGCTTTACGACTTCACCGGCCACCAGCGCGGCTGGGAGATTCTTGCCGAGGGCTACGACAACGGCCCCCCGGGTTCCGCTTCAATCAGGCTGCCCAACTTCGTGGACTTCTGCGGCAAGCTGTCGTCGGACGCGCGGGAGGTGGCCGCCGCGCCGCCGCTCAAACCGCCCGACCGCGACGTGGTGGTGGTCACCAACCCCCACTTCAACACGCTGCTGGTGCATGAGGTGGTGGGGCATCCCTCCGAGCTGGACCGGGCGCTCAAGTACGAAACGGGCTACGCCGGACGCTCCTGGTTCCTGAAAGACCTGAGCGACCACCAGTTGGGGAAGCAGATAGCCTCGCCGCTGGTGTCTGCCTTCTCCGACCCGCTGATTGAAGGCTATGGCTCCTTCCGGTATGACCACGAAGGCACTCCGGCGCGCCGTGCCTACATCATCCGCGACGGGGTGCTGGAAGAGTTCCTGAACAACCGCCAGACTGCCGCCATAATGGGCGTGTCCCCCAACGGCTCGGCCCGGGCCACCGAGGCCCAGCTTGTCCCGCTGATTCGGATGACCAACACTATCTTCGCCCCCGGCGACCGCGACCCGCAGGACATCATCGCCGAGGTTGACCGCGGCTACTATGTCGAGGGACACCGCACGCCGTCCATCGCCGAGTCCCGCGAGAACTTCCGCATCACCGCGGTCAAGATCTACGAAATCGAGAATGGGCAATTGGGGCGGCTCTACCGCGACGGCGGCATCACCTCCGACAGCCGCGACTACTTCCGCTCCATTGACGCCGTGGGCAACGACCTCCGAGTCAACCCTATCCCCAACTGCGGCAAGGGCCAGCCCATGCAGGCCAAGCGAATGAGCAACGGCGGCCCCACCATGCGCGGCATAGCGCGTCTCACGGGGCCAGGGTGAGCGATGTCAAAGGAGGGGTTGATTACACCGGGGCGAGGGGTCTAGAGAATCAAAGGAGCTTGTCCAGAGCAATTATCAGACCGACGCCAGCAACGATCAGGCCGCCCATGCGCGTTGTGATTCGCAATTCCATGGACTGCATTTCAGAGCGCAGGTCGTTGCGGAGGTCGCTTATGTCCTGCCTGGTAGCGACGTTTCCGACAATGGCTGTGCCAACCGTGGCGACCACGGCTTCGGCTTGGGCTTCGTCGAAGCCCGATTCTTGCAGCTCTTTTACGGCTTTATGCGTGTCGAACAGAAGGGCAGCCATGTATATTCGTCTATCCGCCTTTTCGGCGCACGTGAATGGTGTGCTTACCCAAAATATACTTTATGCCATGCGCGGGTGTAAAGCGAAAGGAATTCTCCAATGGTGACTAGCATTGCTGCCACTAGCTGACCTGAGCGCCGCCACCGGCGAAGCACTGGCTTTCGTGTCGGCGCAGCCGGACGTGGAGGCCGTGGAGGTGTTCGCCTCGGCGGACGCCAACCTCACCGTGCGGCTCAACTACACCTCGCACATCCCCAGCAACGGCGTGGAGGAACCCAAGTCCTCCGAGTCCTTCGGGCTGGGACTACGGGTGGTGTTCCGGCCCGGAACAAGCGTCGAGCGGCGCACCGGCTTCGGCAGCGAACCCAGCGACCTGTCGTCCGAGGGTGTGCGCCGGGCGCTGGACAAGGCCCGCGCCGGAGCCGTGGCAGACCCGGAGTTTGTTTCCCTGCCACAGCCCGACGAAATAATCCGGCTGCCCGCTCCCTCATCTTCCCCTGCGGACTCGCCGGACCCAACGAGTACAGTCAGCTACGACCCCGCCATTATGGATGTGGATAGCGGGCAACTCGTGGATACCGGCTGGCGCATGATGGACCGGGCCCTGGACGCTTTCGGCTCAGCGGAGGAACTGGTCTCGTTGGCTGGCCAGCCGGAGCGCATCCCCGGCCTGGGCCTGATTCTGGGCGGCGACGTGGTGCTGCTCCAGTCGCGGATGGCGGTGGCCTCCACCCACCTCCCGCAGGTGCAGGCGGAGCAGAACACGCTGATTATGGCCTTCGCTACGGCAATGGTAGAGCAGCAGAACGCCAAGGGCAGCGGCTGGTCGGTGGATGGCCGACTGACAGGGTTCGACGGACAGGCCGCCGCCGAAGCCGCCCGCAACGCCGTGGCCGCCGCCGGGTTGGAATACGGAGGCGGCCAGCGCGCCCCCACCGGCAGCTACCGCGTAATCCTGGGGCCGCAGCCAGTGGCCGAAATCCTAGAGTGGATTCTGATGCCCGGCCTCCATCTGGAAATGTTCTACGCCGGTGCATCTCCATTCTTGGGACAGTTGGGCCGGATGGTCGCGTCCGAAGAAATCAGTATCTATGACGACGGCCCCCTCTCGCTGGCCCAAGAATGGCAAATCCAATCCGCTCATCCTGAGCTTGTCGGAGGGCGGCCCGGCTCCCGCCTCATCACCGACGAAGGGCTGTCTACGGGCCGCACCGACCTGATTCGCCGGGGCGAGCTGTCCGGGCTGCTGTCGGACTACTACAACTACCAGCGCATCCGCCACGACCCCAACGCCAGGCAGAAGCTGGGCCGCGACCCCGCTGACGTCCTAGCCGGCATCGCGCCCCGCAACGGGTTCCGGCCCGGCAACGGCGGCGGACGGAACTTCGGCGGCCCTCCCTCGACCATCGCCTCCAACCTGGTCGTCGAGGGCGCCAACGGGCTGCCCCACGACGAACTGCTGCGGCGCGTCGGCAACGGCGTCTACATTGGGCGCATCTGGTACACCTACCCGGTCAACGGCATCACCTCCGGAGATTTCAGCGGCACCGTCATCGCCGATTCCTACCTCATCAAAGACGGACGCCTGGCCGCTCCGCTGCAACCCAACACGATGCGGATGAACGACAACGCCCAGCGCGTGCTGAACAACATCATAGGCATCGGCGCCCACCGCCGGCCCACCGTCCGCTGGTCCTCCGACCAAGTAACCTGGGCCCCGGAAATCGCAGTAGACGGCTTCGGCCTAGAGGAAATCAGCGAGTACATGGACGGGGTGTATCAGTAACATTCAACACACAGGTCTGTCTATTTCCCTGTGCGCTCTGTCTCGAAAACCCTGTGCTTGTAACCCTGTGCTTGTAAAAGGAGAGTCCGGCAATGGCAGACGAATCGGTCAAGTTCCATATATCCGGCGGCGTTGGGGTCATCACCCTTGACCGCCCTGAGTCGCGCAACGCCCTGACCGCTGACATGATCGGCGAGATTGGCCGGGCGGTGGAGGCGTGCGCGTCGCCCAACGTGCGCGCCGTACTGCTTACCGGCTCAGGCGGGGCCTTCTGCGCCGGGGCCGACGTGAAGCAGCTTGTGGACACGCTGGAGCAGGGCGGGCCGGAGTCCATTTCCCAGTACATCCGGGAACTGGCCGACACGCTACACCGCCAAGTGGTGCTGCCCCTGCGGCGGCTGCCCAAGCCGGTAGTGGCGGGAATCAACGGAGCGGCGGCGGGCGCGGGTTTCAGTCTGGCCCTCGCCGCCGACCTGCGCGTCGCCGCCCAGAGCGCCCGCTTCCTGATGGCCTACGCCAACATCGGCGCGCCCGCCGACGGCGGCTCCACCTGGCTGCTGCCCCGGCTGCTGGGCGCGGGCCGCGCGATGGAACTGTATCTGGCCAGTCAGCCCATAGGCGCGCCCCGCGCCCTGGAGCTGGGCTTAGTCAGCCAAGTCTGCCCCGACGAAGAACTGGAACGCCACGCGCTGGAAACCGCCACGCGCCTGGCCGGCGGCCCCACCATCGCCTACGGCCGGGTCAAGGAACTCTACGAACGCTCCTGGGACTCCACCTTGGAGTCGCAACTGGACGCCGAGACCGAAGCATTCGCCAAGACCGCCCTGACCCGCGACTTCCAGGAAGGCATCAAAGCCTTCGCCGCCCGGCGCCAGCCTTGGTTCCAAGGGGTTTAAGGGCTAAGACCAAAAGTGTAGCATCTCAACCTTACGGATATGGAATCTCCGGAATATGAAAGACGGATACAGGCGGCAGAACGTATAATCGCCAACCCGCATCCGTATTACCTGAACAAAGCGCGCAACAAACATCCGAACCCAGATTGCGAACCACGCCCCTTGATCCGCTTTCCCTTCGTCTTGACCGCAATCCCCCTACCGCAGTTGCGCCACCGTCACGCCCTCGCCGCCGGGGCCTTCGCCGTCGGCAGCGGTGGAGACCAGCGGGTGACCGGCCAGGTAGTCGCGGATGGCGCGGCGCAGCGCCCCGGTGCCTTTGCCGTGGATGATGCGCAGCATCGCCGCTCCATCCAGGGCAGCGTCGTTGAGGGCGGTGTCCACGCTGGCGACGGCCTCGTCCACACGAAGGCCGCGCAGATCCAAATCCGTGTTGGAAAGGCGAGGCGCGGGACGGCCAGGCACGGCAGCCCGATTCTGGGCGCGGTCCAGGTATACGCCGTGGCGGGCGGCGGCGGGATGGGCTTCGGCCAGGCTCTGCAACTGATAGACCGGAATCTTGGCCCGCATCGTTCCCAGCAACACCTCCACCCGCTGCGCCTGTCCTGAGCCTGCCGACAGGTCGGGCGGTGAGATGACCTCCACGGGCTGAGATATGCCGCGAACGTAAACCCGGTCGCCGCTCTTTAGCCGTTCCTGCCACGGGGTGCGCTTGATTTCGATGGGCTGCCACGATGCGGTGTCAAGCTCGCGCTGCACCTCGCGAAGGGCGCGCTGGTTCTCCCGAAATTCGGCCTGCTGTTCCCGGCCCGCGGCGGGCGCACGGCTATGCGCCCCAACAGGACCGGCGGTCGCCCTTGCCGCGAGTTCCATCGAACGTTCGGCCTGTTGCAGCTTGTCCACGATGCCGCTGGTCCGCAGTTGCAGCTCGCGGCGGGCTTCCTCCACCATTTCGGTCTTGGTGGCTTCCACCGACTCCAGTTGCGCCTCCAGCTCCTGCCGCAGTTTTACGGAGGCCAGGCGCGACGTCTCGGCTTCGTCCTTTAGCTGCTCCACAGTGCGGCGTTCCTGCTGCAACTCCCGCAGTAGCGTTTCGGTGGCGTGTTCCACCGGCGATATGCCGGAGCTGGCATCGTCTATAATCTCTTGGGGCAGTCCCAGCCGGGAGGCAATGGTCAGCGCATAGCTGCGGCCCGGCAGTCCCACGGTTAGCTGGTAGGTGGGGGCCAGCGTGGACGGATCCAGATCTACGCTGGCATTGAGCATTCCCGGGTGTTCCTGTACCGCGCGGGCTACGCCGCGCTGGTGGGTGGTGCCAACCAGGAAAACGCCCATACGCTGGAAGTGGCGCAGCACCGCGCTGGCTAAGGCCGCGCCTTCTTCGGGGTCGGTGCTGGTGCCCAATTCGTCCACCAGCACCAGCGAGCGGGCGGTGGCGCGGCGCATGATGTTCAGCAGGTTGGTGATGTGGGAACTGAAGGTGGACAGAGACTGCTGGATGCTCTGCTGGTCGCCAATGTCGGCATAAACCCCGTCGAATCCGGGAAAGCGGGCGTCTTCGGCGGGCACGTGCAGGCCGGCATGGGCCATCATCGCCAGCAGGCCAACGGTCTTGAGGGTAACGGTTTTGCCACCGGCGTTGGGGCCGGTGATCAGCAGCACGCCTCGCTCCTCCTCCAGGGTCAGGCTGATGGGAACCACGTTTCCCGGCAGCAGAGGATGGCGGGCGCGGCTCAGCCGCAGGCGGCGCGGCGGCGCGGCTTCCTCCGCGGCTTCCCAGTCGTCCCCGGCAGCGTCTTCAACCACGGGCGGGGTGGCGCGCAGAGCCACCGAGTAGCGGGCCTTGGCAACGTCCAGGTCCAGCCGCGCCACGATGTCCAAAGCCAGCAGCAGGTCTTCGCCGGTCTCGCCGACGCGGGCCGAGAGATGCCGCAGCACCCGCTCCACCTCGCGCTCCTCGGCCAGCCGGGCCTCGCGCCAGCGGTTGCCCATGTCCACCGCGGCCATCGGCTCGACGAAGACCGTCGCGCCGCTGTCGGAAACGTCGTGGACGATGCCGGCGACGCGGGGACGCATCTCGGCCTTGATCAGCAGCACCATCCGCCCATTGCGCTGGGTGATGAGCGGCTCCTGCACCACCTCGGAGCGTTGGAACCGGCGCAGGTTGCGCTCCATGATTTCGTTCAGCCGGTTCTGCGCCTGCCGAGATTCGGTCCGCAGCCGGCCCAGCAGCGGGCTGGCGTAGTCCAGCACCTCCCCGGACGGGCTGATGGCCGCGCCGATCTCGTTGTCCAGGTGACCCAGTTCCGGGATGTTGCTGGCGAGGCTCGACAGCAGCGGCAGGTTCTCTTGGCTGCTCAGTTCGTTGCGGTCGTAGCGAGCGGCGCGGACGAAAGCGCGGACGGCATACAGTTCCTCTCCGCGCAACAGTCCGCCCAGCACGGCACGGTGAATCAGCTCGCTGATGTCCTGCTCCGGCCCGAACTCCAGCGAGCCGCCGCCGTCAACGTAGCGGCGCGCCTCGGTGGTTTCCTGCTGACGTGTCGCCACCTCCAGCAGGTCGGCGGAAGGCTCCAGCGCCGCCACCTTCTCACGCCCCAATACGGTGCGGGCATGGGCCGCCACCTGCGCCAACACTTGGTCAAACTCCAGCAACCGCCCAGCCTGCTCAAAACCGCCCAGCATCATCCAACATTCTCCATATTTACGAGGTCATTGAACGCCGGGTGCGCCGAGGCCGCAAAGGTTTTTGAGCAAATTCCCGGCGCTTGGCGCACTCGGCGTTCAATCAAATTTCAGCTCCCAAACGCGGCTCTCGGTGAGCATCAAGGCGACTTGGGGCAGGGTATCACGTTTCGGGTCGCGGATGTTGAGGCGGCGGTTCAGCGTGATGGGTTGCAGCGCGGCCAAGGCCGGGCATCCCTTCAACAGACCGTTGAGGGTGAACCGCTCGCCGCCCAGGATCAGGTAGTCCAGTTGCGCCGCGGGCGGCATGAGCCGGGCGCGGGTTTCCTCGCAAACCTTGTCGTACAGCCGCTTGATTTGCCCCTCGCGCACCCGCGTATAGCGCAACTGCGAGGTTCCCCCGGCGTGGTGCTTGCCCTTGACGTAGCGGGAATCGGTCTTCGACGCCAGCAGCTCCCCGCCGCGAAAGACGGCGACCGAGAAGCGCCCCAGCCGCACCAGCGCCACGCCAACGGTGCAATCGGCTTCCAGAATCCGCAGCAGCGGCACATCGTCCCAGCCCGGCAGCAGCCGAGTTTCCGCCACCGGAAACGGCGGCGCGACGAGCAGGCCACGCCCGCCAACGCGCATCCCCACCAGCCCGCAACCGTCCTTCAACACCGCCGGGCCCAGTTCCGCGACGTGAGCCGCCCATCCCGATTCCGCCAGCCCCGGCAATCCGCCCCGTTCGTCCCGAGCAAACCGCCTCATCCGTTCGTCCTGAGCTTGTCGAAGGACGCGAGACTCAGCATCGCCGGGGGCTGCATACAGCGATGAAACTGGTCCTTCTCCGGCCTTCGCCGCCAAGCCGTCCAGCATCCGCCGCAGACGGGCTGCGGAAACTGTCTCACCGGTCATTGTCTTCCTGCTAACCATTCCTGCTAACCATTACGTAATGATTGTATCATCGCCGCCCCGACGCCCGGCGGGTATAATCGCTCCGAAGGCGACAGGACACCGGATGGAGGAGGCGCCATTGAGTCCCGAAGAGAGAGAATCAATCCTGCAACGGCGCGACGCCGCACTGGCCCGGATGGACCAAGGGCATCAAGTCCTGTTGCGCTCGCTGGAAGGGCTGGAAGCCGAGGAGGCGTTTCTCGGGCAGCGCTGGTCGGTGCGCGACGTGCTGCTCCACCTGGATTCGGAGCGGTACGTGGACGCGCTGGAGAAAATCGCCCAAGGCAAGATGGAAATGCTGCCGCCCTTTTCCAGCCGCGAAGAGCATTTCCGGCAGGAGCTGGAGCACCAGGAAGCCACCCACCGGCGGTTCCGGGCATTGCTGGCCGAGCTTTCGCCGGAGCAGTTGGCGCGTCCGGCGACTCCGCCCAACCCGGAGAACTCCTTCCCCGGCCTGAGCCTGCTGGAGCTGCTGGAACGCTCGTCGGGCCACGAGGCGAGCCACGCCCGCCAGATTGACCTGACCCGCCAGTACGTCGCCGCCTTCCGCTCCCAAGAGCGCACCCTGAACATCGCCGCCCTGGGCGACGGCGACCCGGCCCGCCTGTCACCGGCGGTCAAGGACCTGCTGAACATGGCCGATTACGTGGTGGGCGAGCCGGACGCCCTGGCCGTTGTAGCCCACATCGTCCGCGGCGTACATCTGACAATCAACCCCGGAAACCGCAACGAACTGCTGAACCGCGCCGCCCGCGAGACCCGCGAGGGGCTATGGGCCATAGTCTGCGTGATGGGCAACGCCGACGATGACGACGAAACGGTGGCCCTCGCCCGCCAGCACGCCGACACAGTGGCGGTGCATCGGCCGGTAGGGTAGCCTCGCGCGCCCTCTGAGAGCGTGATTTTATTCAAAAATGTCCCGTTTTTAGTCTCAACCTGTCGGGTTATGTTTTTTGCCCGCTTGTAATACAATTCCCCAAAGCCCAGTCAGGTTACTGATGTATGACGGGAAGGAGGCGTAATAGCATGGTTGTTGCCAATGTTTCCGCGCTGGTCAATACCGAAAGGGGACTTATCAGTCCTCGAATTTTCAGCGAACCGGACATCTATCAGGAGGAGCTGGAGCGGATCTTCGCCCGGTGCTGGCTGTTCCTCTGCCACGAAACGCAGATTCCCAAGCCGGGCGACTTCTTCACCACCTATATGGGCGAAGACCCGGTGCTGGTGACCCGCGACCGGGCGGGCAAGGTCAACGCCTTCCTGAACATCTGCCGCCACCGGGGCAACCGGCTGTGCCGAGCCGACGACGGCAACGCCGGTGCCTTCATCTGCGCCTATCACGGCTGGGCCTACGGCGCCGACGGCAAGCTGCAAGCCGTCCCCAACCTTCAGGATGCCTACTACAACGAGCTGGACCAGCCCAAGTGGAGCCTCATTCCAGTGGCCCAGTTGGATAGCTACAAAGGGCTGATTTTCGCCACCTTCGACCCCGATGCGCCTCCACTCTTGGACTATCTCGGCCCTATGACCTGGTACCTGGACACACTCTTCGACCGGCGGGAGGGCGGCGTCGAGATCATCGGCGGCGTCCACAAGTGGGTCGTTCCCTGCAACTGGAAGATGCCGGCCGAGAACTTCATCGGCGACGCCTACCACGTCCAGTGGTCCCACCTTTCCCCCATCCGAGCCGGTTTCAGTGTCGGCGTGACTGCCTCTCCAACGCCCGGCGGCGGCCCGGTTTCCCCCGGCAACGGCCACGGTATGATCACCGTCGCCGCCGACCAGACCGGCGCGCCTCTGCAAGTCATGAAGGACTACGAGGACGACACCCGCGCCGAGCTGGAGGCCCGCCTCGGCCCCCGGGCCGCGCAGTTGAACCCGGTGGTGGGCACCGTGTTCCCCAACTTCTCCCTCCTGCGGGGCAGTTCCCACTCCTTCCGGGTCTGGCACCCCAAGGGGCCGCACAGCATCGAAATCTGGTCGTGGGCCTTCGCCGACAAGGCCGCGCCGCCCGAAGTGAAAGAGGCCATCCGCAAGACCGCCATCTGGGGGTTCAGCCCCTCCGGCACCTTCGAGCAGGACGACATGGACAACTGGCAGGAATGCACCCTGACCAGCCGGGGCGTGGTGGCCCGCCGCCAGATGCTCAACTACCAGATGGGCCTCGGCCACGAGAACTACAACCAGGACTACGAGGCCCTCACCAGCGAGTTCCGCTACAGCGACAGCAACCAGCGCCAGTTCTACCAGCGCTGGAGCCAACTGATGGCAGCGAAAAGCTGGGCGGATTTGTAAGGGAGAGCGCAAAAGTCCCCTCTCCCCTTGGGAGCGGGTTAGGGTGAGGGCGTTCCTTGAGCGCGTGGCTGCGCAGGTTCTTGCTCTCGAGTGGTTGATGTGATGTTTACTCGCCCTGCGTAAAGAAGCCTAGCTAGAAGCCAGGAGTTTCTTATGACGACGGACATGGCCGCCCTAGTGGACACGGACAACGGCGTCATCAGTCCCCTCATATTCAGCGACGGGGAAATTTACCAGCAGGAACTGGAGCAGATTTTCGCCCGGTGCTGGCTGTTCCTGTGCCACGAGTCCCAAATCCCCAACCCCGGAGACTTCCTGACCACCTACATGGGGGAAGACCCGGTGCTGGTGGCGCGCGACCGGGCGGGCAAGGTCGGCGCGTTCCTGAACATCTGCCGCCACCGTGGCAACCGGCTCTGCCGCGCCGAGTCCGGCAACGCGGCGGCCTTCATCTGCGCCTACCACGGCTGGGCCTACGGCGCCGACGGCAAGCTGCAAGCCGTGCCCAACCTTCAGGACGCCTACTACAACGAACTGGACCAGTCCAACTGGGGCCTCATTCCGGTGGCCCAGTTGGACAACTACAAGGGGCTGGTCTTTGCGACCTTCGACCCGGAGGCGCCGCCCCTCCTCGACTACCTCGGCGGAGCGGCCTGGTATCTGGACGTCTTCTTCGACCGCAGGGAGGGCGGCGTTGAGGTAATCGGCGGGATGCACAAGTGGATCATACCGGCCAACTGGAAGATGCCTGCAGAAAACTTCGGCGGAGACGGCTACCACACCGCCTGGAGCCACCTCTCGGCGGTAACCACCGGATTCGGCGGCAACTTCCGCGCGGGCCAGTCCCGCGGAGGGGCGGTGGTCTCGCCGGGCAACGGCCACTGCATCGTCGGCCTCGGCCCTGACGACCCTTCCGACCCGGCAATACCGGAGATTCTGGCCTACGAGGAGCAGATACGCGACGAGGTAGCAAAGCGGATGGGGGAGCGTCTGCGGCTTATCCGCCCCCACGCCGGCACCATTTTCCCCAACCTCTCCCTGTTGCGCAGCGTGGCCCGGATTTTTCGGATGTGGCAGCCGCGGGGGCCTGGCCAGACCGAGATATATTCTGCGGTATACGTAGACAAGGCCGCGCCGCCGGAGGTAAAAGAGGCCTTCCGGCTCACCGCGCTCCGGGCCTTCGGGCCAGCGGGAGCCTTCGAGCAGGACGACATGGACAACTGGCAGGGTTGCAGCCAGGCCGGGCGCGGCGTGGTTGCCCGCCGCCACCAATTGAACATAGGCATGGGCCTAGGCCACGAAAGATACGACGAAAACCTTCTGGGCTCGGCCAGCGACTACCGGCTCAGCGAGCACAATCACCGGGCCTTCTACCGCCGGTGGAGCCAGCTCATGGACGCCAAAGGATGGCCGGCCTAACAGCATCCCGTTGTTATTAAAGGATGGCCGGCCCAACAGCATCCCGTTGTTATTGGAGGGAGCCTTTCATGCGTGACGACACCATCCGGGAAGTCGAGCAGTTCCTGTTCCGGGAGGCCAGGCTGCTGGACTCCCGCCGGCTCCGGGAGTGGCTGGACCTGCTGACCGACGACGTGCGGTACTGGATGCCCATAAGGTTCAACCGCTACCCGGCCAACAGCAAGGCAATCTCCATCCTGGACGGCTCCCGGTACGAGGAAGGCGACCTGTCCAAAGAGGATGAACTGGCGATTCTCGACGAGGACAAAGACTCACTCACCCGTCGCATCGACCGGCTGGACTCCGGGATGGCGTGGGCCGAGGACCCGCCGTCCCGCACCCGTCACTTCGTGTCCAACATCGAGGTGGAACCGGGGCCGCGGGAATCCGAGCTCAAGGTCTACTCCAACTTCATCATGTACCGCACGCGGGGCGAGACCGAGGAGGACTTCTACGTCGGCAGCCGCGAGGACGTGCTGCGCCGGGAAGGCGGCCAACTGAAGGTGGCCTACCGCAAGATAGTCCTCGACCAAACCGTGCTGCTCGCCAAAAACGTCAGCAACTTCTTCTGACAGCCCGCCCCTTTATCAGTCCAGCGGGACGCGCTGCCATACCAACGGCCTGTCTCCCAACGTCCCTCGCAAGCGTTCGAGTATTGGCTGCAAGCCGCTTTCTGGGTCATACCTGGACCGCAGATAGACAGGTGTGTCGTTTTCAAGGACTAGACGGCGCGCCATTGCCAGCACTGTGATAAGCATCTGGGACTGCTCCGGGGGAGTGGGGTTTCTACGGCGCCGCCCCCGCAACCATAGCACCGAAATCAGTTGAGCGTTAAGCAAATCCCTATGTGTGCGACGGGAGCTCCAGTCGGCTGTAATCCACACAGCCCGGTAAGCGGCATTGGCCCCCAAGTGAGGGATTATTTCTTGGTCAGGCACATTGTTAACCGACAAATTCCGGCCCGGCCATTCATCCCAAACCGTCGCGATTGGATACCCGGTAGCTGTGGACACTTCCGGCACAATATGACGGCTCAAAGACTCGTCAAGCAGGAAAAAGGGTTCAGAGATTGACGATGTTGACGGCTGCAAGCCGCTTTTCCCAAGCCAAGGCGTCTTTTGCTTGGTCTTCGGTTAAATCGTAGGCATACGCCATCTCTGCTATAGTATCCCCTTCTTCCCACATTCCGACGAATACCTCCGTCGGAATCCGCCTTCCGGCTACGCATGGACTGCCGCTTACAACCCCTCCGTGTATCAAAACATTCTTGGCGGTATGCCAGGCATAGGCCATCCCGGACTCGTCGAAATCCAACTCGTGGACGTTTTTCTCCAGCCACTCCCCCAGAAAACTCATCGCTTCCGGCCCATGCTTCGACTCTGCTATCAACGCGGCGAAGCGGGGGAAGGCCGGGGCCTCGCGGCGCCAAATCGGTTCGCTGGCGTAGGGCCACGGAACGCCCAGCTCATCTATCAGCCGCTTTTCCGCCCGACTTAACGTCCCGATGCTGACCCCCCTGGTCCACAGCAGGAAAACAATCCGCATCGAAATCAGGGCCTCAAAGGTGGTAAATTTCTCCGGTATTGGTCTCCCATCGTCGAACCGCCCGTGTTGGATCACTCGGTCATCAACCCAATGCAGCAGCCGCCACTGGAAATCCTGTTGGAAAGCCCCGCTGACTCCGGGCAACGGGTGAGTAGCCAGGATTATCCGGGCGGCCTCGGGAATGGTGTAAACACCGTGGGATTTTTTGGAAACGTCTTTCGGGTCCATTACTCACTTCTCCATCCACCTTATGCTACACCTCCACAATATGCGCCACCACCCGCGCCCCAGCCGCCCGCGTCAATTGCCCGCATACGGCGCATTTGCTACACTAGCGCCAGACTTTCCCTCCACCGCGATGGAACCCACACATTGAGGAGAACGCCGCGATGATTTACGAGGTCCGCACCTATACCCTGAAACCCGGTAGCGTGCCAACTTTCGAGGAAAATTTTGGCAAGGCGCTACCTCACCGCCAGAAGTATTCGCCTCTCGCCGCCTTTTGGCACACCGAGATTGGCCCGCTCAATCAGGTCATCCACGTCTGGCCCTACGAGAGCCTGGACGAGCGCACCCGCATCCGGGCCGAGGCCGCCCAGGACCCCAACTGGCCGCCCGCCAACGACCCCGATATGTACGTCAAGATGGAGTCTGAAATTTTCATCCCCGCGCCCTTCATGCGCCCGCTGGGCGGCGACCAGGCCTTGGGCAACGTCTACGAGATGCGTTCCTACACCTACAAGACCGGCGCCATGGGCGAGGTGCTAAAGCGCTGGGAAGCCGCCGTGCCGCACCGCGAAGAGCATTCGCCGCTGGCCGCTGCCTGGTACACCGAGCTGGGCGGGCTGAACAAGTGGGTGCATATCTGGCCCTACAACGACTTGGAACAGCGCAACCAGATTCGGGAAGAGGCGGTGAAGTCACCTCACTGGCCCCCGCCCACCCGCGAGTTCCTGCTCAGCCAAGAAACCAAGATTATGGTGCCGGCCTCCTTCTCGCCGACTCATTAGGCCGACCCACTAGACCGCTACGGCGAGTTGCATCGTTAGCGTAGGGGCGCACAGCCGTGCGCCCTTGCCATATTGCCGTCCCGCCCAAGGGACTCCCTCACCCTAACCCTCTCCCAGAAGTAGAGGGAATAAATGGAAATCGCGCCATGACCGACCTCGATCAGCAGTTGCAGGATCTGGTGACCGCCAACCGCATTCTCGCCCGCGAGGATGTGGTGGACGCCTACGGGCACGTCAGCATCCGCCACCCCGATATGCCAGGCCGCTATTTCCTGTCTCAGTCGCGGGCTCCTGAATTGGTGGACACCGGCGACCTGATGGAGTTCACGCTGGAAGGGGAGCCGCTGGACCAGCAGGGCCGCGAGATGTATTCGGAGAGGCCCATCCACGGCGGCGTCTACGAGGCCCGGCCCGAAGTCATGGCGGTGGTGCATAACCACTCGCAGCCGGTGGTGCCCTTCGGCGTAACCGGCGTACCGCTGCGGCCGATGTTCCACTTGGCGGCCATCATTGGCGGCGACATACCGGTCTGGGACATCCGCGACAACTTCGGCGACACCAATATGCTGGTGACCACGATGGCGCAGGGGCGCGACCTCGCCGCCACCCTCGGCCCGCGCCGGGTCTCCCTGATGCGGGGACACGGCTGCGTCGTCGCCGGAAGCTCCCTCAAGGAAGCGGTGATGGCGGCGGTCTACTTGCAAGTCAACGCCCGGCTGTTACTGGAATCCCTGCGCCTCGGCGAGGTGAAATACCTGTCGCCGGGCGAGATCGCGCAAATGTCGGAGGGCCAGGTACAGCCCCGCACCATGGGCCGCGCCTGGGAATACTGGGCCGTCAGAGCCGGCCGGACGCCGTAGCGTCATCGGCGTTACCGTAGCGTCATAGCGTTAAATATAGAGACGCACGGCTTTGCGCCCCTACGCGATAAGGTCAAGCAAATTAGAATAGAAACAGCCAAGGGCGTCCCCCGGAGAGCCATGCTCAGCGAAGAACCCGAAATCCTCGAAGAAATCAGGGCCGCCAACCAGCGGTTCTACGATGCCTTCAACGAACTCAGCATCGAGCGCATGGAAGAGGTCTGGGAGGCCTCGGAACGGGCGATGTGCGTGCATCCCGGCTGGACGCCGATCGTGGGCTGGGAAACCATCCGCGAGAGCTGGGTACGCATCTTCGATAACGCCAACCTGATGCAATTCACCGTCCGCTACCTGAACGTGGTGGTGCAGGGCGAGTTCGGCTGCGTAACCTGCGTCGAGGCCATCACCAGCGTGGTACAGGGCCGGGCCGCCAACTTCTCCACCTTCGCCACCAACATCTTCGCCCGCGACGCTGGCGCCTGGAAGATGATTGCCCATCACGCTTCCCCCGGCGGTTAGCAAACATTGACGATTTTCGTCATCTTCCTCAACAAAAACCCCCTTGCGTCCCTGCGTCTTGATACAATGGAATCAACGCATATTGGCGTGGACGTATTCACGGGGGCATCGCTATGGCTGCCAACCCTTCCAACTTGACCACTACCGAGAAGAACCTCTGGAACGCCATCGTCTCCGAGGCGCTGGCCAACCTGAAGTACAACGCCTATTCCCAGCGGGCGATGCAGGAAGGCCACCCGGAGGTTGCCCAGATTTTCCAGGAGGTGGCCGGCGCTGAAACGGTGCACGGCATCAACCACCTGCGCGTGGCGGGCGATCTCGCCACCACCGCCGAAAACCTCCGCGTGATTATCGAGGGGGAGGCCATAGAGGCCGCCACCATCTACCCCCGGATGATTCAGGAAGCCCTGGCCGAGGGCCATCAGGAAGCCGCCGATTCCTTCACCATGGCCATGGAGCGGGAGCGGCGCCACCTAGAAGCGTTCACCGAGGCCCTGCAAGGTCTGGAGACAAAACTTGCCGCCCAAACCGGGAACCCGCGTCCAGTGACGGTGACTGAGATTCCGGTTATGCCCGCCAGCGCGTCGTCAGTGTCCTTTTCTCCTGTTCCCGACGGCTCTTCGGAAGCGGCATCCGCGGCCGAGCGGGCCTTCGACCGGGAAACCTACAATACAGCCGTCGGCGAAATAGACCAAGAACGCTGGCGAGTCGCCCGCATGGGGCGGCTGCGCGAGGTGGTTTTCGGGGCGCAGGACGGCCTGCTCAGCACCGTCGCGCTGGTGACCAGCCTGGCCGTGGCGGTGGACAGCCAGACCATCATCCTAGTGGCCGGACTGGCCGGGGCGCTGCCCGGCATGATTTCCATGGCCACCGGCGCTCTGCTCGGCTCCCGGGCCGAGCAGGACGTGCAACGCGCCGAGATTGAGCGCGAAGCCCGGGAACTGGACGCTAACCCCGCTGAAGAGCTGGCCGAACTGGTGGTGCTCTTCCAGCGGGAAGGCAGGACCTACCAAGAAGCGCGGCAGATGGCCGATGAAATCTCCCAAGACCGGGACCTCTGGCTGAAGACGCTGGTGGAGAAGGAACTGGGCATCAGCACCGAGGACACCACCAACCCGGTCAAGGACGCTCTGGTGATGGGGCTGGCCTTCGTCTTGGGCGCGGCCATACCACTCATCCCCCACTTCTTCCTGACCGGCGGCCAGGCCATCGGCGTCTCGGTGGGGGCGACGCTGGCCGGACTGTTCGCGCTGGGCATACTCAAGGGCCGGCTGGTAGAGCGCTCCCCGCTGCTCCAGGGCCTCGAAATCCTGGGCATCGGCGCAATCTCCGCCTGCGTCGGCTACGCCCTCGGCGAGCTGATCCCGCGCCTGTTCACGTAGGGCGAACCAGTTCTTACCTAGGAATGAGGCAGTGTTTAAGGGCTTTATCAGTTGGAGGACAGAAAGGAAAGAATGCGACCTTTCTTGTATTTTTGCGAACCGGCTCTCCCAGCGTTGGGAAACATTCTGCTAATACAAGGGGTGGTATTTAGCCAAATTTTGACCACTGAATGAAGGGGGGTTGAATAGGTTTTTCGTGACTTAAACGCTTCACAACTCTTGCTAGGTGTGGTTGACAAGGCCCTTTGGCCTGTATACGCTTGGCGGGTTAGGAACAACAAGACCGACCAAGTTATGGTCACCGTTTTTCTAGCGGCCATACACGTGTGATCTCGTGAGTTTAGATTGAATTTCATCGACGATGAGGCCCGCGTACGCATCGAAAGGCGAGGCATCAGTCAACAAGACATCTACGATTGCTTAAATATTGCCGGGCGTACTACTTATGTTCATCGCGGCAATACAGTGTATGCTGCAACTCTCCCAGATGGCCGCAACCTGAAGGTCTCGATTGACAGCTTAAGAAATATTGTGAACGCTTTTATCCACCAATAGCCCGACCAACAGGAGGAAGTTATGCCCGTATTCATCAAAGGATCGGTCGGTGACACTCTGTATGTTCAATTGAGCGACTCACCTGTCTCAGTGAGCGTAGAGTTGCATCCAGACATCATCTTGGATGTGGACGTGAGTGGCACAGTGGTTGGAATTGACCTGCAGAACGTCAGTGAACTTATAGCCTCAGCTAAAGAACTCAAAGGCATCCACGGGATTGATCCCTCCAATTTAGTGGAGGAGACATATTCCCTTTTGGGGCAAACCCAAGATGCCGCAAATTCCGGTCGCCTGGTATATACGGCATCATAACCGCAAGCAACGATGCGCCGAGGTACAAAGGCCCAGTGGTTTTCCACTGGGCCTTTGTATTTCTTAGGCGGGTATTTCAGTGAAAAAGGGCTACTCGACCCTACCGCCCCTCCGCGCGCTCCAGGTGCGCCCGCGCCGCCGCCAGGAAGTCGGGCGGGTTGTCGCCCTGCACTAGGTGGCCGGCGTTGGCGATGGTTACGGTGACGCAGTCGGCTAGTTCCCGGCCCATGCGTTGCAGTGTCTCAGCGGAGAAGATGTCGCTGCGGTCGCCCCGTGTCACCAGCGTGGGGCAGTCTATCCGCCGCCAGCACTCCCAGAGCTGGTCCGGCGACCACAGGTTATCCTGCCGCCCCCGCTCGCGCATCACCCGGTCGTACTTCCAGGTCCACTTGCCGTCGGCGCTCTGGCGGATGCTGTATTTCAGCGCCCCCAGCACCTGCTCGCGGGTGCGCCCAGTGTATTCCTGGATGCGGTCGGCGAACTCATCCAGCGTGTCCAGGTTGTCGGGCAGCTCGCGGAACTGCTGGATGCGCTGCCGTCCCCGCGTAACCGTCTCCGGCCCCGTGTCGACGATGGTCAGCGATTGCAATGCCCCCGGATGCCGCGACGCCCAGACAAAGCTGTTGCGCCCCCCCATCGAGTGCCCCATCAGGTGAAACTTGCCCCCGTCCAGCCCAAGCGCCGGAACGATGGCCTCGAGGTCCTCCACCATCGCGTCCAGCGAATAGTCGGCGCCGGGCGCCCAATCGCTGTCGCCATGCCCCCGCTGGTCCAGCGCCAGAACGTGATAATCGGTAGACAGCGGCAGGCTGATGAAGTCCCAGCTATGCCCCTGCTGCGATGCGCCGTGCAGCATCAGCACCGTGGGGCTGGCCGGATCGCCCCATTCCAGGTAGTGAAAACGGAGGCCGTTGGCGTCAACGAACCGGTCCGCGGGCTCGTTCTCCTGGATGAATGGCACGCCCATGCGCCGTGCCGCCTCGTGCAGGGAAAGCCCCAGAGAATGAGACGCCATTTTTGCCCTCCATTCGCCAATCAGCCTGCTTCAAATCATACCTAAATCACACATAATAATAACCCTGCTGTCAAATTATCACAGACCTTGACGGCGCCAGCTCAAGGCAATAACGCTTGGCAATGATATACCTGACTCACGCAACAGGCAGTAATTTAGTACAGATGCAATGGTAGGGATAGATATTACATACAGCCAACGGGATTACTGCAACCGGGCCGGAAACCGGCGGCTGGAAGCGGTGCTGGACGATTGCCGGAGCCTCTACAACGCGGCCTTGCAGGAACGGCGCGACGCCTACCGCCAACACGGGCATACCGTGACTTGGGTTGACCAGAATCGGTCTCTGACTGACATCCGGGCCGACTGGCCGGAGCGGGAAGGGGCCGTTGACCGGCGAGTTCAACCCGGCGTGTTGCGGCGTCTCGACCGGGCGTATCAGTCGCTATTCCGGCGGGTCAAGGCGGGTCAAAAAGGCGGCTTCCCTCGTTTTCAGTCTTGGCACAGATACCGGACGATAGGCGTGGAAGCACCGACGGCCCCGATGCTCCGGGTACGGGCCGACGGGTTGAAAGCGTGGGTGAAGGTCAAGGGACTGCCGACAGTGATAATCCGCCCCAGCCGTCCTTTGCCGCCTGCTGCGGCGTTGAAGTCGCTGCGGCTGGTATCCCGGCGGGTTGGGGTAATGCGGGAAGTGAAGAATCGCGGCAAGGACAAGCTGGCATGGGACGTTGACCTGGGCTTTCGGGTTGAGCGGGAGCCGTTGCCCAAGACGCCGGTTGCCGTCGGGATAGACATGGGAGTAACGGATAGGCTGGCATTGAGCAACGGCGAGTTGATAAGTGGGGCCGGGCGTCCAGGCCCCGAATCTTCGGATTCAGAAACCCGTATGTGCGGTATACCTACTATTCCGCAGGAAGGCGTGGCCCCGCACATGGCGGAGACGCCTTGCGCACGGGTGAGCCGGGGCAGGTGCTTCGCGGCGGCCCCGCACATGGCGGAGACGCCCCAACTCGCGCTGGAGCAAGCGATAGCCCGGTGCCTGAAGGGAAGCAGGCGGCAGCGGAAGCTGTACCGGCAGTTGGCGCGGCTAAGGCATAGCGAGCGCATCCGCAACCGGAACGAATGCCACCGGATTACGACGGATATAGTGCGGCGGTTCGGGCGGATAGCGGTGGAGAAGTTGGCAGTTCAGAGGATGATGAAGTCGGCCAAAGGGACGATTGAGAATCCTGGGGTGAACCTCAAACTAAAACTGCTGACAGTTGCCCCTTGCCAAGCCCTGAGACACCTCCCTACCATATATGCCAGTGAAGTTGTCTCAGTGAAGTTATGCCAGTGAATTCGTGCCAGTCCCGCCCTAAATCCGTCCGCAACCCGGCCCCGCGGCGGAACCCACAAAAAGAGACCGGAAATGGCCGGGAATGACCGGGAAACCGAAAAAAATCCAGCCACTCAGGCAGCATCGGGAAGTGAAGCCATGTCATTGAGCCAGATTAGAAACGCCGTCGATGCCCTGTGCCGCAAATACGCCATCCCCCTCGCCGTTTATCGCCTCCGCCCCCTAGCCGAGGAATTCTCCCAAGAGTGGTCCGTTGCTGAGGCCGATCGCAAACCCGCTCCCGAATCCCATCCCTTCATCCGGAAGATTGCCCTCGCCGGATTCAGCCTCCCCACCTTCATGGAACTCCACAAATACATAGAGCGGTGCCGACACAACAGCGTCTGCCCCGATGTCAAGGGAATCATCCGCTGCCTTCTCCCCCAAGCCGCAGAGCAAGGCTGCCTCGAAATGCTCCGGTGGGACTGCGCCGCACCGCAGGAAGGTTAAGAAGACCTTGTAACCCCTCCACCCCGGCTCAGATGGAGAGAGAATGAAAAAGCCCTGGCAGGCGGGAAGCGCGGCATTCCCTTTCCGTCGTCCGGGTGGTATCATTCAGCTTTGCCGAAGACCATCGGGAGAATGACTGTTTATGACTACCAGCGCAGTGCAATTGGAGTTGCAGCCTAGGGAGTTGCTGGGCAAGAAGGTTGGGCGGTTGCGGCGGAGCGGCATAATTCCCGTCCACCTCTACGGACCAGGCGTTGAGTCCCGGTCCTTGCAGTGCGCAGCGCCCAGCCTGATTCAAGCGCTCTCCAAAGCCGGCGCCAGTTCGCCCTTATCGGTGATCATCGAGGGCGAGCAGGGCAATTATCTGGCCTTCGCCAGAGAGATACAGTGGGACCCCAGGCGCGACACCGTGCTGCACGTCGACCTGCTGGCCGCCGACGTGTCCCGCCCAGTGACAGCCCAAGTGCCCGTGGTGCTGGTGGGAGAGTCGCCGGGGGCAGTGCGCAGCGGCAACAACGTCAATCAGCAGCTTTTCAGCATCGACGTATCGGCCCTTCCTCTGAGTATGCCGGCGCAGTTCGAGGTTGACCTGTCCGTGTTGGTCGCTGCCGACAGCGTTTTCCGGGCAAGCGACCTTACGCTGCCCGACGGAGTGACTCTGCTGACCGACGCAGAAGAAATCGTGGTCCGCGTCGACGTACCACGCGGCACGGCGACAGCCGAGGGTCAGGAAGAAGAAGCGCCGGGCGATACCGCTTAATCCGCCCCGGCCCGGTCCCGTACCGCGGAATCACGCCGGGTTGTGGCGCCACAGACACGGCGGCATCAAGCGATATCAGGAAGGAGAACTACGGGATGCACCTGGTATATATGGGACAATCCGGCCTCACCGGAACCAGCGCCGACGACCCTTCCCAGCCCCATGAAGTGGTGGCCGGGCTGATGCTTCACGAGACTCAGACCGTATCGCTCAACGGCGAGTTCGATGCCCTCTGCCGCCGTCATTTCGGCGTCCCTCTGGGCGAGCCCGGCGCCCCCCGGCAAATCCGGCCTGTCGACCTGTTCCAGGGCCTGCGTCATTTCTCCTCGTGGACCCCGGAACGCCGCTCCGAGATGATACAGGACTGCCTGAACATACTCATCCGGCGCGAGAGTCCGGTCATCAGCGCCTTCCTGAACAAGCGAGATCTGGCCGATGCCCAGGCTGGCGCATCCTCCCCCGCCGCCCTGCTGTGGAGCAACCCCATAGAGCCGGTGATGAGCCGCTTCCTGTTCGCATTGAGTATGTACCTAGACGAAATGACCATGTCAACGCTCAATCACGACCAGATTATGGCGGGAGATCTCCCGACCACGCAGTTCGCCATGATAGTGGCTCAGGAAGGCGCAAACATCGAGCCCCGGCTGATGACCGACTTCCTGCGCTCCGACGAAGGGATGGACGCGACATCGCTGCACGAGAATTTCTGCTTCGTCAACGCCGAGGACTCGCCTAGTATGCAGTTGGCCAACCTCTGCGCCTACTTCACCCGGCGCTGGCTGCAAAACCCCAGCAACCCCAATCCCTACTTTGAAGTACTCCGCGACAACAAGGTCATGCAGGTCATCTACCCGGTGTCGCTGTGATCCGGGGCGGCCACGAATGCCGCTCCTGCCCAGCAGATTTACGCCATCGCGCCTTTACAACCGGCGTGTGCGTTGTTAAAATCCGTGCAAGTTCAGGAGGGTCACGCTCCGCGTAGACTCTCTTATGCTGTTTGCCTCCGTCGGAGGGTCCCGCCATGACTCAGCCTACTTACTTGACCCGCGAGGGACTGGAAAAATTACAGGCTGAGCTGACGCGCCTGCGCACTGAACGCCGCCGTGAGATTGCTGACCGCATCCAGCAGTCCCGCGAGCGCGGCGGCACCGTCAGCAACGCCGAATACGAAGAGGCCATCAACGAGCGTTCTTTCGTTGAGGGCCGCATTCAGGCGCTGGACAATATGATAAGCAACGCCGTGATCATTGACGAAGAGCACGGCGAGCGCGAGGCCGTCGAAGTCGGCGCCAAGGTCACCGTGCAGAACCAGCAGGGCAAGCCAACCACCTACACCATCACCGGCAGCGCCGAAGCCGACCCCGCCCAAGGCAAAATCTCCAACGTTTCCCCCATCGGCAAGAGCCTGCTGGGCAAAAAGGTGGGCGAAATCACCGAAGTCAGCGCGCCGTCAGGCAAGATAAAACTGGAAATCATCGCCATTGAGTAAGGATTTCGGAATGCGTAATTCGGGACTGAGCGGCGTCGCATTCCGCGTTCTACGCTCAGCATTCTGAAATGAACCGAGAAGACACCTTCGCCGCCAACCGGGCCGTCAAGCTCGAACGCCTCCGTGAAAGGGGCATCGACCCCTACCCGCCCCGCTATCGCCGCACCTGCGACAACGCCCATGCTGTCGCCCGGTTCGAGGTGGTGGAAGCCGAATCCCGTCCCGGCGCAGATGCCGAGGGCCTGTCGCTGGCCGGCCGCGTCGTGTCTATCAGGCTAATGGGCCGGGCCGCCTTTCTTGACCTTCAGGACGCTTCCGGCTCCATTCAGGCCCTGCTCCGCCGGAACAATCTGGGCGACGATTTCGAGCTGCTGAAGGACCTGGACATCGGCGACCACCTAGGGGTGGAAGGCAGCCTGATCCGCACCCGCACCGGCGAAATCACCATAGACGCCACAGGCATCACCGTCTTGTCCAAAGGGATGCACCCGCTGCCGGAGAAATACCACGGCCTGCGCGACACCGAGACGCGCTACCGGCAGCGCTACCTCGACCTCATCGCCAACCGCGAGAACATGGACGTTTTCCGGCTGCGCAGCCGGGTCATCAGCGGCATCCGCCGGTTCCTCGACGAGCGCGGCTTCCTGGAGGTGGACACCCCGGTGCTGGTGCCGGTGGCCGCCGGCGCCCACGCCCGCCCCTTCATCACCCACCACAACGCCCTCGACGAGCAGTTGTACCTGCGAATCGCCACCGAGCTATACCTGAAGCGGCTGATTGTCGGCGGGTTCGACAAGGTTTACGAGATTGGCCGCGTCTTCCGCAACGAAGGCATAGACCAAGACCACAACCCCGAGTTCACCCTCCTGGAAAGCTACGAAGCCTACGCCGACTACAACGACGTCATGGACATGGTGGAGCAGATGATTTCCCGGCTCGCCGTCGAGGCGACGGGCTCAATGCAGGTTGCGTCCGGCGAGCAGGTCATCGACTTCACGCCCCCTTGGCGGCGGGTGTCGCTCCGGGAGGAACTGCAACGGCGCAGCGGCATAGACCTAGATAACTGTAACGACACGGAACTGCAACGCCGCGCCGCCGCGCTGGGCGTGGACACCGGCATCCGCGAAAGCCGGGGCCGCATCATCGACAAGCTGCTGTCGGCCTTGGTGGAGCCACACCTGACGCAGCCCACCTTTATGCTGGACTACCCGGAGGAGATGTCGCCGCTGGCCAAGGCCAAGCCCGGTGCACCCGGCTACGTGGAGCGTTTCGAGGCCTTCTCCTGCGGCATGGAAATCGCCAACTCCTACACCGAGCTGAACGACCCGCAGGTGCAGCGGCAACGTTTCGAGGGGCAAGAGGAAATCCGCCGCCTGTATGAGGACGAGGAAGTGGACCGGCTGGACGAGGACTTTCTAACGGCTATGGAATACGGAATGCCCCCCACCGGCGGCCTCGGCATCGGCATAGACCGGCTGGTAATGCTGCTGTCGGGCCAACACTCCATTCGCGACGTGGTGCTGTTCCCGCAGATGCGTAGCTTGGGGTTAGCGGCAACGGATCCAGGCTAATCGTCGGCAGGCGCGCCCCCGTTCTGCTCTGAGTCGCTCAGCAGGGCCAGCAACCGAGCCACCAGGTCGCGGACTTTGGGTCGGTCGGTAGTCCACTCTTCATCTTCCATAAACAAATGGTAAAAGTCTCGGTGGTACTTTTCCGCGACGGAGAATCTGTCGGCGATTTGCGGGTCGCCATGCTCTCCGGCCAGCCTTTCAGCAGCTCGCTTCATCGCGGGATGGCTGGTGTGGGGCCAGCCCCGTTTAAGCGAAACGGCCATCACGGCGTGAGCCGAAGCGCCCCACAGCTTTTCCGACGCCTGGATCTGGTCGCCCTCGGCATAGTGCCGGTCGGCCTTCTCCAGAAAATCCAGCGCGGTTTGAGCGTGTTGTTCTTGGGTCAGCATTTCGTATCCTGCCCTGCGCGGTCCCTGCCCTGCGCGGGCTTGGGCTTGCCATGTAATATAATAGCTTGCCGGTGCTATAGTAGCACGCTGTAGGACTAGACCAACCGAGGGCAGGAACGAATGATTGCCATTGAGCAGGTGCGACGCGACCCAGAGGCAGTGCGGCGGGCGATGCAGTCCCGCGGCGAGCCGGACCCGGTGGGCGAACTGCTGGAACTGGACACCGCATGGCGTCGTGACAAGACGCAGGCCGATGAGATACGCAACCGGCGCAACCAAGTGAACCGCGATATCGGACACGCCCGCTCCTCCGGTCAGCCCCCGGCCCCCGAAGTCATCGAGGAGATGCGCTCGTTGGGCCGCCAAGTGGACGAACTGGAAAACAGCGCTAAAACCGCCGAGGAGCGGATACGCGAGTTGTTGCTGGGGCTGCCCAACCTCCCGCTGGCCGAGGTTCCCTTGGGCGAAGACGCCGACGGCAACCGGATTTTCCGCGAGGAAGGCCAGCCTACGGAACTGGACTTTCCCGGCCTGCCACACTGGGAGCTGGGGGAGCGGCTGGGCATTATTGACTTCCAGCGGGGCGCGAAACTGTCCGGCAGCCGCTTCTACACCACCAGCGGCGCCGGGGCCAAGCTGGAGCGCTCCCTCATCTCCTGGATGCTGGACCTGCACACCGGCAAACACGGCTACACCGAGCTGGCGCTGCCCGCCTTGGTGCGGCGCGACGTGATGGAAGGTTCGGGAAACTTACCCAAGTTCGCCGACAATCTTTACCACGACGATGAAGATGACCTCTGGCTCATTCCCACCGCCGAGGTGCCAATCACCAACCTGTACCGCGACGAAATCATCCCGCCGGGGCGGCTGCCGCTGTATTACGTGGCGCAAACCCCCTGCTTCCGGCGCGAGAAAGCGGCGGCGGGGCGCGACACGCGGGGCATCAAGCGGGTGCATCAGTTCAACAAGGTCGAGATGTACCAGTTCGTCGAGCCGGAATCCTCGCCCGCAGAACTGGAGCGGCTGGTGGGCCACGCAGAGGAAGTCTGCCGCCGCTTGGGGTTTTCCTGGCGTGTCCTCGAGCTTTGCACCGGCGACATGGGCTTCGCCGCCGCCAAGACCTACGACATCGAAGTCTGGGCCGCCGGCTGCCAAGAGTGGCTGGAGGTCAGCTCCTGCTCCAACTGCACCGACTTTCAGGCCCGCCGCGCCAACATTCGCTACCGCCCGGAGCAGGGCGCCCGTCCGCAGTGGCCCCACACGCTCAACGGCTCCGGCCTAGCCTTGCCCCGGGTGATTATCGCCATCCTGGAAAACAATCAACAGCCGGACGGCTCCATCGTCATCCCCGAAGTCCTGCGTCCCTACACCGGCTTCGACCGCATCGCGGCGCCGGAAAGCTGACAGGCAACCGGAGGGTTGACCCATGCTGACGGCCGAATGACCGTTCCCAAGCAGCCATGACCGCCATCCAAACCATACCGAAGGAGCAATGCAATGTCAGGAATCTGGCCCGGCGAAACTCAATGCGTGGCGATGCTGGGGTTCGACGTTGACGGCGTGTCGTCTTGGCTGAACCGCGACCCCGACTTTGTGAACCACCCCAGCCTGATGTCTATGGCGGAGTACGGCCCCAGCGTGGCCATGCCCCGCATCCTGAACCTGCTCGACGCCCACGAAGTCCCGGCCAGCTTCTACATCCCTGGCTACGTGGCCGAGACCCACCCCAGGCTGGTCCGGGAAATTGCCGCCCGGGGCCACGAGGTCGCCCATCACGGCTATATGCACGAGCCGCCGTCCACCCTGACCCGCGAGCAGGAGGACGAGGTGCTGCGCCGGGGAATAGACATCCTGGGCGGCATCACCGGCGAGCGCCCTCTGGGCTACCGTTCGCCGAGCTGGGAACTCAGCGAGCACTCGCTGGACCTGCTGGCCTCTCACGGCTTCGTTTACGACAGCAGCCTGATGGGCGACGACGCTCCCTACTTGGAGACCGTGCCAGCCTCGGGGCAGAAGCTGGTGGAAATCCCCATCCATTGGCTGCTGGACGACGCGCCCAACTTCGTCTACGCGCCGGTGGCCAACCGACTAGGGCCAATGCGCAACCCCGAAGAGGTCTACGGAACCTGGGCCGCGGAGTTCGAGGGCCTCTACCGCTACGGCCGCTCCTTCGTCCTGACCATGCACCCCCAGTACATCGGCCGCCCCGGCCGCCTGCTGATGCTGGAGCGCCTGATCGAGTTCATCAAAACCCACCGCAACGTGAAGTTCATGCGCGCGCTGGACGCCGCCCGGCTGTTCGCCCCCACGGGGTGACGGGAGGGAGGTAGACAAATTTACCTTCCCATTTTTATCACCTGGCTTCTATCCTAAAATCTCTTTATCAGCATAGCCATCTGCCCGGCTGGGCACAGGGTCAGCCGGGCAAATTTTATTTGACAGTGGTTGCCGTTGGCTATTAAAATTTAGGGTGTATATTTTATCATCTGCGCTGGATATTAAACTATCTTTATCAAGGATCCTTCTTATGCACCGCGAGCACGTCGGGCAATACGAGACTACGACAACTACAGGGGAGGCGGTTCGCGCTTTCATACCCGTGCCTCTGCCTCCTGAACCCGCCCTTGACCTAACGTCATTGCAACCGACGCTATCTAAAGCCCTGATATCCGTTTTACCTCCCGTTTGGATGGCATGGCCCGGCTCTTGCCGAACACCCTTTTATTCCTGTATTCCTATGTTCGGAAGGAAGCAGTGCTCTCTTCCCAAATCGAAGGCACGCAGTCTTCCCTTTCGGACTTGATGCTTTTTGAGATAGACCAAATACCCGGCGTCCCCATTGATGACGTTACAGAGGTCTCCAATTATGTAAGGGCGCTGGAGCATGGCTTAAATCGCATAGCGGAAGACTTTCCGCTCTCCAACCGGCTGATTCGTGAAATCCATGCCGAACTGCTGTCCCGCGGGCGGGGTAGCAACAAAACGCCTGGCGAGTTTCGGCGCTCCCAAGTCTGGATTGGCGGCAGCAGACCGGGAACGGCGCATTTTGTGCCGCCGCCACCTCATAGTGTCCCGGACTGCATGGGGGAACTGGAGCAATTCCTTCACACGGACCATCCTGGGATTGACCCTTTGTTGCGTGCGGGGCTGGCGCATTTGCAATTCGAGACGATCCACCCGTTCCTTGACGGCAATGGACGGGTAGGACGCCTGTTAATCGCCCTGCTATTGAGCCACGACGGGCTGCTCCGGCATCCGCTACTGTACCTCAGCTTGTATTTCAAGCAAAACCGCATGAAATACTATGACTTGCTGGACATCGTTCGACGTACCGGCGACTGGGAAGCCTGGCTCCTGTTCTTTCTGGAAGGAGTAGCTCAAACAGCGGAAGCGGCTGTGGCGACCGCAGAAACATTGCTTGCCCTGTTCGATGAAAATGAGGCGCACATCCAGACTCAAGGGCGCCGGGCCGGGTCAGTGTTGCGAGTACATCAGGCATTGACAGTACGGCCAATCATCTCACTGAGGGAGGTTGCCAACCGTACCGGCCTAACACTCCCAACCGCAACCGCCGGTATGCAGTTGTTGGAAGAGCTAGGAATATCTCGCGAGCTTACGGGGCAAGCCCGCGACCGCAGATATGGCTATCAGCGGTACATCGAGATCCTGTCCGAAGGCACCGAGCCGCTCTGATCGCTCTGCGCCGTCTTGCCAACGCCGCCGGGCGCGTTTAGCATAGGCGTCAACCCACCGGAGTGTCTGTTATGACGGATATTGCCAAGGTTCACGACATGGGCGGGCGGCCCAACGACGACCCCATCGACCAGAGCGAGCATACCCTGATGGACTGGGAGCGGCGGCTTGACTCCATGCGCGGCGTCCTGGGCGAGAAGGGCTATATGACCGTGGACGAACTGCGCCGCGCCATCGAGGGCCTGCCCCCGGAACGCTACGAGTCCCTCAGCTACTACGAACGCTGGGCCGAGGCGGTGGAGGCCCTGCTCATCGAGAAGGGCGTCGTAACCGCCAACGAGCTGGACTCGACGATGGCCCAGTTGGAAAGCGCAGGGGGCTGACCATGACCACAGCAAGACAAACCGAGTTCAGCAGCGGCGACTTGGTAAGGGTACTCACCGGCAACCCGCCGACGCACTACCGCACGCCGGTATACGTGCAGGGCAAGACCGGGCGCGTGGTGGCCCTCTGCGGCATCTACCCCGACCCAGAATCGCTGGCCCACGGCGGCGACGGAACCCCCCACAAGCCCCTTTACCGCGTCGAGTTTCCCCAAACCGCGCTGTGGGATAACTACAACGGCCCGTCCACCGACCGCCTGCAAGTGGACATCTACGAGCAGTGGCTGGAGCGCGCATCGTAAGCGCGCGTGGCGGTATTGCCGCAGGGATAGGAAGTGTTGCGCTCATTGGCGCACTGGCTCAGGGTCAGTTGCGCGATTGTATTTGTTGCAGCCATAGCGGCGGCTTTTGCCTTGTCATTATTCTTCATCGTCTACCTGGCGATAGGGGCCTTTAGGTACATACTGCTCTAGGTACATACTGGAGGAAGCCATGAGCGAAATAGACCACGGCGACCACACTCACCCCGGAATGGACACCGAGGAACTCAGTTATCACGCCCGCCGCGTCCGGGCCATGGAGACGCTGCTGGCGGATAAGGGCGTGATTAGCGTGGCGGAGGTCCAGCGCAACGTGGACGCCGTGGAGTCGCGCTCGCCCTCCGACGGCGCCCGGGTGGTAGCGCGGGCGTGGGCCGACCCGGAGTTCAAGGCCCGGCTGCTGACCGAGCCGGAGGCGGCGCTGGCCGGGATGGGCTATCAACTGCCCGACCCAACGCCCAAGCTGGGCGTGGTGGAGAACACCAGCGACGTGCATCACTTGGTGGTCTGCACCCTGTGTTCCTGCTATCCCCGTGCGCTGTTAGGCCGCCCGCCCGACTGGTACAAGAGCTTCGCCTACCGCTCGCGGGCTGTCAGCGACCCCCGGGGAGTGTTGCGGGAGTTCGGCACCGACATCCCGTCAGGCGCCGAAGTGGTTGTGCTGGACAGCACCGCCGACCTGCGCTATCTGGTGCTGCCCCAACGCCCAGCCGGAACCGAGGGTATGAGCGAAGAGGAGCTGGCCGCCCTGGTCACCCGCGACTCCATGATTGGCGTCTCCCAGCCTCTCGCGCCGGAGCTAGTGGCCGCCGCAGACGACTAACCAGTTTTTCAACGCAGAGGGCGCCAATACACACCGTCATTGCCGCCCCTTCCACAACGTCATTCCCGCTTTCGTGGGAATGACGGGGGTAAAAGCCTGCGCTTAATCCATTAACCCCTCTAGCAGGGACTCGACTTGCGGGACGCCGGAATCGTCGCCCATGCCCAGCTTTAGCGGGGTGATGGAGACGTAATTGTTCTTCAAGGCCCAGATGTCTGAGTCTTCAGAAGGGGTCTGGTTGCTGGGGCGGTTGCGGGCAATCCAGTAGCGTTTTTCGTCGCCGCCGGTGCCGTCCAGCCGCACAGACTCCCGGTAGGACAGGCCGCCCTGCCGCGTCGCCCGCAGTCCGGCCACGCGGTCGGGCGCGACGTTGGGGACGTTCAGGTTGAGGAAAAGCGGCTCGCCCTCCCGTTGGGTCAGACGGCGGGCCAGTCCCTCCAGCAGTCGCCCGGCCACGTCGTAGCGGGGGGCAGTGACCGAGGCCACCGAGACGGCGATGGTAGAATACCCGCGGCTGTAGCCCTGCACCGCGCCGCCGACGGTTCCCGACACCATCACGTCCCAGCCGGTGTTGGAGCCGGAGTTAATGCCCGACACCACCAGGTCCACCGCGCCCGCCAGCGTTTCCAGCGCTAGGATGCAACAGTCGCCGGGGGTGCCTTCGGCGGCGTAGGCGGTGACAAGGTGCAATCCGTCGCCGGATTCCTGGAACTCCACATCGGGCGTCCACGGGGTCACCTTAACCGGCGAGTGGAGGGTCAGAGAGGCGCCGACGCCGCTCTGCTCCCGGGCCGGGGCCACGACGAACACCTCGCCCACCCGCCGCAGAGCCCGCACCGCCGCCCACAGTCCCGCCGACGCTATGCCGTCATCGTTGATTAGCAGTATCTTCATTCACTATCCACAAAAACACTATCCACAAAAATTTATTGAATCGGCGCAACCTATTGTAACCTCACTCAGCCGAACCACCCTACCCACTTGTGCGCCAGCAATCCCAGGGCCTTTTGATTGTGGCAGAACGTGCCGGTAGATAGCGCTACCAGAACCGGGCGAAATTTGCCAGCGGGCCGTTGGGGGCGGCCTGGGGATAGAGGCTTTGTATGATGCCAAGGGGGTTGGGGCAGGTGTTGGCTTTTTGGCAGCGTTCCAGGTATCGGTGAAGGTCGGTAAAAGTGTCTAATCGGAAGCCGCGGGCGACTAGGCGCTTGATGAAGCGATGGGGCTCGGACAAAGCGCCAGGTTCTGGAGCCGGGGCCGGGCTGTTGCCGGAGTTGGCGCGTTCGACGGCCCACTGGTCGCAGAATTCTTCGGCGATGGGGTGTAGGCGCGCTATGGCTAGGGGGATGGCGTATTTGCGGCGCAGGTAATTGATGCGGTTTCTGACCTGGATCAAGGTCTGGCTTAAGGACATGGTTTCAGCTCCGGCGCGAATTTGGATGGGTTGGCGGGCTGGAAATTTTCACTTTCCCGGTCATTTCCGCTCATTTCCGGCCGTTTCCGCCAGTGGGCTGGATTTGGGCTGGGTCTTGGTGTTGGCGTGGGTTGCCGATCGGTACATAAATAATGCTACGGGGGTGTGCCAGGGGTTGGCAAGGGGGAAGTGTCAGGAAAAGCGGTGGGGCTTTCAACAATAATGCTACGGGGGGCAACACAGGGGACGCAGAGGCCCCTCTCCCCCCACGGAGGGAGAGGGGCCTTTTCTCGACAACCAAAAGACCTTGCCAGCAATCCGGCGTAGGTCAGGACAATTGAGCCCCCTACAACAACGGAGAGCCACTGGTCAAAAAGCCGCCGTTCGGTATCGGGGAACCTGAGCAAGTAGTCTCCCGATTCTTCCGTTTGCTCCAGCTTGTGCGCGTCGCGTTCGCGTCCAGGTCAAGGGAATAGAACATCAGGATCGCCACACAGCCAGCAGCAACGCCAGCACGCCAGCTGGCCATGAAGAAAAAGGGAAGCCCGCTCGCCACCGATATGACCGATTACAGTCGGTATGATGGCATAGGAAATCACCGCTCAGTATCAACACGAACGGAGCGAAGGCTTTACCCTCCCCAACGGTCGGGGGCCTTCGCTCCGCTCCAAACGAATGTCGACCTAGTGGTGGGCGAGGCCCACGGCGTGGTAGAGCGCGTGCTTCAGCTCGATGGCGGCCATGCTGCGGCGGTAGGATGCGGAGGCGAATAAATCGCCCAAGATGTCGTCGCCGAGGTCGCCCACCACCAGATCGGCAGCGGCGGCGATGGAGTCGGCGGTGAGTTCACTTCCGGCCAGCGCGGCCTCAACGGAAGGCCCGCGGGTCGGGCGGGGAGTCAGGCCGCCAATAGCAACCCTGGCGGCGGTGCAACGCGGGGCGTGGTCGTGTCCATGGCCGTGATCGTGATCATGCCCGTGGCCGTGCCCAGCGTCGCCTTCCAGCGTTACCACGGCTGCCGCTCCCACCACGGCAAAGGAGGTGGCAGGATGGGCCATCTTGGCGTATTCGGCCACTTGGTTCGCGGCCAGGGCCGGGACGTTGACGCCGGTCAGGACCTCGTCGGCCCCCAAGGCGGTGGTGAAAGGCGCGATGAAGAAGTCATCGGCGGCCACCGTCCTCGTGCCGGACGGCCCTTGCAGGTCGAAGCTGGCGCCCAGGGCGGTCAGCACCGTCGGCAGGTCGGATGCCGGGTCGGCGTGAGAAACGTTGCCGCCGATGGTGCCCCGGTTGCGCACTGCCGGATCGCCGACGCCGGCGGCCGCCTCGCCCAGGATGCCGCAGAAAGCCTGCACCTCCTGAGAGGAAGAAATCTCGTAATGGGTGGTCAGGGCGCCGATGCGGACGACGCTGTTCGCAGCGCTGATTCCCTTCAACTCGGCAATGCCGCCGATGTCGACCACCTGCGAGGGGCGGGCCAGCCGCAGCTTCATCAATGGGATAAGGCTGTGGCCTCCGGCGATAATTTTCGCGTTGGAGTCCTGTTGCAGGAGTTGGGCCGCCTCGGCCACCGAACTCGCCTTGCGGTATTCAAATTGCGGCGGGTACATCGCTAAACTCCAATTCTCCCTCTCCCTCCGGGGGAGGGCCGGGGTGGGGGCGTTCCTTTCCCTTTCCGGTTCTCTCTTGCCTCGGGGAACACCCCCACCCTAACCCTCCCCCTGAGGGGGAGGGGATTTTATGTATGGAGATGAGGTTGATGGACAGCTATGCCCGCGACTCCCGAATGGCCTGCCAGACCTTTTCCGGGGTCAGGGGCATCTCTAACCGGGTTACGCCCAGCGGTTTCAGGGCGTCTATGACCGCGTTGTAAATGGTAACCGTCGAGGCGATAGTCCCGGTCTCGCCGATGCCCTTGACGCCCAACGGGTTATGGGGCGAGGGCGTTTCCGAGGAAAGCGTCTCGATGTCCGGCACCATGTGGGCCTTGGGCAGAGCGTAGTCCTGCATCGAGCCGGTGAGCAACTGCCCGTTATCGTCGTAGATCGCGCCTTCCCACAGGGCTTGACCGGCTCCCTGCACCACTCCGCCGTGAATCTGGCCTGCGACAATCACCGGGTTGATTTGCGGGCCGCAGTCGTCAACTGCCAAGTAGCGGCGCAGCTCGATGTGGCCGTTATCGGGGTCAACATCCACCACTGCGATGTGAGCGCCGAAGGGGTAGACAAAGTTGGCCGGGTCGTAGAAAGCCGAAGCCTCCAGCCCAGGCTCCATGCCCTCCGGCATATTCCAGGCCACGTTGGCCATCAGCGCGATTTCCTGGATCGACTTGCTCTGGTCGGGCGCGCCGCGCACGAAGAACTGGCCGTCGGCGTACTCAATGTCGGCCTCGGCAGCCTCCAGCAGGTGAGCGGCCAGCGCTCGCGCCTTGTCCTTAATCTTGTTCAGCCCCAGCAGCAGGGCGCCGGCCCCGACCGCCGTGGTGCGGCTGCCGTAGGTGCCCCAGCCCATGGGCGTGTTGTCGGTGTCGCCGTGGACGATTTCCACGTCATCCACCGGCACCCCCAGCGTGTCGGAAACGACCTGGGCGAAGGTGGTCTCCTCACCTTGGCCATGGGGCGAGACGCCGACGTAGGCGTTGACCTTGCCAGTCGGGTGGAAGCGTACCACCGCGCTCTCCCACAAGCCGCCGCCGAAACCGACCGCGCCAGCCACCTGAGAGGGGCCGAGTCCGCAGATTTCGCAGTAGCAGCAAACGCCGATACCCATGTAATGACCGTGTTCGCGGGCGTCGGCCTGCTCCTCCCGCAACCCGGCGTAACCCACGTGGTCCAGCGCCATGTCCAGCGCCGCCTCGTAGTTGCCGCTGTCGTAGGTCAGGCCGGGAGCCACGTCGTAGCCGTTGTCGAACTTGGGAATCAAGTTGCGCCGCCGCACATCCACGGGATCCAGGTCCAACTCGGCGGACAACAGATCAATCAGCCGCTCGATAAGGAATGTAGCCTCGGGACGGCCTGCGCCCCGGTAGGCGTCAACCGGCGTGGCGTTGGTGAACACGCCGTAGATGTCGGCCTTGGTGGCGCTCACCTGATAGGGGCCACTGTACATCAGCCCGTGCAGGATGGTCGGCACCCCCGGCGCGGCGGTGGAGAGATAGGCGCCCATGCTGGCGTGTACCACCGAGCGGACGCCGGTTATCCTCCCGTCGCGGGTGGCTGCCATCTCGACCTGCTCCACGTGGTCGCGGCCGTGGATCGTGGCCAGGAAGTTCTCGGATCGGGTTTCCGTCCACTTCACCGGGCGGTTCAGCCGCATGGCGCAGAAGGAGGTTATCATCTCGTCGGCGTAGACCGGAATCTTGCTGCCGAACCCGCCGCCGACCTCGGTGGCGATGACCCGTATCTTATGCTCCGGCACGCCGGTAACCAGCGAGCCGAGGAAGCGGGCGATGTGAGGGTTCTGGCTGGTGCTCCAGAGGGTCAGCTCGCCCATTGAACGCAGCCAGCTCGCCACCGCAGAGCGCGGCTCCATGGCGTTGGGAATCAGGCGCTGCTGCACGATGGTGTCGCTGACCACCACGTCGGCCTCGGCAAAGGCGGCGTCGGGGTCGCCGCCAACGGCAACCCAGTGGAACGCCTGATTGCTGGGGGCGTCCTCGTGGAGCTGCGGCGCGCCGTCGGCCATCGCGGCCACCGGATTCACCACAGCGGGCAGCGGCTCATAGCTGACGTTTATCAGCTCCAGCGCGTCCTCGGCCTGGTAGCGCGTTTCCGCCACCACCACAGCCACCGCGTCGCCCTGATAGCGGACTACGTCCTTGGCGATGGCCGGATGCGCCACTGCCTTCACGTCGGATTCGGGCGGAATCCAGGCGCAGGGGATGGGAGCCAGCGCGCCCTCGGTGTCCGCGCCGGTGTAGACCGCGATGACGCCCGGCGCAACGGCCGCGGCGGAGGTGTCAATGCCCGTGATGCGGGCATGGGCATGGGGGCTGCGCAGGATGGCGGCGTGTACCATGCCCGGCAGGGTTACGTCGTCGGTATAGGTGGCGGCGCCGGTGATGAGGCGCGGGTCCTCCCGCCGCCGGATGCCAGAACCGAATATTCTGGTAGTCATCGCTTAGCCTCCCTTGGCCTCAGCGGCCGCCAGGACCGCCTGCACGATGTTGTGGTAGCCGGTGCAGCGGCAGATGTTCCCTTCCAGCCCTTGCCGCACTTCCTCGGACGTGGGGTTGGGGTTGCGCTCCAGCAGCTCCACGGCGGTCATAATCATGCCGGCGGTGCAGTAGCCGCACTGCAACCCATGCTTGTTCCAGAACGCCTCTTGCATCGCATGGAGTTCGCCATCGGCGGCCAGCCCCTCGATGGTGGTGATGTCGGCGCCGTCGGCCTGGACCGCCAGGCAGGTGCAGGACTTGACGGTGGCGCCGTTCATCCGCACGACACAGGAGCCGCACTGGCTGGTGTCGCATCCTATCTTGGTCCCGGTCAGTCCCAGGTTTTCCCGCAGGAAATGCACCAAAAGCAGACGCGGCTCAACGTCCGCCCCCCGGGACTGCCCGTTGACAGTCATCTGAATATTCAATGCAGCGCCCCCTATACGATAGGAATCAAGCCGGACAAAGCAGCCCGGCAGCGAAATCTCTAGGTTCGCCCGCAGTATAATGTTGCCCTACTGCAACGTCAACGCGGCGCGGCTTGAGGGGCAGGCCCCGGACAGGGCGCGCCGCGAGGCCCTGTTGAATCTCCCCAATATCCAAAGCCGTGCTACACTGAATCCCCTATGCGCCCGTACCGCCTGCTATTCTCAACAACCGACAGGGACGGGAATGAAGTCCGGCTGAGCTCCCAGCAGTGGTACGGGCATATCGTAAACAAACATTCCGATGTTGAACCTTATCTCGAGGAAATTAAATCGATTATACAAGACCCTGAAATTATCGCGGACGGCAGGAGCGGCGAGTTCTACCTTTTAAGCCTGGGAGTCGTGGACAGCCACTTGCGACAGTACCTTAAAATAGTGGTGGCATACTCCAGCGAAGTTACCGGAAGGCGGATTGGCAGTGTGCGAACGGCATACTTCACCGGGCGCCGTCCCAAGGGAGGAATAACCTATGAACGTGAACCAAATTGAGGTTGAAGCGGAATTTGTTGCCAGCTTCATCAAGGCCAACCCGGACTGGAGGGGCCGGCTTTACAACGAACCCCGGCGCATTCATTACGATTATGAATCCGACATTCTCTACCTGAGATTCGGCAATCCCGGCTTCGTATTCATGACTTACATGGACCATGATGATGCTGAATTTGAGTGGGGAGTTGAAGATGGCAGCCTTCACATCGTAGCGTTTCACATTATGCCCTTCCGCCAAGATTACGCGCCGCGCTATCCCAAGCTGCAAGCGGCCTATGATGCGCTATGCCGGGAATCGGGCGTTGGCGACTGGTTCATTGACTTGCCTCCACAATCCCAAGCCGACAGGAACAGCGTGGCGGCGGCCTTCGCCGACACACTGCTGGAATCCGCCCGCGACCTGGAACCTGCCTAGCGCTCCAACACCACCGCTCCGCCTTCCCACACTCTACGACCTGCAGGGCTATCGCATTTGGATTTCTGGAGACCAGTTCAGGGTGAAAATGCTGCCCCGGTAGTAGTTTTTGAGTGATAGGGTCCCCTCATCACAGTGTGTCAAGGCGAATCAAGCGGAAAATATCGCCGAAAATGCCACACGCAAGCCCCGAAATTTTCTAATGCGATAGCCCTGGCTGGCAGGCAATCCGGTTGACAAGCTGGGGGGGCTTTGCTACCATCGGCGGCAGCTTGGGGCACTTTGCGCCGGGCATTTTGCCTCGCCTGTTGCGGGCGGGGCTGCCGTTTTACTTTGGGGCAGAGGAGCCTAGGTTAGTGGCTTTCGTTACTGGTCTCAAATGCCGCGAGTGCGGGCGCGAGTCGCCTGCCGATCCCCTGAACGTCTGCGAATTCTGCTTCGGCCCGCTGGAAGTCGTCTACGACTACGCCACCATCTCCGAGGTGGTCAGCCGCGACCGCATCGAAGCCGGGCCGTTGAGCATCTGGCGCTACGCCGACCTGTTACCCGCCCACGGCGACAACCCCGTGGACATCATGGCAGGCTACACGCCGCTGATTAAGGCCCACAACCTAGGCAAGCGCCTCGGACTGAATAACCTCTATATCAAGAACGACAGCGTCAACCCGTCGTTCTCCTTCAAGGACCGCGTGGTGTCGGTGGCTGCCACCAAGGCTGTGGAGTTCGGATTCGAGACGATCTCCTGCGCTTCCACCGGCAACCTGGCCTGCAGCGTCGCCGCCCATGCCGCCCGCGCCGGCATGAGGGCCGTGGTGTTCATCCCCTCAGACCTGGAGCGCGGGAAGATCGTCGGCGCAGCCATCTACGGCCCGACGCTGGTAGAGGTGGATGGCACCTACGATCAGGTCAACCGCCTGTGTAGCGAGTTGGCCGACAACGACAACTACAATTGGGCCTTCGTCAACATCAATATGCGGCCCTACTACGCCGAGGGCAGCAAGACCCTAGGCTACGAGGTGGCGGAGCAGCTTGGCTGGCGCCTGCCCGATCACGTCGTGGTTCCTTCCGCCTCGGGCGCGATGTTCACCAAGATCTGGAAGGGATTCAACGAGTTGGCTTGCTTGGGCCTGCTCGATGGCGTCGGGGCCAGTTCCTTCGGCCCTGACCAGAACACCGTGCACCACCCGGCGGTTACCACGCGGATGCACATGGCCCAGGCCGGGGGCTGCTCTCCCATCGTCACCGCATGGGACAACGACGAAGTCCGCATCACCCCGGTGCGCCCCGACAGCCTCGCCAAGTCGCTGGCTATCGGCAACCCCGCCGACGGCATCTATTCGCTGCGGGTGATTAACAACTCCGGCGGTTCAGCCTACGCGGTGCCCGAGGACAGGATCGTCAGCGGAATCCGGCTGCTGGCCGAGACCGAGGGCATATTCACCGAGACCGCGGGAGGCGTCACCGTGTCGTGCCTGGCCCACTTGGCGGAGAAGGGCGCCATCCGGGCAGACGAACTGACCGTGGTATACATCACCGGCAATGGCCTGAAGACCCAGGAGGCCGTTGAGCACGAAGTAGTCAACCCGCTGTCGGTTAAGCCAACGTTCTCGTCCTTCGAGGCCGCTTTTCAGAGTTAGGCTGCCTGAGCGTCATTGTTGACAACAGCCCATTGACATTTCGTTTCTGCCCATTGACATTGCGTTTCTGCATTGAATAAGGAGTTCCACTGATGAGCGTCATGGTCCGTATCCCTACCCCGCTGCGGCGGATGACCAATGGGCAGGACAAGGTTGAGGTCCAGTCCAGCAATCTGGGCGCGATGGTTGACGAACTGGAGGGCGCTTTCCCCGGCTTCAAGGATCGCCTGCTGGACGAAAACGGCGATCTGCGCTACTTCGTCAACATCTACCTCAACGGCGAGGACGTGCGTTTTCTGGACGGGCTGGACACCGCCACCAGTTCCGGCGACGAAGTTAGCATAGTCCCAGCGGTGGCCGGCGGCCGCTAACCGCTCTCGCTGGCCGGCCCCCAAGCCTTCCACCCCCGCAGTCCCACCGTTTGCGGCAAGAGAGCGCTCAATCGAAGCGCTCTCTTTCGTTACTGTAGCGGCACATATCAAGCCAGCAAACCGAAGCCCGGTTCGGCAGAACTGAGCGGGATTGCGCTTGTTGTGCGAGGCGGGGCCAAGTTCCTATTTTATCCTGTACTCGGCCTGCTCCGTATTCTCTGCGTTCAGCCTCGCCGCGTCGTCGCCGCCCATGTCCGCGCCGCCGAGGTAGCCCACGCCGATGGCGGCGGCTATGTAGACCGCGGCCATCAGGGCCAGGCCGGCGCGGGCCAGCGTCGGCATAATGCTGTTGCGCGACAGTATCAGGACCAGCCCCACCAGCATCAAGGCGATGGCTACCCCGCCGGAGAGGAAGTGTACCGGCTCGGCCCGGTTGACCAGGATGCTCACGTTGTCAACCTCAACTCCGCTGCCCTTCACCACCTCGCCACCCCGATAGAACAGGTCGGCGTAGAACAGGATGGTGACGTTGAATGCGCAACTGCCGTACAGCCCGGCCACGCCCAGGTCGAAGGCCCGGATGCGCGCCGCCGCAATGGTGGACGAGGCCTCGGGCATAGTGGTCACCAGCGACACCAGCAGGATGCCCACCGTGCCGGACGATATGCCGCTAATCTCGGCGATGCTGTCGGCGCTGACGCTCAGGAAGTAGCCCGACACAATCACGCCACCCGACACCAGCAGGAACATCGCCCACGCCTTGCCTAACCCCATTCCGGGGTCTTCCCCTCCCTCCTCGTCGCCGTCGGCCGGTTTCGTCTTGTAGACTACATACATTCCAACGATGAAAACCAGCAGCAGGACGAGGGAACTCAGTCCGATTTTGTAAACGGCAATATCCAGCTTAATTGCGCCGAACAGCACCGCCAGGGCGGTTATCACTACCGCGGTTAGTATCAGGTAACTCTGCTGCGGGGCCACTCGCTCCAAGAAAACCTTGCCCCCAAAGACCAGGGCCACTGCGGCGAAGGTGAACATATTGAGCATATTGGCGCCAACCACGTTGCCGACGGCCAGCCCAGGGTTGGGCGGCTCTACCAACTGCACCGCCGTAATGTTGGCCGCCAACTCCGGCAGCGACGTAGCCAAAGCGACCAGGATGCTGCCGACAAACAGCCGTCCCCATCCGGTCAGAGTAGCCAGGGCGTCGCCGTAGACCGCCAAGCGGATCCCAAAGAAAATCACCGCCCCGGCGCTTCCCAGGAATACCAGCAGGGCAATCGTCAGGCTATTAAATTCAATCATTCCTTCGACCCTTGCCAACCACAGAGAACACCGCGGCCACCGGGAATTAAATTAACCCGTCTCTGCGCACTCTGCGTTCTCTGTGGTTTAATTCCGCTCAATGGCGGCGACTATCCGGTCGCCGATCTCCACGGTGCCGATTGAGCTGCCGCCGCCCGCGATGTCGGCAGTGCGGACGCCGCCCTCCAGCGTCTGCTCCACGGCCCGCTCCACGACGGCGGCTTCCTCGGTCAGGCCAAGCGAGTAGCGAATCATCATCGCCACGCTGAGCACCGAGCCGATGGGGTTGGCAATGCCCCGTCCGGCGATGTCCGGCGCGGTGCCGTGAATCGGCTCGTACATCCCCACAGAAGGCTGCCCGGCCACCGGCACCCCGGCCAGGCTCGCCGAGGGCAGCAGCCCCATGGACGCCGCCAGCACCGACGCCTCGTCAGTCAGTATGTCGCCAAAAGTGTTCTCGGCAACGATAACGTCAAAATGGGCCGGCCGCTGAATCAGCTGCATCGCGCAGGCGTCCACCAGCACATGCTCCAGCTCCACGTCGGGGTACTCCTCGCCCAAGCGCGTCGCCACCGTCCGCCAGAGCCGGGAGCATTCCAGCACGTTGGCCTTGTCCACCGAGGTCAGCCTCTTGCGCCGTCCCCGGGCCAGCTCGAACCCCACGCGCAGCACCCGATCGATCTCGCCCTCGGTGTAGCGCATGGTATCCTCGGCGATGATGCCGCCGGGCGTCTCGCGGCGTCCGCGCGGCTCGGCGTAATACAGCCCGCCGGTCAGCTCGCGCACCACCACCATGTCCACGCCTTCCAGCACGCCCGGTTTCAGAGGGCTGGCGTCGGCCAGCCAAGGATAGACCTTCACCGGACGGATATTGGCGAAGACGCCCATGTGGGCGCGGATGTCCAGCAGCCCCTGCTCGGGCCGCACCGTGGCGTTGGGGTCGTCCCACTTGGGGCCGCCCACCGCGCCGAACAGCACCGCGTCGTTATCCCCCGACATCGCCCGCACCTCGTCGGTGAACGGAATGCCGTGCTTGTCTATGGAGATGCCGCCGATGTCGCCGTAAGACAGGTTGAAGCTATGCCCAAAAGCCCGCCCCACGGCTTCCAGCGCGCGAACGCCTTGCCCGGTAACTTCCGGCCCAATGCCGTCGCCGCCCAAAACTGCAATCTTGAACTCCAAGAGGCCCCTCCTAATACCGCGCCAAAAACCGGCAACAGTATACCGCCTACCCGTCCCGCCGTGTAGGGGCGGGGGTGGGGGCAGACGATTGCAAAGCCATGTCAGCACCCAAACCGTTAGTCCTGAGCTTGTCGAAGGACGGGCCGTAGGTCAATCGTTTCGCTGCACCCCTGGTGATCGTTAGACAATGCATGGATTAGGGATCTGGGCCGGACCCCTGCAATTCTCCAACGGCCCGCCGCGCGAGAACCAATACAATCACCGACCCCGCGAAGAAGACCACGGACACCGGCACTGGGGCAATCTGAAATCCCCTCCCCTTGACAACCCAAACAAAATATGCTAACCAACCGTAGACAGCAGCATCCCACAAGATTATATTTGACAGCGAGGCGTAGCAGCCATTATCCTCAAACTAAAGAACCCGCGCAAACGAGGAACAGGCTATGCCACGCAAGCTATACACAGACCCAGTACAGGCAGCAACGAAGCTGGCCCTAGTAGCACTGGACGGCCTAACCGAAGAGGAAGCAGACGCCAGAATCCAAACCGCAGCCGCAGAGCTAAAACCGCCCCGCCGCAGGCACCACACCCGCCCGCAGCCGAACACATCAGCCCCACTAGATGACTTCGCCTAGCCCCGTTTACAACCGCTAGGCCCAAGCCGAAAAATAAAGCAAGGCCCCGGCACTTCTTCCCTTTTGCAATGCCGAATGTCGGCGAACAGGGAGAGCGCCAGGGCCTTACCTTCGCTCCGATGTATTGTCCACTCAGATTATAGGCCGATAATCTATCTACCGCAAGACGTTAAACCCGATGCGAGTCTCTCCATCAGAGTCGATATAGCTGTGATAGGAAATGTAGAGGCTCCTACCATCTTTAAGTTTGGCCCTCCCCTCACAATCAACCCTAGTCTCCGTCCTGGATACTTCCCGCCCCTCATAAACCTTGTGAACAGGCGACCCGCCCGTATAGTACGGATTCTCCTCAGACAAATCCTTAACCCAGCCCTCCAAACCGCCACACCCAATCAACCCGCCGCAGCCCAAAATCCCCACCAGCGCCAGAACACCCGCAAAAGCCAAAGCCTTAACCATCTCCTACAACCCCCGCAATCGTATCGGCGTAAAGGCCAAGCTCCGCAGCGGAACCAATAACCGGACTAGCAACCAAATCCTCATTACCGCCAGCCCCATAAAGCCGCAAAACAACACCGCCCCGCCGGTTGAAATCCAGCCGACAAAGCCTCTTCCTATCACCGCGAAGCCCAGGCCAGTGATAGAAATTCGTGGAATCCGAATGCGCCTCCATATGCACAGCCCCAGCATCCCCAACGGGAAAGACGACAGCCCGCAAAACCGCCAGAGCATCCCTTTCGAAAGCGCCGCGATCTCCGTCCTGGAATCGGCCAGAAACACCGCCCCGCCCCATAGCCCACTCCCTAGCCGCGTCTGCATTAGAGCCTTTGGCAAACACCCGCAGCCCCTCCAACCCGCCAGAATCCAGGCACGAGAAATCCACTTGAAAGAAAGGCGACGAATCCATAACGCCGGATTCGCGCAAGTCGGAATAGAAGCGGTAGCGAATACCATTGGTCATAAAGCCAAAGGCAGCGCCGAATTCAGAGAAGTACCGCCCCAGTTGGCAGCGAGTCTCATAGGACGCCAAGGTGTTAGAAACACCCTTGCACTCGCCAATCAGGAAGGGAGAAGGGAAGGGCAGTACAGCGAAATCAACCCTAGCACTAGGGCCAGGACCGGGCCGGTATTCAGGTGTAATTTCAGACGGCTCGGTGTAGTCGTAACCGAGCACATCCCGAAAGAAGGGAAGGACTAGGGAGAGCTTGGCAGCTTCCTCAGTGAGCAAAGAGGAACGAAGCCGCAAAACGCGGCCAGCCAACGCCTCCGCACCAGCTTCGAGAGACATAAAGGCGCTCCCTTGCAGGCTGGATTTCGGAGACGTAGCAAATCATCCCAAACCCGCGTGAGCCGCAAGGGAGCAAGGAACGAAACCCAATGCCCCAAATGGCCCACGCGGTAATCCGAGGGTAAGGGATAAAGACTGCTACGTCTCAAATCCAACCTAGCACAGCAGGGAAGCAGCGTCAACACCCAAATAGCACCTTTAGACAATTAAACAGTACGCACAGCACAACTCAAGAAAGACTAAGCCCAAATTGGTGCCAAAGGGTCGCGGACAAAACGTACACCTAGTGCTAGAGTCTCCGTATGTACAAGCTAACGACATCGCAACGCAGGGAAATCCTATCCCTGTTAGTGCGCGGAATAAACTTAAGGGAGACCGTAGGCCACACCGGAGTCTCCCGAAATACGATAAAAAGACTGCTGGCACAGGCAGGCGAGGCCAGCCTTACCCTCCATGACAAGCTGATAAGAGACCTGAAGCCGGAGAGAATCGAGTGCGATGAACTCTGGACATTCATCCATTGCAAGCGAAAGCGAGTATCAACGGCCAAAGCACCGCCGCCGGAAGCCGGAGATCATTGGCTATTCAAAGCCATAGACCCAGATACGAAGCTCCTAATCTCTTGGCTACTCTGCCCGAACCGAGGGCTAGAGTTTACAGCCCCATTTATGGAAGACTTACGCGCCCGAACATCCCCGCCGCACAAGCCGCAGATCAACACGGACGGCCTACACACATTTGAGCTTGGGGCGCGCCTAGCATTCGGCAACAATATGCACTTCGCACAGATAATAAAGCCGCAGAAGGCCCGCCCAAACCCCAGCCCAGAAGACGATCTTTTCCTGAAGCCTCCAGGAGACACCCAAGAGAAGAGAGCCATCCTCGGCAATCCCGATTTAGAAAAGGCGACAACATCCCACCTGGAGTCATTCAACCAGACAACTCGCGCCGCACTCCGCAGATATACCCGCCGTACCGCAGCCCACTCAAAGAAGCTGTCCTACCATGCCCACCACTTCGCCCTGTACGCCCTCTATTACAACTGGATACGCCCGCACAGCACACTAGGCACACTTACAACCCCAGCGATGGCATCCGGCCTGGCATCGCGCCCGTTCACATTCGAAGGACTAATCAAGTTTATGGACTCCCTAGCCCCAGCGCCGAAACCACGCGGCCCATACAAGCCACGAAAGCCGAAAGGCCCAAGCCAGCTAGAGCAACTGCAAGCAGCAAGCTGTTGACCCGTTTATCCGGCACTCCGACCCTGCCGTGTAGCAGTGCACCCAAGCCTACACAGGAAGCGGAGACAAATGCCGAAAGACACGCCCGCCCCACACCCCCAATAAACTCAAGAGCCGCAAGACAAAATCCCTGCACACCCGCCCACAAAAGAGCACCAAGAGGCGCTAAGACGCGGCAAATGAATTTGCCAATTTCAGATTGCCCCAGTGCCCGGACACCACCGCCATCCCAAGCACGTAAGTCCCTGAAACAGCCATCACTCCCACGCTGAATAACACGTAAGCGGCTGCCAGCCTGAAACCGTAACGGGCATACCGTTCCGATTTACTGACCCTGGCCTTTGCTACGAAAAGCATGACCAGAACTCCAAAGACTGCTACGGTGACTGTGAAGCCCATCGAAATTGCGAAACCTCCATAGTCAAACCGCAGCAGGTTGCTCATCAGGTAGGCGCTAAGCAACGAATGGAGAATCGCAAGGCGCCCTGCCCAGCTGTCAAACCAGTAAACTTGTCTCGACGTGAATCTCGCTCTGCATCCGCGCATGGTGTTCGCTCCACGTTTACGGGGCTGCCGCTTTCCGGGGCAGCCTCCGGGTTCTGTTGGGTTCGGACAAGGCTTGATGGTCTTCAACACCACTGCTTCCCAATCGCATTCCCAATCGCCCTCATCCGGAAATTCTCCCTCTGCCTAACTCGTCCGCAATATGGTAAATTAAACCGCCACCGGCAGAGGGAGGCATAATGTCCAGCATAGAATTCTTGCTACCACGCTTACAGGGAGAGCGCTTCGCCAACGGCCTAATACCGTTGGAATTCCTTGCTGACCTAGCCGCTTTGGGGGAGATGATAATCGAAGTGGCCAGGTGGAGGTATATGGAGGCAAATCCCAATCGTCAGCGTTCTCCTCGCGGTTTTGCGGATAGCATCTCCCTAAAACTTACTCGCGTTGATACCGGCAGCGCCATCCCAGTAATCATCCTGGAGCCAGCGAAAAAGGATCTGGAAGGCACCCCACTGCCTTATCAACAGTTCTTTGAGCAGGCTAGAGACTATATCGTTGACGCAATCGCTTCAGCGGAGCCTGGCGCTCAGCCGTCAGCTAACGATCATCTTCCCGAGCGATATTTAGCGTACTTCAACCGGATTGGGCAAGGACTGCGAGATGACGAATGCCTGGAACTTCCGAGCCTGAAACGGGATGTTCCAGCGCGACTGACCAGAGAAACACGGCAGCGCCTGCTGCATAGGTCGTCTGTGGACAAATTCAGGCGGAACGTAACCTTGCGTGGAGTAGTACCTGAAGCGGACCAGCGTAGTATGACCTTTGAATTGCAGCCCGCCTACGGTTCCAGGGTGACCGGTCCGATGCCGGAACAGCACCAGCAGACTATCATTGACGCTTTCAACGGCTACCGGGAAAATGCCAGACTGCTGGTGCAGGGCATCGGGCTTTATGACCGGCAGGGTCGTATTTCCGGCTTGGAATACATCAGCCACGCCAGCCTGCTCGACCCGCTAGACGTTCCCGCACGGCTGGATGAGTTTCGTAATATGCACAATGGCTGGTTGGAAGGGGGAGGAATAGCCCCGGCTCATACCGGGCTAGACTGGTTATCCGTCAGTTTCGAGCGTAATTTCCCTGATGACCTTCCTTTGCCCAATGTGTTTCCTACACCCAAAGGAGGGATTGAGACGGAGTGGTCTCTAGGGACTCATTCCGTTATCTTCGGAATAGACCTTGCCACTCATCAAGGGGACTGGCTTCAATTTGACCGGCGGCAATCCGATGATGAGCATTCGACGGAACTGGACTTGAACAAAGATGACGATTGGGAATGGATAAGTAGCGAAATTCGCCGTCTATCCGAAATCGCGAGATGAATCAAGGTACTCTGCTCCACCGGATAATCAAGTCGGAGTGGTGGATTCAATCCACCTCTGTTTCATCTCAAGCGTTCCGCCCAACACAAGAAGACAGCAAGCTCTTGTCGGTATATGACGGCGGACAGATTACTGCGGAAGGAGCATACAAGCACTATGCGAGTAACCCAAGTAAACCATCTCCGGCAGGGGTTCTCGCCGTTACGGTCGCGGAGTGCGGCGCCCAAAGTTTGCCCGTTACCCCAGATCCGGGTACTTTTCTCGAACATGCCCTAATTGATTTCCGCAAATTTGGCGCGAACCAAATTAGAAGGAAATCTGGGGCGCTCAGAGACGCAGCAACCGAACGCGGTTGGCTGTTTTGCCCATAAAACAACCAATACCAATAGTGGCCCGTATGCTTGGGACACCCTAAATATATGTTAGCATCCAGCCAAGCCTCACCCCGCCACAGTCAGCCAAACAACGAATCAAAGCCAGAGGGAAACCGGATGAGCTCCACCAGATTCACACCCCCACCAACGATAACCACGCCCGAAACCGACAGAGCAGCCCTGGTCGCCCTCTACAACTCCACTGACGGCCCATATTGGGATTATAGCGACAACTGGCTGAGCAACGCGCCACTCGGCGAATGGTACGGCGTCATCACCGACGCTGAAGGCCGTGTCATTCAACTATTCCTCCACAAGAACGAGTTGAGCGGGCAGATACCACCGGAGTTGGGCAACCTCGCCAACTTGACTGGGCTGAACTTGTCAGGGAACCATTTGAGCCGGCAGATACCGCCCGAGTTAGGCCAGTTGGAATCTACCGGACTCGGGGCCTTGCCGCCCTGCTAAGGCTGAGGGACTTGCGGATGCCCTCGTGTTCCCTCTGCGTCCTCTGCGTTACCCCCGTCCGGTACTCTGTCAGCGGCCCTGCCCCCAGCTTTTCCTGACACCGCCCCTTGCCAACCCCGGCAACACTCCCGTAGCATTACTTGTGTACCGTTCGTGAACCCCTGCCAACACCAAAACCCGGCCCAAACCAGCCAGCCACTGAGGCAGCGTGATGTGCTTTGCCTGCAAGCCCTAACCAGTCCGTCCGCTCCCAGCCTGAACCGCGCTCCGCCCAATCCAACCCCAACACCACCAAACGGCCGGAAATGGCCGGAAATGGCCGGGAAACCAAATTTTCGGCCTACACCGTTGGATCGCCCAGCCCGCCGCGGTCTGCGGGCTCAGCTTCGTCCTCGCCGGGCCAGGGCGGCGTGGTGTGGCAGTCGAAGTCTGAATATGAATTCACGGTGAAAGCCGACGACGGGTCGGAATCCGACGCGCCGCCGGTGGCCTTGCACATCCCAGTGGCCTTGCACATCATAGATATGGCCGAGCCCCCAGAGACGCCGGAGACACTCACCGTAGCGGACACCTCCACACCCAGCCTGACGGTGGGCTGGAACGAACCAGGCAATACCGGGCCGGCCATTAACGGCTACGACCGCCCTTATCGCCCTCTACAGAGTACCAAGCCACCTGTCCCTTGAGTCCACTTCGGGTATAATCCCTCTTACAAAAACGCCAGCCCGCAGAGGTTCAACGTGGCCACTCGAAAACCCGCCCCCACAATTGCAGCCAACCCCCACCGCTTGCCGGACCCACCGGAACGAGAGCCCGACGACATGACCAGTTTCAAGCACCTTGGCAATACCGGCAGCGTCGCCAACCTTGTCAAGCACCTGGGCAACCGCAACACCACCATCGTAAGCGGAGAACTTTACATCACAAGGCATCCGGGATCCCCGGCCAAAGACCGGAGAAGACCCGACCTCTTCATAGCCTTCAACGTAGATCCACAAGTCTATGAAGATGAAAACGGGTACATTATCTCGGAACAGGGGAAACCTCCCGACTTCGTGATGGAGATAGCCTCAAGAAGCACCGGAGGCACGGACACAGGAGACAAACGCCGCGATTACGCCGGCCTCGGCATACCCGAATACTGGCGCTTTGACGAGACCGGGAGATTCCACGATACCAAGCTCGCGGGGGACCGTCTGGTGAATGCCCGGTACGAGCCCATACCCATACTGGAGACCGAACACGGAGTCCTGCAAGGGTACAGCGAGATACTGAACCTCAACATCCGCTGGGATAACGGAAATCTCATCTGGATCGACCCTGCAACAAACCGGCGCATAATCAACGTGGACGACGCAGAAGACGGCCGCATCGCCGAGCGGGATGGCCGCATCGCCGAGCGGGATGGCCGCATCACCGAGCGGGATGGCCGCATCCAAGCGGAAGCCAAGGTAAAACAGTTGGAAGAAGAACTGCGTCGACTCCGCGGACAGTGATTGTTTGCTTTCTATCTATGGGCCAGGGGTGACGAACCCAGACCAGAGTGGAGATGAACCGGACGGGAAGGGAACGTTACCAATGGCCGCCGGGTGCAACTGCCGGGTGCAACTTGGGATCTGACCAAGGTGGGAAACTGCCTACACCGTTGGATCGCCCAGCCCGCCGCGGTCTGCGGGCTCAGCTTCGTCCTCGCCGGGCCAGGGCGGCGTGGTGTGGCACAGGAAGCGCAGAGGGGCGTCCGGGGCGGCGGCGAACTGGAAGCGCCAGCCGGTGGGGATGACCAGCGCGTCGCCCGGCGACACGGCCTGCGGCGGGATGGATGCGGCGTCCCGGCATTTGTCAGTGGCCGGGGGCGGACAGCGCCAGACTTGGCCCTCTCCCTCCAGGATGTACCAGATTTCCTCCACGGTGCGGTGGTACACCGGGCGCGAGACCTGCCCCGCCGCCAGCGTCACTTCCACCAGACTGCTGCGGGCGGCCGCGTGGCGTTCGTCTGCCAGCAGGCGAATCTCCGACCCGTCGGGCGCGATGGCGTCGGCAACCGCGGCGCGGCGGGACAATGGCGGCGGCAGCGGCTTGCCCATCGTGTCCTGAGACTCCGCCGGAACGTCGCTGTCTTTCATTCCTTCTTCCTTATATCAACATATCAGCCGATAGCGGCGGTCAGCCCTTCCCCGATGGCGCTCCAGTAGGGCAGCGCAACGGCAAACAGCACCGCCACCGACACCAGGGTCATAATAACTCCGGTACGCAGCACCTCCGGGGCGGAAAGGTCCGCCCGCTGGTAGATGAAGACACTGCCAGCGGCCGCCGCCGGGTAAAACACCACCGAATCGCCAACGATCACCACCGCCAGACCGCAGAGCAACGGGTTCAGCCCCAAGGATGCGCCGGTAGACATCGCCACCGGTATGATGAAGGCCAGATAACCGGCGATGTTGGGCATCACGAACCTGACCGCCGACGCAGCCCCCGCCATCGCCAGCAACAGCAGCCAGGGCGAGTCTGCCAAGCGCCCCACCGCCGACACCAGCGTGTTGGCGAACCATTCGGCGGCCCCGCTGTTCACCAGCGCGCTGGACAGCGACAGCGACGTGGCGATGATGAAGAAGTTGCTCCAGCCCAGATTCTGCTCGAATTCCCGCCACGACAGCAGTCCGATTCCGGGCAGCAGCATCGCCACCAGCGCAATCAAGGCCGGCACGGCAGGCGGCAGCCCGTGGGCGAAGTCCGTGAACCAGAGCAGCGCCACCCCCGCCGCGATGAGCCCCGCTCTGACTTCCGCCGGGGTGAACGCCCCGGAGCGCAACTCCCCGTCCGTATCGTCGCCGTTCCCAGTGAATCCGGCAAAGCCGGAGCGGTACAGCAGGAATACCGCCAGCCCTCCCACCGCCAGGATGGCCCAGAAGGGCAGCGCCATCAGCACGAACCAGCGCGTCCAAGAAAAGTCGCCGATGAGCGACGAGGCCACCACCGGCGTGATTCCCCCGGCCAGCAGGGCGGTGGAACCCAAGCGGTTGAGGGAACCCATCGCCATCATCACCGCCTTGTTCAGCGGGTCTTCCCTCTCGATATTCCATCGTCCCATAACCTGCTCGTAAACGTGCACCAGGATCGCGCCCCGCGTCGTGGCCGACGGCAGCGCAAAGGTCAGGGCGGCGAAGGATACCAGCATCTGAACGTAGAGCGCGTGCGGGCTGCCTTTGGCCAACCGAATCAGATACCCGGCCATCCGCTCCGCCAGCCCCGATTGCTGCACACCCAGCCCCAGAGTCAGCACCCCAATCAGAAAGTACGGCACCGGCTGGGAAAAGCCATACAGCGCGGCTTCAATGTCCGGCGTGGCCCGCAGCAGCGTCAACAGAATGACGCCCGCGATGCCGGTGACCGCCAAGGGGATAGCCCCGGTGGCCCACAGCCCCACGGACAAGGCCATGACCGCTAGGGCGCGCTGCCCCTCGGCGGTCAGACCCTCCGGCGCCGGAACGGCCAGCACTGCGGCGAAGGCCAGCAGCGGCACGCCAAACTTAACCGCCGGAACGCCTGCCCGGCTGCCGAAGATTCTCAATCCGTGTGGCGGTCCATATCCGGTCATATCCGCATCCCTAGGGTGGAGCACCGCCCTGCGCCGGCCCTGCAAGCGGTAGTCATGCGCGTGGTTCAGATTACCGAATGCCGGGCCAAAAGCAAGACCCCCGGAGTGCAGCCGGGGGTCCTGGCTGTGTCTGCGTGTGTCGCTGGCGGTCAGGAAATCGCCGGTTTGCGGCCCTTGCGGTCGAGGAAGTCGCGGAAGCCCTCCTCCACGGTCAGGCCCTTGAAGCGGCCTTTACGGGCCTCGATCTCGGTCCGGAACTGCTCCTCCAGCGAATTTCCGGTATGCTCGATGAGCAGTTGCTTGATGTTGTTGACACCCTCCGCCCGGTTCTTGGCGATGCCGGCGGCCACCTCGATGGTCTTGTCCATCAGTTGCTCCGACGGCACCAAGTGGTTGAGCAGACCGATGTGATATGCCTCGTCGGCGAACACCTCGCGCCCGCTGTAGAGCAGCTCCTTGGCCTTGCCCCAGCCGACCAGCATGGGCAGGCTCCAGGTGGCGTTGAGCTGGCCGTAGTTGACCGCCAAGAAGCGGAAGCTGCTCTTCTCGCAGCCAATGAGGAAGTCGAGGCTGGTGGCCATCACGGTGCCGCCGCCGTAGCACAGGCCGTTGATGGCGCCGATGACCGGCTTGCTGGAGGTGGCTATGTGCCAAGTGTATTGAGCGCGCTCGTCGGCGCCCGCATCGCGCTGCTCCTCGTTCAGCTCGCGGTTCTCGTGGATGTCAGCGCCGGCGGAGAAGGCCCGCTCTCCGGCCCCGGTGATGATCACCGCGCCGATGCTGTCGTCGGCTTCCGCTTCGGTGATAAACTCATCCACCTCGCGCACCAGCTTCAGGCTGAGGGCGTTCAGCACCTCCGGCCGGTTCAGGGTAACGATGGCAACCCGGTCCACCTGGTCGGTGGAAATAACCTCAAAGGCCATGTCAGCAAAGACTCCTTATACCGCCCGCCCGCAGGGGCGCGGCGTGTGTTTGCTCGAATGTGTCGCCCGCAGGATGGCGTACCGCAGACAGCCTCTAACTAAAGCACAACAACCCCCGCAATGCAAACGCATGTGGCAGGTGCTGGCGTACTGTGGTCACCCAATCTCACAAGATGGAATTGCTGAAAGAAAAGCGTCGTTACACCTGCAAGGAACCGCGGCAATGCAAGGGCGCATCTTTCAGGACTAAGGCGCCAACCCGCCCGCGGCGTGATGGACCAGGGTCGCCCTACGGTCACTCCCGGCGTTGCCTGAGCAGCACATGGATGGCGAAGGAGCGCCTGTCGGCGCTGGCGACATTCTCGAACGCTGTAACAACCGTCTCGGTTTCGTCAATAAGTTGCAACACCCAGCCGCGAGAATACATTGCGCCGGGAGAGTAGTCGGCCTGTTGTCGTTGTCCCTGCAAGTAGACGAACAGTCGGCCGAAGGCCCGTATTTCCGCAGAAAACGCTCCCATGGCAGATTGGTTTTTGCATTGGTTTGCGGCGTGTCCATGTTCCAGCGCTCGGTAAGTCTGCCGCCATGCCTGCTCGTTCCGGCTGGCGCGGGTAGATCCCGCCAGGCGATCGGCGCAGCACAAGGCTAGGGCATGAAACAAGGCGTAGTAGGCGGCGCTTATGGCGCGTCGCAGTTCGGCTTGGCGAGGTCGGCCCCGACTTCCGCCTACTGCCCCTGACGCCAGTTGCCGGGCGATTCTAATCAGATTACGAGGGTTCACTGAATTCGCTCGCCGTGGACTTCCTTCCACTCGGATTTTTCGATGAATGCGTGTCCGGGAGTATGCGGAAGTTCATCCTCCGCTAGTTGCATGAGCAAGCGATCTTCTATCCCTACGGTCCATTTGGGGTCCAGCTTCTTCTGGTCCCCCTCGAACACGATGTATATGTGCAGGAATTCGTCGCCGTAGTGATCCAGTTCGGGGTTCACGATTATCGGGTCGAAAACGAACTCGTCCTTGAACCGCTCCTCCAGGTCCTTCTTTATGATGTTCTCGACTTTTTCGATGACTTCCTGCGGAGTCTTGGGCTTCTTGCCAAAGTCAATGAATGACTGGTGCATTGACAAACTCCCTCACCATTCCTGGTATCCCGGGGCGGGGCGGGTTCTCTTCATAGCGTTTCGGACAATTGGTTGCCAACCACAAAGTCAAGGCTATCAAGATTGCGGGTACAATGTATAGCCTGATACACGGATAATCAAAGCGGCTGACCGTATGCAAGATAAAGGAGGCGCACGATGCAGCAACGCGACTTTGTGGGCTACGGCCCCAACCCGCCTCAGGTTCGGTGGCCCGGCGGGGCCAGAATCGCCGTCTCGGTCGTCGTGAACTACGAGGAAGGCTCCGAGTATTCGACTCTGGACGGCGACCCCAGCGGCGAAACCTCCGGCGAGTCGCCCTCGCCTCTCGGCCCCGGGGAGCGCGATCTGGCCAACGAATCCTTCTTCGAGTACGGCAGCCGGGCCGGGGTCTGGCGCATCATGGGCATCCTCGACCGCAACAACGTCCAGGGCACGTTTTACGCCTGCGCCCTAGCCTTGGAGCGCAACCCAGAGGTCGGGCCGGAGGCCATCCGCCGGGGCCACGAGGTCATGGGCCACGGCAATCGCTGGGAGGAATACTACAAGATGGACCGCGACGCCGAGCGCGAGGCCATCCGCCAAGCAGTCGAATCCATCACCCGCATCTGCGGCCAGCGGCCCCTAGGCTGGTACACCCGCTATGGCCCCAGCGTCAACACCCGCGAGCTGGTGGTCGAGGAGGGAGGGTTCGAGTACGACTGCAACTCCTACAACGACGACCTGCCCTACTATACGCAGGTGCATGGCAACCCGTGGCTGGTGGTGCCGTACTCTCTGGAAGTGAACGACTACAAGTTCTGGCGGGGCGACCTGCTCACACCCGAACACTTCTTCCAGGTCGCCAAAGCCTCGTTCGACACGCTCTACGAAGAGGGGGCCACCCACCCCAAGATGATGTCGGTGGGCCTCCATTGCCGCATCATCGGCAAACCGGGCCGGGCCGCCGGGTTGGACCAGTTCCTGAAGTACGCTGCCCAAAAGGAAGGCGTCTGGTTCGCCAGCCGTCTGGACATCGCCCGCTGGTGGAAGGAAAACTACCCGGCGGCATAAGAAGACGGGGGCTTTCTATAGGCGCATCTATAATCACCCAATCACCGGGGGCCGAAGACGCCGAATCTCAACCACCCAACTATCTCAACCAAGAGAGGCGAAGCATGAAGACCGTCCGCATCTACCAGACCGGCGGGCCGGATGTCCTGAACTATGAAGACGCCCCGGAGCCGTCCCCCGGAGCGGGGCAGGCGCTGGTGGATATAAAATCCATCGGAGTCAACTACACCGACGTTTCCAGCCGCAAGGGCACCAATCCGCCCGACGCCTTTCCGTGGACGCCGGGGCGCGAAGGGGCCGGAGTGGTCGTGGCTATCGGCGAGGGCGTGACCGAGGTGGCGGTGGGCGACCGGGTGGCCTACGCTATGCACACCGGCAGTTACGCGCAACTGCATTCCGTCCCGTCCTGGCTGCTGGTCCGTATCCCCGACGGTATGGAATTTGCCACCGCCGCGGCCACCATGCTGCAAGGGATGACCGCCCACTTCCTGGTCTACGGCATCGCGCCGCTTAACGCCGGCGACCGTGTGCTGGTGCACGCCGGGGCTGGCGGCATGGGGCTGTGGCTCATCCAGATGCTCAAGCGGCTCGGCGTCTATGTCTTCACCACGGTATCCACTGAAGACAAGGCGGGACTGGCCCGCGAGGCGGGCGCAGACCACGCCATCCTCTACACGCAACAGGACTTCGAGGCCGAAGTCCGCGACGCCACCGGCGGCAAGGGCGTGAAGATGGTGATGGACGCCGTAGGCGCCACCACCTTCGACAAGGGGATGCGCATCCTGGGCCGCCGCGGCTACATGGCGCTCTACGGACAGGCCGGCGGCGCCGTGGGACAGGTGGACAGCGCCGCCCTGCGCGGCGGCGGCGGCTCACTGTTCCTGACCCGCCCCAGCCTCGGCGACTACACCGCCACCCGCGAGGAGCTGCTGCAACGCGCCAGCGACGTGCTGACCTGGGTGCAGAGCGGCGAGGTCAAGCTGTACGTCGGCTTGGAACTGCCGCTGTCCGAAGCCAGCGAAGCCCACCGCAAGCTGGAGGGCCGGGAGACCACCGGCAAGATTCTGCTGACGCCGTAAGCCGGGTATCGGGTATAATGTACCCATCCAATGGAAACTCAGGAAAGCATCAGCGGCAATAGCGGGTGGAGGGCGAGTTTAGCCAATCTGCTCACGGCCGGCGCCACCGCCGACCCGGAGCGCTCCAGCATCTGGAGCGTTCCGCGCCCCTTCATCCGGCTATATCTGGTGCTGTTTTCCATTCAGTCGGGCTGGCTGATTTCGGTCATAATCCGGGACGTGCTGAAAAGTCACGGTTCCGGCGGCCTGGGAACCATCGCCTACGAGACATTGAACGGTCTCAGTCAGCCGGGCGTCGGCGCCGCGATTGCCAGCCTGCTCGTTGTGGAGGGCATTTCATATATTATGGTTATGTACAATTTTTTGATGTACTACCTCGTCCGTCCCGTAATCAAAAGGCACGAACGCCGCGGTGAGGCCCGGGGCGAAGCGCGCGCCTCGCAGCGGTGGGAAGAGTGGAACCAGCGCCGCGAGGAAGCCGAGGTCCAAGGCGTGGCGTTCACCGAACCGCCGCCTTCCCATCAACCAGAGAATCAAGTGCCTCAGTGATGTACAATTTTTTGATGTACTACCTCGTCCGCCCCGTAATCAAAAGGCACGAACGCCGCGGTGAGGCCCGCGGTGAGGCCCGGGGAGAGGCCCGGGGCGAAGCGCGCGCCTCGCAGCGGTGGGAAGAGTGGAACCATCGCCGCGAGGAAGCCGAGGCCCAAGGCGTGGCGTTCACCGAGCCGCCGCCTTCCCATCAACCGGAGAATCAAGTGCCGAGGTAATGTGCAGACTGGGAATTACCCGCCGTTTCGTCCCTACTTCGCCACCCAGCCACCGTCTATGACCAGTTCGCTGCCTGTGACGAACGATGCCTCGTCCGAGGCCAGGTAGAGGACTCCGTAGGCCACATCCATAGCCTCCCCGTAGCGGCCCAAGGGGATGCGGGACACCATCAGCTCCCGCACCGCCGGGTCGGCGCGGCGGCCCTCGGTCATCGGCGTTACGATCGGGCCGGGATGCACCGAGTTGGCGCGGATACCGTCGGCGGCGTACTGGATGGCCGTTGACTTGGTGAACAGCCGCACCGCGCCCTTCGAGGCGATGTACTGCGGGCTGGACTCCCTCATCGCAACGATGCCCAACTGCGACGAGATGTTGATGATGGAGCCGCCCCCGGCCCGCCGCATCGCCGGGATGGCCTCGCGGGTGCCTAGAAACACCCCCTTGGCGTTGACCGCCATCACCCGGTCCCACTCCTCCACCGTCGTGTCCTCGATTCCGCCCACGGCGCTGACCCCGGCGTTGTTGACCAGGATGTCCAGCTTGCCGTAAATCTCCTCGGCTAGGCTCACAGCGCGTTGCCAGTCCCTTTCACTTGTGACGTCCAGCCGCGTGAACACCGCCGCACCGCCCGGAATCGACCCGGCTACGTCACGTCCCTCTTCCAGCACGTCGCCGATAACCACCTTCGCCCCCTCCCGGGCGAACAGTACCGCCTCCACCGCTCCCATACCGCGAGCGCCGCCGCTGATGAGTGCTACCTTGCCTTCGAGACGCATAACCGCTCCTTGACCCGGCCTAGTATCTGGTCTGCTGGTTCATCGGCGAGTAGGTGCCGGGGTGGACCGCGCAGAGGCCGGCGTCCACCGGCAGCACGATGCCGGTGATCCAGCGGGCCTCGTCGCTGGCCAGGAACAGCGCCGCGTAGCCGATGTCCCAGCCGGTGCCTTCCACCTGCATCGGGGCCGAGTTGCGGCGGTACTGCCGCAGGTCATCGTCCATGCGCGGCGCGACCATCGGCGTGTAGACCAGCCCCGGCGCGATGGCGTTGACCCGGATGTTGTCCCCGGCGTGGTCGGCGGCCATGGAGATGGTCAGCCCGATGACGCCGGCCTTGGACGCGGTGTAGGGCGTGCTCATGTGCGCCCGCAGCCCGGCGATGGACGAGATGTTGATGATGGAGCCGCCGCCGCTCTGCATCATCCGGGGGATAACCGCCTTGGCCGCCAGCACCATGGTCTTGAGGTTGACCGTCATCACCCGGTCCCAGTCGGCCTCGCTGACCTCCACCACCGTGCCGCGCTGCGATATGCCGACGTTGTTGTCGAGAATATCCACCCGCCCGTAACGGTCGATGGCGGCTTGGGCCATGCGCTCGCAGTCGTCCAGGCTGGTCATATCGCCCTGGAAAGTCGAAGCCTCTCCGCCCTCGGACCGGATTATCTGAAGCGTCTCCGCGGCGCGGGATTCCACTTGGTCCACCAGCAGCACCTTAGCGCCCTCGCGGGCCATCAGAATCGCCGCCGCCTTCCCGTTGCCGATACCCTCGCCGCTGGACCCAGCCCCGGTAATAATCGCCACCTTGCCATCAAGCCTAGGAGCCCGCTCCGCCATAGGGCCAACCCTCCTGTCAGTAGGTAGGTGTGCCTGTCCGCTTTCTGGGGTACAATCGGGCAAAAGGCGGGCGTTGTCAAGGGCGCGTAACTGGCTTGGCTTACCAATAATTTCGCTCATGTCACCCTCAAGGCTTTATCAGGTGCAGTCGTGCCCGAAACCTATAGGGGGAATCGTGAATTCGAATCCAAAGGAAATGTAAATTGTAAGCCATGAAAACTAACGAACCGAATACGCGCAATGACCACTGACCTTGGAGGGTTGCTGTGCATTCTCCGCCCTCCTACAATGGTCATGAATGCACGGCTTTCAAAATATCCGGTGTCGTCGCCGTAGCAGGGAGAACCAATGAAACCGAAGAGCCGGTCTGCAGTCGAGCTCCAGGCTAAGGGAATTTTATCCCAGCATGGGCTTTACTCACTTCCGATTGACCCGGTATTGTTAGCCAACAGACTTGGGATTACTGTAAATAATGCTAAATTCGCCGAGGATTCTTGCGCTGCACTAATAGCTAAACGCGGGCATACAACACGTATTTTTGTGGAACAGTCAGACCCACCATATAGGAAGCGATTTTCCATAGCTCATGAACTGGGGCATCATTTCCTCCATCTGCTGGAAGATGGGGAAATTCTCGACACACATGCTGATATGTTCCGTGAAAAAGAGCCAGTCGGCGGGCCCATTTCCGAATTTCGGATACGGGAAATTCAAGCAAATTGGTTTGCTGCCTCGCTGTTGATGCCTGAGGAATTTGTCGCGGCTGAGTGGGAGAGGAGTCCAAACGTGTCTCATTTGGCAAAAGCGTTCAATGTATCAGAAGAGGCAATGGGCTACAGGCTTGACGCTCTAGACCTCGGGATCCTATCATATGGATCCTGACTCTGGCAGTCTTTTCCGCCGGTACATCTCCTCAGTAGGCACTCCGGTAACTTCAGAAGACATAGATACCTATGAAAGGCTCTCACGGATACAAGCGAGGGAACAAGGCGAGCGTAGTGACCAGAAGCTCAGGCTTGTATATGCTGGAGCCTTATTAGTCTTACTCACAGGACAAATAATAGCAGTTACCGTGTTTACATTCCTAATAGGATTCGGATTGATTGACATCGACCGATGGGTAACCACGACGTTTGTAGGTGGAACCTTAGGTGAGGTATCCGCAATGGCATTTTTGGTTGTACGATACTTATTCCCCACAGACAGGTGTAAGCACAAATCATGACTAGCTTGGATCTACGGACAGCCTTCAATGCGATATCGGATTCATTTCCTGGTTCTCTGTCCTCTGAGTCCGCGCCACACAATAACTCCCATCAGGCTCAGGAACGACAGAATTATAATCGAATAAGCAACAGTCAAAGCCCACCGAAATTCTGGATGCCGATCCAAGTCGCCGGCTACCTCGAACACATCAGCCACAATGACTGCCACGCAAAGAAAGACAACCAGAGCTACAAAATATACGATTCCGTCCCTCATTAGGTCTGCTCTCGTAAGCTACAAGCATCAAGCTTTGCCAAGACGCCTCATACCCAAGCCGATAAAAGCGAAGCATAAGCTGATTATTGCCAGCACAACATCAATGTCATTAAAGTTAGACGATGGAATTGCCCTCGCCATAAGAATCGCCGCTACTCCCAAGAAATGCAGTCCCCAAATCCGGGAAAGATGGCCTAACCCAATTGACCATCCTGCTCAACCAGCCATCAAGCAACGACATCAAATCTTCAGCCACGCCGACAGAGCGGCAAGGCCAATGACGACTGCCGATAAACCGGTCGTGATATAGGCGCCTATCATTACCGCGTCCAAAGACTCGTTCTTTGCCAAGTTGAGAGCTCCCAGGTCCAACTGATGGCCTATGACCAATATCCAGCATCCAATAACGACCAGCAGGATAAAGAGGGCGAACATCAAACGCCTGGCTACATAATCCATTAGGGACCCTCCTCTCCTAGAGCTGCTGCCGCGGCCGGCTACTTCATTCTAGCACGCCGCCCCCCCGTTGACGCCCTGCGCTCTATCCCCTAAACTGATGCTGGCAAAATCTATCCTCAGGGGGACTTGCCATTCTGACACTCCCCTTGAACCAACAGGCCGGAAGTATCAGGCAAATGGTTGAACCAACTGTTCGCGGCGCCGACGTCGCACTGTTCATTGACTGGGAAAACTTCAAAATCAGCCTCGCCGCCGGCAACCGCACCCCTAATCTCTCCTCCTTGAAGGAAGAGATTTCGGAGCATGGCCGGGTGGTGGTCGCCAAGGCTTACGCTGACTGGGTCACCCGCGCGCCGGAGTTGCGGGGCGCCAGCCAGTTCATCAACGACCCTCCCTCTCTTTACGCCGCCGGCATCGAGCCGGTCTTCGTGCCTACCCGCGTTCCCTCGGCCAGCGCCTCCTCGGCTAATGGCTTCCGCACCTACCGCGTGAAGAATAGCGTCGACGTCAAGATGACCGCCGACTGTATCGAGTGCGCTCATTCCTACCCCAACATCGGCACCTTCGTGCTGGTGTCGGGCGATTCCGACTTCCTGCACGTGGTCAACGCACTGCGCACTATGGGCAAGCGCGTAGTCATCGTCGGCGTGTCCTGGAGCACTTCCCGCCGCCTGGCCGACCAGGTGGACTCGCTGGTGCTTTACGACAAAGACGTAGACCCGCTGCCCCCCCAGCCGGCCGTCCTGCCCCAGCACACGGCTCCTCAACAGAGTACCGCCAGCGCCGATGCTCCCGAACTGCCCGATGTTATCCGGGCCATTGAGGACATCATCCGCGACGAGCGCGCCGCCGGGGGCAACCCGCTGCTCACCTCCATCAAGCAGCGGCTGATGCGCCGCTACCCCAGCTTCGACGAGAAGAAGCTGGGCTTCTCCGGCTTCAAGAAGCTGATGGCCCGCGCCGCCGAAGACGGCAACATCAAGCTGATTCACGCCGGGCTGGTGGACTGGGCCATCATGTCCAATGAGGAAACGCCGGAAGGCACCACCGAGGAAACCCCCTCCGGGGTGGTCGCCAAGCCCGGCCGCCGCCGCGGCGGACGCCGCCGCCATACCGGCCAGCAGGACGCCGACGCCGATGGCGCCGGGGAAGAAGCTGCGGACGAATCGGTGCCTGAAGACGAGGAAGGCGACGAGGAAGGCGAAGAAGAATTCGCCGAAATGCCGGAGGAGACCGCCGCTACGGACTTTGACCCGCACGAGTCCGCAGCGTCGGCAGACCCAGCCGGACAAGCAGGCCAGCCGCTGGATGACCCGGAAGCCGTGCCGGACTTTGACGCCGCGGAGGACACCGAAGAAGCGCCCTACGCCGAGGCGGACGACGAACCGGAAGCCGAAGCTGAGCCGGAAGACCTTTTCGGCAACGACCCGGAACTGGCCGCCGCGGTGCAGGAGGCCCTGGCCTCCGTCACCTTGCCTGCCGAACCGGAAGACGGGCGGGGTTCGGAGCGGGTCTCCGACCTCATCGTCATGGCCGACACCCTGGAACACCGCCAGGGCGTAAGCCACGTGGCCTTCAATTTCCTGGTGGCCGAGATCTGCGGCGCGCTGGAACAGGGGCTGGCCGCCAGCCACCCCCAGATCGCCCAGCGGTGGAGCGATGCCAGCACCCGCGATTACGTGAGCCGGATGCTGCGCGGTCTGTCCGACGGCGGATTTTTCCGGCGGGCAACGCATACTTGGCGGGACGAAGCAAGCGGACGCCGCCGCCAGCGCAGCACCTTCAACCTAGACCGGGAAAACGACTTGGTCGGGCGGATGCTAACGTCCCGCCTCGGCCCCGCCGCGGCCAGCCTCCCGCCGGACGAACCCGCCGGAGAGCCGGCCTCAACGCCCGGCGACCTGGACGAGCCGCAGCCCGCGGTGGCGCAGGAGGCCGCGCCAGAGCAGGAATCCGCCGTGGAGCAGTTGACGCTCGCTGAGGCTTCGGACGAGCAACCGGACAACGGACCGCAGCCCGCCGAGGCCGATGAGCCCTCCGAAACCCCGCCGCCGACCGTCAAGGACGACGACATCGAGGACGACGACGAGCCGCAGCCCCGCACCGTCCGCCGCCGCCCCTTCACCAGCCGCCTGCTCCGCAGCTAACCGGAAACAGCCAGTCAGGGGCGCACAGCCGTGCGCCCCTGACTGGCTGTTTCCCGCGTTTGGTATTCCCAGCGTGTGCTGGTGAGGGTGGGCGAGCTGCCGTTCATCGTTCGGGAGTGTAGCGGCGCGCGGCTGTGGGCCCCTACGGGTCAATCGGCAACACCAACACATGCTGAGGACGCCCGGCGCTCCCCAACGAGCGGGTATAGACGTGTCTCGCTCTAGCAGTCAGTCTCTCCGGTCGGTAGTGACATTGACGACCCATTCCGCTGTATCCGCCTCCCACCAAGCATCTCCACCCCAATCTTCATCATTACAAGGTAGCGACCTGTGGAATTGGCTGTAATAGATACTGTATTCTCCTTCGGCAGGGACACCGACAAAGGCCACTGATTCATAGGAGCCTATAGTACTCGGCTCGCTGTCGATAGCAAACAGGTCCTTATCCCTTCCGTCCAGCCAATAGTCGCTGACCATGGGTGGCCGGTATGGCGGTCTTCGTAATACGAACACCTTGGCATACTCGGACATATCCGCGTCTATTTCCACCATGTAGCGAGGTAGAGGTTCCGGCTCGCGGTACCCGCCAAGGGTAAGTTCCCGGTAAGTTCCCAAAATCCGTTCTCTTACCTCAGACCTCTGGTGCAACGAATGGGAGACACATTCCGCGTACTGTCCTTCCATAAGGATACGAATATCGTCAATTCTGCCTTTGAGCGCCTCCAAGGAAATCGCCGTATCTGTCCCGCCCGTAAATTTGTGCCAGTACAGTGAATCTACGCCCGCATACAGCCATGTCTCTCCGATGATTGGTTTTCCTCCATAGCCTTGACCGTGTTCGGCGCCAATGAAGGAATAGTCGTTTTCCTGAAATGGCCGGAATAAAAATATTATCCCTTTCCCATTACCGAATCCCCCTGGGTTACGGCGCAGCCAGTTTACGGCAAGTTCTCGGGCCTCCTCCTCTGTCCTGTGTGCCATCCAATCGGGAAACGCGTTATACTTGGGCCCGCTGCTTAGACTGACGATCAGCTCATCGGCGCCGTCCCCTTTCAGATACTGTATGACCTGGAACTTGTACAGTAGTTCAGCTTCGTATCCCAGAGCAGGGGAGTTCATTTCTTTAACAGTGGATTCAAGCGATAAGAACTTGGCTTCGGCTATTACAGGCGTCCTTTCAATAAAGGCCGCCATTTGGGGAGACTCGTCGACCCATGCGGGGAACTCCAACTGGAAGAGAGGCCCTGAGGGAGTAGGCGCGCGCGTCCCTGTTGGCGTAGCCGTAACAACAATCTCTATCACTACAGGCGCGGGTGTGGCCTCGATGACTGCCGTGGCCGTCGGTGCAGCCGCAGCGACTGGCGTGGCAGAGGCAGGAGCGGGTGTGGAACTCGATGCGGTTGAGCAGGCTATGCTTACCGCAGCAAGCGTCGCCAGTATGACCTGCAGGAACTTCATCGCTCTGCCTCCAAACCCTTTGTGACATATATGCTTCCAGGCGACGAAACGTTCCCTGGGCCGGCCCGGCAACAGAAAATCCATTCATGGTTCGACAAGCTCACCACGAACGGATTTCCTCAGCAACTAAACACGTAGGGGCGCACAGCCGTACGCCCCTATTCCCGCGTTCCAACTCCGGCGTCTACTAGAAGTCCAGGATCAGCGTTGACCAGCCGAAGTCGCGTGCGCCCAGGCCCTCGGCGGTATAGGGATGGTAGTACTCGCGGAAGCCCGACTTGGCGATGCACTCCTTGCTCTTCTCGACCAGCGGCTCGCTCAGTTCCGTGTAGCCGTGGCCCCGCAGCGAGTGGGACAAGAAGTAGTTGGTGTTAATCCACGACGGCCCGCGCCAGATGAAGCCGCCGGGGTTGCCCGGCATAAACTTCGGGTCCGACGCCGGCACCGAGGGCAGCGGATACGGAGTCCAGAAATGCTCCGGCGGGCGCACCCACGTCTCCACCAACCGCTCCACGATGGGCCGCGGCAGGTCGGCCAGAATCAGCGGCATCAGCGAGCTGATGGTCACTGTCTTCAGCGGCTTCTCGTCCACCCCCGACAGGTCGAAGAAGGCCCCGGCCTCCTCGTCCCAGCACTTCTCCACCAGCGCGTTCAGTGTCCGGTCGGCCTCGCGGTTGAACTCGTCGGCCTCCGGCGAGTCGCCCAGCAGCCGGGCCAAGGAGCGCTGGCTAAAAGCGTAGATCGAGTTGACCAGCACGTCCTCGACATGGAATATGTCGGCGGCCAATACGGCGTGGTCGTCGTGCCGCAGGGGTTCGTAGGCCGCGTACACCTTCCTCAGCGCGGTGATGAACCCCCGGTTGCTCAGCTCTTCCAGCCCCAGGATCTCATCGTACTTGGGCGAGCAGTCGGTGCCGGCCTCCTCGGGCTGGATAACCGCGATGAGGCCGTCGTTGTCAGGGTCCCGCGCCTCCCGCAGGTAACGGTAGTAGGCCGTGAGGATGGGCAGGGCCTCCTCGCGGAACGCCTCATCCCCGGTCGTCCGGTACACCCGCTCCACCGCGTAGGCAATGATCGGCGGCTGGATGGTCGCGCTGAAATGCGGCTCGGTCATCCCGACGATGTTGCGGGCGAGAAAGTCGGGCTGCTTCTCCATCTCCCAGAAGATGATGTGAGGAATGAAGCCGCTGGGCTGGGCCCCGCTCATCAGCGAGCGCATTTCGGCCTTGGCCTGCTCCGGGTCGAGGTGAAGCAGCGAGATGGCGTGGAAGCAGGAATCCCAGAACCACTGGAAGGGATAGCCGGTCAGCGAGGGGCAGACGAAGCTGTATTCCTTGCCGTTCCAGTCAGCCACCCCCTGCCGCAGGTTCGACAGCAGGATGCGGCGCGCCCCCTCTTCCAGTTCCCCCCGCGTTATGGCGCTTTCCATTAGCAACCTCCGCTCCATTATCAGGTAAAGTCCCCCGCGGCCACCGCGGAGATAGTCACGACTGTCGGCGTCGTTCCAACTCGGCCTCGAGTTCGCGTACCCGGGCTTGGGCGGCAATGCGCTCGTCGTCCGTTTCATCGAAAGTCAGCAGGTAGCGCTCGGTCGCCGGGTCCCACCAGCGGAGTCGTCCCTCTTCCCAACAAAGGGCGAGGTTGAGGACTTCGCTAAGTCCCCAGAGGCGGGTCCGGTCAACTTGATTGATCTCGATGGGCTGGTAGACGCCTTCCACCAGCCGGTCGCCGGCCAATGCCACGCCGCCGTGACGCCGGCCGCCGGAGGGATCGAACCGCCAGTATTCAGGAATGCCGAAGGCGGCGTAGTCGTCACGCTTGGCGGTGTAGTCCTCCACTCCAGTGCTCACCGACGCTACTTCGAGGACGAAGTCAGGTGGTTTTCCTTGGTCCCTGATGGAGTAGCCATTCTGCTCGACTGCGTGTGCGCGGCGCACGTTGAATGCCACCAGCAGGTCGGGTATACGGTGGCCTTTCTGCTGACTTGGGGTCCACCTCACCGGTATCTCACTCAGCACGATTATGGCGTCGCTGCTGCCGAGGTGGCGGCGCAGGGTAGCCTGGTGACCTTGGTCGTCCAGGTGGAGGGAGTTCTGCATATCGTCTCTGGGCGGGAAGTCCGGGAATCTTTCCAGTGTCCCGGCGTCCGTCGTCTGCTGGATCAGCTTGCTGGTCATGGCGTCCTCGCTTGCGGGGTGGGACGGGTGGAGTAGGCTTCATTATAGGCTAAATTTGGATTGGCCAGACTCGGCGGCAACTGGGTTAAATGCCGACACTAAAACCCTGTTTCAGTTTTGTACCGGAGTATATTCGTGAGGTCTCGCCTTGGCAATTAAGGTTGTCAGACGCCCAGAACGATTGCAAAGTTCCCTCTCCCAGAGGGAGAGGGTTAGGGTGAGGACGTTCCCCAGACGAAAACTGTCCCGAACGAATGCCGCAGCCCTTGCCTGGTTCCCTTAATACGATTTCCGGGTTCCCTTAATACGATTTTATGACACCTGGCCCTTGCCAAGCCCTATGACACCTCTCTAGCATAGTCCCTGTATGCCCCTTGCCCGTCCGCCATATTCGGCCCTCAACACGGCCGCCCCAACAGAATAACCAAATGTGGCCGGAAATGACCGGGAATGACCGGGAAACCAAAAAAATAAGCCACTCAGGCAGCATCAGGAAGTGCAGTCATGTCTTTGTGTAAAATCCTCAAGAATCCGTCAGTGATTCAACCAGCCCACCACGAACGGAGTCAGCGGGCCGATTGTGGCAATCGAAAGGCCCTGCAACCGAACTGTCCTGGAACTGTCACCCGCCCCGGTAAACCTCCAGGTACTTCTCCGCCACTGCCGGCCAAGTGAACTCGGCCAAGGCGTAATCGCGCGCGTCCGCGCCCAACTTCCGGCGGGTGGCGTCGTCGTTGACCAGCTCGATAAGGCTGGCGGCAGCGGCCTCGCGGTCGAACCGGGGCGCCACCACCGCTCCGCGATGCAGCAGCTCGCGGTTGGCGCCAACGTCGTGAGACAGCACCGGCACCCCGTAGGCCATCGCCTCGAAAAACACCAGCCCGAAGGCTTCGTAGTGGGAGAAGAGAACGAACAGGTCGGCGCGGGCGTACCATCGGGCCAGTTCCTCATCGGAAACCTCGCCGGTTACGGCCACCTCGTCGCCCAGGCCATGCTCTTCGACAAAATCGGCGATGGAACCGGCGTCGCCCTCATCGCGCCCCACCAAGACCAGCCGCACCGGCTTGTTGAATTCGCGCCGCGCCTGCCGGTAGACGTCCAGCAGCCAAAGTTGCCCCTTGTGCTGCCCCAGCCGGCCCACGCAGAGGATGGTCAGCGTCGGCGCGTTCTGTCCGTTCGCCGATACCGGCTGTCCGGCCGGGTGGATGGCTTCCTTGCCGGTTAATTCCGGGCCGGTTAATTCCGGTAACCCCGGACCCGCCTCCAGGCTGATGGATTCGACAACGGCGGCGGAGGGCGGAGGCGCGCCCCAGCCAATGACGCTCAGCTTGCGGCTCGGGGCCAGGTAGGCGCGGCGCAGGCCCCGCACCTCCTGTTGCGTCAGGGCCACGATGTCGTCCACCGTCCGGCAGAGGGCCGCGTTGACCGGGGCCAGCCACCAGCGCGTCAGCGGCAGCGTGTGGAACGACGGCGTGAAGACGAACCGCGCTTTCCCCCGCCGGTGGAACCTAGCCCAGTAATGCCCCCAGAACCAGCCATCGCCCACGAAGTGAATCACGTTGGGCCGGAACTCATCCAAATACTGCCGCACCCGGCGCGGCGAGAACCAGACCAGCGGCACCGAGTACACCGGCGGCGACCAGCGGGGAACGCCGGGCAGCCGGAAGACCTCGATGCCGTCGGGCAAGGTCTCGCGGTCAGGCCAGTCCGGTTGGGCCACCCTAGGGAAGGAGTACTTGGTGGTGAGCACCCCCACCGCCTCCACCTGCGGCGACTGCTGTATCTGGTGCGACAGCTCTTCGATGGCGCGTTCAATGCCGCCCAAGTAAGGGCGGTAGTAGGGGGTCAGATACAACACGCGCAGCGGCGCGCTACCCACTGGCGGCCTCCAGCGCTTGCGTCCAGACCGAGGTCAGCTCGGAAACCGTCAATTCGACGCCATCCCCGGTGGTGGTTCCGTCCTCGCCGTAGCTGTCGAATTGGAAAGCAGCCCCGCCAGTGAACCCCAGCAGCGACACCGGAGCGCCGAAGGCATGGGCCAAGTCTTCCAGCAGGTGCATCCGGTCCCGCTCCACCGCCACGATGATCCGGGACTGCTTTTCCCCGAACAGCGCGGCGTCCCAGCGGGAAAGGGATTCCAGCGAAACCCGACACCGAAAACCCGCTTCGCCCAAGATACAGCACTCGGCCAGCGCCACCGCCAGCCCGCCGTCGGAGCAGTCGTGCGCCGAGCGTATGAGGCCCGCGGTAATACCCTCCCGGCACGTTTCCTGCACCCGCCGCTCCAGGTCCAAGTCGATGTGGGGTTGCCCGGCAGTCAGCCCGTGCATCACTTGCAGGTACTCGCTGCCGGCCAAGTCCTGAGCCGTGGCAGTTCCCAATCCAGGGCCCAGCAATGCCACCGCAAGACCCGGCGCAGGAAAGCCCGCGCCCACCGCCTTGCCCGCGTCTTCCAGCAGGCCCAGCGCGCCAACTACCGGCGTGGGGTGGACGGCCTGCCCCTGCGTTTCGTTGAACAGGCTGACGTTGCCGCTGACCACTGGGGCGTCCAGCGTTTCGCTGGCCAAGGCCATACCCCGGATGCACTCTTCCAGTTGATAGTAGATGTCGGGACGCAGTGGGTTGCCGAAGTTCAGGCAATCGGTGAGGGCCAAGGGGCGCGCCCCGGTGCATGAGAGGTTGCGGCAGACCTCGGCGACGGCTATCTGCCCGCCCACGAAGGGATCGAGGAAGCAATGCCGCCCGTTGCCGTCCACCGCCAGGGCAATGGCCTTGCCGGTGCCTTTGACCCGCAGGACCGCCGCGTCGCTGCCACCCGGGCCAGCCACGGTGTTGGTCTGCACCTGATGGTCGTACTGCCGGTAGACGGCGCGTTTGCTGGCGATGTTGGGCGAGGCCAACAGCCGCAGCAACGTTTCCGCCGGGCCACACTCCGGCAGCGTTAGGTCGGCCAGCGACATTTGACGCCGCGCCAAGTCCTCCGCCGACGGCTTGCCTTCCAGCCGGTAGGACGGGGCGTCGGAGAGGGGTTGAACCGGGAGATGCGCCACCTGCTCCGGGCCGTCGTATATCTGCGCCTCCGGCTCGGCGATGACCTGGCCGATCTCGCGGCAGTCAACGTCCCAGCGCTCGAACACCGCCCGCACCTCGCCCACCCGCTCCGGCAGGGCCACCAGCAGCATCCGCTCCTGCGACTCCGACAGCATCACCTCGTAGGCATTCATGCCGGTCTCGCGCCGGTGTACCTCTGCCAGGTCTAGCCGTATGCCGCGACCGGCGCGCGCCGCCGACTCAATGGCCGCGCTGGTCAGCCCTGCGGCCCCCAGGTCCTGTATCGCCAGCACCGCCCCGGTGTCCAGGGCCTCCAGACACGCCTCAATCAGCACCTTCTCCAAGAACGGATTGCCCACCTGCACCGTGGGCCGCAGTTCCACCTCTTCCTCGAAAGTGCGTGACGCCAGGCCCGACGCCCCGTGAATGCCGTCCCGTCCGGTGTCGGCTCCGGCCAGCAACAGGACGCTGCCTGGGACTCGCGCCGCCGCCGAGGCCAGCCGGTCCTTGTCTATCAGCCCGGCGCACATGGCGTTGACCAGCGGATTGTGGGAATAGGACGGGTCGAAGTAGATTTCCCCGCCCACGTCTGGAACGCCGATGCAGTTGCCGTACCACGAAATGCCGCGCACCACGCCGCCGAACAGATGCCGGTTTCTCGCTATAACCGGGTCCGCGCCGCTTTGCGGGTCGTCCAGCGGCCCGAAACGCAACGAGTTGAGCAACGCGACCGGACGGGCGCCCATGGCCAGTATGTCGCGCACGATGCCGCCGACGCCGGTGGCCGCGCCCTGGAACGGCTCCACCGCCGAGGGGTGGTTGTGCGACTCCACCTTGAACACCACGGCCAGACCGTCGCCGATGTCCACGGCCCCGGCGTTCTCGGCCCCCGTCTCCGACAGCACCGCCGGCGAGGTGTGGCTGAACATCCGCAACAGGGGCCGCGAGTGCTTGTAGCCGCAATGCTCGCTCCACAGCGCGCCGAACATCCCCAACTCCACCGCGTTGGGTTCGCGGCTCAGCCGCTCCACAATCAGGTCGTATTCGGCGCGGGTCAGCGCGATTTCGTCCAGTGTTTCCTGGCTAACGGGCATCGTTCACCAGCCGGGGCAGCATCTCTCGCAATACTAACACTTGGAATTCGGAATAGGGAATGCGGCAAGCGAAAATGAAACCCATTCCTGTTGACCATCCCCGTAGGGGCGCACGGCTGTGCCGCCCCTACGGCGGTTCTATTCCCCGGTTCTAGCGGAATCTCCCCCAGCCGCAGGCCAGGGCGCACGGCTGTGCCTCCCTACGGCGGTGGGGGCGGCCCATCCCAAGGCGCAATCTCCCCGCCGTTCACCCGAAAGTAGGATGCGGACGCGCCGAAGAAACCGGAGACCTGTTCCGGGTCGGTGGTGGTTATCAGCACTTGGGGATACTGGCTGGCCTTATCCAGCACCCGGCGCCGCCGGACAGCGTCCATCTCGGAGAGGGCATCGTCAAGGAGCAGCAGCGGCCCCGCGCCCCGCGCCGCCGACAACGCCTCGGCCTCGGCCAGCCGCAGCGACAAGGCCAGCGTTCGCGCCTGCCCTCTCGAGGCGAAAGCGCCCGTGTCCGACCCGTTGACGAGGATGTCGAAGTCGTCGCGGTGCGGGCCGGCCGCGGTGGCCGCCGTGGCCCGTTCGCGGCCGGCGACGGCCCGCAGCGCTTCGCGGTAGGCGGACGCCATCCCATCTGCGCCGTCCGGCAGGGGAACGCTGGGCCGGTAGCGCAGTTCCAGCGTCTCGCCCGGCCCGCTGAGGTCGCGGTGGTGGCGGATGCAGGCGGGCGCTAGGTCATTCATAATCTCGTGCCGCCGCCAAGTCAGCCAAGCCCCTTCACGCACCAGTTCATCGTCCCAAAACTCCATTTCGTCGGGTCTGGCCCGGCCCTCGCGGCGCAGGCGGAGCAGCCGGTTGCGCTGCCGCAAGACCTGCTGGTAACGCTGCAATGCCTTGAGATACGCCGGGTCGGCCTGTGAGATGAGGATGTCGAGGAAGCGGCGGCGCGTCGAGGGCGGCCCCTGCACCAGCCCGATGTCTAGGGCGCTGAACAGCACGGCGTGAACCAGTCCCACCAGTCCCCCGGCGGTTCGGCGCATCCGGTTGACCCGGATCTCCTTGTGTACCCGGTAGCCCGGCCCCCCGGCGGCGGTGGTGGGCGATGCCCGGTAGCCGATGATGACTCGCTGCCGCGATGCAGCGTCATCAGCGTCCTCCACCAGCCCGTCAATCAGGGCCTGCCCTCCCTGCCGCGCGGCCTCGAAGTTGACCAGCTCCCGCTCGTTTTCGGCGCGGAAGGAGCGCGCGATGGCCAGCAGGTAGACCGCCTCGACCAGCGCCGTCTTTCCCTGCGCGTTCTGGCCGAAGTAGACCGAAACGCCCGCCGGTATCTCCAGGTCCACCTCGACCAGATTGCGGAAGTTGCTCAGGCGAAGATGGGAGAGACGCACCTACTTCTTTTCCCGGCGTTTCCGGGTGACGTCCCGGATTCGGAACTCGGTAAATATCTTGGCTGTGCCAAGGGACTCCATCGCTGCGGCCTCATTTTCCTCTCTGGCCTGCTTATGCCGTTGGATAACCGCATCGTGCAACTCCCTGGCCTCGCCATCAGAGAGATCATCCAGCTCCAGCTTTTGGCACAACTCGTTCCAGCGTTCCTTCGGCATTGAGGCGGCAGGAGAAAAATTTCCCAGACTGAGATCGGAGATTTGCTCGGCCTTCTTACGGCGTTTTCGCTCGGCTTCCCAAATTTGATTGTGAGTAGGCTTAAGACCCAGCATTATTAGCAGGGTGTGCCACCATGAGGTGTTCCTAATCTCGGCCAGATGGATTTGTAGCTCGGTAGCACGCATGGCGCCAGCGAGAATCGCCACCGTTTCCCGATCATTTTCTTCCTTGGCCTGCTTATGCCGCTGGATGAAAGCAGTGTGCAGCTCCTGCGCTTCATCGTCTGAAAGCATCTCGAGATCTAGCTTCTTGGTTAGTTCATCCCAGCGTTCTTGCAGCATCGGATTCCCCGGCGGGTCAGTATTTCCCCAATATGGAAATCGAGAACTTCGATAATCGTTTCTGAGTTCTTTTACTTCGGCTTCGAGAGCCGTTAGCCGCCTCTGAAAGGAGAGCGCGACTCCAACTGCCGCGATGGCGAAGGTTCCTGAAACTGTTATGCCGGACGCCAACAAGGCAGCTCCGATAGTAACGACGCCTTGTGGTATGTCCAGAAGTATCATCAAGCCATCCACATTTACCTGTGCCGGGAATCCATCACGCGCCTACTCCCCTTGCAGGCGGCGAATCTCCTGCTCCAGTGCAGCGGCCTGGCCGGTGTCGCCTGCGGAGAGGCGGAAGCAGCGGTCCAGGTATAGCTTGGCCAGAACGGAACTGCGCTCGGAGGTATCCCGGGCCACGGCCAGCAGATTGGCTACCTGGAACCCCTCGGGCAGGTGCCGGGCCAGCACCGTTATCTCCTCGCCCACCTCGGCGGCAGCGGCCCCGTCGGAGCCTTCGACGGCGAAGCGCAGCCGTCCCAGCAGCCGCGACAGCTCGCTCAGCTTATCCCCCTCGCTCATAAAGCTGAACAGCACATCGTTGACGTTGAACGACGCATCCAGGGCGTCTTCAGGTTCGTCGGCTGCGGGCAGGCTTTCCTGCTTGTCGGCGGCCTCGCCGACCACCGTGGCGCCCTTCCCGGCGGCGGCGTACAGCTCGGTGTAACTCTGCACCGCCTCGGTCACCGACTCCATCATGCGCGGCAGGTCGAAGGAGAACATATTCCCGGCGTATACCAGGTCGTCGCCCCGCTGACGGCTCAACCGCTCCAGCTCTCCGTATCCATCCACCGGCTCCGGCACCGGCGGCATGGCGAAAGACGAGAGATCGTTCAACGGCAGCGCCCCCAAGTGCGTAGCCAAGAACGGCGGCAGGAACTTGGTCAGGTCGGACTTGATGGGCAAGGTCACCACGTAGCTGGCATAGACCTTGTCCGGCTCGGTGTCCACCTTGAAATACAGCAGGGCGTGCCCCACCGGGCTGTCGTGGTCTCCGCGGTCAAAGTAAAGGTCCATGTCTTGCCGTCACCCATTCGTTTGCGTTAATCCGCCCTTTTCTACCCATGCCGTGAACCATCCACAAGCAACCCCAATTATAGCACCGCCCCTCGGCTCCCCGTAGCCCACCGCCCGGCCCGTCGTTGACGGCCAATCAATACACCAGGGCGCCAGCAACGTAAGGCGCGATTACCCGGCCTCGCCTGGAGACACACCCGGACATCCCCCGGCAATCTCCGTTAAACTGGCCCCAGCCCGGTTAAGGACTCTCTAGCCCGCCACAGCTTGGGGTGCACGATGCTGACCCATCTTAGTGTTCGCAATTTCAAACGGCTCGGCCAAGTCGAGATTGAGTTGGGCAGTCCCGTCGTATTCATCGGGCCGAACAATTCAGGCAAGACCTCCGCGATGCAAGCCCTGGCCCTCTGGGACATCGGGGTAAAACGCTGGCTGGAACGGCGGGGCAGCGCGACCACGCCGGGCCGGCGACCCGGCGTTACCGTCAACCGGCGCGATTTAATGGCAATTCCGGTTCCCAGCGCACGTCTTTTGTGGAACGGACTGCGCGTGCGGAATACAGTCCGCGAGAACGGCAAGCAGCGCACGGAGAATGTGCTGGTAGAAATCACCGTCGAGGGGGTGTCCAACGATTCCAAATGGAGTTGCGGCCTCGAGTTTGACTACGCCAACGAGGAATCCTTCTACTGCCGTCCCCGGCGGATCAACGACAGCGAGCGAATGCCAGTTCCCGAAGAGTCCGGAGCGGTGCAAGTTGCCTTTTTGCCGGCAATGTCAGGACTGGCTTCCACCGAGACGCGCCTGGACGCCGGCGCGATTAACGTGCGAGTTGGCGAGGGGCGGACTGCCGAGGTGCTGCGCAACCTCTGCCTCCGCATTGAGCAGGAGAGACCCGATGATTGGAGCAAGCTCGTGGCCCAGATTGACGCCCTTTTCCGGGTCCAGCTCGACACGCCGCGCTACATCACGGAGCGGGGAGAGATTGCGATGAGCTACCGGGAGCGCGGGGTAACTCTCGACCTGTCTTCCAGCGGACGCGGGCTGCAACAGATTCTGCTCCTGCTGGCTTATATGTACGCCAACCCCGGGGCCGTCCTGTTGTTGACCGAACCCGACGCCCATCTGGAGATACTGCGCCAGCGTCAGACATACCAGTTGATTACGGAGGCAGCATCCGAGAGCGGCACCCAGATAATCGCCGCCAGCCACTCGGAGGTGCTGCTTAACGAAGCCGCCGGAAAGGATCTGGTAATCGCTTTCGTTGGACCGCCCCACCGGTTGGATGACCGCGGCAGCCAGGTCCGCAAAGCGCTCCAGGAGATAGGATTCGACCAGTATTATCAGGCGGAACAGACCGGTTGGGCGCTGTACCTCGAGGGATCGACCGATCTCGCCATCCTGCGGACTTTCGCCCGCCGCCTGAACCACGAACGGGCAATGCGCGCGCTCGAACGGCCTTTCGTCACATACATCGAGAATCATCCGCCAAAGGCCCGAGACCATTACTATGGACTCAGAGAAGCGCTTCCCCACCTCAAAGGCATAGCCTTATTTGACCGGCTGGAAACCGCCCTGGAAAAAGGCGGCCAACTGGAACAATCCGCTTGGCGGCGGCGGGAGATTGAAAATTACTTCTGCTCCCCTGCTGCCTTGGCAGCATACGCGCGGGCGACCGCGCAGCCCGACGCGCTGGGGCCGCTTTTTGCGGCCGGGGAAGCGCCGCGGCGTCTGCAGGCCATGCGTGAGGCGATTGAGGCCGTCGCGGGCGCGATGGAAACGCTGGCGCAAGGTTCGCCCTGGAATACCGACACCAAGGTGAGCGACATTTTCCTTACTCCGCTATTCCAAGACTATTTCCGAAGGCTGGGGCTGCCAAATCTGATGAGCAAAAAGGATTTCTATGAGTTGGCCGACCATGTCCCGGATGAAGAAATAGACCCGGAGATCCGGGAAAAGCTGGATGCCATAGCGAGAGTTGCTGAAAGCGCCACGCCCGGCGCGCCGGAATACTAGCCTCTACTGCCCCCCCTGCCAGCGATGCCAGCGCGATTGCCCGCGCCCGGCCCGTCGTTGACGGCTTGGGGCAAAAAAAGTATGGTATACCCGTTCAGAAGACTCAATCCGCCGGGGCGTCGCAAGGAGCGGGATATGCCCGATTCCGAACTAAAGATTTTCGACTATGACCAGATAGAAATCGGGGAAGAACTGGGTTCCTACGAATACACCCTCACCCAAGATATGCTCGACAGCTTCCGGGCCTCCATCAACGACCCCGACGCCGTGTTTCCGACGCTGGCGGTCAAGCACGACGCCACCGCCTTCGCCATGGTCTACGAAGACAACACCGGCGGCGTCAACGCCGGCAACGAAGTCGAGTTCTTCAACCCGCCCATCCCAGGCAAGAAGATTCGCGTCACCGGACGCATCGCCGACAAGTACCTCCGCCGCGACAAGCCCTACATGGTCATCGAGGCCACCGCCTACGACGAAGACGGGCGGCTGCTGGAAAAGCTACGCACCTACCAGATGAAAAAGCCGGACGAGGTGGGCAAGAAATGGCATCCGCAGGGATAGAAAACATAGCGCCAGGTCAGCAGATACCATCGGTCACCAAGAGCATCACCCAAGAAACCATCGAGCAGTTCGAGAACTGCGGCATCCTGGACCGCCAGAACATCCACAACAACCCCGAACTCGCCCGCGAGCGCCTCGGCACCACCTACCCCATCGCTTCGGGCCGGATGTCGGTCGCCTTCGCCACCGAGAGCCTGCGCCGCTTCTTCGGCCCCGAGGTCTTCAACCACACCGGCAGCGTCAACCTCAAATTCTTGCGCCCGGTCAAGGGCGGCGACACCATCACCGTAACCGGCGAAGTCGCCGGCCAAGAACAGACCGATGACGGCGCCTACGTAACCGTCAACCTCTTCTGCGAGAACCAGAACGGCGACCGCACCGCCATCGGCGTCGGCACCGCAGTCGTTAAGTAGAGTGGCGCCTACAAAGCTGGGCGAATGCAGCAATCCTTCTGGCACCTGACGGGGAACCTGTGGGCACTGGCTCTGAGTACGGCGATCGCCTTGTTCTTGCCCGATTTCGGGCCGGAAGCCAGCATGAGCGGTGGTGTTGGCGTGATTATCCGCACTACCATGGTCGCCCCCATCGTTTTCTCACTGCTGTACTGGGCCGGGCGGCTGCTAAGCTATCTGATAGACAAGCTGAAAGAGTGGTGGTTTATGAGCATAATAACTGCGGGCATTGAGGAAGGCATACGGAACGCGGCCGAGCGGCGCGCCAAGGAAATGGTCGGGCGGGCCGTCGAGCAAGCCGTCACGGAGGCCGTCGAGCGGGCCGTCCCGGAGGCCGCCTACCGGGCTGCCGAGGCAGCCGCCAAGGCAGCTACCAGGGTCGAGGCTGAAAAATCGACCAGAGCCAAGGAAATGGAGCGGGAAGCGTTCATTGAGTTCATGCGGAACAAGGGCGTTCCGAGCGAGGAGATTGACGCCTTTATCCGCCAGTTATCCCAGCAGGGCTGAATTACAAAAGCGAGAGAAGAGATATGCCAGGCTCCGAACACGGCAAGGTAGAAGCGGAAATCGTCTACTGCGTAGCTTGAGGCTACTTCCCGGTCGCCACGTGGCTGGCGATGGAATTCTTTAAGTCCGACGCTCCCGGCGATGTCGCCGTCAAGATGACCCCCTCCGACCGGGGCCGCCTCGAGGTTTACCTCGACGGCGACAAGATTTTCGACCGCAAGACGGACGGCGGTTTCCCCGACCTCGGCAAGGTCAACGAACTCAAGATGACCATCGCCGAAAAACTGTTCGACCTCGACGATGCTTAGCCCGACGACCGCAGCGCCCGGTTGCGCCCCAATGCCGGGCATCAGGGGGGGCGGCAATGGCTGACCCCCAGCACGTCGAAGTCGCCAAAGCGGGAGCCGACGCCATCGCCCAATGGCGCACCGCCAACCCGGACGCAACCCTGGACCTGAGCGGCGCAGACCTGACTAGCGCCGACCTGCGCCGGGCAAGGCTGGGCGGGGCCGACCTTTCTGGCGCAAACCTGGCGGAGGCATTGCTGTCCAACGCCAGCCTGCCCGGCGTCAACCTGTCCGGGGCCAATCTCGAGAAAGCAGACCTAGGCCGCGCCTCGCTTTCCGGCGCAAACCTGTCATCAGCCAACCTGACCAACGTCAACCTGTTCTGGGCCGACCTCAAAGGCGCCAACCTCGACGGCGCAGTGGTGCGCCACTGCCGCATGAACCGGGTCGCGCTCATCGGGGCCAGCCTGAAGGGTACCGACTTCAGCCAGTCCAACATGATTGAGGCCGACCTCCGCAACGCCGACCTGACCGATGCCGTCTTCGTTTCCACCAACATGAACGGGGCCGACCTGTCGCGGTGCAGCATGAGCGGCGCAGACTTCACCCGCGCCATGATCCGCGACTCGATGTGGATCGCCGCCAACATGACCAGCGCAAACTTCGACCAGGCCAGCCTCCACCGCGCCGACTTCACCCTCGCCAAGTGGGACAACACCACCACCTTCCCCCAAGGATTCGACCCCAACAATGTCGAGTTCCTCGACGTGGGTGTTTAGGGCAGACGGCAAGGAGGGATGTGCCATGCAAGACCGCTACGTTGGGGACATTGGAGACTTTGGCAAATATGGGTTGTTGCGGGCGCTGTCCGGTACACCGGAAAACGGCCTGTACTTTAGCTTGGGGGTTGTCTGGTATCTCACAGTACCCACCGATGCTGAGTTGCAGAACGCGGACGGCGGGCTTATAGAATTTCTTGCTGACACGCCAGAGCGGGAAGAGTATAGGGAGTGCGACCCTTTACTCTATGACACCCTTAAACGTTTGGTGTGTTCTCAAAATCGTAACGTTTTCACTGTCAGGCAGAATGGAATCCTAGCTGATGAAACGGTGTACTATGAGCCAATCGTTCCCAACCGCAACCGGGATAAATGGCTTGCGGGCGCTCTCGGAGTAACACGTGAATCGGAACTGGTCTTCATTGACCCCGACAACGGTATTGGAAGGGAAGTTGAAAGTCCCAAACACGCATCCATAGCCGAACTTCGCCGTTTCGTAGAACGGGGCCAGAGTCTGGTAATTTACCAGCACAATACTCACGCTTCCAACTGGATTAACAATATCGCAAAGGAGTTGGAAGAAGGACTAACAATAGAGCGTCCGCCGCGGGTATGGGCCTTGCAGTGGCACAGGGGGCAGAGTCGGGCTTATTTCATAGTGGCCCACCCCAAACATGAACTCTTGCTTAACGCACAGATAGTTACTTTCCTGAAAGGCCCGTGGGGGAAGAAACGGGAACGGTGGGACAAACCTCATTTTTCTTTGGCCTATCCCTCCGGAGATCCTACAAAGTGACTACCATCCTCATAACCGGCCCCGCCGCCCCCGGCAAGACCAGCCTCGCCGCTGGCCTGCTGGTGCGCCTGCGTGACGCTGGGCGTTCCGCCGCCTACGTCAAGCCCTTCTCGGCAACACCCGATGCTGATGCCGACTACCTGTTTGCCTCTGGCGTGCTGGCCGACGCGCTGGGCATCGCCGTTGGCCCGGCGCCGCACCCCTTGTCTGACGACGTGGCAGACGCGGCTGCGGCCATTGCAGTGCTGCGCGACCAAGCGGGGACGGTCATCGTCGAAGTCGCCGACGGCTCTCCCGGGGCTGAGCTGGCCCAAGCGACCGATGCGCGGGTGCTGGAGATCCACGCCTACGCCGCCGGGCAGGACTGGGCGGCGGTGGCGGACCGGGCCGCCGGGCGCTGGGGCAACCGGCTGGCGGCGCTGGTGGTCAACGCCGTGCCTCCCTACCGCCGGGAGGCGGTGATCGCATCCGTAGCAGAGTCGTCGGCTGACGTGGATGCCGTGGTCATCCCCGAGAGCCGCGTCATGCTGGCGCCGACGGTGGCGCAGATTGCCGAGCATCTGGATGCAGTCTGGACGCTGGAGCCGGTGAACGCCGACGCGCCGGTGGAGCGGTTCCTGATTGGCGGCAACATAATGGACCACGGCCCCACCTACTACGGGCGCTACGCCAACCAGGCGGTCATCACCCGCGCCCAGCGCCCCGACATCCAGTTGGCCAGTATGCTCCCGCAGACCCGCTGCCTAGTGCTCACCGGCCCAGGCGAACCCAACAATTACGTCAAAGCAGAGGCCATGGAGCGCGATATTCCCCTGCTTCAGGTCGCCACCTCCACCATAGACACCGCCGACGCCCTGTCCCGCCTCATCGACGTCGTCACTCCCCACAGCCTCGCCAAAGCCCGCCACTACGCCGCCCTGCTGGCCCAACACGCCGGCCCCGAGACAGTGGACGGCTGGCTGGAGTAGGTTCCAGAACAATTGCAGCAGCCCTTGCCTGGTTCCCCTAATACGCTTTTATGACACTTGGCCCTTGCCAAGCCCTATGACACCTCTCTAGCATAGTTCCTGTATGACTCTGCCCGTCCGCCATATTCGGCCCTCAACACGGCCGCCCCAAACAGAAAAATAACCAAATGGCCGGAAATGACCGGGAATGACCGGGAAATCAAAAAAAGCCACTCAGGCAGCATCAGGAAGTGCCGTCATGACTTTGAGCCAAATCAGAAACAGCGTCGACGCCCTGTGCCGCAAATACGCCCCTGAGCTCGCCCTCTACCGGGCCCGCGGCTTGGCCAGCGAATTCTGCCTCCAGTACACCGTGGCCGTCGCCGACCGGAAGCCCGCCCCGGAGACCCATCCCTTTATCAAGCGTATTGTCGGCCACGGTCTGCTCTTAACCACCTTTATGGCCCTCAACAACTACCTGGAACGCTGCCGGAGAGAGAGCAGGATTCCCGAGTGCAGTGAAATCGTCCACTGCCTCCTTCCGTGGTCCAGAAACAGCGGCCTCCCAACTACATCCCTCGTATAAAGTCCTCCAGAGTCCGCCCATGGCGAGCTGGTCGAACCACCAACGGACTCGGACAACTCAAGGCCCAGGCAACTCCCTGCCGCCCCGGTTTGCGTGTGCTATAATCCACGGCGCATTATTTGGAATTGTACCTGCGGGAGGGATGTCATGGACTTGGGACTACAGGATAAAGTTGCCATCATCACCGGCGGCAGCGACGGCATCGGCAAGGCCGCGGCCCTCAGCATGGCCAAGGAAGGCGCTGCGGTCGTAATCGTCGCCCGGCGGCCCGAGGTTCTGGACGAAGCCGCCCAAGAAATCATGACCGCCACCGAGGGGCAGGTCCTGTCCATTTCCGCCGACGTTTCCGACCCGAACTCGGCCAAGAGCATCGTCCAAAGCACGCTGGACAAGTTCGGACGGGTGGACATCCTGGTCAATAATGCCGGCACGTCCATGGCCAAAGCCTTCGAGGACGTTTCGCACGAGGACTGGGAATTCGACTTCGATCTGAAGGTCTGGGCCGCCGTGCGGCTGATCCAAGAATCCATACCAGAGATGCGAAAGGTCGGCGGCGGACGCATCATCAACGTCACCAACCTTGGCGGACGCACCCCAGGGCCGTCCTCCATGCCCACCTCCATCTCCCGCGCCGCCGGCATCGCCATCACCAAGGGCTTGTCCAAAGACCTGGCCAAGGACAACATCCTAGTCTCGACGGTCTGCATCGGGCTGATTAAAAGCGGCCAGCACCAGCGCCGCTATGACTCCCGCGTTCAGTCCGAGCCCAGTCTCGGCATCGACGCCTTCTACGACCAGTTGGCGGCGGGCCGCTCGGTGCCGCTGGGCCGGGTCGGCGAGCCGGAAGAAGCCGGCGATGTCATCGCCTTCCTGGCTTCGGAGCGGGCCAGCTACCTAACCGGCATCGCGGTCAACCTAGACGGTGGGGCGTCCGCAGTCGTCTAACCCCCTCTCCAAACACGCAATGTAGGGGCGCACAGCCGTGCGCCCGCCCCTGCAATGCGGATACCATCTAACATTTTGCACACCGCAACGGGTTATCCTGACCGCGGTTTAACGTCTGGAGGACAAGCGTGACCGGTTCACACTTTGGCGAATTGCAGCCCAACGTGCGGCTGCTTCTGGGGCCCGGCCCCAGCTCGGTACACCCGCGCGTGTTGCAGGCAATGACGCTGCCGGTAATGGGGCATCTCGACCCCGATTTCTTTCAGGTTATGAACGACATCAGCGATATGCTGCGCGAGGTCTATCACACCTCCAACGTGATGACCATGCCGGTGTCCGCCACCGGGACCGGCGCCATGGAGACCGCCTGCGCCAACATCCTGGAGCGCGGCGACACCATGGTCGTCTGCCGCAACGGGTACTTCGGCATCCGCTTGGGCAACATCGCCGAGCGGTGCGGCGCCGAGGTGCACGTGGTCGACACGCCTTGGGGCCAGTCCGTTGACCCGCAGGCCCTGAGCGACGAACTCGACAAGCACCCCCGGGTCAAGGCCGTGGGCGTGGTCCATGCCGAGACTTCCACCGGCGTCCTGACTCCGCTGCCGGAAATCATCAACGTCATCCACGACCACGGCGCGCTCGCCATCGTTGACGCCGTGACCTCCCTGGGCGGCCACGATATGCAGGTGGACGAATGGGGGATTGACGTCTGTTACAGCGGTACGCAGAAGTGCCTGGGCGCACCTCCCGGCCTCGCGCCCATCACCGTCAGCCAAACGGCGATGGACCTGGTGAAGTCGCGGGAAAGCATGGTGCAGAGCTTCTACTTCAACCTGCAAGACCTAGAAAGCTACTGGGGCCAGAGCCGCAGCTATCACCACACTGCCCCCATCTCCATGACCTACGCCCTGCGCGAGGCCCTGCGGATGATGATGGAGGAGGGCATCGAAAACCGCATCCACCGCCACGCCCGCGCCGCTGCCTCCCTCCGCGCCGGGCTGGAGGCGCTGGGGATGGAACTGCTGGCTGATCCGGCCCACCGGCTCAATCCTCTGACCACGGTGAGGATTCCCGACGGGATTGACGACGCCACGATACGGGCCGCGCTGCTGAACGAATACGCCATTGAAATCGGCGGCGGGCTGGGCGAATTTCGCGGCAAGGCCTGGCGCATCGGACTGATGGGCGACTCGGCGCGGGACCGGAACGTGCTGGCCCTGCTGTCGGCGCTGGAGCAGCTTCTAAACACTAACGGTTACGAGGTCGCCTACGGTTCGAGCCTGGCAGCAGCCCAAAAGGCCCTCGCCGCCTTTGACCCCAATACTGGCTAGCCCGGGCCTCCTCCAGGTCCACCTGCAACGGCGCCGGCCCGCGCCGGGCCGACCGGCCGCCTCGCCGGGCGCGGATTGGCTCCGGCTCTTCGCGGCTGTAGGCTTCGTCCAGAATGTCCACCACGTGCCGCACCGGAGTATCCTGCCCGGCGGCGCGCAGGCCCTGCTCCAGTTGCAGCATACAGCCCGGGTTGGCGGTGATGGCCTCGTCGGCTCCGCTCTCGATGATCGCTTCCACCTTGCGGCTCAGTATCCGGCGGGAAAGCGTCGGCTGCACCGCCGAATACACCCCTGCCCCCCCGCAGCACATCGAGGGGTTCTCCATCTCCTGCAACTGCACGCCGGGGATGGACTGAAGAATCGTCCGGGGCGCGGCGGTAATCCGCTGGGCGTGGGCCAGATGGCAGGGGTCCTGATAAGTGACCTGCCGCTCCAAGTGAGCCAAGGGGCGGCGGAAGGGCAGTTCCAGCAGCAGCTCGGTGATGTCCCGCGTCATCTCGCTGGCCCGGCGGGCCTTTTCGGCATACTCCGGGTCGTCCTTCAGCAGGTCGTGATACTCCTTCATGGTGGAGCCGCAGCCGGCGGAGCAGGTTACGATGCGGTCGGCCCCGGTCGCCAGAAAGGCGTCTATGTTGCGCCGCGCCATGGCCCGCCCCGTTGACAGGTCGCCGGCGTGCAGGTTCAGCGCCCCGCAGCAGCCCTGACGCGGCGGAACCGCCACCTCGCAGCCGTTGCGGGTGAGCGTCCGCACCGTTGCGTTCATCGTCTCTGCCTGCATCAGCGGCATCACGCACCCGGAGAGCAGCGCGACCTTGAGTTGCGGCTCGCCCTCGGCGGGCCGGTGGATGCGGCGCGACGGGCCGAAGAACCGGCCGCTCATCCGGGGCAGTTGGGCTTCAAGCTGCGCCAGCCCGCCGGGCAGCAACCGAGTCAGCCGGGTGAGGCGCAGCAGCTTCTGCGCCCCCAGGCGCTGGTACAAGCGCAGCATACTCGCCCCCAGCCGCATCAGGCCCGGACGCGGCAGCGCGGCCCGCAGGAACCAGCGGGTCATCTTCTTCATGCCCTCCGACTGCCGCCCGCGCGCCCGGACCTGCGCCCGTGTCCGCTCCATCATCCGCCCGTAGGGAACCCCGGAGGGACAGACCGCTTCGCAGGCCCGGCAATTCAGGCAGGCCTCCCAGTGAGAGACGATTCGGTCGCTGATTCCGACCCGGCCCTCGTTGACCGCCTTCATCAGCGCAATGCGGCCCCGGGGCGACTCCATCTCCAGCCCAGTCACGACGTAGGTGGGGCAGGAGCTCAGGCACAGCCCGCAATGAACGCAACGGTACATATCGGCTTCGGCAGGGGCGTCAACCCCGGTAAAGCCGGCGAACAGCGCGGACAGCCCGGGCCGGGCCGTTGGTTCATCAGGAGCGTCGTCCGCCATAGCCAAGGGCGCAGCAGCAGGCAGGCCGAATTCCGGGCTTTCGGATTCGGGAGTTGTCATCAGAGCCGTCCCAAGAAGCGGCCGCGATTCAACAGGCGCTGCGGGTCGAACTGTTCCTTGATTTGACGCATTATCTCCATACCCGAAGGCTCCTCTCCCCAGACATCCAGGTTGACCTTGATGGAAGGATGGCAGATTTCGATTGTGGCCGTCCCGCCGTGCTGCCGCGCCGCCCGCCGGACATCGGCGATGGCCGCCAGAATCCCCTCTTCGTCGGCCTCGCCCCAAAACAGCAGGCGCACGGAGCCGAATCCGGGGTCGGCCACCATCTCCGAGGGCGCCTCCAGCAGGCCAATGCCCAGGCAGGTCCCGACGAGGGCCGGAATAATTCTCCGGGGCGCATTCAACCGGATGGCCAGCACCGGCTGGGAGTCTTCCTGCCAGCCCAGGTCGGTGGCCCACTGCCGCGCAGCCAGAGGCCCGTCGCCGTCAACGGCGACCGCGTCAACTGCGCCTGCGTTCAGAAGCGCCGCCGAGGTATCCTCCACCCGGCGCTGGACCGCCCCGGCGCGCCCGGAGAAGAAGCAGAGTCCCAGCCCGCCCAGCCTTTCGCTCAAGGCCTGGCTAAGCGGAGAGCCGGGGTGGGCCGCAAGGAAGTGACGCGCCAGCCCGCCGGTGACCGCCAGGTAGCTAGACGGCCCTGCGGGCAGGTTCAGCGCCTCCCGCCCGGCCAGCACGGCCTCCTCCATCGAGTCGAAGGGCGCGACCAGCGCGTAGTCTTCCGGCTGCAACGGCGACACCTTGAACGAGGCCTCCACGATGATGCCCAAGGTACCCAGCGAGCCGGTGTAGAGCTTGTTCAGGTCATAGCCGGTGACATTCTTGACCACCCGTCCGCCGGCCTTGGTCGCCACCCCGTCGGCCCCCACGACTCCGATGCCGATGAGCCAGTCGCGGGGCGGCCCGTAGGCGTGGGCCATCGGCCCGGCGCAGGCGGTGGCCAGAGTGCCGCCCACGGTGGCCCGGCCGGACAAAGGAGACTCCAGCGGCACGAACTGCCGGGCCGTCGCCAGTTCCCGTTGCAGCGCGTCGAGGGTGATCCCGGCCTCCACCGTCGCCGTCATGTCGCCAGGTTGGTAGTCAATGACGCGATTGAGGCGAGAGAGATCCAGCACCAAGCCGACGCTGTCCGGCGGGTTCCCCAGCGCGGTCTTGGTGCCGCCGCCGCGCGGGAATACGGTAACGCCGCTCTCCGCCGCCCAGCGCATCACGTCCGCCACCTGCCCCCGGTCCTCCGGCACCACCACGGCCATGGGGCTAAGCCCATCAATGGCATACTCGGAATGCACGTAGGAGGGAGGAAGCGCCCCCTGCGGCACAATCCGGCTCAACTCATAGGCGAGGGAGGTGGTCAAAGGACGCTCCAGCGTTGGGTGAACATAATTTCCTTCCGGTGCGCTACCCAGCCAACCCTATTCACCGACTGTGATAAGGGCTACGTTTCGTTCTTGGGCGAGGTGTTGGCGGCTGCCGTCCCAGTTGGCGCAGGCCACGGCTGCGATGGCTGTCTCTCCGGTGGCCCGCCGCAGAATTTCAGACCTGCCGGCTGCCCGATTGATGTCGCTGTCGGCAGCGGTAACAGACACTTCTACGGCGACATACACAGTAGATTGGTCAGAGTCTCTTTGCCCCCGGAGGACTATATCTGTGCGGCCTACTTCAGTCCGTTCCTGTTTGCTGATGATGCCTTGGTCTTCTGACGAGTCCACAATTTCATAGAAGGTCCCGGCGTCGAACATTCCGCGGGCCTTTAACACGCGAACGCGCCGGATACTCAAGGGATCCCGGATATAGGTGGCGATGTTGGTCGCCACTTTCTGCTCGTAATTGGCTCCTCGCAGGTTTCCAACGTCGCCTTCTAGTCGCGCTTGCCCGGCCTTCAGTTCGGTAACATCGCCTTCCAGTCGCGCTTGCCCAGCCTCCAGTCGCGCTTGCCCGGACTTCAGTTCGGCAACATCGCTCTCCAGCGCGGCGAATCGCTTGTTGGCGATTTCCGCAAACTCGGCGAATCGCTGGGGCAGTTCCAGCAGTTCTTTTCCGAGGAGCGCGCCACGCAGAGCGTCGGCCCACTCAGGCTGTTCCCGGATAATACGCAGGATGTCGGTGATGTCGGTGACGGTGGTCATATCTCTAGCGGTTCTATCATTTTAACGTCCTCAAAGCTGACGTGGATAAGGGCTACGCCTAGCTCTGAGGCAAGCTGACGCTGGGTATCGCCAATGCGGGCGGCAATGACAGCCGGAACGACCCTTTCTCCAGTCACCCGTCGCATAACGCCCGCACGGAACGCCGCTTGGTTGACGTGGCGGTCTTCGACGGTCATTGCGACCCTGACAGCGGCGTATGCTACTGACTGGTCCTCTCGGCTTTCTCCCCTAAAGACATTATTTGTGTAATTCCAGACTTCGCCTCTTTCCTCTTTGGTGATGACGCCCTTTTCCCAAGCATCGTCAAAAACGTCTATGAAGAACTCTTCGTCCAACACTCCATCACCTTTGAGGAAACGAGGGCGCCGGATATCCAAATGAAAGCCCACCAAGCTGATGATTCGTTGGCTGACTTTACTCTCGTACATCCTCCTCTCCATGGAGGACAATATGTCGTTGTTTGTGGTCATGTATTCGTCCGCCGCCCAGCCCGCGGCCGCTAGGCGAACATCCCCGGCGCAGGACGGTGGGCGGCGGCGTGGTGGCGATGGCCGTCGGGGAAAATCTTGCCTGGGTTGATGTTATTGCGCGGGGCAAAAGCGTCGCGCACCCGCCGCATTACCGCCATGTCTTCCGGCGTGTAGACCAGCGGCATCTGCTCCTTCTTCTCCAGCCCCACGCCGTGCTCGCCGGTCAGCGTGCCGCCAGCGGCGACGCAGACCTCCAGCACTTCCGCGCCGGCCGCGGTGATTTTCTCCAACGCTCCCGGCTGCCGTTCGTCGAAGAGCAGGCAAGGATGCAGGTTGCCGTCGCCAGCGTGAAAGACGTTGGCGATGGAAACGTCATGCTTGCGGCCCACTTCGGCCACTTGGTGCAAGACCGTGGCCAACTGGGTTCGCGGCACCACGCCGTCAACCAAGTAGTAGTTGGGGGCAAGACTGCCCAGCGCTCCCAGCGCTCCCTTCCGGCCCTTCCAGAGCTGTTCCCGCTCGGCGGCTTCGGCGGCGGCGCGCACCTGGCTGGCCCCGGTGTCCCACAGGGCGGCCTCAACCTCCAGCCCGATTTCGTCCACCTCTTCGGTCAGCCCTTCCAGCTCGATCAGGAGCACCGCGCCGGCGTCCTCGGGATACCCGGCGTCCGACACGTTCTGCACCGCGCGAATGCTGAGGGAGTCAATCATCTCCAGCGCGGCGGGGACGATGCCGTGGCCGATGACTGCGGAAACCGCAGTGCAAGCCGATTCGACGTCGGGGAAGATGCCGAGGTAGGTCTTGACCGCTTCGGGCAAGGGCAGCAGCCGCACACTGATGCGGGTGGCGACGCCGAAGGTTCCCTCGGAGCCGGTGAACACGCCACGCAGGTCGTAGCCGGGCGTCTCGCGGGACAGGCTGCCCAGCGTCACCACGCTCCCGTCCTCCAGCACCACCTCCATGCCCAGCACATGGTTGGTGGTGGTGCCATAAGCCAGGCAGTGGGGACCGCCGGCGTTCTCGGCTATGTTCCCGCCCAGGCTGCAAGCCCGCTGGCTCGATGGGTCGGGGGCATAGCGCATTCCGAAGCGGCGGGCGTAGGTGTCCAAGTCGAGGTTTATGACCCCTGGCTCCACCACCGCGTGCCGGTTCTCCCGGTTGAGCTCCAGGATGCGGTTCATTCGGGTGAAGGCAATCTGAATGCCGTCGGGATGCGAAATCGCGCCGCCGCTCAGCCCGGTCCCGGAACCGCGCCCCACCACCGGCACACCGGCTTCCCAGGCCAGCGCCATCACCCGGCTGACCTCGTGGGTGTTCAGCGGGAACACCACGGCGTTGGGCATCCCCCGGTCAATGGAACCGTCATACTCGAAGACCAGCAGGTCGTCGGGGTGGTAAACGACGTTGCCGGCGCCAACAATCTGCCGAAGCCGGTTGACGAATTCCTCCACCCCAAAGGCGGCAATCCCACCGCCCCGCGCAGCCACGGTATTATTGACGGAAGTCAAGAGCAGTCCTGCCCGTAAGTATGAGCCGAAAGCAATAGACCGGAGGACAGGCCGCATACATGAGCAATACGACGAGAATCAGCGGCCCCGCCCGTTCCCGGCCCACCCTACTTTGGATGATAGCCCCAACCCCGGCGCAAGGCAAGCACGGCCCGCCTTTCGAGCCGCTCGCAGAAAGACACAACCCCCCGCTTGACACGCTCGCGCCGCCTCCCCTATGCTTACCGGCACAAACAATTGAATATCCGTAAAGGCTGTGAAGGGGAGTAGTAGGCTTCCAGCGGGGCGACAAGCGAGCCGGGTTTGGTGAAAGCCGGCGCCCAGCGCAGAAGTTCGAATGGACCCCGGAGCCGCAGGCCGAACCCTCAGCGCAGCCGTCTCGGGCGGGCGCAGCGGGCTAGGCTGAGACGCTTGGGCACCGTTAAATGCCCGCGGCATGGGACTGATTAGACTACAGGTCCCCCCGCCGGTTGAGATTCCGGGTTATGGCGGTCTACGTTTGCGCCAGCGCCGGAGAAAGAAGGGTGGCAACACGATGCAGACTCGTCCCTTAGTGGGCGGGTCTTTTTGTTTGGAGCGCGAAAATGTATTACCCCAGTCTGGCACAGGTCAAGGCAATGGCCCGGGCTGGCAACCTGGTGCCGGTGTACCGTTCAATCCACGCCGACCTGGAAACCCCCGTGTCGGCATACCTGAAGGTGGCCCGCGGCCCCTACTCCTATCTGCTGGAAAGCGTGGAGGGCGGCGAACGGCTGGGACGCTACAGCTTCATCGGCGCCAACCCCTACAAGGTCATCACCACCGGCCCTGGGCAGCCCGCCGGCGAGGTTGATCCGCTGACGCTGGTGGAAGAAGAAATGTCGCTCTACAAGCTCATCCCCGTCGGCGGGTTGCCCAGTTTCCACGGCGGCGCGGTGGGATACGTGGCCTATGACGCCATCCGCTACTTCGAGCCCCGGGTGCCGCCGATGCCCGTTGACCCTCAAGGGGTGCCGGAGTCGGTGTTCATGTTCGGCGAGACCATTCTGGTGTTCGATCACCTGCGCCACGACATCAAGGTGGTCTCCCACGCCCGGTTGGATGGCGACGTGGAGCAGGCCTACGCCGACGCCATTGCCCGCATCGAGGAGCTGGTCGACCTGCTGGCCCAGCCGCTGACATTGCCCGAAGAGTTGCAGCAGACCGCCGCCGTCCCGCCCAACCCCGTCGAGTCCAACTTCACAGTCGACGGCTACGCCGAAGCCATCGAAAAGTGCGTTGAATATGTCTATGCGGGCGACGTCATTCAGGTGGTCAACTCGCAGAGGTTTTCCCGCCGCACCGGTGCCCACCCCTTCCAGATATACCGCGCGCTGCGCAGCGTCAACCCCTCGCCGTATATGTACTACCTGAATCTGGACGGGTTCCAGATTGTCGGCGCGGCCATCGAGTCGGTGGTCAAGGTCGAGGACGGCGTCGCTTCCACCCATCCCATCGCCGGCACTAGGCCCCGGGGCGTGACTCCCGGCGAGGACGAGGCCAACGAGGCGGAGCTGAAGAACAGCGAAAAGCAGCGCGCCGAACACGTGATGCTGCTGGACCTGGGCCGCAACGACATCGGCCGGGTCAGCGACCCCGGCACCGTGGAAGTCACCCGGATGATGGAAGTGGAGCGCTTCTCCCACGTAATGCACCTGGTTTCCCACGTGGAAGGCCGCCTGCGAAAGGACCTGACACCCTACGACGCGCTGCGCTCCTGCTTCCCCGCCGGCACCGTCTCAGGCGCCCCCAAGATTCGGGCAATGGAGATAATCGCCGAAATCGAAGGCGAGAAGCGCGGCCCCTACGGCGGCGCGGTCGGATATTTCAGCTTCTCCGGCAACATGGACACCGCCCTTGTGCTGCGAACCGGGGTCTACAAGGACGGCGTGATGTACGTCCAGGCCGGCGGCGGCATCGTCGCCGACAGCGTGGCCGAGGACGAATACCAAGAGACACGCCACAAGTCGGGCGCGCTGATGCGGGCCATCGACGTGGCCGAGGCCGGATTCTGATGGTCAATTCACCCTCTAACTTGGGAAGTGTCTCTATCTATTCCCTCTCCCTCTGGGAGAGGGTTAGGGTGAGGGCATACCCCCGCCAAACCCGCCATTCCCCTCGTCATATCCTAAATTAGGCGGCGTCGAGGCTGACATACTGCCGCCGCACCCGTCATTCCCGTGAAAGCGGGAATCCAGAGGCGGCAACAGCGGGCCAATCCTGCGAGTAAAGGATGTAGATTCCCGCTTTCGCGGGAATGACGGAAATTTGCAAGGAGAGTTTGGAGGTAGTCATGCTAAAGTCGTTTTTCCACACCGGATTCGTGGTTCGGGACATTGAAGAGTCGGTGCGCTTCTACTCCGACATCCTGGGAATGCGTATTGCCGGGCGAACCGAGCGGCAGGGGGAGTTCGTGGAGCAGGTGCTGGCCTTCCCCGGCGCTCACATCAAGGGCGGCTTCGTGGATATGGGCGAAGGGCATCAACTAGAGTTGATTCAGTACCTGTCGCCGCAGAGCGGCACGGGCGGCGTCGAGCGCAACGACTTGGGCGCGGCGCATCTGGCCTTCTTCGTGGAGGACATCGACCGCTTCTACGCCAACACCAGCCAGAAGGGCCTGCGCTACAACAACCCGCCAGCCTCAATGCTCGGCGACGACGGCAAGCTTACCCGCAAAGCCTGCTACGCCCAGGACCCCGACGGCAACTGGCTGGAGTTCGTTGAGCTGTTCTAGGGAGCACCCACGCAGGGGCGCACAGCCGTGTGCCCAATCATCCGGTTATTAGAACGGGTCTTAATCCGGCGGCGCAGGGCGCACGGCTGTGCGCCCCTACAATCTCACAGGCGCAAATTTTCCCGGAGTGGAAGCCATGCTGCTGCTTATCGACAACTACGACAGCTTTACCTATAACCTCTACCAGTACCTCACCGAGTTGGGGGCGGAGGTTGACACCTATCGCAACGACAAGATCAGCCTAGAAGACGTCGAGGCGATGGCCCCCGCCGGCATCGTGATTTCGCCGGGCCCCTGCACGCCGATGGAGGCTGGCATCTCCAACGACGTCATCCGCCGTTTCGGGCCGCGGGTGCCGACGCTGGGCGTCTGCTTGGGCCACCAGTGCGTCGGCTACGTCTACGGGGCGCGGGTCGACCGAGCCGGGGAGATACGCCACGGCAAGACCTCGATGATTCACCACAACGGCGCAGGCGTGCTGAACGGGCTGCCCAACCCCTTCGAGGCTATCCGCTACCACTCGCTGGTGGTCTACCCGGAAACGGTGCCCGACACCCTGGAAGTGACCGCCCGCACCGAAAACGGCCTGATTATGGGCCTGCGCCACAAAGAGCATCCGGTGGAAGGCATTCAGTTTCACCCGGAGTCCATAATGACCCCCGAAGGCAAGCACCTGCTGCGAAACTACTTGGCCCGGGTAGCGCAGCACGGCAACCCGGAGGAGGCGTAATGACGGCGAAAGAAGAGATACTGGAGCTGATGAAGCAAGTCCCGGACGGACTTACGGTCGACGAGGCGCTGGAGCAATTGCAGTTGCTTTACGACGTTCACAAGGGACTGCAGGAAGCCGAACGGGGCGAGACTGTTCCTCATGAAGAGGCCAAGCAATTGATTGAAAAGTGGCTACAGTAAGGTGGACAAGGCGAAGTCTGAACCACCTTAACGGAGTTCATCGCTTCTTGGCTGCTGATTCGGCGGAGTACGCCAACTCCGTTGTCCGGCGCATCGAGCATGTAGCTGACAGGTTGGTCGAATTCCCAAGACTAGGCCGGATAGTTCTACTGCCAGGCCGAAGAGACGTAAGGCAAATCATCGTGGGAAATTACAGACTAAATTACCACCTGGGTCTGAGGGAGGAAGTGCTCATCTTGTCGGTACGGCACGGCGCACAGCGTTTCAACCCCGAAGACTTCGAGGAATAAACGTCCGAAGGAGCAGGCGCAATGACGTCGAAAGAGGAGATACCGGAGCTGATGGAGGGGTTGCCCGACGACGCCACAATCGAAGATGCAATCGAGCGGCTAATCATCCTATACAAGATACAGCACGGCCTGCAGCAGCTTGACAATGGGGAAGGCATACCCCATGAAGACGCCAAGAGGCGCATACGGCAGTGGCTTCAGTAACCTGGTCGCCGGACAGTCTGGCCGACCTTGAACAAATCGTTCGCGATTTAGCCCGCGAATCAAGCCAAGCGGCCGAACGTCTCTCTGAGGACATTATCGCAACGTCTGACCGTCTGAGTGAATACCCTTATCTAGGCCGGATCTTTCTCTATGCCAACCGGGAAGACACTCGAGTGTTAATTGTTCGGAACCACAGACTGATATACAGGGTGCAACACGGGGATGTTGAAATTACCAGAATTCTTCACGGGCCCGGCAGATTAGACCCTCTGATTTGTTTTTCTAACCGAACAGAACGGGCGTATACATTGACTGTGGAGTAGCGAGTTTGGAAATTCGTGAAGCAATCGAAGTAGTCGTGGCGGGCCGGTCGCTGACGATGGAGCAGGCGGCGGCGGTGATGCGCCAGATTATGCAGGGCGAGGCGACGCCGGCCCAACTGGGTTCTTTCCTGACCGCCCTGCGGCTCAAGGGCGAGTCCACCGAGGAAATCGCGGGCATGGCGACCGTCATGCGCGAGTTCTCCCTCAAGGTGCGCGTTGATGGGCCGCTGGTGGACTCGGTAGGCACCGGCGGCGACGGGAGCAACACCTTCAACATCTCCACGGCTGCCGCGCTGGTGACCGCCGGCGCGGGACTGCGGGTGGCCAAGCACGGCAACCGCGCCGCGTCGGGAACCTGCGGCGCCGCCGACGTGCTGGAAGCCTTGGGCGTGCGTATCGAACTGCCCCCCGAAGCCGTGGAGCGCTGCATCGAAGAGGGCGGCATCGGGTTTATGTTCGCCCAAGCCTTTCATCCCTCCATGCGCCACGCCGGGCCGGTGCGCCGCGAAATCGGCATCCGCACCGTCTTCAACATCTTAGGGCCGCTGACCAACCCCGCCGCCGCCCAGCGGCAACTCATCGGCGTGGCCTTCCCCCAACTGGGCGAGAAGATGGCCGAGGTGATGCGCCTGTTGGGTTCCGAGCGCACCCTGGTCGTTCACGGCGCGGGAGGGCTGGACGAAATCGCGCTGGACGGCGACACATCAGTTTGGGAACTGCGGGACGGACAAGTGGAAAGCTGGACGTTCCGCCCCGACGGCACGGGTCTGGGCCGCTGGGCCGTGGCCGATCTGCGCGGCGGCGACCGCGAGGCCAACGCCGACATCATGCTCCGCCTGCTGCGCGGCGAGGGCGGCCCCATCCGCGACTCGGTGCTGCTCAACACCGCCGGCGTTCTGCTCGCCGCAGGCGCCGCCGACAGCATCCCTGACGGCATCCAGACCGCAGCCCAGGCCATCGACAGCGGTGCCGCCCGGCAAAGGCTCGACGCGCTGGTGGAGCTGAGTCAGGCGGGGGTAATTTAAGCAGGTGGGATATAATGCAGTCCCGAAGTCTAAACCCGGCGTACTGGCCGACGATCTCAACGAGGGAGGAGAGCACCATGGTTAGGGCGATCCCGGATAGAATCGTGGACATCGACCACGAAAAGGCGACTGCGTGGCTGGAGTCCCATTGGAAGGAAGACAAGGCTTGTCAGGTCTGCGGAAATGACCAGTGGCATATTGTCGATAAACTTGTGGAAGTAAGGGTGTACGGTGAAGGACACTTAAACCTTAATGGCCCCCTCTATCCTCTCTTGTCAGTTCTTTGCACGACCTGTGGAAATACCCTGTTCTTCAATGCCAGATTTGCGGGTCTGGTAGCCCAGCCGGAGTAATTACATGGCAGAGTACCCTAGCCAGCCACGATTTACATTCGATACTGCCACTGTTCACATGGAAATAGACATTATCTCTCCTCGGAGAGAGGTGGCATTGGCTATCCCGCTTTCGGATTGGGAGGGATTTGCCCGACGGATAAACCTGCTCAAGCCAGATTTACGGCCTTGGTCCATAGCTTATTCCATCTTTTTCGGAATTGGAGTGACTGCTGGATTGTCCATAGCGCCACTGGTGATTTCCGGGGTTGCTTCGTGGTTGGTGACGGTCTACGTTGCAATCTGCTCCGGGGCGCTGGCGGCAGGAGTTGGTCTCGTCATTTCCGAAAGAATGTTATCTAAACAGGAAACGCGCCAGGTAACCCTGCTGGTCAAAGAAATGACGCAGACACAAGACCAGTATCTTGAAAGCCGAGTGGTCCAATAATGAAGAGGCAACGGTACCCTGATATGCCCAGCATTCTCGACGAAATCGTAGCGGCCAAGCGGGTGGAGTTGGCGGAGGCCAAGCAGGCCGCGCCGCAGGCCTCTGTGGAGCAACTGGCGGCTGCGCCGCCGCGGCCGCTGAACCTGTCCGGCGCCCTCATAGGCGGCGGCATCCGGCTCATCGCCGAGGTGAAGAAAGCCTCGCCTTCCCGCGGGCTGCTGTCCCCCGACTTCGACCCGGTGCGGCTGGCCGAGACCTATGTCGCCAACGGCGCGGCGGCAGTGTCCTGCCTCACCGACCCGCGCTTTCAGGGCGAGCTGGCCCATCTGTCGGCCATCAAGCAGACCGGCGCGTCCGGGCGCGCGCCCGTGCTGCGCAAGGACTTCATCTTCGACCCCTACCAGATATATGAGGCCCGCGCCGCCGGAGCCGACGGCATCCTGCTCATTGTTGCCATCCTAGAGCCTTCGTTATTGAAGGAACTGCTGGAAACCGCGCAATCGCTCTGGATGCAATGTCTGGTCGAGGTCCACGACGAAAGCGAACTGGAAACCGCGGTGGCCGCGGGCGCGGAAGTCATCGGCATCAACAACCGCGACCTGCATACCTTCACCACCGACCTCGCCGTTACCACGCGGCTGGCCCCGCTGGTCCCCCGGGGCAAGGTGATAGTCAGCGAGAGCGGCATTTTCACCCGCGACGACCTCCGCCTGCTCAACCGCTACCGGGTCAACGCCGTGCTGGTGGGCGAGGCGCTGGTCACCGCCCCTGACATCGCTGCCAAAGTGCGCGAACTGTCGGGTCAGCGCGTCGCCGCCCAATCTCCTCTCCCTGCGGGGGATGGTTAGGGTGGGGGAGTCCCCAGCATGATACGGGTCAAGATCTGCGGCATCGGCAACCCCCAAGACGCCTGCGTTGCGGCGGAAGCCGGGGCCGACTTTATCGGCATGGTCTTCGTGCCGGAGCGTCACCGGCGCATCGCCCCCGACGACGCGAAGGCCGTCGTGGAGGCGGTGCGTGACCTTGGCGGCTCGTCGTCGCCCCGCATGGTCGGCCTGTTCGCTGACCAACCGCTGGAAGAGGTCAATGAGGTCGTCACCCACTGCGGGCTGGACGCCGTGCAACTGTGCGGACGGGAGAGCGTCGAATACACGGCGGCGGTAGACTGCCAGGTAATCAAGGTCGTCCACGTTCCGGCGTCTTATAAAACCCCGGATGACGTGCCGGAGTTGGCCGGGCGGGTCCGGGAATACGACGAGTCCGGCTGCATGGTCACGCTGGACCGGCTGGTCGAGGGCATTCAGGGCGGCACCGGGCTCTCGTTCAACCTGGACGTGGCGGCGTCGCTGTCCCGCCGGGGCAGTTCCTTCCTGCTGGCCGGCGGCCTCACCCCCGCCAACGTGGGGCGCGCCATCAGCATCGTCAGGCCCTGGGGCGTTGACGTATCCAGCGGCGTGGAGACTCTGGGCAAGAAAGACCGCCGCAAGATTCAACGGTTTGTCACCAACGCGCGAGACACGGACGCCGCCCTGACCGGCTCCGCTTAGCGCAAGGATAATTGTCCATCCCTCCGGGGGAGGCTACTCTTGGATTGCGGATTGCTGGTCCACCGGATAATTCCCGCTCCCTCTGGGGGAGGGCGGGGGCGTCCCCGGCAAAGCCGTATTGATTCCTGCTACAAAAGGGAACTGCGAGCAGATAGACGGACGGAGAACGATGGCGATTGAACCAACGGCAGTCTTTCCCGACGAACAAGGCCGCTTCGGTAGTTTCGGCGGCAAATTCATTCCCGAAACACTGATGGCGGCGGTGGCCGAACTGGAGGAAGCCTACAATACCGTGAAGGCCAGCGAGGACTTTCAGGCGCGGCTGACGCATCTGCTGACAACCTACGTGGGCCGCCCCACGCCGCTCTACTACGCCGAAAACCTGTCGCGGCATCTGGGCGGCGCGAAAATATACCTGAAGCGGGAAGACCTGGCCCACACCGGCGCGCACAAGATAAATAACGCCCTGGGGCAAGCGCTTCTGGCCCAGCGCATGGGCAAACGGCGCATCATCGCCGAGACCGGCGCAGGGCAGCACGGCGTCGCCGCCGCCACCGCCTGCGCCATGCTGGACTTGCAGTGCATCGTCTACATGGGCGAGCAAGACATCCGCCGCCAGTCCCTCAACGTCTTCCGTATGCGCCTGCTGGAGGCGGAGGTCATCAGCGTGGAGTCGGGGACGCGAACGCTGAAGGACGCCATCAACGAGGCCATCCGCGACTGGGTGACCAACGTGGAGACGACGCACTACCTCATCGGCAGCGTGGTCGGGCCGCACCCCTACCCGGTGATGGTGCGCGACTTCCAATCGGTGATCGGGCGCGAGGCGCGGGCGCAGATACTGGGCGTTGAGGGGCGGCTGCCGGACTACGTGATGGCCTGCGTCGGCGGGGGCAGCAACGCCATAGGCACCTTCCATACCTTCGTGCCGGACGAGGATGTGCGGCTGGTGGGGCTGGAGGCCGGCGGCAAGGGCCTGGACTCCGGCGAGCACTCGGCCACCCTGACCGCCGGTCGTCCGGGGGTGCTGCACGGCGCGATGAGCTACCTGCTGCAGGACGAGGACGGGCAGGTCAGCCCGGCGCACAGCATCTCGGCGGGGCTGGACTACCCCGGGGTCGGCCCGGAGCACAGCTACCTGAAGGAATCGGGGCGCGCCAAGTACCGGGAGGTGACCGACCCGCAGGCGCTGGAGGGCTTCCACCTGCTGTGCCGCACGGAGGGCATCATCCCGGCGCTGGAGTCGGCCCATGCCATCTATGGGGCGGCGGAACTGGCCCCGCAGCTGCCGGAGGACAGCATCATCCTGGTGTGCCTGAGCGGGCGGGGCGACAAGGACATAGGCATAGTCGCCGATGCGTCCGGAATTGCGCTTTAGGCGCGGCCCGAAAAACGTCCACGACTGCGGATGGGTGGTTGTCATAACGGCCAGGGCGATTGCAAAGTCCCTGATAATCCGTTCCTGGTGAGCTGGTCGAACCGCGAGCGGATTCTCAGAGACCGTCCTTCGACCAGCTCAGGACTAACGGTTTGGTGGCTGAACATGACTTTGCAATTGCCCTGCTGGGCCCTGAGTTGTCTGAGTGCGTTGGTGGTTCGACCAGCTCGCCATGGGCGGACTCTTGAGGACTTCACATAAATACATGGCTGCACTTCCTGATGCTGCCTGAGTGGCTTATTTTTTTGGTTTCCCCGCCATTTCCGGTCATTTCCCGCCATTTGGTTATTCTGTTTGGGCGGGCGGCCGTGTCGAGGGCCGAATGGCGGACGGGCAGGGGCTTACAGGGACTATGCTAGAGAGGTGTCATAGGGCTTGGCAAGGGCCAGGTGTCATAAAATCGTATTAGGGGAACCCGGAAATCGTATTAGGGGAACCCGGCAAGGGCTGCGGCATTCGTTCGGGACAGTTTTCGTCTGGGGAACGCCCTCACCATAACCCTCTCTCAGAGGGAGAGGGAACTTTGCAATCGTTCTGGCATAACGGCAGGGCTATCGCGTTAGAAAATTTCGGGGCTGCGTGTGGCATTTTCGGCGATATTTTCCGCTTGATTCGCCTTGACACACGGTGATGAGGGGACCCTATCACTCAAAATCTACTACCGGGGGCAGCATTTTCACCCTGAACTGGTCTCCAGAAATCCAAATGCGATAGCCCTGGTCATAACCGCGTAACTGTTCAGACTTGATGAGGCGAATTGGCAGAAAGTTGCCGAAAGAGCAAAGGGGGACAGTTTCGCGGTTATGTTAAACCTACAGCATGGATACGAGCCTTGACCTGACGGCCGCCCCCCGAGAAACCCTGTTGGCAATCATTGCCCAACAGCAGAACACTATCGCCCAGTTACAGCGGCGGATAGAGGCGCTGGAGGGAAAGGCCAAACCGGGCGGCCCCAAAGGTATGCCCGGCATCAAGCCCAAGTCCGGCCGCCAGCAGACTCCCAGGGAGAAAGGTCCCAGGAAGCCTCGGCCCCACGGTTTCGCCCGCCAGCGCATGACCCCCACCCACCGGGTGGAGCACGTCTTGGACGCCTGCCTCCAGTGCGGCACCGGCCTGTCCGGCGGATGGACCCAGCGGACCCGGCAGGTCATCGACCTGCCAGTGGTTCCGGTCCAAGTCACCGAACATGTCTTCATCGCCAGGACTTGCCCAGTGTGTGAGAAACGCCGGGTGCCCAAGGTGGACTTGGGCGGGGTGGCGCTGGGGAAACAACGATTGGGCATCAACCTGCTCAGCCTGATGGCGGCCCTGCGGGAAGAGGGGAGGCTGCCCTTCCGTACCGTCCAGTGGTATCTGAGCACCGTCCACCAGTTGCGCCTGAGCCTCGGCGCCATCGTCCGGGCCATCCACCAAGTGGCCCGGCAGGCCCAACCGGCGGTGGACCGGATTCTGGAGCGCATCCGGGGCAGCCCGGTGGTCCACGCCGACGAGACCGGCTGGCGGGAGGATGGCGCCAATGGCTACGCTTGGACTTTCAGCACTCCCACCGAGCGGTATTTCCTGCGGCGTGGCCGCCACAAGGAGGTGGTGGACGAGGTGCTGGATGAGTCCTTCAGTGGGGTGTTGGTCAGCGACTTCTATGCCGCCTATCATCACTACCCGGGACTGAAGCAGCGGTGCTGGGTGCACCTGCTGCGGGACATCCACGACCTGAAGATCCTCTACCCCAAAGACCGGCAATTGGCCCGGTGGGCGGCGGCAGTCCATCACATTTACTCAGCGGCCAAGAGCTTCGCCCATCCCCAGGCACGGCAACGGCAGCGGGTCCAGCAGCAATTGGAGCGGAAACTGCTGGCCCAGTGCCGTCCCTACGCCCAAGACCCGGCAGCCGCCCAAGGCAACCTGTGCCGGCGTATCGAGAGGCACATCAAGGAACTGTTTGTCTTCGTGGCTGCCCCCGGCGTGCCCTCGGACAACAACGCTGCGGAGCGCAGCCTGCGGCCCTTGGTGGTCAGCCGCAAAATCAGCGGCGGCACCCGCTCGGAGCAGGGCACCGACACCAAGATGACCCTGGCTTCCCTCTTCGGGACTTGGCGGGTCCGGGGCCTCGATCCTCTCGTGGAATGCCACAAGCTGCTGACTTCCCCTCAAGTCTGAACAGTTACATAACCGCATATCGCCTTGACGCACGCGCTGCCGCCGTCTACAATGGCGTTGAGACCGTCCCTGTCTGGGGCGGCAGTGCTGTGCAGGCGGCTGATAGACAGCCTCGGAGGGAGTTATGCCGATAACCAGAGACGGCGTTGAACTGACGGTTGAGATTAGCGCAAAGGCCGCCGAGAAGATTAAGTACTTCGCCGACAAGGCAGGACTGGAAAAGGACGAAGTGGGTGTGCGTGTGGCCGTCAAAGGCGGTGGTTGCTCCGGCCTTACCTACGACCTGAAGATTACCGGAGAACACACCGACACCGACAAGGTGGTCGAGCAGTTCGGCGTGAAGGTAATCGTCGACAAGAAGAGCTATATCTATCTGGCCGGCACCCAGTTGGACTTCTCCGACGGGCTCAACGGCAAGGGTTTCGTCTTTGAAAACCCCAACGCCAAGAAAGCCTGCGGTTGCGGCACCTCGTTCAGCGTCTAGCCGCGCCCACCCCGGCCGGCGCCGCCGGAACCAGCGGCAACCGGAAGAGAAAGCGCCGTCTTCATCAGGTGAAGACGGCGCTTATTCGTTAGCTCCACGACACACCCAAGACGCGGAGGCCACGCCATGACCCTGCAACAGTCTCCCAGCCAGACAGCAACGGCGCACGGCGGCGTATCCGCGTCCTTGACCGTCTACCACGATGCGGGACTCGGCTGCCTGAAGGCCACCGGCGACGACGCGCTGGACCTGCTCAACCGCCTTTCCACCAACAACGTGGGCCACCTGCCGCCCGGCCATTGGGCCCCGACCGTGCTGACCACCGACCGGGGACGCATCGTTGACCTGCTCACCGTGATACACGCCGGCGAGTGCGTCTACCTGCTGACCAGCCCCGGCCAGCAGCAGCCAGTCATTGAGTGGCTGGACAAGTACACCATCATGGAAGACCTGGAGGTCGAGGACGTTTCCGAGTCCACCGCCATTATCGCCTTGGCAGGACATGGCGCCGATGCAGCGCTGGGCCTGGAGTTGACGGAAACCGAACGGCTGCCGGGAATGCAGTATCCGGCGCCAACGGTAAACGTTGGAGGATGGGACGCCATCGCCATCAGCCGCCCGCTGGGAACGCTGCCATGCTGCCTGCTGATTGCCCCCACCGGCGGCGCATCAGCCGTCACCGGCGCGCTGGCCGAGGCTGGAGCAGGCCGAGCCAATGCCAGTCAATGGGAAGAGCTGCGAGTCGGCCGCGGGGTCCCGGCCTTCGGCAGCGAGATGGGGGAGCCTTACAACCCGCTGGAAGCCGGTCTTATCGGCGCAATCGACTTCACCAAGGGATGCTACATTGGCCAAGAAGTCATCGCCCGGCTGGACAGCTACCAGAAAGTCCAGAAGTACCTGGCAACTCTCCGATTCACCGAGGACAGCGAAGTCACCGCCGGGGCATCTCTGGCTCAGGACGGAAGGCCCGCCGGAACGGTTACGTCGGTTTTCCGAACCCCCGGCGGAGAGCTGCACGGCCTGGGCTTCGTCCGCACCGCCGCCGCTACGCCGGGTTTGGCCCTGGAGCTGCAAGCCCCGGCGTCCGGAACCGCCGTTGTCGAGGACACCCCCAAGCTGTTCGGCCCCGGGCAGGACTTCAGTTAGCGCAACGCGGCCCGGTCAGTCGCCGTTGTAAACGAACTTAACCTTGTCTCCTCGACGCTCCACCTTGAACAGCGACCAGAAAATATAGCCGGCGGCCTCCACCGCTTTCCGCCCGCCTTCGTCCCGGTCTACCAGGGTCATGGCGTGGGTCACTAGGTAGCCTTCACCTTCAGCCAACTTGATGGCATTCAGCAACGACTCTCCCGTCGTTACCACGTCTTCCAGCATCGCCGCCGGAGAGTCTGCCGGAGGCAATTGCCCTTCTGCCGCGGCGGCTGTGCCATGCTCCTTCGCTTCCTTGCGATGATAGAACGCGCGAATTGGATTCCCCTCACGCAGCCCGCTCCAAAGAGCCACGTGGGATACGATGGGAATCGCGCCGTAGGCGGTACCGCCGACATAGCTAATCCCGGCCTCGTCCAGCTTCTTCACGATGCGCTGCGCTACGAAAAGCGCGCCTTGCGGTTCAAGAGTCAGCTTCTTGGAATCGAAGTAATACTTTGACTTCTTGCCCGATGAGAGCGTGAAGTCGCCATAAAGCAATGCCCCCGATTCCTCCAGCAAACGGGCAGGGTCTGTTCCCTTTTGCATGACGCACACCTGCATTGAGACTTTGCGGCGAACCTTAACACACGCACCGTTACAACGGAAATACCGCACACGCACAAAGGCTAGAGTCTACCCCTGCGACGTGTACAGCCCGTTGTCGCGAATGTAATGCTCCACCGGATCCGGCAGCAGGCCCTTGACCGCTGCGCCCGTGGCTAGGCGGTGGCGCAGTTCGCTGGCGCTGATGTTTATGGCCGCGGAGTCGATGCAGTCCACTCGGCCACAGGCATACGGGTTGCGGGCGTAGAAGCCGGGCCAATCAAACTCGCCATAGCCGGGGCGGCTTACCGCCAGCAGGCGGGCCAGTTGAACAACCCGCTCTGGCTCCAGCCATTGGTCGAACCGGGCCAACACGTCCAGCCCCAGGATAAACAGCAGTTCGACATCCGGGCCACACTCATTCCGCAGCTCCCGCAGCGTCTCCACGGTCAACGTTGGCCCGGAGCGTCGCAACTCGATGTCGGACACCAAGAAGCCGGGGATGCCCTCCACCGCGAGAAGAAGCATCTCCAGACGTTGATGCGGGGCGGCGGATGGGTCGCCGGCCTTCAACCGCGGCTGACCGGCGGGGATGAAAATGACTTGGTCCAGCGCAGCCTCGTCCATAGCTCGCCGGGCAATCTCAAGGTGGCCGCGATGCACCGGGTCGAAAGTGCCGCCGAGGATGCCTACCCGGCTCAGAACCATTCCACTTCCACTCTGCCGAGCCGGATTGTATCGCCCACTTCGATGCCTTCTTCGATAAGTTTCTCAGCCATCCCGGAGCGTCGCATCTCGCGCCAAAGTTGCAGCAACACCCGCTGGTCCCGGGTATCGGCCAGAGCGCTCAGCCGTTCCAAGCGCTCGGATTCTATGATGTACACGCCGTCTTCAACCCGTACCGATTCAGGCACCCGGTACGGCCGCGGCCGCTCCGATTCCCAAGAAACATCCTCATCCGCAGGCTCGTCTTTGGGAAGCTCCTCAAGGATACTGGCGATGCGGGTCAGCATTGGGTCCACACCCTCACCAGTGACTGCCGAGATGAACATGATTTCGGACGCTTCCTCTCCCGACTCTTCCATTACCTTCGTTAGCCTGGCAAACAGAGTGTCCCGCTGATCCCGCACCTCAGTAACGTCCAGCTTGTTGACCACCACCAGTTGACGCTTGCCGGCCAGTTCCGGGTTGAAGAGCAGCAGCTCGTCTTTCACCATCCGGTAGTCGTCCGCCGGGTCTTCGGACAGCCCGTCTACCAAGTAAACGTAAAGGCGTGCGCGCTCGGCGTGGCGCAGGAATTGGTGTCCCAGTCCGACCCCCTTATGGGCGCCTTCCAGCAGGCCGGGCACCTCCATCATAACGAAGTCGCTGCGTCCAGCCCGCACTACTCCCAACACCGGCTCCACCGTGGTGAATGGATAGTCGCCCACCCTCGCCTTGGCCGCTGAGCAGCGCGAGATGAGCGTGGACTTGCCGGCGTTGGGACGAGCCAGCAGACCCACGTCGGCCAACAGCTTCAGCTCCAGGAACAGCACTGCCCCTTCGCCTCTCTCACCCCGCTCCGCCAGCACCGGCTCTTGGTTGGTCGAGGTGGCGAAGCGGGTGTTGCCCCATCCGCCGCGGCCGCCGCGCCCAACCAGATAGGGAGTGTCGTTGCGAATGTCGGTCAGAAAGTCGCGGGAGCCGTCCTTGTTGAGCTGCCATACCACCGTGCCGACTGGCACCGGAATGACGGTATCCTTGCCATTGCCGCCCCGGCGATTCTTGCCCTTACCGTGCGCGCCAGCGTCGGAGTAGACCGTGCTGTTGAACTTGATGTGCAGCAGCGTGTTATACGATGTATCGCCGACCAGATAGGCGCTGCCGCCGTCGCCCCCGTCGCCACCGTTGGGGCCGCCGCGAGGCCGGTACTTCTCGCGGAGAAAGCTGGCGCACCCGTTGCCGCCGTGACCTGCCCTGATGTTCAATCGTACTGTGTCTATCATAGTGCCTTGCCGTCAATGAGTTCAGCGAAAATGTTTGGGGTTTCGCTAACTGCGGTTGTTCTTAGAATAATTCCCCATCAAATTTTCTTTGAGCTATAGATAACAATACCAGTAATGGCGTTGACAGAGTGGATAAGTCCCTTATTGCCCTGGAGGAACCGGGAACTAGACCCGTTGCAACCCTGCACGATAGAGGCTTGGTTTACAGCGTATTTTAGCATGGACGAGTGCTTCCGTTGGGTGGATAACGCCTGGCTGGTTGGGGCGGGAACTGCCCCGATGCTGAGTATTCCGCTTGAGCTGCTTCCGGCTGAGCTGGGTAAACCCACGAAACCCGCTGGTTCGTATACCTATTGGAGGCGGGTTGACCACGGAGGAGGGGGTGATTATCCACGGTTTTTGTTTGTTATCATAGTGGGGCGCGGTAATGCCGCGGCCTCCCATGTGAGAGCAGACGATGTGAGAGCAGACGATGAAGCTAGGATTCCCGCTGCCGGTTGCGATGGCCGCCCTGCTGGGTTTGGCGGTTCTGACGGCCTGCGCCGGGTCAGAGCCGTCCCTCACCCCAGAGCAAGAATCACGGGCGGTTGGAAGTGAACAGATAATGGTTAACCGAATTGCATACATTGACAATAGCGGTGACTTGCTTCTCATCAACCCCGACGCCACGGGCGAGGAGCGACTGACCGGCGACGTGCGAGCCGGTATGCTGGCACAGTCCCTTGAGCGGGGCGATTCCTACAGTTGGCCGACTTGGTCCCACGACGGCATCAAGGTGGCCGCGTCCCGCGTCTCCATCGGGCGTGAAAGAGCGGGCTTGTCGGTGCAGGTCTTCGACATCGGTTCTGGCCGGATGACTACGGCCTACGAAAACGAGATTGCTGCTCCGGTTGCTGACGGCACGCCGCACTATATGTACTGGTCGCCCGACAACCGCTACCTGACGTTTCTGGCCCCAACGAACGAGGGGCTGAGCCTCTTCGTTCGGGACTACCAATCGGACGAAGAAGCGGACGCCGTGGCGGTAGGGGCACCGTTATATTACCACTGGGTCCCCGGCTCGTCATCGCTGGCGGTCCACAGCGGCGACCGGGTGACGCTACAAGAGCCGAAGCTGGGCGGAGAGCAAACCAGCGTGGCGGTGGATGCCTTCGACTTCCGTGCGCCAGCGGTTTCGCCCGACGGCTCGCAAGTGGCCTACTCGGACATAAGAGGCGAAGTCCAAGGCATTTTCCTGGCGCCCACCGCTCCCGGTTCCTCTGAGCCGCCGAGCCTGTTGGTAGAGACCGATGGGATGACCGCCTTCGCCTGGGCCCCCGACGGCTTGACGCTGGCAGTGGCAGAGCAGTCGCGTACCGGCACCCCAGTGTTTGACCGGCTGAGTCTGGTTTCCCTTGACGGTTCCGGGCGCTCGACCCTGGTGGAGGAGCAGTTTTTGGCCTTCTTCTGGTCTCCTCAAGGCGACCGCATCGCCTGGATTGCCATTGATCCCAGCAGTCGCGCCATGGATCTGGTGGTGTCGTCCGTGGACTCCGGGCAGGCTGCGGGGGAGGCGCGCCGTTTGTTCCGCTTCAGCCCCACAGGGGAGTTCTTCATAATGCTGAGCTTCTTCGACCAGTATGCTTACTCCCATTCCATCTGGGCGCCGGACGGGTCCGCGCTGGTGATCAGTGGTAACGACAGCCCGGAGCCTGGAAGGCGCAACGGCAGCGGGCCTTCCGGCGGTGGTGTCTATGTCGTCGACGTCAGTACCGGCGAGGCCCGTCGTATCGCCTCGGGCAAGGTGGCGGTTTGGTCGTGGAACTGAGGCGTAATAGCAGGGTCTCCCGGTCCTCTGCGGCCAGCCTTTGGAGAAAAACGCTGTTCGCTGCCGTGGCCATATTGGCTGTGACGGCGGCGGTGTCCTGCGCCGATGGAAAGCCCACTCCCACCCAAACGCCCGAGCCGGTCGACCCGAAGGAAGAGCTTCAACGCACAGTAGAGCAACTTATGGCCTTGGAATCTGCCTCCTTCGACCTGGAGCATATCGTCGGCTCTACCAGCATCCTGCCCGGCATCTTGATGCACCGGGCCTACGGCAATGCGATAGTCCCTGGCAAGTTTGAGGTAACCGTTGAGGCCGAACTGCTTTTCCCCCGCTCCTACCTAGAGATAGGCATGGTCAGCATTGATGATACGGCCTACATGACCAACGTGCTGAACGGCGAGTGGGGTGAGGTGCCGCCGGACTCGCTGCCCATCAACCTGACCAACTTCGGAAGCACCCTGGCCGAAATCGTGGAAAAGGTGCAGTCGCCGGAGTTGCTGGGCGAGGACAGCCTGGATGGGGTGGGCGTTTATCGAATCGGCGGCGGGATCATGTCAGAAGACCTTCTGGAGCTGGTGCCCACCGCCGGAACGGGCTACCCGGTGGCGTTGGAAATGTGGATTGAGCGGGCCACGGGCATACTGCGCCAAGCAGTCATCACCGGGCAGGTGGTGGTGTCCGACGTTGCCGATTCCCAGCGGCGGCTCACCATTGACGACGTGAACCAGCCGGTCACCATCACGCCTCCGGTATCGTAACCCTTGTCCTCTGCGCCCGCGCCCAGCCACGGAGCGGATAAGCCGGGCGCCGGCGAGTCCGGCTCCGCTCGGGAACATTCCAGTTGGGTCATCCTGACCATCGCCGGGTTGGGGGCCTTCATAACGGCCTTGGATCAGACCGTCGTGGTCACCGCCCTGCCCAGCGTGATGCTGGACCTGAAGATTCCCATTACCCAACTGGACCGGGTTTCCTGGATTATCACCGCCTACCTGCTGGGCTACACCGTGGCAATGCCGGTCATCGGGCGGCTGGGCGACGTCTACGGCTACCCCAGGGTCTACCAGGCGTCGCTGGTGGTGTTCTGCATCGGCACCAGCCTGGTCGCCGTGGCCCAAAACTTCGAGTGGATGATCGGCGCCCGGGTGATCCAGGCTATTGGCGGCGGGGCGACGGTGCCTCTGGGCATGGCGCTGGCGACGTCGCTGGTTCCCCCGGAGCGGCGCGCCCTTGCCTTGGGCGTGGTGGGCGGCGCGGCGGAAGCCGGTTCGATGCTGGGGCCGGCCTACGGCGGCGCAATCGTCGAGCTATCGAGTTGGCGCTGGATTTTCTGGCTCAACGTCCCGCAGAGCGCAGTGGTGTTCGTTGCCCTGATGCGGTTGCCCGGCCCCCTCTTAATTCCCCCCAGGCGGGGGGGGAAAGAAAGAGGGGCGGCGCGGGTAGACTACCTCGGCGGCTCACTGCTCATCGCGGTCCTGTTGCTGCTCTCGTTGGCTCTTTCCCGCAGCGACTTCTTCACCTTCGAGTCGCCAATCCCATTCATCCTGGCCGCTTCGGGGCTGGGTATGGGCGGCGCGCTGGTTGCGGTGGAGCGACGGGTCTGGCAGCCGCTGCTGGCCCACGTCTTCCTGCGCTCTTGGGCTTTCATCCTGTCCAACCTGACCCAGGCATTGATCGGCGTGTCCCTGATCATCGCCATGGTGACCGTGCCGCTGACCGCCAACACGGTGATGGGCAAGGAGCCGTTCACCGGCGCCATGTGGCTGGTGCGGATGACCGGCGTGATACCGCTGGCGTCGGTGGCCGGGGGGTGGCTGCTGCCGTGGGCCGGCGGGCGGACGCTAACCGTGGCCGGGCTGCTGATGGTGGCGGTCGGTCTGTTCCTCTGCTCCCGGTGGGAGGTGAGCGTCGGCGACCCGGAGCTGACGCTGCAACTGCTGCTGGCGGGTGTGGGCTTCGGCCTAGTCATCGCCCCGATTCTGCACCGTGCGTTACAGGCGGTGGATGAAGACTACCGCGCCACCGCCGCATCGCTGGTAACCGTCTCCCGCATGATGGGTATGACGCTGGGCCTAGCGGCGATGTCGGCCTGGGGCGTAGAGCATTTCCAGGTCTTGACCTCGGGACTGGAGCTGCCCATCGCGCAGGCCGGCGAGGCCACAGAGGCCCTGAACGCCCGCGTCGAGCAGTACGCCGCCGACGTGAACGCCGCAGGCCTCTCGGTCTTCCGCGCGTTCTTCCGCGTCGCTGCCCTCACCGCCCTGGCCGCCATCCCCTTCGCCCTTATCCGGCTAAACGCAGAGAGCGCAGAGAACACGGAGGCTCAAGAATGAGGAGATAAATAATCTCTGCGTCCTCTGCGCTCTTTGTGGTTAATCCATTCCCCTTCGTACTGGAAACGCCGCCTCCAGCCGCTGCGCTTGCGACTCTGTTAGCCGCCAGCCCGAGGCGGCGCAGTTCTCCTCGGTGCGGGCTACGCTGTTGGTCTTGGGAATTACCACCACGGGGGAGCGGGTCAGGCACCAGTTCAGGGCAACTTGCGCCGGGGTTTTGCCAACCTCGCGGGCCATGGCATCGAGGATTTCCCAGCCGCGGCCGGAACGCAGCCGGGGACGGACGGCCAGAGAGCCGTCGGCCAGCGGAGTGTAGGCCATCACCGTTATGCGGTTTTCCTCGCAGTAGGGAATCAGGTCGCGCTCGATGCCCCGGCGCTTCAGGTTGTACAGCACCTGATTGCAAACGATAGGGTACTTCGACATCGCCGCCTGAGCTTCCCGCATCTCTGCCACCGAGAAGTTGCTGACGCCGATGTAGCGCACCATGCCCCGGTCCACCAGCGTCTCCATCGCCCGCATCGTCTCGGAGATGGGAACGCTGCGGCTGGGCCAGTGAATCTGGTACAGGTCTATCACGTCATCCTCAAGTTGGCGCAGGCTGTTTTCGGCGGCCCGCAGCACCTGGTCGTAGCGCAGGTTGCTGCCCAGCACTTTGGTGGCGACGAACACCCGGTCGCGGATGCCCCGGACTGCCATCCCCACGGCGTCCTCGGTGCGATACATTTCGGCGGTGTCGATCAGGTTCGCGCCCAGCTCGATGCCTCGCCGCAGCGGTTCCGGGCCGCCGCGGTACTTCCACGTGCCAAGCCCGATTTCGGGTATCATAACGCCCGTGCGGCCCAGTTCCCGGTATTCCATCGGTATTCCATTGGCCCCGTTCTTGGCCCCGCTCTTGGATGGAGGTGTCGTTTGGCCCCCGCCAATCTTGCCGCCACCCATTCCCACTTTCGCGGGAATGACGGTGTTATACCAGTTGGGTCAATTATCGCGGGCCATGGCCCGGAGGTGTCGAAATGGAGTTCCAGGACTACGAAAATTTCGTCAACGGCAACCATCGCGGGGTAATCACCACCTACCGGCGCAACGGCGCGGGCCACGGCAGCATCGTGGTCTGCGGCGCGTATAAGGGTAAGGCGGCCTTCGTCATCGTGTACGGCAACTCGGTCAAGGTTCGCAACCTGAGCCGGGACAAGCGCTGCACCGTCATGGCGGTCAGCGAAGACTGGCGCAACTGCGTCTCCGTTGAAGGCACGGCGGAACTGATGGACTACCGCAACACCGACGCCGAAACGATGCGCGTGGAACTGCGCGAAGTCTTCCGCGTTTGCAGCGCCCACGGCGACCATCCCGACTGGGAGGAATACGACGAGGCGATGGTCAAGCAGGATGGCGTAATCGTACTGGTCGAGCCGGACCGCATCTACGGGAGGGTCCGGGGGTAGGTGCGGCAGCGCAGCGCATTGACCGCGGGACGGTTCATGTTCCGCGGTCAAATGATATAGAAGGGAGCCAATCGCCGTGCCGCCAAAAGTCAGGGAAGCAATCCGAATCGTTGAGGATGACGGGTGGTATCATGTGAGAACCAGGGGCAGCCACCGTCAATTCAAGCATCCGTTTAAGCGGAGACTGGTCACCATTCCTGGAAAACTGGGTGCAGACCTACGTGAGGAAACTTGGAGAAGCATCTTAAAGCAGGCAGAATTGCCTAGGATATATGGCCATGAAATACACTGTGGTTATCGGGAAGGCTCCGAACAACTTTGCCGCATGTTCCCCTGACGTTCCGGGGTGTGTATCAACGGCGGATACTCCCGAAGAGATGAGGCTGATGATCCGCGAGGCCCTGGAGTTTCACTTCGAGGGCTTGGAATTGGATGGAGACCCAATTCCTGAACCAACTGCATGGGTCGAAACGGTGGAAGCAATGACAGACCAGCGGTATCTGGTCGTCTACGAGAAGGATCCCGAAAATTACTCCGCCTACGTCCCCGACTTTCTGCCTGCCTGTGAGGTTACAGGAATTTCGGTCGAGGAAGTTCATGCCAATATCCACCGGGCCATCGCCGACTATCTGGTGACGAAGGAACTGAATGGAGAGTCAGTGCCTGAACCATCCGCGTGGGCTGAGACGATGGAGATCGCCCACCCGAGCAAGGTGTCCGCCTAGCCCATCCCCAGCACCGCGTCGGCCAGGCACACCAGCTCGCCGCGCTGATTGGTGCCGCGGACCCGGCACTCGACGATGCCCCGGCCCTCTTCGCGCCGTCGGGCTGTCACTTCCCCCGAAAACGTTACCGTGTCGCCGCTGCGGAAGGGCGTGATGGCCCGCATCAGCAGGCTCCCGCCGTTGTAGAAGGCTTCGGGCGGGAAGGACAGTAGCAGCATCTGGTCAACATATGACATGGTGGCCGGGCCCGAGTTCACAATGCCGCCGAAGATGTTCTGCCGGGCAAACTCTTCATCGGTATGGATGTTGCTCTCGCTGGGCGGCCGTCCCGCCAAACGGAAGGCGCCGCGGCGATTGATGACCTCCTGCCTCTCGCTGATGCTGAGCTCGGCCAGCGTCGTCCCCGCCACCGCCGAATCGAAATCCAACAACTGCCTTCGACCAATCCCCTCTCCTGCCGGGGAAATCGCCAACTTATTCCCCTCTCCCTCCGGGGGAGGGTTAGGGTGGGAGCCTTCTGCCCTTGAACTCACCGGAACTTCCCGCTGGCCCTTGGCGTAGTCGAAGATGCAGGTGTAGTCGTACTCGACGGCCGTTACGCCCTGCTGATTGACCCCCTCGACGCGGAAGGTGACGAAACGGCTGCCGCGCCGCTCGTACTTCTCCAGCACCCTGCGCTTGCCGGTGATGACGTCGCCGACGCAGACGGGCTGGTGCCAGCGGATTTCACACTTGGCGAAGGGCGTCTGCCGCCGGGCCGTCTGCGACTGCTCGAAGCCGACGAACCCATTGGCTTCTGCGATCTCCTCACGCAGCAGTACGGCGTAGCTGAGTACCATCGTCGGCATGGCCAGTGTTGCGTCCGGTCCGCGATAACGTGGGTCGTCGTTAAGGGCCACCTCCGCGTAGCCAGCGATGTTATCTGCGGTTATCGCCACCGCCGTCTCCGCTCCGAACTGCCCCGGCTCCACCGCGTCGAAGTCCCACAGCCGTTCCGCCTGTTCAGCCATAATCGCGCCTCCGCGCCGCAAGGGATTGATTCTTGTATTATACTCAACTATATGCCTGCTCGACGTAACGGGAAAGGGACGACACGCGAAGAAGCGGTGAATACGCTGCTGGGGCAAGCATTGCGGCGGCATGGCCTAGACGCCAAAGCGGAGCGCCGCAGCCGGGAAGGCGCGCCCGACGTGCGTGTTGAGTTACGCAGCAGTGACCTGATTCTTCTGGAATGCAAGTGGGAGAGCTCTGCCGGGTTGCTGGATGAGCAGCTTGACGAGCGCTTGAAGCAATTCCCCGAAGCGCTGGGGATGCTGGGCGTTATTTACCCGGACCGGCTACAGACGGAAGATGACACCCAGGCCGCCCTTGAAGCCGCGAGCGACTTGCTCTGGCGGCTCCACGGCTCTCGCGGCAACGCCAAGCCGGAAACTTTGGCCCGCTCCGGCTCCGTGGCGGACCTAGCCGACCATTTGCGCGTCCTTCCTCTGGAGCTGGAAGGCACCGACCGCGTTGACGCCGCCGCCGGAATTGTGGGCTACGCGGTCGAGAAGGCCGTCGAACCAATACGGCAGCACCAACGAATGACGGGGCGTATCGCCGCAATCATCGCCGAGGCCGATAAGGAAAGCGACCGTCTGGCCGCGCTCCGCATCGGCTGCTTGGTGCTGTTCAACGCCCTGGCCTTTCAGGACCGGCTGGCCGAGGCCAACCCGGACGCGCCCACGGTACGGGAATCGCGGCGGGACGGCCTGGCCGGTATTCGCCGGGCTTGGCAAGCCATTTGCGACGATATTGACTATGTGCCTGTGTTTGACATCGCCGGTCAGATTGCCGACGTTCTGAACGACGGCCCGACCGACCTCCAGGAATCCGTGATTGATTCGCTGATTCGGGCGATGGAGGACACGCGCCGCCTCGAAGGGCATGACCTGTCGGGGCGGCTGTTCCACACCCTTTTGACCGACGCCAAGTTTACCGGCGCCTATTATACTTCCGTGCCGGCGGCTACGATGCTGGCGCGGCTGGTCTTCGAAAACTGGCCTGCCGGAGTGGACTGGAGCGACCACGAATTTCCCGCGTCCCTCAATGTGGCCGATCTGGCCTGCGGCACCGGCACCCTGCTGATAGCGGTGGCCGCCGAGGCCCAGCGGCGGCACGAGTCTGCCGGCGGCCAAAATGCCCCTGCCCTGCACAAAGCTATGGTGGAGCAGGCCCTCCACGGCTATGACGTACAGCTATCCGCCATCCACTTCGCCGCCACCAGCCTGGCAATGCTGAACCCGGAAATCCAGTTCGACCGGATGAACCTGTACGTTATGCCCTTGGGCGCGGAAGGAAACGAAGTGTCGTTGGGTTCGCTGAACTTTCTGGGGACTTCGGAGGCGACGGTACAATTCGCTCTATCCGCCGAAACGCTGGGAATAGCGACGCAGGATGTCGAGCGGGTGTCCGGCGGCGGCACGCAGGGAGTCGGACGGGCCACCCTGCCGGACTTGGACTTAGCCATTATGAACCCGCCGTTCACCCGTTCCGTGGGCGGCAACCTGCTGTTCGGCAGTCTGCCACAGGAACAACGGCGCAGACTACAGGACGAGCTTTCCAGGCGCCTGAAGGCACGGCAGGCGTCGGCTACCGCTGGCCTCGGCGCGGCCTTTGTGGCTGCCGCGGCGCCCAAGCTGCGCCCCGGCGAGGGACGGCTGGCCTTGGTGCTGCCCGCCACGGTATGCACCGGGCCATCGTGGGAGCAGACCCGCGCCCTGATTCAGCAGAACTTTGTGCTGGATATGGTCATAACGTCCCACGACCCGCTGCGCTGGAACTTCTCTGACAGCACCGACCTTTCCGAGGCGCTGCTAATCGCCACCCGCCGCCCGGAGCAGGACGGCGGCGGCGAAAGGCGCACCGTCTTCGCCAACCTGTGGCGCAATCCTGCCGGTGTGCTGGACGCCCACCGGACGGCCCACGCCATCGCGACAACAACCCCGGCCCCGGTGGAAGGGTCAGGCACGGCGCTGCTGGAAATAGACGGACAGCACGTCGGCGAACTGGTTTCGATGCCCGAATCCAGCTTTTCCTATGACCGGTGGCCCGGAGTGCAGTTCGCCCGCGCCGACGTGCTTCGCAGCGCGATGCGGCTGTTGGATGGAGGCAAAATTTCGCTGCCAGGCGAACTGTCGTCCGCTGATGTTGCGCTTTGCCAGCTAAAAGAGTTGGGACAGGTTGGCCCTGACCGGCGCGATGTGTGGGACGGATTCAGGGCTACGGACAGCGTCACCCCCTACCCGATGGTAGAGAATCACGATACCGAGGCTATGACGCGGTTAGCCACTGATCCGAACAAGTATCTAGCTCCGCTGGTTGAACCGCGTCCCGGCCGTCGGCTCAAGTCGCTTAATCAACTGTGGCGACAAGCAGGCCAACTGCTGATTGCCGAGCGGCTGCGTCTCAATACGACGCGCACCATCGCCATGCGTACTGAAACGCCGGTATTGTCCAACGTGTGGTGGCCGGTCAAGGCCGATAGCCGTGATTGGGAAAAGGCTCTTGTGCTCTGGCTTAACGGCAGCCCCGGCTTACTGACTCTGCTGGCCCATCGCACCAGCACGGAAGGAAGTTGGGTCGCGCTGAAAAAGGCCGACCTCGAGGTGCTTCCCGTCCTGGACGTGCGGGCCTTGAAGCCTGCCCAACTGCAAGCCCTGTCCAGCCTGTTCGACGAAATTGCGGAAATGGAGTTCGAGCGGCTGCCCGCGATGGCCCACTGCCCGGCCCGTCGCGCCCTGGACGACGGGCTGTCCGCCATCCTCGGCCTGCCTGACCTGTCCCGGCTGCGCGAACTCCTCGCCTCCGAGCCAGTGGTCGCCAACCGGCGGCTGTAGGGCCGGGTTCAGTCGGTCAGCGCTTCTACGGTCAGCCGGTAGCCCACGGCCCTGAGCGCGGCGTCCATAGCGTCCAGCCGCGAGCGGTGATTGATGTCCACTACGCGGTCCACCTGCGGCAGGCGCCAGTTCAGACGCCGCGCCAGTTCCAGTTTGCCGATTCCCTGCTGCCGCATCCCCTGATACAGCATCGCTTTGGCCGCTATGAGCGTTGGAAGCACAGCACAGTTCACGCCTTGAGACGGTGGGGGAATATCTTTCCCGTCGTACATACGGGCAGCGATGGCCTCCTCCAGCGCATCAACGGCGCGGGCGAGAGCCTCGTCTTGGTCATCTCCGAAGGTAGTCAGTTCGGGAAAGTCCGGTGACGTGACCAAGAAAGTGTCATTATCGTCCGGTTCAAGGCGTACTGGATAGGCGAGCATCATTCCAACCCCAAGTCTTTCTTGGCGGCGCTATACAATCAGAGATATCGAAACTGTATGTTAGCATGGCGTGAGCTAATTATCCGGCAGGCGATGCAAGCCGGACAAGGGGAGGCAAGATATGAAGGTAGGGTTCATTGGACTGGGAACTATGGGGGCCAGCATGGCCTACAACTGCCTGCAGGGCGGCAACGAGATGGTGGTCCACGACATCCGGCGCGAGTCGGCCACCCAGCACCTCGAAGCCGGCGCAGTGTGGGCCGACTCGCCCCGCGAGGTGGCCGAGTCATCGGAAATCGTGTTCACCTCGCTGCCTGGCCCCACCGAAGTGGAGGCCGTGGGCCTGGGTGAGGACGGGATCTTGGAGGGTATGACCGAGGGCAAGGTCTATTTCGACCTCAGCACCAGTACGCCCACGCTGATCCGCCACATCCACGAGCAGGCCGCCGCCCGCGGCATCCACGTGCTGGACGCGCCGGTCAGTGGCGGCCCGCGGGGCGCGGCCTCCCGTAACCTCGCCATCTGGGTCGGCGGCGACAAGGATGTGTTCGACCGCTGCAAGCCGGTGCTGGACAGCATCGGAGACAAAGCCTACTACGTCGGCCCCATCGGCTGCGGGGCCATCGCCAAGCTGGTGCACAACTGCACGGGCTACATCGTGCAGGCGGCGCTGGCCGAGGTGTTCACCATGGGCGTCAAGGCCGGCGTGGAGCCGCTGGCGCTCTGGCAGGCCGTGCGCAAGGGCGCGCAGGGCCGCCGCGGCACCTTCGAGGGCCTGGCCGAGCACCTGCTGCCCGGCAAGTTCGACCCGCCCGACTTCGCCCTGCGTCTGGCCCGCAAGGACGTTGACCTGGCCCTCTCGGTAGGCCGCGAGTACGACGTCCCCATGCGCCTGGCCCAGCTAACCCTGCAAGAGATGACCGAGGCCCTGAACCGGGGCTGGGGCCACCGCGACTCCCGCGTAGCCATGCTGCTACAGGAGGAACGCGCCGGCGTAGAAGTCCGCGTAGACGAGGCCCTGCTAAACGCCCTGCTGGAAGAGGAGCGCCAGGCAGGCGCGGGTTAGGTGAACCGCCGGTACCCTTTGCGGACGTGCGGGTATGGTAGAACGGCAAGCCCATTGGCGGGAAGGAGAGGAGCCGCAACCGGCAGTCGAGCGAGCGGTTGTGGCTGAAAAGAGATGGGGAGCGCTGCACCAACTACCCACATCCACCGAATTTGCCGACGGCTATGAGTCTGAATTGCGCCTTACTGAACCAGATGAAGAGATGGAAAGAGAGGGAAGCTTTCTCCTACAAGCGCATCGGGAACATAAAGGGGCAATTATCATCAGGCTTTGGCACGGCGACAGACTATTGCGGCGCGCACATATAGGCGGCCCGCATCAAGAGCCTGGCGGTGGCCCGTTTTTCTCCGGGCCGCATATTCACTTTCCTACGACGGTGTTCAGAGAGATCAATGGCAGGGGAGCAAGAACAAGAGTCTACGATTGGGGCGTGTCAGGAACGGTTTCGCTGCAGGATGCCATTGCGGCGTTTGCAGCAGAAATCAATCTCGTCGGTGACCCTGTCGCACTGTAGAGGAGGCTAACCGGAGGCTAACGATGAGTCCAGAGTATTTGAAAACAGTGATTGACCGGCAATTCTCTGAATGGATGAGAGTCTCATTGCACCGAATGGTGGCGGGCGACGAAGTCTGTCAAGTGACTCTGCCGGTCTTGGAGCCCAGCGGAGATGTTGTCTCCGTTTACGTTACCGAAAGCGACGGACGCATTTTAGTCCACGATGGCGGCCACATATCGGGGCTGCTATTCGAATCGAGGCGGAATGGACCGACCAAGCACGACCGGGAATTGGTGAAACACCTGCTGGACCAGTCCGGCTTGAAGCGGGACTCGAAAGATGGAACAGTCTACGTCGAAACGGATGAAGATGGTCTGCGGTTCTGGTTGATGGAACTGGGCTGGATTCTCGCGCTGGTCCCTTGCCTGATCCCCGTATCCTTCCCGCCGGAGCATGGGAAACGGGCGCTAGGGGAAAGAACCGCCAAGTCAGTGGCGCAACGGCTGCAAGAAGCGGGATTAGACTACGCCATCGAGCGAAATAAAGAGATGTGGGGCGTAAGCGGCCGGGATTGGCGAACAGACTTCAGGTACGAAGTTCCCGACACTGCTTTGAGCAGGGGCAAACTGGTCTGCATCTTGGCATTGGACCTGGACGTACCTAAGCCGCTGAAACAGGCGGACAAAACGATTGCGGCCGCGTTAGATCTGATAGGCCAACCCCCAACAAACAGTCAATACGAATATCGGGTGGTCTATAGCATTGGGAATGACACTTGGGCAAACTCTCCCGCCGCTAGGCTGCTGGCCGCCGCGGGAGAGCACCCTCGCCTGACCACTTACTGCTGGGACGACGAAGAGCAACAAGAGAGTTTTACAGACCGGGTAAGGCAGGACTTGAGAGCCTGCGCTTCCTCTCCCTAACCAGGTTGCCACCGCAGGTTGGGGCGGCGGGCGGCTTGGGCTTCGTCTAGGCGGGCTACCGGGGTGGTGTGGGGCGCGTTTCTGACCAGGTCGGGGTCTTCGTCTATTTCGGCGTTGATTTGCTTGAGGGCTGTCACGAAGTCGTCGATGGTCTCGCGGGTCTCCGACTCGGTGGGCTCGATCATCAGGCACTCGGGGACTATCAGCGGGAAGTACATCGTGGGGGCGTGGAAGCCGTAATCCAGCAGCCGCTTGGCGATTTCCAGCCCGCCCGCGCCCTTGGCCTTCTGCCAGTCGGCGGAAAAGACTGCTTCGTGCATACAAGTGCGGTCGTAGGGCAAGCGGTATTCGTCCTTGAGCGCGTTCATCATATAGTTGGCGTTCAGCACCGCGTTGCCGCTGATGGACTTGACACCCGCCGCGCCCAAGGTGCGGATGTAGGTGTAGGCGCGGACCAGAACGCCGAAGTTGCCGTGGAATCCGGCCAGCTTGCCGATGCTGGACTCCGGCGTGGTCAACTGATAGCCGTCGGCCCCGGAATCCGTTACCACCGGCGCGGCTAGATAGGGCGCCAGCCGCTCCGTGGCGCAGACCGGCCCGGCCCCCGGCCCGCCGCCGCCGTGGGGAGTGCTGAACGTCTTGTGCAGGTTCAAGTGGGCTACGTCGAAGCCCAAATCGCCCAGCTTCACCCGGCCCAGCAGCGCGTTCATGTTGGCGCCGTCGCCGTAGACCAGTCCGCCCGCCTCGTGGACGATGCGGCAGACCTCGACGATGTTGGTGTCGAACAGCCCCAGAGTGCTGGGCAGCGTAATCATCACCCCGGCAAGGGTATCGTCCGCGACTTCGTGCAGGGCCTCCAGGTCTACGTTGCCTTGGCTGTCTGAGGCCAGTTCCACCACTTGGAAGCCCGCCATGGCCGCCGACGCCGGATTGGTGCCGTGGGCGCTGTCGGGGATGGCGACCTTTGTCCGCCCGGTCTCGCCGCGGGTTTGCAGGTAGGCCCGCACCATCAGCATACCGGCCAGCTCGCCGTGGGCCCCGGCCAGCGTGGCCAGGCTGACCGCCGGCAGCCCGGTGATTTCGCCCAAGAACCCCTGCAAGCGGTACAGCAGGTCCAGCGCCCCCTGCGACTGTCCGGCAGGCTGAAGCGGGTGGATGCCGGCGAATCCGGGCAGGAAGGCGGTTTCGTCATTTATCTTGGGGTTGTACTTCATGGTACAACTGCCCAGCGGATAAAAGTGGGTATCTATGGAGAAGTTGCGCTGGCTCAGGCCGGTGAAATACTGCACCACCTCCGGCTCCGAAAGCTCCGGCAGGGGCAGTTCGTCGCGCAGCAGCGCCGCGTCGGGGAGCGGCTGAAGCGGCACGTCGGATTCCGGCAGCACGGATCCCGCGCGGCCCGGCACGCTGCGCTCCATCAGCAGTTTGGAAGTGTCCCGGTTTCCGCCTTGACGCATCTGCCTGCCTCCGTGGCGTAGTTCCCTCTCCCTCCGGAGGGAGAGGGAATAATTGGAAGACCCTATGACAGGGCCGCCGCCAGTTGCTCGATTTCGTCCCTAGTGTTCATCTCGGTTACGCAGAGCAGCATCCCGTTGGGGTAGCGGTCGCTCACGTCCAGCCCGCCCAGGATGTTGCGCTCCATCAGCCGCCGGTTGATTTCGGCGGGCGGCGCGGGACATTGCGCCACGAACTCGCGGAAGGACGGGCCGTTGTCTACGACCGAGTAACCCGGCAACTCGTTTATCAACGAGGCGGCGTACCGCGACTTCTGGTAGCACAGTTCGGCCACCTGCCGCAGGCCGGACTTGCCCAGCGCCGCCAGATAGATGGTCGCGGCGAGGGCGTACAGGGCCTCGTTGGTGCAGATGTTGGACGTGGCCCGCTCGCGGCGGATGTGCTGCTCCCGCGTTTGTAGCGTCAGCACGTAGCCCGTCTCGCCGTTGCGGTCCACGGTGCGGCCCGACAGGCGGCTGGGCATCTGGCGGATGTATTCCTGCTTGGTGGCGAACAGCCCCACGTAAGGCCCTCCGAAGCTGGGCGGAATCCCCAGCGGCTGGCCCTCGCCGGTGACGATGTCGGCCCCGTAGTGGCCCGGCGGCTGGAACATTCCCACCGCGATGGGGTCGCAGGACACCACGGCCAGCGCACCCGCGCCGTGGGCCGTGTCCACCAGCGCGCCCAGGTCTTCGATGCCGCCGAAGAAGTTGGGGTACTGCGTAACTAGACATGCGGTGTGGCCGTCAACGCCCGGTGCGCCGATGCCCCCCGCTTCGTTAATACTGATGACCGCCACCTCGATGTTCTGCGAGCGGCAGTAGGCTTCGATGACGCCGCGATAGGCGGGCGACACGGTGTCCAGCACCGCCACCCGATCGCGCCGCGTGACCCGGCAGGCCATCAGCGCGGCCTCGGCCAGGCTGGTCGCCCCTTCGTACATCCCGGCGTTGGCGACTTCCATGCCATACAGGTTGCAGATGAGTGTCTGGAACTCGTAGATGACTTGCAGCGTGCCTTGGCTGGCTTCGGCCTGGTAGGGGGTGTAGGCGGTGATGAACTCGCCGCGAGTTACCAGCGACTTGACGATGGCCGGGATGAAGTGGTGGTAGGAGCCGGCGCCCAGGAATGACGGCCCGCTGCCCAGCGGCCGGTTGCGCCCGGCCAGCGCGCCCAGTTCCCGCTGTATTTCCAGCTCCGACAGCGGGTCGGGCAGCCGCAGCGGAGGGTTGCGGTGTTCCGACGGTATGTCGGCGAAAAGCTCGTCAATGGACGAAACGCCGAGGGAGGCCAGCATTCCGGCCTGCTCATCGGGGGTGTTGGGGATGTAATGGGACTGGAAATGCCCGTTGCCGGTGCCGTTAACGGCGCTGCCAGTGGTCATTAGTGCAGTCCGGCGATGTAGGTGTCGTATTCTTCCGACGACAGCAGCGAGTCCAGCTCGGACGGGTCGGACATGGTTACGCGGAGCAACCATCCTCCACCGAAGGGGTCGTTGTTGGTCAGCTCGGGTTGGTCGGCTAGGCCGGGGTTGACCTCGATGACCTCGCCGCTGACCGGCGAGAACAGATCGGACACGGCCTTGACCGATTCCACCTCGCCCATCTTGCCCAACTGCGTGAGAGTGTCGCCAACCTTGGGCAACTCGAAATATACGATGTCGCCCAACTGGTCCTGGGCGAAGTGGGTGATGCCGACCAGCGCCCGGCGGCTGTCGGCGTCTTCAACGATAATCCACTCATGCTCTTTGGTGTAACTGCGGTCGCTGGGATTCATCAACGGTTGATTGCTCCTTATGCAAGCGGACGGAGTGGGCAGCGCAGCTTATGCGGACCTGCTGGCTTTGGATCGACGTCGGGGGCGGCGGTAGTGAGGAAGGGTGGTAACGGTAATCTCCTCAATGAGACCCCGTTTGTCCATTTCGAGGACGGTTCCCGGTCGTGAATACTCTGGAAAAACGTAGCCCATACCCAAGCTGGTGTCAAGGGTAGGGGAATAGCAGCCGCTGGTCACCTGGCCCGCCGGAAACCCCAGCACGGAGAGGGCGTAGGTGGCCCTGGGAGCCGACCGCCCCGGCAGTTGCAGCCCCACGAGGGTAAACCGGGTACCATTCTGTCGCTGTTGCTCCAGCGCATCGCGCCCCACGAAATCTTTGCCGAAATCAACAAACCGCTCTAGGCGGGCCTCGATAGGAGTGGTGGCTTCGTCGAGTTCGTGGCCGTGGAGGGGCAGGCCGGCCTCGGTTCGCAGCACATCTCTCGCGCCGAGGCCGCAGGGCGTGGCCCCGGCCTCCGTCAGCGCCTCCCAAAGCGACGGGGCGGCGTTGGCGTCCAGCATAATCTCGAAGCCGTCCTCGCCAGTGTAGCCGGTGCGGCCCACCAGCGCCGCCGTGCCGCCGATTTTCGTTTCGGCGAAGGCGAAGGAACGCAGTCCCGATACCGGCTCGTCGCACAGCCCGTCGGCGATGGCCGCCGCTCCCGGCCCCTGCACCGCGATGAGGGCGGTTTTGGCGGTGGCGTCGGTCATGGTGCAGAAACCGCTGAACCGCTGGTCAATCAGCCCTTGCATCCACTCCACGACGGCAGGGCGGTTGCCGGCGTTGGGGATGAGCAGAAAGAGGTCATCGTCCAGCCGGTAAAAGATGGTGTCGTCAATGACGCCGCCCCGCTCGTTGCAAATCAGGCAGTAGCGCGCCCGCCCGGCTTCCAGCGTGGACGCCGAGCCGGTCAGCGCCAGGTCCAGCAGCGCCTCCGCGTCCGGCCCGGAGAAGTACAGCCGCCCCATGTGCGACACGTCGAAAATCCCGGCGGCAGTACGCACCGCCCGGACTTCGGCAAGAATGCCCGCCGGATACTGCACCGGCATATCCCACCCGCCGAAAGGAACAATGCGCGCGCCGGCGGCAACGTGGGTGTCATAGAGAGGAGTGCGAAGGTTGGCGCCGTTCATTCCTCGTCCTCATTGGCATAGTGCGCCTCGTATACTGAGCGGGTGACCGCTGCCAATTTGTCCTTGCGAGCTTCCCACTCGCTGATGGATTTCAGTAGAAACTGAATCTCGATAACCCCTTCTTCCCTAGATGGGCTGCTGGCAGGGTATGTTTTGAATGGTATATCTCGCCGGAGTTTCGTGAACTCGTCCAGACATAAGTTGACTGAGTGTGGAAAAAAAATTACTTCCAACTCGTTGTTTTTGGCAGGGACATCAATAGCAGCGTACCGAGTTGCACCCGAACCCTGTTTCGGTAACCGAAAATTGAGCCGGTATCTAGCCCATCCAGCAGGAGTATCGTGGACATACTCCATCGGACCATGGAAATTTTCACGGAACATATCCAGCAAGCCGTCCCACAAGTTCTGCCCCTCCGTCCACTGCTCCATTCGCTCTTGGATGCGGCTATCTAGTTGTTTCCGCAGCTCGCTTGGGCTGTGCTTCGGCCTCTGCGGACGAGGTGGGGGAGTGACGTCTGCATCTACCTGCACCTGTCGTGCCAGCAGGGTTTTGCCTTCGTAGGCGTACCCGTGGAAGGTGAGGAGCGAGAAGTCTACTCCACCAGCGGCTAAGAAACGCGCCATGCGACTGGTGGTAGTGTCGACGCCTAATCCCACAAGCACCATCCGAACGGGCTTAAGGGTCATCAACCCCTGCCCTCCAGACTTAGCGTCGTACCATTCCTCGAAATCCTCGATCTTGGCGATGCCATGAGAGCCAGATCGCTCCGAAATGTAGCCCGACAGTTCGCTTGCGGGCATGGCTTCTAGAAATGAGGCGTAATCAATGACTTGGGCCACGGCCTCGCGCGACAGCGTACCGCGTTTGAGCTCGAATACGACCAGACGCCCGTCTCTGTCAACACCCAGCAGATCCAGCGGGCCGCCCTCCATGGTCGTTTGACGGCCCACCAGCGACAGGCCGGGCATCAGCATTTCCGGGTTGTTGACCAGCGTATCCTCCAGCAACTGCTCGGACTCCGTCTGCTGCACCAACGTCAACGGCTTCGCGCCCCCGGAACCGTCCATAGCCCACAACTTGATTTCGTCTGAAGCCACAGCTAGTTCCTCCTGCTCGTCATTACCGATTACGTCACAAGAATGATAAACAACCCGCCCTGACGCCGCAACCGGTCCGGTATCGGCGATTGAGCTACTGGGAACGGCGGCGCAGTTCCTCTTCCAACTGGCGGATGTGGGCTTGGGCCTCGGCAGCATCGGCTTCGGCGGCGATGCGGGCCTCGGCTTCGTCGTTGTGGGTGCGCAGGTAGCGTTGCGCTACCGGGTCGTAGAAGCGCAGTTGGCCGTGCTCCCAGCATAGGTCCAGGTTCAGCGCGTCACTGTGCCCCCAATATCGGTGTTCATCCGTCTGCACGATGGTTATGGGTTGATATTCGCCGTCAACCAGCCGGTCGCCGGCCAAAGGTACGGGGTAGTAGTCTCCCTCGGTGTGGTCAAAGCGCCAGTATTCCGGTATGCCAAAGGCTGCGTAATCCACTCGCTTGATGGTGTAGCCGTTGAGGGCGGTACGCAGCGACGCGATTTCCAGGACGAAATCCGGCGGCTTGCCTTGGTCATCAATGGCGAAGCCCCTCCGCGCGATGACCTCGGCGCTATTAACGTTGAAGGCGACCATCAGGTCGGGGTAGCGCAGTCTCAGCGGGTCCAGGCTCCGCTGGAAGGTGTGGCGCACTGGTATATCGCCAAGTACCAAGGTGCTGTCCGGCGAGCCAAAGTGCCGGATGAGAGCAGTCTGATGGCCGGGGCGCTCACGGTAGAGGGAGTTCTGCATATCGTTCCTGGGCGGCCGTTCGGGGAATTGCTCCGCAGGCCCGTAGGACGGCGGGGCGGTGTGTTTAATGGTCATGTCTGGCCCTCGTGGCGTGGAATACCCGGTACGCGGATATTATACGCGCTTCCGCCGGATGCAAACCTAATTTCCCGACGGGGCCAGGCGGAAGCGCCATAGCGCGACGGCCAGGAACACGGCTGCGAAAGCGGCGAGGGCCGCCATCTCCGGCAGCACGTCGGCGAACTCCGCGCCGAAGAGCATCAGCTTGTTTAGGCCGCCGTTGGCCCAGCCGTGGGGAGTCAGGCGGGCCAGCGACTGCATGAACGGCGGGGTGATGAACAGCGGCCACCAGCTCCCGCCAATCGGCGCCAGCACCAGCGAGGTCAAAACCCCGGCCGCCGATGCCGTTCGCACGTTGCGCACGAAGCTGGCCAGCATCACCCCAAAGGCCGCCGAAGCCACCGCCATCAGCAGCGACAGCAGTATCACCGCCGCCGGAGACGCGCCCATGTCGATGTTGAAGGCCAAGCCGCCCACCGTCCACATCACGATGATCTGCGTCACCCCGATGATTAGCCCAGCCAGGAACTTGCCGAGTATCAGCGACTCCCGGCGTGAGCCGTTGGCCATCAGGCGCTCCAGCGTGTGCGTCTGCCGCTCGCGGGCCAGGGCTTCCGCGCCCATCGCGGCGGTGAAGAAGACGAACATCGTCAGGTAGCCCGGCAGGGCGAAATTGGATGCGTTGAACGGCTCGATGTCGCCCACCTGCTCCACCCGGACGCCAATGGCCGGGCCGCTTGCGTCCGACAGCAGTTCCCCCAGCAATGCCGCAGCGTCATCGGGACTGCCGAGGGCGATAACCGTATTCAGCGTGGCCTGGGCCTCGGAGAAACGGGACGCGATTTCTTGGGCGAAACCTCGCAGCGCGGCTTCGTCGGCGGGCGGGATGTCGCCCACGACCACTTCTAGGGACGCCGCTTGTCCCGACATCAGCCGGTGGGTGAAATCCGGCGGAAAGGACACGAATCCGTCAATATCGCCTGCGTCCGCCGCGGACAAGGCATCCGCGTACTCCATCGCCGTTACCCGGCCATCGGCGGAGGCGATAATGGTTTCGACGGCCTGAACGCTGATGCCCTCCGTCTCCTGAGTGGCCACGGTAAATTGCAACGGCTCGTTTTCCGGCCCGGCTCCCCGCAAAGCCAAGGAAAAGCCTATAACGAACACGAAAGGCAACAGAAAGGCAAAAGCCAGCGCAGCCCGGTCTCTGAAGAATATGCGCGTGTCCTTCCAGGCCAGCAGCAGCGATTGGCGGGCGATGGTGGTCATGGGAAACTACCGTCCCTCCGGCGTGATGCGGAACAGCAGGCGGGCTATGGTGAGGCCCACGACGGCGACGCCAGCCATCACCGCCATTTGAAGCCACTGCTGCCCCAAGTGTTCGCCCCTGCCGATGATGTTCTGCATCGCGTCTATGGCGTAGGCGTTGATGGTGGCCTTGGATATGGCGTCCAGCAGGCTGCCGTCGGCGATTTCGAAGAAAGTGCCGCCGAAGACCACCATCAGCAGCGTGAAGAACACGGCGGCCCAAGCGGCTTGATTGCGGGTGCGGGCCACCGCGCCGATGACCAGGGCCACACCGCTGAAGGCGGCGGCGGCCAGCATGGCGAAGGCCAGCAGCTCCACGAAGGCCAGCGGGCCGCCGGGGCGGAATACGATGAAGGCCAAGGACAGCATCACCGCCGTCTGAAACGTCGCCCGTAACACCCCGGCCAGAAACTTGCCCGCAAAAAGCTGGTTGACCCTCAGCCGCGTGGTCATCAGCCGCTCCAACGTACCGGTGCGCCGCTCCTCCACTAGCGCCTGTGCTGCCAGCGTCACGGAGAACATCACGAACATCACGATCAGCCCCGGAAGCAGCCGCGAGAACAGGTCGTCGTCGGCCTCGGATTCCCTCTCCGCGCCGGGCCGCCGGACTTCCACCACCACCGGGGGATCGGCGCGAAGGGATGCGAGTTGCGTCTCAATCTGCGATTCAATCCGCTCCGGTGCTATGCCCGAGCCCGAGAGGGCCAGCTGCGTTTGATGGCGCACCCTAGACTCGGTTGCCATGGCACGGGCCACACCCCGGACGATTGCGGCCACAATCTGGCCGGTGTCGCCGCCGTTGCCCCGCTGCCGGAAGACCAGCGGCGCGGATTCTCCTGCCTCCAGCGCGTCGCTGAACCCGTCGGGTATGATCACGGCGAACAGTATGGCCGAGCGGTCGAGAGCAGCGTTGGCGTCGGCCTCGGTACGCTCTGCCACCTCAATTTCGGCCAGCGAGTCCAGCCTCTCAACCAGCTCGCGGGCGTTGGGGCCGCCGTCCAGGTCAACGACACTGGCTGGAGTGAATACCTCGCTGTCGCTGCTCAGCGCGCCGTACATCAGCGCAAACAGCAGAATGGGCAAGGCGATACTGAAGGCCAGTTCGGCGCGGTTGTTCAGAAACAGCTTGAGTTCCAGCAGGGAGATGTGCAACGGGCGCAGCATGAAGGTTAAAGGCGTATCCTAGAAAGTTCCCTCTCCCTCTGGGAGAGAGTTAGAGCCTGCCCCGCGAAAGCGGGAGGTGAGGGTCAATCCCGCAGGCTGCGTCCGGTGAGTTCGAGGAAGACGGTTTCCAGAGTCACCTCGGCGGGGTCTCCAATCTCGGCCTTCAGCTCGTCGGGGCGGCCCAAGCGAATCAGGCGGCCGTTGTCCATGACAGCCAGCCGGTCGCAGAGCCGATCGGCTTCCTCCATGTAGTGGGTGGTGTAGAGGACGGTCATGCCGGCATCGCGCAGGCCCTCGACGGTCTCGAAGATATGGCTGCGCGACTGCGGGTCAATGCCCACGGTCGGCTCGTCGAGGAAGAGCAGTTGCGGACGGCTCATCAGTGCCACGGCCAGGTTGACGCGCCGCTTCATGCCGCCGGAAAACTTGTCCACCTTGTCGCGGGCGCGCTCGGTGAGGCCCACGGATTCTAGGTGTTGCGCCGCCGCGCTCTTGGCATCGCGGCCGCTCAGTCCGGCCATTCGCCCGAAGAACACCAAGTTATCGGTGGCCGACAATTCGGGATATAGCGCCAACTCCTGCGGGCAGACGCCCACCAGCCGACGCACCGCGTCGCTGTTGCGGGTCACGGAATGCCCGCCGATAACAACGTCGCCGTCGTCAGGGGCCAGCACGGTGGATAGCATCCTGATAGTGGTGGTCTTGCCCGCCCCGTTGGGGCCCAGCAGCCCGAAAATCTCCTGCTTGCGGATGCCGAATGAAACACCGTCCACCGCTTGCAGCCCGCCAAAGGACTTGCGCAGGTTGCTGGCTACCAGAAAATCAGGGGATTCAGGAACAGAATCAGGCATGGGGACCGTTCAACAGGGCACCCTGCACGCTCACCCCAAAGGGGAGTGAAGATTATCCAACGGCATTGTAAACGGCATTGTACACGAGTTGTTAGGGCGTAGGGATTGGCGCGGATAGTTGGCCTGGGTCGTAGCCGACCAGCTCGACGAATCCTCTGCCTCCTATCGGGGCGCCGTGGCGTGTGCCGGACACCGACACCGCCCCTTCCCAGTAGGCCACGGGCAAGATGACGCTCGCGGCGAACTCCGCTTGCTCCAAGAAGGGAGTCAGCTCCAGCAGCAGCCCCAGCGAGCTGATTTCGGCCCGCCAGCCCATGGGGTACTCAATGCCGGTTTCCGGGCTGACCCACGAACCCAGCGCCTCAAGGGATACGCCGTCGCCTGGGACGTGGGTTACAGTACCGCCGGGGGCGGCGTGGGTGGCATAGGCTGCCACCTGCCTGCGCCCCTCGGGCTGCCAGACTACGGCCAGCATCAGGTCTGCGCCGTCGTCCAAATGGAGGTTGACCCAGTCCCAGCCGATATCCGCGCTGGCAATCTCGCCCCACTGGTGGTCCATCCATCCGGCGCCGGTCACAGGGCGGCGTCTCATGGCGTCTTCCAGCCAGCCGCTCAGCTCCATGCGGGTGCGGGAGTAATAATAGGTGCTTCCGGCTTCACCCAGATCCACCAGCCCGGTGGAGTCGTGCAGCAGCGGCTCACGACGGGATACTGCCCGCAGTTCCAGCGCGGTCCTGCCCTCGTCTTGATCGAGGTCAAACCGCAGTTCGTAGCTCTCGCCGTCGCCTCGCATTGCCCAGCCGCCGGTGGCTATGTCCACTCCGGTGGCGCCGGGGCTGACCGTCGCCAGCGCCCCCCTCTCCCCGGCGGCGTGGACTCCCCTGCCGTGGTCGCTCAGGGTGGCGTGCAGCAGGTGAGGAGTCCCCAGCGGCAGCGTCGGCGACTGGAAAGTCACAAAGTGATAGCTGTACTCATTCCCCGCCTCATCCCGCAGGAAGCCGTTGAAGTACCACCACTCGATAGGCGTTTCGTGGGGCGCTTCGTCCTCCGGCAGAAAGACCAGCGGCGCCAGAGCCGGAGCGGGCGGCAGCGTGGCCGTAGGCGTGGGCAGGGGCATGGGCGTTGAAGTGTTGGGGGGCAGCGTGACGGTGTGCGTTGGAATCGGGGCGAGTATCAGCGTATTGGCTGGTCGGGTAGCCGTGGGCGGGGGAACCGTCGTGCCGGAGGCCGCGGGTTCCGTGGCGCATCCAACGGACAGCAGGGCAAGGGCCGCGGCGATGAGCGCGGCCAGGGGTAGGAGGGCGGACCTTCGCCGTAAGGAAGATAACCGTGGCAGCGTCGGGAACATGAAGCTGTATGACCGTATCCGCAGGAGTGGGTTTCCCGCTGATTATAAATGCGCCTCTTGCGGTTCGCTGGCGCTATGAGCAGACGGATACGCCAGCCGCGTTTCGTCCTGAACAGAGCGCAGCGGAGTCGAAGGACAGTCTTCCGTGGAGCAGGCTCTTCGACCCCACTGTATCCGAACGGACTTGAAAGCCGGGAGAGAAACGCGACCTGCGTTACCGGTGACTGATCAGGCCCTCGTCCATCATAGCCTTGATTGCGCCGTCGAAGGCTTCCAGGCTCTGGTCTATGTCGGACTCCGTATGCACGCCGGACAACACGCCGCTGGTTCGGGACATCAGGTCCACCCCGCGGACCTGCAACGCTTGGCGGAAGCTGGTCTGAATCTCGGAAGACACGCCCTTCAGGACGTTGGCGTCAAGCCCTTCGATGGAGCGCGCGCCGAAATAGATGTGGAAAGTGGAGGACTCGCCGTATACACAGGCGGAGACTTCGTAGCGGTCAACGGCCTCCTGCAGCCCCACCCGCAGCCGCGCAGCCATGGCGTCGGCCTGGGCCTGCATCTCTCCGGTGGCGACGATTCGGAGCGCGGCGTTTCCGGTGGCGGCGCAGTAGGGGTTGGCGTTGAACGTGCCGCCGTGGTAGACCCGCTCGAAGCGGTCGTGATGCGAGTCGCCGGTCTGCTCCATCACCGCCATCACCTCGTCCCGCCCGGCCACAGCCCCGCCGGGCAGTCCGCCGGTGAGAATCTTGGCCATGGTGCAAAGGTCGGGCTGGATGTTCAATACCTCCTGAAGGCCGCCGGGACTCCAGCGGAACCCGGTGATCACTTCGTCGAGTATCATCACCACGCCGTACTTACGGGTGAGTTCCCGGACGCCCTCGACGAAGCCGGGCTGCCTCGGCACCGTGCCGTAGGAGGCTCCCGACCCCTCGGTGATGACCCCAGCGATGTCGCTGTCGGTGGACAGGACGTGCTCCAGGGCATTGAGGTCCGGCGGCAGCACCACCACCGAATCCACGGTGCCCTTGGGTATGCCCGTGGACGCCGGCACGTCGAAGGGAGCCAAGTTTCCGGGCATTACGTAGTCATGCCAGCCGTGGTAGTGGGACTGCCAGCGGACAATCTTGTCTTTGCCGGAGTAAGCCCGGGCGACACGCATGGCCAGCGAGGTGGCCTCGGCGCCAGAACCGACGAACCGCACCTTGTCGGCGCAGGGCATCAGGTTGCAGACCCGCTCGCCCCACTCCAGCACCGTCTCGACCGGGGAGCCGTAGTGGGATCCGGCCGGGGCCGCCCGCACCAGGGCTTCCACCACCTCCGGGTGGGAGTGGCCCAGCAACAACGACGCCGAGCCCAACCCGTAGTCTATGTACTCGTTGCCGTCAACATCCCACTTTCGCGGTCCCTGACCGCGCTCGATGGTTATGGGGAACGGGTCGGCCACGTAGCCGTCGTGGCCTGCCCCGCCCGAGGGGAAGTGCTGCCTGAATCGGGGAAACAGAGCCGCAGACCTAGGGTTTCTGCGAATGTAAGCCTCGCGGATTGTCTCGGCCATCGTATTCCTCCTCCTCAAGGAGTATGATTCGCTGCTTGCGGGCATTTTACCCCTGAATGCGCGTTGTATCCAATCGCTCCCCGTGAGACCTCGAATTTGCGCTATTATAGTCTCAGTGGCGCTGATAGACGATACGCGCTCATTTCAGGCGACGAGACCCACGTGTAGGGATTCTTGGGAATGCCCTCTTGCGGACGGGCGCGGTTTCCAATTGCCACGACAATGAAGTTCGACGGAGCAGTGGTAAATTTTTCAGTCGCCGGGAAACCGGAAAGGGTGAAAGAGTAGACATCATGGCGACACTTACCGAAGCTGAGATAAATGAATTCCTGTCCCGCTCGCTCACTGCCCACCTGGTCACTCTGCGGCGCTCCGCCGTGCCCCATGTGGCGCCGGTCTGGTTCCTGTGGGAAGGGGGCCGGGCCTTGGTGATGGCGGACGAAAATGCGGTAAAGGTACGCAACATCCGGCGCAACCCTGCCGTCGCTCTATGCGTATCGACTCCGGACCGGCCCTACGCCTTCGTTACAATCGAGGGCACGGCGGTTGTCAACGCCGAGGGGCTGGAGTCAATGGCGCATAGCGCCTGCACCAAGTACGACGGCCCGGAGCGCGGCCCGGAGTTCGCGCGGGAGTTGCTGGCGGCCGGGCACATGACGCTCATCGCCATCACTCCCGACCGCATCATCTCCTGGAAGGACGACAGCGATTAGGGGCGCACCGCCGTGCGCCTGGGTCTGCGAGAGCCGGAAATGTGGCCGGAACCGGATGGGTTGGGCATAAGGCTGTGCGCCCAACCCATCCCCTTTCCCGCTGGGAGAGGGTTAGGGTGAGGGCGTCCCCAAGGGCGGCAGCACGGATGTCATCCACGCCACCAAGTCACGGATGACCTCGCTGCTGATTTCGTGGCCCATATCGTAGACATGGAATTCCGGGGAGTAGCCTGCCTTTTCCAAGTATCCCTTGGCGGCGTGGGCGGTGGTCTCGGCAATCATCTGGTCGTGGCGCCCGTGGGCCACGAAAATCGGCTGAGTGCGCTCGGTGGGCAGGCGATGGTCCAATTCTTCGGCGCCGGGGAGTGTGGCGCTCAGGGCAGCCAGCCCGGCGAAGGTACCGGCCCGGCCCAGCCCGCAGCGGTAGGTCATTCCGCCGCCCTGCGAGAATCCCAGCAGCAGGCTGTTGCCCGGCTCCACGTGGAACCGCGCAATCACCTCGTCAAAGAAACTGGCCAGCAGCGACTCCGAGTTGGCTGTCTCTTCCGGGGTCGAGCCGCCACGGGGAGTCATCCAGCCGAAACCGGCATGGCCAAGTCCGAGATTGAAAGGAATCGGAGCGTTGGGGCAGGCGTAAACATAGCCCGTGGGGTTAATGACGGGAGCCAGCCCCGCCAGGTCGTGCATATTGGCCCCGAAGCCGTGCAGCATGATAACCAGTGGGTAGGACGCCTCCGGGTCGTAATCGTCGGGCAGCACTGCCAGATACTGTAATCCCGCTCCTTCGTGAACCTCGCCAGTCATGCCGCCCTCCTGCGGTAACGTCTTTTAATAACGTGAATTATGGATAAAAAAGGGACACCAATGGTTGAGAAGAGGTATTCTTCTCAATGCTAATCCATTGAGAGGTGTCCCGGGATGAGTCTACTAAACCTATTTTGCGATGTCGATGATTTTTGGCAACGGTTCCAGCCCCACTGGGAACAAGACCTGCTCCAAAGTGGCTCCCGCCAAAGGCGGCGCCTGGGCCAACTGTCAGTCAGCGAAGCAATGACCATCATGATTCATTTCCATCAGAGCCACTATCGCCACTTCAAGGCCTACTACACCGAGTACGTGCAGGAGCATTTGCGCTCCGAGTTTCCCCGGTTGGTCAGCTATGAACGCTTCGTTGGACTGATGCCTGGGTTCCTGGTCCCCCTATGCGCCTACCTGATGAACTGTTACGGACGCTGCACCGGGATCAGCTTCATCGACTCAACTCCAATAGCCGTCTGCCACAACCGGCGCATTTCCAGCCACCGGGTCTTTGCGGGTATAGCCCAAAGGGGCAAGACCTCGGTGGGCTGGTTCTTCGGGTTCAAGCTGCACTTGGTGGTCAACGATCGGGGCGAGTTGTTGGCTTGCCGCATCACCCTGGGTAATGTTGATGACCGCAAGCCGGTCCCCCACTTGACCCGGAGCCTATTGGGCCGGTTGTTTGGCGACCGGGGCTATATCTCCCAAAAGCTGGTCTCCCAACTGTTCGAGCGGGGTATTCAGTTGATTACCAGGCTGAAGCGAAATATGAAACCCCGCCCCTTGCCCCCGGAAGACAGGGCCCTGCTTCGTAAGCGGGCCGTCATCGAATCGGTTAACGACCAACTGAAGAATATCTCTCAGATTGAGCATACCCGCCACCGCAGCCCAGCCAACTTCTTGGTCAACCTGGTCTCCGGGTTGATTGCCTATTGCCATCAGCCCAAGAAACCATCCTTGAGCAGGAAATATTCCCGCGCTCCCAACCGTCGCTTAACCATAACTCACGTTAAGGAGCGTATCGGGGCACGCCATCATATCTCTCCCGGCTGCGCACTCAGGGAGCAAGTGATTGGCGACAACTAATCCTGCCGGCGCATTACCTCACTAAAGACGTTACTTCGCGTAAGTGAATGCCTCGAATGGAATGCTTGACGCGGGACAGGACACCGACGACGTCGGTTTGCACTGCTCAGGCACGGGCGATAAACGCCGGGTGGCCTGCCGCCACGGGCTCCCCAACTTGCCCTATCCGTACCGGTAACGGCTGTGCTACCGAGCAGTGGTCGGATTTCGCGCTGCCCCTGACACCCGTAGAACCGCGCGAGCAAGGTCAGGTTACGGTCATACGGGTCTGTCACCAGGTACTGCCGGAGCGCCTTCGCCGCCTGCGGATCGGTGAGTGCCGGGGCCTACATGCCTCGAATCCGACGCGCCGCGATGCCTCGTCTTTCGGCATCCTTGCCTTCACCAGCACCGTCTAGGCCCGCGCCAAGCCCTGAATGGCCGCTGGTGAGCGACCAGCGGTCGATGCACTTCGGTGGCGCCAGTCGTCGCCACACGTTCCCCAGGTTGTAGGCCAGCACGCTCAGAAGCGGCTTGGCCCACAATCCCGCTCTGGCCCGCGCTCCCGACCCGCTTGGCGCATCACGTCTAGCGCGCGCGTAACGTCTCGGCGAGAGTCCCGGAGGACGAAGCCGAGACGGTCGAGGCGGTCTTAGCCTCCGGGGTTTCAGGTCTACCCACCGCAGTTGCGGCCGTTCCTCCGGGTCACCAGATAGTCAATGTCCAGGTCATCAGGCATCTCTATGGTAGTGTCGGTGACCACTCCGTACCACCGGACTGAGGAGATGCCAGGCTTCTTGTCAGTCTTGTAGAAGACTCCGGCAGGGTTTTTCGCGATCGGGGTCTCTTAGGGGGTGTCGTCAAATCCTGGATTTGATGGTAAGCGTTGCAAGCAACCAGGCAGGAAGGGGCTTATGGCAGCAGCGCACCGCCGCCACGATATGTCCCGACGAGGTGTGGGAGCGTTGAAGCCCCATCTGCCCGGCGGCGAGGGCAAGGCGGGCCGTCCGGCCTAGGACAACCGCCTGTTCATCGACGCCGTATGCTGGATTCTCCGTACCGGCGCCCCTTGGCGCGATTTGCCCCCAGACTACGGGGACTGGAAGAACACCCACCGCCGCTTCTGCCGCTGGCGGGATCGAGGGGTGTGGGCCAAGCTGCTGGATACCGTGATTGACGACCCCGATTTTGAGTGGCTGATGATTGACGCCAGCTACATCAAGGCCCATCCCCACAGCGCCGGAGCCCGGGGCGGAAACCAAGCCATTGCCCTCACCAAAGGGGGCTGAACAGCAAGCTGCACTTGGCGGTGGACTCCCACGGTATGCCGGTAAAGCTGGCGGTGACCGAAGGCACCGCCGCTGACTGCTCCCAAGCGCTGCCCCTGATTGAGGGCATCAAGGCGGAACACCTGCTGGCGGACAAAGCCTATGACACCAATGAAATCGTGGCGGGGCCTCGGCCCGGGGGATGAACCCGGTGATACCACCCAAAAGCAACCGCCGGGAAAAGCAGGACTATGACCGGGCGCTGTACCAACTGCGGCATTTGGTGGAAAACGGCATCCTGGACTTCAAGCAGTGGCGGGGAGTGGCCACCCGGTATGCCAAAAAGACCACGTCATTCTTGGCCATCTGCCAACTCCGGGCCGTAATGATCTGGAGCAAGCTATTTTGACGACACCCCCTAGCTGAATGTTCATACTTTGTCTTTCAGCCTTATCAGGGTCTGGCAGTTCCGCGCTTGGCGTAAAGCCGGGTGCGCCAGGGTCGGCGCACTCATCCGGCGCACTCGCCAGATGGCAGGAGCCAGCGAGCTTTCCTGCCCCTACTCTACTCACTTAACTCTGTTCACGCTAGAAGAATGCCGTGCCGCCGTTCACGTGCAGTGTTTGGCCGGTTATGAAGCCGCAGTCGTCCGTTGCGAGGAAGACGCAGGCGGCGGCGATGTCGTCCACGTGGCCTAGGCGGGCCAAGGGAATCTCGGACGTATCCACCATGTTCTGCTGCGGATACCAGGACAGGTCGCGGCTGGTATCTATGCGGCCCGGCGAGACCACGTTGACCCGGATGTTGTGCGGCGCGAACTCCGAGGCCAGTCCCCGCGCCAAACCCACGATGCCCATTTTGGCCGCCGACACGTGGGAGCGTTGCGGCGAGCCGTGCCAGGCCCCGTCGCCGGTGAGGAACACGATGCGCCCGAAACCGTTGGCCTGCATCGCCGGGATGGCGTTGTGGGCGCAGTAGAACGCGCCGTCCAGCACCACGCCGCGCACCCGCTCCCACTCGTCCAGCGCCAACTCGGTGAACGGCTTGTGCGGGCGGATGGCCGCGTTGCTTACCAGCACGTCCACCCGGCCGAACCGCCCGGCGGCAGCGGCGAACATCTGCGACACCTGTTCGTGGTCGGCAACGTCGGCCAGCACCGGCATGGCCTCCACGCCCAGAGCGCGGACTTCCTCGGCCACCGCTTCGGCTTCCTCGCGGTTGCTGCGGGCGTTGACCACCACGTTGGCCCCCTCGCCCGCCAACTTCAGGGCGATGGCCCGCCCGATGTTCCGTCCCGCCCCGGTGACCAGGGCTGTCCTGCCTTCCAGTCGCTTCATAACGGTAAACCTCTTTGGGAATTCGGAATGATGAATTGCGGCAGGGAGTTTCTTTCCTGCCGGTTCTTGTTACGATAGATTATACTTGCGTTGGCGGCGGTGTTAGCCCACCGCGGCAGCCAATCCGAATTGGGAGTTTCTTATGCTGGTCCGCATCTACACCGGCGACGACGGCCAGTCGCACTTGGAAGAGCTGGGGATGCCCGGCGAGGACGTGCAGCGCGTCGCCACCAAGCCCGGCGAAGACTTGGTTTTTCGCCGCTCCGCCGAAAACAGCTTCAGCGACTGGCATCACCCCACCCGTCGCCAGTACCTCATCGTGCTGGAAGGGCAGATGGAAGTCATTTGCGGGGACGGCACAACCCGTCAGTTCCAGTCAGGAGATGTGCTGCTGGCCGAGGACATGACCGGCCAAGGCCACCAGACTCGCGCCATCAACGGCAGCTACCGCAGCGTAAGCATGGGCATCCCGGACTAGCGGCGCGGCGCCTCAATCCGTCCGTAGGAGAGGCAGTCTTATGGCTACCGCGACGGCCCCTGCGCTGCCCGGCGCATTGCCGGAAACGGCTGAACCCTACCGCGTCAGCTTCAGCATCACCGGCCCCGGCGCCACCGGGCTGGAACTGCTGGCGCTAGTGGAGGCCCGTGTCCGCGAATGGCTGGCCGGACGCTCCCAAGCGCCGCAGTTCGATTTGGACGCGCAGAAAGGCACTTGGTCGGCTGACGAATACGAAATCAGCATAGAACTGGATTCTCTGGGCGACGTTGGATATGTGTCTTTCAAGTGGGAATGTGAAGACCGGCGGGCACCCGGTTTCTGGTTGCGGCTAGACTTGGACCTGGCTACCGAGGGAAACCATGTGGCGGTCAGCATCGAGTCCTACTTCTTGGAGCAGGACGACGCCGAGCCGCCCGACCTGCTGGCCGGGCCCCCGCCGCTGGTTCACGAATTGCTGGACACTTTCGACTGCTTTATGGGCGATGAACAGCTTGGCAGCGGGGTTACGCTGGCGTCACCGGAAAAGGCCCCGCAGTTCGCCGCCGGGCGCATCTTGTCCCCGGAACGGCAACTGCCCATCGTCGCCGTCTCGCAAGACGGCCGGGGCGAAACCGCGATAGACCCGGCCCGGCTTCAGCGCGTGCTGGCCGGGGTCGCCGTGGTGGCGACATACGGCGACCCCGCAGCCCAGGTGTTGCGGCAGCGGGAGCACATTGGCCCGTCGCTGGCTTGCTACAGCGGCGCGGTGCGCATCTACTGGCCCGGCTGCTCCGCCGGAGACCGCAGCGGCGACCACAAAGTCTGGATGGGGCGGGAAGCCGCCCGTCTGGACTTCCGGTTGATTCTTCAACTTCAGGGTGAATGTCTGCGAAGACTCGCACCCACCTTCGACCGGGGGATGTTCGAGTCGGTCAAGTGGCAAGTTGACCGGGAAAAGCTGCGTCTGCGCCTCGTCGAACTGGAAGAAGCCAGCCAACTTCAGGAAGAGCGGGAATCCACCGCCGAATCTACGGCCCGGATTAGCGAACTGGAAGCGACCAATGCCGAACTTAAAAGGCAACTGGCTTCACGAACTCAGGAAATTAAACAGCTCAGGGAGGAGCTATCCCACCGAGAGCAGTCATCGCCGTCCGCCCGCGAAACCGAGCGAATCCAGGAAATTGAACAAGCCGTTGTCGTCCTTGAATCCCGGATTGAAGATAAAGACTCGGAAATAAGACAATTGAAAACCGAACACAGCGTCACTTTGCGCCGGAAAGAGAGAGAAATCGAACAGTTGCGTCAGGTCTTTACCAGCAACGAATGGGTTGGAACCGGCTTGCGTCTGCTTAAGTCCGGTCTATGCCCTTTCGTTTCCCAAAAATTCACTGACTTCCACGGAAACCGGACGCTGCCAGAACTGTGTGAAGTATTTTACGATGATAGCCATTGGCAGGATACTCTGCGGAAATCAGATGTCACAGAGCAATTGTTCCGGAAAATGGACGCTGCCGCCCTACTCAAAGTAATGTCCAATCGCTGGCGTCAAGCCTTTATGAAATCTCTCGATACCATTGGCCCTGCTGAAGAAACATTGGTAAGAAATCTACGGGGGTGCCGCAACAATTGGGCGCACCAGCGCAATTTCTCAGCCGGTGAAGCCTACGGCGCTCTCGACTCGATGCACCGGCTGCTTTCCGCCATAGACTCGCCCCAGGCCGCCGCCGTTGAAAAACTGAAAGAGGATCACTTAAAGGCATATCCTGATGCCCAATCCGCAAGCCGTCGCCAGGCCGCGTAGCCCCGCCTCCGTCTGGCCTTACCAACACGCTATGAGAACCCTCCATTGGTGACGAACGCACCCTCCAGCCCGGCCACTCCATCCTACTGGACCCGGATGCGCGGGCCGTGGCGAACATCCTCGTTCCGCTGGTATTGGGCCGGGTCGCTCACTCAGTCCATTTCCCAAGGGATGCAGTTCCTTGTCCTCGGCTGGCTTGTGCTGGAAGTTACCGGCGACAAGACGCAGTTGGGACTGACGCTGTTCTTTTACGGCGTCCCCAACGTTGGCCTCCTGATGGTCGGGGGTATCATCGCGGACCGGCTGGACAGGAAGCTGCTGCTGATGTACACCCAGGCCGTCGTGGCGGCGATGATTGGCGGGCTCGCCGTACTGACCATCACGGAAAACGTGGCCCTCTGGCACATCTACTTGTCCGCCGCTCTGCTGGGCGTGCTGCAGGCGCTGAATATGCCCGCGAGGGTGGCGATGCTTTCCGACCTGGTGGGTGAGCAGACCCTGCTTAACGCCGTGGCCCTCTTCAATGCCGCCGTCCACGCCGGGCGGATTATCGGCCCGCCGATAGCTGGTGTGTTGATAGACCAGTGGGGAATTGGCGCAGTCCTGGTGCTGAACGCGGCCTGCTACGGGGTTAGCGTACTTTTCATTTCGCCGGTCCGGCGTTCGACCAATCGCCCGGCCTCAGCCCCCCAGCCCATCCTGCGAAACATCGCGGAAGGATTGACTGTCATCCGCGAAAAGCCGATGTTGCTGACGGTCCTCGTGCTGGCCTGCTCCTTTGGCGGGTTCGGGATGTCGCACCTCCAGGTGATACCCGCCTTCGCCAAAGATGAACTGAACAGCGGCGCGTCTGAAGTCGGATTGTTGTTGTTGGGGTCTGGCATCGGCTCTCTCGCCGGCAGCCTGAGCTTGACTTTTATGAACCGGGCCTGGCTATACCGCTGGCTGCTGGCCGCCTTGGTGGCCTTCGCCTTCGGCCTGACCCTGTTCGCTTGGAGCGGCTCCTTGGATGACCTGACTCAAGTATCCTGGAACGGCTGGTTCTGGGTGACATGGGTGCTGTTCCTGTTGGTGGGAGCGGTGAGCATCGGCGGCATCTGGCCCATGGCGACCACCATAATGCAGCTGTATTCTCCCGCGGAGGTTCGAGGCAGAGTGATGGGTGTGCTCCACTTCACCCCGGGTTTCCACTTTCTTGGCGCCTGGCCCTTGACCGTCGCCGCCGCAGCGATGGGATGGCCGCTGGCCATTACCGGCGCGGCGGGAATGTGCCTGCTGGTAACCTTATGGTTCGGCGTGGCTCGCAGGACGGGAAGGTCTTTGGCGGCGCACCCGGCGGCAGCGTGAAGAAGAGAGGGTGTAGCATTCGATGGCTGTTCAGCATACTTGGTCCGCAAAGGTTCGGTTCAACCGGCGGCGGCGAGAGAAACAAAACTTGAGAAATTTGACTTGGTAGCGGATTCATCCTCAACCCCGTCCTACTGGAGCCGTATGCGGGGGCCGTGGCGCATCGCTGGGTTCCGCTGGTACTGGCTGACGTCCTCCACCCAGTCGGTGGCCCAAGGGATGCAGTTCCTCGTCCTAGGCTGGCTGGTGCTAGAGCTCACCGGCTCCTCCATCCAGCAGTTGGGCTTGGTGGTGTTCCTTTACGGCATACCCAACACAGCCATGCTGCCCTTCGGCGGCGTCATCGCCGACCGGTTCAACCGCAAGTACCTGCTGATAGCGACCCAAGCGGGCGTCGGCGTAGTCATCGGCGTCGTGGCCCTGCTGTCGCTGGCCGATGCCATCACCCTATGGCACATCTACGTCGCGGTGGCCCTGCTGGGCGTGCTGCAGGCCCTGAACCAGCCCGCGCGGGTCACGATGCTGTCCGACCTCGTGGGCCAAGGCGCGCTACTGGACGCCGTGGCCCAGTTCAACGCCGCCGTCCACGTGGGCCGCATTGTCGGCCCGCCGCTGGTGGGCGTTCTCATCGACGGCCCGCCCGGCATCGCCGAAGGGTCGAATGTCTGGGGAATCGGGACCGGCCTGATGGCCAACGCGGCCTTTTACGGGGCCAGCGTGTTCTTCCTCATCCCTATTCGCTGGAAATCCATCGCCGCCGCGCCGGCCCGCGAGCCGCTGCTGCGGAACTTCATCAACGGCCTGTCCGTCATCAAGAACACCCCTGTACTGATGACGGTAATCGTGCTGGCCTGCTCCTTCGGTGGCTTCGGTATGTCCCACCTCCAAGTGATACCCGCCTTCGCCAAGGACCAGCTTGGCTCCGACGCCACCCAGGCCGGGGTGATGCTCTTGGCCTCCGGCATCGGCTCCCTGATCGGCAACCTCGCCCTGACATTCATGAACCGGGCCTGGCTCTATCGCTGGCTGCTGGCTTGCTTGGTGACCATGGCCGTTATGCTGACGGTGTTTGGCTGGAGCACCTCGTTCTGGGTTGCTTGGGCGCTGTTCCTCGTCGTGGGCATAGTCAGCCTCGGTACCGTCTGGCCCTTGGCGACCACCATCCTGCAGCTTTCGTGCCCGGCTGAGGTGCGAGGCCGCGTGATGGGCATACTCCACTTCACCCCCGGATTCCATTACCTTGGCGCGCTGCCCCTGTCCTTCGTAGCCGCGGAGGTGGGCTGGCCCCTTGCCATCACTGGCGCCGCGGGCCTGATGCTGCTGATGACATTCTGGTTCGGCTTGGGCCGCAGCGCCGGGCGCGAGCTGGCGGCAAAGCCCGCGGACGTGGCGTGACCGGGCGGAAAGGCGTCCATCGCCTTGACACCCTGCCGCCCAATGGTTAGATTGCGGGCAGCCGCAGTTCCGCTTTCGCGGGCCTGCTGATTTGCTACGCCAACTCCAAGGAGCCGCTTTTCAATGAAAGACACGGTTGAGGTTTTCTGGTTCTCCGAGCAGCCCTACGCTCCAATTACAGACGCCGACCTGGAGCAGTACGACTCCGGCAGGCTCGGCTTCCCCAACACCTTCTTCGACCCGGAGAAGGCCCACGAACTCTATAACCAGTACCATGAGCAGTACGCGCTGGCAGATGAAGTCGGTTTCGACGGCATAATGTCCAACGAGCATCATGCCTCCTACTGGTGCATGAAGCCGGCGGTCAATCTCGACGCGGCGGTCATCTCCAAGATAACCAAGAACACCAAAATCGCCATCTTGGGCAACGTTATCGCGGTCAACGACCCCATCCGCATGGCCGAGGAAATCGCCATGCTGGACTGCTTCTCCAACGGGCGGATCATCTCCGGCTTCGTGCGAGGCACTGCCGTGGAGAGCCTGGCCGGGGGCATCATTCCCGCCGAGAACCGCGCCCGCTTCGAGGAGGCTCACGACCTTATCATCAAGTGCTGGACGCAACCCGGCCCCTTCCGGTACGAAGGACAGTATTATTCCTACCGGGTGGTCAACCCTTGGGTGCTGCCGGTGCAGGACCCGCACCCGCCCATCTGGTTCCCCGGCCTGTCCAGCGCGGAGAGCGTGGTCTGGGCCGCCCGTCACCAGCACCCCTACATGAACCTGGGTTCGCTGCTGGACTACACCGAGGGACTTAAGGGCGTCTACATCGACACCGCCCGGGAAGTTGGATTCACCCCCGGGCCGGAGCATTTCGGATACCTGTTGCGGGTGTTCTGCGCCGACACCGACGAAGAGGCACAGCGAATCGGCGAGACCTTCCTCTGGACCGAGAACCACCGCAACCGCGGCCCGGTGGAGCATAACGACCCGCCCGGCTATCAGTCGCGCGAGGCCGTCCGCATACAACGGCAACTGCCCGGCGCGGGCGGGTTCGGCCGCCGCATGAGCTACCAAGAACTCCAGGACGTTGACAACGTGATTGTCGGCAGCCCCGACACCGTCATTCGCAAGCTCAGGCAGATCATCGAGCGGCTGAACCCCGGCTACCTCCACATCTACGGAAACGAGGGCGATATGCCCCACGCCGAGGTCATGCGTTCGGTGGAGCTGCTGGGCAAGGAAGTCATCCCCGCCCTCCACGAAATCCAGTTGCAGCCCTACGAATAGGCAGCGGGCATTGCCCATATTGTAGCCGTGCGCCCCTACGGGCGAATAGGCGGATGAACGGCCACCCGCAATCAACAACTAACGGAGGCCCCAATGATTACCAAGTTCGACAGCCTCTACGCCGGCCATGTTGACATGACCAACGTCGGCTACGGCGGCACTGCGGTCAACGACCGGCAGTTTGACAACGACCACCTGTCCACTGTCTTTGAGAAGACCGAGGCCATCGCCACCACGATGGACAAGCACGGATACGACACCATGTGGATGGCGGAGCATCACTTCCAGCCGGAAGGCTACGAGTGCCTGCCCAACCTGCTGATGGTGAACGTACACCTGGCCCATATAACCAAGAACCTCAAGTTTGGATGCGGCTTCAACATCGCTCCGATGTGGCATCCGCTGCGGCTGGCCGAAGACTTCGCCACCGCTGACATCCTGACCGGCGGACGGGTCATCTTCGGCGTGGGCCGGGGCTACCACACCCGCGAGGTCGAGAGCTTCGGCTCGCCCCTGCAAGACCAGGACGCCAACCGCGAGCTGTTCGAGGAGCAGGTAGACATCATCTTCAAGGCGTTCAACGAAGAGTCCTTTTCCCACCAAGGGAAGAACTACACCCTGCCGCCGGAAGTGCCTTATCGCGGCTACACTCTCAAGGAGCTGACCCTGGTGCCGCGCCCGCGCAAGCTGCCCGTGGAGTGCTGGCAGCCAATTCAGGGCGGTACGCAGCGCGCTCTGGACTTCATGGTGAAGCACGGCATCAAGGGCATCATTGGCGGCGGCGTGGCCGAGGGCGGCGCGATGGACAACATCATCTACGGCTACCGCGACGCTATGATTCGCGCCGGACACGAAGACCCGCAGCCCGGCGAGGGCCTCAGCGTAGGCTTCCACTTCCACCTAGCCCCCAGCGTGGAGCAGGCAATGGATGAATCCCAGGGCTTCTTTGAGGAGAATCTCAAGATGTTCGGCCCGCTGCGCCTGACCCGCCGACTGTCTGAGGAGCAAATCCGCGACATCAGCGACCCCCGCCGCGCTCCCAACGCCGGACTGCCGACGATCCAGGGCGCGGTGGAGTCTGGCGCATTCCTGGCCGGCCCACCCGACCGGGTAATCGAGCAACTGAAGGCCGTCGAAAAAGAATACCCCGGCCTGGAGCGGGTAGGCGTCAGCCACCCCGTAGGCACCCCCCAGAGCATCATCACCGAGCAACTTGAATGGTTCGCCAAGGAAGTGATGCCCGCCTTCAAAGGCAAGGTGGAGGCAACCGTCCTGGCGGACTAACGAGCGGAGCGAAGAAGGTTCTATGGATGGCTGTAGTTGCTTCTGCCTGTTGACCACGGCGTAGGAACCGGGAATTATATTGGTGTATGATCGCCCCATTTGCTTCTGGCGTTTGGGCGCCAACGGCCACCTCTTGCGAGGTGGCCGTTGCATTTGTCAGGACTGCCGATAAAAACCAACGTCTACATCGGCGGATTCAACCCGGCAAGGGCTGTTCCTAGACTAAACTCGGCAACTCGAACACTGAGGTGACTTCGGGGCTACAGCCGATAGCTATACAACTGCTGCCACGATAAATCGGTGGCCCAGCGGCCTGCGCTCCAGTCGTCACCGGCGGCCTCGGAGGAGTAGCGCGTCAGCAGCAGCCGCCAGGCTCGCGTCCCCAGCGGCAGCGACAGGCCGGCCGCCACGCCGCGGGCGAACTCTACCGCGTCGGCCAGTATCGCTCCGGGAAACGCGCCGTATTCCAGCAGGGCGACGTGGGGGCGGAAGGGCAAGCTGCCGGCGCCTGAGTCGCCGGAGTGCTCCTGCACGGCCTCGACTGCCTTCCGTTGCAGCTTGACCAGCGAATCAGATGAGGCGAAATCCAGAGCTATCCCGTTCATGACGGCATCGGCAACGGCGCCGACGCGGTGGACCGGGAAGTTGGGGCTTTCGGCCCGGCTTTCTTGGGCCAGGCTGTCAACCTGCGCCGCGAGAACCGGCAGGGCGTCTTCGGGGCATGGGAAGTAGGGCGTGAGGGGCATCCGCAGCATCTGCATCTCGGCGGCCCAAGAGCCGTATTGGCCGCAAATCACCTGCCGCGCCCGGTAGACCAGCGCGGTAAAGTCCGGGTCTAGCACCAAGTCGACGCCGTAGCGGATGGACATAGTTTTTCTCCGTATCGTTTCTCTTGGCGCGAAATTCGGCGGGCTGACGCGGCCGTGCCCGCGGACATGGCGCATCGTTGCGGCGGTCAGGCCAGTATGGCGGCAAGCTCCGGCAGGGTGGCGGTTTCGAGGTCGGGGCGGTCGTCGGTGAACGGGGCGTAGGGGATGCCGTGGCGGTCAACGTAGGCGCCCCGCATTCCGGCGGCGCGGGCGGCTCGAATGTCCCATGCGTGCGAGGCTACGTGGAGGATTTGCCCGGTTTCCACGCCCAGCAGTTCGGCGGCGCGGCGGTACACCCGCAGGTCGGGCTTGTAGCAACCGGCCTGCTCCACCGAAATCGTCCGGTCCACGGGTATGCCCAAGCCGGACACGATGCGCTCCAGCATCGTCAGGTCGCCGTTGGAGAGCACTGAGAGGGTGAACCGGCCCCGCAGTGCGGTCAGGCTCTCGACCACGTCGGGAAACAGCGCCGGCGTGGCGCGGGCGGTCAGCAGTTCCTCAATGTCGTGGCGGCTATGCTCGATGCTGCAGCGGGCGAATAGCTGCGACAGCGTAGACCGCCGCAACTGCTCAAAAGACGTCCGCTCTCCGCCGAGGAAGGTATCCACCATCCCCTCATGGAGGTAGGCCCACTCCCACGTTCGCACCATTTCGGCGGCGTCGGCCGCGACGCCCCGATCTCGCAGGAAGCCGTCAAAGGCGGGCGCGAAGGTAGCCTCCAGGTCCAGCAGGGTGCCATACAAATCGAAGGTGATGGCGCTAATGGCGCGAGGGTCGAAGGGGGGCATGGCAAACTCCGGCAACCGGCGGCAGGAAAATGGGCAGCGACCGGCAGGATTATAGCAGGAATCGGCGGCGTTTTTGCAGCCAGAGGCAGGGATGGAGAGTGCAACCGCATTCTAATTCGACGCAAAAAAATTGCTGCCTGTTCGTTGGTCAATTATCGTAAAATTGACCAGTTTGGGCACAATCCAGAATATGCTTGGCGCCGATTGCCAAAGGATTCAGACTTCCAACCTCACCCGATTTTAGAATGCGTTTGCCCTGGTCTTGCGCGCAGGACGATTGCAAAGTCTCTGAGAATCCGTTCCTGGTGAGCTTGTCGAACCGCGAGCGGATTCTCAGAGACCGTCCTTCGACAAGCTCAGGACTAACGGTTTGGTGGCTGAACATGACTTTGCAATTGCCCTGCTGGGCCCTGAGTTGTCCGAGTCCGTTGGTGGTTCGACCAGCTCGCCATGGGCGGACTCTGGAGCTCTCTATGAGCGGACTCTTGAGGATTTTACACAAAGACATGACTGCACTTCCCGATGCTGCCTGAGTGGCTTTTTTTGGTTTCCCGGTCATTCCCGGTCATTTCCGGCCATTTGGTTATTTTCTGTTTGGGGCGGCCGTGGTGAGGGCCGAATATGGCGGACGGGCAGGGGCATACAGGGACTATGCTAGAGAGGTGTCATAGGGCTTGGCAAGGGCCAGGTGTCATAAAATCGTATTAGGGGAACCCGGAAATCGTATTAGGGGAACCCGGCAAGGGCTGCGGCATTCGTTCGGGACAGTTTTCGTCTGGGGAATGCCCTCACCATCACCCTCTCCCAGGGGGAGAGGGAACTTTGCAATCGTTCTGGTCTTGCGCGGACAGGATGTTGCCGAGGGGCGCAAGATACTATAAAATGGATTTTTACTGGCCCGGCCGAGGTGGTGGAATTGGTAGACACGCGGTCTTGAGGGGGCCGTGGGCATTTGCCTGTGTGGGTTCAAATCCCGCCCTCGGCACCATGAACCGGCCAGATGGCCTGGCAGTAGCTCCGGTGGCCCGTTGCCTCAACATACGGGGCTGGGCAGTCAAGGCGACGTAGCCAAGCGGTTAAGGCGGAGGTCTGCAAAACCTCTATGCGGCGGTTCGAATCCGCCCGTCGCCTCCAACACGTCCCGCAGTTCTCGCAGTGCATCCCCTTTGTCCCTTCATAACCCTTAGTTTTGCTTCCTCTTCTTGCCCTGTGCATCGCTGGAATTCTGCACCGGCTCAGTGCGCTGTTTTGCCAACCGCAGGGCGGCAATTTCGGGATGGGCAACCCGGATTTTACTCTCCTTCCAACTCCGTCAGTCCGCATCTGCAACCCGTCTATCGCCTTATGCGATTCACGGAGCGCTGCTGGATGTTTAGAGGGCGCTTCCCAGCCATCTGCAACGCCAGTTGGCGCGCGAAGGATCAGTGCAGCGCGCGCACTCTTGGCAAAGCGACCCCACAGACCGCCGTCAACGCCAGGCCCAGCGCGCCCAGGGTCAGTATGGCCATTGACGCCGAGGTGGCATCGGCCAACATACCCACCAGGATGCTGGCCGCTGTCAGAAATCCGCGTTCGTATGCCAGTACGCTGAAGGTTCGGGCGCGGAATTGATCCGGTACGATGGTCAGCACCACCGTCCCCTGAGTGGTGCGGTAGTGAGACTGGAACAGCGACATCAGCGCCAGAAACAGAAAAGCGGCCGGCATCCAGGACGAATAAGCCAACGCCATGGTGCAGACTGAACTGAACGCCGCCGTCACCAGCAGGACGTATCCTTTGCGAGTCGGCAGTCCGAACGATGCGATGATGAGAGTCGAAATAAATCCGCCTACTCCCGTTATCGCCAGCAGATAGCCGCCCATGTCCACGTCGGCGCGCAAGACCTGCACCGTAAACAAGGGCAGCAGGAACCACACCGGATGCAACACAGTGTTCGGTATGATCGACAACACCATCATCTGCAGGATTTCCCGCTGTTGCCGCCACAGGTGCAGAATCCCGTCCCGGAAATCAGCCAAGGGCGAGAACCTCCGGCTGACCCCTTCGGGGAGCGGGGCCGTGTAGCGCAAACGCATGGACAGCAGGAAAAGCACCACCGCCAAGTAAAGCGCGCTTTCTAGGGCGAAGTTCCAGAAGTAACCCAGCCAGAAGATGAGCAGGCCGCCGACGAACGGGCCGAATATGCGTGTGCCGGTTATCGTGAGCACGTTGATGGCGTAGGCGTTGCCCACCGTCTCCCGCGGAACGGTGTTGGCGACCAGTACCTGCTGCATCGGCTGGGTAATCGCCAAGAATGACCCGGAAATGAGCACGTAAGCGTAGGCGTGCCAGGCTCTAATGAATTGGCTATCTACTAGGAAGGCGAATCCCAGCGCAACAACCGCGCCCAAGGCCTGAACCGTTATCATCAGCTTACGGCGGTCCAGCCGGTCACCCAGGACGCCGGTCAAGGGATTCACGATAAGCCCCGGCAGCGTGTTGATCGCACCCACGGAGACCACTAGGAGACCGCCGATCTGCGAACCCTCGGACAAATCCTTGACCAGCCACCCCACGCTCAGCAGTTGCAGCCAAACTGCCGTGTTGGCGCAAAAATTTGCGCACCAGAGCATCCGAAAATCCCGGTATTCAAGCCAGGCGTCAAATGTGCGCGGGCGAGGTAGTCGACGTGAAGAGCGGATGGCGGGGCCTTTGCAAGACTGGTATGGTGCTGTCAGGGCGCCAGCGGGTTATTGCCGCGGAGGCGAGGTAGGCCAGGAAGCGCCAGCCTACATTATCCACCCGGACGCTCTCACTGCACCGGTCCACTTTAACCTGTTTGTCCCGGATTGCCCATATCGGACGTTCCGGGGACGGGATCGCTGGACGAGGCCGCTGGACGGGGCCGCTGGACGGGATGCTGGACGGGATCGCTGGACGAGGCCGCTGGACGGGGCCGCTGGACGGGATCGCTGGACGGGGCCGGCCCGCTGCACACTGGGAACAGAATGCACCGGAAAGTCAGCGTTACCAGAAAGGTGAAGCATTCTGGCAGACCGGGCAATCTGGAACGGTAAATCCTTCCGAAGATCCCGTTTGCTTATAGTGTATTGGTGCGCCCAACGGCATCCCGCCCGGATGGCTCATACCATGTGAGCAAACCAAACCGGGAAATCGTCTGAAACAAGCTAATGCCGGGATGGTCGATGCGAGAGATTCTGAGCCAGTTTCAAAAGGCGCTCCGAATCCCTATACTCATATTCGATAGGGCGCCGTCTCTCCAGCGCCCGTTGGAATATAGCCTGATACTACCACGCCTGCCGTGGGTCTACGATTCGGAGGCCTAAAAATGCCGGTCAAAGGGACCACGCTAACCAGTCTTCGTCCATTGATGCAGGGTGTCAACGGAATGGTTGTGGCCAGCCACCCCAGTGCTGCCATGGCCGGTTTGGAAGTCCTGAAAAACGGTGGCAACGCGATTGACGCTGGAGTGGCCGTTGGCTTGGCGTTGAACGTGGTGCATGTCGATGATTGCAGCTTCCTGGGCGTGGCGCCCACGGTCATATACCTAGCTGACCGGAAAGAAGTTACCACTATTGACGGGCTCGGGGTCTGGCCCAAGGCCGCGTCGGTCGAGTACTTTCAGAAAAACCATGGCGGAAAGATTCCGGCCGGCGTTCTCTCGTCCTTAACGCCGGCCGCCGCCGATTCGTGGCTGACGTCTCTGTCCAAGTTTGGCACGATGACCTTCGGACAGGTGGCGACCGCGGCCATAGACCTGGCTGGAAACGGGTTCCCCATGTTCCGTTATCTGGCCGGCCGGTTCAAGACCGCCTTCAACCAGTACAACGCCCATCCGTCAACCGCCGAGATTTACCTGCCTGGCGGCCGCGCCCCCAAACAGGGGGAGATGTTCTATCAAAAGGACTTGGCTGCCACCTTGTCCAAAATCGCGGATGTGGAGGCTTCCAACGCCGGGAAAGGACGGGAGGCCGCGCTCAAGGCGGCCAGAGACTACATCTACGTCGGCGAACTAGGCCGCCAGATCGCCGCATACAACCGGGAGATGGGAGGGCTGCTCACCGCGGAAGACCTAGCCCGGTATCATGTCCAAGTGGCTCCCCCCGTGACGGTAAATTACAAGGGTTACGACGTATACAGCACAGGGCCGTGGGGCCAAGGACCGACGTTCCCCCAAGCCCTCAAGATTCTGGAGGGATACGACCTGGCGTCCATGGGCCACAATTCCGCCGAGTACATCCATACGGTGAACCAGGCCTTGAATTTGGCCTTTGCCGACCGGGAGCAGTACGTGGGAGACCCGGACTTCGTGGACGTGCCAATCAATGAAATGCTGGCGGAGGAATACTTGGTTAAGCGCCGGTCTCTAATCGACCCGGACCTGGCTTGGCCGGGCACGCCCCCCGCGGGAGACCCGCGAAACGGGAGGGCGACTATCGAAGGCGCCCCGCAGTCCCCCAGAGAGGCGGCGGTCCCGGTTGGCACAGCCGGAGTCAGCGGCGGCGGAACTTCTTATTTCGCCGTAATCGACCGGGATGGAAACATCTTCTCCTGCACCCCCAGCGAGGGCACCAAGAACGGCGGGCCAATAATTCCGGGCACCGGCCTGGCGTTCTCATTGCGCGGCTCCCAGTCCAAGCTGACCGAAGGTCATCCGGCATCGGTCGCAGGGGGCAAGCGGCCCAGACTCACCCCTGCGCCTGCTCTGGTGTTGCGCGACGGCGAGCCCGTGATGGCCCTTGGCGCTCACGGCGGTGACCATATCCCGCAGGGCACTCTGCAACTGCTGTTGAACGTCCTGGAATTTGGCCGCGACCCTCAAGAGGCCGTGGAGGAACCACGCTTCTACAGCTATAACTTCCCCAGTACCAACTGGGCGTCAAAATATGAGCCGGGGATGCTGCGGTTGGAAGGCCGTATTTCCGATGAAGTGGCCGAGAAATTACGGCGGAAGGGCCACACGATAGAGAAGTATCCAGATTGGTGGGAGGGCTCAGCCTTATACTGTGTCATCACTCGCAACCCGGAGACCAAGGTGCTGCAAGGCGGCGCAGACCCGCGGTGCGAGGCCTACGCCGTTGGTTTCTAGTCCCGGGGCAAACACTGACAATCTTCCGGAGGACAATAGATGCCTAATTTGGACGACTTATTGGACCAAGTTGATGAAATGCGCGACGAGATTGTGGCGTTGGAACAGGACATGGTCCGCATTCCCACGGTGAACTCCGGCTTCATGCCCACCGGCAACGAGACGGAGCTATGCCGGTACATCGAGAAATGGCTGGCCGAAGACGGCGTGGCCTGCGAGATTATCGAGTCCGCTCCGGACCGGGGCAACCTTATTGCGCGGCTGGAAGGCAGTTCGGGAAAGGCCGGGCTGATGTTCATGTCCCACCTGGACGTGGTGCCGGTGGAAGAGGAGGAGAATTGGCGGTTTCCTCCTTTCAGCGCCACGGTGGCCGATGGCCGGGTCTTTGGCCGCGGCGCGTCGGACTGCAAGGCCCTGCTCACCTGCCAACTGATCGCCTTGCGAATTCTCAAGCGGAATGGCGTCCAACTCAAAGACAGCCTGATTCTGGCCTCCTGCGCCGATGAGGAGCATGGCGGCCGCTACGGGTTTGGCTGGATGGCCGAGAACCATCCAGAGAAGCTGGCGGCTCCTCTGGCCGTGAACGAGGGCGGCGGAGTTCCCATCACGGCGGCAGGGAACCTCACTTATCTGCTGGGAGTGGGCGAGAAAGGCCGCTTGCAGTTGGAGATTGAGGTCCGGGGCTCGAGCGCCCATGCGTCAACTCCTTGGCAGGGCTCAAACGCCCTGTTCGGCCTGTCGGAAGTTGTGAAGCGAATTGAAGCCTACGAGCCGGAGCGGGACACTTCCACCAGCCTGTTCCAGCACCTGTCGGTTTTCGCCATCGAAGACAGGCCGTCGGCAGCGAACATCGACCAGATTATCGCGGACACCGAGGATGAGAACCCGCGGTTCGCCTCAATTATGAAGGCGCTATCGCGGATGACCATTACGCCGACCATGATTCAGGGCGGCATCAAGTCCAACAGCGTTCCCGAGTCGGTCCGCCTGACCTGCGATGTTCGGACGCTGCCCCATCAAGACGAAGCCTACGTCCGGCAGGAGTTGGGCAAGATACTCGACGGGATTCCGGGGGTGGAGATTGACATCGATTATATGTCGATTCCCAACGCCTCTCCCTTTGAGACAGACTTCGCCCAGCGAATCCAGGTCAGCGCCGCCAAGGCCCTGGAGCGGGACGACATCCAGTGGGTACCCTCGCTGAGCACCGGGTTTACCGACTCCCGCTTCACCCGCAACCTGGGGACCACCACCTACGGCATGGTCGGCTCCCACCCCGACGACGACCCAATGCTTGCGAAAGTTCACGGGACCGACGAATCGGTGGGCATCCAAAGCCTGATGAGCGGCACACGAATCATGCTGGCGCTGGCCTACGACATCCTGGCCGCAAAGTAGGCGCTGTTGCGCTTAAATCCTGAATTATTGACCGGAGACGATGCGGTGATTACCGACACCGGTCCTTTCCCGAATTATTTCCGGTCAATACACCGGCGGACCCTCCCGGACGATGAGAGTGGGCGGCGCCATATAGCTCCACCCTGTCTTTGGTTTCCCGGTGTGGCCGGTTCATACCGAACTACGGCTGCATCTAACAGCTCCCGGCGCTCCCGGCCGTTATCTTGACCGCTTGAGCCATCCTGGGCTAGATTCAACGTTGGGACAGGCAGACTAAGCATAATCCCGTTGAACACGCCGCCTCCGGATGTTGTGCCGCAAATTCCGGCCTGCCTGCGTGTTAGACATCAAGTTAGCTTTGCAACTCGCTGATGGAGGAACATCGCCATGCCGTTCTACGAAAGAGGCCCCAACCGTATCTACTATGAAGAGGCCGGTTCAGGATTTCCCCTGCTGATCATTCCGGGTGGCGGACTTAATTCCACCGTGGCATCCTTGCAGACGTCGGTGCCCTTCAACCCTATGGAGACCTACAAAGACGACTTCCGCTGTATCGCCGCCGACTTACGCAATGCTAATCTGGGCCAATCCAGTGGCCCACTGGAGATCGACCGCCCCTGGGATGCCCACTCTGATGACCAGCTTGGGCTGATGGATCACCTAGGCATCAAGGAGTTCCTGGTCATGGGGTTCTGCATCGGCGGGCCGATGATCCACAACCTGCTCAGGCTGGCCCCGGAGCGCGTTGTGGCGGCGGCGTTGATGCAACCCAGCGGGTTCAGGCCGGAGATGCCGGATATTTTCTACCAGAACAACACAGCGGGGTGGGGGCCGCCCCTCTGCGAGAAGCGCCCTGAAATCACGATGGATATGGTCCATGACTACCTGACCAGTATGTACACTGACCGCGCCGACTTCGTTTTCACCGTTTCCCGCGATTTCGTGCGTACCCTGCAGACACCTCTGCTGATAGCGCCCGACGATGTGCCGGCGCACCCATACGAGTGCGCGATGGAGGTTGCCAGCCTCGCCCCGAACTCCGAGGTGACGATTTATCCCTGGAAAGACTCGCAGGCTCACATCGACGAGGTCGTAGCCCACGCCCGGCGCTTCCTGAAGACCCATGAAACGGTAACCGCGACAGCCTGACAACTCCGCTCGACTGGAGAGGGCTGGGGCCGGTCAGTCGCCCAATATGTCAGAGCTACCGGGGACTGGCCCTGGAACCACGGGTGAATCAGTCTGGAACCACGGGTGAATCAGTATTGAAAGATCGCCCCAGCACATAGCCGCGCTTTCTTCCCGCAACCCGCCGGTGTGCAGAGCCCCACTGCTTAAGGAAGCAGAGGAACCGCTTCGCGGCGACGCTTGGCCTTCGGAATCACGGCCCAAGCCGACAACGAAGCCGCTGGTCTTCACGCCGCCGGTGTAGTTGGCCCGGCGCTGGTGGACTCGAAGCGACCGTACTGGAGCGGACCCTGTGCCCGCAGGCCGGACAACCGAAACTCGAAGGCGCAAGCTACAGCCGGTCATCGAACGCTAAGCAGATAGTTGGCGAATCTGAAATCGAAATAGTCAGTGCGGCAAACTAGTGTGAAGGTCAGCTCTCTACCACTCCGGTCAGCCTCTAGGACAGGACAAGCCGACAGATCTTCCGCCATTGCCTGCTGTTCTTCTGTTTCCGCACGCTCTGCCTCTGCTCGCAGTTCCGAAAGATTCTCTCTAGCCTCTGTCTCCGCCAGCTTTGCGCTATCGTCGTCTGGGAAGCCTGTTATTATTTTAAGTCTTACTGTCCCGGCCCCTGCCTTCGTCCACGCGGATTGCGTGTCTTGACCATACTCGAAGTGAACCATCAAACTGTTGCGTATGTCCGAAACTACATCATCTATCAAGCCGATATCCAGTTCACTATCGAGCGAATTCAGGTACCTCTGCCAGTCACGGTCCTCATCCCAATACGACGACCCATACTTTATAAAGATGCCCTGTTGGCCTTCCAAGAAATAGTCTGGGTCTCCTTCCATTATCATGACCACGCCGTTCGGGAGAATCGTGAAGCTGTCCCACTTCTCACCCTCTTGAGAGGGTTCAACCCAGTAAACTACCCCGTTGCTTTCCTGCTCCTGGTAGCCCAAGCCAGCCACGGTTTCCCGCAGCCCTTCTACGTCCTCAATCCCGCCTAGAAATACAGCCTTACCGGGCAGGGACACGGCAAAGGCAGCATCTTGTAGAGTGAGACCGAATTCATCGCTACTGTCTTGGTTCCATCCGTTCCAAGTGTCCGTCAAGTTCTGACTCAGTAGCGCCAGTTCGGGGTCAGCGGAAATTGACGCAAGGTCCAGAAACCAAAAGTCATAGACAAGGTCCAGAGCCAGCAACTTTACCATGTATTCTATGTGGTCGGACTCGGAGTCCATGGACTGCCCGGTGGGCTGCCCGTCGCCGCCAGTGGCCGGGGACTGCTCGGTGGCTTGGCTGCCGCTGGTGGGCGTGGACTGCCCGGTGGGCTGCCCGTCGCCGCCAGTGGCCGGGGACTGCTCGGTGGCTTGGCTGCCGCTGGTGGGCGTGGACTGCCCGGTGGGCTGCCCGTCGCCGCCAGTGGCCGGGGACTGCTCGGTGGCTTGGCTGCCGCTGGTGGGCGTGGACTGCCCGGTGGGCTGCCCGTCGCCGCCAGTGGCCGGGGACTGCTCGGTGGCTTGGCTGCCGCTGGTGGGCGTGGACTGCCCGGTGGGCTGCCCGTCGCCGCCAGTGGCCGGGGACTGCTCGGTGGCTTGGCTGCCGCTGGTGGGCGTGGACTGCCCGGTGGTCTGCTCGCCGCTGCCAGTGGCCGGGGACTGCTCGGTGGCTTGGCTGCCGCTGGTGGGCGTGGACTGCCCGGTGGGCTGCTCGCCGCTGCACCCCACCACGAACGCAGCGGTCAGCAGAATGCATAGAGCTAGCGCCAGACCCGAAAAGCTATGGATACTCTGAATAAGTCCCTAAAACCCGTGATTTTAGATACGCCGGCACCCTGATTTCCCCACTTGTTCAGAGTATCCCTATATTTCAACATCCTTGCCTCCAAGCCTACAAAATGCTGCGGGCGGCCCACAGTGAGGTGAATCCGGAGCCGGGAAAAGCCGGCTCGCCCGCTAATGGCATCGCCGGTAGGGGCCTGTCGATCAGCAACCCAATAGGTCCCTTCAATACGTTGAGGGCATTCCTATCGGACCCGTTCTTCGGCTAGGTCCCGTCGGACTTAGCCATTGCCAGCATGGCGACCACGGAACTTGATCATACTATACCTTTATCGTACCATTCGAACTACCCGCCGTAATGTTCTCCTCTAAAAGAATCTATCAAAGCGGTGATGCGACTATCGCGCATAGACGGTTGTCCCAGACCCCTGTATACCACGCCGTTGGACACAGGGTTGGACATGGCTATTGGCTGCCAGCGTATTTCTGGCTCTTGAGAAAATGTCGTTTCAGGCAACCGGCAACTCCCGCCCTGTGTCCGACGCCTGTTTGATGGTATCGAGGAAACGGTGCAGGTCAACCGCGACATCAAACGTCGGCAGCCGGCTCTGTCCGGTTCGGACCGCCTCGGCGAACAGAGCATACATCTGCCCGATGTTGAATGGATCGCCGCGGGGAAAGTCGGACGGCACATAAACGAAACGCTCAGGTATATCCAGGTCCTGCAACTCATGGCTTCCCTGCGCGCCCTGCACCCGTAGCATCTCACCGCGCTGCGACGAGACGCTCCCCGTGGTGACCAGCGTGCCGTCCCGCCCGTAGATCTCCATTCGAAAGCCGCTGCCGGCCCAGGGGACAGATCCAACATGGACCGACACTGCCGCGCCGCTCTCCAACTGTCCGCTGACTCTCACATTGTCCGGGGATGTGACTTCCACAAATTGCTGGGTATCGGTCTCGTACCATTGCTTTGCTTGGGTGCTGACCATGCACGCCACCCGGGAGAAGTTGCCAGCCACAAAGCGCAGGGCGTCAATGACGTGTCCGTTGGCGATGGTCAGGGTGTTGGCGCCCAGGCTGGCGTCACGCTGCCAAGTGCGGCTGGAAGGGCGTTCCAACGCGCCATCCCGCATGGTGGTCACATGACACGAGAGCAGCTCGCCCACATAGCCGGCTTCAATTAATTCCTTGACATACAGCAATGCGGGACTGACTCGCGATTGCAGACCTACTGCGGTTTGCACACCTTTGTCCCGGGCCAGAGTTGCAAGTTCCTCAGCTTCAGCGGTATTCCGTCCCAAAGGCCACTCGGTGAAGACGTGCTTGCCAGCTTCGATGGCGGCCTTCGTTGCCTCATAGTGCGATGGCACCCGCACAACCACGGCCACCGCGTCGATCTCCGGCGACACTACCATTGCCCGGAAATCATGGAAGGCGAGCTTTGCTCCAAAGGCTTGACGAGCCTCTTCCGCGCTCTCGGGCCGGGTGGTGCAAACTGCGGTGAACTCGACATCCGGACTGGCCAGTAGCGCCGGGAAATGCGACTGCGAGGCCCAGGTCGAGTTTACGTTCGCACCCACAAACCCCAAGCGGATCTTGTTTGCCATGACGCGCGCTCCTTAGATTGCTGGCATCCTGCCTTCTTCCCATATCCTTGATAGTTCAACATTTGCGCTGTTATAGCGCCGATTATCTTACGGACCCATCTCTATGCTTAGAAACTGCCTAAAAACCAAGATTAGCGCACACTCATACGGTTGACAATCATGCGACTCACTACAGAGACCTCCGTCGACCGCGTGCGAGCTGAATCAGGCCACGTCACAATCCACGCGGCGGCGTCAGGCGCCATCACGATATTAGGGTGAGCAACCAAGAATTGTATCGCTAGAATAGTACCAGAAGTATACGCAGGCCGGAAGTAGTGGGCCCGGATGGACTCGAACCATCGACCTCGGTCTAATCAGAACCGCGGCCCCATGAACATCATCCCCCGAGGTTTTGCTGCCTAATAGTTCGTAACGTCCTGGGCAGAACCTCGCTCAATTCCATCTTCGTCACGTGACGCATGCCGCCTTGCCAGATCGGAGAGGCTGGTGCATGGTAGAATAGCCATAATTGGAAATCTCTATTCTCATGTTCAGCCTACAGTACAGGAGGAAGCCGCTCAGCGTTTTGGAGACGCATGGAGCGGTATGGAGGGGCGAGAAAAACCAGGGAATGGCAAATTGGACAAGGATTAGGTCAAAAACCCTGATTTCATAGTTTTTCGTAGCTAATGCCGGGATGGCGGAATGGCAGACGCGGCGGACTTAAAATCCGCTACCCTAACAGGTGTGTGGGTTCGACCCCCTCTCCCGGCACCAACTCCCCGCTTCAGGCGCCTCGCGCCCTCAACTACTCCAGGCTCCGCAGCAGGCTGCCGTACCCTGGGATGGGCTTCGTCCAGCCCAAGCGGCGAAGGGCCATCCAGATGGTGGCCTGATTTACCGTGATGACCGTCTTCCCCAGCATCTGCTCCAGCGATTCGGCGGCATCCAGGGCACGCCAGGCCGTGCCAGGCAGGAAGATGGTGTCAGCCTCTTCTTGGGCCACCGTGGGCACAAAATCTATGATCGTCTGCGGAGGCTCCGCGTCGATCTCCCGCGGGTTCATTGAGTCCTGCATCCAGGGTTCGCCGTCGGCGCTGAGCACCTCGAAACCGGCCTCCTCCATCAGCGGCTTCAGGCGGTTTCGCAGGTGGTAGTTGCGGTAAGGGCCAGCGATGCTGAGCTTGCGGCTGCCCATGTGGCGCATGGCAGCGATGCAGGAAGTCACGGCGGTGATGGACGGCACCCCGCTGGCTTCCTCCATGATTTCCCCCATCCTCTGGTCATAGGCCATATAGCCCTTGTGCCAGGTGCCGGACGTGCAGGCGTAGACCAGCAGGTCGGGGCCGATGTTGGCCAGCGAGCCGGCTCCGCGGGCCACGTCGTCGTTCATCTTGTTCACGTCGAATCCGAACAGCGCCCAGTCAGTCTCGTTGGCCTCGCTGCTGGACATACTGAGCCGGTGGCCGCTGTCGGAGTTATCAGGGGCTTCCGGCTGACTGCCCCAGGTTCCGTTCCACATCCTCTCAAAATGCACGGTGATTTCGGGCGGGACGACACGGTAGAAGTCCGGTTCCACGACCGGGTTGGTGGCGGGAACCAGGGCGCCAATTCGCTTAGTGTTGGCCAGGTTTGTCATGTTCCTCCGCTGCCGGGGTGTGTTGCGCGTATTGTAGCGAGATTTTGGGCGTTGGTAACCCGCCTGCTGGCCCAACCAAGCGCCCCTGCGTGGCTGCCGTTGTATTATTGAAGCCGTTAGCGCCAGATTTTTTATGAGGGCAAGAGATTCTGGGAGATATTGCAATCTGGCAAATGGCGGTCATCCTCGTCGCCTCGGTCATCGGCTTCTCAATCTCCGGGGTGGCCGGATTCGGCGGGGGTGTGCTGGTGTTGCCGGTGCTGGTATGGGTCTACGGCCCGGAGGTAGCGGTGCCGGTGGTGGCCGTGTTCCAGCTCATGGGGACCATCACGCGGGTGTGGCTCAACCGCGAGTTTCTGAACTGGAAGGTGGCAGCCTGGTTCGCTGCCGGTTCGACCCCCTTTGCGATACTTGGCAGCTTCCTGTTCATCAGCGCCGACACCGAACTGCTGACCCGAATCATGGGCGGCGGGATGATTGCCCTGGTGGTGTTCACTCAACTGCCGTGGTCCCGGCGAGTGGGGATGACGCTGTGGGGCTTCTTCCCGCTGGGGGCCAGTGCCGGGTTTCTCGCCTCGGTTATAGGAATTCCGGGGCCATTCGCGCCAGTGTTCTACATGGCCTACGGTATGAAACCCCGCGAGTATATGGCGACCTTTTCGCTGGGAATGTGCCTGATACAACTTCCCAAACTGGCGGTATATGGCAGCGGCGAACTGCTCACCCCGCTGGTGGCGGGCTTGGGACTGGCCTTGGGGGTAATTGCCATGGGCGGCGCATATTTCGGGGCCAGAGCGTTGCGGCGCATACCAGACAAGGTGTTTGCCGTTGGCATCAACGTGATAGTGGCAGCCTTCGGTGTGCTTTTCCTCATCAGAGGTTAATGTCAGGGCGAAAAGGCAATTGCCTGCCCCGGACCATAGCGGCAGCCGGGACAAGACCCGCCGTTAGCTTTGCCATACCTTGCCCGGCGCCGTTGGCACGGTTATAGTCCCGTTGGCTTGATTCGCGCGTCCCCGGGCGGATAGAGCGTTTGAAGTCAGCAACATCTGGCAGCTTCATATCGAACGGAACTGACCTGTTTGGCGGAGTCCCTACCGCAGAGACCCAACCAGCAACCACCTTGAGGAGGAAAGGCGATGCCGGGTACCTACCGCGCCGACCATGTGGGCAGCCTGCTCCGCCCGGCCGAGGTTAAAGAGGCCAAAAGCGCTTTTGCAGACGGACGGCTGGAACTGGGCGAACTCCGCGCAATTGAAGATCAGGCCATCCTCAACGCCCTGGAGCGGCAGCGGTCTGCCGGTTTGCATATCTTTACTGACGGCGAATTTCGCCGCACCGGATTTCAGAACGACCTGATTGAGACCGTTGAAGGATTTGTCGACACCGATTCCCCGGCGGTGGTGCGGGTCTGGCAAGGGCCGGGCGGTGAACCCGCCGAGCAGGGGACGCGGCAGGTGGTGGGCGGCAAGCTGCGGCGGCTGCGAAGCCTGACCGAGAACCAGCGGGCGTTCCTGCAGACCCACGCAGCCGGACCAGTCAAGGTGACTATCCCCAGCCCCAGCCAGTTCCCGGCAATCAGCTTCCAGCCCGGCTTGACCGATCAATTCTATCCCAGCCGTTCGGAACTGTTGTGGGACATCGCAGGCATTATCAAGTCCGAAGTGTCCGCCCTGCTAGAATCTGGGGTTGACTGCATTCAGGTGGATGCGCCTCGCTACTGCATTCAGGTGGATGCGCCTCGCTACAGTTACTATGTAGACCCGCGATGGCGACAGCACCTGCGCGACTTGGGTGAAGACCCGGACCGGATGTTTGAAGAGGCTGTAGCCGCCGACAATTTCTGTCTGGAAGGGGCGCAGAGGCCTGATGTAACCGTTGCCTTCCACATTTGTCGCGGCAACAATCAGAGCAAATGGTACGCGGAGGGCGGTTACGAGGCCATCGCAGAGCGGTTGTTCGGCTCCTTGGCGGTGGACCGCTTCCTGCTGGAATACGACACCGAACGAGCCGGCACTTTTGAGCCGCTCCGGTTCATGCCGCCCGGCAAGATGGTCGTCCTCGGCCTCATCAGCAGTAAGGATCCCTCGATGGAATCGCCGGAGTACCTGCTGGAACGCATCGAAGAGGCCAGCGCTTACGTTCCGCTGGAGAACCTGGCGCTCAGTCCCCAGTGCGGCTTCGCGTCCACCGCCGCCGGAAATCTGCTGACGGAAGAACAGCAGTGGCGCAAGCTCGAGCTAGTGGCGGAAATCTGCGCCCGGGTATGGGGTGACTGAGATGGCCTTCCACGCCCCGTTCCGAGCCTCTGGGAATTCCTGCCGAAGCCGGAAGGTCTGGAGCGGAAAGGTCAAATTTCCCCGGCTATCTGCCGAGTTTCCAACAGCTTTTTAATGCGGGACAGGTGCGGGCCGACGGTTATTTGGGGGAACAGGCCGGCCAGCCGCCCACCCAAGAGCCGGTCAAAAGCGGCCCGGACCATGCGAATGGCATAGACCGGGCCGATGAAAGCGCTGGGGATCATGGCCTCAACCTCGGAGACCAAGGACACCTGGGTGCCCTCCGGATCCTGCCAGAATTTGAAGATTAACTTCTCGACGCTGTGGAGCAGGCCGTTGTAGCTGTTTCTGGTCTCGAATACCAAGGTATGGTACGGCTCATAGGTGACGATGGTCATAGTCTTGACCATCGTCACCAGGCTATCCCCCATGCCGCCGCGAAGAATCAGCGGCGCCTGCATTTCCCCGGTCTTCTCACGTCGAAAGACTGAGCCTGCCGCCGGCGGCCCAGCGGGCCGGGCGGTGACTTTGAAGTCAGGCTCATGGTTCCACTCGCCGTGGCGAGTCATGTCGGCCAAGTAGTTGAATACCTGTTGGGGCGGCGCGCCGATCACCACCCCGTTGCGGCCGACTATAAACGGCCCGGCCATGCAGGGGGCCTAGTCCTGGCCGATGTCGTCGGACGTATCGACGCGGAACCCGATGCCCAGCTTCACCTGGTACCAGTTGGCGCTGGCGCCGTCGATAGTGCCCCGGATTTCGCGCACTTCGAACCAGTCCAGGTTGCGAATGGTCTGCGAAGCGCGGGTAATTGCGCCGTCGATGGCCTGTTGTATGCTTTCGCTGGAGGAGCCTACCAGCTCGACTATCTTGTAGGTGCTTCCGGTCGTTGTCATTTTCCTCTCCATAAAACTTTGTGAACTGTTTGTCTTGGTCTCTCGCAACGAAAACATATAATATGCGCCGTGTCCCCATAGGGCAACAGGGGCAGGACTTCCTTCCGCATTCCAGACTCAGGAGCGAGTATGTTTTCCGACATTCACCACGTCAGCTATCTGGTGCCCGACCTGGACGCGGCGATAGAATCCTACGCGCGGATGCTGGGCGCGGAGGTCACCGGGCGGGGAGCGGTAGCCAATCTGGGAGAAGTCGCGTTCTTGCAGGTGGGGGCCGTCGAGGTTGAGTTTATCTGCCCCGAAGACCCGTCAGCGCTGGACGGCAGCGGAGGAATATGGGTTGTTCATCACATGGCCTATGCCGTGGAGGGCCTGGACCGGGTGGTGGAGGAACACCGGGAGCGGGGCTACCGGTTCCTGACGGATGAGCCGTTTACCAACTTCATGGGCTACCGCCTGATCTACTTTGACCCCGCCGACACCGGAGGTTGCCGGGTCCATCTGACCGACGCGGCCACTCTGAGGAAGTCCCCCTAGCCAGCGCAGAGCGTTAGAGTCGCCGCGAGGCAGTCCGCCCCGCGCTTGCTGTGGTAAGATTCGCGTAAGGTTTCACAGGTATCATACGGAAGGTCTCGGCGCTTTTGCGGGGGGCAATGCCCCTCAAGGACTCTGCCGCCTGAGCAGGCGCAGCAGACACCGCGCCGGAATTAAGGAGATTGGCTGGAATGAAGGCACTTGAAGGGCTGAAAGTGCTCGACTTGACCCGGGCGCTGGCCGGCCCGTTTTGTACGCTGATGCTCGGCGACCACGGGGCCGACGTCATTAAAATTGAGATTCCGGGAAGCGGCGATGACACCCGCCACTGGGGGCCCCCTTTCGTCGAGGGCGAGAGCGCCTATTTCCTGTCCATCAACCGCAACAAGCGCAGCCTGACCCTCAACTTCAAGGAAGACGAGGCGAAGGAGATATTTCTCAAACTGTCCGAGGACGCCGACGCCATCGTTGAAAACTTTACGCCGGGCGTGATGGATCGCTTCGGCCTGGGTTACGACGCAGTGAAGGCGGTCAACCCCGGAATCATCTACACCTCCATATCCGGCTTCGGACAGGATGGCCCATATAGCCGCCTGCCGGCATACGATCAGATTATGCAGGGCATCAGCGGGATGATGAGCCTGACCGGCGAACCCGACGGCGACCCGCAGAAGGTTGGCATAGCCGTTTCCGACATCGGCGCCGGGATGTGGGCTGCCTTTGCCGTCATGGCCGCGGTGCATCACCGGTCCCAGCACGGCGAGGGTCAATACATCGACATCTCGATGCTGGATGGCCAAGTGGCCTGGCTCACCTATCAGGCCGCCTATCTTTTCGCCACCGGCAATCCGCCCGCCCGTCTGGGAGCCGCGCACCCCAACCTGTGCCCGTATCAGGCTTTCATGTGCCAGGACGGCAAGTACATCAACCTTGCCGTGGGGTCGGAACGCATCTGGGAACGCTTCCGTGAGGGTATGCAACTGGAAGGTCTGAGCAGCCCGGACTACGCCACCAACGGCGACCGGGTCACCCACCGCTCCGTCCTGGTGCCATACCTGCAACAGGTTTTCCTGACCCGGCCGGTGGCCGAGTGGGTGGAATCCCTGCAAAAGTTCAGCGTGCCTTGCGGCCCCATCAACGACCTCGCCGACGTTTTCGCAGACCCGCAAATCGAGGCCAGGGAAATGTTGCAGGAAATGCTGCATCCCACCGTCGGGAAAATCAAGCAGACCGGCATCCCAATCAAGTTCTCCCTCACTCCCGGTGGCCTTGACCAGCCCCCGCCCTTGCTGGGCCAGCACAACCGCGAGATACTGGCCGGCCTGGGCTACACCGACGGCGCCATAGACTCCCTGTTGCAGCGGGAAGTGATTTAGCCACCGTGTCTGACACCTTGACGCCGGGGAAAACGCTACACATTCACAATTCTGAATTCCACATTAACAGCGAGTGCGAGTCATGGACCTGGGGCTGAGAGACCGAGTTGCCATAGTGGGAGGTTCCAGCCGGGGGATAGGCCGCGCGATCGCCTTGGCCTTCGCCAGTGAAGGAGCCAACGTTACCATCTGCGCCCGAACGGAGTCCGACCTCCGGCGCACCGAGCTTGAACTCGCCCGCGCCAGTTCGCAGCAGCACGTTTTAGCCATTCCCGCCGACATTACCGACGCCCGCGATATTCGCCGCGTGGTTCGGGACACAGTCAACCGTTTCGGGCAGATAAACATCTTGGTAACTCACTTGGGCGACCGTCTCCAGGAGCGCCCGGTGGAGCGCCCTTCCGAACTGTCCGACGAAACCATTATGGCGACGCTGGATGAGAGTTTTCTGGGCGCAGTGCGATTCGCCAAAGAAGTCGTTCCCTACATGAAACAACAACGCTGGGGACGCATAGTAAATCTGCTGCCGCATTTCTCCCTTCACTCCATCCCCGTGGGGGCGGTCAAGTCTATCGGCGAAAGCGCCCTGAACACCTCCAACCGGATGGCGCTTACCGGATACGCCAAGAGCATGGCCAACGAACTGGCCCCGTTCAACATCACGGTCAACAACTTGATTCACGGCCCGGTGCAGAGCGAGGCGCTGACCGTGGTGATGGAGGAACGCGGCAAGGCCGAAAACCGGAGGCCCGAACAGTTGTTTGAGGAAGCCGCCGCCCTGATCCCCATGGGCCGGCTCGGCCGCCCCGAAGAGGTGGCTGACTTGGCGGTTTACCTCTGCTCCGAACGCGCCTCCTTCCTGACTGGCGCCAGCGTGGTGCTGGACGGCGGAATGCGACAGGAAATCCGCTGACCGAGGCCGGATGTGCGATAATGGACTGGAGGCGCCGGCGGCACACGCCGGTCCCGCCTAGCGAATTTGGGGTGATTATGGACAGTAAGACAGCGCGCTTCGAGAACGTCTACCGCGCCGCGCAGGAGTTTATGGCGCAGGACGAAACGCCGGGCTGGCTGGTATACGACTACCGGGAATCCAACCCCATATTCCGGCAGGTCATCCAACCCTCGGGCCACGTCACCCGGCCCTGCTACTTCTATCTGCCGTTGAGCGGGAAGCCCACCCTGCTGACTCACCACGTGGACGCTGGCAAGTTCGCCGACTCCGGCGTGGACTGCATCGTATACAACAACCGCGACACCCTGGTTTCATCTCTACGTGGATTGATTTCAGGAACCGGGCGGCTGGCGATGGAATACTCGCCAATGAATGCACTGCCCCGCGTCTCCCGCGTGGACGCCGGCACTGTTGAGCTGGTTCGCAGCCTGGGCGTGGAGGTGGTGTCATCCGCCGACTTGATGCAGGCCGCCACTCATCAGTGGACGCCGGAGCAGTTGGCCGACCACCGTGAGACCGCCGGGAAACTGGGCCGCATCGTCAACGAAGCCTTTGCCCACGCCGGGGAGCGAATGGCTCAGGGCGTGACCGAGTTCGACCTGGCCGAGTTCATCCGCCGCCGGTTCGCCGAGGAAGCAATCGCCTCGCCGGACGGCCCCATCGTGGCGGTCAACGCCAACGCCTCCGATCCCCACTACGAACCGTCGGCCCGGCATAACAGCCCCATCCGCCCCGGCGACTGGCTGCTCATAGACCTGTGGGCCAAGGGGGTCGCGGAGGGTAGCGTCTACGCCGACATCACTTGGTGCGCCTACGCTGGGAACCGCGTTCCGGCAAAGCATCAGGAAATCTTCGACATAGTTACAGGCGCGAGAGACGCCGCCGTCGAATACCTGCAGGACGCCCACCGCCGGGGCGGCTCGGTGCAGGGCTGGCAGGCCGACAAGGTAGCCCGCGATTACATCGAGGCTCGTGGCTACGGCCAATGGTTCACCCACCGCCTCGGCCACAGCATCGGCTTCGAGGTACACAGCGAGGCAGTAAACTTGGACGGCTTCGAGACCCACGACACTCGCCGCATCATACCCGGCGTCTGCTTCTCGGTAGAGCCGGGCATCTACCTGCCCGAGTTCGGCGTCCGCTCCGAAATAGACGTGTTCATGTCGGAGCAAGGCCCCTACCCCAGCTCTCCGGTGCAACGCGAGGTCGTGCTGCTGGGCTAGGGGCGGAAACGTCAATTGGTTCCAGTGAATTGCTGAATATGCCAACGAAACTGCCTGAATTTGAGCGACCGCCGGTTGTGGAAGTCGCCATTTCCGTTCAGTTCGATTCGCCCGTGCTCGACGGCCCGCAGGTGATGCTACGGTGGAGTGAAGTTCGGGATCGTTTTCCGAGATACCAAGTCGCCCCGCCGTTACCCCGAAACATAGAGCGATTCGACGGGCCGCAAGCGCCGGAATTTGAAATTCAGTTCGGAAACTCCCCAATTACGCCGCAACTCTTGATGATGACCGAATCCGGGGAAGAGGCTCTGCAACTTCAGGAAAACCGGATTGGGTACACTTGGCGAAAGCTAAATAGGGACGACCTGTACCCCAGCTACTCCCAGATGCGAGAGAAATTCCAAAGAGATCTAGAGGATTTCAGGGTTTATATCGGCAGAAATGGCTTGGGCGATTTCTTGCCAGTCCAGTGCGAGTTGGCCTACGTTGACGCTCTGTTGCCTGAACCGGGAATCTGGGCCGGCCACTCAGACTTGCAGAAAGTAATCCCGTCTGTGGCTCCGCGCCTTACGGACGGTTTTTTGCCTCCTTCAGAAGGAATCAATTACACAACCACGTACATCATCCCGGACGAGAACGGCAGCCCACTGGGAAGGCTGCGGGTAGCCATTGAGCCACGGGTTCTTGCCCCAGAGCAGACCCCCATGTATCTGATGACAACGACGGCTCGAGGCGCACCGAAAGGCGGAGACGCAACGGCCATTTTTGACACTCTCGACACTTGGCATGATTGGATTCTCAGGGCGTTTGTAGACCTGACTTCGCCCGAAATACATCATGCTTGGGGGAGAAAAGCATGACAACGATAATCGCCAAACCGCATTGCCCATCAATCAGGATTTGGGAGCGTGACGATCACAACACCGCCAATGAGGTCAGCGGGCAGAATCTGACGCTTATTGTCGATTTCTCCGGGATGCGCGCCACCTTCGGCAATGAGACCCTGTTTATCCCCGCTGGTGTAAGTCCGATAGAAAAAACCTGGCTCATCCCCACGCTGCAAAAAATATCTGAGTTGCCGTTCAATACAGACAACTGGAGCACCGGGGCTAAGCGAACCGAACGGGTTTCATTCGGGCGACTACTTAAAACACTGTCACAAATCCTCCCAGATGATGCGCCTGCCCCTGCCATAATTCCCACGTGGCTGGGTGGGGCGCAGGCTGAATGGCACCGCAAGGGCATTGATTTGGAAATATGCGCCAACCCTGGCGGAGCGGCCGAATACTTTTTCTGCAATGGCGACGATGAGCGCGAGGGGATTGCGCGGGATGATTGGGCCGAGTTGAAGCAGTACGCCAGAGCAATCGTATAGCCCGCGTGACGCCAGGCAACGATGGGCGAAGTGTTGATGGATGACGCGAGCATCCGCGACGACGAGGTTGTGTTGCGCCGCGTATCTAACAAGTCTCATGTTTTTGACGAGAACCTAGACAAGCGGCGTCCTTCCAGCGACGTTTTTCTTCAAGATGGTCCTGACGGCCTAGTCTCCGTCTACCTGGAATCGGAAACCACCCACGCTAATGTAGTCGCAGGCGGCCCGGAGCCCTAGCTGGTGTCCATCACTGTCGGGGAGTTGCGCTAGTTGGGGCTTGGCATCGTCCGCGACTGTTCATCCGGTGGGCCGGGGCATTGCGTGATTACGGGCAGGAAAACTAAAAGCAAGCGAAACCAGATAGCGAAACGGGCGCAATGGGTTGCTGGGTATGCGCCCCCCGACACACCGTAGAACCCAGCATTGACACCCGGTTGCCTCGCGCCCCGGTTGCCGCTAGAATCACGGACGACGCTTAACTTATGTCGAGAAGGTTTGTGATGGAGTTTTCGCTGGCTTATGAGATGCAGCGGCCGATGCTGAACGACCATGCCGTTATCGAAGAGACCATCGAGCAGTGTATTCTGGCTGATGAGATGGGGTTCGATGCCGTGTGGTTCGTCGAGCATCACTTTTTGACCACGTTCTCCGAATCGCCCTGCCCAGAAGTTATATTTGGCGCGCTGTCGCGGCTGACCAAGCGCATCCGCCTAGGCTTCGGCGTCGTGATTCTGCCCTACCATCACCCGGTGCGGGTGGCCGAGCGGGTGGCGATGGTGGACCACCTTTCCCACGGGCGCGTCGAGTTCGGCACCGGGCGTTCGGCCCCCTACGAACAGTTGGGCATGGGCATCGACCCTAGGGAAACGCGGGAAATGTGGGAAGAGTCACTTGCCATGATCCCCAAGATCTGGGAGTCGGACTACTTCGAGTGGGAAGGCAAGTACTGGAAGGTGCCGCCGCGCCAGGTGCTGCCCAAGCCCTACCAGAAGCCCCATCCGCCCATCTGGGTCGCCGCGCTCCAGCCGGCCACCTACCAGCTTGCCGCTCAGAAAGGCATCGGCTCGATGGCCCTCGGCGTCAACGCCCCCTCGGTGCTTGAGCCGTCCATCCGCGAATACAAGACGGCCATCAAGGAATCCAACCCGGTGGGGGCTTTCGCCAACAACAAGTGGCTCTCGTCCTGCTTCGGCCTGTGCGGAGAGGACGACGCCGCCATCAAGGAGTTGTCGGCCCAGTCGCTCAAGACCTTCTTCGGGCCGGGCCGCCCCTACGTTCAGGACCAGAAGGACATCTACGCCCGGCTGCTGGACCAGTGGGGCGGAGTGCCCGACCATCTGGCGCAGAACTTCTCGCGCTACGTTGACGTGCCGACGCAGGGCGGCAACGGCGGCGCGGCGCTCGACCTGTCCGGCGGCGCCGCCTTAGCCCAGAAGGTCTGGGAAGAGTTCGACGCCGGCACCATGGCCGAGCGCGGCATCATCGTGGCCGGCGACCCGGAGTCGTGCATCAAGGCGGCCAAGCTGCACGAAGCCACCGGAGTCGACCAACTGCAATTCCTGATGGCCACCGAATCCGTCCCTCACAAGAAGGTGATGGAATCCATCGAAATGTTCGGCAAGCACGTCATCCCCGCTTTCCGCAAGTCGGATCAGGGAATCCCGGAATGCCCCATCGACGTCAACGCCGCCTAACTGCCGCGCGCCTCCACCGCACCGCCGCAAACAGGCCGCCCTATACAAAGCGAAAGGCCCCGACCTGAGTCGGGGCCTCTTCTTTCTCCCTGTAACTGCTCTGGCAATTGGGGCAGCAGGCGACTAGCGGCGCCACTCGGCGATGTTCCACAGCTCGCTGTCCCAGCCGTTGATTTGGACGTCCTTCAGGGTGTTCAGGTGAGCGAAAACGGCGCCGCGGTTCACCAACGGTATCTCATAATAGTTCTGCACGATGATGTCGTTCAGCCGCTTTACCAGTGTCTCGCGCTCCGGGCTGGTAGAAAGTGATTTTGACGGTCAGGGCATCCAGAGCCGCCACGGACGATACGCCAGCGGCTGCGGAAAGAACGTAGCAGGAGCCTTTCCTGTTCGGCAGCGGTACACTGGCGCCGCCCTGGCAGGTACGGGTTACGCGAGTAGGTTACAATATAGGAGCGCATCCAGAATTCAGGGGAAAACAGCCATGCCGTTGGGAATCGGTCGCAGTTCGGGTGTCGCGGTAGTGGAAATGCACGGCATAATCGGGTCGCAGATTCGGGCCGCCGCCTACTCCAACATCTTCGAGAGCGTGGCCAAGAACAAGTCTTACCGGGCCCTGCTGCTGGACATAGATTCGCCGGGTGGGTCGGCTTCAGCCTCCGAAGCACTCCATCGCAGCCTGGAGCGGGTGGCCGAGAGCAAGCCGGTGCTGGCATACGTGCGCGGCATCGGAGCCTCCGGCGGATACTACCTCTGTTGCGCCGCCAGCCAGGTTTTTACCCTGCCCACTGCGCTGGTCGGCTCCATCGGCGTCATCTACCTGCGCCCGGTGCTGGAGCAACTGCTGGGACGCGCCGGTATCGAATTCACTATCTTCAAGGGCGGCAAGTTCAAGGATATGACCGGATTCTGGCGCAGCCCTACCGGCGAGGAATCAGAGAGATTTCAGGGGCTGATAGACGAAATCTACGACAACTTCGTCCAGGTGGTGGTAAAGGGCCGTTCGCTGCCTGAAGAAACGGTGCGCGAACTGGCAACCGGCGAGGTGATGACTGGTCAGAGGGCCATAGAAGCCGGGTTGGTAGACCACATTGGCGATTTCACCGACGCCCTGAACGCGGCGGCCGAAGCCGGGCATACGCGCCCCCGCGCCCGGCGGCTGCAACCCCACCGCAGCCTGTCGCAACGTCTGCTGGGCCGCCCATCCGCCGAGGCCTCGGCTATGGCCGGGCTGGCTGGCGGCCTGCAACGGATGCTTGGCGGCGGAATCTACTATCTCCACCCATCGTATCTGGCAGGCTGGGCGGGGAATGGGAATTAGACGATGCAAGGTTATCCATTCAGGCGCCGTTTCACTTCCTGCCAGAGCGCTTCTTTTTCGTCCAGCGGCAGCGCCTCGAAGTCCAGGCCCCGCTCAGCGGCCAGTTCCTCCATACCGAGGTAGCGGGCGCGGAAGCGGGCGTTGGCTAGGCGCAGGACATCCTCGGCGTGAGCGTCAACCCAGCGGGACAGGTTGACTAGGGCGAAGAATATATCGCCCAGTTCGTGGACCTGCTCTTCCGGCGTCGCGGCTTGGCGGAACTCTTCGATTTCCTCGGCAATCTTGTCCAGCACGCCGGAAACGTCGTCCCACTCGAAACCGGCGCGGGCCACGCGGTCCTGCATCAGTTGGGACGCGGCAAGGGCCGGCAGACCGGCGGGGATGCCGTCCACCGGGGACTTGCGCGTTCCGGCGGCGGCCCGTTCTTCGGCCTTGATGCGCTCCCAATTGCGCTCCACCTCCCGGGCGTCCGACACCGTCTCGTTAGCGAAAACGTGGGGATGGCGGCGGATGAGCTTCTGGTTGATGCGCTCTATCACGTCGCCGACGCCAAACTGTCCCGCCTCCCTGGCGATGTCGGCGTGAAAGGCAATCTGCACCAGCAGGTCGCCCAGCTCCTCGGTCAGCACCCCGGGGTCGCCGCCGTCTATGGCCTCCAGCACCTCGTGGGCCTCTTCCAGCAGGTTGCGTTTCAGCGATTCGTGGGTCTGCTCCCGGTCCCAAGGGCAGCCGCCGGGGGCGCGCAACCGCGCCACGATGTCCACCAGCGTCTGAAAATCGGATATTTGGCCGTTAGATTCGTATTCAGTCATAGGCCGATTATAATCAGTGCCGACAATGTTTCAATCACTGCCACATTTCAGGCACATCATCAACCGGCTTGCGGGCCGGATACGCTGGCTGCCCGCCGCGCTGTTCATCGTCGCCGTGCCGGTGTTTTTGGTGACCGGCAGCATAACTTGGGCCTTCAACAACACCGGACTCTACGAAGGCGGTTTCGAGAAGTACGGCATCTCCCGCGCCAGCGGCATCTCCCCCGCCGAGCTGCGGCAAGTGGCGGTGGACATCCGCGCCTACTTCAACTCCGGCGATGAGCCGCTGAGCCTGCGCGCCCGCGTCTTCGGCTCCGAGCGGGAGCTGTTCAACGAGAAGGAAGTACACCACATGGCCGACGTGAAGCGGCTGGTGTGGGGGGTGTACGCGGCCTTCGCGGTGTCGGCGACCGGCCTGCTCGGCCTGACGGCGGCGGGGTTCGCCCGGAGGCAGCGTGAGTACCTGCCCACGCTGGCCCGCCGGACGCTATGGGGCGGCGGGCTGACGGTGGGGCTGCTGGTGACCTTCGGACTGGTGGCCGCCGTCGGCTTCGATACGCTGTTCCTGCTGTTCCACCGAATCAGCTTCGCCAACGAATTCTGGAAGCTCGATCCGCGCACCGACTACCTGGTGCTGCTCTTCCCGCAAGGCTTCTGGTTCGACGCGACGATGTGGGCCGCCCTGCGCGCCCTAGCCGGCGGCGCCCTGCTGGCCGCAGCCGGCGGCGGCTACCTGGCCTGGCGGCGGTGGGGGAAAGGAACGCAGCTCAGCCGGTCCTAGAGGCTTTCGATGGCAAGAGATAACTACCGGATCATCGGTGTCTGCCCCAATTGCTCAAGCTGGAGATTAGTGTTTCGGAAGTTGCCAGATGCTCCTTGGGGATGCTCGGATTGCCGCGTGGCTTTCCGTACGCCGGGAAGGGTGCGGTTTAACGTCCAAAACCATCCGGAGCGGTACTTTCTTGCTGAGGACGTGGTGAGGCTGGAGGAATCTCTACGCGACGCGCCATCGAGCTACCGGAAACGGGAGAACCCTGCAATAGGCGGAGGGCTGAACTTTCCTGAATTTGGCCTGACGGGTTTTTCGCCTAAGGGATGCTTGATAGTGGTGGTTATAGTTGCCGTCGCTGTATTGGTTTGCAGTCTGGCCGTTAACAGGAATGGGGATGACGATTCCGACGTTGCTCAGCAGAACGCGCCGTCACAGACCCAAGCAGTCCCGGCGGCAGAGCTGCCCCCGGCCCAGCGGCACTACGAGTACAAGGCGTATATGCTGGAACTGATCAACGCCGAACGTGCGAAAGCCGGAGTTCCACCTGTGGCCATGGGCAACAACTTCGCGGCGCAGCTACACGCTGAAAATGCCCTGCAAGGGTGCTTTTCGTCGCACTGGGGTCTGGACGGGCTAAAGCCCTATATGCGCTATTCCCTGGCCGGCGGGTACCAAACCAACGGGGAGAACGGCAGCGGTTCGGATTACTGCATCACAGCGTCCGACCGCTATCGCGCCCTGGACACCATCAAGGAGGAGATTCAGGAAACGATGGCTGGATGGATGGACAGCCCCGGCCACCGCCGCAACATTCTGGATAAGTGGCACAAGAAAGTGAGCATCGGGCTGGCTTGGGACAAGTACAACTTTGCGGCATATCAGCATTTCGAGGGCGACTATGTAGAGTTCGATGAGTTGCCGGAAATAACAGACGGAACGCTTTTCATATCAGGACGTGCAATAAATGGCTTGCGATTTTCCGGCAAAGAAGAATTGGGCTTACAGATATTCTATGACCCGCCTCCGCATTCGCTAACGAGAGGGCAGGTTTCGCGGACCTATTGTTACGATTCCGGGCTTTGGATAGCTGCGTTCAGATATCCTCTGACCGGCAATAGATTCTGGCATGAGGACCAGTTCACGAAGAGATATTCACCCTGCCCGGACCCGTATGGCGTGCCGCTCGACGCCCCGGCGCCACGCTCGCCCGACGAGGCACACGAATTCTGGGAGGAGGCGTATGCGGCAAGCCAGAACCGGGAGGAGCTGACCATTACGGGCCCTTGGATAACTGCATCGAATTGGATCGCCCGCGGCGCGGAGTTTTCTGTTACGACCGACATCAGCGAACTGCTTTCCAAGTACGGGCCGGGCGTCTACACCATCCTGCTGTGGGGCGAACTGGGCGGGGAGGACGTGCCAGTCTCCCAGTATTCCATCTTCTACGAAGTAGAGCCGCCGGGCACATACAGCCCTGACCCTTGGAAATAAAGGGGCGCGAAGTTTTCGCTCCACGCCCTCATTTATGAAGAACCGCAGGTGAAAACAGTCGGCCTAATGCCCGCAGCCGCAGCCCCCGCCGCAGCAGCCGCCACCGCCGAGGGGCGGGAGGGGGCCGGGGTTGAAGGACGATTCCTCACTGGCGTTCCCGACTCTGGCGAACACCGATATGGCTCGCTTGGCCGGCTGTTCGCAGTTAGGGCAGTCGGCGCCGGTGGCGCTCATCGGCTGGAGCTTCTCAAATTTGTGGCTACACGTGGGGCAGTGATACTCGTACAGAGGCATAGCAACCCTCCACATCCAGTGTTCTTGACTGGAATTTAACCGAACCGGGCGGCACGGTCAAGGGCGGGGCAACCCGCACTGAGACCAAGTTCAGCGGCGAAGCGCCTCTTTTCGCTTCGTTGTCCGGCGGCATAGCGGCTGCAGGGCTATCGCATTTGGATTTTTGGAGACCAGTTCAGGGTGAAAATGCTGCCCCCGGTAGTAGATTTTGAGTGATAGGGCCCCTCATCACAGTGTGTCAAGGCGAATCAAGCGGAAAATATCGCCGAAAATGCCACATGCAAGCCCCGAAATTTTCTAATGCGCTAGCCCTGTTGCCCCCGGCAGGGCCTTGTATCTTGGAAGGAGAGGATTCCGGTGCCGGGCCACCCTTTGCAGTTTGGGTTGCATTGGGAGGATGTAGCCCTGCTATACCCGCCGGACGTCCCTCCATCAGCAGCACAGCCCCGTTCCGTCGCAACCGCCTTGAACCTGAAACTAAAACTGCTGACAGTTGCCGATTGCCAAGCCCTGTGACGCCTCCCTACCATAATGCCAAGAAGTTATGACAGTGAAGCCGTGACAGTCCCGCCGAAAATCCGTCCGCAACCCGGCCCCGCGGCGGAACCCACAAAAAGAGACCGGAAATGGCCGGAATTGACCGGGAAACCGAAAAAATCCAGCCACCCAGGCAGCATCGGGAAGTGAAGCCATGTCATTGAGCCAAATCAGAAACCGCATCAACGCCCTGCGCGGCTTTGCATCAAAACTCGCCCCTGAATCCTACTTTTGATTCAGAGGCGTTTCTGTGATTCAGATGGCACTTTTGGTGCAGAAAGGATGTTTAGGATAGACGGGCTATGTTCCTATATCTCGGAATGATTCTCCTTCCGGCTCTTGCCCTCCTCCAGCGCCAGGATTTTTAGAAGCCGACCACAATATGACTTTACCTTTCGGAATACTACCGACTTGTTTTTGTCCGATATACAGCTCAATGTTTTGTGTGGAATCGTCCAGCCTTTCTGCGAGAATGCGATGAAAACTTTCTGTTATCCCATCTGCATTCGTAACTCGGAAGTCGTACGCCCACAGATTAGGGTTGGATTCTGCCGTCATTTCCTAAATCTCCTTGCTATTGCGTGGACTTTTCGGCTGTGTTACTCTGCGGTGCGCTGGCAGTTTATGAGTAGAGGTTAACGAAAGGCTTTCCGGATTTCCTTGCGGATTTCGTTAGCGGCTTCGCGTTGGGCTTTCTGGATTTCGCTGTTTAGTTTTCGCCGGAGTGCAGATGGGCTACTCGCCCGGATGATAATCTTTCTGTTCATAGTGTCTCCTTAGAGGGGGATTCTGCCAGGCACCGCAGAGGCCACGGAGCCACCCGTGGCCTCATTATCGTTTCACGAAATCCGTTACGGCTGTATTACTGCGATTCCTTTCTTATAATCAGTTTACAGAAATGCTCGCCGTCGGAACCGGCGCCAGGTCCACCGTGATTCCTAGCTCGTACATTTCCTGAATTAGCACACAGATGTTATGGCACAGGAATTTGAGCAGGATTTCGTTCTCCTGACCGGTATCTGACTTGGCCCTTACTCCATCGCCGAACTTTCCCTTAACCATACTAAACGTAGTCTCCACGTTGGAGCGACGATGGTAATGTTCATTAAACTCGTCCTCGTGCAGGACGAAGTAGCTGTACATCCTGCGCCAGCGTCCGGATCCACGTCCAGTAGTGTTCGACTTGAAGGGGATGTACGGGTAGCCTTCCAGCTTCTCTACGATCCGCAAGTTTTTGTCTGACAAGTACGCCTTATCAGCAGAAACTTCCTTCAGTTTAAATCGGTCCGATGCTCGCTCAAGCAGTTCCGGGAACATTACGGTGTCGTGAACGTTGCTCGACGTGATGGCTATGGAGGTTACGATGTTTGTTCTAGTTCCAGTAAGAATGTGAGCCTTAAGCCACTTGCGTTGTGATTTCTCTTTGCCCCATTTGGCGTCGTACCAGCGGTCGAACCTAGACGTAGAGAATCCCGAGGCATCCGCTGCGAACTGCGTTTCCGCCGTATTTAAGGGGGCCGCGCTCCGCTCGATTAGGTCAATCAGGATGGGTGTTAAGTCCGGGTTAGCGATGTAGCGATTTACGGTGTTGAACGAAGGAGGCACGTCAATGAATCCTGCATCGTGGGCGGCCCTAACGTCCGAATCAAATCGACGTGACGAAAATCCGGAGTAGACCTTCAGGGCCGTTACATACACCATATCCGACATAGGATAGTTGGGCCGCCCGAAGGTGTAGTCCCGTTGATGGACGTGTTGCACTAAATCCGCCAGTAGGGTCAAAAGGGTTTCCTTCTCGGAGGTCTGGGCGGCGTTATATGCAGGCCAGTTCTGTGGATAGGTCTTGCGAGGGGTGGTCTGGATTTGCTCTGGTGGGGCCGTTTGACTAGCAAGTTCCGTTGTTGTACGGTAGCTTATAGCCATAGCAGAATCTCCCTTCACAGCGGTTCTGTTGTGGTCAGAGGGCGGAGGCGGTGCAACGCTTTCGCTCTCGATAGGTATATTATCGCTCAAGGACGGCTGTAAGTCAAGCTGAAATTCGTATTGAATCAGTACATCATTCAACGGTTTCCGTCGTCTGGCGGTATGCCTACGCATAAATGGTCAACCTCTAGTCTGCTTCCTACGTTGGGGCGGCTAAGTTGAGTGCCCCAGGTGGGTATTGAACCCACATCCTCCGCTTAGCAGGCGGGTGCTCGGTCCATTGAGCTACTGGGGCAAATGAGCCACGGAGTTACAGCTCCGTGGCTCTACTCTTATACACTGATTTGACGTTGTCAAATGCAGAAAAAATCCTGCAAGAATTTTCTTGCAGGATTGCACATTTGACTTTTGCAGGAAAGTATGCTATGCGTCATTCCGGCGTATGTATTCCTACTCTACGACATTCTTCGAGCCATTGTAGTATGAACGAATCGTTCGGAACTTTAACTTCCGACATTAGTATTCCGTATTGAACTCCCTGGCCTATTGATAAGTCGCCCATTGCAAGCAGTTCATCCTTACACTCCCTGGCTGCTTTGACTTGCCTTTTGCGCAGTTTCTCATCAGGAGAATCATTCAGAGTATCTACCATATTACATAGTCCACATCCTCCTGCTATCAGCGCAATGAGGATTATAATGACTATACAGCCAGACGTTTTGCTATTGGAGAATCCTCCTTTGTTGTTTCCTTTAGTTGACGCGCCTCCCATGTGAATGCTACGTCCATCCAAGGAGCCTCCTCGCAGTAGAGGATGTTGGCTACTTGGCGGGTATCCGCAATCCGCGAGCCGCAAGGAGGCACGAGGCCAGTCCTCCGAAGCTCACGAAAAACATACGAAATGCGATGATACCCGCCAAGGTAAAACTACCCTAGCACAAGGAAAGCACGCCATCAATCCGAAAGGGCCGCTCTTTTGATTCAGGCGGCCTTTGTGATTCATAATGGCGCTTGGTGCAGGCTTTTGATTCAGCTATGATTTATGATGCAAAGCCGCCCTGCGCCGTAAATACGCCCTGCCCCTCGCCGTCTATCGCCTTCGCCCTCTGGCCGAGGAATTCTCCCAGCAGTGGGCTGTTGCTGAGGCCGGACGGAAACCCACTCCCGAATCCCAGCCCTTCATCCGGTTCAGGCAACCCGGACGAACAAGGGGCATGGACGCACTGAGACCCGGACGGCCAGCATAAGCGGCGATGTGGCCTGGCTGCAGGAGAGACACCAGTGGCCTGGCTTGGCGGCAGTGGGGAGGATAACAGCCAGCCGTCAGGAGGGGAGCCATACCAGCGTCGAAAGCCGCTACTGCCTGCTGAGCCGGCGGTTCTTACCGGAGCGGTTCAACCACATCGTCCGGGAACACTGGAGCATTGAGAACCGTCTGCACTGGGTCTTGGACGTGGTGTTCAACGAGGACCAGTCCCGGAACCGGAAGGATCATTGCCCGGATAATCTGGCTATGTTGCGCAAACTGGCACTCAACCTAGCCCGCCTGGAACCCTCCAAAGGCTCCATAAGAGGCAAGCTGAAGCGAGCCGGATGGGACAATGACTACTGGGCCACAATCCTGTCCCAGTTCATCAAAATCCAAATGCGATAGCCCTGATAGCGGCTGTGCCTCCGGTTCAATTCCTCCAAAATCGTCTATACTATGTAGTTGCGAATGTAATAGAATCCAGTTTGGTGATAAGAGCCGCAAGCTATCATCCGGCTTGATGATAGTGAAGGGTTGCCGGGCCGCCGTCCGGCGCAGGGTTTCAGGATGTTTGAGATTTGCTTTCGCGGATAAAAACCGGGCCGTCGTTCAAGTGGTGGGTGTTTGCCACCATTGCCATCGGCACCTTCGTGTCGGTGGTGGACAGCGGCTCGGTGCTGATTGCGCTGCCGGAAATTGAGGAGCATTTCGGCTCCGACCTGCCGACGGTACAGTGGGTGGTGGTGGGCAACGCGCTGGCCATCAGCGCCCTCATCCTCCCCATGGGACGGCTGGGCGACATCTTTGGGCGCAAGTGGGTCTACATCGGCGGGCTGGTCATCTTCGTTACCGGGTCGGCCGTGGCCGGGCTGGCCACCAACCTGACCTGGCTGATTACCGCCAAGGTATTTCAGGGCGCGGGTTCGGCCATGATTCAGGGCAACGGTATGGCCACCGTAATAGCGGCGTTTAGCGGAGCCGAGCGGGGCAAGGCCCTGGGCACCCACATGAGCGTTGTCGGCAGTGGGGCCATCGCCGGCCCGGCCGTCGGCGGTCTGCTGGTCGCCGCCTTTGGCTGGCGGTCGGTGTTCTTCGTAAACGTCCCCATCGGAATCTTTACCATTCTAGCGTCGTGGTACGTCCTTCAGCAGCAGCGAGGAACGGACGCCGCCAACGACCGCAGCGGGGGCAGCTTCGACTGGCCGGGCGCGGCGCTCTCCGGGATGGCGCTGTTGGCCTTCCTGCTGGCCGTTGGCAACGGCCACCGTCTGGGTTGGACTTCTCCGGCGATGCTGCTGGGCGCGGCGGCGACCCTCGCAATGCTGTCCGGGTTCATCTGGTGGGAACTGAGGGCGCAGTCGCCAATGCTGGACTTGCGACTGTTCCGGAGCAAGCTGGTGGCGATTGGCATCAGCGCCAGTTGGCTGTCGTTTCTGGGCAGCCAGGCCACCCGGTTTATGATGCCGTTCTACCTGCAACGGGTGCTGGAGATGAGCCCGCGAGACGTGGGGCTGTTGATGATACCGCCGGCGCTGTGCATGGTTCTGCTGGGGCCGGTGAGCGGGCGGCTGTCGGACCGCTTCGGGTGGCGGGTGCTGACCTTGCTGGGACTGGGATGCTCGGCGACCAGCGCCTTCTTGCTGGCAGGCAACCTCGCTGAGTCCTCCCCAGTGGTGTTCATAGTGCTGATGCTGATGCTTCAGAGCTGCGGCATGGCGCTGTTCAACACGCCCAACAACAGCTCCGTGCTGGGAGCGGTGGAGCGAACACAGTATGGCGTGGTGGCGAGCCTGACACAGCTAGTCCGAAACTCGGCCAACGTCACCAGCATCGCCATCGCCACGACGGTGGTAGTGGTTACCATGGGAGCCTATGGCGTTGAGCCAAGTCTCGACGCGGTCTCGCCGGAGGTGGCCGATGCCTTCGTAGCCGGGCTGAAGTGGGCCTTCCTGGTGATGGGCGGGATGTTGCTCGTGGGAATCGGGCTGGTCATAGTCCGCGGCGAACGCAAGCGCCCGGAACCGGCAGCCCCAGCGCCTACCGAACCGGCGCAGACACCCGCTGATTGACGGTGCATCAAGGGTTCACTCCGCTTGAGGAGAGTAAGGGGAAAGCGGCCGCCAATTGGACAATGACGGGGGCGATTGCTACACTATCCACCTAGCCCACCGGCAAACAACGAACAGGCGGAGGAGAGACCGTGGCAGACGTCAAGATCGAAATCCGGGAGAACGGGCCCAACCGAGTTTCTGGGCCGATTGAAATCGTAGACACCAGCGGCACCAGCTATAGCATTCCCGAAGGGCGCTGGGTCAGCCTGTGCCGCTGCGGACACTCGGCGGAAAAGCCTTTCTGCGACGGCGCGCACCGCGACGCCGGCTTCCAGGCGGATTCACAGGCCCGCTAACCGGCGTATATGCGGTAACGCCATCCCCGGTAATACGCATAGGGGCGCACTGCAATGCGCCCCTATATTATTTGACGAGGGAGGAGCGGCAAAATTGACCAATATAGGCAGCGGCACGGTCGAATTCAAGCCGTTGACGCCGGAACTCATTGATGACTTGGGAACGGTCTTGCGGGGGAATTTTGGGGCTGGCTGCTGGTGTATGTTCCCGCGCTTGACCGACGCCGAGATGCGCGAATTGCCCGGCGAGGGGCCTTTGAGTCCCCGGCGCCGGGAGGCGATGACCGGCTTGGCCGGACGCGAGCGGGCTCCGGGCCTGCTGGCCTTCATGGAGGGCGAACCCGTCGGCTGGATTGCCATTGCTCCCCGCAGCGAACTGACGCGAATCGTCCGTTCCCGGGCCACGCCTCCGGTAGACGATGAGCCGGTTTGGGTGATTCCCTGCGTTACCGTGCGCAAAACGTATCGAGGCCGCGGCATAGCCGTGGCCCTGATAAGGGCCGCCGCGGCCTACGCAAGCGAACACGGCGCGACGACAGTGGAGGCTTACCCTCGAGCGGACGGAGAGCGCACCGGCGACGACAACGCTTATTTCGGCACTGAACCGCTGTTTCGCCGCGCCGGGTTCGAGATAGTCCGCGAACCTTTGCAGAACCGCCCGCGCAACTGGCTCCCGCGGGTAGCAATGCGCATCATCACACCCCAACCTTGCGGGCAAGGAGCGTCCTCACCTTAACAATCCCTATTCGCCGACGCCGTTGCCTTGAGCATCCACATCGGTCAACGAGGCCAGGATTTCCAGCAGTTCCGCCATGGTCTCGATGTCCTTGCCGATGATCTCGGGCCCAAGAACCTTTGGCTGGAAACTCACGGGCTTGGGCCTCATAATCGGCCACCGCCTCAAAGTTTTGGGGAGTAGTCATAAAAGCCTCTAAATCATGCCGATCTTGCAGCAATGAGTGGACTACTCCCCTTCATATCCGACTGCCCGTTCAACCGCCCGTCCTTCGACAAGCCCAGGATGAGCGGTTGGACTTCGGAACTGCACTTTTCAGCGTAGACTCTAGCAGGCGCGGTGGAGGGAGCGGATGCTGCGGACGCTGTTCAGCCGCTCTTCGGCCAAGCGGGCGGCGGCGGCGGCGGTAGAGATTTCCTCGGACTGCGAGGTCCTGATGACGCTGCCCATGATTTCGTGGATCCGTTCGGTTTTCTCGCGGGCGCGACCGGGGTTATAGCCGCCGTCTCCCATTTCAGCCTCGACGTTTATGACGCCCCCGGCGTTGACGATGTAGTCCGGGGCATACAGGATGCCGCGGCGGTGCAGTTCCTCGCCGTCGGCTTCGCTGAAAAGCTGGTTGTTGGCTCCGCCCGCCACCACGCGGCAGCGAAGCTGCGGGATGGTCTGCGAGTTCAACACGCCGCCCAGAGCGCACGGGGCGAAGATGTCGCAGTCCATGTCTAAGATCGAATCGGGCGGCGTTACTTCCAGCCCCAGGTCGCGGGCGCGGTCCAGGGCGTCCTCGAAAACGTCGGTGACCACTATGCGTGCGTCTTCTTCCATCAGGTGCTGGCACAGATGGCTGGCGACCTTGCCGAAACCCTGAACGGCCACCGATTTGCCTCGCAGTCCGTCGTCGCCCCAGACCTCTTTGGCGCAAGCCTTCATTCCCATGTAGAGGCCCAGCCCGGTCATTATGGAGGTGTCGCCGCTGCCGCCCAGCGACAGGGGCAGTCCCACGACGTGGGCGGTTTCCTGCCTCACGTACTCAAGGTCGCGGCCAGTGGTGCCGACATCGGTGGTGGTCAGGTAGCGTCCTGCCAGGGTGTCGACAAACCGCCCATAGGCCCGCATCAAGGCTTCGGACTTTTCAGTGTGCGAGTCGGCGATGATGACTCCCTTGCCTCCGCCCAAGTGCAGCCCTGCCGCGGCTGACTTGTAAGTCATGGCTTGGGACAGACGCAAAGCGTCATTCAGGGCCTCTGCCTCGCTGGCGTAGGGCCACATACGGGTGCCGCCGCAGGCCGGGCCGAGGGTGGTGTCGTGGATGGCGATGATTGCCTTGAGTCCGGATCCGGGGTCGGAAAACATCGCCACCTGCTCATGCCCCTCAGCGCCCATTCGATGTAGAATGTCCATTTCCGCCACCCCTTTACGTTTTCGCTACTCTTATTATAATGCCAATAGGTTAAGAATAAAGAGTATTACAGAAGCTTTGTATGCTCAATCTGCCTTGGCAGTGCCTGAAATCCTTGTCCCGTGGCGCGGATTCCTAGCGTTCTTTGCCCCACATGGGGTGGCGGAAGGTCGGGCGGGGCAGGATGCGGTCTATGGGGCGGCTCTCCGGCTCTGGCATGGGTTCCGGTTCCGGCTCCGTGGGTTTGGGGCGGTAGGGGCGGGCGGGCGAGCGTTCCGGGCCGATGTCGCTGAGGCGGACGGCGAGGGCCTGGAGGCTGTTCATGTTGTGCACTGGCAGGAAGTCGTCAACGTAGGGCAGCGCGGCCTGCATCCCTTGCGTCAGCGGCTGGTAGTCCGGCGAACCCAGCAGCGGGTTAAGCCAGATCAGGCGATGGCAGCTACGTTGCAGACGCGAGGTCTCGCGGGCCAGCAGTTCCGGGTCGCCCCGGTCCCAGCCGTCGGAGATTATCATTACGATGGCCTGGCCTCGCAGCGTGCGCCTCAGCCACTGGTAGTTGAACGTCTTGACCGCCTCGCCGATACGGGTGCCGCCGGCCCAGTCCGGCACGGCGCGGGAGACCTCGGTGATGGCCTGGTCAACGCTGCGGTAGCGCAGCTGGCGGGTGATGCGGGTCAAGCGGGTGGCAAACAGGAACGCCTCAATGGGCTGCCCGCCGACGACGGCGTTCCCGGATATGGTGTGGATAAAGTGGAGCAGCATCCGGGTGTACCGCTCCATTGAGCCGCTGACGTCGCAGATGAGGGCCAGCGAGCGGGGCCGGCTTTTCGGGCCGCGCTCCGCTAGGTCGAACAGTTCGCCGCCGTATTGCAGGCTGCGGCGCAGCGTGCGGCGCAGGTCGAGATTCGCGCCGCTGCCGGGAACCATGCGGCGGGTACGCCTGCGCCCCAAATCCCAGTTCAGGCCGGCCATCATTCGGCGGGCCTCATCAATTTCCTGGCCGTTGAACTGGGCGAAGTCCTTCCCTCGCAGCACCTCGCGGGCGCTGTAAGTGCGGGTCAGGTTGACCTGCGACACCGAATCGCCGTCCGGGTCGCCGTCGAGGGACAGCGCATCGTCCATTGGCTCGTCCTGCCCGGCCGACACCTGCGGCTTGCGGAAACGCCGCTGCTCGCCCATGGAGCGCAGGTCCATGCCGCTGCGGGCGGTGTTGGGCTTGCGCCAGAAGACCTGAAACGCCTCGTCGAATATGGGCAAGTCCTGCCGGCGATGGACGAAGATGCTGCGGGCGGCCTGGTAGAACTCGCCGCGCCGCCCGATGTGGACGTGTTCCGTGGCCCGCACCATGTCCAGCACGTTGGCCGGCCCGGCATCCAGCCCCAACCGCCGCAGCACCTCGGCGAACCGCAGCAGGTTGTCCAGGATATAGCCGTCGCCGTCTGCGCCGTCGCGATTCAGGGCGTAAAGGTTGTTAATCATGGGCGATCAGCCGCCGCCGCGACGGCCACCCCGGCGCGTCCCGCGATTGCGGGAGCGTTCCAGCATGGCGCGCACCGGCTCGCCCCGCACCTGCTCGATGTCGTCCTGGTACTTCAGCATCAGGCCCAGCGTGTCGTCTATGACCTCCGGCTCAAGCTGCCTCTGGTTCAAGGCCAGCAGGGCCGAGATCCAGTCCAGCGTTTCCGAGATGCCGGGGATTTTGTAGAGTTCTGTCTCGCGGAGCTCCTGGACGAAGCCGGTCACCTGCTCGGCCAGCCTGCGGGGGGCATCGGGCAGACGGGAGGAGATTATTTGCATTTCCTTCTGGAAGTCGGGGTAGTCAATCCAGTAGTACAGGCAACGGCGCTTGAGGGCGTCATGCACCTCGCGGGTACGGTTGGAAGTGATGATTACCACCGGCGGATGGGCCGCCTTGAAGGCCCCCAACTCCGGGATGGTTATCTGAAAGTCGGCCAGCATTTCCAGCAGAAAGCCCTCGAACTCTTCATCGGCGCGGTCCAGCTCGTCTATCAGCAGCACCGGCGCGCGCTCGTTGGCAGCGTCTATGGCCTGGAGCAGGGGGCGCTTGATGAGGAACCGCTCGCTGAACAGTCCGGCAGTGGCCGAGTCGCGGTCAACGTCGCCGCTGGCCTCCAGCAAGCGTATTTCCAGCAGTTGCCGGGGGTGGTTCCACTCATAGACGGCGTGGCTGATGTCCAGCCCCTCATAGCATTGGAGCCGGATGAGCGGAGTGTCCAAGCCGACGGACAGGGCGCGAGCGATTTCCGTCTTGCCCACGCCGGCCTCGCCTTCCAGGAACAAGGGCCGCTGCAACCGCAGGGCCAGAAAGACAGGCACTGCCAGCGAGCGGTCAGCAACGTAGCCCTGCCCGCGCAGCAACTCCTGCACGCTTTCGATGGAATCGGGGGTAGTAGCAGTCGCAGTCAAGGGACAGCTCTCCATAGTACGGCTGAGGGCATTGTAGCCGAAATCAGACTTGGGCGCAGGTATGAGTTCGCCCGCCACCGTAGGGGCGCACGGCTGTGCGCCCCTACACCGAAACGCGCCACCAAGCTAGTGTGGCACGAATGAGGACGTAAGATAGCGTCGGACCAAGTGGCGCAGGCGGCCCCAGTGGCCACCGACGGACTCCCGCTGCGCCTCGGTCAGTTGGTTGTAGGTTGCGCCGAACTGCGGGAACCGCCACACGCTGAAAACCCAAAATTCGGGCAACGGCCCGGCGGGCGGTGTTCGTCCAGGTATCCTATACTCCCGTCGAGTTCCCAAGACGCCAGAATTCGCCCCCGGTGGGCGATGGCCAGGGCCTCGACCCATGAAGCCCGGCGGTCTTCGCCGTGAAAGGGGCGCATCAGTTCTAGCAAACGGGCCAGACGCCCATCATTGTCGGCGGCGGGGCCGGCGAAGCGGTGGGTGTAGCGGCTTTCCCAGCGCGGCCCCAGCGCAGGGATGACCAGCCCGCCGTCGGAGGCAATGGCCAGCATCGAAGCCGCCGCCGACCATTGGGCTGCCTTGTCGCGGGCGATATCCTCGTGCGTTTCCCCATCTTCGCCGGGAATCCCGCTCAGTCCGGCCTCGGCGGGCGTGACCGGCGCGAAGGGCAGGCCGTGGAGCAGGCGGCGAAATTCCTCCTGCTTGTCGCGGTTGCCGGTGGCCAGTAGGATGGGCGTGGGCGGCATCAAAGGCATCCGCAAAATCCCCTCTCATAGGGAGAGGGTTAGGGTGAGGGCGTCTCTAGCAAAAATAGAAGTCAAACGTTCATCCTTCGACAGGCTCAGGACGAACGGGACTAGGCTAAGCTATGCGGGCGACGGCCCGGGTGGCCGCGCCGTCGCCGCCCTTGAGCTTCAGCGGCAGCGCCCACAGCTCAAATTCCTCGCCCACCAGTTGGTGCAGGTTAATCAGGTTCTCGATGAGCGGTATACCCTGCCCCAGCAACAGGCGGTGCACCGGGAAGTCGTGGATGGTGGACTGCGGCGTCTCCGGGTGCTTGTCTATGGGGAAGTCCACGGCCACGGCGTTGACCCCGTTGTCGGCGAGGTAGGCCGCGCCCTCGGTGCTGAGGTAGGGGCCGTGACCGTAGAAGCGGGGGCCACCGGACTCCGCTTCGGCCCACCCGGTGAACAGCACGGCTATCATGCCCGGCAGCGCGGCGGGAACCGCCCCGGCGTCCGCCAACTGCTCCACCGTCAGGGGTTCCAGACCGCGGGCCACGGCGCGCAGGTCCAGCAGCAGGGCCGGCCCCGTGTATTTCTCCAGCGGCATCTCGTCCACTGTGGCCGCGCCGGGGACGAAGTGGTAGGGCGCGTCCACGTGGGTGCCGATGTGGGTCGCCAAGCAAAGCCGTTGGTTGGAGCGGGCGTGGGTCTCGTGGGTCTGCAAGGGCGAGGTTTCCACGCCCATCAGCCCCGGAACCGGACTCACCCGCTCGCTTCCGAGGGTCAGGGTCAGGTCAATCAGTCGTGCCATAAGGCAAAGTCCTTCGGTTTAATCGCCGGGGGTAGCTTCGGGCAACGTACCGGCAGGCGGCGCAAGCCGGGGTTCGGGGCTCGGCTTGGGGATAGCGTCGGAGCGGGCCTCGGGCGGCAGCGAGTCCTCCCAGTCGGGGATAAGCACCCGTTTGGTGGACTCCAGCGTCAAAATGACCAGCACGCCAACGACGCTAAAAGCCATGGACAGCACAAACACAGGGAGGTATCCGATGAGGGAGATGACCAGTCCGCCCAAAATGGTCGCGATGGCGTGGCCCATCATGGCGCCCATGATTTCGTAGCCGTAAAGGGTGGCCATCGGGCCAGGACCGAAATACTGCCGGTTCACCACGAGATAAGCCGACATTTCCCCGCCAAACCCAAAGCCGAACAGCACACCGAACAGATAGAAAGCCCACAGGTCGTTGGCGAAGAAAAGCACCGCGACGGTTACGCCCTGCAGGAACAGGGCCACCATCATCACCGGCTTGCCGCCCAGGCGCTCGGCCAGCACAGGCACGACGAAACGGCCGACGATGCTGAAAATGGAGATACAGCTCAGAATCCAGGCGGCCTGCGTTACACTGACCCCAATTTCCTTGACGGCAAAGCTTACGACGAAGATAAGCACGATGCCGTGCCCGGCACAGCCCAAGCCATGGATGGTGGGCAGGTTCCAAAAGGCGCGGGTCTTGCGCATATGCTGCCCGAAAACCTTAAGGCGCACCTTGAGCAACTCTTTGGGCGGCGTGATTTCCGGTGGGTCATCGCCCCTTGCGCCGTAGGGCTTGATGCTGGCGTCGGCCGGGCGGGAGCGGAAGAAGACGCTGCACAGGATAATCAGCCCGCCGCCCAAGAAGGCGATGAACCAGAAAGTGTCGCGCCAGCCGACATACTCCAGCAACACGGCCACTCCCGGGGCCAACATCGCCGCGCCGATGCCGCCCGCCCCCTGCAGCAGCCCGGTGGCCAGTCCCAATCGCCGCCGGAACCAGCCTCCTATGGACGCTTGCAACGGCACGAAGGTGAAGGCTTGTGTAATGGCGAGGAATACGCCAAAGGCGATGAAGAAGTGCCAAGTCTCGCTGACAATCCCCACAAATAACATACTGACCAAGTACAGCACGCCACAGGCGAACATGATGGGGCGAGCGCCGAAGCGATCGCCCATCATTCCAGCAATCGGAGAAAACAGGGCGCCGACGAGATAGTAAAGGGAGATTGCCGCGCTCACGGTGAGTATGTCCCAGCCGAAAGCACCCTCGGGGTCTTCAAGCAAAGGCAACATGATGCCGGCGGACATACTGATGGCCTGGCCGATGACCTGCACCACCACCAGGATGGCCAGGATCACCCAGGCGCGGTGGGCGCGGAAAGGAACTACTGCGGCTAGCTGTGCCATATCACCTTTTGCCGGTTTAATGCACCGGGCTTAACAGCGGGTTCACTTAACAGCGGGTTCAATGGAGGGGACACGCCTTAAGAAAGCCCTGGCCCCACCAAGTATCTGCTGGGCCTGCGGATGTTTCGCCAATGGGAGTAACACCGAAGGCGGCCCGGGCTTGCCCGCCGCCTTCGGTGTTGGCTATGTCGGATTCTTCCAGGGTCGTGCCGGGCAGACCAAAGGTCAACTCCCGGCCCTCTGCGTCGGCAGAGACGGCCCAGGCCCCAAAGAAAATGATCAGCGCCACCGTCGCGGTGACAACCACCACGAAGATGAATGGAGCCGGCATATTTCGAATCAGAGTCAGCTGCCCACCTCCACTTCGAAGGGGAAGACCATGTTGTTGCCGTAGCCGCGGCCGTCCCACTTGTTGGGGAACTCCACGGGCTGGGTCTCGCCCAAGTTGTTCGTGGCGCGGCACATGATGGTGTACTCGCCCTCTGTGGGTGGCTGCCAGCGGTGCTCCCAGCGGTACCAGGAGTAGCCGACGCGCGGATGAAGGGTGTCCACCGGCACCCAGCTCTCGCCGCCGTCTTCGCTGAACTCGACCTTGGTAATTTCCTGCTCGCCGGCCCAAGCGGCCCCGGCCAACTGATAGCCGGTCGCCGGAATGATCTCGCCCGGCACCGGGTTGGTGATGATGGACTTGACCTTCATCTTGGTGTAGTAGTTGTAGGGGATGGGCGAGCCGGGCTCGTTCTGGGTCATGTACCGCTCGGTCATGTAGAAGCCCTTGAACTCTTGGTCCAGCACGTGGATGCCGACCAGCCACTTGACCGAGTTCATGCCGTACCAGCCAGACACCAGCAACCGCAGCGGGAAGCCGTGCATGGTGGGCAGCGGCTCACCGTTCATCTGGTAGGCAAGCAACGTGTCGGGGTGCAGCGCCTTGGCCATTGGCAGGCTGCGCTCGTAGGTCACTTCAGCCGGGTCGCTGACGACTTCGTCCGGGCCATGGTCGGCGCCCTGGAACATCACCTCGACGGCGCTATCCTTCACGCCAGCCAGCTCCAGCACGTCACGCAGGGAGACGCCGGCCCACTCGGCATTGCCCATGATGCCGTGGCCCTTGATTTGCTCCATGACCGAACTGATACGCAGAGACTTGGTGTAGTATTCCGGCACAGGGCTATTGCCGCAGCACTCGAAGGTCACCTGGAAGCGCTTCTGAGGCAGCTTCTTCAGGTCCTCCAAGGACAGGGACAGTTCCCGCTCGACCTGACCATCGACCTTGAGCCGGTAGGTGTTTACGTCGATTTCCGGGCAGTCAGTCCAGTGGTTGCGGACGTAGAAGAGGTCGTTGGGGACGATGTTTTCCTGCAACGCCTGGGGCGGCGCGGCGAAGGTACGCAGGCCGGCGTTGGTCGGAATAATCTGGGGTTCAATCCGGGTGCCAATTTGCGGTAGGGCCATGTTGTCCTCCTAACTGATTGCGGCTTGCGCCTATATCATCGCTGCGGGTCTTGAGAGTCCATTGCTATGCTGGCGGGCGGCGGCTCGGTAAATTCCTCGCCGGCGTCCGCAGCGGCTTCACGCCGCCGGTTCCAGTCCTGCCACCTTTGACGCTCTTCCGTAATACCTTGGGTACGCCCCTCATGCGCGGCCTTTTCAGTTGCGGCTTTAATCTGCTGCTGGCGGCGTTTTTCGAGCGTTTCTTCCAGCCAGGATGCAATTACCATGCTACTCTCGCATCAAATTAGTCCGTGCGAGCCGTTATTCTTGGGAGCCGGTTTCTTGCTTCGGACGCCGCCGGTTCCTCATTCACGCCGCCGGTTCCATTCCGCCCACCTTTGACGCTCTTCCGTAATACCTTGGGTACGCCCCTTGTCTGCTGCGGCTTTAATCTGCCGCTGGCGGCGTTTTTCGAGCGTTTCTTCCAGCCAGGATGCAATTACCATAGTTGTTCCCCAAGCATCGACTATTACCAGCGAGAAGGTTGCCGACGTAATCGCCATTGGCGCCATCCCCTGCCACACGAACATGACTTTTCCCGGGATGCTCGGCAGGGTTTCGTCGGCGACAGCAGTCCATACCAGCCATATCGCGGCGATGATTACCTGGGCCGTAAAAAGACCAAAGTACCATCGCTTATACTTGGCCGGTATGCTCCAAATTGACTCTCGTTCGTCGTTGGGTCGTTTGTACTGCCCTTCCTCTGTCGGTTCGTTTCTATTTTCGTCGTCCGGCCCGCTTGGGCCGGTGTTCCGGGCCAACCCGGCTATTCCAGATAGCTGGTCTGCGGTTCGTTGGTTGGGTAGGTTATCAGCAGCACCACGGGCGTCCAGAGGTGGTTTATCAGCTTGTGCGGCGTACCGGGGGGCGCGAGCAGCGTGGTGCCGGCGCGGACGGTGCGGACTTCGTCGCCGATTATCGCCTGCACCGCGCCGGAGGTCACCTGTATGGATACATCGGTGTTGTGGACGTGCATCCGCCCTTCCCAGCCGGGGTCGAGCTGCACTTCCTTGATGGTCAGGGACTCCGCGCCCTGTCCGCTGGACACCAGATAACGCTCGCTCACCCGGTCAACCGGGGCGGGCATCCGAACGCTGGAATGGTCAATAAACGGCATTTTCGCTCCCAAGCTCCCCGCATTTACCACCGCGGCTTCACCGGCGTATTTTACCGCATGACGGGCCAGGATGTGCGGCTGGGTTTTTCCGATTTCCGTTGGCGCTGAGCCTGCCGGGGGGCCGCCCGTTCATCCTTCGACAAGCTCAGGACGAACGGACTGTGTGGCCTCTCTAATAATGGGCCCCGCGGGGAATTGGATTTCTGCTATTCGATGGTTACAGGGTAGCCGACGATGGCGCTGAAGTTCTTGCGCATATTGTTGTAGCGCGGCTCGCGGGACTGCACCCGGCCCACTTCGTCGGTGGCGCGGGACATTATGGTGTAGTCCCCCGGCTTGGCGTCCCATTTGTAGGACCAGCGAACCCACATGAAGCGGTCGCGGGGGACCTCAATGTGTGCCGTGTGCCAGGTTTCGCCGTCGTCCACGCTGACCTCCACGTTGTCGATGGCCCCGGCGCCGCTCCAGGCGTATCCGCGAATCATCTGCTCCCCGGAGTTCATTACCCGGGTGTTGTCGTTGGGGCTGGTCACGATGGACTTGACGCCGATGGTGGTTATCAGTTCCTTGTCCGGCGAGTCGGCAGAGTCGGCGTAGTAGTAGAACTGGTAGTGATACCAGCAGTCGGGCATGGTGTCCGTCACTTCCAGGCGGCGCAGCCACTTGACCGACCAGTTGCCCGACCAGCCCGGCACCAGCAGGCGCACCGGAGCGCCGTGCAGATGCTCCAGCAGCGCGCCGTTCTGCGCCCACGCCAGGATGGTGTCGGGATGCAAGGCCTTCTGCACCGGCAGCCCCTTGTCGTAGTAGAAAGGATCAGTGCCATCTTCGGCGGTGGCCGGCACGCCGTAATCCCAGCCCTCGGCCCGGATGTAAAGCGACTTGTCGGTCAGTCCGGCTTCCTGCAACACGGTGTAGAGCGGGACGCCGGTCCATTCGCTGGCGCTGAGAATCATGCACTCCGAGGTACGGGAGGGGCGAGGGCCCTCGTCCTTGAGAAACTCGAAGAAGGTGGCGTCGGAGCCGGAGCACTCCATCACTGTCCGCACCGAGCGACCGGAAAAGCGGCGCAGATCGTCGAATGAAAGTGTCAGCGGCTGCTTCACCTCGCCGTCAATAGTCAGCGACCAGTCGGCGGCGGAAATCATCGGCGGAACGTCGAAGTGCTGCACGGTGTAGTGCAGGGGCGTGGGCGTAATCAGCCCCTCCAGATCCATCACCGGCGTGCGAACGCGCACTGTACGCCCTTGGTCATCCAGCAGCGTCACCGGCTTGACGTCCTTGGAAGGCCAGCCGTACCAGTCGCCGGTGAGTCCGGCGTTGGCGACGTCGGAGCCCACCGCATCGTCCATTCGCAGAAAATCGGGCACCGCTCCTTCTTCGCGGTTAGTAACCATCCGGTTTCCCTCCCTAATGTCAGTCTGGATGCCTTTGCCGCGCATCCCTGATAGAAACACCCTCTCCCTCTTGTGGAAGGAGAGGGAATTGGGGGTTACGCATTAGCTGGTGGCGTACTTGAAGCCCAACTCGGTTTCCCAACGCAGGTAGTTCATCATCTCGCCGTAGCTGCGATCCACGCCCAGGTAGTTGATGTCGGCGGGCGGGCGGACGATGCCGGTCAAGCCCTGCTCGACGGGCAGGCCGGCCTGCCGCCAAGCGGACATACCGCCCTCCAGCACCGACACGGCGGTATAGCCTAGTCCGGTCAGCGTGACGGCGGCTAGGGCCGAGTTGCGCCCGCTGCCACAGGTAACCGCGATGGGCGTGTTCTTGTCCGGGGCGATGCCGCCGATTTCGATTTCCAGCCAACTGCGCGACAGCCACTTGGCGCCGGGCGTATGGCCGCCGGAAAAGTCTTGGCTGGTGTCCACGAACAGCGTCACCGGCGGCGGGCTGTCGTGTAGTTCCTGTGCCGATACCAACGTCGCGCTGGCAAAAGCCTCGCCGAGACCGGCGACCCGGGCGCGCTCCAGGCCGGTTACCAACTCGCGGCCCGATGCGGCCCAAGCTGGCGCGCCGCCGTCCACGACGTAGACCTCTTTATGGCCCATCTGCCGGTAGAAGGACGCTGTTACCGTAGCGCGGGCGCGGCCGTCGCAACAGAAGACTAGGGTGGCGTTCTTGACCACCGCCAGGTCGTCGGCCCGCTGAACTGCCTGTCCGCCGGGCCACCAGCGGAAGCCGGGGATGTGGCCCTCCCGGTATTCTTCATCGGTGCGAATGTCCACCAGATAGACGGTTTCCGATTCCTGCCTAGTTATCAGTTCGGCCAGAGCGTCGGGGGACATATAGCGCACGCCATCTTCCTCGGCGAGGCGGGCGGCGTATTCGTTGGCCGCGGTTTCGCCTTGCTCCGTCACTTCGGGCAGTTCAACGCGGTCTGCCCCGCTTTCCAGTTCGTAGCCGGCCAGCAGCCAGCCGGAGGTGCCGTTCTTCAGCCCCAGAGCGGGAATGCCCATGCGCTGCAAAACGTGGGTCCCGGTGATGCTGCGGGTTCGGCCGGCGCAGTTGATGATGACTGTGGTGTCCTCGTCCAGATCTTTCTGGATGTCGGTTATGCGCAGGGCCAGCTCGCCGCCGGGCATACTGCGCCCGCCGGGGATGCAAAACCGCTGGTATTCCTCGGGCGTGCGGGTATCGAGAATGACCAGCTTGTCGCCCCGTTCGATGCGTTCATGGAGGTCTTCGGCGGAGATTTCGGGGACATGATTCACCACCTCCAGCATCTCTCCGAAGTCTTTGCTGGGCACGTTGACGCCCCACTCAGTGGGATAGTCGCGGGCAGACCAGCGGTTGACGCCGCCGTCGAGGACAGCAACGTTGGTGTAGCCCAGCCGCTCAAGCGTGGCGGCCGCCAACGGAGCGCGCCGTCCGTCGTCGTCACAGACCACCACGCGGACGCCCTTGGCCGGTACCGACTCATCGATGATGAACTCAATGCGGCGGCGGGGAATAAGGCTGGCCCCAGGTATATGGGAGCTGTTGTACTCCCCGGATTCACGAACGTCGATGAGGGCAACAGGCGCATCGCCCTTGAGCAGACCGTCCAATTCGGAGTCAGAAATCAAGTCGGCCATATAGAAAGCTCACTTATTTGTGGATGTAGCCATTATGCGAACGCCCGCAATGTAGTGTCAACCCAATACACTGCTTGTGCTATACTGGCAGGGCTATGACAAGCACGAACGATGAATTGGCCGAATTGCCACTGTTTCCGCTGAATTTAGTGCTGTTTCCGGGGATGCCGCTGCCGTTGCATATCTTCGAAGAGCGCTATAAGGCGATGATTGGCGACTGTTTGCGGAACGACACTCCCTTCGGCGTACCGCTTATCCGGTCGGGGCAGGAAGCGGGCGAGGCCGCCGAGCCTCACCGCATCGGCTCCACCGCCCGGGTGCTGCGTTCGGAACTGCTGGAACAGGGGCGCATGAACATCATCACCAAGGGCGAGCGCCGTTTCGAGATTATCGAGATTACGCAGCAGGAGCCCCACGTCGCCGCGCTGGTGCGGCTGATGGACGAGCCGGTGGGCGATGACTTCGCTGGAATCACGCCGGAGTTGACCGCGGAATATACCAAACTGATTCGTGGCCTGATGACGCTGAGCGGTGGATATACGGCGCAGGTGACCGTCCCCGAAAATCCGGTGGATCTTTCCTACATGATTGCCGCCAACCTGGACGCTCCGGTTCCAGTGCGCCAAGAACTGCTGGAGGCCCCCACTGCCGCCGACCGGCTGAACCGCCTGATTCCGCTGCTCAAACGGCGCAACCATGCGCTCCAAGAAGAAATCACCCGGCAAAACCCCTTCAAGGGCCCGCGATTGAATTAAACGCCGAGATATTTTCTCTTATATCTCGGCGTTCTTGGCTCACTCGGCGCTTAATCTAGGCCCCGAAGAGACGGAGACCGCCGGATTCGGGGATGTAACCGCTGAACAGTTCCGGGTGAATCATCTCTGCCATGATTTCGAGGCCGGTGACCAAGCGGGGGCCGGAGCGGCTGGTGTAGGCGCTGGCGTCCACCACGTAGACCCGGTCGTTACGGACTGCGGGGAGCGACTTCCAGCCCTCTAGCTGCGCCAGAATCGGCACGTCCTCCAACCCGCGTTTCACGTCGAAACCGCAGGGCATCATTATGATGACGTCGGGCTGGCGGGCGACGACCTCATCCCACTCCAGCTTGAAAGTGCCGGTGTCCTTGTCGCCGAAGGTGTTGGAGCCTCCGGCCAGATCCACCATTTCCGGCACCCAGTGGCCGCCGCACATCAGCGGGTCGGCCCATTCCACGTGCAGCACGCTGGGATGGGTGTCAGCGTCGGCGGCGCGGGCAGTAACCGCGTCAATGCGAGTCTGCATCCCGGCGGCGATTTCGTCGGCCTTTTGCTCCGTGCCGGTGGCGCGGCCCAGCAGCCGGATATTCTCTATGATGTCGCCCAAAAGCTGCGGGTCAAGGGAAATGACCTCGGGCTGCTTGGCCAGGCTCATGCTCGCCTCGGCAACCTGCCGAGAGGAGATGGCTCAAACCTCGCAGATGGCCTGGGTGATGAGCAGGTCCGGTTCGGCGGCGGTCAGGACCTCTTCATCTATCTCGTAGATGCCCAGGCCCTGCTCCAGCCGCTCGGCGATGACGCGGCTGATTTCCCCGCTGGTGGGCTGCTGCCCCGTGAACACGCTGCGCACCACCCACGGCTTGTTACGGGCGCTGGGCGGGTAGTCGCATTCGTGGGTCACCCCGCGCAGGCTGTCCTCTAGTCCTAGGTTGTAGACAATTTCGGTGGCGCTGGGCAAAAACGAGCAGATATTCATTGGCCATCCTGTCGCGGAATGCGGCCCTTTTGTTCCGCACTCCGCGTTTCAGTATCCTGATTTTTTTAGCGCCGGTTCTCGGAATGGGAAGTCAACCCGACGGTGGTATCGGCGGTCGCCACGGCGACCGAACCATAGAGGGGTCAACGGCGCTTCCAGGTTTCCACCAGTTCGTTGGCTTGGTCGTCGTCCACTCCCCACATCTCGAAGTGGATGCGCACGGCGTCGTACAGGGTAAGCTCGCCGGGAGCCTTGTCGGGGTCGCGGTAGGACTCGATGCCGACTTCCATCCAGTTGAGGCGGATGTCTTCGGTGCTGGCGATACGCTCGACCATGTTGACGGCGCAGGCGGTGATGCCGGAGAAGAACATTTCGCCGGCCCCGATTTCCTCGCCGCCAGCGTCGTCGGCGACCCAGTGGTGGTTGCGGGCGTTGCAGATAGCGCGGCCCAAGGTGCCGGTGCTGTAGCTCTTGGCCTTGTAGGACAGGGTCAGGTTAGGCATTACTCCCTCCCGTAGGTCGTCTTGACGTTCGTCTTTTGGAACAAAGCGCGGGCCTAATCGGCCACGCGGTAGGCGACGCATTCGACGATTTCGATAGCCAGCGGTTTCTGGGCCAGGCCGGTGGTGCCTATGACGGCGCGGCAGGGCGGGTTGGGGATAAATTCCCGGTATACTTCATTGAAGTCGCTCCAGCGGTCCATATTGGTCAGGAACACCACCATCTTCACCACCCGCCCGTAGCCGGTACGGGCCGCGTCCAAGATAGTCTCGACGTGCCGGAAGCAGGCGCGGTACTGTTCCGTGTAGGTCTGGCCGACGGTTACGCCGTCAAAGTTCGACGAGGTGGTGCCCCGGCAGTGTACCTTGACTGCCCGGACCTTGAGCATACGGGTCAGGTCTTCCTCAAAGTAGTCGCTGTACAGCCCGGTGCGGTAGGATACGGAGTTGGTGGCGTCGTGCCGCCCGTCGGAAATAATCAGGTCCAGCAGCCGGTCGCGCTCGGCGAAGGGCAGCGCCTGAGCTTCTTCGATGCTCAAGGCGTCCAAATCGGCGAGAGTGAGGGCGGCGCGTCCAGTCTGGGTCATCACAGATTTTCCTAATGCTGAAGTGCAGGCCGCCTGCTCTTGGCAACCGGGTCAGGCGATGGCCTATATTAGCCCCCAGCAGCACAACGGCGCAAGCGAGGCGGCGGCTTTGACATCCACCGAAACCGGCCCGTAAGATTGCGGAAAACGATGCGGCAAGCGGAGGGAACAATGGCGACGATACCGGAATTGAAGACGCAGTACGAGGGGCTGGACCGCCAGCTTCCGGCCAAGGGGGAGGAGGACATTGACCCGGAATGCCTGCTCACCTTCGAGTACGAATACCCGGAGCGGGATACTGAGGTGGTCATAGACACCGACGAGTTCACCGCAGTCTGCCCGTGGACGGGACTGCCCGACACCGGCGAACTGGTGATTACCTACGTCCCTTCCCGAAGCTGCATCGAGCTGAAATCGCTGAAATACTACCTGCTGTCCTATCGCGACGTGGGCATCGTGCAAGAACACGCCGCCAACCGCATCCTCAACGACCTAGTGGCCTGCTGCCACCCCCGCCGCATGAAAATCGCGCTGGACTACAAAATCCGCGGCGGCCTGCACACGACGGTAATGGTGGAGCACCGGCCGGAGTAGGCAGGCGTCTGCGCGATGGGAGTTGGGAGGCCAAAGGCAATTGACAATGCCGCCCCCTTATGGTGAAATTTACTTGAAGCCTGCGCCCCATCCAGAGGCGTCCGCTGAAGGCGGGCGCCAGTGACGGATGGAAGCTCGGGCCTTTTATTTTGCCCGTCAGTGCCATACATGGAACTTGGATGCAAGGCCCCCGGATTGTTTCCGGGACGCCAAGCCAGTAATCCGGCCCAAAGCCCGGTATGCCTAGAACGTCTTTACCGTGTTGGATTAGGGAGAGCTTGTTCGGATTTGTAGGGGGCGTCAAGTCTCCGGTTATAATTCCAAGCAACACATCGCACATCTGCCCCAATTGATAATCCGGTAAGCCGGTATCAACCCTTTGTACGGAACGGATGGGAGGAAGCAGGGAATCCAGCCCAGTCAGGTCTCGTGTAAAACCAAAGCGCTCGGTCATGTACTCTATGAAATTATCGCCCGCAACTTCGGTCATTGAATCAGCTAATAACACTGCGTCCTCGATACCTCGCAGGTTTCGCTCCAATAGCAACTCCGTCAACCTGCTGTATGCGCGGGCTTTGGTCAAATTTCTTGGCGCGCCATAGCCTCCGAAATAACTCCACGAAAATCCCTGCGACGAAGTGTCTATAACCAAAGCGCGAAACCAAGCGGTTTGGTTGTTAAACAAATCGATAATTTCCTGGCATACCGCGGAAGTGAATTTGTCACCGCTTCTGGCGTATTTCGCGTCCGAAAAAGAATGACCTGCGGCGAACTGACGGTATTTGTCCTTTATTGCTTCAAGTTGAGTATTGGCCGGTCCGTCATCTGGAAGGAATAAAGCCCCCAAGCACATATACCTGGCTCTGATGTCATAGGATTCGTCAAGGAAAATTCGCATTCGGGAACCATCCGGCGGCGCTACCGGGGGCGCAGCAGCGCCGTCAGCTCGCGGATGTCCGGCAGCTCTTCCAGCCGGTCCACTGTTTCCATCACCTGACGGGACCGGCTCGCGCCGAGGGCGTCTTCGGTGAGGAAGGCGAACTTTTTTCGTAGTTCCGCCTGCGTCGCGGGGTTGCGGTGGTCGCCGTGGTGGGCCACTACCGACTCGCTCAGGGTGCGTCCGTTGTGGAGCGACACGGTAACGCGGGCGGCTGGGTAGTCGTAGCGGCGCAGATCCATCTCCGGGTCGGCAGACACCGTTACCCTCTGCGCCAAGGCCAGAGTCACCTCGTCGGTCAGCTTGTCCTGGTAGAACGCGGTTACATCGGTTGCGCCAAGGGTTACGGCCGCGGCTACTGCGTAGGGCAGGGAGAACTTGGCGGCCAGCATATTGGGAGGCGCCGGGTCGGTCATAATTAAGGCCAGCGGAGGAGCCAGAACGTCTATGCGGTCAACGTCGGAGGCGGAAAACGCCTCGCGGCGCAGGATGTTCTGCACTCCGTCCAGCGCCGGATGGTTGTAGAGGCAGCAGGCGTGCAGCTTGAAATAGTTCTGCTGAATACGCAACGGCCCCGGCCCGCCAAGCCCGTCGGACACCGCGGCGGGATCGAAACCCTTGCCAAGCAGAGAGCCGTAAATGTCGGACGGGCCGTCTTTTAGGCCGGTGAATCCACAGAGGACCAGGTTGGCCGCCATGATGCCCTGCATCGCCGAGCGTCCGGGATACAGGTTGCGAACGGTGGCCCCTTCCAAGCAGGGAGTCCAGGTGTTTGCCGGACTCATCGATGCGGCGATGTTGATGGCCTCGCGGGTATCTGCCGGCCCCAGATCCAGCAGCCGGGCTGTTGCCGCAGCGGAACCGATAGTCCCCCAAGTGCCGTGGGAATGCACTTCGGAGCGCACCACGGTTCCTGTGCCAATTCGGGAGGTCACTTCGTAGGCTGCGATGACGCTCTCTAGGAACTCGCGCCCACTGGCTCCCGCTTCCTCGGCCACGGCGAGGGCCGGCGGGATGACGTGGATGGCGGCATGGCCCCCGCCCAAGCGATTACCTTCGTCCATCTCCAGAGCCACGCCGGAGGTGCCGTTGACCAGAGAGGCGAGGGTTGGCCCGCAGAGGGCGGGATGGCCAACAACAGTGGCCGCGCCGCCGCCGCTCATCCTGACCGCCATCTCGGCCAGCTTGCCGTTTTCCGGCAAACGGCTGCCGGCCACCATGGCCCCGATAGTGTCCAGCACCACAGTTCGGGCGGAATCCACCGCTTCACCGCTGAGTTCGTTCAGCCGCAGCCCGCAGACGAAACCGGCGAGCCGTTCCAAATAATCGGGATGATCAGGCATGATGCCCCCTTATCGCGGGACGGAGGCCGTAAGCGGCGGCCGCCCTGCGCCAGATTGATTTGCTGTCTGGAAATCAGCATAATGGCCGCCACCATGTGCGACAAGCAGCAACTGTCATACTCTCCGCTAGGCAATCTGCGCGTCCCCATGCCCTTGGGACGCAAGCTGCGGCTGTTCTTGGTCAACAATCTGACGAAGATTCGGACGCGGCGTAGCTGCTGCGGCAACTATGGGCAGCCCGGATGTTGACTGCGCGAGGACAATCCGCCGGGCGGCGGCCATAATCATCAGAGGCATTGAGCCAGGGGCGAGCGGAAACCGGGACAGCCTAAATCCCTTGCTTCTTATTGCGCATTCCCCGTTCTGGCGTGGGGCTGTACGCCGTCAGCCAAGCGGATTCCTTCCCACCAGTGCTTGCCGTGGCCGCGCCGCTTGCGCGTCAGTCCCAAGCTGGTCAGGCGCATTCCGAAAGCCCGCTGCGACGCCGGTTCGTGGCCGGAGTCCCGGCACCATTCCAAGAACCCGGCGTATAGCTCCCCGGCCAGAGTCCGGCGGTCGTCTCCGGTTTCGCACCGTTCGGCGATAAACCGGCGGGTTATGTCGCCTGCATTACCGGAGACCACTCCACCGGAAGACTGCCTCTCATGCTCACCTTGTCCTGGCTCCAAGCCCGGGCGCTCCGGTCTTTCCCCGTCCTCTCCATTCCAGGAATCTGCGCCGCCATAAGGCTCTGCTTGAGGTCGCGGCGGAACGAAGGGCGGGGCGCCCGGCGCGAGACGGCGCTGGGACAGGTCGCCGGGGTATCCACGCGGGGGACCGGGGACGACCGCCTGGTCTTCCGTTACGCGAGCCATGTCCACGGGCGCACCGATAACCCCGCCATACTCCACCAAGGGCGGGCGGGGATGCTTTGGCAAGGTGCGGGACCCGCTGCCGGAGCCCGATTCCGTCGCGGCGTCGGCACTGGCGGCGCAGTACTCAAGGAGGGACAGGTAGCGCTCCAGCCCACCGAAGTCGTCCCAGCTCAGCACTCGCCCCTCGATGCCGGTGGCGTTCAGATTGAAACCCATCCGGCGTATATGGAACAGCCGACGGTATGGTGGCGGGCATTGCCATACCGGCTGGAGAATCGACTCCTGCACCGCCAATCCAATCAGGTACATCGCAGAACGGGCAGCGCGCAGTTCGGGCCACTCCTCTGCGATGGGTTCGCCGGGGAAGGCGGCGGCCAAGCTACGCTGTGCCTGCAATGCCGACAGCGCGAAGGCGGCTCGCATCTGGTTGGCCGCCCCGCGTGAAAGCTCGGCAACGAGTTCCGGTTCCGAGTAGCGGAGACCACCGGCCTGCTGGTTGAACTGGGGGTGTTCCGGCGCAGGCCGGAGCAGCGGTTCAGGCGGCACCTTGCCAGATGAGGCAGCCTTCCACAGCGCCACGGCAAACGCCAGGTTCTCTTTGACCAGCCTGATTTCTTCTCCCGGCCTCACACGCCACCACTACGCACCGGTTCCCGGAATAAAATTTCCGATTGATGATAATTCGGACGCACGCGCGGCGTCCGGCTAGGATTTTCCCCTACGGGTCACCCGGTCAGGTCCATCACCACCTTGATGATGTTGTCCTGGCGCTGATCATACATATCATACGCCTGCTGCACGTCGGAGAAGCCCATGCGGTGGGTGACCAGTTTCGAGGGATCGCACCAGCCCCGTTCGCTCAGGGCCACGATTTCCTGGATGTGGCTGATGGGGTTGCCGCTGCGGGCGCCGGTGGTGGGAATGATGCGCGGCTGCTTGTCCATCAGCCAGTTGTGTTCCAGTGGGATGAATTCTTCTTCCTGAATCCCGAATACTATGATGGTGCCGTTCTGCCGTACCAGACGGAAAGACATATTGAAGGTATCGGCGTAGCCGGCAGCCTCGACCACCACGTCGGCCCCCTCGCCTCCGGTGATTTCGGACACCGCCGCTTCCAAATCTTCCTTATCGGGGTTGACCTGGTGGGTGGATCCGAACACCTTGGACGCTTCCAGCCGGTAGTCCAGCAGGTCGCAGGCAATAACGTTGCGGGCGCCGATGCGGGAGGTAATCATCGTGAAGCTGAGGCCGATGCTGCCCTGGCCCATCACCACCACGTTCTTGCCCAGGAGGTTGGGCATCTGCTGGCAGGAATAGAGCACTGTTCCCGACGGCTGGCACATAATCCAATCGTCCAAAGAGCCTTCGTCGGGCAGCAGAATCATGCGGCTGGGGGCAGAAACCATGTATTCCACCAGACCGGCGGAACCCCGGGGCGGGATGACAATGACGCGCTGCCCCTCGTGGTAGGCATCGGTGCGGCTGTCCACGATGGTGCCGGCCAACTCGTGGCACGGATGCCCAATGGGCGCGGGATAGTATTCTTCGGGGTTGATGGCGAAACCGTGGCGGATGTCGCTGCCGCAGACTGACACACGCTCCAGCTTGACCAGACATTCGCCGTCCTGAGCCGTGGGTGTTTCCGCTTCCAGCAGTTCGAAGAGCTTGGGGCCGACCAGTCTGGCCGCTTTCATACTAATCTGTTCTCCCTGGCGAATATGCTGCCGCCCGATGCGGGTGTCCTGAACCGTTGCGGCTATCTTAATGGCAACCGATGGCTTGGGCAAGCCGTTTTCCGGGCGGGTCAGCCCACCTCGCCGTAGCGGAAGCAGTCTACGGTGTGGTCGTTGACCATTCCGGTGGCCTGCATGAAGGCGTAGCAGATGGTGGGGCCGACAAACCGGAAGCCGCGCCGCCGCAGTTCCTTGCTCATCGCCTCGGATTCGGGAGTGCTTGCCGGTATGTCGCTGTGGGACTGCCAAGCGTTCCTAACTGGACTGCCGCCCGCGAGGCCCCAGATGAAGGCGTCGAAGCTGCCGAACTCCCGTTGCGCGTCGAGAAAGGCGCGGGCGTTGCCGATGGCCGCCGCCACCTTCAGCCGGTTGCGCACGATGCCGGGGTTGGCCAGCAGTTCCGCGACCTTGGCGTCGTCATACGCGGCGACCTTCACGGCGTCGAACCCGTCGAAGGCGTCGCGGTAGGAGTCGCGCTTGCGCAGAATCAGCTCCCACGAAAGCCCGGCCTGCGCCCCCTCCAGCACCAAGAACTCGAACAGCCGCCGGTCATCATGCAGCGGCACGCCCCACTCGGCGTCGTGGTAGGCGATGCCGAGGGGCGTAGTGGCCCATGCGCAGCGTGCCGGCATGGCTACGGCGTCCAAACGTTGAAGTTCTCGAACCTTGGCAAACTTTTGTTCTCAAGGAAAAAATCTCCCATAACGCTAACCGACCCATAATCCAGATTGTGGGACAAGTCGAGTCGGGCAATTAGGGTGTCGTTCACAAAAAACAAGCCCCAATCTTCAAATGCCATCAGCAACAGATGATTTTTGCTGCGGAGAGAAGCGCCGGATTCCTGCAGCCGACCCTCCGCCGCCTCGGTGTATTCATCATCGCCCACATTGCGGGTGTCGTGAAACCACCAGCCTTCACCGGTCAAGCCGACGACTTCCAGCCGGTTAAATTCAGGGTTGCGGATTATGAATCCGTAATCCCATTTGCTCCCCTGCGGACTGATGAACTCGGCTTCGGCTACCAAGTCCCTTGTCCATACGCGGCTCTCGTGTTCCGATACAACCCCTGGTTCATCTTCCAACTTCCCGCTGGCTGGGCCGTACTCCTTCTGCAATCGGGAGACTCGGAAGTCCTCGAATCGTGTGACCGCCCCAGCTACCTCATCGCCTTCAAAAGCTCCGGTGATGACAGCAAAGTCGCCTGCTCCGGTAACGTCCGACAAATCCAGGGAGGAGACGAACTCGCCGTTAACGAACAGTAGGCCACGTTCTCCGATGGCGGCAATCCATAGAGTGTTCTGTCCTCCGTTGCTGGTGTCAAAGTTTCTGAGGGTTCCGCTGGCTATTTCGCTGCTTTCGGAAAAACTACCTTCGCGCCAAGACACATACCAGCGTCCGCGACTGGTTACTACGACTTGGATAAATCTACCGGAAGCCCCCGTGCGGCTGTCCCGTATCATGAAACCGTAGTCCCACGAGTTTGACGCCGCCGAGTAGGGGTTGGCGAAGGTGGCCGACACTATCATATCCGACAAGGAAACACCGGCGTACTCAGTCTCGATGCGGTCGTCCGACGGGTCGTGCCACAGCTCGCCGTCTATGGGGCCGAAACTGTCGACTCCGCCAGCGCTTGGCCTAGGTGTCGGCGTCGGGCGGCGGGTTGGCGTGGGCGTGGGGCGGGCGGCGCCAACCCTGAGCGTGGGGATGCGGTTTTGCACCGTTTTTTCCGATACAGCGAAACTCAGCCCTTCGACACGTCTGCCACTTCGCGTTTCGTCATAACCAAAAGTATTGATGCCCAAGATTTCGCCGGACATCGAGAGCATCGGCCCGCCGCTGTTGCCGGGGTTGATGGCTGCGTCCGTCTGTATCACGTCGCTCAGATACCGAGAATCGTAGCGAATGGCCGAAACGATGCCCCGGGTTATGCTCGCCTCGCCCGACAGCCCCAGGGCGTAGCCGATGGCGATCACCCCGTCGCCCGCTTCAAGGCGGTCGGCGTCGCCGAAAGGCAGCGAGCGAAAATTGCCGCAGCAGATGGTGACCACCGCCAGGTCGCGCACGTCGTCGCCGCCTCGCACCTCGCCCGTGTAGGTGGCCGAGTCGTTGACAATGACGTTGACTTGCCCGTGGCCCTCCACCACATGGTAGTTGGTAACGACGTATCCGGTTCGACCCGACGTATCGAAAATCACGCCGGAGCCGGTGCCAGTACTGGTTTCGATTCTCACTACGGCAGGACGCACTGTCTTTACCATATCGCTCAACAGTGCCGCTGAGGACTTGGTTGGAATAGGTGTGCGTGTTGGGTGCCGCGTCGGAGTGGGCTGTGGTGTTGCCGTCGGGACAGGCGTAGGCGTCGGCGTAGCGGTTGGGGCAGGCGTCGGCGTCGCCGTCGGGACGGGCGTCGGGGTAGGCGTCGGGGTAGGCGTCGGGGTAGGCGTCGGCGTAGGAGTGGGCATGGCGGCGATGGTGGCGGCCATGCGCGCCTCGACTGTGGCGTCAAGGTTCGGCGTCGGCTGCGGTGTCGGCGTGGGTGTGGGCACGGCAGCTCGCGTGGCCTCGATGCCTGCGGAAATCGTGGCGTCAATGTCCGGCGGCGGGGTGGGCGTTTCCGTGGGCAGCGCGGACGCCACGGCGGCCTGAACCGTAGCCCCCAAGTCCGGCGGGGCAGTTGGCGCGTCTTCCGTGGCGCAGGCGAGGGATAGCAGAAGGGGGACAGTCAGGGTCAATAGGAGCAGGGCTTTCGTAAATTGCATAGTCACATTTTAGCACGGGCAGTGGAGCAGGACTTGGCCTGCGCAATCCGGCGCGACTGTCTAAATCAGGATTTTCGGGATTATGAAGATAGCAGGATTAGAGGCATCCTGAAATCACCAAAAACCCTGATTCAGACAAAAGCCCCAAGAATCCACTGACACTTGCCCCTAGCCAACCCCGCTTACACCTCTATACCCTTAATACACATCAAATCCAACCAGCCACCGAGGCAACGTGATTCCCCATGCCTGCCAGCCGCAACAAGTCCGGCCGTTTCCAACCTGCGCCGCGCTCCGCCGAATCCGGCGCCAACCCGCCCAACAACCCCGGCAACCCAGACAACCAAGAATGGCCGGAAATGACCGGAAATGACCGGAAATGACCGGGAAATCGAAATTTCCAGCCTCACCCATCGCCAGCAGTCGGCCCTGCCCATCGTCGCCTCCTCCCCCTCCTTGATCTCACCATGAACGGATTCTCAGGGACTTTGCAATCGTCCTGTCTATATCCCAGAATCTTGTAAATCCTGATTCAGACAGTTGCCGCCGACTCATTTCACAACCACCACGCAGAGGCTTATTATAGGACACGCAGTTGAGCGAGGCTCAACAGAATCGCAGGAGGCCAGTACCAATGCCCAAAGAATATGACGTTATCGTAGTTGGCGCGGGGAACGCCGCGCTGTCCGCCGCCATTGCCGCGCGGGAGACCTGCCAGTCAGTGCTGGTGGTGGAGAAGGCGCCGGAGTATTTCCGGGGCGGCAACACCTACTTCACCGGCGGCATCATCCGCTTCGCCTTCGACGGGCTGGAAGACATCAAGACCGTCATTCCCGATATGTCGCCCACCGAGGAGGGATCGGTGGAGGTCGGCAGCTATACGGAAGACCAGTTTTATGACGACATGATGCGCGTCACTCAAGGACTCAGCGACCCGGAGCTGGCCCAGATTCTGGTCAGCCAGTCGCTGCCGACGATGCAGTGGATGCGCTCCAAGGGCGTCCGGTTCGTGCTGTCCTACGGACGCCAGGCGTTCCGGGACGAGGAAATCGGCAAGTTCCGCTTCTGGGGCGGGCTGCTGGTGGAGGCCGTCGGCGCGGGCAAGGGCCTGTCGGACCAGCAGTTCGACGTTTGCCGCGCCGAGGGTATCGAAGTGCGCTACTCCAGTCAGGGAAAGGAACTGCTGCAAGACCCCATGGGCCGGGTCAACGGACTGCGGGTGCTGGGGCCGGAAGGGACAGAGGACGTCTACGCCAACTCGGTGGTGCTGGCCGCCGGCGGCTTCGAGGCCAACGCCGAGATGCGCTGCCGTTACCTCGGCCCCGGCTGGGAGCTGGTCAAAGTGCGCGGCATCCCCTACAACACCGGCGACGGCATCCGCATGGCGCTGGATGCCGGGGCCATGCCCCACGGCCACTGGAGCAGTTGCCACGCCGTGGCCTGGGACCTGAACGCCCCAGCCTACGGCGACCGCACGATTACCGAGCTGTACCAGAAACACTCCTACCCCTTTGGCCTGATGGTGAACCTTGACGGCCAGCGGTTCTTGGACGAAGGAGCCGACTTCCGCAACTACACCTATGTCATCTACGGGCGGGCGCTGCTGACCCAACCCCAGGGCGTAGCTTTCCAGATTTTCGACGACAAGGTGAAGCACCTGCTGCGCGATGAGTACCACATCCCGCAGGTAACCATGGCCCAGGCCGACAGCATCGAGGAGCTGGCCCGGCGGCTGGACATAGACCCGGACGGACTGGCCTCGACCATCAAGGAGTACAACGCGGCGGTGCAGACCGGCGTTCCCTACAATCCCACGGTGAAGGACGGGCGCGGCACGGTGGGCATCGCGCCGCCCAAGACCAACTGGGCGCAGACGGTGGACACGCCGCCCTATCTCGGCTACGCCGTAACCTGCGGCATATCCTTCACTTTCGGCGGCGTTCGCATCGACAACCGGGGCCGCGTGCTGAACACCAGCCTGGAGCCGCTACCGGGCCTCTATGCGGCGGGCGAGATGGTGGGCGGGCTGTTCTACCACAACTACCCCGGCGGTTCCGGGCTGAGCGCCGGCATGGTCTTCGGACGCCTCGCCGGCAACAGCGCCGCCCAGCACGCGGCTGCGCTGCGGGACTAGGCGGCGGGCGCCCTGCCACCCAGAGCCTGGGCACATTGGATGAGTACCGGAACGAAAACCTACCAGTGCCGGGCAGTAGTCGCGCCGGATGAGGACCGCTGGATAGCTTATTGTCCGGGCTGGAGGCCAAAGGCGCCGCCACTTGGGGATCTACCCGGGAAGCGGCTATACAGAACATTCGGGAAGTTCTGAAAATTACTCTCGATAGTATGGCCCGTCAAGGTGAGGGCTGGTTTGGCGTACCACGCCGCCGCGCGTTGGGTCATAGGCCGTTTTTTTGCAACAGGTGGGCGGTAAAACCGGCTGGCTACGGTGCGCCAGGACCCGTATCGCTCCGGCAGGTCTCGTCAGGGGACGCCGGGGCGCAGTGCCCTAAACTACTCGAATATCTCGGCCAGGGGGAGGAAAAAGCCGGGGAGCAGTTCCTCGTCGGTAATCACGTCGCTGCCGCTGTAGGTCGAGGTAGTGCCGTCTGCACGGTGCACTGCGACGCTGCGGCTTGATGGGTACACTGCCCAGACCCGCTGCGCCCCGGCGGTCAGGTATTCCCGCACTTTGCGTTCTACCTCTGCTGCGGTATTGGAGGGTGAAACGACTTCGATGGCGATGTCTGGCGCGCCTGGAACGAAGCCGGTGTCCTGCCCATCCTCATACCCTCGGGTTGCCAGGATGAAAGACACATCTGGGCCGCGCACGGTGTCCGGGCCGGAGCGCACCCGGTAGCCAACTTCCACTTCCGCCCATCCCGCACCACGACGGCGGGAATAATTGTTGAAAGCCGTGGCGATATTGGCGGCAGTTCTTCCATGTACGCGATTAACCGGGGCCATCTCTACCACCTCTCCATCCACCAGTTCATACCTGCCGTCTTTGTGGCTGTACAGGCGGAAGAAGTCATCGGCGGTCAGCAGCGTCTTTTGCTGGGTCATTATCGCCCGTCCCCTTAAGAAAGCTATACGGATAGCCGCCATTATAAACGATGAGCAGGCCGCGCTACGGTTCCGGCGCCCACCGGTGGGGAGCCGAGGCAAGGCGGCCGAAGCCCAGTTCTTGGCACAGGGCTTCATATTCACTGCGGTGGACGCCGTCCCAACGGACATCCGGGACGGTGGCGTTGATGGGGGCGTCGCGGCGGAGGGTTGCCAGATGGCGGTAGAGCAGCGCGCTTTCGTACTCACGGGCCAGTATGTCTTGCAACGCCCGCATCCCTCGCACCGGAACGTCCCAGGGCCCGTCGGTGGGGATGGATTCGAGGTGGCCGTAGCGCGACAGAACGGCAGCGGATGTCTTGGCGCCCCAGCGGGGCAGCCCCGGGATGCCGTCGGCGGAGTCGCCGGTCAGGGCCAGCAGATCTGGGATGGACTGCGGGGGAACGCCGAACTTGGCGGCCACTCCCTCATCGCCGGTGACCAGGTTGCGGCGGCGGTCGAGGCAGACTACGCGCTCGCCTTCTACCAGTTGGGCCAGGTCTTTGTCGGGCGAGCAGATGATGATGCGCTCAACGGCGGGGGCGCCCCGCAGTTGGGCCACCGCCGAAGCTATGGCGTCGTCGGCCTCGAACTCCACCATCGGCCATACGCGAACGCCTAGCGCTGCGACGGCCCGCTCGGCCAGCGCGAACTGGGCCAGCAGGTCGGGCGGTGTCCCGTCGCCGGTCTTGTAGCCGGGGAACAGTTCGTTACGAAAGGAGGGGATAACGCTGTCGAAGGCGCAGCCTATGTGGTCAACTTGGTTTTCCCGCAACAGGCTGAGCAGGCTTTGCGTCAGACCACGAACCGCGCCCACCGGATGCCCGCCGGGAGATTCCAGCTTGGGCAGCGCAAAATAGGCGCGGAAAAGCTCGTAGGTGCCGTCAACCAGGTAGACTTCCAATCGGCTTCATCCTGTCTATTTTCTCCGGGGAGAGGGGCAGTCTTGGCAGCCCTCTCCCTCGGAAGGAGCCTTGCGAACGCCCCGCCTGCTACTCGACGAAGTAGATGAAACGGAACCGGGGAATTACCAGCGGCGACAAAGGCAAGCCCTTGACGTTGGGTTTGATGAGATAGCTGTCGCCGTTTGAGTGCCAGAGGGGAGCCCACGGGGCTTCGTCGACGATCATCTGCTCGGCTTCATGGTACAGCGCAAACCGGGCTTCCGGGTCCGGCTCCACTCGCGCTTTCTCCAGTATCCTGTCCAGTTCAAGGTTGCTGTAAGACGTGTGGTTGTTGCTGCTCTTGCTGTGGAACAGCCCGTCAAGAAAGCTCTCAGGGTCAGGGTAGTCGGCAATCCAGCCGAGGCCGCCGAAAATCTGGAAGCGTTTGTCCCGCAGGTCCTGCAGGTAAGTAGCCCACTCGGTTTGCAGCAGATCCATCGTGATGCCCAACTGCTCCTCCCAGGTGGCCAGGATGACCTCCATGGTTGGGCTGACCCCCGCGCCAAAGGAACCGGGAAGAGTCAATGTGATGGGCGGGTAGCTGGAAGTGTCGCTGCCGTACTTGGACTCTGCCAGCAGACGCCGGGCCTTGTCAGGGTCGTACTCATAGCCATCCAGGTCGGTGTTGTATCCAGGAAAGCCCGGCGGCAGGATGCCTGCTGCCGGTGTCACCGTGTCATTCAGCAGGAGGCTGGCCAGGGTTTCCCGGTCGATGGCGTAGTTCAGCGCTTGACGCACTTTAACGTCGTCAAAAGGCGGCTCGTCGGAGTTCATGCCTAAGTAGGAGACATCGAACTTCGCCGGCCCGCGGTGCAACTGGCTGCTCAACGGGTGAGCCGGGTCTTCCAGCGATTCCAGCAGCGACACCCCGACGGCCCCGAAGTGAAGCTCGTCGTTCTCATACATCAACACCCCGTCGCCACCGGAGAGGTTGAACTCGACGGCATCGATGTATGCCGGGCCGAGATGGTAGTCAGGGAAACGTTCCAGATACATCAACACGCCGGGGTCGTATTCCGTCAGCATGAACGGGCCGGTGCCGTTGGGTGACTTTATCCAGTCCCGTCCGGTCTCCACATTGGCCCGGTCCAAAACGAAGGTTGTAGGATAGGTCAGCTTTGACAAGAAATAGGGCTTGGGCGCGTCAATGTCCAGCCGCAGTGTAGCCTCATCTATAACGCTGATACCCGAAACCGATTCCACTTCGCCGTTGAGCTTCTCCGAGACTCCAATGATGTCGCCGAGGAAAACGTCAGCCGCCGGGGATTCGGTGGCAGGGTCGGCGGCCCTTTCCAATGACCATTGCATATCGGCAGCAGTGACCGAATGCCCGTCGTGGAAAGTTGCGTCGGGGTTTATGCGAAAAACGTAGCCCATGCCATCGGCGTCAACCGTCCAGTCCTGGGCTACGTCCGGCACCATGTCCAGGCCGGGGTCAATGGTCAGCAGCCCGCCGAACACTTCCAGTATGTAGCGGGCGGAGATAGCGTCTCCGACCTGATGGGGGTCCAGAGTGGGCGGATCTCTGCCCAGCAGCATCAGCACGCCACCGTCAACCCGCTCGCCTTCGGACTCGTCGCCCATCTGCAATTGTCCCTGAGCGCCGGCTGACGGATGAGTCGGTTCGGGGACGAGCGTGACCTCCGGCGTAGGCGTGGCTTCCGTCGTAGGCGTGGCTTCCGTCGTGAGCGCCGGTGTCGGTGTCGAATCCGGTCTCGGTGCCGGTGTCGGTGTCGGATCCGAGCTGCAGGCGACCAAAAGGCCAGTAAGCAATAACGTGGTCAGAAACAGGACAAACCTCATCTATATGCCTCCCTTTATATGCCTTCCTTGAGTGGCGCAACTCTGAATTCCTGTCTGAAATCCCGGAGGAATCTGATTCTGCGTTTACGGGCCGAACGGTCGTTGCGGCGGGAGACTGCTCCAAAGACCCTCAGGCAGCCGTACGGGGCCCGGCTCACCCAAAGCTCTTCCATCCATGATTTTCCATTTTCCTTAAACAACTGCAAACCGCTAAACAGAATATCAGCGCGGCTCGCGCGTTGTCATTCTGGCCTGCTGCGGTTATTGGGATATAATCAGCGCAGCGGATACCATTATCCCGTCTGAAAATTGGGTTTGACGCCCGCCCGACGCGCCGTTGATTCTATAACCGATAGCAAGGAGGCTCCGCGTGAAAGAGATATTGCTGGACTACTCGAAGCAGTGCGGCGATGAGCCGGAAAAGGGTCATAACCGCTGGCATCCCGACATCCCGCCCGCTGTCCGCGCCGACGAGGGCGAGGAGGTTGTGATGCAGACCCGCAACGCCTTTGATGGTCAGATTACGCCTCAAACCCAGCCAGCGGATTTATTGCGGACCGACCTCGGTCTGGTGCACCCGTTGACCGGCCCGGTCTACGTCAACGGCGCGGAACCGGGTGACCTGCTGGAAATTACGATTCTGAACATCGAGCCGGCCTCATGGGGCTTCACCTCCATCCTGCCCGGCTTCGGCTTCCTGCGCGACCTCTACCTCGAGCCGTACATCGTACATTGGGAGATGCGCGACGGCTTCGCCCAATCGGAGCAGCTTCCCGGCGTGCGGGTTCCCGAAGCGTCGTTTATGGGCACCATCGGCGTGGCCCCGTCACGTGCGCTGCGACAGGAGATACTGCTGCGGGAGGACGAGCTGCTGCGTCGAGGCGGGATGGTGGTTGGGCCGACGCCCGCCGGGGCGGTTCCGGCCCACGAGCCATTCGCTTCCGAGGGTCTGCGCACCATCCCGCCCCGCGAACACGGCGGCAACGTGGACATCAAGCAGCTAACCGCCGGAACCCGCCTGATGCTGCCGGTGTTCACCGAGGGCGCTCTGTTTTCCGCCGGCGACGCGCACTATGCCCAAGGCGATTCCGAGTGTTGCGGCACAGCTATCGAGATGGACTGCACCCTGCACGTCAGCTTCCGCGCACTAAAGGGCGAGGCCCAACGGCGGGGCATCAACTTCCCCTACTTCGAGCGCGACGACTACTTCACCAGCCCGGAGATGGCCGCCCCGCGCCGATTCCTCGCCTCCACCGGAATGTGCATCGCCGACGGCCGCAACGAGTCAGAGAACGGAACGCTGGCCTCGCGTCAGGCCCTGCTCAACATGATTCACCTGCTGATGGAGCGCGGCTGGAGCCGCGAGCAAGCCTACTGCATTTGCAGCGTGGCCGTGGACCTCAAGGTCAGCGAGGTGGTGGACGTGCCCAACTTCGTGGTCTCAGCCTTCCTGCCGCTGGATATATTCCAGTAATGGGCCACAGTCTCTTGGGAGAGGCCAATGGCTTGCAACAGGGTGTTGAGTACAGCGAAGTGTGATAGGGTCAGGGGTCTTTTGCGAAAACGCTTTGGCCCTCTAAGCTGTCCGATTGACCCTCAGCGTATTGAATGATGTATTGGACCGCAGTGCCGAATGAAATATGGTCCAATACTATTATGACGCCAGGCATAGGCAAGTCGGCTCTTACCCTATCGTCTGCCAATCCACGCATCGTGTTTACGTCGTGCGTTATAACGACTCGTCCGTGATCCGCAGCCCATTGGAGTATGACTTCGTCGGGAGTTTGAGACAGGCCAATGTCACGGACGTCAACGACATCAATGTCTGGCATATGCCGCCTGAGTTGGGCCAACAACTCTGATTCGATGTTTTCGTCCGACAGAAAAATCATTATTGGCCGCTTGCCCATCTAAGACGATCCGGCTTCCCTGCGCACCACGTCTGCCAGTCTTCTTTCGTCATCAACCCGTCAGTAAAGGCTTTGGCAGTAATTTCTTCAGCTCTTTCCTCTCGCTCGCATAGGTAGGTGTGTACGGCCTCTTTATTTCGGAGGTAATAGGAAATAACCAAGAAAATGTCGGGTAGCGGCACGGCGGGATAGCTTTCGCCAATCATTTGCGGTGTATAGCCCTGCCGAAATCGGGTGATGATGTTATCCAAAGCAATCCGCGTACCGGACACCCGAACAACCTGCCCTCCCTCAGCCCAGTAAAGCGGCACGGACTGTGGCGACAGGTCGAGTTCCGTAGTCAACGGCCGGTTCCAATCGAGTTGCTCATTCACGTCCGTCATGCTGGCCTCACGCTCTTAGCTCTGAAAGTCATTTCAGTATACCCCCGGCCCCGGCCGACACCAAACTACCCGCCATTTATGACATAAGGTATACTTGCGCCAGATTAGTGAAGGCATCCAATTTTGAAGGAGCGGATTCATGCAGTTTGGACTTTTGTACGAAATGCAGCGCCCCTACGACGGGGAAATCGACTGGCATGCGCTATACGAGGAGACGCTGGAGCAATGTGAACTCGCCGACCAGGTTGGCTTCGACAACCTGTGGTTCGTGGAGCACCACTTCCTGTACGGCTTCTCCGGCTCGCCCTGCCCGGAGGTGATGTTCGGCGCCCTTTCGCAGCGCACCAAGAACATTCGCATCGGCTTCGGCGTGTCCATCCTTCCCAACCATCACCCGGTCCGCATCGCCGAGCGGGCCGCCATGGTGGACCAGCTCACCCACGGACGGGTGGAGTTCGGCACTGGCCGCTCCAACGCCTACGAGCAGTTGGGCCAAGGCATCGACCCCCGCGAGACCCGCGACCGCTGGGACGAGGCCATCAGCATGATCCCCCAGATCTGGCAGACCTCTGGCGAGTTCTCTTGGGAGGGCAACTTCTGGAACGTCCCACCCCGCCGGGTTTTGCCTCAACCCTACCAGAAGCCGCATCCGAGGATGTACTTGGCCTGCACCCAGACCGAGAGCTTCCGGCTGGCCGCCCAGAAGGGCATCGGCGTGCTGTCGTCTGCCTCCTACGCGGTGGACGTGCTGGCCGAGCATGTCAAGGTGTACCGCGACGCCATCAAGGACGCCGACCCGGTGGGCGCGGAGATCAACGACTTCTGGGGCAACAACGTCCACTCCTTCTGCGCCAAGGACGACCAGGCAGCCAAGGAACTGTGCGCCGAGTCCATGAAGACCTTCTTCGGCCCGGACAAGCCCTACATCCAAGGCCGCATCAACGCCTACGAGGAACTGCTGGAAGCTTGGGGCGGAGTGCCGGAACACCTGAAGGCCGACTTCGGACGCTGGCTGCGTCAGTCCGACGAGGAACACCAGGCCCAGGCTACCGAGGCCGGCATCTCGCTGGACAGCGGCCCCGGCGCGGCTCGCGCCGCCGTGGCCCAGCTTGATGCTAACCTCCTGGCTCTGACCGCGGCGTCATCATCGCCGGCAACCCGGAGAGTTGCATCAATACCATCAAGACCTACGAGGACATTGGCGTCGACCAAGTCATGCTGATCATGCAGACCGAGACCATCCCCCACGAGAAGGTCATGGAATCCATCGAGCTGTACGGCAAAGAGGTCATCCCCGCGTTCCGGAACGGCGGTAACGGCAAGTAAGTCAAGTTTGCGGGATGCCGGAACTGCGTTGGGGCGCACTGCAGTGCGCCCCAACGCATTCACTCGTTTACCATTGGCTGATAGACTTAGCCATATCTGGAATGGAGAAATAATGGGAACTTTCCGGGTTAATTTGTGGATAGGAAATCTGTTCACCGACGCCGGTGCCAATGTCGATGCGCTGGTGGATACGGGAGCAACCCACTCCATGATGCCCGGGAGCCTGTTGCAGGAACTGGGCATTGACCCCGTAGAAACAAGACTGTCCCGGATCGCCGACGGAAGCAGAATCGAGTTGCAAACCGCTTGGGCCAGATTTTCCACAGAAGGCCGCAATGCGGTGGCCCGTGTGTCTTTCGGCCCAGAAGGAACGTGCTTGATGGGGGCGACCACGCTGGAAGATATGGGCTTGGTTGTAGACCCCGTGGATCAGCGGCTCATGGTACAGGATGACATCCTGATGCAATCGTCCTCCACTATATGAAGGGAGGGAATAAGTATCAGTTGAGGGGGGATCTACCCGCCCTTGGCCCCGGCGATGTCGCGGCGCAGGAAGAGGGCGAGGGCAGCACCGCCCAAGACTACGGTGTAGATGGTTACGATGATGAAGCCGTGGGCCATTTCGGACATACCGTCGATGGTTGCCATTCTGAAGGTGAAGTTTTCAGTACCAGGCACTGACTGCCAGGCATCGACATTGGGGCCAAGCAAGAAGGCGAAGACCTGATCGGACCAGTCGAAGTTGGCCAGGATAGGTACTAGGATACCTGTCTCGGCTATGTAGTAGCCCAATGAAAGCCCGATGCCAACCCCGTTGGAGGTAGTCAGCACCACGAGGAACAGCGCCAGCATGATGTAGGGCAGGAAACCGTATATCATCCTGCCGTACAGCGCCAGCAGGTTAACCCACGAGATGGAGCCGTAGCCTTCGGTCTGCGGGTCGGCGGTGAGGATGGCCTCGGCGATGAAGCCGCTAATCGCTACGGTTACGGACAGGATGAGCAGAACGGCGGCGGTGAACAGCAGCACTACCGCGACTTTGGACGCCAGGAACGGCCAGCGTCCCGCTCCCATGCTAAGCGCCGGGCGCAGCGTGCCCCAGCCGTATTCGCCGCCCATGACGGAGGCGGCCAGAATCACCGCAATGAACGGGCCGAAAAAGGCGGAAAATCCCAAGCCGTTGGCGATGTTCTCGGCCGGTGACTGATAGGATACGTCATCGCTCAGAGTGGCCACCAGCCAGAATAGAAGCTGTACTATCACCAGGACGAAGCCCAGCAGTATCCACGGCACCCAACGCCGCTGCAGCTTGAACCATTCCCACCGCGTCAGCAGGGCTACCTGCATCGCCATAGTCATCGGAACCTCCTGCCCTCACCCTGACCCTCTCCCCTAGGGAGAGGGAAGTTTATTAGTTGGCGCCCTCGTCGGTCACGTCCAAGAAGTATTGCTCCAGCGACATTTGGGCGGGCGTCATCTCGGCAACGTACACTCCATTGCGGCTCAGGGCGGCGGTTATCTCCCAAGAGCGGGCCGGGTCTACCCCGGCGACCAAGTAGCCGTTGTTGTCCGCGCTCACGCCTTCCACCCAAGCCAGCGCGTTCAGGATTTCGTAGGCTTTGGCGTCGTCGGTAGTGCGTAGGCGCACCTGCGCCTGTCCCCCCCGTTCCTGTAGCAGTTCAGCCACATCGCCCTGGGCGATGAGCCGCCCGTGCGACAGGATGGCCACGCTGTCGCATACTTGCTCCACTTCGTTCAGCAGGTGGCTGGACAAGATGACGGTGCGGTTCTCTCTGGCCAGCCCACGGATCAGCTCGCGGACCTCGGCCATGCCCGCGGGGTCCATCCCGTTGGTCGGCTCGTCCAGCACCAGCAGTTCCGGGTCGCCCAGCAGCGTATAGGCCAGCCCCAGCCGCTGCTTCATTCCCAGCGAATAAGTCTGAAACTTGTCGCCGCCGCGTCCGCCCAGCCCTACCTGCTCCAGCAGGAGATCCAACTCTTGAGGATTTCCGCGCCCAGAAATACCCTGAAAGTAGGCTAGGTTGTTGCGTCCCGACAGGTAGGGGTAGAAGGTTGGCGTCTCGATAAGGGCGCCGATGCGGTGCAACTGTCGCTCCAGCCCGCCCTGTTCCGGTGCGGCGCCAAAGAGCGCGAAGCTCCCTGCGGTGGGCCGCACCAGCCCCAGCAGCATACTCATCAGCGTGGTCTTGCCGGAGCCGTTGGGCCCCAGCAACCCGAAGACGCGCCCCCGCGGAACGTTCAGCGACAGCCCGTCCACCGCCAGCACGCGCCCGTACCGCTTGGTCAGCCCATCGGTCTGGATTACAAGGTCGTCCATTCCCGCCTCCGTACTCATATCCAGAATACGCCGTTGTCGGATTCTGTACAAGGCGGGCTATGCAGGCAGCCAATTCAGCGCCCTCTCCAAGTGTGCGCGCCTCGCCCCTGCACCAGAAACAACCGGAGCATCGGCAAAGCTGGACGGATTCCCGCTTTCGCGGGAATGCGGGAATGGTGGAGTGGCGTGAAGAATGGCAAGTGAAGTACCGCCAATCGCGAGGACACGACTACCCTAGAGTCTGCTTCCCCCTTAAACTGCCCGGCCTTCAATTGCAGTATAATGAGCGGCGTGGAGGAGTGGATAACCATCAAATACCTGCAACCGGGAGCATACATCGCCATCATGCTCGCGGTCTTGTGAGTGCCGCAAATGATTTCCAGTTACTTCGACCTCAGAGCGCGCCGCCTAGTACCGGCTGGATAACGAAGCCAACGCCGAACGCCGCCACCATGAAAGCCTCGAAGAGCGCCGAGAAGAACGCCGCCGGGAAGAAGAGCGCCGCCGTCAGGATGCGGAAGTCTCGGAGCGCCGGCATCAGGATATGATTGCCTTGATAGTAGCCTCCATGAACAACGGCAGGAATCAAAACGACTCACAGAACGAAGCCATCAACACCCTTCAGCAAACGGTGGCGGACCTTCAGGCCGAGAACGCCAGACTCCGCCAGCACAATGGCAACGCAGATACCTAAGACCTGGCCGGCAAACGACCTTGAACGAAACGGAGGCAGTAATGCAACTGGGAGCAATCTTTCCGCAGACCGAAATCGGGGCCGACCCGGCCGGGGTGCGCGACTTCGCCCAAGCCGCCGAGGACCTGGGCTATGAGCACCTGCTGGTCTTTGACCACGTACTCGGCGCCGACGCCAGCAAGCGCGAGTCGTGGGAGCGGCCATACAGCTCGGTGGATACGTTCCACGAACCCTTTGTGCTGTTCGGCTACTTGGGGGCCATCACCCAGAAGCTGGAGTTCGTTACCGGCGTGCTGATTCTAGGCCAGCGGCAGACTGCGCTGGTGGCCAAGCAGGCCGCCGAGGTGGACGTGCTGACCGGCGGGCGGTTGCGCCTCGGCATCGGCGTCGGCTGGAACGAAGTGGAGTATGAGGCGCTGGGCGAGGACTTCGGCAACCGGGGACGCCGCTCCGCTGAGCAGATTGAGCTGATGCGCCTGCTTTGGACTCAGGAAGTGGTGGACTTCCACGGGCGCTATCACGACGTCACCCACGCCGGCATCAGCCCGCTGCCGGTGCAGCGTCCCATCCCCGTCTGGTTCGGCGGCGGCGCGCCCCAGGTGGTGCGGCGCATCGGGCGCATGGGCGACGGCTGGTTCCCCCAGTTCCAGCCCGACAGCGAGGGCGCGGAACGCATCGGCCAGATGCGGGAAATCGCGAAGAACGCAGGCCGCAACCCGGCGGACATCGGCATCGAGGGCCGCGTCGGCATCGCCACCGACGGGCAGGACGATTGGGGCAAGCTGGCCGAAGCTTGGGCCGAAGTAGGCGCCACCCACCTGTCGGTGAACACCATGCGCGCCGGTCTCAAGGGCCCCGACCAGCACATAGAGGCGATACGTCGCTTCAAGGAAACCGTTTCGGGGTAAATTAAACGCCAAGCGCGCCAAGAACGCCGAGGTTTTCAACTTATTTCCTCAGCGTACTTTGCGTTTAACAATCCCGGCTACGTTCCAGCGAAGAAGCCCCCTACCGTTGCGGGGTAGCTCCTCCCGTTCATTCTTCGACAAGCTCAGGACGAACGGGAGGGGCGGATTGGGCGGACAAGCGAATTGATTGGGCGTAGCCATTTAGGACGAATCGGTTGGAGGAACGTGCCGCGTTTATGACAAGGGCAGCAGGCTTCTGCTGTTCCTCCCGCTGACGGCGACGATACCCGTGGCGTTGAGGCCGCCTATGGCGACGAGGCCCACCGCGTTTATCCCGCCGATAGCGACGACTCCCATCGCGTTCACCCCGCCTATCGCCACAAACCCCATCGAGTTTATAGGGGCAATCGTAACCAGCCCCATCGCGTTCAAGAAGCTGAGGGCAACTAGCCCTATGGCGTTTAACGCTCCTCCCGCAATAATGCCGATGGCGTTGCCCGGCCCCCAGGCGATAACGCCAATCGGGTTTTTTCCTGTCGTTACCGCATCCGACATTTCCATATTCATTTCCGTCTTCTTAAATTCAGGGTACAGCGGTTGGGGGTCCTTAGCCCCGAAACAGCCGCGCTACCCGGTCGAGGATGCGGTTGCCGACTTCGTACTTGGTCAGCAGGGGCAGCTCTTCGACGTTCAGCTCGCGGTCTATCAGAGTGACGCGGTTGGTGTCGGTGCCGAAGCCGCTGCCCTCGCTGGTAATGTCGTTGGCGGCGATGAGGTCGAGGGACTTGGAGGTGACTTTGACGCGGGCGTTGGCGACCAGATTCTCACTCTCGGCGGCGAAACCCACACGCACGAAATCGCCCTGCGCCGTGGCCAGGATGTCTACGGTGCGGGCCAGCGGGATATTCATTTCGTCGTCGGTCTTCTTGATTTTCTGGTCGGCGGCGGACAACGGGCGGTAGTCGGCCACCGCGGCCGCCATAATCAGCGCGTCAGCCTGCGGCGTCCGGGCCAGCACCGCGTCGCACATCTGCTCCGCTGTGCTGACCGGCACCACCTCCACCAGCGGCGGGTTGGGCAGGCCCCGGGCGGCGGACACCAGCACCACCTTGGCCCCCCGGTCGCGGGCGGCCTCGGCCAGGGCGTAACCCATCTTGCCCGACGAGTGGTTGGTGATGACCCGCACCGGGTCTATCGGCTCGGCGGTGCCACCGGCGCTGACCACGATGGTGCGGCCCGCCAGATCGCCGTTGCGTCCCAGCGTGTAGGCGATGTAGCCCAGCAGTTCCGGCGTCTCCAGCAGCCGCCCCCAGCCGGTCAGCCCGGAGGCCAGCCGCCCACGGCCCGGCCCGGCGATGACCGCGCCGCGCTGACGCAGCCGCTCCAGGTTTTCCTGCGTCGCCGGATGCTCGAACATATCGGCGTCCATCGCCGGGGCCACCACCAATGGGGACTTGGACGCTACCGCTGTGGTGGTCAACGGGTCGTCGGCCATTCCCATTGCCAGCTTGGCGATGGTGTGAACGGTGGCGGGCGCGACCACGATAACGTCGGCCTGCCGCGCCAGTTCCACGTGTTCTACAGCGTACTCGGCGTTGGCGTCGAAAGCGTCAGTCACCACCGGGCGATGGGTCAGGCTGCGGAAGGCCAGCGGGGTCACGAACTGCGTCGCCCCGTGGCTCATAATAGTGTCCACCAGCGCTCCGGCTTGCGTCAGCTTGCTGGCCAGGTCCAGGGCCTTGTAGCAGGCGATGCTTCCGGTAACGCCCAATACCACTCGCTTGCCGCTTAACACACTACCATTCCCCAATCACAAAACTCTGATGCGCTTTCCCCGTCATTCCCGCTTTCGCGGGAATGACGGACGGAACGTATTCGTCGGTCATTCCGGGTTCTGGTTCAGGTCGTATATCTGGCGCAGGCCCATGAGGGTCAGGTTGGGGTTGATGTGGTCGAAGATGCCGGTCTCCCGGGAGATGACGTCGGCCAGCCCGCCGGTGGCAACCACGGTGGCCGCTCCGCCGAGTTCGCCCCTGATACGCCCCACCAGCCCCTTGACCAGCTCGGCGTAGCCCAGCACCAGCCCGGCCTGGAGCGCCGCCGTGGTGTTCTGTCCGATGGCCGAGGCCGGCGGCGTCAACTCCACCCGACGCAACTGCGAGGTGTTGAGGAACAGGGCCTCGGCGGCAACGCTGATGCCCGGCGCGATGGCCCCGCCCAAGTAGACGCCCTCCGGCGATATGACGTCAAACACAGTGGCGGTGCCGAAGTCCACGATTATGGTGGGGTAGCCGTACAGTTCCTTGGCCGCCACGGCGTCGGCGATGCGGTCTGCGCCCACGTCGCGGGGGTTGTCGTAGGCGATTTGCAGCCCAGTGCGGACCGCTCCGGTCACCGTCAGCGGCGACACGCCGAAGTAGTTGGACGCCACCGCCTCGAACAGCCCGGTCAGCGGCGGCACCACGCTGCACATACAAACGTCGGTGATGTCCTCGCGCCGGATTCCGTTTAACTGAAGCAGGCTGGTCAGCAGCAGCCCATACTCGTCGGCGGAACGCCGGGAATCCGTGGCGGCCCGCATGGTGCCGGCCAGCCTGGAATCGTCGAACACGCCGATGGTCACCATTGTGTTGCCAATGTCTAGCGCCAGGAGCATAGCTTTATCCAAACGTGAGATGCGAAGCGCCGGAAGGATGGAACCGGGCAGGAGCCTTGCAATGCTTCGACGGGCCGGATTATATGCCACGGCGGGAAAGCGGGGCAAACTGCTTTCAGGAATTCCACGCCGTTTCTACCCGATATTCTCACCGTTGGGCCGGTATGGAGTATAATCAGCCGGAGCGCGGCCCCGGAGGGCGCGAAGATCAGGACTGATGGGATATTGCGGGAATGAGTAGCAAGTTTCTGGAAAGGCTGAATGAAATTCGGGAAGGTTCGCCGCCCCGCTTGGGCTTCGGCCCGGATCGCGCGAAAAAGACCCCCGGCCTAGCGCTGATTGTGTCAGCGGAAGGTAAGGACGGCTCGGCTGCCGCAGGCGCGTTGGCCCCCGACGCGATAATTGTCTCCGGCGCCCTAGTAGAAGAAATTAACGATGCCGCAGCGGGCGTCCGCTGGGGAGCGGTGTCGACGACGGCGCTGACCGCTGAAACGGCCGCGGCCTGGCGCGAGGCCGGGGCCGACCCAATCGTTTTTTCGTTGGCGGGCACCGAGCTGGGCGCGGTTACGTCGAAGGACACAGCCCGGGTGCTGGTTGTAGATACCGGAGCATCCGCCGAAGACCTGCGCGACATTAATCCGCTGCCGGTGGACGCCGTGCTGGTCTCCCTCCCCGGCGAGCCGGACTCGTGGACGCTGCAAGACTTGTTGGCAGTGGCGCGGGTCAGCAGTCGCGTGGGCAAGTACGTGCTGGCCGAAGTCGAAGGCGCCCCCGGCGAAGAGGCCCTTGAAGCGCTGCGCAACGCAGGCGTCGTGGGCTTGGTGGTGAAGCTATCCATGGGAGAGGACGCCATCGGGGGGCTGAAGGATGCGCTGCTGAATATGCCGCGCCCCGGCTCCGACCGCCGCCGCCGCTCCAACGCCATCCTGCCAGGCTCGGTCTACGCCGCCCGCCGCCCCGCGCCTGCCGAAGAAGACCCTGACGACGACGACGACGATTAGCGAGGCATCGCATGACCGAAGCGCAACGCCCGGAGGACGAGCCGGAAGATAGCCACGAAGACCGGCCGAACGGGGGGCAGGAAGCTCACATCCACGAACCCCACGAGCACTATGGCGTGCTTCCCGCCGACGGCGTGGAAGACTTGACCGACAAGCTCACCGGCTATATGAACGAAATCGAACTGGGCGGCCTGTCGGACATAATCGGCCAGGTGCTGGACGACTATCTTGACCAGTCGGGCGGGATGCCTGAAAACCTGAAAGATAACGGCGCTTTCGAGCAGATTTCCCGCAACCAGCTCGCAGTAACGCTGGCCTATCAATTGGGCCGGCTGGAAGGCCGCTCGCCGCAATTGGTCGAGACCATGGTAGCCCGCGCCATAGACTCCTTTGGCTTCCTGCCGGTGGATGAGTCAGCGGAGATTACAGACGCCGATATGGAAAACCCCAAGGTGCAGGTCTACCCGCGGGTGCGCCGCATGAAGTACGTGGAGCCGCAGATACTCCAGGTTCAAGGGCTGGGTGAAGCTCCCGCCGATGGGGACAGCGGTACAACACCGGAATAACGTACAGCAACCCCTGGAAGACCGCGCATCATTTGCATGGCGGTTTCCACCCGTCATTCCCGCTTTCGCGGGAATCTGTCGTGCGGTCTCTGGATTCCCACTTTCGCGGGAATGACGGTATTATGGCCCTTTAGCCACTGGAAATTCGCCCCTGAAACGCCAATAAGAGCTAACGCCAACCATACCAACGGGGGATAACCGATGACTACTACTGCACCCGCCTATGACCTGCTGCTCACCGGCGGCACGCTGTTGGACCCGGGCCAGGGCATCAACGACCGCCGCGACGTGGCCTTCAAGGACGGCGTCGTGGCCAACGTGGCCGAGCGCATAGACGCCGCCGAGGCTGCCGCGTCCGTGGACGTTTCAGGCAAGCTGATTACGCCGGGATTGATTGACCTGCATGGTCACTTCTACCACGGCGGCAATCCCACTTCGGTCAACCCCGACGACATCTGCCTGTCTTCTGGCACCACCACCGGCATCGACGCGGGCAGCGCCGGTTTCCTCAACTACCAAGCGATGCGCGACTACGTGTTTCCGGCCCACCGCACCCGGCTGTTGGCCTTCCTGCACGTCGGCGCCGTAGGGCTGGCGGTCAACCGGGTGCTGGGTGGCGGACTGCACGATATGCGGGTCATAGACGTTGACGAGACTGCCGAACACATCAGGCAGAACCCCGGTTTCTGCTTCGGGGTCAAGGTGCGGATGCACATCAACGCCGTGGCCTACTGGAACGCCCACGAAGCCATGCGGGCGGCCCGCGCCGTGGCCGACAAGTCGGGCAGCCGCCTGATGGTCCACGTCAGCGGCACGCCCATCCCCCTGCCTGACGTGCTGGAATTCCTCGGCCCAGGCGACATCTCCACCCACGCCTTCAACGGCCACGCGGAGAACATCCTCGACCGCAACCTGAAGATTCGCCCCGAAGTGCGCGCCGCCGCCGACCGCGGCGTCATCATGGACGTAGCCCATGCCGGTGTCCACTGCGACGTGGAGGTCAGCAAGGCCGCGCTGGAGCAGGGCCTCGCGCCCCACACCATCAGCACCGACATTCACGTGCCGCCGCCGGAACGCACGGTCTACCAGATGCACGACCTAGTAAGCAAATTCCACGCCATGGGGATGCCGCTGACCGACGCCATAGCCGCCTCCACCAGCACCCCGGCCCGTGTGCTGGGGCTGCAAGACAGCATCGGCTCGCTGGCCCCCGGAATGTCCGGCGACGCCGCCATCTTCGACCAGCGGGAAGGCGCCTTCGTCTGGATGGACTCGGTGGGCCATCTGCAACGCGGCTCCATGCGCCTCGACACCTTCGCCACCGTCCGCGCCGGCCGCGTAGCTTGGCGTGAGGGCCACCTGACCGAGCTGGGCAACTGCTAGATGCGCCGGAACCGCTATTGACGAAACCCGTTTCTCGAAAGCCTAGCGGACAACTCGCCGGAGGTATTTTCAATGCCTTACACCGCCAGCATTGACCGGAGGAACCCCGGTTGTTTCCTGTTCCTGGTTGACCAGTCGGCTTCTATGGACAAAGCGCTGGCCGGCCAGCCAGGGCAGCGCAAGATGGACGCGGCTGCTGATGCCGTAAACCGCGTCTTGGACAATCTGTCCCAACGCTGCTCCCAGGGAATAGAGATTCGGGATTATTTCGACATAGGAATCTTGGGCTACGGTCATAAGGTGGAAACGGGATATGACGAAACGCAGGACTATTTTTTCCTTGACGAGAACGAAGTCCAGTATTTAGCCGACAAGAGAGATAACTCGTGGAAAACGGGGCCATTTTATGACGAAGTAATTATCAGCGCTTTTCCAGGGACTACTCCGGAATGGCCCTTCCTGCCGGTTAGCCAGGTGGTAGAGGCCGCCGAAGTGGAGGACAGGCAAGTAAGAGAGAGCGACGGTGCAGGCGGAGCGGTAGAAGTAACTCGGAAAGTACCGGTCTGGCTTCGTCCCCATGCCGGCTGGCGAACTCCGATGTGCGAGGCGTTGACTTACGCCGCGCAGTCTGTTGAGCAGTGGATTGCCCGGCACCCGGATTCCTTTCCTCCCATCGTAATTAACATCAGTGACGGCGAGGCCACCGACGGCGACCCCGAACCATTGGCCAAGAGCTTGATGAACCTCCGGACCAACGACGGCAACGCGTTGATGTTCAACTGCCACCTTTCGGAGAATTCGGCGAGGCCGGTTCAATACCCCGGCAATGAGATGAGCCTGCAGGATAAATTCGCCCGTCAGATGTTTCGTATATCTTCAGTAATGCCTCCGGGTTCTCGGGATCAGGCAACCCTGCTAGGTATCCCGGTCAGCGAGAATTCTCGCTGCTACGTCTTCAACGCCGATATGGTTTCTCTGGTTCAGTTCTTGGACATCGGAACTCGCGGCCCGACCAACCTGCACTGATTCGGGAGTTTGACCGAAACCTGGATTACAGGCCGTGCGCCAGCGATAAGGGTATTGGCAGCGCTTGTTGGGAACACCGCGTCAGGCGTTGCCCGACGGTCGGCTGCCCTAGTTTGGGGTGGCAGTCAGCGTAACTGCCGGGTCGCCGTTCAGCTCGAATACGAACTCCACTGGCTCGCCCTCTGGGAACAGCGAGCGCTCCACGGCTACCATGATCATAGGCGCGTACAGATAGGGATACTCACGTCCCTGCGGGTCGTAGGAGAGTTCCAGTTCTACCACGGCGTTGCTGCCGGCGGCGCGAACGCCGGCCACCGTCAGCGGGTCGCCCCGCACCGGACGCCAGACGTAGTAGGCTGCCAGCAGCGCAGCGTCATCGAAGTCGATTCGGCCCAGAGTCGTAGCGTTGCCCCGGTTCACCTTGCTGACAAAGCCGCCCTCAAAGGCGTCCAACTCCTCTTGGCTGACGATGACGAAGGCCCGCAACTCCTCGCTCAAGGCTCCGGCATCCAGAGCGTCAACCGGCGAAATCCACCCGCTGTTGACGTAGCGGAACGCAGGCGCGCCTGGGGCTGCGGCGAACGGCGTCCCACCCCCGGAGCCGTCGCCCCAGACCAGCAGCGCGGCCACGCCCATGGCCAACAGCAACGCCACCGCAGCCAGCCGCAGCGAAGGCAGCGGACGGTGTACGGCAGGCGGCGCCGGAGTTGCCTGTTCCTCAAACGAGTTCATGTTTCGTAGTCCATAATACCAAATTCGACCGTTTCAGTTTTGGAATGGTAAAATGCCGAGTCGCCGGTTTCCGATAAATAGTCAGGAGGCCACCAAAATGCCCTACACGGCAGACATCAGCCGAACTAATCCAGGCTGTTTCCTGTTTCTGGTCGACCGGTCGAGGTCCATGGAGCAGGCGCTGGCAGGTCAGCCGGGCCAACGCAAAATGGACCAGGCCGCGGACGCCATAAACCGGATTCTCGACGCGGTGTCCCAGCGCTGTTCTCAAGGCATGGACATCCGGGATTATTTCTACATCGGCATCATCGGTTACAACACCGACAGCAGCGGGGCGCCGATAATTACCAGCGGCCTCAGCGGGACTAGCCCGGAGCAGCCCTTTCTGCTGATTAGCCAAGTGGTGGAAGTGGCCGATGTGGTGGAACGACAGGTGCGGGAGAGCGACGGCGCCGGTGGGGTAATTGAAGTTAGCCGGCGGATGCCGATCTGGCTGCAACCTCATGCCGAATTTGGCACGCCGATGTGCAACGCGCTTCAATTAGCCTGTAACGCCGTGGGAGCATGGGTTGCCCAATACCCCGACTCTTTTCCTCCTATCGTGATCAATGTCTCGGACGGCGACGCCACCGACGGCGATCCGGTGCCCCTAGCACATCAGATAATGAATCTCCAGACCAACGACGGCAACGCGCTGGTTTTCAACGTCCACCTTTCCGAGATGGCCACTATGCCGGTTCAGTTCCCAGACACTGCAGATGGACTGCCGGACGAACTGGCCGTGCGGCTGTTCCAAATGTCCTCAGTTCTCCCGGATGCCAGCCGTAGTCTGGCAGCGAGCCTTGACTTGGTGATGAGCCCCAATTCGCGCGGGTTTGTCTTCAACGCCGATATGACGTCGCTGGTGCAGTTTCTGGACATCGGAACCCGCGGCCCTTCCAGCGTGGACGTGCCCAATGCAAACATTCCAGACGCGGATGCGTCCGGCGCGCAGGATTCCGAAAATGAGCTGCGTTAACAGTTCAGGGGGCTAATGATGCCATTGTGTCCACCCAGACGATTCCAGACTCCCAAAGCGGGCAACCGCCCGGACGAATGCGAAGACACTTCAAGGGTGGTCTACCCCTACTCAACAACAAGGGACGTGGCCAGAATCGCCCTCTGCGACGGTGCCAGTGAGTCCGCTTTCGCTCGAAGTTGGGCGCAGATTCTGGCCGACGCTTTCATCAGCAGGCCCATTGACCTTTCCGAACTCACTGGGCCATCCTTGACCGGGTGGCTGGAGCCGTGCGAGGAGCAATGGAGCCAGGCCGTGCCGTGGGACCGAATTCCGTGGCACGGCGAGGCCAAGACGCGAGCAGGCGCCCTGGCTACGCTGCTGGCTTTGACAGTCAACCTGACGCCCAACCCCTCCGGGGGATTCCCCTGGCAGGCTGCCGCCATCGGCGACTGTTGCCTTTTCGTCATCCGCGACGGCGAGCTGAATCTGGCCTTCCCCATGGATTCCTCCGCCCAGTTCAACAACACTCCCTCCCTGATTTGCAGCAATCCCGCCAACAACCGGGGGTTATGGGGACGGGTCGTCCAGCTCCAGGGGGAGTTCCGCTCCGGGGACGCGGTCATCCTCGCCTCCGACGCACTGGCCGCCTGGGTGCTCCAAGAATGCGAATCCGGCGGCAAGCCATGGGAGACCCTCCTGTCGCTGGGTCAGGCAGAATGGGAAGACTGGGTGCAGGAGCGCCGGGCCGAACGTTCTATGAGAAACGATGACACGACCCTGATAATTATTCCGGTCAAATAGGCCCGGTCAAATAAGCGGAGTCAGTTCGCAAGCATTCCGTGAAAGTGGAAACGACAGGGGCCAATCCCTCCGAATGCTATTGCCTCCGGCATACTCAAACCAGCTAACGAGGAGAAGAGTCGATGGTTGGTTGGCCAAGTCTAACCCAGATTAGCGGCGCGATTCAGAACCCGTGGCAGACCCTTGGAGACCCGGAGCTTAAACAAGGGCAGGTTGCTGTGTACCAAGACAGAGGGCGCAGAGGAATGCCGGTAGTGTCTTCGGGCAATTACGCCTCCGTGTACCGTATTTCCTGCCAGTCCAAGACTTATGCCGTGCGCTGCTTCACCCGAGCCGTCGATGGGCAAGGGAAGCGCTACACTGAGTTGGACACCTACCTGAAGAGCAAGCCCTCGCAGGTTTTTGTAGGGTTCGAGTATCTCGAAAATGAAATCCTGGTTGCCGGTGCCCGGTATCCCATTGTCAAAATGGAATGGGTCAACGGGAAGCCGCTGGATATTTTCGTGCGGGATAACCTGGGTTCGCCCAAAGCCCTGACTGACATAGCCGCCCGGTGGCGCGAGGTGATGATCAGTCTCCGCTCTGCGGGCATCGCTCATAACGACTTGCAGCATGGAAACGTCATGGTGCAGGAAAACCGCTCCATCCGCTTGGTGGACTATGACTCGATGTTTCTGCCACAGTACGGCGGGCAAGAAAGCCCCGAAAATGGTCACCCGAATTTTCAGCATCCGCTGAAGACATCCAAGAACTACAACAAGAGCATAGACAACTTCCCGGCCCTCGTAATTTATGTGAGCCTGCTGGCCATCGCCGCCGACCCCGGCCTGTTTAACAAGTTTTATAACGACGACAACCTGATTTTCCGCAAAGTGGATTACGCCGACCCTGCCAACTCCGCCTGCTTCCAGGCACTGAAAAACAACCCGGACAACACTGTTCGCCAATTGGTTGCCCGTCTCGAGCAGTACTGTTCCCTGCCGGTGGACAGCGCGCCGGAACTGGAAGAAACCCTGAAACAACTGCCCAATGCTGTGCCCCCCGTTCCTGCGCCCCCTGCTGCGCCCCCTGCGCGACCCGCTGCGCCTTGGCCAGGTGTATCCCTGTTTAGCAACGCGATTCAGAACCCGTTGCATACCTTTGGCGACTGGGAGCTTAAACAAGGGCAGCTTGCGGTATACGAAAGCGGTGGGCGCAAAGGAATGCCGGTGGTGTCATCGGGCAATTTCGCGGCAGTGTACCAGATTTCCGGCCAGTCCCGGAGCCATGCCGTGCGCTGCTTCACCCGCACTGTCAATGACCAGAGGGACCGTTACACTCAGTTGGACGACTACCTGAAGAGCACACACCCGCCGGCTTTTGTAGAGTTCGAGTATCTCGAAAACGGAATCCGGGTCGCTGGCACATGGTATCCCGTTGTCAAAATGGAATGGGTCAACGGGAAGCCGCTGGACAAGTTTGTGCGGGACAACCTGGATTCGCCCAGCACCCTGACCGGCATAGCCGCCCGGTGGCGGGGGGTGGTGAGCAGCCTCCGGGCTCTGAACATCGCCCATAACGACTTGCAGCATGGAAACGTCATGGTGCAGGAAGACCGCTCCATACGCTTGGTGGACTATGACGCGATGTTTCTGCCACAGTACAGCGGGCAGGACAGCCCCGAAAATGGTCACCAGAATTTTCAGCACCCGCTGAAGACATCCAAGAACTACAACGAGCGCATAGACAACTTCCCGGCCCTCGTAATTTATGTGAGCCTGCGGGCCATCGCTGCCGATCCCGGCTTGTTTAACAAGTTTTATAACGATGACAACCTGATTTTCCGCAAAGTGGATTACGCCGACCCTGCCAACTCCGCCTGCTTCCAGGCACTGAAAAACAACCCGGATGACACTGTTCGCCAATTGGTTGCCCGTCTCGAGCAGTACTGTTCCTTGCCGGTGGACAGCGTGCCGGAACTGGAAGAAATCCTGAAACAGCCGCCCAGTTCTGCGCCCAACGGCACACCTGCGCCCAACAGCGCACCTGTGCCTGCTCCCCCTCCCACCGGCTCCGCTTACAGAGACCTGCTCCAGAGCGGACAGCGGACAGCCCCAACCTCCGAGCAAAAGCTGGTTGCCTTGACTTGCCGCGGTTGTGGGCAAACCAGCCCGTCAGACCTCATCTATTGCGAAAACCCCAATTGCATTGCGGCGCTGCAAACCGGCCACCGGTTTTGCGCGGGCTGCGGCTCGCGCAATCCACCGAATGCGGTATATTGCCCTGAGTGCGGACGAGCTGCCTAATCGCTGCTGCTAGGCAGACATGAACTGTTCAAGCTGTCAGCACGTAATTCCGGGCACATCAAAGTTCTGCGCCTATTGCGGAACAGCGACAACCCCGGCGGCGGTGCCGCCTGCGCCTGTTCCGGCGCCCCCGCCCGTTCCGGTGCCGCCTGCTCCGGTGGAGTCCAACGGACTATTGGAGCGCGTCAAGTCGTATGTGGCGGGGCACAAGGTTCAGGCCACGGGCGGCGTCGCCTTAGCCGCCATCAGCTTTTTCGTCGTCGTGCTGCTGCTTACAAGGATAGGCGGCGGCGAGCCGCCCCCGCTTCCGGTCGCCGCTGTGCCACCCACCGCCACGCTGGCGCCACCGCAGCCTGCTGCCACTATGCCGAGGCCGACATCATCTGCGCCCGCTGTGCAGCCGGCGCTCATCCCGGGAGTGCCCTCGGTGGCGGATGTGATGGAGAACGCGCGGCCCAGCATCGTCCAGGTTCTTACCGATACCGGCTCAGGGTCGGGCTTTATCGTGAACGGGGACGGGCTGGTGGTCACCAACGCGCACGTGGTTGCAGGATACAGCGAGGTCTTCGTCAGGCTGGCGGAGGACGCAGAATACCGGGGCCGTGTAACCGACGAACACCCCAGTCTTGACCTGGCTTATATCAAAATAATATCCAACGCTTCGTTCACGCCCATCGCCATTGGCGACTCCGACACAGTCCGCGTTGGCAGTGATGTCATCGCCATCGGTTTTCCCTTGGGGTCGGAACTCGGACAAGACCCCACGGTAACTACCGGGATTATCTCTGCCAAGCGAGACGATCTGAACTATCTGCAAACGGACGCATCGCTGAATCCGGGAAACAGCGGCGGGCCATTGCTGGACGCTTTAGGCTATGTAGTAGGGGTAAATACCGCCGGTATAGAAGAAAGTGACGGAAGGAAAATTACGGGCATCAATTTTGCCATTCCCATCAATGAAGTGAAGCAACAACTGGGATCTCGAATCACCCCAGGACAGCCCGCGATTTTCCCCACGCCCATACCACAGGCGGAACCGACAGCAACCCCGCTTCCATCAACACCAACGGCCACACCCACTAATACGCCGGTTCCGGCGCCGACACCGACGCCGGTTCCCACCTTGACGCCAACCCCAACTCCCACACCCACGCCAGCGCCCACCGCCACGCCGGTTCCAACACCAACGCCCACGCCGCAGCCAACGCCCACGCCAATTCCGACGGCCACGCCGCAGCCAACACCTACGCCAATTCCGACGGCCACGCCGCAGCCTACGCCTACGCTTACGCCAACCCCATCGCCGACCCCGCGTCCCACACAGGCGCCCTTGCTGAATTGGCGAGACTGTGGGAATGGCTCTTTCAATTACACCATCCGGTGCAACCAGAACTGGGCGCAAACAAGCGGAGCTTCCGCCGGAGGCAGTCCTTTCCTGGACATCACGGTCAAAGACTTTAATTCTGGCGAGTCAGTGGCAAATTTCTTTGAACGTCACCGGCAGGAATTGTTGGCCCAGGCTTCGAATTACAGCGTGTTTGAGCCGGGCTTGACCAAGGGCGCAACTGTTAGCCTGCGAAACTACATCCACATGGAATATCTCTGGCAGCCTAGCGCCAGCGACTGCCTGTATCACGTGGTAGAACACGTCTTCCGCTCACGGTATTATCCCGCCAAGGATTACGGCTTTGTTATTACCGCAGGCGTTTGTGAGAGTCAGCAGGCTTTATACGATGAGCAGCGGAAGAACATACTATCCAGCTTTGATGAATATGAGTAATCCCCGCGCTTGCTAGGTTTCCAGCAAGAGGCGAAACCAAAAAGAACGGCCCCGTTATCCGGGGCCGTTCCGTCATTACGTGGCGCAAGCCGCGTCGGGGGTGGCAGCCTAGCCGGGGTTGTAGCGGGTCACCAGCTCGGCCACCCGCGGGTCAATGTCGCCGATCTCGACCCCGCCGTCCAGCCGGGCCACGCCCAAGTGGGCGGCCCGCTGAATCTCTTCCCATTCGGGTTCAAGCTCATACTGGTCGCGAAGGTCGTCGAAAAGATTGTCGAGCGAACTCTTGTCAAACATAGCAGTTTTGCAACATCCTCCTGTCCGAAAATTGCGCCTGGGCCTTTGTCTGGACGCCGCCCTTCACGGGTTACTGTTCGAGCGGCGCCGCGCAGCTCTCTGCGGGGGCGGAGCAACGCGGGATAGCGGACATTAGTCTACCCAATAAGCTGTCCGCTGACAAGTATGGCCTGCCGCTCTTACCCTCACCCCAGATGAGGGGGAATCTTTTTGTCACAAAGAGAGCTTAGGGTAAGGGCGTTCCGCCCCGGCGCTGCTGATAGAGATAGAACAGCCCGATGGCTGCCGGTATGGCGATGACGATTCCGGCCATCGCTCCCACCACCACCCACGGCCCGACGCCTAGGATTTCGTCCATCCGCTCCTTCAGCCAGTGAATCAGCTCCGGGTCGGCCGCGTCGCCCTGATGGAGCAGGACCCAGCGAAACAAGTGCGCGGGGTCAAGCATCAGTCATCTCCGGCGGCGGCCGCAGCCGGCTCGGGCGGGATCTGGTAGCGCGCCGAATACTTGCGCTCTCGGATGCTGAACGCCGAGATGGCCGCGAGTCCCAGTAGCGAGCCCGCGATGGCGAATGGCAAGGTGTAGGAGCCGGTCACGTCATACAGCCACCCGGCCAGCGTTACGCTGATGAACCCGCCTATCTGGTGGAACATGAAGGTGATGCCGGATATGGTGCCCATCGCCCTCAGCCCGTATACCTCGGCAGTCAGCGAAGAGGTCAACGGCAACGTAGCAATCCAAGAAAACCCGGCGACGCAGGCGAAAATCCACAATCCGGCGATGGACATGCCAGGGATGAGGGGGGTAACCAGCAACAGCAGGTAAGCCAGTCCGCGCACACTGTAGACCAGGGTCAGCCAGTTCTTGGTGCCCCCAATTTTGTCGGACAAAAAACCCGCAGACGTCGCGCCCACGATGTTCAGCCCGCTCATCACGGCGAAAATCAGCGCTGCGGTGCCACGATCTACCCCGCGATCCTCGGCATAGGGGATGAAATGGATCGACAGGATGAAGGTGGTCGCCCCACAAACAAAATAGGCCCCTGACATTTGCCAGAAGGGGGCCGAACGCAGGGAGTCGCGCCACGATGCTGCCTCCAGCGGCCCCGGAGTGCGCTCCCGACGACGGACGCTGGCTTCCTCCGGCGGCTCATCATCGCCATCGGGACGCAGGTTCATCTCCGCAGGATTCTCGCGGATGAATAGCCAGGTGAGAGGCAGGGACAGCAGCACCACGGCGCCCAATCCGATCCAGGCGATACGCCAGCCAGCGGCGTCCATCAGGTAGACGGCGAAAGGCACCATCACCAGACCGCCCAGCGACAGGGCCGTGGAGTTGATGCCGATGACGGTGCCCCGCAATCTGATGAACCACCGGGACAGCAGCGCGGAAGTGTTGGTCAGGGACAGCCCGCTCTGGGCCACTGCTGCCAGGATGCCGAACACGAAGACGAAGAACAGGAAGTTGAAAGTCCAGTACAAAGCAATGGTTACCAAGCCCAGCGTCAACACCGACAACATGATGAGCTTTCGACCGCCGGTGCGGTCGAAAACCTGACCCATAAAGGGCTGAATGACGCCGTTCAGCAAAATTCCCAAACCTGCGGCAAAGGAAATCGTGAGCCTGTCCCAGCCGAACTCCTCGGTCATCGGGGTAATGAAGGCGCCGAACCCGTTGCGGGACCCGACAGCCGCAAAGCCGATAAACACCGACGCTGCGACGACGTACCACCCGAAGAACACCGGCCGCCGAGCGGGCCTATTCGCGTTCATGTCCATTCACCGTTTCTCGCGTGTCGTATCGTGTTCATAATCGCGTATGAAAAAGACCAACTTTATCATACCACCCACGGGAACCAGCGTCTTGACCCGGAGTATTTGAGACGATTGCAAAATAGCTTTGCGGTTTGCGGGCTTCCGGCTTGCTGTCAGGGTTGGCCGTTCGGTCCGGTGGTTCTCACGCCGGTGGTTCTCACGAAGATTCTTCCCGTCTTATCCGGCGCACCTCTTCTTCCATTTCGCGGACTCTGGCCTCGGCTTGGATGCGGGCATCCCGTTCCACGTCTGACCTGGCCTCAGCTTGGATGCGGGCATCCCGTTCCGTGTCGGCCCTGTTCCTCTGGTCCTCGTAGGTCAGGATGGGTTCTCCGCTGTCCGGATCCAACCATACCAGTTGGCCGTGGTCCCATCTTATGATGAGTCTGAGTGCTGGGCTGTATCCCTGCAGGATCCCCGGCGCAGCCTCTTCCACCGGTATTGGCCGGTAGGAGTCTCCCTGCAGGCTGTCGCCTGCCAGCCTGACGCCGTGGTCGTCGCCGGTCTCGTCGAAGCGCCAGTATTCAGGGATGCCCAGGGCGGCGTAGTCGTCCCGTTTGGCGCCGGTGTCAATGTCGGCTGTGCTCTCCGAGGCCACCTCCAGCACGAAGTCGGGCGGCTTGCCCTGCTCGGAGATCACGTAGCCGTTGCTGGCCCGGTAGTCCTCCGGGCTGACGTTGAACGCGATCAGCAGGTCGGGCCTTCTCGCCCGGGCGCGGTTGTATTCGGGTGAGGCGACTATCCACCGCTCGGCCGCTATAAGGGTGGTCTCGGGGTTGCCGAAGTGCTGGCCCAGGTCTTCAGCCTTGCCCCGTCTGTGCAGATGGTCAAAGGCGGTCACTTCGTCCGGTTCCCTCTCGGGCGGGTCCGGCAGCCTGAACCTTCCCGCTATCTGAATGGCGTTGTAGCTGGTCATCTGGCACCTTGTCCTTCCGGGCCGGGTGGCGTTGCATCGTACTGCTGGGCCGTAGCTCTGCTGTGTCGATGTTACGGGTTTGGGCGGCCCTTGGTCAAACCCCTTCCTTACCTTCTCCTGAACTCGTGAACTCCTGAATTTTGCAATCGTCTCAGTATTTGACCCGGCAGGCCGCCGGTATCTACACTGGCCCCACATTGCAGCGGCTGGAAAGGTGAAGCACATGGGATTCAAGCTGGTTATCTGCCCTCCCAACTACCAGGAACACTGGACGGAAAGGCTCCGCCAAGAGATCCCCGACCTTGACGTTCACCTCTGCACCACGGTGGGCGAGGCGATGGAGGTCATCGGCGACGCCGACGCCGCCTTTGGCGACATCGTGCCTGAGCTGCTGGAACGGGCGGAGAAGCTCCGGTGGATTGCCTGTCCCCAGGCCGGCCCCCGGGCGGGGTACTACCACCAGAAACTCGTCGAGAGCGATGTCACCGTTACCAACACCCGCGAAATCTACAACGACCACATCAGCGCCCATATTATGTCGTTGCTGCTGGCCTTCGCCCGCGGGTTGCAGGTCTACATACCGCAGCAGGTCGAGGGAGTATGGCGTCAGGGCTATCAGACCATCTACCTGCCGGAAGCCACGGCGGTTGTGGTGGGCGTGGGCGGCATCGGCGGCGAGGCCGCCCGGCTTTGCTCCGAATTCGGGATGACGGTGCTGGGGGTTGACCCCCGGCTGCCGGAACCAGGGCCGGGCCTGTCGGAGGTGCACCGCCCCAACAGCCTGCTGGACGTGCTGCCGCGAGCGGACTTCGTTATTGTTACGGTGCCGGAGACCCCGGAAACCCAGGGTATGTTTACCAGGACTCAGTTTCAAGCCATGAAGGACACCGCCTTCTTCATCAACATCGGACGCGGCGCGACCGTAGTGCTGGACGACCTCGTGGAGTCGCTGAGGGCAGGTGAGATAGCCGGGGCCGGGCTGGACGTGTTCCAGGTCGAACCGCTGCCCGCCGGTCATCCACTCTGGACCATGCCGGGCGTCCTGATAACGCCCCACGTGGCCGGGGTCGGCCCCTATCTGGACGACCGCCGCACCGAACTCTTCATAGACAACTGCAAGCGATTCAACGAGGGTCGCCCCCTCCGAAACGTGGTGGACAAAGCCAACTGGTTTTAGGTGGATGGGCCTACACCCCAATTTTCTAGTCCTGCGGCGGGATTGGCAAGGATGCTATAATGCGCCCAATTACGCCACCGGCACACTGGGCCGCTTGGCGGACAATTGCCGATGATAGGGGGAGGACCATGCACATCGGATATTTCACCGAGCGGCCTTACCAGGACCCGCAATCCGGCTACTTCGGGGCCACCGGCAAGCCCATCATGGACTTGACCGTCAGCAACGAGATTTACGACCCGCAGCTTGGCGCCCACCTTTACAACCGCTATCTCGACGAGAAGGTGTATGCCGAGGAAATGGGCTTCGACGGCCTGATGCTCAACGAGCACCACGGCACGCCCTTCTGCATGGGCGGGGCCATGAACGTCGAAGCGTCGATCCTGGCCCGCATCACCAAGCGCGCCAAGATCGTGCTGCTGGGCAACATCATCCCCATCTGGGACGATCCGCTGTGGCTGGTCGAGCAGCTCTCGATGATTGACATGATTTCCCACGGACGGCTGGTCTCCGGCTGGGTGCGCGGCACCGGACGGGAGAGCGTGGCCCACAACGCGCCGCCGCCCTACAACTGGGAGCGGTTCCAGGAAGCCCACGAGTTCATCGTCAAGGCCTGGACCACCCCCGGCCCCTTCCGCTGGGAGGGCAAGCACTACCAGTTCCGGCACGTCAACCCGTGGGCTCGTCCCTATCAGAAGCCGCACCCGCAGGTCTGGCTGCCCGGCGTCATCAGCCGCGACTCGCTGATGTGGGCCGCCGAAAAGCGCATCCCCTACATCATGCTGTCCACCGAGCTTGATCCGACCAAGAAGGCCTTCCAACTCTACCACGACACCGCCGCCGAGCTGGGCTACGAGTCCGGCCCGCAGAACCTGGGCTACCTGTGGAAGGTACACGTCGACGAGACCGAGGAACTGGCGGAGGAGGCCGGACGCAAGTTCGTGCAGGGGCCGAGCAATCCGTTCTTGGCCGGCAACGAAGGCACCACCAACCCGGCGCTGGTCAACTTGCCGGGCCTAACCTCCCGCCGCCGGGTGCTGCCCACGCAGGGAAGCGCGACGGCTGCGCGCGGTGGCCCCGCCAGCGCCGCCGGCGTGCTTGGCCGCGCCTATGAACAGCAGATCGCCGACTATACCATCATTTCCGGCACGCCCAAGACGGTCATCCCCAAGATCCGCCACGTCCTGGAATACCTGCGCCCCGGCAGCGTCTTCTTCTGGGACGGCGACGGCGCCATGACCCACGATGACACCATGCGCAGCCTGCGGCTGATGGGCGAAGAGGTCATCCCGGCGGTCAAGGAAATCGCCAAGGATCTGGAACTGCCCGGCTCCTTCGAGATAAATCCGGCCACCGGCAAGCCCTTCCCCGACGAAACCGCCAGCGCCGAGGGCGGCCACAGCTCCGACTAGGGGCGCCGCGGCTCCCTATTGCGCGGGGGCGCAATCGCGCTGATATGCCCATCGAGGTCCTTCTGAGCGGAGCGAAGCATCCCGACTACGTGGCGAACGCTCCGCTCAATGTGTCAATTCCGCCGGATACCGGCGACGGATGTGGCCGAATGCCGTGGCCGGAAATCGTCAGGACTGCGCCAGCTTCTCGGCCAGCTCGATGAAACCCGACACTTGGCGCACCAACTCGGGTACATCACCAGTATAGGAACCATCATAAAAGGCTTCGGCGTGCAGGTAGTGGACGATTTCGGAGTAGGTGGAGCGCAGCCACAACCACTCCCCGCCCCGTTGCCGGGCCAGGTTCCTCATACCCACTTCTATTTTTGTGGAGCGTTTGCTTTCGGTCTCGTCCACCTCCAGCACCAGTGCTTTGGTGGCGTTGCGGGCGGCGCACCAGGCCTTTTCGGCGGCGTCGCGCCAGTCGGTCGGCTTCCAGCCGCTGGAGGGCGGCGGTCTGCATAGCGCGGGCGTCCTGCATGAGGGCATCGGCGATGGGATTCTGTAACAATTGGCGACCTATTTTCGGCGGCGGGCAATCTTTGCTCGAAGGCAACTCAGTCAGTAGACACTACGGAGGAAGGCGAATAAAACGCCGGCAAAGTAGCATCGTCAACGGTCAGTTTATTCTTAGAGGGGCGGGTTGAACAACCCGCCCCTCTGTTGCAAACTCCTTTGTGTGAGAGATCCATTATGGCACGGCAATCAACAGCAGACGTGGCGGTAATCGGCGGCGGGCCGGCGGGCAGCGCGGCGGCTACGATGCTGGCGCGTCAAGGCTGGCGCGTCGTGCTGCTGGAGCGGGAGCGCTTCCCCCGCGAGCACGTCGGCGAGTCGTTGCTGCCAGCGTCCATGCCGGTGCTGGAGGAGCTGGGCGCAATGGAGGCGGTGCAGGCAGCGGGATTCCTCCCCAAGTATGGCGCGACGATGGTATGGGGCCGTGACCCGGAGCCGTGGAGCTGGCACTTCCGGGAGACCAGCCAGCGTTACCCCCACGCCTACCAGGTATGGCGGCCCACATTCGACCACATATTGCTGGAAAACTCCCGCGCCCACGGCGTTGACGCGCGAGAGGGGTGCCGGGTCGGGGATGTGGAATGGGCGGCATCGGATGCCGGAGCCACTGTCCACTACGTTTCGGACACCGCCGGGCCCGGCGAGCTTTCGGCGCGGTTCGTGGTGGACGCCAGCGGGCAGGTGGCGCTGCTGGCCCGGCAGACAGGGACGCGCCGCTGGGATTCCTTCTTTCAGAATCTCGCGGTATACGCCTATTTCGAGGGGTCGGAGCCGCTGCCGTCACCTGACGAAAACAACATCTTCATCGAAGCCTACGAACACGGCTGGTTCTGGACAATCCCCCTGCATACTGGCCGGAGCAGCGTCGGCGCAGTGGTGGACAACCAGACAGGGCAGGACGGCATCCGCAGATTGGGAGCCAAGGCATTCCTGTCCGGGCAGCTATCGCAGGCTCCCCATACCGCCGCCAAGCTACGCAACGCACGATGGGCCGCCGAGCCGAAGGTGGTGCGCGACTGGTCGTATTCGTCCAGCCAAACCACTGGGCCGGGGTATGTAATGACGGGCGACTCGGCGTGTTTCGTAGACCCGCTATTCTCGTCGGGGGTACATCTGGCGTTGATGTCCGGCGTGATGGCCGCCGCCTACGCCACCACCGCGCTGAAGGCCGCCGAGCGGGGCGATGAGCAGTTGCGGGAAAAGGCCGGTGAAGTCTATCAAGAGCTATATTACAAGGAGTACAACCAGTTCCGGGAGATGGCCCGGCTGTTTTACGCCAGCAATCTCACCTCGGACTCCTACTTTTGGGAGGCCCGGCGCATCACCGGAGAGGAGCAGTATTCACCGCGCCACAGCTTCATTCAAGCCGTGGCCGGACAACCACCGCGCGGCTACGAACGGGCCGTTCTGGACCGGGGCGAAGCGCCCGTCGAGTTCGTCTCCAGCGTCCGGGCGGTGGAGTCCGAACGGGCCGGCAGGGTGCAGCGCATCACTGCCCTGCGGTCGGACCCCCAGCGCAATCAACTGCTGACCGCAGTCCCCCGTCTGGCCGAGGGAGTGCAGGTGGCCCGAAAGCCGGTGCTGGGCGAAGGCGAGTTCGTCTGGGGCTACAGCCTGAGCGCAATGTCCCAGCCCGAAGGTATGCCGTGCAGCGAACTGGTGGCTGCCTTAATATCGCTGGTGGACGGCCACGCCCAAGTATCTGCGCTGGTGGAGCGCTTGGGCAAAGGGCTGGACCATCCTGCGCGGGCGCAACTGGAAGCCGCAGTGGCCCGCACCATCGAGATTCTGTACGTTGACGGAACGATAAGCCAGCTTAACGCCTCGTAGGTCAACTGGCTGCCATTAGCGCCGGGCAGCAGGGCAATCGTGTCTTAAATTCTGAAGTCCCCTTATCCTGCCATTTCCGAAGGCCCCTTAACCCGTCATTCCCGCGAAAGCAGGAATCTATCCCCGGTTGGGATCTGATTTCTTGGCCGCAATTAGCGGTCTGACGCTCTGGATTCCTGCTTTCGCGGGAATGACGGGCGTAGCCACGAGCTTGCCAAAGGGTAATTCGAGAGGGTAATTCGAGTAAGACGCAATTGCCCTGTGCTGCGCAGGCCGATTGACGGAGAGCCGCAGGGGGCGTATTAAGATAGCCGCAGAACCTATCCGCACTGATGAAGGAGCCAAATGACTACCAGGCAGATTCCCACGGAAGAACAGGTCATCGAATGGATGGATACCCTCAGTAACTGGGGACGGTGGGGTGACGACGACCAGCTCGGCACGCTGAACCTGATTACCGACGCCAAGCGGGCGCAGGCCGCCGCGCTGGTCAAGGAAGGCATCAGTGTCACCTGCTCGCGGCTCATCGTGCCGGAGGGCGCCCCCGACGTCACGTCCATCCCGCCGTTGCACTACATGATCCGGGCGGGCGACAGTTGCCCGGATGAGGGGCCGGGCGGAACCTCCGACTTCATCGGCTTTTCTTTCCACGGCCTGACCATCACCCACTTGGACAGCCTTTGCCACCAGGTCTGGAACGGCAAGATGTACAACGGCCGCCCGGCATCAGATGTCAACTCCGAGACCAAGGCCAACAGCCTAGACATCGACAAGGCGCAGAACGGCATCGTAACCCGCGGGGTGCTGCTGGACATCACGAAGGTGAAGGGCAAGCCGTGGCTGGAAGCCGGGGAAGGCGTGTTCACCGAAGACCTCGAGGCCGCCGAGAAGGCCCAGGGCGTGCGGGTGGAGGAAGGTGACGCGCTGATGCTGCGCCTCGGCTGGTACAAGCGCCGCTTGGAGTTGGGGCCGCCCGCCGCCGGCCGTCCGGGCCTGCACGCCGAGACCCTGCCGTGGCTCAAGGAGCGCGGCGTGTCCTTGGTGGCCGGCGACGCCTCTCAGGACGCCGAGCCCAGCGGCTACCCAGGCATCGGGCTGCCCGTCCACAAGGTCGGCATCGTCGGCATGGGCCTGTGGCTCATAGACGCAGGTAACTGCGAAGAGCTGGCGGCGGTGTGCGAGCGGCTGGGCCGGTACGAGTTCATGTTCAACGTGGCCCCGCTGCGCTTCAAGAACGCGACCGGCTCCCCGGTGAACCCGCTGGCTATTTTCTAACGCAGGATGCTGGAAGACTCTTTTGGCCGCCGGATTCAATTGACCGATGAGGGCTGGGCCCATATCATCGGACGCCACCATTATATGGCCGACTTTCGGGATGAAATCGGCGAAACGCTGCGGGAGCCGGAGGAGATCCGGCGGTCAACTACAGCCCCGGAAACTGCACGGTTATATTACAAGTGGTACTATGGAACACCCAGAGGCGACAAGTGGGTATGCGTAGTAGTCAAGGTTTTGCCCAATGAGGCTTTCCTCGTTTCCGCGTATGTCACCGGCAGAATCAAAGAAGGTGAATTGCTATGGCCGATTTGAAGGAGGCAGGGGAGATTGTTGATATCAATCTTCTCGAGCAGGGGATAGTCAGTGTTTGGTACGACAATTCCGGCTATATCTGCGAGGTGAACTGGGTCAGGGGCCTCACCTACTTTACCGATTGCGAACACCAGGAAGTATTGCCGATGGTGGACATGGCGGAAAATCTCTGTGGGTTTATGATTCACGGGGTTGAGTGGATTAGCGAAGGCATAGACGGGTACGTCACTGTCAACCTGAAATCCAACCTGCCTGAAGGTGTAATTAAATCTAATCCCAACGTCCGGAAGGCAGCCGCAATGATCGGTGATAACTATCACAACCCCATTGAGCAGGGGATAATCCACATCCGATTCGATAGGGTCGAGCATTATTGCGAAGTTTTTTGGAGCGCCGACGGTACTAGTTTTGCCGGAACCGAAAACGAATACATATTGGCGATGGTGGATGCGGGAGGCATCCTCTCCGGGTTCAGAGTCATCAATACCGATAAGCTGGGCGAAAACCCAATGGGGTGCGTCGGCGCCGACTTGAAAACCAGAATGGAAATAGCGGCAGCCTGAACCTCTGGACGCACCGCTGTCCCCACAACTCCAAATCCCTCAGTTCAAGCAGGAGAGAATCAGCAATGACCACGCTATCAAACACGCTGGAAGGCAAGATCGCTATTGTCACCGGGGCGGCCAGCCCCATCGGCATGGGACGTTCTATCACCACCGGCCTGGTGCAGGCCGGGGCGCGGGTGGCGATGCTAGACGTCAACGAGGACTGGCTGGACCAGTCCGCCAACGATCTGCGCGAAATCGGGGGCGATGACTCGGTGCTGCCCATCGTCGCCGACGTCACCAGTCCGGAGTCGGTGGAAAATGCCGTGCAGCGCACCATCAGTGAGATGGGCGGGCTGCACATCCTGGTGAATAACGCGGGCATCAATGCCCGCACCGGCGGATTCGGAGCCCAGGCCGCAGGCAGCCAGAACGATTTCTGGACATTACAGCCCGACGCCTGGCTGAGGGTGATCAACGTGAACCTCAGCGGCCCGTTCCTGATGTCCCACGCCGTCGCTCCCCACATGGTCGAGCAGGGTTTCGGGCGCATCATCGGCGTGACCACCAGCATGGACACCATGTGGCGCAAGGGCGGCGCGCCCTACGGCCCGTCCAAGGCGGGCCACGAGGCGCTGGTGGCCATCATGGCGCAGGACCTGGAGGGCACCGGCGTAACCGCCAACGTGCTGACCCCCGGCGGGGCCACCGCCACCAACATGGTGATACCGCCGGAGGGCGCCACCACCGATGCGCTTATCCAGCCGGAGGCGATGCAGTCGCCGGCAGTCTGGATCGCCTCCGACGACGCCAGCCACTGGAACGGCCGCCGCATCATAGCCTACTACTGGGACGACTCCCTGCCCCTGGAGGAGCGCCTCGAAAAGTGCAGCGCCCCCGCCGCCTGGCCGCAACTCGGCCTCCAAGCCGTCCACCCCGACTGGTTCGGGCAGGCGTAGCGTTCAGCCCGCTGTCTGCGTATACTTGAAAGAGCTTGAGTAATTACTAGGGGAGTATGCCTTCCCATGCAACGTGCCCATTGGGGGCGTACTCCCTGCAATTCATCCGTCGAAACAGCTTTGTGTAACTAGCGGAGGGCTATGTCATTTTCGTTGAACGGAAATGTAGTTGAGATTGTGGCAGAGTATGTAGAGGGCTTTGACGAAGATCCGGGTTTGCTTTGCTATTTCTGTGAAACAATTCTGGACTTGGAGTTTGACTACACTTGCATAATCTGCGGCACTTTAGCTTGCGATAAACATAACGATATATGTCAGGCAGATGAAGCAGAACGAACCGAAGACTGCGACTTAGTAACTTGTTATGTATGCGTTAAAAGGCATACTGAATCCCAACACTCCGGTAGTGTGGAGGTGTACGAATAATGAACGAAGACGTAGCTTCGCACGCAATGGCTCAGAAAGGATTACAGCTAATTGAAGAGGCGATAATTCGTCTGCTGGAACACAATCCACAAGGATTGGGAAACGCACAAATTGCGAATACGTTGGGACTGCGGTCTGATTTCCTTGGCGGCCACCGGAATTACCTGACCTACTCGGTTTTGGGGCTACTTCTTGACAACGGGAAAGTTGTCAGGGACGAAGAAAGCAAGGTTTTTATTAAACCGCAACCCTCGCCAGGACAAGAAAAGCAGAGGCCGTCCATGCCAGAAAAATGGGAGGCCATAGACATAGCCACTGTCGGGAAGGCTATGTATGAGGAAGTTCGCGGCGAGTTGGAAGCAACTCAAAAAGGGAAGGTAGTGGTCATTGATGTCCTGAGTGGCGACTATGAGATTGGTGACAATGACTTGGACGCCACGCTGCGGATGTTCGAGCGGCGCCCCAATGCGCTCACTTGGGGCGAAAGGGTTGGCTATCCAGCGATGTACTACATTAAAGAGCGAATCTCTTTCAGATAGCAATGATTACAGGAAAGGTAAAGTCAGAAGTCGACGAAGACGGGTACGTTTACTTGAAACCCCAAATTACCGTCAGAATTTCCGGTATCAACAGTGGTTTCCTGAATCAGGACGCCACAGTGGATACGGGATTCACCGGATGGCTGGCATTGCCAGAGGATACAATTCAAGAGCTTGAATTGACTCGCTACGGTCAGCGGCCCGCCAGCCAAGCCAGCGGCGAAGCGAGTATGTATTCAATTTACGGCGCGTTAGTGTCATGGCATGGAGAGGGGAGGCCGGTATTGGTTCACCAAATAACCGGCACTCCCTTAATTGGCATGGCTCTACTCGAAGGCAGCCGCCTTACTGTGGATGCTCAAGAAGGCGGCGATGTGATTATCGAGAAAATACCATAACGGTGAAGCCCAGCAAACGCAGCCAATTAACCCTGCACCGGCGGCGCAGAATCCACAGCCGCTTCCTGCTTGACGAAACCCTAGACGAGGCCCTCCCGCCTTGACAAGTCTGGAGGCATGGCAAAGCGCGGATTGGCGACGGGCTGGCCAGGTGCTGGTGGTTCCAGAAAAGAGAAACATGAACCGCAGAGGGAATGCCAGAATTATGATAGATTGGTCGGAAATCCTCATCGAAGTGCTGAAGCCAGTCATTAGCAAAGTCTCGGAGAGGATCTTGCAGTGGGGGGCAGCTTGTTTCAGACCGACGTTCAAGTATCTAGCTGCTACCCTGGAACGGTGGAGACTAGGCAGACCATACCCATCATGGGAGTGCATTGGAGGCAAGATATGGAGTCTTTCTAGTAGTGAAATGATTCATTCTGACACTTCAGATATCCCCAGGTGGCTGCACGACTAGATTGGGAAGTATGGGAATTTGAGGGTAAAGACAGGAATTTCGAACCCCATAACCTTTGATATCAAAACCCAAGACGTGCAATACATTTACTGGATTGCCTCTCAACCGGAGGAGAACGTACATTCACTCGCTTTCTACAAGCGTCCCCGGCTGATACGCTCGATGCGCCCATGAAGCTCTATGCCAACTAACCATTCTCTAACTCAGTCCGGGCGCGTAAAGATTGCCCGCAACCAACGCCGAGACGTTGCAAACCGTCTGTTTCTGCGTGACTTGGGTTGGATTCCCGTCGTGGTGTGGGAGTGTCAGACGCTGGATGCCAGCCTATCCTCTCTGCTGAAAGACATCCTAAATTAGGAGACCACTTATGACAGACGAATGGACAGGCGATGACATAGCCACTGTCGGGAGAGCTATGTATGAGAAAATTCGCGGAGAGTTGGAAGTAACGCATAAGGGAAAGATAGTGATCATTGACGTCAAAAGCGGTGATTACGAGATTGGCGACAGCGACCTGAATGCCACGCTACGGATGTTTGAGCGACGTCCCAATGCGCTCACTTGGGGCGAAAAGGTTGGCTACCCAGCGATGTACTACGCCAGTACGCGATTCAATGCCTATTAGTAGGAGCGTAACCATCACGGCGGCGGAAAGAATCCGCCGCCGTTCTTTATCGTCCCTACTTGCCGGCCTTGATGAACTCCGCCACCCGCTCGCCGATCATCATCGTGGTTACGTTGGTGTTGGCGCGGATGCAGTCGGGCATTATGGAGGCGTCGGCCACTCGGATGCCCTCAAGCCCGTGAACCCGGCCGTATTGGCTGACTACGGACATGGGGTCGTCGGCAGCGCCCATCTTGCAGGTGCAGGATATGTGCTGCGAGGTGGTTACTTCGCGGAACAGGTATTCGTCCAGGGCCTCGTCAGTGGACAGTTCCGCGTCGGTGGGTTCGATGCGCTCTTGGATGATGTCCTTGAAGGCGTCGCTTTCGCCCAGCTTGACGCAGAGGCGCACCGTCTCCCGCAGCCGCTCTAGGTCAAACGGGTCCTCCAGGTAGCGGTAGTCCAGGAAGGGCTGCTCCGCCGGGTCGGCCGAGTTGAGGCGCAGCTCGCCGGCGCCCGCCGCAAGCTGGATGCCGCTGGTCAGGCGGATGCCCACCGGCTCCATGCGGTCGCCACCCCGGTTGATGCGCTCGGTGGCGAAGGACTGCATCGACATCTTCATGTCATTGCGCAGGTCGGAGCCTTCGGCGGTGTAGCGCAGTGTCACCTGCATCCGGGGAGACAGGCCGTCCAGCGGCACCTCCGGCTTCGTCCGCCAGGTCACCCAAACGTTGGGATGGTCGCGGAGGTTCTGGCCCACCCCGGGCAGGTCGGCCACCACCGGGATGCCGAATTCCTGTAAATGACCCGCCGGGCCGACTCCCGACAGCAACAGGATGTGGGGCGAGCCGATGGCGCCGGAGCTGAGGATAATCTCCTCGCCCTCGACAGTGAACACCTCGCCGCCGCTCTCCACCCGCGCTCCTACCGCCCGGTTGCCCTCGAACAGGATGCGCTGCACATGGCAGTCGGCGCGGATGGTCAGGTTGATGCGGTGTCGCGTCTGGTCCAGGTAGCCTAGGGCGGTGCTCATCCGCACGCCGCCGGGGTTGTTGAAGGGCGTGGGGCCGACGCCGGTGGAGTCGGGGTTGTTGTGGTCGGGGCTGTCGGGGAAACCAGCCTCACGGCAGGCAGCGTAGAAGGCCGTCTGCGCCGGATGCCAAGTCTCCGGCTTGAAGCGGTGGCACACGATGGGACCGTCAGTGCCGTGGAAGTCGTCGGAAAAGTCAGTGTCAGTCTCCAGCTTGCGGAAGAAGGGCAAGCAGTTGGTGTAGCCCCATTCGTCGTTGCCCTTCTCGGCCCAGGAATCGTAGTCCTCCGGCACGCCGCGCAGGAAGACCTGGCCGTTGATGGCGCTGGAGCCGCCGGTGACCTTGCCCCGCGGCACCATCATCGGCGGGGCCGACTCGGTGGCCTTGCCGGTGAACTGCCAGTTGTGGTCGCTGACCATAATGTCTATCTCGGTGGAGTAGCCGAACTTCACTTCCTCCGGCAGCCGCTCAAAGTCGGGATAGTCCGGCCCGGCCTCCAGCAGCAGCACCGAAACATTGGGGTCTTCCGTCAGCCGCGTGGCGACGATGGAACCAGCGGAACCGGCGCCAATCACGATGTAGTCGTACTTCACCATTCTCTCCTTTGAGGAACGAATTAACCACAGAGGGCACAGGGTTTTTTGTTTTTCTCCGTGTTCTCTGTGCCTCTGTGCCCTTCTGTTGCCTTCCCTAAATCAACGCGTCCGGCGTCTGGATGCCGTCCAGGTCGGCGTCGGTAGCCGGATTTTCCAGGGTCATGCCCAGGCCGGTGGTCATGTAGTGGTAGACCTGCTTGAGGTGGTGAGTGCTGTGGCTCAGCACGATGTTGAGCAGTTCGAGGACAGTGACCTCGCCGCCGTAGTGGGCCGGCACCTCGCGCTCGAAGCCTTCGCCGTTGCCGCTGCCCAAGAAGGCGATGATGTCGTCGCGCACTTTCAGGCCGTACTCGGCGATTTGCGGGGCGGTGACCACACCCTTGAGCCGCTCGTCCTGCGCCGCCATGTCGTCCCAGCTCATGCTGCCCACCTCGTGCGAGAGATAGGCGATTTCGGGGAACGCCAGAATATGCACCACCGTGTCGCGCAGGCTCCAGGGCCGCCACGGGACGATGGTGTCCAACTGCTCTTGACTGAACTGATTGTTGGCCCGCACCGTCGCGCTCATTATCGCGCCGTACTTTTCGGACAGCCAGGCGGTCTTGCCCGACAGGTCAATAGAAACGTCCAGCCGCAGGGCCGGTATCAGCTTCTTGGGGTAGTAGCCGATGATGACCTCGGTGTCGTCTATGATGGTGACCGGCAGCGACTTGATGCCCCGGCTGCGCAGATGCTCCACCGCGGCCGGTTCGCTCAGCAAATCGTGGTGCTCATAGGGAATGCCGTTGGACTTGAGGAACTCTTCCAGAGTCCGGCAACTGAATCAACCAGGCTGGGTATAAACCTGAACGTCCATGGCCATACCGCTGTACCTCCCTTGCGAGTATTGCCGGTATCCTACCACGCGAAGGCCGGAAACGGCAGGTGACGGCAGCCGGTAGATTGGCCCGGGGCCATGTGCTACCGTGGCTTTTATGCTGAAAGTGATTCTGCCGACTGTAATAGGGGCCATCATCCTGCTGGCTGCGCTGGCCTGCTCCGAAACCGCTACTGTGGCGGTGACGCCGACGCCGCTTCCGGTGGAGCGGCCAACAGTTACGCCTAACATTCAAGCGACCATCACTGCCGGTATCCAGCAGACCGCCGAGGCGCAGCCCACTGCGACACAGGTTCCAACAGCAACACCTGCTCCTACTCCCGCCCCGACTCCGACAGCGACGCCCGTACCGACAGCCACCCCGACACCAACGGCTACGCCGCAGCCCACGCCAACGCCATCTCCAATGCCTACGGCTACTGCGACGCCTGTTCCGGCGGCTACTCCCACACCTGCCGCTACACCGCAGCCAACGGTTGCCCCTGTCCCAACTGCTACACCATCGCCCACATCCACACCGCAACCTACACCCACGCCTGCGCCGACTGCTACGCCAGAGCCTACCGCTACGCCTCAACCTACCGCCACACCTACGCCCAGCCGGCCGTCGGTGGCGATTCCGTGCCCGGAGGCTATCCCGGAGCGTTCTACTTCGATAACCGGCCTTAGCGACGGGGCCTCGATGACCATGTCGCCCGGCACACCCTTCGCCGGGAGCAACGTGTCTTTCGTGGCCACGGGGCTTCAGCCTTGGGATGTGGTAGAGGTCACTTTCTTCGAGCCGTCCGGAGAAAAAGCTGGGTGGATTGGGGATGACCACTATACCCGTTCTTGGGCCACCAATTACTTTCTAGCCAATGAAGACGGCTCCGCCCGGTGGGTGCGGTACGGCGCACAAGACCAGGTGGGGGACTGGTCAGCGCAGGTAAAAATTGACGATTCCTTGCGAATCATCAATTACTCCTACACCAAGTTCGAGTTACCCCGCCTTGTGAGTGTACGGCTGGGTGTGCCTCTATACGGTTGCCGCAGCGACGAAGCGACCATATTTTTCTCCGATTCGGTCAACTTCTCAGTGACCGTTGATATGCACGCCAATCTGAAATTCACCGCAGACTTGCTGGAGGACCGGCTCGGCGTCCGAACCGCTGAAATTCCGGTCATTTATATGCTGGGCAACCAGGCCGATTTCGAGAGCGCCGAGAGAGCCGCCGGAATAAAGCCGGGATGGGAAGGCGGCTTTTTCCTTTCATACGGGGAATATCAGGGAATCTTCATTCAGAGCGACAAGCAGAAAACTCCCCTTTACCACACGCTTACTCACGAATACGTCCACTTCCTGCTGGACGAAATAGCGCAGGGGAAAGAACTGCCCGCCTGGCTGAACGAGGGGCTGGCTGGATACTACGAGTTCGAGGTTGGATCCCACGGAGATCTCCCGGACGCTTCCTATACCCGAATGCTCTGGTCGGCGGATCTCACACAGACCGCGGAAACTGAAGGCAGGCTATTCCTGCTATCGCAACTGGAAAGCCAGCAGGATTGGAACAACCGCGCCGCACCACTGGTGTCCTTGCAGTACGCCCAGAGCCACATGGCAGTTCGCTACCTGAGTGAGCGGTATGGCGAATCGGCCTCCATCAAAATCGTCCAGCAAATCAGTATGGGAGAAACCCTCGACGCGGCCATCCAGACAGTTACCGGGGTTGGCTATCCGCAGATTGAATCGGACTTCACCGCTTGGCTAACAGCCTGGGACGATCCCGACAGAGCCGCGACGCGGCCATACCTGGAAGTCATGGATGAACTGGCAGACGAACAAGCAGCGATTCGGGAACTACGGGAAGAGCTTATAAAAGAGTGGAACCTGCACTTCAACCGTGTCACGGCGGAAGAGAAAGGCACTGCCTTGCAGGAGCGCTCCAAGGCCTTAGTCGAGCGCGCAGACGGTTTGCAACCACCGGAGTTTGTCGCCGACCTCCACGAGGCCGCCACCGCTTACTTCCACATTCTGGATGCCTGGCTATCTGATGACCTAGCTTTCTTCAGCACTTACAGCCAATCCAGGCGGCTGGCGGCCAACGCCATGATCCCCGAGGTCAATTACCGAAAAGTAGATTTCGGGCAACGGCTGGACGACGCCAAGTACACCTTGCGCCTTTGGGACTAGCCCCGCCGACGCCCCGTCCGCGCGATAAAGCCGGGCAGGCTTGACAATGACGGCGTTGCAGCACCCCGCCCCAAGCGGAGCCGGAAGCGGCTTTGGAGTGGTGTTGCGGCAAATACTCAGCTAAATCCCGCTCCGTTTGCTCACCAGAAATTTCTCCTCGTGAGCAGCGCTCCACCAGCCGCGAGGTCAACGCACCGGCGTTCTGTTGCCAGTGCCATGCTCGGCTGCAACTCGGTTATAATCTGTCGCAAGGATGCGGCGACTGCCAGTGTGAGGCTGTTATGACTACCAAACTGCCCCTGTATCACCTGCCGGGCGGCCAGTATGAGCAAATCGAACCACTGCCCGACCCCCCCAAGAAGCCTGAGAGTATGAATCAGAATCCTGATACTTCGCGATCTTATCTGATTCTGGAAGCCTTTTTCTCGCACCGGCCCGACGTACTGGCCAACGGGCAAGGTTTCCTGTGTGAAGACCCGCGCAACCTGTCCGCATACCTGGTGCCCGATTGCATAGTGGCTTTTGGCGTGGACCCCCAGGCCATAACCGCGCGTAATGGTTTCGTCATCAATGAGGTCGGCAAGCCCCCTGAGTTCGTTCTGGAAGTGGCCTCTAAACGCACCGCCCGGCGGGACTACACGATTAAACGCGACATCTACGCCGGTTTCGGTGTCCTCGAATACTGGCGATTCGACCGCACCGGTGGCAAGCTGCACGACCAGCCAATAGCCGGCGACCGGCTAGTTGACGGCTCCTACCGGCCAATGGAGTTAATTACCACTCCCGACGGGATGATTTGGGGCCACAGCCAGATTCTGGGACTGGACCTATGCTGGGACAGCGGACGCCTGCGTTTCTACGACCCGGCAACGAAAGAGTATTTGCCCGACTTGGCAGAAGCCATGTCTCAAAGGGACGCCGCGGTGATGACCCGCGCCGACGCCGAGGCCCGCGCTGGCGCCGAGGCCGCCCGCGCCAACGCTGAAACAGCACGCGCCAACGCCGAATCCCAGCGCGCCGACGAAGCACAAGCTGAAGTACGGCGGCTGCGGGAAAAACTGCGCCGGGAATCGCCTGAATAGCATAAGCCGGACCCATAGTGTGCTCCGAAATTATGCGGGCGCGCCCAGGCCGGGGGCCTTTTCATTCTCCCGGGGGCCTTTTCATTCTCGGGGAAAGCTCCCTCTCTCGGAGGGAGAGGATTAGGGCGTGTGGACATTCAAGTTGCCAGAATCCAGGGTCGAGAGGAGTCCCATGAGCAAAAGACACTTGATCCCGGCCCTGGCCGCCCTGGCAGGAATCCTCCTGATAGCCACCGCCCTGGGCGCCTGCGGAGAAGACCCAGACGCCCCATGGACGCCAAACCCGGACCGGACCATGCAGTTCCTGGTCCCAGCCCCGACCGCATCGCGGTTCCCTGTGCCGACAGCGACGACCGGGCCGACCGCAACTCCAGCTCCCACGCCAACCCTGGTGTCGTACCCGGAGGAAATCGCCTTCGCCGTGACCACCCGTACCACCTGGCGCCACGCCTTCTCCAATTTCTCCGGTATCCAGCAGGAGTGCATCGAAGAAGGGTTGGGCCAACCCCAGCTGGACTCCTTCCTGAGAAAGACCATCATGTCCAGCCATATAGATGACTACTCAAACCTGACAGTGCCATTCTTCTCCTGCCTTGACCCAAGGTGGGCCAAATCCCTGTTTGTGGGCATACTGGCAATACACCTCAAAGAGAATACGGGGCTGGACATAGGGGAAACCCAGGTGAATTGCCTGCTGGTCTGGGCCAGAGGCAAGAACGTGCCCAGCCTGCTGGCCAACAAGGACGAAGTGCAGCGCATGATGGAAGAAGTGCAAGAATGCGTGCCAGAGCTTTCCGAGAAACAGGACAAAGACCCGTCGGAGGAAACCATCACGGTCCTCGTCCAAGAAAACGAAAATCTCTTGGAAGCCCACAGCATCGAGCCGTACCTCATCGGCAACCTGCTCTTCATCGCCCATTGGGACGAAGACGCCCAGCGCTGGCTCGTCCATGACATCGTCGGGCAGTTCACCCCGGACCAGTTGACGCCGCCTCCGGGTATGGCCATTCCGCCCAATCCGGAAATCGGAATACTCAACGAGTTAGAGCCTGGAAAGCTCTACGACTTCCACGTGCGCTCCGACCAGATCGTCAACATCGTGGAGGGAGAGACGGGGGATTGGTACTTCAACGCCGGCGCCAACTTCATAGAATGGTTACGTTGAATGTCCACAGACCCTAGGGTGAGGGTGTCCCCAGCAGCACAGCCCCGTTCCGTCGCAACCGCCTTGAACCTGAAACTAAAACTGCTGACAGTTGCCCCTTGCCAAGCCCTGTGACGCCTCCCTACCATGATGTCAGTGAAGTTGTGGCACCCGCCCTAAATCCGTCCGCAATCCGGCCCCGCGGCGGAACTCAAAAAGTGAGCGGAAATGACCGGCAATGACCGGGAAACGAAAAAATCCAGCCACTCAGCCGGAAATGACCGGAAATGGCCGGGAAACCGAAAAAAATCCAGCCACTCAGGCAGCATCGAGAAGTGAAGCCATGTCATTGAGCCAAATCAGAAACCGCATCAACGCCCTGCGCCGCAAATACGCCATCCCCCTCGCCGTCTATCGCCTTCTCCCCCGTGCCGCAGAGCAAGGCTGCCTCGAAGCGCTCCGGTGGGACCGCGCCGCAACGTAGGCGCAACGCAGGAAGGTTAGGAAGGTTAGGAAGGTTAGGAAGGTCTTGTAACCCCTCCACCCCGGCTCAGATGGAGAGAGCATGAAAAGGCCCTGGCCCAGGCCGGGGAAGACTCCGTAACCGGATTGCAAATATGCGATAATGCCGTTTGCCACAAGACGATTATTTGGAGAGCGAGATGGCTTCATTTTGGGAAACAATACATGTGGACGGCGAGGATATGCACGTCTACGCCAGCGTCCCCAGCGGCAGAGGCGGCGGGCCGTTCCCAGCGGTAATCGTCAGCCAGCACGGGGGCGGCGTGGACCAGTTCATCCGCGACATGGCCGACAGCCTGGCCTCGGCCGGGTTTGCCGCCGTCGCGCCCAACCTCTTCCACCGCTTCACCGAGGAGCAACTGGACAACCGCAGCGGACGCATCCAACACCTGAGCGACCCGGAAATCGTGGCTGACATCAACGCCACAGTGGATTGGCTGCGGGCGCATCCGGCTATCCAGGGCGATCACATCGGCATCACCGGCTTCTGCATGGGCGGCCGGGTCGCTTGGCTGGGCGCAGCCACCAACCAACACATCAAGGCCGCCGTCCCCTACTATGGCGGCAACATCTTCGTTACCTGGGGCGCAGGGGAGCAGACGCCCTTCGAGCTGGCCTCCGGTATCCAATGCCCCGTGCTGTTCCACTTCGGCGAAATCGACGAAAACCCGTCCCCCGAGGACAAGGGCAAGCTGGACGCCGAGCTGACCCGCTTGGGCGTGGCGCATCAGTTCCACACCTACCCCGGCGCTGACCACGCCTTCATGGACTACACCGGATTGCGCCACCAGCAGGAAGCGTCAGAAGCGTCCTGGCCCCGCACCGTGGAGTTTTTCTCCACCCATCTGAATGCGTAGAGTTTCCCCTTCCTCGCAGAGAGAGCGAGGGGGTGAAGATAAAAGGAGAGAGCCATGAAATACGATTATGTCATTCTGGGCGCCGGGTCGGCCGGCTGCACGCTGGCCAGTCGGCTGTCCGAAGACTCGACAAAGAACGTCCTGCTGCTGGAGGCGGGGCCGGACTACCCGGAATTCGAGCAATACCCACGACCTGAAGTTTGGCTACGACCAGACTGCATCGGCCATTGACGCGCCGCATAACTGGTCCTTCCAGGGCAACACCACCCCGCTGCAAACCGAGCCGATGCCGGTGCCTCGGGGCCGGGTGGTCGGCGGCTCCAGCGCCATCAACGGCCAGGTGCTGCTGCGCGGGGTGCCGGAGGACTACGACGCCTGGGCAGCCTTGGGCAACGACCAGTGGGGCTTCACCAGCGTTCTTCCCTACCTGCGGAAGCTGGAAAGCGACATGGACTTCGGGGCCGACGACTTCCACAACTCCGAGGGCTTCATACCGGTGCGCCGTTTCGCGCGGGAGACCTGGTTGCCGGCCCAGCAGGCGTTCTACACCGCCGCCCGCGCCGCCGGATTCCCCGACGACCCCGATATGAATCACCCGGAGTCGGGCGGCATCGGCCCCATCCCGATGAACAATCCCAACGGCGTGCGGATGAGCACCTCCCTGACCTTCCTGAGCGCCGCCCGCCACCGCCTCAACCTGACAGTGAAAGCCAACGTGACCGTCCACCGCGTCCTGTTCGCCCCCGGCGCTGATGGAAAGCCGCGCGCCGTGGGCGCCGAGGTGGAGAGCGGCGGCGAGCGGTTCACCGTCGAGGGCAATGAAATCATCCTCAGTTCCGGGGCCATCGCCTCGCCGCAGATATTGATGCTGTCGGGCGTCGGGCCGGCCGCCCGCCTTCAAGAGCTCGGCATTCCGGTGACGCTGGACGCCCCCGGCGTGGGCGGCAACCTGCGCGACCATCCCAACATCCGTGTGCCTATCGAGGTTAAGGAAGACTTCCCGCTGAACCCCCAGGACCCGCGCACTCAGGTGGCCCTGCGCTACACCGCCACCGGCTCCAACCTGCGCAACGACATCCAGATTATGGCCTCGTCCTTCTCGTCGCCCATATCCGGCGACCCGCTGGAGGCCGAGGGTATCCGCTTCACCTGCATCCTAGAGTTGGCCTACGGCTCAGGAAACCTGACCATCACCTCCACCGACCCCGACGTGCAGCCGCAGCTCAACTACAACTACTTCGCCGACGACCCCCGCGACCTGGCCCGGATGAGGGAGGCGGTGCGGCTGTGCGTGGGTTTCCTGGACCACCCCGACTACGCCGACATCGTTAAAGAGGTTATCGAGCCCACCCCCGCCGACCTAGAGTCGGACGAGGCCCTGAACAATTGGCTGATGCGCACGGTGTCCACCTCGCAGCACATTTCCGGCACCTGCAAGATGGGGCCGGACGGCGACCCGCTGTCGGTGGTCGACCAGCAATGCCGGGTCAAGGGCTTGGAAGGGCTACGGGTCATTGACGCCTCGGTAATGCCCGACTGCATCCGCGCCAACACCAACTGCACCACCATAATGATCGCCGAGCGGATGTCGGACATCATCAAGGGCACGTAAAAGCGTCCCCAACTCATATTATTCAGGGCTATGGTGAGGGCGCCCTCTCATCTCAAACCCGCACTGTTGCCCAACCCCCGCCTCTGTTAAAGTGAAAAGGCGGGGGTTTCATTTTGGTTAGTTCAGCGTACTGTGAGGAGGTGGCATAAATGAGCGCCCTAACTTCCACTTTGCCCAGAAAGCTGCCTCCGGGCCCGCGGGGGCTTCCGGTGTTCGGCTCGCTGCTGGAACTGCGGCATGACACCCATCTGGCCATAGACCGGCTGGCCCGGCGCTACGGCGACATCTGCCTGCTGCGCTTTGGCAGCGTGCCGACGGTGATTATCAGCCAGCCGGACCTGTTGCAGGACGCCTTCGGCAAGACCGAACTGGCCGACCGCTGGGTCAGCGAAATCATGGAGATCCTCAGCGGGCAGAAGGACTTGGTGCTGGCTCCCTACGGCGAGCATTGGCGGCAGATGCAACGGTTCGCCAACCGCGAGTTGCTCAGCGCCCGCAACGTGGACAACGTGCGCGAGCGGCACATCGAGCGGGTGGTTGACGGCCTGGTGGCCCGCATGGGCGAAATGGGCGACGCCGGTGAATTGGTTTCGCCCCCGGCGATGATGGCCCGCAGCAACTCCAACCTGATGTTCCGCGTCATTTTCGGTCAGGAAGAGGACGCCACCAAAGAGTTCTCACAACAGCGGGACGCACTGCTGGAATACGTCAACTGGATTTTCGCCAGCGCCACCGCCACCAACCTTGCCGACTACATACCCTGGCTGCGGTTCCTGCCCAACAACGCCTTGAAGGAAGCCACCAGACAAGCGGAAACCGGCGCGGCCATCATCAACGCGCTGGTGGAGGCCGCCCGGAACCGCCTGGGGCTTGACCTGTCTGCGCCCACCTGCTTGGTGGAGGTGATGCTGGCCAAAGAGGAATTGGGCGAAATCAGCAGCGATATGACCTGCGATCTGTGCATAGACCTGCTGATTGCCGGCACCGACACCTCGGCGCAGACGGTCAACTGGTTCCTGCTGCTGCTGGCAAACCGCCCGGAGATTCAGGCCAAAGTACACGAGGAACTGGACCGGGTCATCGGACCCCCTTCGACAGGACCAGAGCAGACTCTGCCCACGGTGGACGACCGGACGCGCCTGCCCTACGTGTTCGCCTGCCTGGCCGAGTCCATGCGCTACCGCACCATCGGCCCGCTGGGGCTGCCGCACAGGGCGTCGGAAGACACCGAAGTCGGCGGCTACCTGATTCGTGCGGGGACACAAGTCCTAGGCAACATCTACTCCATCCACCACGACCCGCGCTACTGGGACTCGCCCGACGAGTTCATCCCGGAGCGGTTCCTGCCCCAGCCGGACGGCTCGGCGGCGGCGGCGTTGACCAGCCCGGCGTTCATCCCCTTCGGAACCGGCCATCGCCGCTGTCCCGGCCGCCGCTTCGCCGAAACCACCGTCTGGCTCCACATTACCCGGCTGCTCCACGGCCTCCGTTTCGAGACCCCCAGCGGCGTCATGCTGTCCGAGGACGAGATGTTCGGACTAGCAATCTCGCCCAAGCCCTACTCGCTGCGAGCGTCGCGGCGCTGGTAGGAATGGGTGCGCTGCGTGCGAATTACCCCGGAGGTGCAATATGCCGGGGTTCGGCTTGGTAGTGAATGAACGAAACGAGATTCTGTTAATACGGCAGGGAGAAAGGCAAGTGGAGTCTGCCCGGCGGGAACGCGAAGTCAAGTGAAAAACGCCACGATGCCGCCGCTCGGGAAATACGGCAGGGGACCAACATCGCGTTCACTCTTGATCGCCTGTATTTTGAAAACAGGCACCGCGCTCAAGTATGGCTGGGAAGACCCCACCTACCACATGGAACCTGCCCTAACGGCCGCTGGTTTCCGGTAGATAAACTCCCCGATGACGACAGTTTAGGTTTCGCCGTAGATATAAGGGCTATTGAAAAATGGGCATCCGAAAATACGGGAAGCCGCCGCTCTTTCGGAGTCTAACCCCTACCCCAACTGCTCAAACGCTCGGCGGTCCAGCATCATCTTTACCGGACTGATGGGGCGGAAAGTGCGGGACATCCGCACGTCGCCTGCCAAGCTGAGCAGGGTGTAAGCGTCATAGGGTTCCATTCCCTTTTCGCGCACTAGGAAATCGATCATGCTGCGAACGGCGCCCTTCATCGCCGGCCCAAGTTCTTCGCCGTAATACAGCACCACGAAGTAGTCTGGAGTCATCGCCTGCGGGCATTCGATGCCCATCCCCTTCTCGACGGTGACGCGGATGTGGCTGTCGGCAGCGCACTCCGCGCCGGTGCCGCCCACCGCGCCGTCGCCGACCACAGCGTGGCAGTCGCCCATGGCCAGCAGACCGCCCTCGACGAACACCGGCAAATAGAGCGTACTGCCCTCGACCAGTTCCTTGATGTCGATATCGCCGCCATAAGGGCCGCTGTCGCTGGCGGTCAGTTGCGGGTAGGTGGGCGTGGTGGCGACCAAGCCCATGGACGGGTTCAGCGGCAGCCGGATACCGCTGGGCAGGACGATGTGGCCGTCCTCGATAGTCATCACCGTGGGATAGGCGCGGTCAAACTCCTGCTCCAGGAAGCCGCGCCCCGGCGAGACCATGTGGGCCGCGCCCTCGGCGGACCGGGGCGTGACGCTGATAAAGTCCACGCGCAGGGCGTCCCCTGGCTCCGCGCCGTTGACGTAGATGGGGCCGATGGCCGGGCCTTTGAGCTGCTTCTCATCCAGCGCCTTCGGGTCGCGTATCCCCTCGAAAGCGTCCCAAGTCTCCACCATCAGCTCCTCCCCGGAGTCAATGGTGATGGCCGGCGGGTTGGCGGGGTCCAACACGTAAATTTTGTGGTCGCGGGTAAGCCGTTTCATGGCGGCCTCCTTAATATGTCAGAAAGTAACTAACCACCCAGAGTGTGATTTAGCTCAAGGCCAATTGCCATTCTGACTGCCGGGTTGTGTCGTGGCAACGGCGAACGTCCACTACGGCCCCGAACGGCACGAATACGTTGTAGAATCGTTCGATGCGCTGGCCCCAATAGACCATCGCACAGGACATCGGGGCGCCTTTATTCCGCCCTTGCCCGTTTATTAGAAACTTGAGACGAGTATCATAAAGGAACGCTATGCAGGCGGCTGTTTTCCAAACGTAGAGTTTCCAATGGCTGGTATTTGTCGCCACTGGCACCAAGGCAAGAATTTCGGATCCGTATTCCAAATGAGATTTGGAGCACTTTTCCAGCCAGTCACGGATGGTCGTTCCGCGTTTCCGGTCAGCGCCATACGGCGGATTCACGAATATAGTCCCATAGTCCCACGGAACAGCCAATCCGTCCGTTTGCGGAAGCTGAAATTCCTCCTCTGCTCCAACGATAGAATAGTCGCTGGAACAGGGGTCAAGGCCAATCATGCCGGAAAAGAACTCGCGCACCCCATCAACGTACTTGGGAGGCGTACACCAGTGATTGCTCACGGACTCTGAATTATTTCGGCCTGCTGTCATGCGGCTATTCGTCTCCAACGGTTTTACTGGACAGTTTCCGAAGATCCTCGCGAAGCTCTCCGATATTCCGACCATCCATTGAGCGGCTTGCCCCTGCGCTTGAAGACAGCCCCTTGCTGTCGTTTGGCGAAATCACATTATACCAGGCATTGATTTCCTTTGAATGCGTGGCGAAATAATTCCAGAGGGCAATATCGGCATCGAGTCCGATTCGCACTTTGGTAAATCTATTTGAGCCAGACTTGCCAGAATAGCTTGCCAGAAATGTATCGCGTATTACAGTCAGTTCAGGGATAGGGTTTAGTAGCAGTCTATCTATAAATTGAGCAAGTCCAGTATCAGTAAGAAATAGAAGCCAATCATAGGATTGAGCTAACACTTCCAGTTCCTTATTAGGGTTTTGTGAGGTAAACCAGTTGCCGTGGTTGCTGACTACTCCAACGGTAAAGATAAAGCCATTTGGTCTAGTTTCTGGATAATCTATCAATTCTCTAAGTAAATCCATATACAGATCGCTACGGAAAGTGCTGTCTTCTTGTTCAATGAAACCCAAGAATTGCCCATTGCGCAAGCGCACTTTTTGCAGGGATGACACAGTGCGAGCTACGTAGGCTCCTTGTTTCGCTTTTTCGATTGTTTGTGGGCCTTTACGCATTCCTTCTTCTACTCCTACGCGCTTACACTCGAATATCGCAAAGGGATTCGGGTCAAGAACGCACAGAGTCATTCGCTGGCTTGATGGTTGGTAACTATCCAGGTTTACAACTATAATTTGAGACTGATTGTCCCGTATAACGCAGGCGTTTCGCTTTACTCTATCTTTGGTCAAGAATTGAGTGGGTTTTAGTATCATTTGTTGCAGGAATAGTACTTCTCTCTTCAGTTTATTTGTAGTAAGCGGAAGAGTCATAGATGTAGCTTCAAGGTTGTGACTCTGAGTAGTTCTATGTAATGAAAATTCCACGTTATGCAATATGTTGGAATTAGCAAATTCGGGCACCTGCCGTTCAATCACAATGTGGTCTCGTAGGCCCCATGCACGAAGTGTATAAAAAGTGATAAGCTCCACCAGAGTGCCGAGAGCCCGCCCGGCAGCCTTTTTTCGGTCTGCAGAATACGCAAAAACGGAATTAGCCAGTGTATTCTGAAGCGCATCAATGGACTGGTAAGTCAACTTCAGCTTCCTCCTAAAATGTCAGAGCCGGCTCTCAGGGAATGTCCGGACGCTACCCCGCCAGCAGTTCTAGGCGATAGCTTACGCCGGCGGCCGGGTCGAGGTCTACTACGCAGACTGCGCCCTGCTCCGGGGCGCCTATGGGGCCGTAGGGACAGCCGGAATATACGGCGGTGGCGGTGCCCCTGGACACGTCAACGTGGCGGTCCCAGTGCCCCAGCGCCAGGTAGTGGCAACCCGACGCAGCAACGTCGCCGGGGTAGATGGGCGACGAACGCTGCTCCCGGTCGTCTTCATAGTGAAAATGCCCGTGGGCCAGGGCCACCAGCCAGCGTCCTTCCGTTGGCGCGGGCATACCGTCCAGCGGATGGAAGTCCGGCGTGTGCGACAACATCGCACGGCCCCACAGCTCCAGGCCCAGCTCGGGAAAGGCCAACGTTTCGCCGCCCGGCTCACTGAACACGCGCAGGTTGGGCGGCGAACTCTCGAAGGGCGCGCGGCGGTACACCGAAGTCTTGTGGGCCAGGTCGTGATTGCCCGGCAGCACGATGGCCGGCACATCCAGCCGTGCCATCTGCTCTACGAAACGTTCGACAACATCGTTGGTAACGCGCTCGTTGTCGAACACGTCGCCCGCCAGCAGCAGCGCATCACCACCCAGCCGCTCCACCGCATCCACGACCGACGCCAGCACCTCCTCCGACCGCGGATGCCCGGTAGGGTCGCCCAGGTGGGTGTCGGAGGTGTGGATTAGGCGGAGTTTTTTCATGCGAATTAGTCACTCTCTATAATTTCTATTTCGAATAGGCCGGGCAAGAGTTCCTTGGCCTCACGCCACACACCTTCCGGGCCGACGGCAATCAGGCCGATGATGATCAGGGTGAAGAAAACAGCCAATAAAGCGCTGATCATCAGGTTGGACTTGGAGGCCGACGCCCCTTTAGCACGGTAGGGTCTCCGAACTGATTGCCAAGAGAACCGAATGAATCCGCCTGGCAGTCGTTGTTCGAACTCCAACCGGATTTCAATTGACTCAGAATCCAGTTCTCGACTTTCTTCAGGGGTTCCTCCACTGGAATGTGGCTCGTCCGGTATTTGGGGCTCTCCATTCTGCGACATAATCCGGAGCTAAGTGACTTTCAGAGGTTTGTTGGCAGAAGGGGAAGGATCGCCTTCCAGTGTCGTGAAGCCGGGAATTGTCAATTTAGCTTGCACTTCCCACGCATCGTTGACGGCGGCGAGTTCCCAACCCTGTTTGCGGAAATGACGAACTATTTCGTACATTCCGATGCTCTTGGAAACCACGTCTTCAACCGAAATGCCTTCCTCTTCAGCCCATTCTTCCAAAGCATTGTAGCTTTCTCTGGAAACCAGGAACTCCACGTCCTCCGTTTCTTCCGCAGCCTTTCCTTTTTTCCAAAAATTGAAATAAAACACCGCTATCTCCCGCTGCGCGACCTGTTACCAAATTATAGACCCCGCCACAACCCCTTCAGGCCTTTCGCCTCAGCCGCCCCCAATCACGCCCCGCTCCCGCAAGTCCGCGATCTGTTTCGGGGTGTAGCCCTGCTCCGCCAGTACATCGTCGTTGTGCTGGCCCAAGAGGGGCGGAGGGCGGCGGATGGAGGCGGGAGAGTCGCTGAGCTTCAGTGGCGAGTTGGGGGTTTTCAGGTTAGGTACGTTGGGATGCTCCATCTCGGCAATCATGTTGCGGGCCAGGATTTGCGGGTTGCTGACCACCTCGGAGACGCTGTTGATGGGGCCGCAGGGGACGCCCGCATTGTTGATTAGCTCAACCCAGTGGCCGGTGGTCTTGTGCTTGAACACTTCCATAAGGATTTCGACGCATTCCTCCCGGTGAGCCACGCGGTCGGTGTTGGTGGCGAAGCGCGGGTCTTCCAACAGGTCGGCGCGTCCGATGCCCCGGCACATCCGTTCCCACAGCCCTTGATTGGCGCAGCCGACGATAAAGTAGCCATCGGAGGAAATGAAACTCTGGTACGGGACCAGGCTGGGGTGGCCGGAACCCATGCGCTGCGGCTCCTCGCCGGTGCCGAGGTAGCGGGTGGCGTGGTAGCTCAGGGCGGCCACCTGCCCGTCGAGCAGCGACGCCTCTACCCACTGGCCCCGGCCGGTGCGGTCGCGCTGGCGCAGGGCGGTCACGATGGTGCCGTAGGCCATCATCCCGGCAAACAAGTCTACCAGCGAGAAGCCCACCCGCAGCGGCAGCCCGTCGGGTTCGCCGGTCAGGTGCATCAGCCCGCTGTAGGCCTGGATAATCAGGTCGTATCCCGGCATATCGGACATCGGGCCGGTGCGCCCGTAGCCGGATACGGAACAGTAGACGATGCCCGGATTGAGGCTGCTGATGTCGTCGTATCCCAAGCCCATGCGGTCGAGGGCGCCAGCGCGGAAGCTCTCAATCATCACGTCGGCATCGGCGGCCATGTGCCGCACCAGCTCGACGCCCTCGGGCTCCTTGAGGTTGACGGTGATGCTGCGCTTGTTACGGTTGAAGGTGAGGAACTGCGTACTTTCGCTGTTCCAGAAGGGGGTCCAGTTGCGGGTCTCGTCGCCTTGCGACGGCTCCTCAATTTTCACCACATCGGCGCCCATGTCGCCCAGCAGCATGGTGCAGAAGGGGCCGGCCAGAGTCCGCGTAATGTCCACAACCTTGATGTCGTCCAGCGCAGCGGCCATGCGTCAGTTCTCCGGTAAGGTGTAACTTGGGATCAATTGCACAACCTGCCGATTATAGCACGGGAGACTGCCCATCTCGGATACGAAACGAAAGCCCAACCATTCGTCCTGAGCTTGTCGCAGGACAGCGGTTGGGCATAGGACAGACTGCCATTACGGGCGAATCGCGTTCATCCTTCGACAAGCTCAGGACGAACGGGATTCACTGGGCATTTCCGCGCCTCCGGGGGATTTTTGTTTCAGCGGCGATTGACCGGCAGGGCGGGCGATGCTAGGTTGACCGCATTCTTTATCAGCAGACAGGAGCAGGCAGGCGATGAGCGGCAGCGAGACGCCGGGCGTGGTGGTGCTGGGCGGCATCAACATGGACCTGGTCACCTACTCGGCTCGGTTCCCAGAGGCGGGGGAAACGGTGGCGGGAGAGCGGTTTCTGACCTACGCCGGCGGCAAGGGGGCGAATCAGGCGGTGGCGGCGGCCCGCATGGGAGCGCGAACCGCGATGGTGGGCCGCGTCGGCGATGACCTGTTCGGCCCGCAACTGCTGGACGGGCTGAGCGCGGCGGGCGTAGACGTCTCGCGCATAGCCGTCGCGCCGGGGGAAACATCGGGCATTGCCGTTATCAGCATCGACGGCGCAGCGCAGAACCGCATCGTGCAGGTGCTGGGGGCGAACGCCACCTGCGATTCGGAGCAGGCCGAAGCCGTTGTCGCCGCGATACCAGAGGCCCATGTCCTGATGTTGCAACTGGAAGTCCCGATGGAGGTGTCGCTAACCGCGGCGCGAGCAGCGAGGGCCGCAGGCAAGATGGTGATGCTCGACCCCGGGCCCGTCCGTCCTGTGCCTGCCGAGTTGCTCCGACTCAGCAGCGTCATCACGCCCAACGAGACCGAGGCGGAAGCGTTGGTAGGCTTCGCCGTTGACGGCCCGGACGTGGCGGCGAGGGCTGCTGACGCGCTGCTGGCTCGCGGAGCCGGCGCGGCAGTAGTCAAGCTGGGCGCGCAGGGGGCCTACTTTGCAATAAGGGACGGGGCAATAAGGGACGGGGCCATCGCAGATTTAGCGGGGTTTCAGCCGGCCTTCCCAGTGGCGGCGGTGGACACGGTGGCCGCGGGCGACGCCTTCAACGGCGCGCTGGCCGTCTGCCTAGCCGAGGGTATGCCGCTGCCCGACGCGGTGCGCGTCGCCTGCGCTGCCGGAGCGCTGGCGGTCACGACGACGGGAGCGCAGGACTCCATGCCCACCCGGGCGGCGGTGGAGGCGCTGCTCGCGGCGGCGTGAGGCCGCGCTATGAGGGTCGGCCCTTTCGTTTCCAACACCATGCGCCCAAGATTGCTGCGCTCACCCCAAGCCAGCACAGCGTCAGGAGAACGAACGCCCACCAGTAGGGACCGGTCCTGATTTCCAGTGCGATGCCCAGACCGGCCATCACTGTCAGCAGCGTTGATAATGCCGCAGACGCCCATGCGAGGACGTCAACCGCCCGGTCAGCCGCCCCCCTCCCTAACGCCAGCCCGGTAAGGGCCAGCCCCAACGCCAAAAGAGTTAAGATGGACGCCACCTTCCAAAATCCGTTGGAGTCGGGCGTCCCCCACAACCCGGTCAACAGCAGCAGCAGGGACGCCGTTGCCAGGGCCAGCGCCGCCGGCCGTAGCCGCAACAACCCCGGTCCGGCTTGGGGTATCCCGGTGGCGGCCAGCATGGTCAGGAAGTATCCGCACACCAGGAACGCGGTCAGCAGCAGTTGTCCTCGCGTCTTGGTATACTCCAACGTGCCAATTATCACTGCCACGACAGCAAGCGCGGCCAACAGAGACACAAACAGCCCGACGATGTGGGTTTGGGGCTGGCCGGCCCATTCCGTTAGCTTCATCACCGGCCCACAGCGACTGCTGGTGTCAGGATAGCTGGCATGGCGAGCATTATAGTTGCAACCGGTTCATCAAATCCCTCTTTCCCGCGCTTGAGAGAGAGTTGGTTTGAGAACCAGGAAAGAGATTGACCACATCGCCTGACAAGTTCTGCGCTTCCTGCGCCACTCCCCTGGAGCGGCAGGAGGTCTTCGGCGTGGAGCGGCCCGCCTGCCCTCAATGCGGTCGAGTGGTGTTCTACGACCCGAAGGTTGCCGCCGTTTGTGTCGTCGCCCGCAATGGGCGGGTGCTGATGATTCGCCGGAGCACCGACTCGGGCTACGGCCTTTGGAGCCTGCCCGGCGGTTTCGTGGACCGCGGCGAGGTGGTTGAGTCGGCGGCAGCCCGCGAGGCCTGGGAAGAAACCGGGCTGGAAGTTGCCGTTGACGGGCTGATTGGCCTGTTCTCTCTGCCCGGCGATCCGGTTATCGTAGTCGCTTTCACCGCCCGTGAGACTGGCGGCGAACTGGCGCCGGGGCCGGAGGCGCTGGAAACCGCGTTCTTCCCAACTGACGCGCTCCCGGAACTGGCCTTCACCCGCGACACGGAAATTCTGGCCCGGTGGCAGTCCACGCGCTAAAAAATTCCCTACTCCCTCTGGGAGAGGGTTGGAGTGAGGGCGTAACCCATTGCTGTCGAAACTGGCCCGGTCGGCGGTAGACCTGATATTTCCCATCCACTGCGCCGGCTGCGGGCGCGAGGGCGGCGTCATCTGCGGGCAGTGCACCGACGGGCTGGAGCGGCTGACCCCTCCCTACTGCCGCATTTGCGCCGCGCCGGGGATTGGGGGAGTATGCCGATGGTGCAACCGGTTTCCTCGGGGGTTCGACTCGCTGCGCTCTCCCTTCCGGTTCGAGGGTGCGGCCAGGGAGTCGGTACACCGGCTGAAGTACAAGGGCGAGCGGGCCGCGGCAGGGCCATTGGCCAAGCTGATGTCGGAGTATTTCGATCGTAATCCGGCGGCGGTGGACGTGTTGATTCCCGCGCCGCTGCACCCGCGCCGTCTGCGCAGCCGAGGATACAATCAGTCGGCGCTGCTGGCCCAAGGAATTGGCCAGCGCCTGAATCTGCCGGTGCGGGAAGACCTGCTTGCCCGCGTCAGGAACCCCCGCCCGCAGATGGAAACGCAGTCGCAGCAAGAGCGGCGCAGCAACGTGGCCGGCAACTTCGTCTGCCAAGCCGACGCCACGGGCTTGACCGCGCTGCTGATTGACGACGTAGCCACCACCGGCAGCACCCTGTCGGAGTGCGCCCTGGCCCTGAAAGCCGCCGGAGCATATAAGGTCTACGCGCTGACCCTAGCGCGGGATGGCTGAGGAATTGCCAATCCCGTCATTCCCGCGAAAGCGGGAATCTGTCCAGCCTTCCCCAAAACACACCGTCATAAGCGGTGACGCTCTGGATTCCTGCTTCCGCGGGGATGACGGACGCCTGCAAAGCTGATTCAATTCAGACTCGATTGCCCTGACTTGCAGGCCCGCAATTGACAATGCCGGGTTAGTCTGCTGAAATTGGGGCATCAATGACCGGGCAGAATGACAAATATCAAAGATAGGAAGGAGCGCGTTATGGCAGGCAAGACTTTCATCTACATCGGCGCCGAGGCAGACGGGCTGTATCGCAAAGAGGCTGGTGATTCCCGGTGGGAGAAGCTGGCCAAGGGTATGCCGCCTTCCCCGCAGGTGCGGGCCATCGTAGTGCATCCCAACGACTCCAGCACCGTTTTCGTCGGCACCCAGCGCGGCGTGTACCGCTCGCAGGACAGCGGAGACAGCTTCGAGCGCATGAACATGACCGAGGGCCGCATCGTCTGGTCCATCAAGTTCCATCCCCATGACCCCAACATCATGTTCCTGGGCACCGAGGGCGCCGAGGTATTCAAGAGCACCGACGGCGGCGAGAACTGGCAGTACATGGCCACCGTCGCCAACCCCGACGCGGTACAGATGGCCTTCGCCACCCGCATCCTGGGCATCGGCATCGAGGCGGGCGACACCAACCAGATGTACGCGGCGCTGGAAGTCGGCGGCGCGGCCCACAGCTCCGACGGCGGCAAGACCTGGACCATCGTCAACAGCGTGTTCGAAGGCGACGTTGACCTGCTGGACCTGCATGGCGTGACCGTGGGCGTCAACGAGTCCGTGTTTATCTCCAACCGCACCGGCGTCTGGCGCACCCGCGACCGCGGCCAGACCTGGGACGACCTCCAGTTCGAGAACTTCTCCGACATCCGCTATTCCCGCGGCGTCGAGGTCGCGCCCAACGACTCCAGCACTCTCTACGCCTGTGTCGGCCTGAACTTCGGCAGCGAGCAGGGCGGCGTGATGCGCTCGACGGACGCCGGCGACACCTGGAGCCGGTTCGACCAAGGCACTGACGCAATCAGCACCACCTTCGGCATCGCCGTCAACGACCGCGCGCCGGAGCAGGTGTACTTCTGCACCCGCAAAGGGCAGGTCTTCGGCACCCACGACGGCGGCTCCACCTGGCAGGGCCACGACCTCCCGGAGATGGCCGCCAACGTCAAGGCCATCGCCTGCACGTCGGCCTAGCCGCCACAGAATCCCCTCTCCCTCTGGGAGAGGGTTAGGGTGAGGGCGTATCCATGACCTCCTCAACCAACCCGGACATAGTGGCCGCAGCAAAGGCGCTGCGGCCACAAATAGTTGCGGCGCGCAATGAAATCGAAGAATCCCGGCGGCTGCCCACTGCCATCATTGACCAGATGGACCGGGCCGGGCTGTTCCGTATGTATGCGCCCAAGGCCTTGGGCGGGCCTGAAACCGACCCGCTGACCGCCTTCCGTGCCGTGGAGCAACTGTCCATCGCCGACGGCTCGGTGGGGTGGTGTTGCCTCATAGCCGGTTCCATCTCCCTGTACATGGGCTGGCTGGACCCCGCGACGGCCAGTGAAATAGTCGGAAGCCCGCCCGCGCTCCGGGGAGCCGGTTCCTTCCGCCCCGAGGGAACGGCCCGTATCTCCGACGGCGGCTATTTGGTCAACGGCCGCTGGGACTTCGCCAGCGGCTGCCTTCACGCCAACTGGCTGTTTTTCAACTGCGTGGTGACCGACCAGAACGGGCCGCGTTACAACAGCGACGGTCTGCCCGAACTGCGGATGATGTCCCTCCCTGTCGGTGCGGCCACCATCCACGACAACTGGTCGGTTATCGGTCTCCACGGCACCGGCAGCAACGACGTGTCAGTGGAGGGGCTGCTCGTTCCTGCAGAACGCACCTTCGCGCTGGCGTCCGACTCCGTTGAAACCGCCCCGCTGTTCAACGCCCGCGCCGCGCTGGCCACCGCCTTCACGCTGTTGGCGGCCAACGCATTGGGGATGGCCCGGGGAGCGATGGATGCCTTCCTGGACTTGGCTGGCGCATCGGCCACCACCATGAACCCGGCCCTGCTCCGCGACCGGGGGCCGGTGCAGTTGGCGGTGGGCCGGGCCGAAGCCATCATCAGCGGGGCGAGGGCCTATGTGCTCCACGCTGTGGGCGAGATGTGGGACTCGGTCCAGTCCGGCAAGACGGACCTGGGCGAGGAAATACTTCAAAGCAGGCTGGCGGTCACCCACGGCGTCCACGAGGCGGCCCGGGCCATAGATATGCTCTACCACGCCTCAGGCACCAACGCGGTCCGCCGCGGCAACCTGCTGGAGCGCTACTTCCGCGACATCAACGCCGCCATGATGCACGCCGCGGGCCTACCGGCCAACTTCGAGCAGGGCGGCCGCGTGGCGATGGAGCTGCCACCGGGCGCCCCGGGCTGGTGATTGTCGCGGGGATAGGAGAAGAGCCTAATGCCAGTAGCATTCTGCCTGGTTGAGAATAAATCGGGGCAGGTACTTCTCGTACAACGCGGCTATGGGAAGGAAAAGTACAAGTGGTCCCTGCCCGGCGGACACGTGGATGGCAAAGAGGGATACCAAAGAGCCGCAGCGCGGGAAACGAGAGAAGAAGCAGGATTAAGAGTCAAAATCATTTCCACCATCATGGTGGGGCACACCAACGCCATACAGACCTTTTTCGGCATCATAGTTGGAGGAACACTTAAAGCAAAGCGGCCAGAGTGCCTCGACGCTAGATTTTTCTCCTACCACAACCTACCAGAGTTGGCATTTGGACCGACCGCCGGGCAATAAACTCATGGTTGGAAATGAAAGCCAGCCATAAGCAACTGGCCACACAGCCGCCGCCTGCTCAATGTCCAAATTGCGATGGCGAAACATACGTCTCAGAAAGTACCCTCACAAGAACCCTTACTGCTGCCAGTCTGGCAAGCGCACCCTACCATCTTCCTCTCGTCCCAATGTTATAAAGCACTCTATAAGCTCCGCGCCTGGCCTGGCCGGTTGGGAACAGATTGGCAGATGGAACGCATGGGATAGTCAGAAATACGATATGAGCCGAGTTCCCAAGTGGGTAGTGGACACTCTGCCCAACCTGGACCTTCACCACGCCCCGGCATCCCATGTATATGAATTGGTGGGCCGCAACTACCGCTACATAGTCTCAGCCAGCGGACAGGGCGCTACGGACATCCTGGTTTTCCGCAAGCTCCGGAAAGGGTAGCGCCGGGTTCTGGATATGATGGACGCCACTAAGCGGCGTCCCAACCTCCGCAGTACGTCGGCGCTATTCCTGTCGGCGGGAGCCGCCTCGGGGCGGTACGCGGAAGATAATCTCGTCATCCCGTGCGTGAGAGTGCGATAAGAGGGCATCGGTCAGCCTCCTGATTTCCGCCAAGGTATTGCAGGGCAGGTTGGCCGTGACACACGCCGTCCACGAATCGGCTCGCGCCATAGATATGCTGTACCACGCCTCAGGCACCAACGCCGTCCGCCGCAGCAACCTGCTGGAACGCTACTTCCGCGACGTACACGCCGCCATGATGCACGCCGGCGGCCTCCTGTCCAACTTTGAGCAGGGCGGCCGCGTAGCCCTGGGCCTGCCGCCGGGCGCGCCGGGGTGGTAACTGGGTTTCACTGCATCGGACACAGAAAGCGCCGGGGCTGTCATATAGCAACGTATTTGCTATGGCCCCGGCGCGATCCTCAAGTGCATAAATAGAGCGACTTCACTTGCTCTTCAAATGTCACTTATCTTCTATTTTTGCCTGTAACTCGCCTACATCTTTATCCAAGTGCCTTTCGGATGCGGTCAACTTTACTACTCAGCTGCTTCGCCGAGTAGCGGTGGTATCCGAAAGATAATCCCTCCGTCCGGAGCGTGGGAGTGCGAGACGAAAGCATCGGTCAGCCGCCGGATTTCCGCCAGCACCTCTGCGTGCTGGGCATCGGCCCGCTCCCGCAGATCTTGGTACTGGGCAGCATCGGCCCGCTCCCGCAGATCTTGGTACTGGGTGTCAGACCGTTCCCTGGCCTCTTGGTACTGGGTGTCAGACCGTTCCCTGGCCTCTTGGTACTGGGTGTCAGACCATTCCCTGGCCCCTTGGTACTGGGCGTCAGCACGTTCACGCCCGGCCTTGACTTCGACTTCCAGCCTCCCCAGACGGAGATAGACCGGCGCGGCCAAGGTGAGCACGGCAACTAAAGCGACGACCAAGGACGAGAAGGCGGCAATCGTCGGGACGTCCATTAATTTCGCTACTCCACTCTGGCTTCCTACACCATATATTGTAACAGCATCCCTACGGGCGCACCCAAGTCTCCGACCAGGCGAGGCAGGCGGTGCTGCTCTGCTTGTCGCCGCGCATTTCCAAAATCGCCCAGTTGCAGCGCTCAAACTCCTTGGGGTTATCGGCGCTATTCCGGACGGTTCAGGCCGCTTGGGGGCGGTACCCGAAAGATGACACCGCCGTCCGGAGCGTGGGAGTGCGAGACGAAAGCATCGGTCAGCCGCCGGATTTCCGCCAGCACCTCTGCGTGCTGGGCATCGGCCCGCTCCCGCAGATCTTTGTACTGGGTGTCAGACCGTTCCCTGGCCTCTTGGTACTGGGCGTCAGCACGTTCACGCCCGGCCTTGACTTCGACTTCCAGCCTCCCCAGACGGAGATAGACCGGCGCAGCCAAGGTGGGCACGGCAACTAAAGCGACGACCAAGGATGAGAAGGCGGCAATCGTTGGGACGTCCATTAATTTCGCTGCTCCACTCTGGCTTCCTACACCATATATTGTAACAGCATCCCTACGGGCGCACCCAAGTCTCCGACCAGGCGAGGCAGGCGGTGCTGCTCTGCTTGTCGCCGCGCATCTCCAGAGCCACGTCGCCGTCAGCGTCAGCGCCGTTGATGGTGATGCGGCCGGCGCGGGCCGGGATGAAGCAGCTATAGACCCCGTGGGGACGGCCCGGCGCGCTTCCCGCCGGCACGGTGAGCATGAATGGCTCCAGGAAGTCGTGCCAGGTCAGCTTGATCTGGTCGTCGTCGTTCTCGATGGTCTCTGTCCAGTAGGTGTAGGTGTCTCCCTTCCTGCTGAACTCGGCGTCTATGACCTGGATGGACTGATCTGCGAACTCCGGGAACAGCAGGCTCTCGATTTCTTCTTGCAGCCAGCGAGCCAGAGCGATGTTGTCGGCATAAATGCGAACGCCACCCACCAGTTCGCTCTTGATGAACAGCACGTGTCCCGCGCCGCCGGGGGAGTACAAAACACGCCAGTGGCTGGTGCGGGTGGTCTGCTCTTCGCCCTCCACCAAGCGGATGAAAGAGTTTTCGCCAGTGAGCCGGATGCTGTTGGGGTCAATGGGATTTGCCGAGGTCATGCACGGCCTCCTGTATATTGCGGTTTAGTTATGACGAACGTCTGCTTCTAAAGAAGAATTCCCGGTCATACAGCTTCTGCCTGACCCGGGCTTTGGATATGTAAACCGATACTGACACCACGATGGATATGTTTATTCCAACAATGAAAATTGCGGCCCAAGGATGGCCGGAATAGGCCATATACAGTGCGCTGAGTGTAAGCAGCAACGCCAGAGCAAATCCGGCGGCCATTCCCATATAGCCCTGTTTGCCCCGCTCATCCAAGAGCTTGAGCTCAGCCTTGCTGTCCTGATCGAGCTTCCGGGACGCCAGATCCATAATTTTTTCGCTGGCCCCTGGGATAATCATCTCGTACCGCAGAATGATTTCCTGCACAGACAGCGGACCCAACAGAATATCAGCGATTGCGAAGGAATGGCGGGGCAACATCGGTTCTCCCGCCAGCTTCCCGGCTTCTTCCGACTCGAAGGCGGATATGGCGCCGCGAATGTACCTGTCTACCGTTTGCTTGCTCCATTCCTCTTTTTCGGCTTCCGTCTCGTGGATAGTTCGCCCCTTGCGCAGCGCCAGGATAGCCCCCCAGTCAAAAACGCGCACCATCCCTTCCAAGAAGGCGAAGAAAGGAGTGGTGCGATTGCCGTATATGCTGTTCATCCGCCAGATCCTCAATCCCGGCGCTCGACTCCGGGTCAGAGACGGGTTTATTTTACTCCGGTACAGGCAACGCGCAACGCCGCCCGTTTCTCCACGGGCGGCGCTGCCAGATTTCCGCAAGGCTTTTCTCGGGGTTTACTCGTCTTTCGCCGGGAACCAGTCCTGCTTCCAAGGGAAGTCGCCCTCGGCGGAGTCGAATGCAGGAAGGCCCTGCTCGACGCGCTCGCGGTAGGGGCTGGTGATAGGCTCGCGGTAGGGGTAGATGCCGCCCTCGTAGACTTCGGGGCCCTTCTTGAAGTGCCTGGCCTCTTCCAGCGTCTCGATGAACGGCGCGTTAATGTCATAGAGCTGGTCAACGGTCTTGGGGCGAGGGCCGGCCTTCGAGACGTGGCCGTAAAGCTCGCGGCCGATGATGCGCTCGGCAGTCCACACGCAGTCGATGAGCTTGTCGATGTCCACGCCGGTCTCGACGCCCATGTCATTCATCATGTGGAGCAGGTCTTCGGTGGGGGCCATGCCGGTGGCGCGTCCGTTGCCGCAGTAGGGGCAGCCGCCGAAACCGCCGATGGTGCCGTCCAGCTCCAGCGTGTCGTCGGAGCCGAGGGTCCGCATGGCGGCGTAGGCGGAGGCAATGGCCATGTTGCGCCCGTTGTGCAGGTGCAGGCGGAAGTGGTCAATCTCCGGCCAGCGCTCCTTGACCCGGTAGAGGCTTTCCTCGACCTTGGCCGGGGTGCAGTGGCTCATCGGGTCGCCCATGGAGACGCTGCGGACGTTGATGCCCACCTCGTCCCACATAGAGTGTTCTTTTTCCAGCAGGGTCATCAGGCTGTCCACCGGGAACCCGCCCAAGAAGTTGGACCCCCAACTGGCGTTGCAGCCGATGCCAGTTTCCTTGATGTTGAGTTCCTGGGCCTGAGCCACAATCTGCGGCCAGCGCTCCATTTCCTGCATCTGGGTGCGGTTGGTGTTGCGGCGGGTGAACACGTCGCACATATGGCAGCTAAGGCGCGGGTAGCTGTCGCGCTCGATAGTCAGGGGCGGAGAGTAGGCGCGGGCGCGCTCCACGCCCCGGGAGTTCAGGGCCAGCGCGGTGTAAGTGACGCCGGGCTTGGGGGTGAAGCGGGTAACGATTTCGTCAATGCGCTCCATCTGGGGCGTCCACTTGGGGCTGACGAAAGAGCCGACAACGATGTTCTTCAAGCCACTGTCGGAAAGCTGGTCGAGAAGCTCGATTTTGTCGTCAACGGCGATGTTGGCGTCCTCAATCTGCATCCCTTCGCGCATACCTTCTTCTTTGTATACGACCTTTGGGTAGCTGGGCATTTGGGGCCTCCTTTGGGCGGGTGAATTACCGGGCCGGATTGGGGCGATTGTAGGGTTGGGGCGGGGCGGCTGTCAATCGCGGCGCTGGTATGCGCTCTGCTATACTGCCCTCATCCCAATCCAGCGAGGGAAGGGATTATGACCACCACCAGCAGCAAGCTGATGACCGCTGATGACCTACTGGCGCTGCCGCGCGGTTACGGAAAACGATGGGAGCTCATCAGGGGAGTTTTAGTCGAAAAAATGGGGACAGGACGGCCTCACGGCATAGTAGTGACCAGAACCAGCTCCCTTTTGCTCATATATTCCGATGCCAACGACTACGGAGAAGTCCTGACGGGTGAACCTGGCATCCACCTGGACTTCGACCCGGACACCGTGCGCTGCCCGGATGTGGCCTGGTTTGCCCCAGGGCGCATCCCTTCCGACACGAAGGGCTACCCCAACCTGGCCCCTGATCTGGCCGTCGAGGTCAAGTCGCCCAGCAACTCCAACCCCGAAATAGCGTCCAAGGCGTGGATGTGGATCAGCTACGGCTCGCAACAGGTATGGGTGGCCGACCCGGAGCGCTCCACCCTAACCGTCTACCGGCCCGGCGCCGAACCGCAAACCTTGAGCGAGGATGACGAACTCAGCGGCGGCGGCCTGCTCCCCGGCTTCACCACCCCAGTCTGGCGCCTGTTTCGCTCCCAGCGATAACCCGCCCTGCGGTGCGGTACGGATTGACTGGAGCGTTGCTGCTGAAGCGGACAATCGTTATAATTCTGATAGACCATGACCACCATCAACAACATAGAAGACTTGATCAGGGTGCTGGACGAAAATCCCCAGTGGGTCGAGGCCCTGCGGGTTCGCTTGCTCACGCGGGAACTCATCGAGCTGCCAGAAAAGTTCGCCCAGTTCGCCGCCGCCACCAACCAACGCTTTGACAGGCTTGAAGCCGAGGTGAAAGAGATCCGCGGAGACGTGAAAGGCATCCAGAGTGACGTCCAGCAGATTCAAGGCGACGTTAAGGAACTTCAGATCGGTGCGAAGCAGACCCAAGCCGACGTCCAGCAACTTCAAAGAGACGTGAAAGGAATGCGAGACGACCTCGGCCCGATCAAGGGCGTCCACGCCCGGAACGCTGCTCTCAACGAGGCATACTTTATTGCAATGAAATTTGGATTCACCTTCGTGCGGACCCTGAGATCCGAGGACTTGATGCCCTTTATCCGAGGGAATAAGGCGAGTGGCATTCCCTTCAATCAGCTCGAGAGCTTTCACCGAGCCGACCTGATTATGGAAGCCCAAGACCGTGAGGGAAGAGATTGCTACCTAGCGGTGGAAGTCTCCTATACCGTAGACGAACGGGACACTGGCAGGGCTGTACGCAACGCCGAATTTCTGACCCGGTTCACCGGCCGGCCCGCCTATGCGGTGGCGGCCGGCCTGCGTTATGATCAGCGGGTCCGATCAAATATCGAGTCCGGGGAAGCCCTCTGGTACGAGATGGATTCCGAAGCCCTGGAAGCCTGTTAGCTGAACCGGGTCAGAATTTGCCGCGAACAAAATGATAAGACGCACACGCTGGCAAGGCTGCCGAGTCTGCGCCTTAATCTGTTCACCGGGTCACCGGGCGGGTATCGCGCCTACTGCTGCGGGCCCCAAACGTAGTCTGTGCCATCTACGTGGCAATCCTGGCAGCCTTGCACCATACCTTCTTTTTCCACGGTGCCGTCGGCCAGTTCCTTGATCCAGAACCAGTCGCTATGGCCGGGGTTGTAGCCCGACATTTTGTACATCACGGTAGTGGCGGCGAGTTCGCCGGCGGGAGAGTAGTTTTCCTTGACAATGATCGCCCCGCTGGGCATGACCTCCCCAATGGCGTCGAAAGCCGCCGGGTTGAGACGGGTGGTCAGCATTGCGCCATGCGGGTCCTCGCCCTGATATTTTTCAGTGGTCCCCGGCCACAGCTTCCAGTCTTCGTTGTTCTGGTAGTCCACCTCTTCCAGGTAGTCCAGTACCGATGCTGCCGTGGTATCGGGCAGGTCCGGCTCGCTGGAACCGCCGCAAGCCGCAAGAACTAGGACCACGCTCAAAATCCCAAGCGCTGGCAGCCAGAACAACCTCCAGGGTATGGGCATAAATACCTCCTGCTAGTGGAAGTTTTGCCGCTAGGCCGAGGGATAGTCAATCACATCACGAATATCGTATTGCAATAACCGGACGGGGCAATAGCGGCTCAATCAACTGTAATTTTCCCGCATTATTCACGGGCCGCACCAGCCCTTGCTGTTCCTGAGAATTCAGGAATTCCTGGCAAAGTGGAAAATCTGAAAGGCCGGGCTGAAGCCGATGTTACCTCGACCAGTGTTGCCTCGGTTGACACTTTCCGGCGTCCCCTCCTATAATCCGGTCAACTTGGTCTGCCTATATCTCAAACTACGGGGCAAACTACTGGCGCGCCGGGGTTAACAACTAGATGGTTCTGGGCACGTAGGGGAGCTCGGTTAAGCCGGGCTGAGAGGGTGGCCGAATGCCACCGACCCTTGCGAACCTGATCTGGGTAATGCCAGCGTAGGGAAGCGGCGCACAAGCGCAGATTATATGTGAGCCGCCAGCTTGTTTATGCTGGCGGCTCTGCTTTTTGCAGCCTTGGCCTTTGAGCTTGACTATTTATCTAGGGAGGAGTGCAATGGTCCAAACCGAATACACCAGCCAGTTCCAGGGCAAGTCCAACTTCCCGGCCAGCGACAAAGTCTACCAAGAGGGATCGCAGCCGTCCGTCCGAGTGCCTTTCCGCCAAGTAACCCTTACCCCCACAACCGGGCGCTTCGAGCAGGAAGACAATCCGCCGCTGTCAATATATGACACCAGCGGTCCATACTCCGACGCCAACGCATCCCTCGATCTGCGCCAGGGCCTGCCAGCCCTGCGCCGCGAGTGGATTATGGCCCGGGGCGACGTGGAGGAATACGACGGCTACGGAGTGCCGCTGCGGGGCAAGAACGTGGCCCAGCCCTTCCCCGGCCTGAACCGCAAGCCATTGCGGGGCAAGGACGGCAAAGCCCCCACCCAGATGCGCTACGCCCGCGAAGGCATCGTCACGTCGGAAATGGAGTTCATCGGCATCCGCGAGGGCATTGACCCCGATTACGTCAGGCAAGAAGTGGCCCGGGGCCGCGCCATCATCCCATCCAACATCAACCATCCCGAATCCGAGCCGATGATCATTGGGCGCAACTTCTTGGTGAAGGTCAACGCCAACATCGGCAACTCGGCCATCACTTCCTCCATTGAAGAGGAAGTGGAAAAGATGCTGTGGGCCACCCGCTGGGGCGCCGACACCGTGATGGACCTGTCCACCGGGCGCGACATCCACACCACGCGCGAATGGATTATTCGCAACTCCCCGGTTCCCATCGGCACGGTGCCCATCTACCAGGCCCTGGAAAAGGTGGGCGACGACCCCTCGGAACTGACTTGGGAACTCTACCGCGACACCCTCATCGAGCAGGCCGAGCAGGGCGTCGACTACTTCACCATCCACGCCGGCGTGCTGCTGCGCTACGTGCCGCTGACCGCCAACCGCATCACTGGCATCGTTTCCCGCGGCGGTTCGATAATGGCGGGCTGGTGCCTGGCCCACCATGAGGAGAACTTCCTCTATACCCACTTTGGGGAAATCTGCGAAATCATGCGGGCCTACGACATCTCCTTCTCCTTGGGCGACGGCCTCCGCCCCGGCTGCATCGCCGACGCCAACGACGAGGCCCAGTTCGGAGAGTTGCAGACCCTAGGCGAGCTGACCAAGTTCGCTTGGGAGCATGACGTGCAGGTCATGATCGAAGGCCCGGGCCACGTGCCGATGCACAAGATCAAGGAAAACATGGACCGGCAACTGGAAGTGTGCCACGAAGCGCCCTTCTACACCCTCGGTCCGTTGGTCACCGACATCGCTCCGGCCTACGACCACATCACCTCGGGCATCGGCGCAGCCATGATAGGGATGTACGGCACTGCAATGCTGTGCTACGTGACACCCAAGGAACACTTGGGCCTGCCTCACCGCGAGGACGTGAAAACCGGCGTCATCACCTACAAGATTGCCGCCCACGCGGCCGACGTGGCCAAGGGTCACCCCATGGCTCAGCAGTGGGACGACGCTCTGTCCAAGGCCCGGTTCGAGTTCCGCTGGGAAGACCAGTTCAACCTGGCGCTGGACCCGGACACGGCCCGCGATTACCATGACGAAACCCTGCCGGCCCAAGGGGCCAAGGTGGCCCACTTCTGCTCCATGTGCGGCCCCAAGTTCTGCGCCATGAAAATCACCCAGGACGTGCGCGAGTACGCCAAGAACCGCGGCGTGGCCGTGGAAACGGCCCTCGACCAGGGCATGGAAGAGAAGTCCCGCGAGTTCCGGGAATCCGGCAGCAAGATTTACCAGAAGGCATAGAAATCTCGCAGGATATTTGACCGGCACAGCCAGGGGCGATTTCCAGATCGCCCCTGCATTATTATGTATTCTGCGTTATTATTTTTAAGGAACCGTTAAAGCAAAGGGGGACGACCGGGAAATGGCGATTTACTTCCTGCTGGGAAAGTTAAGCCACGAAGGCCAGCGAATGCTGCACAACAACCCCGACCTAGTGACCGACACGGCAGCTTCACTGGAAGTAGAGGGCGCGAAAGTCCTAGGCCAGTACGCAGTGCTGGGCCACTATGACTTCATCACCATGGTGCTGGCCGACGAGAACGAGGCAGTGGCCCGGCTATCGGCAGAGTTCGGGGTGCAAACCGGACTCCACTTTGAGACGCTGTCGGCGGTGGCCGTCGGATTCCTGGCCGACCATGACCCGGCCGACGGGATACTTGATGAGGCGTCGGTGGCTAACTCCGAACCTTAATCCGGTTCGACTCTGGAGTTTTTCCACGAGGCGGGCGGCTTGGCGGTTAAAGGGGTACGTTACTGCAGCCAGCCGCCGCGCTGCTTCGACTGCCTGCACTCGATTCGTGCTGAAGGCGTTTGAGCCGCCACTCACGGGGTATAATGGCGCAAATCAATGCGAAGGCGCGCTGCTGCGATGACGACAGCAAAAAAGAAGCTGCTGACCGCCGATGACCTGCTCGCCCTGCACAGCAAGGGAGTTAAGGGCGAACTGATACGCGGAGTGTTGGCTGAAAAGGTGTCTACTTACGGTAAACACGGCGAAGTCGTAATGCGATTTGGCATTGGATTAGGCAACCATATCCTGCCTCGCCGGTTAGGCCGGATATTCGGGTCAGACGCAGGCGTTCGGCTGGAGCGAAACCCGGATACGGTTCGAGAGCCGGATGTAGGGTTTATATCTGCGGCAAGGATGCCGCTGGAAGTAGAGGCTAACAGCTATTACGAAGTAGTCCCTGAACTTGTGGTGGAAGTCGTTTCCCCCAGCGATACCCGGCGTCAGGTCTATGACAAGGCCCAAATGTGGCTGCGTTATGGCGTAACCTTGGTATGGGTAGCAGATCCGAACACCCGAACGGTCAGCGTTCACCAATCCGGCCAGCCTATGGCAACCCTAACCGAAGATGACACCTTGGACGGCGCTCCCGTCCTGCCCGGTTTCACCCTTGGGGTGCGAGAGGTCTTCGGGTAGGCGGTAGCCCTGTTCCATACGAGGCGGCGGGCATATAGCCGCTGAGATACTTTTGAGCCGTGAACCGGAGCGGTTAAGGGCGTTTGAGCCGCCACTCACGGGGTATAATGGCGCAAATCAATGCGAAGGCGCGCTGCTGCGATGACGACAGCAAAAAAGAAGCTGCTGACCGCCGATGACCTGCTCGCCCTGCACAGCAAGGGAGTTAAGGGCGAGTTAATCCGGGGGGTACTCTGCGAAACCGTGTCTACTGGAATCGAACATGGAGAGATAGCAGCCAATTTCATAATTGGACTTGGCACGTTCGTTAAACCGCGAAGACTGGGCCGTGTGTTTGGCTCCGATTCAGGGGTCAGATTGGAACGCGACCCAGACACTGTAAGGGAGCCCGATGTGGCCTTCATATCGGCGGACCGGCTGCTCCTCGGAGTCCGTGTTCCAGGCTATTCAGAAGTGCCTCCAGACCTGGTGGTCGAAATTGTTTCTCCTAGCGATTCCCTGAGAGAAGTCTACGACAAGGCCCGGATGTGGCTCAGCTTCGGGGTGACATTGGTATGGGTAGCAGACCCGAACACCCGAACGGTCAGCGTTCACCAATCCGGCCAGCCTATGGCAACCCTAACCGAAGATGACACCTTGGACGGCGCTCCCGTCCTGCCCGGTTTCACCCTTGGGGTGCGAGAGGTCTTCGGGTAGGGCAGGTACTGCTTCGGTCAATTCGCAACTGGACTCACCCGCCTTATCAGCCCCACGCAGGGGCCTTTTCATTCTCGGGGAAAGTTCCTTCTCTCGGAGGAAGAGGATTAGGGTGAGGGTGTCCCCCAGCAGCACAGCCCCGTTCCGTCGCAACCGCCTTGCACCTGAAACTAAAACTGCTGACAGTTGCCCCTTGCCAAGCCTTGTGACACCTCCCTACCATAATACCAGTGAAGAATACCAGTGAAGAATACCAGTGAAGAATACCAGTGAAGAATACCAGTGAAGAATACCAGTGAAGTCGTGACACCCGCCCTAAATCCGTCCGCAATCCGGCCCCGCGGCGGAACTCAAAAAGTGAGCGGAAATGACCGGAAATGACCGGGAAACGAAAAAATCCAGCCACTGGGTTTGCACAATAAATCGGAATTGGCATTCAAAAAGATTTTTCCTGTACAATAATTGGGCCAGATCCGGGACCCTCACGGGCCTGACCCAGCGACTCGCACCTCCGCATTTTAACGGCCTGCGCCGGCTCCAACGGCAATAGCGCCCCCCTTTGCTGTCTGAATCGTAGGCCAGTTGGCAGCAAAGCACGACTAAGGTCAGGGCCGGAAAATGGAGACCAGATCCACCGTTAAATGGAGGGCCAGACGATAAGGGAAGGAAACAGAAGGGCCGAGTATGAGAAGCAAACACCCAAAAGATTCACCTCAAACTCAGCTTGGAGTCTGGGTCCCACACCGTAATAAGTGTTACACAGACACCAGAACCACCGCAGCCAGTAAGAGGCATAGCGTCCCGTTGAGAAAGCAGATCGCGCCAGCACTCATCGCAATACTCATTGCCCTGTGCCTGACGGCATGCGCACAGGAGTCCCCCCCACCACCAACAGCAACAGGGACGGAGGCCCAAGGCTCGAACGGGCCGGCAGGGCCTCCAATCACGCCGGAACAGGCCAGCGCCCTGGTCGCAGGGAACACCGCCTTCGCGCTGGAGCTGTACGGGCAGCGGGCCGGAGGCAGCCAGGATAACCTGGTGTTCTCGCCCCACAGCATCTCACTGGCGCTGGCAATGACCTACGCCGGCGCCCAGGGCGAGACCGAAACCCAGATGGCGGAGGCCCTCCACTTCCGGCTGCCCCAAGGGGAGCTCCATCCGGCGATGGCCGCGCTGAACCAAGCCGTTACCACCTTACCCGAGCACGTGGACGACGACGCCTTCAGAATCAACATCGCAAACTCCGTGTGGGGACGGAAGGACCACCCGTTCCGGGACGAGTACCTTCAGACCCTGAAGGACAGCTACGGCGATGAGGTGAGGGAAACCGACTTCCAAGAAAAGCCGGAAGAATCCCGGGTTAGGATCAACGACTGGGTTGCCAACGAGACAGAAGAACGCATCAAAGACCTGTTACCGCCCGGGGAGATAAAGCCGGACACGGCCCTGGTGCTGGCCAACGCCATCTACGTGGACGCCGAGTGGCTCCACCCATTCGAACGGTCCGACACACGGATGAGGCCCTTCTTTCTGCTGGACGGCACGGAGGTGCAGGTGCCGTCCATGACCCAGGGCGAAGAGCTGGCTTACGTCCAAGGCGAGGACTACCAGGTCGTGGAGCTGCCCTACAGGGGAGGCAGCGCGGCCATGACCATAGTGGTCCCGGACCAAGGGAAATTCGCCCAAGTTGAGGAGGCGCTGGACGAAGCCCTGTTAACAGAGGTGACATCAGGCGCGGAGGTGAAGTTGGTACGGCTGACGCTGCCCAAGTTCGAGATGGAACACAGCATCGAGCTGCCGCAGACGCTGAGCGAAATGGGCATGCCCAGGGCGTTCAGCAAGTCAGATGCGGACTTCAGGGGCATCGACGGCAGGTCCTGTGCCCGGGGCGACCAACAGTGCCTCTATGTCAGCCAAGCGTTCCACAAGGCCTTCATCAAGGTGGACGAGGAGGGAACCGAAGCGGCGGCGGCCACCGGGGTGATTGCTCGGCCCGTCAGCGGCCCGCCGACACCTGACGTGACCCTGAACATAGACCGGCCGTTCATCTTCGTGATACGCCACCTGGCTAGCGGAGCGGTCCTGTTCATGGGACGGGTCACGGAGCCGGAGCCGCCGCGCTGAACAGTCCCACACGCAGGGCAACGGTGTTCGATGCACCTGTCGGCCTGGGGGAACCAACATCAAGACACGAACAACCACCGGGGGAACAACCCTCGCGGCGGTCATGCTCCTTATGTAAGGCAGGCACAGGCGCTCCAACCCGCCCCTCGTCTTGACCGCGCCATCGGGCCGGGACCGGGGAACAAGACCACAGCAGGGCGAGCCATCGGCGGCGCGCCCTGTGAACCTCCCCAGCAACGAAGGTAAGAGCCCAGCAGATCCAGAGCGGATAAAATGGTCCACAAGAGGACAACCCCTAGTGGAGTTTCAGGGAATTTATGGCAATAAAAAACAAGTCTGCACAAAAAATAAGGAATAAAAATCATTTTTTGTGCAAAGCCCCAGCCACTCAGCCGGAAATGGCCGGGAATGGCCGGAATTGACCGGGAACCCGAAAAAAATCCAGCCACTCAGGCAGCATCGGGAAATGAAACCATGTCATTGAGCCAAATCAGAAACCGCATCAACGCCCTGCGCCGCAAATACGCCATCCCCCTCACCGTCTATCGCCTTCGCCCTCTAGCCGAGGAATTCTGCCAGCAGTGGGCTGTTGCTCAGGCCGGCCGGAAACCCGCTCCCGAATCCCGGCCCTTCATCCGGAAGATTGCCTCCGCCGGATTCCGACTCTCCACCTTCATGGAACTCCACAAATACCTAGGGACCTTCATGGAACTCCACAAATACCTAGAGCGGCGCCGCCACAACAACACCCGGCCCGATGCCAGGAAAATCATCCGCTGCCTTCTCCCCCGTGCCGCAGAGCAAGGCTGCCTCGAAGCGCTCCGGTGGGACCGCGCCGCAACGTAGGAAGGTCAGGGAGGTTATGAAGACCTTGTAACCTCTCCACCCCGGCTCAGATGCAGAGAGAATGAAAAGCAACTGAGCCCCACGCAGGGGCGAGTATCACATCATCCCTGCTGCGTTATAATGAGCGTTGACCTTCGCTTGGCGTTGCCCGGCGGGGGCTTCGGATCCCAACCCTGCCATGATGGTCATTGTCTTATGTTCAGTTCCGTTTCCAGCCGTGTCAGCTTCCCCGAACTTGACGCCCGGGTTCTGCAACAGTGGAAGGAGCGCGACGTTTTCCGCCGCGCCGGGTCAGAGCGGGACGGCGCGCCGCGCTTTATGCTCTACGATGGGCCGCCCACCGCCAACGGCAGCCCCGGCATCCACCATGTGCTGGCCCGCATCTTCAAGGATGTCATCTGCCGCTACCGCACCATGAAGGGCTATCAGGTGTGGCGCAAGGGCGGCTGGGACACCCACGGCCTGCCCGTGGAGCTGGGTATCGAGCAGGAACTGGGCCTTACCAGCAAGCGCGACATCGAAGAGTACGGCATCGAAGAGTTCAACCAGAAATGCCGCGAAAGCGTCTTCCGCTACGTTAAAGAGTGGGAGACCATGACCGACCGCATCGGCTTCTGGGTGGACATGGACGACCCCTACGTCACGCTGGAAAACGACTACATCGAAACGGGCTGGTGGATTCTCAAGTCGCTGTGGGACCGCGGGCTGCTCTATCAGGGACTGCGCGGCACCCCCCACTGCCCGCGCTGCGTGACCAGCCTCAGCTCTCACGAACTGGCCTTGGGCTACCAGGAAGACACCCCCGACCCCTCGGTGTTCGTCAAGTTCCGGGTTGACCCCAACAACAGCCTTGGACCCGACGGCGTTGTCGAGAAGCTGGGCGCAGTCAGTATGCCAGTCTACCTGCTGGCCTGGACCACCACGCCGTGGACGCTGCCGGGCAACACGGCTCTGGCTGTGGACGCCGACGCCGAGTATTCCGTCGTGGAACTGGAAGGCGACAACGGCCCGGAGCGGCTGGTCTTGGCTTCACCGCTGTTGGAGGCCAACCTCCGGCAGGAACATACTGTCATTGGAACAGCGCCCGGCCGCGACCTAGTAGGCCTCGCCTATACACCGCTCTACTCGCCAGACGATTACGGCTCAAGAGTCAGCCGGTTTGAGTCCGGGGTTCTGGAGCCTGCGGACGGGGCAAGCAATTTTGAGCCCCAAGTCGTTGCCGCCGATTTCGTCTCGATGGAAGACGGCACCGGCATCGTCCACATCGCCCCGGCCTTCGGCGACGAAGACTTGGGGCTTGGGCGCGAGAAGGGCCTGAACTTCGTTCAGCCCGTGGACTTGCAGGGCATCATCACCGGCGATTATCCCTTCGCGGGCAAGTTCGTGAAGGACGCCGACCCAGAAATCATGGCCGACCTCAAGGAGCGCGGGCTGCTGCATCACCGCGACGTATATCGCCATACCTACCCCTTCTGCTGGCGCTGCGACACGCCGCTGCTCTACTACGCCAAGAGTTCATGGTACATCCGCACCTCGTCGCTGAAAGACGACTTGGTAGACGGCAACAGCCGCATCAACTGGTATCCCGAACACATCAAGGAAGGGCGCTTCGGCGAGTGGCTGCGCAACAACGTGGACTGGGCCATCTCCCGCGAACGCTACTGGGGCACTCCCATCCCCATCTGGCATTGCGAACAGTGCAACAACCAAGTGTGCATCGGCGCGCGGGAAGAACTAAAGGAGCGACTGGGGCCGGAGGCCGGCGCCATAGACGGGCTGGACTTGCATCGCCCCTACATCGACGAAATCACTTTCCCCTGCGACTCCGCTGGATGCGACGGCGTAATGTCACGCATCCCGGAGGTGATGGACTGCTGGTTTGACTCTGGCGCAATGCCCTTCGCCCAAATGCACTACCCCTTCGAGAACGCAGGCATGGAGCAGGAAGGACTGTTCCCCGCCGATTACATCTGCGAGGCGGTGGACCAGACCCGCGGCTGGTTCTACAGCCTGCACGCGCTTTCCACGCTGCTGAAGGGCGAGCCATCCTACAAGAACGTCATCTGCTTGGGCCTGATTCTGGACGAGCACGGGCGCAAGATGAGCAAGCGCACCGGCAACGTGCTGGAGCCGTTGCCGCTGCTGGACGAGCACGGGGCCGACGCCCTGCGCTGGTATCTGTTCACTGCGTCGCAGCCCGGCGAATCCCGCCGCTTTTCTTCGCGGCTGGTCAACCAGACGCTGCGCCAAATGCTGCTCACGCTGTGGAATATCTATTCCTTCTTCACCGGCTACGCCATCATAGACAAGTTCGACCCGGCGCAGAAGCCTGCCGGCTGGAAGCCGGAGAACGAGCTTGACCGCTGGATACTATCGGAGCTTAACGAGCTGGTGGCCCAAGTAGACCGCTGTCTCGAATCCTACGACCCCACCAACGCCGGGCGGCGCATCCAGGAATTCGTAGACCGGCTTTCCAACTGGTACGTGCGCCGCAGTCGCCGCCGCTTCTGGCGTAACGAGGAAGGCGACGCCGACAAGCTGTCGGGCTACGTCACGCTGCACACTTGCCTAGTCACCGTCGCCAAGCTGATGGCCCCCTTGGCTCCCTTCGTATCCGAGGAAATCTATCAAAACCTAGTGTGTTCCGTTGACCCGGACGCCCCGGACAGCGTTCACCTAGCCGACTTCCCGGTAGCCGATCCGTCTCTGGTGGACGAGGAGCTTATGGAAGCGACGCGGCTGGCGATGCGGATTTCCAGTATGGGCCGCGCCGCCCGCTCCAAGTCCGGCCTCAAGGTGCGCCAGCCCTTGGCATCGGCCGCCATCAGGACACGGGCCGAGCCGGAGCGCGCCTACATCGCGCAGGTGCGCCCGCAGATTCTCGATGAGCTGAACATCAAGGACATCGAACTGTTGGACGAAGACTCGCCCTTGTTCCAGCAGGCGCAGGAGCAGGCGGGCGGCGAGTCTGAGGCCATCGTCACCGTCGGCCATTACACCGCGTCGCTGGAAGCTGGCTACCTGGTAGCGGTCAACGGCGAAATCACCCCCGGACTGGCCGAGGAAGGGCTGGCCCGCGAGCTGGTGCATCGCATTCAGGGCCTGCGCCGCGCCGCCAACTTCGAGGTCACCGACCACATTGAGATCTGGTACGACGGCCCCGATGAACTGGCCCAAGTGATGCGCGGCAATTTCTCCGCCTACATCTGCGAGGAAACCCTGACCGACCAACTGCAAGCCGGCCCGCCGCCGGAAGGCGCAAAGTCCGAGGCCGCCAAAATCGAAGGGCAGGAAATCACCCTCGCTGTGCGACGAGTCTAATCAGTCAAAAGTCCCCTAACTCTCTGGGAAAGGGTGGGTCAAAAAGTTCCTCAATCCCCTGGGCGAGGGCTAGTCAAAGAGTTCCCTCTCCCTCTGGGAGAGGGTTAGGGTGAGGGCGTTTGCCGGAGCTTCCTGAAGTCGAGAGCGTGCGGCGCAGCCTGCTCCGGGCCGGGCTGGCCGGGCAGACGATAACCCGCGCCGAAATTGGCTGGGCCAACAGCGTCAAGCATCCGTCGGCAGAAGAACTGGCTGCGTCGGTGGCCGGGCGGACGGTGGAGGACGTGGGGCGACGCGCCAAGTACCTGCTGTTTCCCTTGAGCGGACAGCCCGCCGCGACCCTCATTGCCCACCTAGGAATGACCGGCGACTTGCTGGTGCAGCCCGCCGAACGCCCTGCGGCCCCGCTGACCCGCCACGTTTTCGCGCTGGACGACGGGCGGGAACTGCGGTTCATGGACGGACGCAAGTTCGGCAAGTTGTGGCTGGCCGACAACCCCGCAACGGTGTTGCCGCCCCTTTCACCCGAACCGCTGAGCGATGAATTCACCACGGAATCGCTGGCGGCGTCGCTGACCGGACGCAACTCGCCGGTCAAGGCCCTGCTGCTGGAGCAGTCCGTCACGGCGGGGCTGGGCAACCTCTACGCCGACGAAGCACTGTTTCTGTCCGGCATCCGGCCTGACCGTCCGGCGTCGGGGCTGTCGGCAGACGAAGTTGCGCGACTGAGGCAGGGCATCATCGAATGTATCACCGCCGGCTTCGCCGTCTATGACCGCGCCCGCGACCTAACCTGGCCCGAACCGCCCGCCCCGATGACCACTTGGAGCCATCCCCGCGACGCACGCACACCCTGCCCCAACTGCGGCGGCGCGATGTCCAACACCCGCATCCGCGCCCGCAGCACCTGGTACTGCCCTGCCTGCCAGTCTTGATTAAACACAGAGAGGTCTTGATTTATTTCTTAAATACTCTGTGCGCTCTGTGTTTAGCTCTCGTTAAAGGGCGGTGCCGTAGATGTGCGTTGGCACCACGATGATTGCGGAGCGGCGGTCGGCGACCATGGCGGCGTCGTATTCCGCCCAGTTGGAGTGCTCCTCCCCGGCGGCAGCGCGGTAGACGCCGCGCAGGGCTTCCCGCAGTTCGTCGGCGTCGGTGGCGCCGGGCGACAGTATGCGGGCCTGGCCTTCCAGCACCACGAAGGGACGCCATTCGTCGGCGGAAATCAGCAGCGAGCAGTTGGGGTTGCGGCGCAGGTTGTGCAGCTTGGCGCGGTCTTCGGTGGTGGTAAAGGCCACTCCGTCCTGATATGCCCCACAGGTCACGATGCTCATCTGCGCCGCGCCGTTGCGCCGGAAACAGGTCAGCACGCCCTGATGATTGTTGGTTGCAAATTCGCGCACGTTAACCGGTAGCATCATTCCTCTCCGGCCCTGGCCAAGGTGCGCCCCCACCCGAACTCTCCCCCGGTAGGAGAGGGAGCAATGGAAAGGCAACTCACCATGATCGGGGCATCAAAATTCGACTTCGTACATTTGGTAGCGGGTGCGGCGCATATCCAGTGATGCGTAGACCTGTTGGGCGGTGGCGTTGTCCTGCTCAACGTAGAGCCGCAGACCGCAGACCCCGCCCGCCACCTGTGCCGCCTCGGCCGCGTGGCGGTGCAGGGCGCGGTACACTCCCCGGCGGCGGTACTCCGGGCGCACGTAGACGCTCTGAATCCACCAGAACAGCCCGTTGCGCCAGTCGCTCCACTCGTAGGTAATCATCAACTGACCGGCGGGGCGTCCGTTAATCTCGGCCACTAGGTAGAAGCCGAGGGAGCCGTCGGACAGAACCGCCGCCACTCCGGGCCGCACCAGCCCTTCGTCCAGCGTCAGCCCCTCGGTCTCCAGCGCCATGGCGACATTGGATTCCACGATAAACCCGGCATCGGCGGCAACGGCCCGCCGCACGTTAATTGCGTCTACCATAAGCGTATTTTAACAGCCGCCCGGCTTCGGCGCAGAGGTGCCCCTTTACTTTGACCGTCAGCTATGTGTATTAGGGATACTCTGAACAAGTGGGGAAATCAGGGTGCCGGCGTATCTAAAATCACGGGTTTTAGGGACTTATTCAGAGTATCCCTAGCCGATATTGGCAGGGGAGACGTGGCCCCTGCCATCATAAATGAGTCGAAACCTGTCGGCAGCGGCCTCAACGAAGACGTGAACCAATTGCAGAAAAATGTTGAGGCAGATCCTCCCATGGAAGAAGGAGTCGCCGTCTTAACCAACGGATGGGAATGGCGGCTGTACCGTGTTGAGGAGCGGGGCAACTTAGCAGTAAAACTTATCCAAACCGTGAACATCATGAATTGCAACCAGCGCAAAGCGGCCCAAACACTGAATGACTGGCTTAACCGGAGCCAGTGGCGGTAGGGGCTAGGGGTCTTGCCATCGTCCGATTTCGGCTTCCAGCAGGCGAATGCGCTCCTCGGCGGCCAAGCGAGCTTGACGCTCGGCATCGGCGTGAGTTTCGGCGGACAGACGGGCTTGACGCTCGGCGTCGGCGTGAGTTTCGGCGGACAGACGGGCTTGACGCTCGGCGTCGGCGCGGGCCTCGGCGTCCTCCCGCAAGGAACGCTCCTGTTCCGGCGTGGGCAGAATCTGCTTGGTCTCGTGGTCGCGCAACCGCAATTCGCCCGCGTCCCAGCACAACTCCAGGTCCAGAACCTCGCTGTATCCCCATAGCAGGCCGTCCGGGTCTCGGTTTAGCGGAAGCGGCTCATACCGGCCCTCGACCAGCGTGTCGCCGGCCAAGGCTGAGTCATGGTAGCGCCCGCCGGTGGGGTCGAACCGCCAGTATTCCTGCACTCCGTAACCCGCATAGCCTTCGCGCTTCACCGTGTAGTCCCGCCGTCCAGTGCTGCGCGACGCCACTTCCAGCACCAAGTCCGGCGGCTTGCCCACCTCGCTTATCACATAGCCGTTGCGGGCCACTATGCCGCCGGGGTTGACGCCGAAGGCCACCACGCAGTCGGGCGCAAGCTGCTCGGCTTCGTTGCCGGCCTGACGCCGCAGGTATCCCCCGCCAGCCATCAGCACGTCAGACCGATGGGCCAAGCGCAGATGCAAGATGCGGCGAAAGTCATATATCCGGATGTCTTGCTGCATATCAGGCTCCCGCGGCGGCGGGTCGGGCAGCGGCTCCAAGTGGGAGTAGTCGGCGATTTGCGGCCGGAGTTGAGCAGTCATGGCGGGACTCGCATTTCAGGCAGTATTGCACCGTCCCAATGATAGCGTTGCCGCTGCCGGTTTCGCAATCGCCGCGTTGCGTAAGAGAGTATAATTTAGCTTGATAGCAGGCACGTAAAACGGCATGGGCGGATGGCGAAATGTTTGAGAACCTGACGGAACGGCTTACCGGCATCTTCAACCGGCTGTCCAGCAAGGGGCGGCTTACCGACAAGGACGTTGACGAGGCCCTCTCGCTGGTGCGGCGGTCGCTGCTGGAGGCCGACGTCAACTTCCGCGTGGCCCGCGACTTCGTGGCCCGCGTCAAGGAGCGGGCACAGGGCGCCGAGGTGCTGGAAAGCCTGACGCCGGGGCAGCAGGTGGTCAAGATTGTCCACGACGAACTGACCGATCTGCTGGGCGGCGGCGCTTCGGCAGGTTCAGGGCGACCGGGCATTACGCTGTCCAGCCAGCCGGTCTCGGCCCTGATGCTGGTGGGTTTGCAGGGGTCCGGCAAGACTACCACAGCGGCCAAGCTGGCCCTGGAGCAGCGCAAGCAAGGGCATCGCTCACTGCTCATCGCCGCCGACCTGCGCCGTCCGGCGGCCATTCAGCAGTTGGAGACTCTGGGCCGACAGTTGGACATTCCGGTCTACTCCGAAGACCCCAAGTCGTCCACCGCGGTAAAAGTGGCGCGCAACGGGCTGGAGCGGGCCGCCGAACTTGGCGTCAACTGGGCCATCGTGGACACCGGCGGGCGAATCCAGATAGACGACGAACTGATGTCGGAACTGGAGGAAATCGGGAAGGCCGTTAATCCCCACGAGACGCTGCTGGTGGTGGACGCCATGACCGGCCAGGAGGCAGTCAACACCGCCGAGGGCTTCCACCAGCGGGTTGGCCTCACCGGGCTGATTATGAGCAAGATGGACGGCGACGCCCGCGGCGGCGCGGCGCTGTCCATCACCCGCGTCACAGGCGTGCCCATCAAGTACATGGGCGTCAGCGAGCGCCCCGACGGGCTGGAAGTCTTTCACCCCGACCGCCTGGCCTCCCGCATCTTGGCCATGGGCGACGTGCTGACCTTGATTGAGCGGGCGCAGGAGGCAGTTGACGAGCAGAAGGCCAAGGAGATGGAGCGCAAGTTCCGTCAAGCCAGCTTCGACCTGAACGACTTTCTGGACCAGTTGCAGAGCGTGAAGAAGATGGGCTCGCTGGACCAGATTATGGAAATGATTCCCGGCATGGGCCAAGGCAACCGCAAGATGCTGGCGGGCGACCTGGACGAAACCAAGCTGCGTCGCATCGAGGCCATCATACACTCGATGACCCCTGACGAGCGCCAGCGCCCGGAAATCATCAACGGCAGCCGCCGCCGCCGCATCTCAAGGGGCAGCGGCACCACCCCGCAGGACATCAACCAATTGCTAAACCAGTTCAAGCAAACCCAAAAGCTGGTGCGGCAGATGTCCCGCTCCCGCAACCCGGCCAACCTGATGAAAATGTTCGGGCGGTAGGGTAGGGCCAAATTTCGCCCCTACACGATAGAGCAACGTAATGCCTCGCCCCGATAACTGAACGGCAGCGGCGGTTTCGCCGTCAGACGTCCGCGAATTCAGGGACTTCGTGGCGGATGATGGTTACGCCAAGTTGCTGAGCAATCGCGTTCACTTCGTCCGGCCAGTCGCCATGCGTTGCAACGAAAGCGCCGACGCTGACACCGCTGACCCTGGAGATGATGGCTGCCCGGCGGGCGGCGTTTTCCATGTCCCCACGGTTGAAGGAGACCGACGCCTCCACGATGGCAAGCCGTCCGGTTTGGTCAGTGTCACCAACCTCACGGGCAATGATGTCCGGCCTGAGTCCCTCCAAGTATTCCTCCCGGCTGATGGAGCCGCTCTGACGTACTTCTAACAACCTGGTGTTGACCAGACTGCGGTCAGCAAGAACCGGGCCATTGAGCCAACCGTCCAGAATTACACCGATTTCGTAGCGGCACCTGTCTTCATAAGTCTGTCCGCGCATTCGTCCTATATGTCCTTCAAGGCTTCTGACAGCACGGGTGTTTTCGTCCATACGCTGGCTTAGGGTATGAACTTCCCTGTTCGTGGTGTCCAAGCGCTCGTTCGTAGCGCCCAGTCGTTCGTTCGTGGTGTCCAAGCGCTCGTTCGTAGCGCCCAGTCGTTCGTTCGTGATGTCCAAACGTTCGTTCGTGGTGTCCAGTCGTTCGTTGACAGCACGGAATTCTGCTCTTGTTTCCTCTCGGAATTCCTCAAATTCGCCTTGTAGCTTATCCACTCGCTTCGGGAGCGTCAGAAAGTCTTCGGTGAGCAGGGCGCGCAACAGTGGCTCCCGCACTTCCGGGTGGGCGGTGATGGCGTCGATTAGCTGGCGCAGCAGGTGGTCTGTCGGCAATTCCGTTTCAGACGCAGAAGATGTCATTGCAGGATTCCTGTTATCGTGAGCGGCAACGGTTCGTGGTCTCATGCCTGCCGGGGTTCAACAATTGTAACAGAATCGCGTTGCGGTTGATGGAGCGGCGCTCCATGTGTAAGTAAAGCTACACCATCCCCGAGCGCATGGCAGCGAAGAGGTAGGCGGTGGCGTAGCTGCGCCAGGGGCGCCAGGGTTGGGCCAGTTGCTCGACATCGGCGTCGGTCACCGGCTCGCCGTTGCGCAGCAGGCGAGACACGCCGCGCCGCAGCGCCAGGTCGCCCAGCGGCAGCGCGTCCGGCCGGGCCAGGCCGCGCACCAGCGCCCACTGCGCCGTCCAGTTTCCCACGCCCCGCAACGACGTGAGGCGGCGCACAAATTCTTCGTCGGGAAGCTCGTCAATCTCCTCCCAATTGGCCTCCATCGCAGCCGCCGCTATCCCATGGATGTACTCGGACTTGCGCTGTGTCAGTTTGAGACCGCGCAATTCTTCCGGCGACGATGCCACGATGGCTTCAGGGCGGGGGAAGGCGTAGTAGGTTACTCCGTCGAACTCCGCCCGCGCGCCGAACCGTTCGATGAGCAGTGTCCGCATCATCCGGGCCACGCTGGCAGAAATCTGCTGTCCCAGAATCGCCAAAGTCAACGCCTCGAACAGCGTCGCGGTGCGCGGCAGGTGCAAGCCCCGGAACTGCCGGACCAGCCCTGCCATCGCCGGTTCAGATTCGGCCAGCGCGTAAAACGGGGCAATCTCCTGCTCAGTGCCAAGCATCCAACGCACTTGAGTGGCGGCGCGTTCCCCGCCATCATCAGTTAGCCCCTCACCGCACAATTCCAGCGACAACTCAGGGGTGTCAACGCTGCCGGTCGAGCGCACGACGGCTAGGGCCAGCCGTCCGTCCAAGTCCAGTAATCGCCGGTAGACGCCATTATCAAGGTTGTCGGCCCCGCTCCGGCCTTGAAAGTAGGTGTGGTATCCGGCGGTCAGCTCGAAGTCGAAAGGAGCCGAGGGTTGTAACCGGAGGGTAATCGTTCTCATCGCCAACCTCATCCCGCCCTCAAAGCCAAAGCCACCGAGCCGAGGACGGTATAGCGCGCGCCGGTTGGATGCAGTTCGCTTTGCATCAGTTCCAACGACGCCACCTGCCAAGCCACTGGCTGCGGCGGCATCAGGCCGGAGACCACCGCGCCGATGCGGGACAACTGGGCGTCGGAAACGTTGTGGCGAGGGCGGCCCAAGGTGATGTGAGGCGCGAAGGGCCGCTGTTCGGGCGGGTAGCCCAAGCGGGTTATGGCCTCTTCCGACGCCTGCTGCAACCGGGCCAGGGCATCCAGGTCACCATCCACCCCGGCCCACAGCACGTGGGGCTTGCGGCGGTTGGGGAACATCCCCAGACCGGACAGCCCCAGCGCAAAGGGCTTCGCTCTCACGGCCACCGGCCCCAAGCATTCCAGAAGCGGCCCGACCCCGGAGGCGCGGATGTTGCCCAGAAACTTCAACGTCAGGTGCATCCCGCCGGGGTTGGCCCACTGGATTCCTTGGGGAATCTCCCCCCGGATACGCTCCACCGCATCGATCAGTTGCTCCCGCGCCTCGCCGGATAGGCCGACGGCGACAAAAACGCGGACAGTGTCGCTGCCGGTGGTCACGGGCCCTCCGTGCCCGAATCAAGAGTCCGTTTGCCCGCGTCCAGCGTCCGTTTGAATGAGGAGCGAGCGGCTACCAGATCTATGTAGGACTTGATGGTGCAGTCGAGACCGCCGTTTTCGGTATAGACAGCGGGGGCGACGCAGTTCACCCGCTCCTCTTGGCGATATTCCTCTGCTCGTTCCCGCTTCCCTTCGTCATAAACCACTATGGACAGCCCGCCCAAGTCTTTCACGAGGCGAAAGCATGGCACATCGGTTTCTCCGTCGCCAATATATATCATATTTTCAAAGGGAACCGGGCGTTCGTTCTGAGCTATGAATTTGTTGATTTTCGAGTCGTCGTTAAGGTCGTGCGCCCCCTTGTTGATGCGAAACAGGTATTGCGTCTTGGTGGTGAAATTTATGGCAAGGGCGGGCCAAACAGGAACGTCATTGACGTCATACATGAATTTGGAAGCATAAATTCTGCTGAATCTGTCTGCTATGGAAGTGCCTTCGATAATTTCCGAATTACCGGAGGAAATCAGAAAATGCTCAACGGATATATTCTTTTCTTTCCCATAGGCATTTATGCGCCCGAACCAGCCTTCGACTCCCGGAAAGAATTCGATTCCTCTGCTCAGTGCCCTGAAATCCTGACGGCGCACCGAGACTTTGCCTCTTGCTTTTTCCAGCATCAGGTGCATATACATTAGGATTGAGTCAGCCTGATGCTTTTCGGAGAGGGCGTTCACCTCACCCCAAAACTCTTCGGGCGTCATGCCGATGTCTGGGATGAACTGGCGTTCCTGCATATTGCCGGGGGCAAGTGTCCCGTCAAAGTCGTAAATTATCGCCAGCGGGATGGCATGGGCAGGCATGGGCGGCTCCTCGAGCTAAGATGGCTGCGAACTCTTATATCCAGTGAAGCAGTACTCTACGATACTTGGCCCTGCAACAGGACCGCCACCTCGTTGTACCACCCGGTCAGCGCCTCGACGGAGTATCTCGCGTTGGCCGGACTTGGGTTGGGGACTGCGAAGACGCGGGCGGGGCCGATGCTGCGAGGCTGGAGGCCCAGCTCCGGGGCGGCTTTCTCTCCTTCAGCGTAGCGCAGGTATGCCTTATAGGCCATCAGTCCGTGGAAGCATACCATCCGTGGTTGGCATTGCAGCAGCTTTTCGCGCAGTAAAGGGGCCCAGCGTCGGTAATCGGCGGCCCTCAGTCCGCTGCCTTGTGGTGTTGGGCGTTTCACCACATCGGTGAAACCGATGCCCTGCTCCAGCAACGCAGCATCGTCCGGCGGGCCGCATTCGCGGCCTAGCCCGGGCGGCAGGAGGGCCGAGCGGTTAAAGGCCGCCCAGAAACGGTTGCGCGGATTGGCGAAGTAGTGGCCCTCCCGCGCCGAGTACTCCGACGGGTTCAGCCCGACGAACACCAGATCCAGCCCTGGCCCGAGCAGGTCGGGCAGCGTCCGCATTTCTTCCGTCATTCTCGCATTCTCGCCTGCCCCCTAACCCTCTCCCACGGGGAGAAGGAAGTTAAAGGAAATCGCCCTCACGTTATTCTTTCTTTGGGAAGATAGAGGCCAGTTCCCGCTCTCGGACGGCAGGGGCTATTTCCTGCATTTTACAACCCCAGCAGGCGGGCGGCGTTCTCGCCAAGAATGCGGCGGCGATGGCATTCGGGCAGCGGTTCGTTGGCGAGTTCGGCCAGCGGGCGGGAAGGACGCATCAGCGGGTAGTCGGAGGCGAACAGAAGGCGGTCGGCCCCCACCAGACCCGCAACAGCCGGATATATGCCGGGGCCATAGAGGAAGGGCGATGCTGCCGAATCGAAATACACGTTCTCCAAAGCCGATCCAACCTCCGGCATCAGAGCGTAGAAGGGCAGGCCGCCGCCCCAGTGGGCGCAGATGATGGTGGTGTCCGGGAAGTTTTCGATGAGCCGCCATACCTTGTCCGGCGTGGTCTTTCCCTTGCCGGGGTATTGGTGGCCCACGGGCTCGGAGCAGTGGATCAGCAGAGGCAGGTTCAGGGAGCGGGACAATTCCATCAACGGAGCCATCACCGCCGCGTCGGTTATGTCGATGTTCTGGGAGTCCGGGTGCAGCTCGCCGATGCCGCGCAGCCCAGCGGCGGCGCTGCGTTGCGCTTCCTTCACCGCCGCCTCGCCCCACGCTGGGTTGACCGAGGCGAAGCCGGTCAGTCGTCCGGGGTGGGCGGCCACGGCCTCGATGATGTAGTCGTTGACCTCGGCGGCAACGCCGAATTCTGTCCAGCCCATGCCCATAACCACCGCGTGATCAATGCCGTCGCGGTCCATGGCGCGGAGGAGCGCCGGAGCATCGGCTATGCGGGCGGCGGGGTTGGCGAGGATGGCGGCGAAAGTGGCGTCGCGGGCCGCCAGTTCACGGCGGCGTTCCGCGAAGGAAGGCGGAAGGATGTGGCAGTGGGCGTCTACAATCATTTATAAACACGCAGACATTTATAAACACACAGGCCACAGAGAGCGAAAATGCAAAACCATAAAATCTCTGTGCTCTCTGTGTTTAGCTTTTAATGATCACGCCCGTTTTCGCTGAAATCGTTGTCGCTGTATACCGCCGTCTCGCGGCCTTGGAAAACGTGGACGACGAAATTGTTGCGCTGGATACCCACCGCGTCGGCGATGTCTTCGTCCACCGCGTCCATGATCTCTTGGATGACCTGCTGGGTGAGACTTTCGTCAACGGCCAGCGACACGTGCACCATCTCAGCGGTGAAGTGAATATCCACCCGCCCGACGGTCCGGTCAAATTCGACAATGTTGTAGGCTTCGGAGTACGGGGTGCGAACTTCCCGCTCGAAAATGAAATCGGCCATGACTTAAAAGGCTCAACAAGCGCTGATTTTGATTTAGGGCCTTACCTGGCCTTTGCCCATGATAACCCACTTGTAGGAAGTGAGTTCCTTGAGCCCCATTGGGCCGCGGGCGTGCATCTTCTGGGTGCTGATACCCACCTCTGCGCCCAGGCCGAACTGCCCGCCGTCGGTGAACTGAGTGCTGGCGTTGACGTACACCGCCGCGGCGTCCACCTCGTCCAGGAATCGCATGGCGGCGGAGTAGTCCTCGGTGATGATCGCCTCAGAGTGGCCGGAACCGTAGGTCTCGATGTGTTCCAGCGCCTCGTCTATGGAATCCACCACTTTCACGGCGGCGGTCAAGGACAGGAATTCGCGGCCCCAGTCGTCTTCTGCGGCGGGCTGTATGCTTCCGGCTCCGTCTTTTATAAACTCGGGCGGCCCCAGGATGCTGAGAGCGCGGTTGTCACAATGCAGCTCCACGCCGGAGGCGGCCAGCCCGGCGGCGATGCGGGGCAGCCCCTCCCCGGCCACGGCGGAATGCACCAACAGGGTATCTAGGGCGTTGCAGATGTAGGGGCGGCGCACCTTGGCGTTGATGGTAACGCTGGCCGCCATGTCCAGGTCGGCGGCCCGGTCAACGTAGGTGTGGCAAACGCCAATACCGCCGGTTACCGCGGGCATAGTGGCGTTCTCGCCGACGAAGCGCACCAGTCCGTCGCCTCCGCGAGGCACAATCAGGTCTATGTACTGGTTCATTTTCAGCATGGCGTCCACCAGTTCGCGGTCGGGGTTGTCCACGAACTGAACGGCTCCGGCGGGCGCGCCGGCGTCAACCAACGCGCGGCGAATCAGGCGAATCAAAGCGGTGTTGGAGCGCAGGGCTTCCTTGCCGCCGCGCAGGATGCAGGCATTGCCCGACTTGAAACATAGACCGAATATATCCACGGTAACGTTGGGGCGGCTCTCGTAAATGCTGGCAACCACTCCCAGAGGAACGCGGCGTCGTCCGGCTACCAGCCCGTTGGGGAGCGTGGTCATCTCGATGGACTCCCCCACCGGGTCGGGCAGGGATGCTATCTTGCGTTGCTCGGCGGCGGTGCCTTGCAGTCGCTCCGGGGTGAGCAGCAGACGGTCGATCATCGCCTCGCTTAACCCGTCGGCGCGGGCATCGGCGCAGTCCTCGGCGTTGGCTTGCAGCGCTTCCTCAACGTCGGATTCCAGCAGTCCGGCAAGGTTGTGCAGCGTCTGATTTTTGACCCCGGTGGACAGCCGGGCCACCTGCCGCGCCGCACTGCGCGCAGCCTGCCCCTGGCCCATAAGGTCTGCGACGGTTCTGGTAGTCATTTCGCTCCCAAAGATCTATTTTCTTACAGCAACACCAGATTGTTGCGATGCACTACTTCCTGGCCGTAGTGGTAGCCGAGGGTTTCCTCGATTTTGCCGGAGCGGAGGCCGCGGATGCGGCCGATGTCTTCGGCGCTGTAGTTGGCGATGCCGCAGGCGATGCGCCGCCCGGAGCCGTTCAGGATGAAAACGGTGTCGCCGCGAGCAAATCCGCCGTCCACCTGGCGCACTCCGGCGGGGAGCAGACTGCGATGATGTTCCAGCAAAGCGGCGGCGGCGCCGTCGTCTACGGTCACCTGGCCACGCTGGGAAATACCGCTGAGCATCCAGCGTTTGCGGGCTTCCAGCTTCTCCCCGGCGGCCTGAAAGAAAGTGCCCACCGGCTCGCCGTGGGCGGCCCGCAACGCCACGCCGTCGTGCCGCCCGTGGGCCATAATCATGGGAATGCCGGAGGTCGTTACCAGCCGGGCCGCCTCCAGTTTGGTCGGCATTCCGCCCCGGGCCCACGGCTGCAACTCCCGTCCCGCCGCCGCCTCGATCTGCTCGTCCACCCGCTCGACCCGGGGGATGAGGGTGGCCGACGGGTCCACGCGGGGGTCCGCGGTATACAGCCCGTCAATGTCGGTCAGAATCAGCAACAGGTCGGCGTCCACCAGATTCGCCACCAACGCCGACAGCCGGTCGTTGTCGCCGAACACGGCGCCGATTTCGTCGACGGCCACCACATCATTTTCGTTGAGCAGCGGCACCACTCCCAGTTCCAGCAGGCCGCGCAGGGTGTTGCCGACGTTGAGGTAGGACTGGCGATTGGAAAGGTCGCCAATAGTCAGCAGCGCCTGGGCCACGGTCACCCCGTGAAGCGCGAACTGCTCCTGATAAATCTGCATCAGACGGCTTTGCCCGACGGCGGCGGCCACCTGCCGGGAGCGTATGTCGCGGGATGCCGCGCCGCATTCACCCAAGGCCAGCCGCCCCACGGCGATGGCCCCGGAGGTCACCAGCATCACCTCGGCCCCCTGTTCCCGTAGCTGGCAAATTTGGCGGACGATGCTGCCCAGAACTGTGAGGTTGACCCCGCCGCCGTCCCTACCCCCGGCTGCTCCGGTGAGGATGGCGGTGCCGGCCTTGACCACGATGCGCCGGTAGGCCAACGGCTTCGGCAGGCCCTCAGCGGCAGCGGCGGTTGATTGGGCTATTTCGGTGGACTGACTAATTCCGGCCATGAAGAAAAGAAGGCTCCCAGATGAGGATGGGCGCGGAGCGGGGTGGACGTTTGCCCGGCGTACTATCGTCTGGCGTCAAAGCATTCGGACGCCTTGATTATAGCACCATAACCGTCCAGGGCTGCGGCCCGGCCCGCTGCTGCCAGGGCGATTGCAAAGTCCTTGAGAATCCGTTCCTGGTGAGCTTGTCGAACCGCGAGCGGATTCTCAGAGACCGTCCTTCGACAAGCTCAGGACTAACGGTTTGGTGGCTGAACATGACTTTGCAATTGCCCTGCTGGGCCTTGAGTTGTCCGAGTCCGTTTGGTGGTTCGACAAGCTCGCCATGGGCGGACTCTGGAGGACTTTATACGAGGGATGTAGTTGGGAGGCCGCTGTTTCTGGACCACGGAAGGAGGCAGTGGACGATTTCACTGCACTCGGGAATCCTGCGCTCCCTCCGGCAGCGTTCCAGGTAGTTATTGAGGGCCATAAAGGTGGTTAAGAGCAGACCGTGGCCGACAATACGCTTGATAAAGGGATGGGTCTCCGGGGCGGGCTTCCGGTCGGCGACGGCCACGGCGTACTGGAGGCAGAATTCGCTGGCCAAGCCGCGGGCCCGGTAGAGGGCGAGCTCAGGGGCGTATTTGCGGCACAGGGCGTCGACGCTGTTTCTGATTTGGCTCAAAGTCATGACGGCACTTCCTGATGCTGCCTGAGTGGCTTTTTTTGATTTCCCGGTCATTCCCGGTCATTTCCGGCCATTTGGTTATTTTTCTGTTTGGGGCGGCCGTGTTGAGGACCGAATATGGCGGACGGGCAGAGTCATACAGGAACTATGCTAGAGAGGTGTCATAGGGCTTGGCAAGGGGCAGGTGTCATAAAGGCCAGGTGTCATAAAATCGTATTATGGGGAACCAGGCAAGGGCTGCGGCATTCGTTCGGGACAGTTTTCATCTGGGGAACGCCCTCACCCTAACCCTCTCTCAGAGGGAGAGGGAACTTTGCAATCGTTCTGCCGCTGCTGCATCTGCTATTATCATCAATGACATATCTAGGATCCCAAGCCTTGCCGACGATTGACGCGAGGGCCGTTATGACCTTCAGAGACACCCACCAGGGCGTTTCATCCCTGCCCAACCGCGAGAATTTGCCCAATGACCCCGCTGGTTCACAGCCGGAGAACCACGACGCTATCCCGCCGCGCCACCCGATAACGCCCATCCCGCCCAGATATACCCCGCCGGGCGCCCCATGCATTACATACCTCTGGGTTATGCCCGACGACTTCATAGGGCCCCAGCCCAATGATGGTGAAGTTCTCCCGCCGCGCGGCCCGATAACGCCTATCCCGCCCAGATACACCCCGCCGGGCGCTCCATGTATTACATACCTCTGGATTATGCCCGACGATTTCGTCCTCTCTGAACCGGAAATCATACGGCGGAGTATGCTGCAATCCGAACCCATTGCCGAATCCGACCATCTGCTCCGGCACCATTTCTCCGGCCAGCCCATGACGCTGCTGGATTCGGGAGCTTTCATTGTATATGAGAGCAGAAACCCCAACCTTTACAAGATTCGTCCGGACCTTTACATAGCTTTCGACGTGGACGTCGACTTGGTGCGCCGCCGCAGAAACTACTACGTTTATGAGGTCGGCAAGCCCCCTGAATTCGCCTTGGAAGTGGCTTCGCCGAACACCCGCCGCCGAGATATGTACTATAAGCGCTTCCTGTACGCCGACATCGGCATTGGCGAATACTGGCGCTTCGACTCTACCGGCGGCGACCTGTACGGCTACCCGATGGCCGGTGATATCCTGGTGGGCGGCGCCTATCAGCCCATCGAGCTGACCCGGGAAGAGGACGGGATGCTCTGGGGATACAGCCAGGCGCTGGACCTGTGCCTGTGCGCCCAAGGGCCGCGGCTGCTGTATTACGACCGCAAAACCGGACGCTACCTCAACAGCATCGCCGAGGAAAGCGCTGCCCACCAGCAGACCGCCGCAGAGCGCGACGCTGCACTATCGGAGGTGGAGCGGTTGAGGGAAGAACTCCGGCGCCTGCAAGGGAAATAGCCTTGCCGGAAAGCCGTCGAATGTCTGCGCCGCCGCGCTTGAAACGGAAAACAGGATAGATTAGGCTGGAATAAAAGCCTCCTTCAGGCTTACCGGACAATCCGGGTGGAGGGTTTGGAAATGGCCCACATGGGAACCGCTTTTTCCTGCGCCAAGTGCCACAATACCCAGTACGCTACCGAAGAGATCCGCACCAGCGGAAAGTATTCCCGGTTCTTTGACTTGCAGAACAAGAAGTTTACCGCAGTGTCCTGCACCCAGTGCGGTTACACCGAGATTTTCCGGGGCGACTCTTCACGGCTGGGCAACTTCTTGGACATTCTCTCCGGCGGCTAGGAATTCCAACGCCGCTATTCTGATAACGCCATCGCAACTGAAATCGCCGGGCATCACGCCGCGCCGTTTCCTGACGCAGGGGCTGGCTCCCACGCCAACCCCTTATTTGGCGTGTTTGCCACCGACCGGCCACCGTTGACCCTTTATCCCAAAATTCAAGGGACGGTTTCATGTCTCTGAACGGCATTCTGGAACTACTGGAGCGGCACCCTGAATTCTGCCGCAGCCTCGAGGAGGCGCTGTCCGGCGAGACCGGGACGGCCACGGTGCGGCAAGGGGCCAGGCCGGCGTTCATCGCCTCGCTGGTCAGGCGCCGGCCAGGGCCGCTGCTGGTAATCGCCCCGCGCCCGGAGGACGCCCGCCGCCTGCACGACCAGATGCTGAGTTGGCTGGGCGAAGATGCGGCGGTCCATCTGCTGCCGGAGCCGGAAGTGCTGCCTTTCGAGCGGCTGGCCGTCGACGCCAACACCGGCAATCAACGCCTGGCCGCCCTTGCTGCCCTGGCCTCGGCCCGTCAAGTCTGCGACGAAGAGGGCGGCAAAGAGCACGAAATTGCGGAGTCCGGCGGGGAACATTGCCATCCGCCCCTGGTGGTCTGCTCCATCGGCTCAGCGCTGCTCTACACCGCGCCGCCGGAGTTGATGGCCGGGCGGCTGCTCTCTGCCGCCCACCCTCCGGGCAACCCGGAATGGGCGGCTCCTTGCGTCTGGCGGGTGGGCGACCGGGTGCGGCTGGACGCCGTACTGTCGCAGTGGGTGGACCTGGGCTACCGCCACGAGCCGGTGGTGGACTCGCCCGGCTCGTTCAGCCACCGCGGGGGAATTCTCGACATCTTTCCGCCCAACTGCGAACTGCCGCTGCGCATCGAACTGTTCGACGACGAAATAGATACCATCCGGCGCTTCGATCCGCTGACCCAGCGGTCGGTGGGAGCGGCAGACGAAGTGCGGCCCATTCCCGCCCGCGAGCAATTACAGGGGCAGGCGGACGCGCCAGCGCTGGCCGCCAGGGCCGGTGCGATGGACTTCTCCCGTTGCAGCCCCGCCGTCCAAGAGCGCATCGAAGAAGACCTGCAAACGCTGACCGACCCTGGCGGCTTGGAAAGCAACCAGGAAACCCTCTCCTTCTACAGCGGGCTGGTGAATCGCACGCCACTGCTGGAATACTTGGGGCCAAACGCAACCGTATTGCTTGAGCGGGGCGGTCGCGTGGAAGCCGAGGCGTCGGAACTGGAAGAACGCTTCGGGCGGATGCGGGCGGCCCGGGAGGAGCGGGGCGAACTGCCGGGCAACTTCCCCTCGCCCTACATGAGCTGGGAGGAGTTCTCTGCTCGCCTCGGCAGCCTCCGGCGAGTGGACCTGCAAACCTGGGTCGGCGAAGAGGACGACCACGTTTTCCTGCCCGCCACTCCTTACTACGGGAGGCTGGAGCAACTTTCGGAGGACCTGCGGCAGAGGCAGGGCAGGGGCGCGGCGCTGGTGGCCGTGACTCAACACGCCCGCCGGCTCGCCGAAATCCTAGAGCAGCAGGGGATTAGCGCATCGGTGCTTGACGCGCTGGAGGACACCCCCGCTCCGGACGAGGTTTGCATCGTTTCCGGCTCTCTGCGCAACGGCTGGACCATCGAACTCCCGGCCGAAGGAGGGACTTCGGGTAAGCCGGGCCGGAATGGCAAGGGCCGGGCGGCAAGGCGGAACGGAGTGGCCCGGCTGGAATTGCTAACCGACACCGAGCTGTTCGGCACAGCCAAGGAGCGCCGGCAGCGCCGTCCTCGCCGCGCCGAACGCGGGCCGGACATATCGCTGGCCGATCTGGAGCCGGGAGTGTTCGTTGTTCACATAGACCACGGCGTAGCCCGGTTCGCCGGTACCACGCGCATGGGCGACGGCGGCGAAGACCGGGAATATCTGGTTCTCGAATACGCCGACAGCGACCGGCTCTATGTGCCGACCGACCATCTGGACCGGGTCAGCGCCTACGTGGGCGCCCAGGAACACGAGCCGGCCCTGACCCGCCTGGGCGCAGCCGACTGGAACCGCATCAAGCAGCGGGTGAAGGGCGCGGCGCGGGAAATGGCCCAGGAACTCATCCGTCTCAACGCAGCCCGGCAGATTGCCCAAGGCCACGAATTCAGCCCGGATACCGCGTGGCAACAGGAACTGGAGGACTCCTTCCCCTACGTCGAGACCCCCGACCAAGCCAACGCCATCATGGACGTCAAGGCCGACATGGAGCGGACACAGCCAATGGACCGGCTCATCTGCGGGGACGTTGGCTATGGCAAGACCGAGGTGGCGCTCCGGGCGGCCTTCAAGACAGTCAGCGACGGTATGCAGGTGGGCCTGCTGGTGCCGACCACCGTGCTGGCCCAGCAACACTATGCCACCTTTACCGAACGGCTTAGCCCCTTTCCGGTGCGCGTCGAGGTGCTCAGCCGCTTCCGCACGCCCAAGGAGCAGCAGCAGGTCATCGAGGGGTTGAAGGCCGGAGACGTGGACATCGTAATTGGTACCCACCGCCTGCTCCAAAAGGACGTGCAGTTCAAGAACCTGGGGCTGGCCGTGGTGGACGAGGAGCAGCGTTTTGGCGTAAGCCACAAGGAGCGGCTGAAGCAGCTTCGCCGCCAAGTGGACGTGTTGACGCTGAGCGCAACGCCCATCCCGCGAACGCTGAACATGGCGATGTCCGGTCTGCGCGACCTGTCGTCGATGTCATCGGCCCCCGAGGAGCGGCTGCCGGTCAAGACCTTCGTCTCCGAATACTCGGAAGACGTGGTCAAGGAAGCCATTCTGAGAGAAATGGAGCGCGGCGGGCAGGTCTTTTATCTCCACAACCGGGTCAGGAGTATCCATCAGACTGCCGGGGACATCCGCGAGCTGGTCCCGCAGGCCCGCGTCGTGGTGGGACACGGCCAGATGGCGGAGTCGGATCTGGAAGACGTGATGATGGACTTCGCCAACGGCCAGGCCGACGTTCTGGTCTGCACCACCATCATCGAATCGGGCCTCGATATGCCCAATGTCAACACGCTAATCGTGGAGCGGGCCGACCGCTTCGGCCTAGCGCAGCTCTACCAGCTACGGGGCCGGGTCGGACGCGGCCAGCATCGCGCCTATGCCTACCTGCTGGCCCCCCGGGGGCGGCGCATAACCGAGGCCGCCGAAATGCGTTTGCAGGCGATCCTAGAGGCGTCGGAACTCGGCGCCGGGTTCCGCATCGCCATGCGCGACCTAGAGATTCGCGGCGCGGGCAACATCCTAGGGGCCGACCAGAGCGGCCACATTCAGGAGGTCGGCCTCGACCTCTACACCCAACTGCTCCATGAAGCGGTGCGGGAACTGGAGCGGGAAGGGGGGCAGTCGGCCCTGTCCGGCCCGGAGCCGGGCACGGAAGAGCCGCCCCGCATTGAACTGCCACTGAACGCCGGCATCCCGGACGACTACATCGGGCATCTGCCGACACGCCTGTCGGTCTATCAGCGGCTGGCGAAACTGACCCAGCGCCGTGAACTCCCGGAGATACGCGAAGAGCTGCGCGACCGTTTCGGCCCCGTCCCGGACGAGGTGGAAAGCCTGCTGAAAGTGGCCGAAATCCGCGCCATCGCCGGGGCCGCCGGGGCCGAGTCGGTAATCCGCACCACCGAGTCCATCGTAATATCATTGAGGAACCCAGTGGGCGGCGCTAAAAGCCCCTTGCAGCGCGCCCTAGGCCCGGCGGCCCAAGTAGGCAACGCGCAAATCCAGATGCCCCTCCGCCCTCTGGGCGACCAATGGCTCACCCGCCTCACCCGGACGCTGGAGCGGCTGCAAGTCTTTATGGACAATATGCGTCAACTGGCCGCAGACGCCGCCGCGGGATAAACTCAAACGGAAATAGGAGATTCTCCTATCCGGAGAGAGGGTCAAGTTATTGAAGAGTATGAAATAAAACTATTGCCCACTACTTCCTTCTACCAGAACAACAGGCTACAAGAACAACAGGCATTATCGCTCCAAGGTATCCGGTGGCCTGTGGGAGAACGATTTAAGGGAGAACGTCGAGGAAATCTTGGACTGACGGGGCTACGCGCCAACAAATTCCCTCTCCATAGGGAGAGGTACAGGGTGAGGGGAGAACACAGAGATGATTTGCAAAAACCGGACGGGGATAATGATAGCGGCGGCGTTGCTACTGGCGTTGGCGCTGCTGGTGGCGTGCGGCGGCGATTCCGGCAACGGAAATGGAGTCGGCGGCGATTCCGGCAGCGGAAATGGAGTCGGCAGCGACAAGGAAACGGCGCCCGACTTCCCCATCATGGTGTCGCAGGGGCAGGACATATTGGGCGGTGAACAGGTGGCGATGGCGTCGCTGGTAGGCGAAAAGCCGGTGGTGCTCAACTTCTGGGCCGCGGAATGTCCGCCCTGCCGCGCCGAGCTGCCGGAGTTCCAGAAATTTTACGGCGAGTACCGCGACGAGATACTGGTGCTGGGTGTGGATTTGGGCCAGTTCACCAAACAAGGAACTCCGGAGCAGGGCCGGGAACTGCTGGCCGAACTTGGCGTCAGCTTCCCGGCGGGCTACACCGAGGACTCGGATGTGCTCCCCAAGTACAGAGTCCTGGCCCTGCCCACCACCGTCTTCATCAATGCCGACGGCTCCATCCACAACAAGTGGACCGGCGCCCTGACCGAAGAAACCCTCATCGAGCAGGCGCAGGAGATGCTGGACAGCTAGAGTCCGGCGAAACCGAGGGCGCACAGAGGAAAGGAATCATTATTCCTCTGTGCGCTTTGCGCTCTCTGTGTTAAAATAACTTCATCGGGGTGTAGCGCAGTGGCTAGCGCGCTACGTTCGGGACGTAGAGGCCGGTGGTTCGAATCCACTCACCCCGACCAACTTCTTCCTATCCGCCCGTCGCTTGCAGCATACGATTTCCCCTTACTCTGACCCTCTCCCAATGGAGAGGGATTTTTTTGTGCTATCATTGGGCCGTCCTCATTCCTGAAGCGTTTGATATGGAGGCCCGCTCATGCCGTTTGGAGGCAACGACTGGCTTGCCTTGACCCCGGAGGAGGCTCTGGAACCGGAGATGCCCATCTGCGACCCGCATCATCATTTCTGGGACTTCCGCACCGAACGAATCCCCTACCAGCGTTATCTGCTCCACGAACTGGCCGACGACCTGAACGGCGGCCACAACGTGCGCTCGACGGTGTTCGTCGAGGCCCGCTCAATGTATCGCACCGGCGGCCCCGAAGAACTGCGCCCGGTGGGCGAGGTGGAGTTCGTGCAGGGCTTGGCGGCGGCCAGCGCCACCGGACTATACGGCTCGTCCAGGGCGGCGGCGTCCATCGTCGGCCATGCCAACCTGAACTTGGGCGAAAACGTGCGCCCGGTGCTGGAAGCGTTGCAGGCGGCCAGCCCCAACCGCTTCCGGGGCATCCGCCACTCGGTCACTTGGGACCCGAACCCGGAGGTGGAGAACACCGCGGCCCATAAGGCCGAAGGCCAGATGAGCAGCGACAACTTCCGCGCCGGCGCCAAGGTGCTGGCCGATATGGGCCTGACGCTGGAAGGCTGGATGTTCTTCCCCCAGATGACGGAACTGGCCGAGTTCGCCCGCGCCGTGCCCAACCTGACCATCATCCTGAACCACATCGGCGGGCTGCTGCGGGACGGCCCATACGCCGGCCGCGACGGCGAGGTCATGGAGACGTGGCGCAAGGGCATCGCCGCCGCCGCTTCCTGCCCCAATGTTGTCGTCAAGCTGGGCGGCATCGGAATGCCCCGCACCGGCTTCGACTGGCACACCCGCACCCGGCCCATCGGCTCCGAAGAACTGGCAGCGGACATGAAGCCCATCATAGATTACTGCATAGAACAGTTCGGCCCCAACCGCTGTATGTTCGAGAGCAACTTCCCAGTGGACAAGGTCTCCTATTCCTACACGGTGATGTACAACGCTTTCAAGCGGCTGAGCACCCAATACTCGGCTTCCGAGCAGGCCGATATGTTCCACGACGTAGCGGCCCGCGTCTACCGCGTCGAATACTAAGATGGGTGGGCGCTTTTGGATTGCAGTCCCTTCTCCCCGGAGAGAAGGGGCTGCCAAGAACCGCCGAAAGGCCCCGGCCGTCTTGTGCTATCCTTTTCAAGGCGGCCCGTTAGTGATAACTTAGCCGGGTATTTGGTCCGGGTGGTTCCTGACAAAGAGCGCGATCGGAAACGGCCCCCGATTTCCTGCGGGGGCCTCTGCTTGTGAAACAGGCCCTTCAGTTCCATTATCCCAAGCCCGATCTCAAGTACCGAAAATTCCAGACTTCCGGTCTACACCGTAAAAATGAAGGTCGTGGCTGTTTGGTTATAGCCGTAGCATTCATCCTGATGACCGTCTTCTTCCTAGCCGGGCTGTACGTGGCTGGAGCGCTGGGGGGCTTGGCTCTGCTGCTCATGGAGTTCTTCTCCGAAGCGCCGCTGTCCAACATCATGGCCAACCGGGTATGGGAAACCTATACCAGATTCCTGCTGGTGGCCATTCCGCTGTTCATTTTGATGGGCGAGTTGGTGCTGCGCAGCGGAATCGCCGATCGAATGTACCGGGCGCTGGACCGCTGGGTGGCGCCAATACCAGGCGGACTGCTGCACACCAACATCGTGTCCTGCGCCATCTTCGCCGCCTGCTCCGGATCCAGTATCTCCACCGCGGCCACCATCAGCCGGGTAGCGTTGCCGACGTTCCACACCCGCGGCTACAACGAGCGGCTGGTGGTGGGTTCGCTGGCTGCCGGAGGTACGCTGGGCATCCTGATTCCGCCCAGCGTCCTGCTGCTCATCTACGGACTCAGCACCGGCACCTCCATTGGCCGGCTGTTTCTGGCCGGGTTCATCCCCGGTGCGCTGATGGCGTTTACCTTTATGGCTTTAATTGGTTTCGCTGCCGTGGTCTGGCCGGGCGTCGCTCCCAGGGTCCAGGGAGAGTTGACTTTCTTAAATGCCTACGTATGCTTCTGGCAGCCGGGCTACTGGCGGGGATGGCGCGACCGGCTCGTCGGCTCCATCGCCGTGGGGCCGGTGACTATTCTGATTCTGGCCGTGCTTGGCTCCATCTACGGGGGCATCGCTACCCCCAGCGAAGCGGCGGCCATCGGGGTATACGGCGCTTTCATCCTCGCCTGCCTCTACAACTCGAAACCGCTATGGGTGCCGGTAATCGGCGCTGTGCTGCGTAACACCGGACTCATCCGCTTCTACTCTCCCCTGCGCCTGGCCGTGGGAACATTCATCGGTCTGGTGGTGTTGCACCTGACTGTTCAGACGGTCTTTCTGGTCTTCTTCCCTGACAGTTCGCTTTTCGTGGACCCCGAAATCGCCGAGGCGATATTCCTGATCGAGGTGCTGTTCCTCCCGCCGATGGGCTGGGTGCCTGTATTGTCGGAAGTATCTCGCGAGGAGTTAGAGGAATCTCGAATGCCCTCGATGGTCAACGTCAGCATGGTAATGCGCTCCAACCTGTCAATGCTGCAGGAAGTGTTCACGTCCACCATGCGCACCACCTGCATGATTATGTTCATTCTGATGGCGGCGTTTACCCTGCAATTTGCCTTCGCCTACCTGCGAATCTCCCACGCCCTGGCCGACCTGGTAGTGAGCCTGGATTTGGCCGACTGGCAGTTGGTGGGGATACTGGTAATCTTCTACCTTCTGCTTGGCACTTTCATGGAAAGCTACTCCATGCTGGCGACCACGCTGCCCATCCTGCTGGAGACGCTGTTCCAGAGCGGAATCGATATGCTCTGGTTCGGCATCATAATGATTATCCTGCTGGAGGCGGCGCAAATCAGCCCTCCCCAAGGCCTTTCGCTCTACGTCCTGCACGGCGCGCGGCACGAGACGGCGGAACTGCGGGGAGTGACCGAAACCGAGACGATCAACGACGTCTATATCGGGGTCTTGCCTTTTATGGTATGTATGGCCGTGGTTATCGGCATTCTGATGCTGTTCCCCGAGATCGTCACCTGGCTGCCGGACCAAGCGAAGGGAGCCCGTTGAGCGCCGCCCGTCTTTGCACATCCTTCGCCGGAACTTACATACCCGATTCTGTCGCAACGCCGCCTGTTTTCGTAATGTGCATCGGTAATTGCGTCAGTTAGCGGTTGTTGGCCTGAACGCTTTCAGCCTTTAAAATGCGCCGTCGTATACGGCAACCAAGTTTTTGTATGTACAGCAAAGAGAGGCAGCTTTGGCGCGGTTGATTATTCCGGTAATTTTGATCATCGCCTTGCTAGCCGGTCTGACGGCCTGCGGCGGGGATGACGCCGCGCCGACGGAACCGGCGGCCACCGCCGCGCCGGAGCCTACACCCGTTCCACCCACTGCTATGCCCACCTCGTCTGCCCCTGCCCCTGCCACTCCCGAACCTGCGGCCACCCCAACGCCGGTTCCCGCCACCACAGCCGAGCCGGTCGCTACCACCGAGCCTGCCCAGACCGCAGCCGTCGCTGCACCTGCAACCCCGGATCCCACTACTCCGCCCGTGATGTCGGAGGAGGAAGAGAAGCTGGCGGCTTACGCTGCCGAATACGCCAACGGCCCGGGCGCGATTTTCATTGGCGACCCTATGCAGCTAATCGGCCCACCACCCCATGAGGGGCTGATGTTCCGGTTCCCGGAGGAAGCCTACACCCAAGCTGCCACTCTAGGTTTGTTCGGGTTGCCGGAGTTGGGCGTGCCCAGCCACCTGTTCATCTACACCAGCGAGTACTACCAGGGTCTGCTGGAAAAAGCCAACCTGACCAGCCCTGCCGAGTTGACTTCCTCCGGCGAGGACATCAAGATTCAGCACGTCTGCCTAGACCGCAACCTGCCGGCCTGTGTGCTAATTCAAACCTACTTGGCGCCCAACATAGCAAAACGCACCAACGGCCAAGTCAAACTCTCGGTGGTATCCCTCGTAGAATTACAGATAGCCGGCCCCGACACCCTGAGCCAAGTGACCGACGGCACCCTGGATATGGTCAACATCTTTACCGGCTACGTAGCGGGAGAGCTGCCCGCCCTAGAGGTTCAATCACTCTGGGGCACGGCCCCCGACTGGGAGACGTCGTACCTTAGCCTCACCGCGGTCGCCGACGACATAGACCGGTTGATGTTAGACGCGACGGGCGGTAGCCACGTGCTGAACCGCAACTGGTTTGCCGGATCAGACCAGTGGTTCTACAGCAGCAAGCCGCTTCAGAGTGTGGAAGACTACGACGGCCTGAAGATTCGTTCCAACTCTGCGTCCATGTCGGATTTCATCGTTGGGATGGGTGGTGAGGCGAACTTCACCTCCATAGCCGAACTTTATACCGCCCTGAACACCGGGGTGGTAGACGTGGCCGTGTATGACGCTCTGCTGGCAGCGTCCGCCAAACTGCATGAGGTGACCGACTATATGTCGGGGCCAATCATCGGCTTCGGCTATACCAACAACGTCATCAACAAGGACGTTTGGAGCGAGATACCCGAGGACCTGCAACAGATTATCGTCGAGGAGGGTGCGAAAGCCGAACTGGAAGGGCTGCGATTAGCTCCGTTCCAGAACCTCGCCGCAGTGCAAATCAATATGCAGCTTGGTATGCAGCCGGTGCCATTCTCTCCGGAGATCCTGGAGCATATCCAGACCGTGGTTGTGCCGCAACACGTCATGCCGGGCTGGCTGCGCCGTCTGGGGTACCCGGAGAGGAGTGCCGACATTGTGGCCATCTTCAACGACAAGATGAGCCCCTATACAGGAGTCTGGGTTAACGAGGACGGTACGATTACGCAGGTTCCAATCACCAAGGGCTCGCGCGCCGGCCAATAAACGCGAACCTTGCAGGGGTGGCCGCCCGCAAGCCAGCCGTCGAAAGGGCCGGAGAGAACACGGAAAACTCAGAGAATACCTATCAGGAACCCCCCAGGCGGGGGGCAAATTTAGGAGGTAAACCCCAGGATGATTAACCCCAGACTACCAATCGCGATTCTACTGATGGTCTCAATGCTGCTGCTGACGGCAGGGCTGGCCGCCTGCGGCGAGGCGGCAACTTCGCCTCCCCCAACCGCGGTGCCGCCGACTGCTACCGCCGCGCCTGCGGCCGCCGAAGAGCCCACGGCCATGCCCGAGCCCACGGACACCACTGGCGCCGAAGAGCCCACGGCCATGCCCGAGCCCACGGACACCACTGGCGTCGAAGAGCCTACGGCCATGCCCGAGCCGACCGCGGCAATGATGACCGGAGACGATGCCCTGATGGAATACGCCGCCGATAACGCCGGCGGCCCCGGCGCGATTTACGTGGGCGACATCAGTCAGATGGCCGGCCCCGCCCCGCTCACCGCCGGCGGCGGACCGGACAACGACCTAGGCGACTCCGAGGGCAACGTGCCCCTAGACGCCCTGACCGACCATCTGTGGCTGTACGAAAGCGACTATTATCAATCGCTCATCGAGAGGGCCAACTTAACCAACCCCACCGAGCTGGTTTCCAGCGGGGAATCTATCAAGGTTCAGCACGCCTGCATCAACCGCGCCCTGCTGCCCTGCAAGCTCATTGAGCAGCATTGGGCCCCCAACCTGGAGGCCCGCACCAACGGGCAGCTAAATCTGGTGGTCAGCTCCTTCCCAGAGTTGGGCCTAGCCGGCCCGGATACTCTGCAACTGGTCTCTGATGGCACCATCTCCATGGCCAACATCTACACTGGCTACGTGGCCGGCGCGCTGCCCGCCATCGAAGTGCAATCGCTCTGGGGCATCTACCCCGACTGGGAGACGATGTACCTGTCGCTAACCGATATGCACCCGCAGTTGGAAGAGATGGTGGCCGTAGAAACCGGCGGCGGTCTCATCATCAACCACAACTGGTATTCCGGCAACGACCAGTTCTTCTTCAGCAAGAAGCCCCTGCGCACCCTCGCCGACTTCGAAGGACTCAAGACACGCAGCCACGCCGCCGCCCTGTCCGACTGGATTCAGGGCATGGGCGCCGAAGCCCAGTTCGTGGCCTTCGCCGAGGTCTACACCGCCTTGGAGCGCGGCATCCTCGAGGCTGGCGTAACCGGCTCCACCCCAGGGCACGGTCAGCGGTGGTATGAAGTCACCGCATACCTAAACGGCCCGCTGAAGAGCCTGCTTTCCACCAACAACGTGGTCAACGCGGATGTCTGGGAGAGCATCCCCGCCGACCTCCAGCAGATTTTCATTGAGGAAGGGGCCAAGGCCGAGCTGGAGCAGTTGCGGCTCACCTCCATCCAGAACGTCACCGGCGTACAGAAGAACGTGGATGCCGGAATGGAACTGGTGGAGTTCTCGCCCGAACTGGCCGACCACAGCTTTAACGTGTCCGTAGTCCAGCACGTCATCCCCGGCTGGCTGCGGCGGGTGGGCTACCCCGGCAAAGGGGACGAGGTCGTTGGGATATTCAACGAACACGTCGGCCCCTACGTCGGCCTCGCTATCAACGCCGACGGCTCCGTGTCCGACGCCCCGATAACCAAGGGCCCAAACGCCCAATAAGGAACCACCGGATAAGCCGCGAGCGCCCCTCCCAAGACAGGGAGGGGCGCTTTCATTTCCGGCCTCCCGGAAGTCCGTCGGGAAATCGAAAGTCTCCGGGCGCGCGGTTCACCCGTCCGGGGTACAATGCCGGTATAATGCCGATTATCGCACCTGCCGACGCGAGGTTTGCCATGACAGCCCAGCCCCGTCCCGGGTTCCCGGGCAGCGCCATCCGGCTGCCGCCGCTGCCCAACCCGCCGAAGAAAAGCGATATGCAAGAATACCTCCATTTCGACCTCCCTGCCGTGGCCAACACCCTGGCCCGCCACCTGGACGCCATGCGCGACGACGCCACCACGTTCATCGCCGGGAGAGGCTATCTTTGCCGCCAGCGCAGCGACCTGCCCTCCTGTCCTTACCCCGATATGCTCGTGTCTTTTGACGTCATCGCCGCCGACCTCGTGGATACCAACGGCTACGTGATTAGCGAAGCGGGCAAACCGCCGGAACTGGTGATGGAAGTGGCGTCGTCGCACACCGCCCGCCGGGACTATACCGTCAAGCGTGACATCTATGCGGAACTGGGAGTAACCGAGTACTGGCGCTTCGACCACACCGGGGGCCGTCAATACGACGCGGCGCTGGCCGGTGACCGGCTCACGGAGGGCGGCGTCTACCGCTCCATTGAGTTGTTCACCGAACCGGACGGGGTGATCTGGGGATACAGCGAGACCCTGGGGCTGTCGCTGTGCTGGGTTGACCGGCAACTGCGCTTTTGGGAGCGGGTGAATCAGCAATACCTGCTGAACCCGTCGGAACTGGAGGAAGCCCTGCGCCAGTCCCAGGCCGAGCGCGCCGCCGCACAGGAACGCATCCGGCAACTGGAAGACCAACTTCGCCGTCAGCAAAGCCTGTAATTAGCCCTAGTGCCTATTAATACCGTCTGCGGCACCTGCCGCCGCGAGGTTTGCCATGACAGCCCAGCCCCGTCCCGGGTTCCCGGGCAGCGCCATCCGGCTGCCGCCGCTGCCCAACCCGCCGAAGAAAAGCGATATGCAAGAATACCTCCATTTCGACCTCCCTGCCGTGGCCAACACCCTGGCCCGCCACCTGGACGCCATGCGCGACGACGCCACCACGTTCATCGCCGGGAGAGGCTATCTTTGCCGCCAGCGCAGCGACCTGCCCTCCTGTCCTTACCCCGATATGCTCGTGTCTTTTGACGTCATCGCCGCCGACCTCGCGGATACCAACGGCTACGTGATTAGCGAAGCGGGCAAACCGCCGGAACTGGTGATGGAAGTGGCGTCGTCGCACACCGCCCGCCGGGACTATACCGTCAAGCGTGACATCTATGCGGAACTGGGAGTAACCGAGTACTGGCGCTTCGACCACACCGGGGGCCGTCAATACGACGCGGCGCTGGCCGGTGACCGGCTCACGGAGGGCGGCGTCTACCGCTCCATTGAGTTGTTCACCGAACCGGACGGGGTGATCTGGGGATACAGCGAGACCCTGGGGCTGTCGCTGTGCTGGGTTGACCGGCAACTGCGCTTTTGGGAGCGGGTGAATCAGCAATACCTGCTGAACCCGTCGGAACTGGAGGAAGCCCTGCGCCAGTCCCAGGCCGAGCGAGCTGCCGCACAAGCCGCCGCCCAGGCCGAGCGAGCTGCCGCACAGGAACGCATCCGGCAACTGGAAGACCAACTCCGCCGTCAGCAAAGCCAGTAATTCATCCAGAACGATTGCAAAGTAATGTAAGCCCCCAAACCGTTAGTCCTGAGCTTGTCGCAGGACCAGCCGTCAGAGTCCGTTCGTGGTTCGGCAAGCCTGCCCTGAGCTTGCCGAACCACGAACGGGCTTTGATGGACTTTGCAATCGTCCTGCCCTCACCCCAGCCTTATGATGACACCTCCCCCTTGCCAAGCCCCATGACACCCCCCTAAAATAGTTCCTGCAAACCCCTGCCCGTTCGCCATTCGGCCCTCAACACGGCCAGCCCGGCAGAACAACGAAAATGGCGGGAATTGGCCGGAAATGACCGGGAAATTAAAAATTCGTCCCCCAGGACATTCTAGGCGCCTGAATGACTTTGCAATCGTCCTGGTAATTCATCGGATAAGGGATTGCACCAACTCAAAATTAGTGTAGAATGACGCAAATTGCGGACAGGACTGATAGCTTGGGGCAATCCGCAGCTAACTGGCTTGGGAAGTAATCCAAGTTTTATTGGGGACGCGATAACCGTGAACATTCTTGACCACCACATGGCCATCATAGGATCGTTTTTGGGGATTGCAGTGATTATGGCACTGACCTCCCTGATTTGGTTCTGGCCAGACAACCCGGAAATGTTGTTCATGTCCGTAGCCACAGGGGTACTCCCTGTTCTGATACTCTTAGCGGGTTTCCTGATGGGCCCACGCAAGGCGTTGCTAGGTTCCCGGGCAGTGACAGCTATAATGGATCGTCTATATTACATTCTGGGCTACGTCTGTGGCGTGGAACTGTTGCTGCTGGGCTTTTTTATTACCTACCAGGTAGTGGCTCGCAAGCTCGACTGGACGCAGGCACCCGGCACCGACGTCATGAGCGGCTACGTTCTGGCCATGGCGGCAACTTGGGCCTTTTCTTACTCGCTGCGCTCCGGCGCCCACGTCCGAATCGACGTGTTGTTGCCTTATATGGGCACCAGAACACGGGCTTTCGCCGACTGGCTGGCAATTTTCTCCGTTCTGTTCCTCGGCTGGGTCACCATGTGGAAGATGTGGGAAAACGTGGTGAACAACTACGAGCGCGGCGTGGTCACCAATGATTATCCCCTCACCCCTCTGTTCATACCCAAAATCGTCGTCTCCCTGGGCTTTACCCTCCTATGCTTGACCGCCCTGCAAATGATGTACTCGATGGTGGCTGAGGGGGCGCTGGTGCGCTGGAACCGGGCGCAAGGCGGCGAGGAAATCGATGCGATTACCATAACCGGCGGGGAGGCTGCCGGCGTAGCCGACTAGTGATTTTGGTGTACCAGAAGACCGAAACGAGCCAAAACCGGTAAATTCGGCCGGGTCTGCAAAAAAAGGCCTGAGAGGTTAAAGCTGTGGCAATTGGCGTAGCATTCGGATTGATGGGAGCCTTCTTCCTGGCAGGGCTTTACGTGGCCGCGGCGCTGGGCTCTCTGTCCCTCATCATCATGTTTTTCTTCTCCGATGCTCCTTTGTGGAACATCATGGCCAACAAGGCGTGGGAAGGGAATACCAGCTTCATTCTGGTGGCCGTGCCGCTGTTCATCCTGATGGGCGAGCTGATGAACCGGAGCGGTATGGGCGAGCGGATGTATGCGGGCATCACCCGCTGGATTTGGTGGTTGCCCGGTGGCCTGATTCATACCAACATCGTTTCGTGCGCCATTTTCGCCGCCTGCTCCGGGTCCAGCGTAGCAACCTCGGCCACCATCAGCCGCGTGTCGCTGCCCAGCTTCCGGCAGCGGGGCTACTCGGAGCGCATGGTGATTGGCTCCCTGGCCGCTGGGGGAACTCTGGGGATTCTGATTCCGCCCAGCATCAGCCTCATTATTTACGGCGTGCTGGTGGAGGAATCCATCGGGCGCCTGTACATGGCCGGGTTCGTTCCCGGCATGGTGCTGACCGGGACTTTTATGCTCATGATCTTCGCCCTTGCCATTGTCTGGAAGGGATTGGCCCCGCGCGAGCACGGCGACAGTTTCTTCACCATACGAGGTTGGGTGAACCGGCTCCTCGGCTCTATCTCCCTTATACCGATAGTCGCGCTGATTATCGTGGTGATTGGCTCCATCTACGGCGGCATCGCCACCCCCAGCGAAGCGGCGGCCTTCGGGGTATACGGCGCTTTCGTGCTGGCGATCATCCTGAACACGGAAGAAATCTTGCTCCCCTTCTTCGGCACCGCGATGCGGAGCCTGGGACTCATCAGTATATCGAGCTTTGTAAAGTGGTCGCTGGGACTGCTGGTGGGCCTGTTGCTGGTGCATCTGGCCTTGCAGATAGGCTTGGCTCTCAAAGGGGAGGATTTGGGTGACCCCAACATTTTCCTCGGTGCAATTGTTGGTGAAAACATCTTTCTCGTCGAGGTGGTGATTGTCCCGTGGACCGGCTGGGTGCCATTCCTGGTAAACGCGACTCAAGAAGAGCTCCGCAACGCGCGGTTCCCCGACAATGCGGTACAGAAGCAACTCATCCGGCGCAACTTCAACATCGTGCAGGACGCTATGACCTCGACGGTCCGCACTACGGGTATGATCTTCCTGATAGTGCTGGCCGCTTTCACCTTGTCGTTCGCCTTCGCCCGGCTGGGCATCTCCCAGCAGATTGCCGAGGCAATTTCCAGCCTGAACCTGAACGAAGTCCAACTGGTGCTGGTGCTGGTAGTTTTCTACTTGGTGCTGGGCACCTTTATGGAAAGCTTCGCCATGATGGTCACAACGGTGCCAATTCTGCTGCCGACGCTGGAGGGAGCGGGCGTTGACCTGGTCTGGTTCGGCGTCATCATGGTGCTGCTGGTAGAAGCTGCCCTGATCAGCCCGCCGGAGGGCATCAACCTCTACGTGTTGCACGGTGTGCGGCTCGACATAGACCGGGAGCAGGCTGAAGCCGCCAACGAGGTGTTGCAGCAAAGCACCATCGCCGACGTGTGGATCGGGGTGCTGCCCTTCATGGGCTGTATGGCCGTTACCACCGCTCTAGTGCTGGCTTTCCCGGGTATCGCCCTATGGCTCCCGAACGCCATCTTCGGCGCAAGAGCTTAACCCTCAGCCAACGGCGATTAAAGCAGGGGCGGGTTTAACAACCCGCCCCTGTGCTGTCACCTAGCCGCAGTCGCCGACTAGAATTGCGGATTGGACGACGGCGCGGGTTAGAGTGAACATCAATCCACCCCAAAAGGTGCCGAACTATGACTACTTACGTGTTCAAGGCTGAGGTATACGAGGAAGAGGATGGGCGTTGGAGTTCCAGGGTTGGCATATTGCCGGGTTGTGCTGCCTGGGGTTACAGCAGAGAGGAAGCACTGGAGGCGTTGCAGAATGGGGCGGAGCTGTACGTCGAAGATATGCTGGAGTGCGGCGAGGATATTCCCATTGCAGAAATTGGAGACGCAGGCGATCTGACAGTAGCTGTTACAATCACGGCAGTTACTGCGTGACGCTCCCGCCCGGTCTTGTTAATCTCCTGCGGAATGTATCAGTCAGAGAACTGGTTCGAGCTTTGGAGCGAGATGGACGGAGCAGGACGCCCGTCGGCTGGGGCTTCTCTGAGAGACTAAAAGGGGCGGGGATGATGAACCCGCCCCTTTAGGCGTTTCGCGTTCCCGGTTTCCGGCTTACCGGTTGCTGTCGGTGACCTGGAAGTGCTTGATCCAGAACTGGCCGCGGTAGAGATTCTCGACCTCTTGGGCCATGTTGCGGCGGACTTCGCTGCGCTCGTAGCGGAGCAGGGATTCCTCGCTGTCCCAGACGCTGACGCTGATGCCCTCGTCGGGGTCTTCCGTGCTGCGGAGGAGCAGCCGGTCGCTGAGGCCCTCGAATTGCCCGCCGCCCTGCAGCACCTGATCGCGGTAGAACTGCTCGTACTGGTCCCAAGAGCCGAGGCGGAGCTTGCCCCAAGCCATCATAATGAGGGACTGCTCCACTGCGGGACGGGCACCGGAGTTCTCGGCGGACGCCACGATTTCCAAGTGCTTAATCCAGGTTTCTCCCATCGGGTAGGCCATCGGGTGGAAATACTGCTCGGCGTCGCCGGCCAGTTCCCGGCGGGTCTGGCTGGTTTCGTAGTTGCGAAGTTCCTGCAGTGACTCCCATACGCTCCAGAACGCCATCTCGTCGGGGTCCGAAGTGCCGCGCCACAGTTGACGCTCCTGCAACCCTGGCATCCCCATCGTAAAGGGGATGACTTTTTCGACGTAGAATTGTCTCAGGTCGTCCCAAGCTCCAGAGCGCGCCCGTCCCCATGCCATCTGTACGTACATTTCTCACGCCTTTATCCAGGTTCGCCGGGTCCGGCCAGGGGATGCGATTCTATATGAGAATGACCCGTTCGTCGATGAGCTGGACCTGCAGGGCCGGGCGGGTTGCCTCCTCGTCCGGCAGCGGCTTCGCTTGGCGCGGCGCGGGCCGGTAGGAGTAGTACTTGACGCCGGCAAAGGGCATCGAGTAGCGCCATTCAGGCGGCTCAGCCTGGGGCTGGGGCGTCTCCGGCGCCGGGGCGGATTCGACCGGGAGTGTCTCACTGGGCCTTACAATCGTAACCATTGCACACCTCCAATACTTTCGTGAAGAGATGCTTGCCGTTATGACGGCTACTTCGGCTCTACCATCAAACTCCTTGCCTCTGTCTATTCCTGCCTATCTGTTCCTGCCCCGCTTTCAGGCGCAGCCTTGAAACTACGAGTCCTCTTCCTCGTTCTCGTCGCGAGCTTCCCGGCTTGCGCTCATGCCCAACTGGGTCAGAGTGCGGCTGTAGCGGTTGGCGAAAAGCTGGGCGGTGGCGGCGTAAATGCCTCGCCCGATACCTGCGTCCTGAGTGCACAGGTCCAGCAGGGGAGCGCGGGGAATCTGCAACAGGGTCATTTCGCCTAGGGCGGAACCGGCGGTAATCAGGGTACCCTCGCCCAAAAGGACAGCCTGGGGGAAGGACTCACCGGGGCCTGCCACGCGGACGGCAATCTGTCCAATCTCCGCTTGGGCAGTCAACTGCGCTTCCCCGGACTGGATGACGTACAGATTCTGGCCAGCCTCGCCGCCAGCGCCCAAGGTTTCCCCTTCCTTGACGGAAACGGTGCTGCCCAAGGCTACTACTGCGGAAATCTGCTCTCTCGAAAGCCGGGCGAACATATCAACTGAGCTGAAGTCGAACTCTTGCCCCCCGGCGGCGCCCGCCTCTTGGCCTGGGGTCAGGTCTTCGGGGCGGAACACTCTCACAGGCATCACCGAGCGGCGCTCCACCTCCCGGGCCACACTTCCCTTCACCAGCCTGGCCAGCCCGCGCCGGTCGTGGGTGAACATCGAAATCAGGTCAACGGAGTTGCGGTTGGCGTAGGCCACAATGGCGGCAGGCACCGAGTCGTTGACCACAACGGCGGTGGAGGCCTGAATCGAGGACTCCTGCAAACGGCTGGCGATCCGGTTGAGGTAGGCCAATGCGCGGCCACGGTCTTCCTCTTCCTGCTGGGTTCCCAACACCACCAACTCCCCAAAGGACTTGGTGCGCCCTGTCGGAATCACCGTCAGCAATGTTGCTTGTCCGCCGACGTTGACCAGTCCCGAGATAACATCGAGAATTCCTTCGGACTCCGCTGAACGGTCTAGGGGAACTAGCACGTTTTGATACATTTGGAAGCCTCCCGGATTGGATTCTGTGGCCCTGAAACCGGCTGGTTAGCATCTGATTACCTGATAACTAACATTGTAGTTATACATTGGGAGGCGGTCAACAATGTGCAAACAATCACAAATTTGTGCGAAAAATCCCCACCCGCCCTGAGAATGCCCGTTGGCTCGCCGCCTGCTGAGCGGACTGGCTGGCGCCTAGATGCGTCCGACCAGACTTTGCAAGAGGGCGCGGGTGCGGGCGACGGAGGTCTCGGAGTCGTCCACGGGGAAGATGGTGGCCAGCAGGTCGGTGGCGCCGATCTCGGCCAGGGCGCGGAGTTGCTCTTCCACCGCTGCCTCATCGCCCACGATGGCGATGCCGCCGGGACTGCCGACGCCCTCCCGTTCCAGCATGGCGCGGTAGCTGGGAAGCGCGGCATAGTGCTGGAAGAGGCGGTCCGCCCGGGCGCGAGCCCGTTCCGGGTGGTCGGTAACCGCAATGGGCATACCAACGCAGATGCGGGGCGCGGGGTTGCCGGCTGCATCCGCCGCCTCTCTAAGGCGCGGAATGACGTGCTCCCGCAGGCTGGCCGGGCCGGTCATCCAGGTCACTGCGCCGTCGGCCAGGCGCCCGGCGATTTCCAGCATTCGCGGGCCCAGGGCCGCCATCAGCACCGGGCAGCTCACCATGTCGGCGTCGGGAATCTGCAACTCCCCCGCCACGCGGAACTCCCGCCCGGAAAAGTCCACGCTGCTCTCGTTGAGCAGCGGCCGCAACACCGACAGGTATTCCTCCATGTGCCGCGCCGGGCGGGCATACGACAGGCCCAGCCAGTCCTCTATGGTCGAGCGGTGGGAGACGCCGATGCCCAGCGTCAGCCGCCCGCCGGTGGCCACCTGCGCCGTGAGAGCCTGCTGCGCCAGGGCCACGGGATGGCGCGGATAGATTGGGACGACAGCGGTGCCCAGCTCGATGCGGCTGGTTTGCATTCCGGCCATGGCGATCACAGTGAGCATATCCGCCCCGAAATGCTGGGGAAGCCAATAGCTGTCGAACCCATCCCTCTCGGCGTCGGATATGCGCTCCAGCCGTTCTGCAATGTCCCGCATCAGCTCCAGCGCGCCCGCAAACAGACCGATACGCATGGCGGCGGCTCCTCCGGCGGCATCTCAGTTCCGGCGCCGTCACCTGGCGCCCGGCGCGGCGGATGGTAAGTCTAGCACACTCAGGATTCCGGCGGGGGGCGTCATCGCCGCGCGGCCCCGGGGATTTCCCGATGGACGATCGCTGGAGGGGGGTGGTACTGTTTGCCAGCGTTCCGGAACGCTGGATGCGCCGGGATAATCCGATGGATGGAGAAAAGCCGTGAAATTCAAAGTGTACCGTCCCAGGTTGCTGATTGCGATGCTGCTGCTGATTGGCGTCTTGACCACCTCGGCGATGTTGCTGGCAGAGGGTGGGGACCCAGTAATCAAGACCCGCTTCATTCCCTCTCCGGTTAAACCGACGAAGGTTCCTCTCACAGATGAGCAGAAACGGGACATAGTGGCGATTACGCAGGAATCGCTTGTCGTGGAGTCGATAAATAGCGGACAGGACTGGGTCGTGGAGAGCATCCGGAGGGATGGGGTAGACGGATACGAGGCAGCGTCTTTGATTGTCAAATGGCAAGAGCCTGTTGACGGCCGGGGCCCTTGGCTTATCGTAACGTGTGGCGGAAAGCATCTGGCTGTCACAATGCGTGACATCAGCAATTTTACCAGGCTGATAATACATGTGGATTTGGAGGATCGGGAGATCTTGGCGTATTCCGTTACGGCGGACGATGATGATCAAGACTTCGCTTACGACTCCACTGCCCTGAACTACCCATTTAAGGTATACGATTTCAAGACAGGTGAACTACGATTCGACGGAAAGAGCAGTGACTGGACGTTGGAAAAGGAAGACGAGCATTGCCCGTCCTTGGTCCATCGAAAATACAACTGAGGCGAACAATACAGTAGCGCATCTCAATAGGAGGGCATAAATTGAACCTTTCAAATGGAGTTCAGAGTTTCGCTTTGGCCGTGATTCTGGCAGGAGCAACAGCGTATTTGGCAATATCATTGGTAAGCCTCGCCTCAGACGCTATAAAAGTCGGCGCGAGTACCGCGCCAGACGGCACCTATGTGCAACTGGAGTTGGGCGACGGTCCTTATGACTTCGATTACGTCTGGAATTGGGATTTCGGGGACGACACCGCCGTTTCAAATGATGTTGATTGGGGTTTCCGGTTTATCTTCGGAAACGAGGCGAGTGTTGACTACGTGAAAGATCGCCTGGACGGCTTTGGTAATGATCCTGACATTGATCCTACATTGAATGATGACTTTGAAGGTATTGGCAATATGCACGCGTATCTTGATGATGGACCAGAACAAGGTGGAAGTTCTCTTTGGAATCCCGATAATGGCATCAAATATCTCAGAGATTGTGATTGGAATGAAGGACATATGCGGGTGTATGGCCGAAATGATCACAGCAATTATAGTTTAGGTCTGGGAAACTATGTAATTGCGACTATTCATGAGGATTCAGAAGATTTGCCTTACTTAGGCTATGGTGCAAATGTCACTTGTGACAATGAATTCCGCAGTTTCGAGGAACACGAGGACTGGTGGTTGAATCGGATCCGGGATAATCTTGCCGCCAGCCCGTACAATTGGGTTGTAACGGAAGACGCTATCAACTGGAATAACGGGGCTGGTACTGCGGCCGACCCGGTTGACATTAACGTTGGTGGTGATGAGCAGCTTTATTACAGCGATGGTTGGGGCGCTTTTATTTCCGTGTCAGGAAACGACTAGCAAGGGTGCTGGACGGATAGCTTGTTGGACATTTCGCGACTCGCTTTGCCTTTGCTCTTGGCTGTAATTGGCTTTGCAGCATGTTCCAGCCAAGAGCAGGCCGCAAACTGGCCGCTAGGCATTCCCGGCGAATGGGGGCTTTCTTTTCGACAACTCGGTTGGACTGAGGACCTCTTGGTGACCGCCGAATCAGCTCCTGCCATTGTGCGTTTCCAGCTGCCCGAGGACGTCAGGCAGGGGCAGCCTAACCTGTATGGAGTCCGGCTGGAGTACGAATGGCAAGGCAATCCGGGAGATGCGGGAGACATTGCCTATCTCCGGGGCCGTTGGAATGACTTGGGGTTTTATTTGCTCGAGATTAAAAGGCTTGCCGCTTTGGATGAAGGGTTTCAATGGCAAATGACAGACTTGGTTAATGGTCATAGCAAAGGGTACGAGACCGGTACTACTTTCCGCGCCGCCTCTACTAATTTTGCCCAGATTAGAGCGGTGCAGCCCGGCTGGAATGAAGTCTCCATCTCCCTGTCTCTCTTGGACGCATCCAACAAGGACATTCAGTTATTGGTCAAGAAGGAATCGGAGATAGTCGTCACTTCGTTGCCGTCTACAAACATTGACGCCAAGGCTCAGGCGGACATAGAAGGGAGCCAGGTCCGCCTGCGGCTCAATGGGGAGAACCGGGGCTGGGCGGCTCGCCAACTGGAAGTGCGGGCCCGGGTGTTTCACGAGGACGGCAGCCAGCAGCTTCACCGCTGGGAGCAGGGCGCGATGGATTCCCTGGCTCCCTTTGAGTTTGACGAAACGTTTCTGCTGGACGAAAGCGTGACCGACTCCCCGGTCTACTCCATCGCCGCTGAACTGGAGTGGGGCTCGGGCCGGAACATCCTGCAAGCCTGGCCCCCAGTGCCGGGAACTCCGTGGTACTCCGGCGCTCCCTTCAGCTCTGGCATTGGCGCGATGGTGGCCCTGGTGGTGCTGTGGGTGGGTGCGCCGATGCTGCTTCAAGCAGTGCGGCAGGCCCGCTCCTCTTCGTGATGACCGCGCTGACCAGGCTGGCCGCGCTGATGGCGGGGCTGCTGCTGTTGGCTGGAGTTGCCTGCTCCGGTCAGCAGGGTCCAGCTGATGCAGGCTATCCCCTTCCTCTAACACCCGAGTTCCCCGTAGCCAATTCGGCAGATGAAGCAATGCTGCGGGAGGCCGTCAATGCCTTCCTGTCCGCCCCTGAATGGAGCGGCGCAGGCACCGAAGGCTGGGAGTTCGCCGACGTTGCCGCGCTGACCCGCAACGGAGAGCGCGCCGGGGTCTATGGCGACGTGGCTTTTCCGTCCCCGGTGTCGCTGCCGGGGCCGCTGACCGTCATCCGCTGCGGCCAGGCCGAGACTTGGCGGCGGGACGGCGGGCCGCCCTTCCGCCTGGGCGGGCTGCACATCCGCTTGCTGGACGGTGACGCGCACCCCTGGCACGCGCTGCCCCTGAACGCCGACGGGGAGCTGCCAACCCTGCAGGAGATTCGGGAATACGCCGCGGACGCCGTCCCCTGCCCGTAGCCTCTCTGCGCCAGCCCTCCAGGATGCGGCCTACAGGACGCGGCCTCCAACAGGGCCTTTCAATTTTCCTTCTTCCAGTAAAGAGATGGGACTTTTCCTCCCGTGGGGGGACGCCCTCACCCTAACCATCTCCCAGAGGGAGATGGGACTTTTCCTGACTGCGGATTGACGTAAGATTGCGCCGATAGTAGGCTACGGGCGGGCTGTCCGTATTCTTGGGCGGCCCGCAATTCTGCGGAGGCGTTACTGAAATGAGCTACGAGGGAATGATAGCGGAGACGGTTAATATCCAGGGTCACGAAGGCGACCAGATCGACGCCTACCTGGCCCGTCCGCTGGGCGGCGGCCCGCGCGGTGGCGTGGTGCTGATCCACCATATGCCCGGCTGGGACGAGGCGTCCAAGGAAATGGCCCGCAAGCTGGCCCACAACGGGCTCGTGGCCATCTCCCCCAACCTGCACTTCCGCGAGGGCCAGGCCACGCCCCAAGAGAACAGCGCCAGCATCCGCGAAAAGGGCGGAATGCCCGACGTCCGCACCATGGGCGACGTGGAAGCGGCCATGGCCTACCTGCGGACGCTGCCGTACCTGAACGGCAAGGTGGGACTCATCGGATTCTGCTCCGGCGGACGCCAGACCTACCTGGGCGCCTGCACGCTCAGCGGCGTGGACGCGGCGGTGGACTGCTGGGGCGGCGGCGTGACCCAAGGCAACGACCAGTTGACCCCGGCCATGCCGGCCTGGCCGGTGGACTTCACCGCCGGGCTGAACTGCCCGCTGCTGGGGCTGTTCGGCAACGACGACGCGCGCCCCTCGCCGGCCGACGTGGACGAGACGGAAGAGGCGCTGAAGAAGCACGGGAAGGACTACGAGTTCCACCGCTACGACGGGGCAGGCCACGGCTTCTTCGCGGTTGACCGCTCGAGCTACCGGGTCGAGGCCGCGGTGGACGGCTGGGAGAAGACTCTGGCCTTCTTCGGCCAGCACTTGGGCTAACACACTCCCTTTCTTCAACGCAGAGGGCGCAGAAGCACACGCTGAGAACGCAGAGGCCGCCTAGGTAATCTGAACCTCTGCGTCCTTGGCGTGATTCTCTGTGAACTCTGCGTTGAAATATGCTTTTAGCTTCCAGACTCCAGGGTATCCTGCCTTTCTACTACGGCTGGGTGGTGGTCGTGGCTTCAGGAACGGCGGTGTTCGCGCGGATGGCGCCGGCCATCACCACGCTGACTGTCTTCATCTATCCGATGTCGCAGGAACTGGGCTGGTCGCGGACGTTGATTGCGGGGGCGGTGAGCGCGGGGGCGCTGTCTTCCATCGTGCTGTCGCCGGCCATCGGATGGGCCATCGACCGTTTCGGCTCGCGCCTGGTGCTGGTGGCCGGGGTGCTTACGGTGGGCGCGTCCATGATTTCGCTGGCATGGGCTACGCTGCCGGTTACTTTCTATCTGGCCTATGCTGCCGGGCGGGTGGTGTTCCACACCGCCGCGCCCATCGGGGCCAGCACTGTCGCTTCCCGCTGGTTCGTTCGGATGCGGGGACGGGCCATTGGCGTCATCTATTTCTGCGGGGCCATCGGCGGCGTGGTGTTCACCATGTCGGCAGCGGTGGTCATAGGCAACTTCGGAGTCGCCGCCGCCTGGATTACCTTGGGCGTCATCTGCCTGGCCGTGGCGCTGCTGCCCAACCTGCTGCTGGTGGCGGAGCGCCCCGAAGACCTGGGGTTGAGGCCGGACGGGGATCCCCTTCGACAAGCTCAGGATGAACGGCAGGATGCTCAGGATGTATATGGGGGCGCCGGGGAAGAACAGGGCGCGGCGGGCATCAGGCGAGACAACGAGTCCTGGACGGTGCGGGAAGCCATCCGTACCCCGGCATTCTGGATTCTGGCGTCCGTGGGGTTCGCCACTTTTTTCGTCCATGCCGGGGTCAACGTTCACATTGCTGCCTACCTGCGAGACCAGGGGCTGACGCTGACCGACGCAGCCTCGGTGGTAACGGCGAGCTGGGTGGTATCGGCGGCTGGCAGCGTCGGCTGGGGCTGGCTGATGGAGCGCACAGCGGCCCGGCTGCTGTATTCGGTGATGCTGGCGATGCTGGCCGGAGCGGTGCTGCTGCTGCTGATGGCGAGCGGGATCGCCGGGGCATTGGCCGCCGCGGCGGTCATCGGGCTGGTGGCCGCCGGGGGCAACATCATTCCCGCGGTGGTCTATGCCGACTACTATGGGCGGGCGTCTTTGGGTAAAATCCGGGGCATGGGCGAAATCGGGGTACTGGTCGGCCAGTCGACAGGCCCGCTGCTGGCGGGCGTGGTGTTCGATATCCGGGGCAACTATACCTTTATTTTCTTGGCCTTTGCCGCCATCGCTGCGGCCGCCAGTATGCTGGTAATCAATGCCCGCCGGCCGGTCCAGAATACGCCCTTGCCTTAACCCTCCTCCTATGGGAGAGTGGACTTTCATGCCTTGCGGCCCTGTCTGGTGAATTGAAATGAGGCAACCCGCTAACCGGGAAATGCTGCTAGTGGCCTTTATGCAGGCTTCCAATTGCTCGAACTATACCGGCTCTTGGCGGCATCCTGAAACGTCGCCGGATTTCCTTGACCTGCGTTATTACCAAGACATCGCCCGGACGCTGGAAGCCGCGATGTTTCACATGGCGTTCATTGACGACCGGCTGGCGATGCCCAGCCGTTACGGCGACTCCTTCGCCGAGGCGGTGGAGCACGGCGTGCGGGTGGTGAAACTGGACCTAGTGCCGGTGATAACCGCGATGGGGCTGGCAACGTCGCATCTCGGGCTGGGCGCCACCTACTCCACCACCTACTATTCGCCGTTCCACGTGGCGCGTGTGTTTGCATCATTGGACCACTTCACCGCCGGACGGGCCGCCTGGAACGTGGTGACGTCGCTGAACGACTCGGAGGCCCACAACTTCGGGTTGGCCGAGCATCTGGAGCATGACGACCGCTACGGCGTGGCCGACGAGTTTATGGAGGCGGCTTGCGCCCTGTGGGACTCGTGGGATGATGGGGCGGTCATAGCAGACCGCGACGGGGGCCGGTTCGCTGATTCCTCGAAGGTGCGGAGGACGGATTATGAGGGCCAGCATTTCAGCTCGCGAGGGCCGCTGACCGTGCCCCGCCCGCCGCAGGGGCATCCGGTAATCATCCAGGCTGGGCAGAGCGAGCGGGGCCGCCGCTTCGCCGCCCGCTGGGGCGAGCTGCTGTTTGTCATCTTCCCTACCGCCGAGGGATGCCGGGCCTACCGCGACGACCTGCGGGGCCGCGCCGCCGCCGCAGGCAGGGAGGCGAACGCGGTGAAGGTGGCCCCGGCGGTGTACGTGGTAGTGGGAGAGACGGAGCAGGAAGCGGCGGAAAAGCTGGCATTCATTGATGCTCTGGCGCGGCCCGTGGACTCGCTGGCGCTGCTCTCCGAGGTATTCAATTATGACTTCTCGCAACACCCGCCCGATGAGCCGCTGTCGGACGAAGTGATGGCTTCGATGACGGGGCTGCGGGGGTTCCTCGACCGCGTGGTGCAGCTCAGCGGCAAGCCCAACCCGACGGTAAACGACTTCGTGCGCTGGTCGGGCCGGGGCACGCTGCGGGAGCTGCCGGTGTTCACCGGCACACCGTCGCAGGTGGCTGACCAGATGGAATCGTGGTTCGCATCGGAGTCCTGCGACGGCTTTGTCCTGGCCGCCACCCATATGCCGGGGGCCTACGAGGACTTCGCCCGGCTGGTCGTCCCGGAACTGCAACGGCGCGGGCTGTTCCGCCGCGAGTACACGCCGGGAACGCTGCGCGACAACCTGGGGCTGGCCCGGCCGGTGCGGGCGTAGCCGGAAAAGGCGTGGAGCGGGAAGGCCTCGGTCTGTCTGAGTTTTATCCCATGCGATTATGTCCCCGGGGAGGCGGATTATTCAACGCATCCGAGTTCGGGCCCGGGAGTGTGTCCTGCTTCCGCCTTGGGGAATAGCGGCGTGCCGCGGTGGGCGGTCGCGATGGCTTACCATTGGCAGTCTCTCGTTCCATGCCTCGCTAGGCGCGCAGTGAGATACGGCTGGCGGGCCTTTCGTTGGCATCGTGTTGCTTTGGGGCTATAATTGCGGCATCGCAGGAAGAGTTAATAGGAGAGTTGGCCGTTATGTCCTTGCCGGAACGCATGAAATTCGGAATCTTTATGGGCCCCTTCCACCGGGTTGGCGAGAATCCAACGCTGGCCTTGGACCGGGACCTGGAACTGGTGCAGTGGCTCGACTACCTGGGCTTCGATGAGGCCTGGATTGGCGAGCATCACAGCGCGGGCTGGGAGACCATATCTTCGCCGGAGGTTTTTATCGGGGTAGCCGCCGACCGCACCAAGCATATCAAGCTGGGCACCGGCGTCATCAGCATCCCCTACCATCATCCCTTCAACGTCGCCAACCGCATGGTGCAGCTTGACCACATGACCCACGGGCGGGTGATGCTGGGCGTGGGGCCGGGCGCGCTCCCCGGCGACGCCTATATGCTGGGCATTGATCCGACGACGCAGCGGCTGCGGATGGACGAGGGGTTCGGCATGGTGCTGCGCCTGATGACTGAGACCGAGCCGATTACTTACGAAAGCGACTGGTTTACATTGAGAGAGGCGATGCTGCAGCTTCGCCCCTACACCAAGCCGCATATGCCCATCGCCGTGGCCTCGGTGCAGTCGCCTTCGGGCGTGGCGCTGGCTGGCAAGTACGGGGCGGCGGTTCTGACTATTACAGTGCCGCGCGACCCGGGCGCGCCCGACTCCGACCTGCGGGCGCTGTGGGACGTTGCCGAAACATCGGCCGCCGAGCACGGCCAAACGGTTGACCGCAACGACTGGCGGCTGGTGTTGCCGGTACACTTGGCCGAGAGCAAAAAGGACGCGATGAAGCAGGCCCGCGTCGGGGCCGGGCGCTACCAGCGGGAATACTTCGAGCACACCATGGGACGCGATGCCATCGTAGACGGGCCGCTGGAAGACATCATAGAGGTGATGGACGAAAGGGGATCCTGGATCATCGGCACGCCCGACGACTGCATCGAGGGCATCAAGAAGCTGGAGGAGCGCAGCGGCGGCTTCGGCGGCTTCATGGTCCAGGCTATTGACTGGGCGTCCCGGGAGCACGTGATGCACAGCTACGAGCTGCTGGCCCGCTACGTCATGCCGGCGTTCCAAGGCACCACGGCCAGCACCGCCGGGTCGAACCAGTGGGCTTATGAACGCCGCGACACCCTGAAGTCGGGGCGCGCGGCGGCGATAGACCGCGCCAAGGCCGACTACGCGGGCCGCGCCAGGTAACCGGGTGGCCGGGTAATCGGGTGCGATAGTTTTTAGGCAGCGCTTCATGCAGGGGCGCACGGCTGTGCGCCCCTGCGGGTATTGGTTGCCCCGCCACTATGGGCAAATCGGATTTTCTGAGCAAAAAGGCCGGAATTGACCATGAAAGCAGTCTGGTACGAACAGAACGGCCCCGCCGAGGTGATGCAAATCGGCGAAATGCCCGACCCGGAACCGGGGCCGGGAGAAGTGCGGATTCGCGTGGTGTCTTCGGGCGTTAATCCCTCCGACTGGAAGCGGCGCGCCGGGCTGACCCAGCCTATGGGCTTCCAGCGCGTCATCCCCAACCAAGACGGTGCGGGCGTCATTGACCGCGTTGGCCCCGGCGTACCGGAGTCGCGGGTTGGCGAGCGGGTCTGGCTCTTCGAGTCGCAGTTCGGGCGGCCCTTCGGCACAGCTGCGGAGTATACCGTGCAGCCGTCGGGTCACGTGGTGGCAATGCCCAGTTCGGTGACTTACGAGCAGGGCGCATGCTTGGGCGTGCCGGCCATGACTGCCCACCGCTGCCTGTTCGCCGACGGGCCACTGGACGGCAAGACGGTGCTGGCGCCTGGCGGGGCCGGAGCCGTGGGCCACTACGCGGTGCAGGAAGCCAAACTGGCCGGGGCCACGGTCATCAGCACCATCAGTTCCGACCACAAGGCCAGCATCGCCAAGGCCGCCGGAGCGGACTACACCATCAACTACCGCACCGAAGACACGGCGGCCCGCATCATGGACATCACCGGCGGAGAGGGCGTTGACCACATCGTTGAAGTTGACTTCGCCGCCAATTTCCCGGTGACCAGCCAAGTGCTGAAATCGTCGGGAGTGGTGGCAATCTACGCCGCCGGGACAGGCCAGCAGCCGCCGGTTCCCCTGCAATTCCGGCGAAGCAACACAGTGGTGCGCAACGTGCTGGTCTACGATATGCCGGAACCGGCGAAGGATGCCGCCATCGCCGACATCACGGCCTGGCTGGAAGCGGGCTCGCTGACCCACTTGGTAGGCCCCCACTTCCCGCTGGAGCAGGCGATACAGGCCCACCGGGCAGTCGAGGGCGGCGCCATCGGCAACGTGATTGTGGACGTAGGCGAGGGGTAGCAGGGACGCAGCATCCCCACGGCGATAAGCGCAAGCCCCGGAGATATTCAACTCCGGGGCTTGCGTAATGTATGTGAGACAGTGAGCGCGGTTATGGGAAGGAAATCTCTCCATAATCATTAGCGCTTACCGGTTGCAAGGCGACGAGAGCAGTCGAATAGTTGAGGCGCACGTCACAAAGGTTCAAAAAATCCCGCCCCAAAATAGACGGGACTCTCTCTGATGTTGTGGATATGTCGTCTCCGGCAATGCAAATGTCCAAATAGCATCTGACGTAGGAGAATTGGCCATCCGCAAAAGATATTGACCCGGATTCGGTGAAATACTTTTGTCTCCCCCCTATGCCGACTGACTCCCTGACGCTATTTTCCCGTAGCGTTCGTTGCAGGATGCCAATGTTGCGAACGTCGGCAGGGTGAATAATCACGCTGTCCGCGCCAGAATCCACGAGAAAATCAACCATTCCCTGAACGCCGAGGCGGGTAAAATTCACATATCCGCGGATGCGTGGCCTTGGTACTCTGATTTGGTCCGTTTCGTAATGCCCGAAAATAACCATATTAACCGGGCACTACCAAATCAATAGGATTGGATGAAAGAAACCGCCAGTAAGACCGGCCAGCCGGAACACCCTTTGCTGCCAACTGTTTTGCCAGTTCTGCCGCAGTAGGCGCTGCGCCCACCAACTGTTCCCGGTAAACCGCCACGAACATATCGGGGTACTGTCCGAGCCATTTAGACTGGTGAGTTTCAAGAAAATGCCTGTCAGTCTCGAACTGCTTGAACTTCTCCCGGAGACTGTCGTCATAGAACCTTTCCCATCTGGGTGTTCCTGCCCCGCTAGTACCTGAATCTCCGCTCATAGTTACCCTCCAGGTCATAGTTACCTTCCGGGGACGATCTGTCTAACGCCAATTGTCGCTCAATCGGATATTATCATACCAGCGACCGGCGCCGCCCCTCATCTGCTATCATCTCACCAATCAGCAACACCCCAGCCGGAGGAGACGCGCCAATGGCGAAGAGCGGTTACAGGGTTATGGACTCGGATATGCACGTGGTGGAGCCGGTGGACTTGTGGGAGCGTTACATAGATCCTGCGTTCCGGGATCGCGCTCCGCAAGGAATGAGCCGCCACCCGCGCGACCTGGGCGTGCAGGTGGGCGAGAATGTGTTCCCGCTGCCCAACCGCAGCTACTCCAACGCCATCACACCCCTGATGACCGGCCAGCAGGACGTCTACGCCGAGTCGGAGCGGCGCAGTTGGGACAGCGGGTCGCAGTTGAGCGCGATGGACAATGAGGGCATCGACGTTGCCGTGCTGTTCCCCAGCCGCGGCCTGTTCACCTTGGGCGACAGCGGCCTCGACCCGGCCCTCGCCACCGCCATATCGCGGGCCTACAACAACTGGCTGGCCGACTTCTGCGGCGGCGGGCCGGGCCGGCTGTTCGGCGCGGCGATGATTCCGCCCCAAGACATTGCGGGCGCCGTGGCCGAGGCGCGGCGGGCGGTGAACGAACTGGGTTTCAAGACGGTGTTCGTCCGGCCCAACCCGGTGGCCGGTCGCAACTGGCACGATCCCTATTACGACCCGCTATGGGCCGAAATCGAGCGGCTGGGCGTGCCTCTCAGCTTCCACGAGGGCGGACGGGTCAACCTGCCGCAACCGGGCGACAACTTCGACACGCATATGCTCTACCACACCTGCACCCACCCCATGGGCATGATGCTGGCGGTGGTGGACATCGTGGGCGGCGGCGTGCTGGAGCGCTTCCCCGATCTGACCGTGGCCTTCCTGGAGGGCAACTGTTCTTGGGCGCCGTGGCTGCTCTGGAGGCTGGACGAGCATTACGAGATGTCGGCGTCCTATGACCATCCCGACCTGACAATGGAGCCTAGCGAGTACTTCCGCCGCCAGTGCTACCTGTCGGTGGAGTGCGACGAGGAGCCGGCGGAAATCGTGTCGCGCTTCGGGCTGGAAGACAACGTGGTCTTCTCCACCGACTACCCCCACGCCGACTCGAAGTATCCCCAATCGGTGGACCGCTTCCTGGAAATGCCGCTGTCCGATGACGCTAGGCGCAAGTTCCTGTGGGACAACTGCGCCCGGCTGTACGGGTTGGACGGGTAGGGGCTACCATATCCCTTTCCTGAAAGGAGACCGACTGGTCTAAATACATAGGTTGACAAACGGAGCGTCGTCTCATATATTCGCGCCATCATTCACCGATGAGGGTTGACAATGCCGCCCCGCCGACGCTCCGCTACCCCCCCGAGTTTTAGCCACAAATACCTGACTGGCAACGCTCTCGTCTGCGGGGACAATGTGGACGTCCTGCGCGAACTGCCCGACGAATGCGTCGACCTGATTTATCTCGACCCTCCCTTCAACTCCAACCAGTTCTACGTCGCCGCCTTTGGGGATAAAGGGACGGTGGCGCAGCAGCTCCGCGATGTCTGGCGCTGGACGGTGGAGACGGAAAACACCTTTCAGCGTCTGCCACACGGTAGCCTGTATGACTGCCTGCGCGGTATTCGGCTGCAAACTGGCGAACAGTCCAAAATGGCGGCCTACTGCGTTTATATGGGCCGCCGCCTAATCGAAATGCGTCGCGTCCTGAAACCTACTGGCAGTATCTATCTGCACTGCGACCCTCACGCCGACGCTTATCTGCGGATATTGATGGACGAAGTTTTCTCTCCATCGAATTTCCAAAACGAAGTAATATGGCGTTATCGACGATGGCCTGCGAAGCAGCGCAGATTCCAGCGGATGCATGATGTAATCTTAATGTATTGCAAGAGTGGAGGAGAACCAGGGACATTTAATCAACTTTATGAAGACCTAGCCCCATCTACAAAGAAAACGTGGGGAACTAAACAGCAAGTCGCAGATTTTTCTTCTGGACGACGTAAGCCAAGTCAGACCGACAAAGAATCCAAAGGCGCGCCTATGTCAGATGTTTGGGATATCGGTATCATAGCTCCCATTGCTAAAGAGCGGCTTGGCTACCCCACGCAAAAGCCGCTGGCGTTGTTGGAGCGCATCATCAAGGCCTCGTCCAACCCCGGTGACCTAGTTTTGGACCCGTTCTGCGGCTGCGGAACGGCGGCGGATGCTGCGGCATCGCTGGGGCGCAAGTATCTGGGCATAGACATCAGCGGCATCGCCGTGCGGGTGATGCAGCAGCGGCTGGAATCTCGGGGAGCCGCCGCCGTACCGGTGGTCTACGGGCTGGATTTGGACGATTTCAATTGGACAGAATTTGAGCGACGCTCTCTGATGTCACGGGATGAGGCGGAAGACGGCACCCCTGGATGGGCTTGGGCCGAGGACAAGGTTGCAGGCCTGCTCAACGCCGTGCCCAATGAGCGCAAAACGGGCGACGGCGGCGTTGATGCCCGCTATTTCGGCGCAATGGACACCGAACGCAACGAAGGCGTGACTATTCCCATACAAGTAAAAATGCATCGCAACCCGTCATCGGTAGGCCGCCCTGATATGGACCGCCTGCTGGGTACGCAAACAGCAATGCAGAACCGGGGGCTGCACGCCCCTATGTCCCTCATGATTAGCCTTTATCAACCTCCCGAATCACTGCGTGTATTCGCAGCCCAGCAGGGCCGCGTAACCATCACTACGCGAGAAAAGGGCACTGTCGAGTATCCGGTAATGCAGGCCATCAGCGTACAGGAAATGCTGCAACGGGATGAGCGGCCTGCATTACCACCGGTTGACCCTCGTTCGCTGGTGGGCGACACTCAGGACAAGATGCTTATCTTGTAGACAAGCGGCACAAATGCGCTTAATTCCCAGCCTTGATGAAGTCGGTGACTCGCTCGGCTATCATCATGGTGGTTACGTTGGTGTTGGCCCGGACTACGTCGGGCATTATGGAGGCGTCGGCCACGCGGAGGTTGGAGACGCCCCGGACTCGCAACTGCCGGTCTACGACGGCCATCGAATCGCCGGGCGGCCCCATCTTGCAGGTGCCGGAGATGTGGTATGAGGTGCTGACGTTGCGGCGCAGCCAGCCGTCGAGCGCCTCGTTGGTTTCTAGGTCGGCGGGCGTGGGCGAGATGATTTCCTCGATGTATGGGGCGTAGGCGTCGCCTTGCAGCAGACTTACGCACAGCCGCACTGCCTCGCGCAGCCGCTCCACATCCCACGCATCTTCCAGATAGTGATAGTTCATGCTGGGCGGCGCGTTGGGGTCGGCGGAGGTCAGCCACAGCTCGCCCTGCCCCGCTGCCAGATACAGCCCGCAATTGATGGTGTGGGCCGGATTGTTGTCCCGGACTACCGTGTTGAGAGATGCAGGGGAAAGAATCATGTCGTGGGGCGTGCCGGAACCCGTGGCGGTGTAGCGCAGGCGCAGGGCCCGCATGGCGTTGGGGTCTTCGGGAACGTCATCCTTGACCCGGAAGCGCACCGACACGTTGGGGTGGTCGCGCATATTCCGGCCCACGCCGGGCAGATCCACAGCCACGGGAATGCCCAGCTCCTCCAACTGCGCGGCGGCGCCCAGGCCCGACAGCATCAGCAGTTGCGGTGAGGCCACCGCCCCGGCGCACAGGATGACCTCGCCGCCTTCTACCACGAAACTCTCTCCGCCGCTTCCCACTTCTACACCGACGGCGCGCTGCGCCCCCCCTTGTAGTTCCCCCCCGGCGGGGGGGACAGCAGGAGGAGCCAGCACCACACGGTGGGCCTGGGCGTTGGGGCGGATGGTGAGGTTCAGCCGGTGCCGGACCAAGTCTATGTAGGCCAAGGCCATGCTCATGCGCACGCCGTCAATGTTGTTCTCGGCGCGCTGACTGATGCCAGTGGCCTCTGGGTGGTTCACGTCGGGATGGTAGGGGTATCCAGCGGCGGTTACAGCCTGGAAAAAGGCCTCCTGCACGGCCGGCCAGGTCTCGCGCTGATGATGTCGGACGGGCACCGGGCCGTCGGTGCCGTGGAAATCGTCGTGAAAGTCGGCGTCATTCTCCAGTTTGCGGAAGTAGGGCAGGCAGTCCAGGTAGGACCAGCCGTCGTTGCCCCAAGACGCCCAGGTGTCGAAGTCCTCGGGCGCGCCGCGTATGAAGGTCTGGCCGTTGATGGCGCTGGAGCCGCCCAGCACCTTGCCGCGGGGCACGGGCATGGGATCCTGCTCCGGCGTGGCCGTGCCGGTGAAGGACCAGTTGTAGGGCGCACCGGCGGCGCGGGCCTCCAGGTTCACCGTTCCCCAGCCCAGCTTGAGCATATCGGGCAGTTGCGCGAAGTCGGGAAAGTCGGGGCCGGCCTCCAGCAGCAGCACTGAGCGCGCCGGGTCCTCCGACAGCCGCGCCGCAACGATGCACCCGGCCGTGCCGCCGCCGATGATGATATGGTCGTACTTCATGGAGAAGCTCCCTGAGTTGGTTTTCGACATTGTACACGGTTTTCCCGGGGCGCCTTCACCCCGCAACCTTTCCCGCGATGGAACGCCCCTCCCCCAGAGGGAGAGGGAGAAATCGGGGTATCTCCCTTAAATGGAGGGGCTTGGGCGCGGTTGACCGGGGATTGGGCCGCTGATAGAATGCGGCCACCTTGTCCGGGTCGGCCGGACGGCAGGAAGCGACTTCCCAAAGGGCTGCCGACAGCTACATCCCGCAATGCTGGGGGGAAGACATGGCTAGGAAATTAAGCGTATCGGTCGACCACAACCTGTGCGTTGGCAATCAGATGTGCATCAGTATCGCCACCAAGGCGCTCACGCTCAACGACGACCGGCAGGCAATCCCGGCAGACGTGGACGCCGACACCGAGGAAGTAATCCGCGAAGCCGCCGAGCAGTGCCCGATGGCTGCCATCACCGTTTCCGACGCCGAGACCGGCGAGCAGCTTTTCCCGTAGCTACCGCTGTCACGCCAAAACTGCAAGCCCTCCTTTTAATCCGGCCGCTCCGGGAAAGGAGGGCATTTTGGTGTTCCACCGTCCCGGCGGCATAGCCCGGCAATCGGGAAATCGTTCCGTTTTGCTGACATTTGCCGTGTGACGGCGGCGGCGTCCGCGTGATATACAGTCTGCGTGGTTTATTTTCAGGATTTGCGCCGCTGTTTTTTAGACGCAAGGGAACGCCGAAATGGAGCACCTGTTTCACGCCGGGGACAACCTGGACGGGCTGGTTCGCCTTGCCGGGTTGGGCATCAAGGTTGACCTACTGTACATTGACCCGCCCTTCGCCACCAACAACGAGTTTCTGATTGACGCCCATCGCGCCAACGCCATTAGCGCCTCGGGCGAGTTGGCCTACGCCGACACCTTACGGGGCGGCGACTACCTAGAGCAACTGCGGCTGCGGTTTGAGGCCATCCACCGGATTATGGCCGACGACGGCTCGGTCTATGTTCACATAGACGTAAAGATGGAGCATCACGTCCGCCTGCTACTGGACGAAGTATTTGGCCCGCGCAACTTCCGCAACAGCATCACCCGCATAAAGTGCAATCCCAAGAACTTCGCCCGCCACTCCTACGGCAACATCAAGGACACTATCCTCTTCTATTCCGTGTCGCCCAACCGCATCAAGTGGCATCCGCAGGAAGAGCCGCTAACCGGAGCTGACGTGGAATCCCGCTATCCGCTGGTGGACGATGCAGGCCGCCGCTACGCCACAACGCCCCTCCACGCTCCCGGTACAACGCGCAACGGACCTACGGGCGGACTCTGGCGTGGGATGCCTCCGCCGGCGGGCCGCCACTGGAGATACCCGCCGGACAAACTGGAGGAACTGGACGCCAGCGGCCGTATCGCCTGGAGCAGCACCGGCAACCCGCGCAAGATAATCTACGCCGACCAGTCCCCAGGCAAGCTGCCGCAGGACGTGTGGGTCTACAAGGACCCACAGCGCCCCAGCTACCCCACCCAGAAGAACGCGGCGATGCTGGAGCGCATCATACTTACATCATCGGAGCCGGGCGACACGGTGCTGGACTGCTACGCGGGCAGCGGCGGAACGCTGCTGGAAGCCGCCCGTCTGGGCCGCCGGTTTGTTGGGATGGATAATTCGCCGGCGGCGTGGGATGTCATTGAGAGGCAGTTGCGGGCCGCTAATATAGACTGGCGGGCTGTTGGGGATGCTCGCAGTTCCGTAAATGTTGGGGCGCGCGGCTGTGCGTAGATTCCGGTGGTGTTCCGGCGCCGCAGACCAGGCGCACGGCTGCGCGCCCCTACCGGAACCAATGGGTAAAAACGCAGTGATCGTGAGGGAATTTATGGCAGACATTGGCATTTGCCTGCTGATGACGCAGCATGATTTTGACATCGTTGGGCTGGCGCGCAAGGTGGAGGAACTGGGGTTTGGCTCGCTGTGGGCGCCGGAGCATGGGGTGGTGCCGGCCGATTTCAGCGTGGGCGCGGCGGGCGCCAGGGCGGGCGCGCCCAGTGCCTACGCCGACGGGCGCATCAACCAGATTATCGACCCGCTGGTCTATCTGGCCGCGGCGGCATCGGCCACGCAGACGGTCAAGCTGGGAACGGGCATCTGCCTTGTGCCGGAGCGCAACCCAATCCGGCTGGCGAAGGAGGTGGCGACGCTGGACCTGATTTCCGGCGGGCGTTTCCTGTTCGGCATCGGGGCCGGATGGCTGCAAGGCGAGGCGGAAATCCTGGGCGCGGACTTCCCCCGCCGCTGGGCGCAGACACGGGAGTACGTCAACGCGATGAAGGAACTGTGGACCAATCCCGCGCCGGAATTTCACGGCAAGTGGGTGGACTTCCCGCCGGTGATTTGCAATCCCAAGCCGGTGCAGCAGCCCCATCCGCCGGTGCTTATCGGGGGCGAACTGCGGTGGGCAGGGCAGCGGGTGGCTGACTACGGCGACGGCTGGCTGCCCCGCGCCCGCAACACCTCGGTATACAGCGACCCGGGGAAGCTGCCCGAGGCCCGCCGCCATATCGAGGAATTGTACCGGGCCAACGGGCGCGATCCGTCGTCGCTCAACATCACCATGTGGGACGCGCCTCCCGACCGGGAGCAGAACCGCCGCTTCTTCGACGCGGGCGCCGACCACATAGTCCATATGCTCACCACCCACGACGAACGCTCCACGCTGGACGCACTGGAGCGGGTGGCAGAGGCGGCGTTAAGTTAAAGTCCGCAAGTGCCGGGCGAACTCGAAGCGGTTTTCCAGGAGGCCGATGTCCATGGCGAAGGAGGGCGGGCCGACGGCTTCGACTTTGGAGTGGATTACCGACAGGCCGTGGCGTTCGGTGGCGGCGGCGTAGGCTTCCTCTAACGCCTCCACGGTGTCGGCTTTGGCGACGTGCTCCACGCCGGCCTCGCGGGCCACGCCGGCCAGGTCGGTGCCGGTGCCGGTGGCCGAGGGAAAGCCGCCCACTGACAGCAGGCTTTCGTTGTCGAATATGAGGTGCGTCAGGTTGGGCGGGCGGTAGCGGGCCATGGTGCTCAGCGTACCCAGGTTCATCAGCAGCGAAGCGTCGCCGTCCAGCACGGTCACCCTCTGGTCCGGCAGCGACAGGGCCAGCCCCAGGCCCATCGACGACGCCAGGCCCATCCCGTGCTCCAAGTAGAAGAAGTTGGGCCGGTGTCCCAGGTTGTACAGTTCCACCGCCACCGCGCCCATAATGGTAACCACAACCTGGTCTTTGAGGCGGGGATAGATGGCCCGCAGCGCGTCATCCCTCAGCATCATTCCTCCCACATCAGTTCGCGGGTGAGCAGCAGCGCCACCGGACGCAGCGAGCTTTCCGCCAGCGTTTGGGCCTGCCGGATGTCTCGCGCCACCAGCGCCGGGTCGGACATCTTGCGGTACATGATGCCCAGCGCGTCCAGCACTCGCTCAGTTACCAGTCCGCCCTCGGTCTGCCAGGGGTCTCGCTCGCCCATCTCGCCCCGGTAGCTGACCAGCATCAGCAGCGGGATTCGGTAGAGTTGGGCCAGCGATACGATGCCGTTAACCGAGGTCAGCAGCCCGTGATTCTGCATCAGCATGGCCGACTTACGCCCGGCCAAGTGCGCCCCGGCGGAAATGCCCACACCTTCTTCTTCCTTGTTCAGGCGCACCAGCGTAACCTCGGGGTCGTCGTCGGCCATGCTCACCAAGTGGACCAGCCAGGTCTCCGGCAGGGCCGAGATGATGCTGACCCCGGCGTCTTTCAGGGCGTCGTAGATGACTTTGGAGTTAGTAGAGGAAACGGGCAAAGCAACACCGCCGCGGGTGGGGATCGGAGTCGCGGGTAATTCTAGGGTTTGGGAACGGCGGCGGTCAAACGGGCGCTTTTATGCGTCCTGACCACGGCTGGCCGGGGGCATGAAGTCGTCCAGCGCCAGCACGACGTCGGGGAAGGCGCGGGGGCTGATGCTGTCCCCTGCGCGGTAGGTGCGGGAAGTGGCGTATTCTGTACCCGTGAGGTCGGTGAAGACCATTACCTCCCGCGCCCGCAAGTTGGCAATCCACACCTCCACGACGCCGGCGGCAGCGTACCGCGCCAGTTTCGCGCCGTGATCGTACCGCAGCGAACTGTCAGCAACTTCGATGACAAAGTACACGTCGGCCGGGTAGTAGGGGGCCACCTCTGTGACAGGACGCAGTCTCAGCACGGCGACGTCGGGCTGAGGCGCGCTGCGGTTATTCAACCGGATGGATCCTTGCACCCGCACTATCGCACGTCCGGCCAAAGCCGGAGCCAAGAGCATAGTTAGCCAGTCGGTGCCAAATTCGTGGGGGTCTCCTATGGGCGCCATAATTACAATTTTCCCATCCATCAGTTCGATTCGGTCGTCTTCGTGGAGGATGCCTGCTTTTTCCATGTCCAGGTATTCGTCCACGGTGAAGAGGCGGGTGCCGGCCATTACGCCGGACTGCTCGCCCTCAGCGATGATGCCAGCCGATACCAGGGTCTCGCACTCTTCCAGGGTGAACGGGCGCGCCGGGGGGAGATCAGTCATAGTTGTCGTCATCGCAGCCTCCAGGAAATCGCCGAGCCGGGCCCGGCGGCAATGTTTAACATATCGGGCATCCGGGGAATCGCAATGGAGTATACTGGCTATATTGTACTGGAAGGAAGAATGTTGGACAGTCCGGCCTGGGATCCGGTGGAGCTAATTTCGCGGGATGCGATGGCCGCTTTGCAGACGGAGCGACTGCGCGACTGCATGGAGCGCGTGGCCGAAAACGTGCCATTCTACCGCGAGAAGCTGGGCGCGGCGGGCGTGGCCCCGGAGGATATAAGCTCGCCGGAAGACCTGGCCCGGCTGCCCTTCACCGTCAAGCAGGACCTGCGCGACAACTACCCCTTCGGGATGTTCGCCGTCCCGATGGAGGACGTGGTGCGGCTGCACGCTTCCAGCGGCACCACCGGCAAGATGACGGTGGTGGGCTACACCGCCAAGGACATCGCCGCGTGGGGAGATTTGGCCGCCCGGGCGCTGAGCATGGCGGGCGTGAACCGGCGCGACATTATCCACAACGCCTACGGCTACGGCCTGTTCACCGGCGGGCTGGGGTTGCACTATGGCGCAGAGCGTATGGGCGCGACGGTGGTCCCGGTGTCGGCGGGCAACACGCGGCGGCAGATCGAACTGGCGCAGGACTTCGGCGCAACCGTGCTATGCTCCACACCGTCCTATTCGCTGCTCATCGGGGAGCAGGCAGCGGAGTCCGGCGCAGACCTGAGCCGTCTGCGGCTGGGCATATTCGGCGCGGAGCCGTGGTCGGAGGAAATGCGGGCGGAAATCGAGGCGCGTCTGGGCATCGTCGCCCTCGACATCTACGGACTCTCCGAGGTGATGGGGCCTGCGGTGGCAATGGAATGCCCGGCAAAGCAGGGGATGCACCTGGCCGAAGACCACTTCATCCCGGAAATCGTAGACCCGAACAGCGGCGAGACGCTGCCCGACGGCGAGACCGGCGACCTGACGCTGACCTGCGTCACCAAGGAGGCCCTGCCCCTGCTGCGCTATCGCACCGGCGACCTGACCCGGCTCAGGCGCGGGCAATGCCCCTGCGGCCGCGCCACGGTACGGATGGACAAGCCGCTGGGCCGCACCGACGATATGCTCATCATTCGCGGGGTGAACGTGTTTCCCTCGCAGATTGAAGCCGCGCTGCTCCGAACGGAAGGGCTCGAACCGCACTACGAGCTGCTGCTGGAACGGGGCGCGGCGCGTATGGACGAGCTGACCGTCCGGGTGGAGGCGTCTGAGGAACTGCACCGCGACCGCGCCTCCGTTACCGACGCCGGGCAAAGGCTGGCCGCAATGTTGCAGAGCAGCTTGGGCATCGGCTGCCGCGTCGAAATCGTCGCGCGCCGCCAACTGCCCCGCAGCGAGGGCAAAGCCGCCCGCATCATTGACAACCGGCGGGTGTAGACCCCAAGCCCGTTGGCGCGTATGCAAGCCCAAACCCGTTGGTCCTGAGCTTGTCGAAGGATGAACAGGCGCCCTTCGACAAGCTCAGGGCCAACGAAGTGGGGGAGCCATGAACCTAGAAATGATGCGCTTCGAAAGCGACGGCGACCTCATCCGCCTTACGCTGAACCGGCCCCATGCGCTGAACGCCGTCAACTTCCAGGGGGCGGTGGAGCTTCACCAGGCGGCGCAGGCTATCCACGACGACCCTACGGCGCGAGCGGTCATCATCCGCGGGGCGGGACGCGCATTCTGCGCCGGGATTGACCTGAAGGAACTGGCCGCCGGAGGTACGCCCCACGCCTATTTCGAGCACTGGGACCGGGCGCTGCGGCTGCTGGAGCTGTCGGACAAGCTGGTGCTGTGCGCCATGCAGGGCTACGCACTGGGCGGCGGGCTGCAACTCCCGCTGGCCTGCGACATACGCATCGCCACGCCCGACTGTCAACTGGGTCTGCCCGCCGCCAAGGAAGGCTTCATCCCCGGTCTCGGGACCTACCGCCTGCCCCGCTACATCGGCTTGGGCCGCGCCAAGCGGATGGCGTTGTCGGGCGAAAACGTTGACGGACACGAGGCGCAGCGCATCGGCCTAGTGGACTACGTGGTTGACGCCGACAACTTCGACGCCGAGGTGGAGGCCCTGACGCAGCATTACCTGTCCATCAGTTCCGAGGGCGCGCGCCAGACCAAGCTGATGCTGTCGGCCCATCAGGACTACCCGCACGGCCAGTTCTTTGAGGAGTACCTGCGCCGCCAGGCCATCGCCATGGCATCGCCCGATCACAAGGAAGCACTGGCCGCCTACCGCGAGGGCCGGGAGCCGGACTACCGGCGGGGGTAGATGGCGGGCGCAACTCGCTACCGAATGTCGGGCAACTCAGGAGAGTCAGAGGGGAGGCCGAAGATGGGGTGACTTGGGTTGTTGGGGCTGTAATATATCCCGTAGACGCGGATGGTGTTAGCGTTCTCGATTCCATACAGGAAATGCCAACCCTTGATGAAGCACTGGATTGTCCCCTGCTGCCTAAGCAATTCGCGCCGCGCCGGATTGTTCGCCGGGAGAGGGTTGTTGCAAAGGTCGTTCAGGATGACCTGCCTGCAATCTCGCCGCTCTCCCAACGGTAGAGAAGCAAGGAATTCTCTTGCCGCTTCCCGAAGAACTGCATCCCATCGGGGCGTCATTCTTCCTGTTCCAGCTTGCGTCCGCCGTCTGCGTCCTTCCCGCTGTAACCGGCTTCGAAATAGGCCTCTTGGGCGTACTTGAAGCTCCATACTGCCAACTTTTGCACGTCGGGCTTCCGTCCGGCTCCGGTTGCCAAGTGATGCAGAACGCAGGTCAAGCAAAGCTCGTTGAGAGCCATGCGATCGGAGATTATGTGCCGAGAATCAGTTGCCCATTGTTCGATATTCGGCAGCACAGACTCCCTAACAATTTTCCTGAGATGAAGCCCGCCGAGCAAAGGCCTCACCCACGCTTCGCCGATATTTCCTGACGACTTGGTAAATATGCGCCGCAATTTTTCGTCAATGCTGTCTTCTTCTTGCAACAACGCGGTCAAGTCGGAGGGGGCATTAGCAGCCCGAACTCTGACGTCCTTATCTCGCCACTCTTTGAAAGCCGTCCATTTTTCTTGCAGCGTTGCGGCAATGTCTTCGCTTTCGAGAATCGGGACGATGATTTCCTCGATGGTGATGGTTTTAGGCCTGCCACTTGCCGCCTCTTCCAAACGAGATACGTGAATTGCTTGTGCTCCCGAATCTGAGATATAGGCATTGGGCCCATTGCTCAAAATAGTAGCAGTTGCTAGTGTCATGTTCAGCCTCCTACACAGCTAGACCAGAGTCTGACTTTGCCATGTCTCTCTACCTATGCAGTGTATCAGTCTTCTACGGCAACCGCTCAACGCTTGTCAATCTGCGGCGTTTAAACGTCGGCCAACCTGCCGGTCAATTTCGCCCGGCGGCAAGGCCCGCCGGCAAGGCATCCGGGTTTGATACAATGATAGTAAGAATCGCGCAGGTGGCAGGTGATTGAGGGGCTATGGCGTCGGCGGAAACTACCTTGGTTGCGGCGAAAGAGGGCGGGTGGCGAATTGACTTCGCCACCGCGCCGGAGCAGTACCGGCACTGGCGGCTGGAAGTGGACGGCGCGGTGGCGCGCCTGATCCTGCGGGTGCAGGAGGATGCACCGCTGCATCCGGGCTACGAGTTGAAGCTGAACTCCTATGATCTGGGCGTGGACATCGAGCTGTATGACGCGGTGCAGCGGCTGCGGTTCGAGCATCCGCAGGTGGGCGCGGTGGTGATTACGTCGGGGCACGAGCGGGTGTTCTGCGCCGGCGCCAACATCCGTATGCTGGCCCAGGCCGAACACGCGCTGAAGGTGAACTTCTGCAAGTTCACCAACGAAACGCGCAACGGCATCGAGGACGCCAGCGCCAACTCCGGCCAGCGCTACATCTGCGCCGTCAACGGGCCGGCGGCCGGCGGCGGCTATGAGCTGGCCTTGGCCTGCGACCACATCATCCTGGTAGACGACGGGTCGAGTACGGTAGCCTTGCCGGAACTGCCGCTGCTGGCGGTGCTGCCTGGCACCGGCGGCCTGACCCGGCTGGTGGACAAGCGCCGGGTGCGCCGCGACCACGCCGACTACCTCTGCACCGCGTCCGAGGGAGTGCGCGGCTCGCGCGCCCTGGAGTGGGGACTGGTGGATGAACTGGCCCCCCGTTCCCGGTTCGACGCGGCGGTATCGGAGCGGGCAGCGGAACTGGCGTCAGAAAGTGTCCGCCCGGCAGCGAGCGAGGGCATCGCGCTGACTCCGCTGGCGCGGGACTTCAGCGATGACGGCGTGGCCTACGAACACCTCAGCGTGGAGATTGACCGTCAGTTGGGCGCGGCCTTTTTCGAGGTTCGCGGACCGGACAGTCCGCCACCGAAAGACGCCGACGGCATCCTCGCCGAGGGCGACCGATTCTGGCCGCTGGCTTTGGCTCGGCAACTGGACGACGCCATCCTGCACCTGCGGGCCAACGAGGGCGAGGTGGGAACCTGGGTGTTCCGCGCCGCGGGCGACGCCGCGCTGGTAGAAGCCTATGACCGTCTGTTGCTGGAATCCGTCGGCCACTGGCTGGTGCGCGAAGTCACGCTGTATCTGAAGCGCACACTGAAACGTCTGGATGTCAGCTCGCGTTCGCTGGTGGCCCTGATTGAGCCGGGAAGCTGCTTCGCCGGCACGCTGCTGGAACTGGCCCTAGCCGCCGACCGCTGCTATATGCTGGACGGTGTGCTGGAAGACGGCGAAGAGCCGCCCACCGTCCGGCTTACCGGCATGAACTTTGGGCCGCTGCCGATGGTCAACGGCCTGACGCGGACGGAGGGCCGGTTCTTGGACACCGACGAACTGGAGGAGCACACTGGGCGCGAGTTGGACGCCGAAGCCGCGCACGAGCTTGGCCTGGTTACGTTTATACCCGACGACATTGACTGGGAAGACGAGGTGCGGCTGGCGTTGGAGGAGCGGGCCAGTTTCTCGCCCGACGCGCTGACGGGCATGGAGGCCAACCTGCGTTTCGGCGGCCCGGAAACGCTGGAGAGCAAGATTTTCGGACGCCTCAGCGCCTGGCAGAACTGGATATTCCAGCGCCCCAACGCCTCGGGCGGCCAGGGCGCGCTCCAAGCCTACGGCACCGGGGCGCGGGCGGAGTTCGACCGGCGGCGGGCGTAATCGTCAGTTCCCTCTCCTTATTACGGGAGAGGGCCAGGGTGAGGGGAATTATGAGCATCAACTACACTGACCGCATTCCCAACAACGTGGGGCTGTCGGACAACCGGCGGCTGCAACGCGCCTTGGAGTCGTGGCAGCCCAACTATATGAAATGGTGGGACGAGATGGGGCCGGACGGCTCCACTGACTTCGACGTTTATCTACGAACGGCAATCAGTGTCGAGTCGGACGGTTGGGCCAACTTCGGCTTCGTCAAGATGCCGGAATACCGTTGGGGTATTTTTCTGGCGAAACCTGAACCCGACCGGGTCATACCCTTCGGCGACCACCAGGGCCAGCCGGTATGGCAGGAGGTGCCGGGCGAGTATCGCGCACCATTGCGGCGGCTCATCGTCACGCAGGGCGACACGGAACCGGCGTCGGTGGAGCAGCAGCGGCGGCTGGGGCTTACCTGCCCGTCGCTCTATGACCTGCGCAACCTGTTCCAGATAAACGTGGAGGAAGGGCGGCACCTGTGGGCGATGGTCTACCTGCTCCACGCCTATTTCGGGCGCGACGGACGAGAGGAAGCCGAGGCGATGCTGGACCGGCACTCCGGCGACGCCGACCGGCCGCGCATCTTGGGCGCGTTCAATGAGCAGACACCCAACTGGCTGTCCTACCTGATGTTCACCTACTTCACCGACCGCGACGGCAAGTACCAGTTGGCGGCGCTGGCCGAGTCAGGGTTCGACCCGCTGGCCCGCACCTGCCGCTTCATGCTCACCGAAGAGGCCCATCATATGTTCGTGGGCGAGACCGGCGTCATGCGGGTGGCGCAGCGCACCGGCGAGGTGATGCGGGAGCTGGGAACCGACGACCCGGAGCGCCTGCGGGCGGCGGGCGTCATAGACCTGCCAACAATCCAGAAGTACGTCAACCTTCATTACAGCGTGTCGGTGGACCTGTTTGGGCAGGAGGCCTCGACCAACGCCGCCAACTACTTCACCGCCGGGCTGAAGGGGCGCTACCTGGAGTCGCGGCTCGACGGCGACCACCGCCTGACGGCGGATCTGTGGCCGGTGCATACGGTGCAAGACGGACGAATCAGCGTGGAGCAGTTGCCGGCCCTGAGCGTGGTCAACGAACGGCTGCGCGACGACTACATCAAGGACTGCCAGCGCGGCCTCGACCGCTGGAACCGGGCGCTGGAAACGCTGGGCGTGGATTTCCGGCTGGAACTGCCGCATCGCTTCTTCAACCGGCGCATCGGCAACGCCGCCGGTCTGCGGGTTTCGCCGGACGGGCGGGTAACCGGCGAAGCGGAATGGCAGGCCAACGTATCCCGCTGGCTGCCCACCCCGGAGGATATGGCCTTCGTGGACTCGCTGATGCGCCGGGTCATCGAGCCGGGCAAAATCGCCGGCTGGATTGCGCCCCCGGTACGCGGCGTAGACGGCAAGCCGTGGGACTTCGAGTACGTCCGCTTCAACTGAAGGTACAGGAGTTGGCGGCTTGTGCGGTTACCGCCCGCTCTGCTGCTGCTCCTTTTCGTAGGCCATTAGCTCGTACAGCGTCAGCCCGCGTCCTTCCTTCTTGGCCTCGAGCCACTGCTTAAGGGACTTTTGACTCTCACGAGAGGGCCAGCCCGCCAGCATTCCCTCCACGCTGATGTCCTCATCCAGGTCGGGCCAGTGTATGCCTTGACCTGTGCCAATAAGCCACCAGTTATTGCGCTCCTCCGGCGTTGCATGAATCAGCCGGGGATACCAGGATAGAGGTACAGCGATAGTCCGGCCATCAGAAAGTTCAGCGGTTAAGGTGTCTTCGGTAACAGTAATGTCTTCCGCTTCTGGAATGTTCATACGCTTAAGGGCTGAATCGGGCATTCCATGCCTCCAGTAGCAACTCTTGATTTTCCTCTGTTAAAGTGTAGCCTAAGCGGGGAGATTTGGAGGCGTTATGCCGCAGCACGATGTCGTTATCGACGCCATTGCCAGCCCGTCCAGCATTTGCTACCCGGACGTTTTCAACGTGGCCGTGCCGTTCATTGACCGGCATTTGGCTGAGGGCCGGGGCGGCAAGACGGCCATCGTCTTCGACGATACCGGCGACACCGTCAGCTATGCGCAGTTGGCGGAGCGGGTGAACCGCTGCGGCAACCTGCTGCGGACGCTGGCCGCTGAGTCCGGCGGGCGGGTTCTGATGGTGGTCAAGGACTGCCCCGAGTTCTTCTATCTGTTCTGGGGCGCGATAAAGGCCGGGCTGATTCCGGTTCCCCTCAACACGCTGCTGCGCTCCGGGGATTACCGGCACATCATCGAGGATTCAGGATGCGCCGGGCTGGTCTATTCGCCGGAATACCGGGGCGAGGTGGCGCAGGCCCTTGCCGGAGCGTCGCATCAGCCCAACTTCATACTCTGCACCGAGGGCCCCAGCTCGGTAGCCGACATGATGGAAGAAACGTCGGCAATCCTGGCCCCGGCGGACGCCTCGGCGGACTCGGAATGCTTCTGGCTGTATTCGTCCGGCTCCACCGGGCGGCCCAAAGGCGCGGTACACCGGCACCGCGACATCGTGACCACCTGCGTCTATTACGCCGTCGGCACACTAGGGGTGGAGGAGGACGACGTATGCTTTTCGGCGGCCAAGCTGTTCTTCGCCTACGGGCTGGGCAACGCTATGACCTTCCCGCTGTGGGCGGGTGCGACGGCGGTGCTGAGCGGGCAGCGGCCCACGCCGGAAATGACCTTCGACGTTATCGAGCAACACCGTCCGACACTGTACTTCGGGGTGCCGACGCTGTATGCGGCCCAACTGCGGGCGCTGGACGAATCGCCCCGGGATTTGTCCTCGGTGCGCTGCTGCGTGTCGGCGGGGGAAGCACTGCCCGCCGACATCTTCCGGCGGTGGCGGGAGCGCACCGGCACGCTGATTCTGGACGGCATCGGCTCCACCGAGGCGCTTCACATCTTCATTTCCAACACCGCCGGCGACTACCGCCCTGGCAGCAGCGGCCGCCCGGTGCCGGGATACGGGGCCCGGATTGTGGACGAAGAAGGCCAGCCGGTCGAGGCGGGAGAAACCGGGCGGCTGTTCATTCGCGGCGACTCCACCGCCTTGCATTACTGGAACAACCCTGAGCGCACCGCCGAGACGATGGTGGACGGCTGGCTGAACACCGGCGACACCTACTACCAGGACGCCGACGGCTATTACGTCTACTGCGGACGCAGCGACGATATGCTCAAGGTCGGCGGCATCTGGTGCTCTCCGGTGGAAATCGAGGGGCGGCTAATCGAGCATCCGCGAGTGCTGGAAGCCGCGGTAGTAGGCCGCGCCGACGCCGATGAACTGGTCAAGCCGGAAGCCTTCGTGGTGCTGAAAGACGCCCAAGACGCCAGCGACATACTGGCCGACGAACTGCTGGAACACTGCAAGAGCGGCCTGGCCCGCTACAAGTATCCCCGCTGGGTCAACTTCGTCGAAGACTTGCCCAAGACCGCAACGGGCAAGGTGCAGCGGTACCGGCTGCGGGGGTAATCTCGCCCGAACCTACGATTGCGCGACGGACGGACGGGCGTTATGCTGGCACAAACTCACCGGGAGGGAATGTTATGGCGAGAATCGCGCGGGTCGGCCATGTGGTACTGAATGTTTCGGACACCATAGAGGCCATCGACTGGTATACCAACGCGCTGGGCATGGAACTGATGAACCACGACCAAGGCATGGACATGGCGTTCCTGTCCTTTGGCGAGTCGGACCATGACATCGCGCTCATCAAGGCGCCGGAGGGTGTGGAGACGGGCAGCCCCGGGCTGTCGCACACCGCGCTGGCTCTGGAGGGCGGCGAGCCGGAGTTGCAGGAAATGTTCGGGCGGGTCAAGGCTGCCGGTTACGAAATCGATTTCACCGCCGACCACGGCCTGACCAAGAGCTTCTACTGCTTCGATCCCAGCGGCAACCGCATCGAGATTTTCTTCCAGAACCTGCACGGCGCGGATGCCCGCGACTTCATGCGCAACACCGGCGCCGTCCTCGACCCCTACGAACTGGAAGCCGCGCCCGCCGACTAGGGCGGTGTGCCTGACCAAACACAGAGGGCGCTGAGAGAGTTCTCAGCGCCCCTTTCGTTGATTCACCGGAATGGAGAGGTCTCGATGGCGAACATTCAGCGCGGCGAAATACCCTTTCTCAGCGTGGCCGAGTTGGGCCGGCTGATTCGGTCGAGGGAAGTCTCGCCGGTCGAGGCCACCGAAGCCTACCTGGAACGCATCGGGCGGATTGACGGGCGGCTGAACTCCTACATCACCGTGTGCGGAGACGAAGCGCGGCAGGCGGCGCGGGAGGCGGAGCAGGCCATCGCCGCCGGGCGGTATCTGGGGCCGCTGCACGGCGTGCCGGTGGCGGTGAAGGACCAGTTCGACACCATTGGCATCCGAACCACCTACGGCTCCGGCCTCACTTGGGACAACGTGCCGGATGAGGATGCCGTGGTGGTGGCGCGGCTGAAAGAGGCCGGAGCCGTCCTGCTGGGCAAGCTGAACCTCTCGGAGTTCGCCTTGGGAGAGAGCTTTCACCATCCGGGCGGGCAGCCACGCAACCCGTGGGACTTGTCGCGCAACCCCGGCATATCCAGCAGTGGTTCGGCGGCGGCTACGGCGGCGTTCCTGTGCGCCACGGCGCTGGCGGAGGACACCGGCGGCTCGACGCGCATCCCCGCCGCCTGGAGCGGACTGACCGGGCTGCGGCCCACTTGGGGGCGGGTGAGCCGTCGCGGGGTGGCCGGAGTGTCGTGGTCAATGGACACCGTCGGCCCCATCTCGCGCTCCGCGGAGGACTGCGCCCTGACCTTCCAGGCCATCGCAGGGCACGACCCGCATGACCCCTATTCGTGGAACACGCCGGTTCCCGACTATTCGCAGGAAATCCAGGGAGGCATCGGCGGCCTGCGCGTCGGCGTGCTGAGTGAGAAGGTTGCCGGGGGCGGGCTGGCGCCGGAAGTGCGCCAGATTGTTGAGTCGGCCATCGCTCAACTGGGCGAACTGGGCGCGACGGTGCGGGAGATTTCCATCCCCATCGTGGAAAACGCCGGGGCGGTCTCCAAGTGCATCACCGACATGGACGGCGCGGCTGTCCACCACGAAAGGCTGCGAAACCGTGCCGCCGAGTATGACCACAACACGCGGGTGCGGCTGCTCACGGCGATTCTCACTCCGGCGCAAGCCTACTACAAGGCGCAAAAGGTGCGGACGCTGATTCGCCAAGCGGTGCTGGACGCGCTGGAGGAAGTGGACGTTATCGTACTGCCCACATCGCCGACGGTGGCGCCGCTACTCCCCGGGGAGCCTGGCATCAAGAGCCAGGAGGATGCCCGCAGCCGAATTTCCGGAGTGCGCAATTTCACCGGGGCGTTCAACGTGGCGGGGGTTCCGGCCCTGTCCATTCCCTGTGGCTTCACAGCCTCGGCCGGACCGGAGGGAAACCTGCCGCTGTCGTTGCAAATCGTGGGGCGGCCCATGGCCGACGGACTGGTAATGCGCGTAGGCCACGCCTATCAGCAGGTCACGGACTGGCACCAGCGGCGGCCACCGTTGGTGTAGTGATTTCAATTACTCAAAAAGTTGCTCGATGTCTTGGCTACCGTGCAGGACACGATGTATCTCGATCGGCGTCTTGTGGGGAAAGTAAAGGATGATATAGCGCGTGCGGGAAACCGAGTGGCTTCGCATTCCGGGCAGTAAGGGACGCTCAATCCCTATAAAGGGCTGTTCGGCCAAGAGTTCGAAAATGTCCCGTAGGCGAGCGATCATTCTGCTGGCAACTTGCTCCCCACCCCTTCTGCGAAGAAAGCTTCGGATATGAGCGAGGTCTGCGGCCGCGGTGTCAGTAAGGTGATAGCTTTCCATCAAGTGTTGCGCCTTTGCTTGCGTTCCGCTTCCAGTTTCAGCGCACGCTGCTTTATATCTTCCAGCAACTCATCGCGATTTTCCGCTGAGTATGTCTTGTAGCGCCCGTTTTCTATATCGTCGATACCTTCCTGTACCATATCCTGAACCATTGCCACAGCTACGTCGCGCTGGTCAAGTAGATCGAGGGCTCGCTCGACTACCTCGTCCGCTGAAGGATATATCCCAGCGTCAACTTTCCACTGAATCCGTTTGCGCAGTTCTTCGCTAATTGAAATTTCCATATCCTGTCGTTCCCCCTTCGATAACTAATGCTACCCTTGCTGACTGACTGAAAGCAAGGGCGCCAGCGCCGCTTGCGCCTCTGCGCACAATAGCCGACAATCAGCGCAGCCTAGGTTAGGGGGCCTCTGAATATGGACAGTCTGATTGCCCGCGCGCTGGACACTGCCGCGGCGCGGGGCGCGACTTACGCCGACGCGCGTATGGTGGAGACGGCGCAGGAGCGCTATTCGGTGCGGAGCGGCGTGGCGGACGTGATTAGCTCCGACGAATCGCTGGGCATCGGCGTGCGCGTGGTGGTGGACGGGGCCTGGGGTTTCGCCTCGACCAACACGATGACGCCGGAGGCCGTTGACCGGGCCGCCGCGCTGGCCGTGGAAATCGGGCGCGCCTCGGCAACGTCGGGAGGGCCGCCGGTCAACCTAGGGCAGCCAGTGACCAGCCGGGGCGTCTACGCTACGCCGGTGGAAGTTGACCCCTTCGGCGTCGCGCCCGAGGAAAAGCTGGCCCTGCTGCTGGAGGCCGACGAGCAGATGGGGCGGGTGGAGGGCATCTCGACGCGCACGGCCAACTTGATATTCATCCGCGAGCGCAAGACCTTCGCCAACAGCGAGGGCGCGGATGTGGAGCAGACCATCTACGAGGCCGGCGGGGGTATCCAAGCGACTGCCGTGGGTAATGGCGAGGTGCAGCGCCGCTCCTACCCGCAGTCCATGGGCCGTCAGCAGGGATGCAGCGGGTGGGAGTACGTGCGCGACTTCGACCTGGCGGGCAACGCCGAACGGGTGGCCAGCGAGGCCGTGGCCCTGCTCACCGCCGACCGCTGCCCCAGCGACATTACCACCACGCTGATTATTGGCGGCTCGCAGGTGGGCCTCCAGATACACGAGTCCTGCGGACACGCCATCGAACTGGACCGGGTGCTGGGTTCCGAGGCGGCCTACGCCGGCACGTCGTTCCTGACCACCGAGAAACTGCGTAATTTCCGCTACGGCTCCGAGCAGGTGAACATCACCGCCGACAGCGTCCGGTTGCCGGGGCTGGGCTCCTTCGGGTGGGACGATGAGGGAGTGCCGGCGCAGTCGGCGCCCGTGGTCGAGGCGGGCCGCTTCGTCGGCTACCTGATGTCGCGGGAGACCGCCGCCACCTTGGGGCTGGAGTCCAACGGCACGGTGCGGGCGGCGTCGTGGAACCGGCTGCCGCTGATTCGCATGACCAACGTCAGCCTTGAGCCGGGCGAGTGGGAGTTGGACGACCTGATTGCTGACACCGACGACGGCATTCTGGTGGATATGAACCGCTCTTGGTCCATAGACGACCGGCGCTATAACTTTCAGTTCGGCACCGAGGTTGGCTACGAAATCAAGAAGGGCAAGCTGGGGCGGCTGCTGCGCAACTGCACCTATACCGGCATCACGCCGGAGTTTTGGAACTCCTGCGACGCCGTGTGCAACGCGAATCACTGGACCATGTGGGGAACGCCCAATTGCGGCAAGGGGCAGCCGGGCCAGCTCGGCCACACCGGCCACGGCGCGGCCCCGGCCCGCTTCCGCAACGTCCGCGTGGGGGTGATGCGATGATTGGCGAAGACGCTGCCCTGACCCTGCTGGAACGCGCGCTGTCTTTTTCGGCGGCGCAGCAGACCGACGTATACCTGAGCAGCCAGGACCTGGGGTTGACCCGGTTCGCGGGCAACGCCATCCATCAGAATGTTTCCCACAGCAATGTCACGCTGAACATCCGCGCCGTGGAGGGGAAACGGCTGGGACGGGCCACCACCAACGATCTGTCGGACGGCGGTATTGGCCGGGCGATGGAGGCGGCACAGCGCAACGCCCTGCTGATGCCCGAAGACCCTGCGTTCCCCGGCCTGCCGGAGCCGCAGCCCGCGCCGCGAGTGGCGAGCTGGGACGAATCGGCCGCCGCCTGCTCGCCCCAACTGCGGGCGCAGATGGTCGGCGAGGTCTGCCGACAAGGCGCCGCCGAAGGACTGGACACCGCCGGGGCCTACCGCACCGGGGTACAGGAAATCGCGGTGGTCAGCAGCCGGGGTGTCCGCGCCTACCACGCCGGAACCTTCGCCGGGCTGATCATCACCACCCGCAGCGATACCTCGGCGGGCTGGGCCAAGGGCGGCTCGTGGCGGCTGGACGAAATCGACTACCCAGCCCTAGCCCGCGAGGCGGTGGACAAGGCGGTACAGGGCCGCAATCCACAGCCGATAACGCCCGGCGAATATACGGTAGTGCTGGACCACTACGCCGTTGACGACATCCTTGAGGCGCTGTCGCTCTACGGCATGGGAGCGCAGGCGGTGCAGGAAGGACGAAGCTGGATGAACGGACTCCAAGACACCCGGGCGATGAGCGATTCGGTGTCCATCTGGGATGACGGCGCGTCGCTGCACGGCTGGCCGCTGCCTTTCGACACCGAGGGAGTGCCGCGCCGCCGGGTGGAGTTGATCGAGAACGGCGTGGTCAACGCTCCGGTGCATAACACCTACACCGCAGCCCAAGACGGCACGGCCTCCACCGGCCATCAGGCTTACTTCACCGGCCCGCCCATAGCCTCCAACCTGTTCATGCGGCCCGGCGACCAAACGGTGGAGCAGCTTATCGCGTCTACGGAACGGGGGCTGTACATCACCCGCTTCTTCTACACCCGCCTGTCTCACAACAAGGGCTGCGTGATGACCGGCATGACCCGCGACGGCACGTTTCTAATCGAGGACGGCGAGCTTCGCCACCCGGTCAAGGACCTGCGCTTCACCCAGTCCTACGTCGACGCGCTGGCCAGCGTGGAAGGCGTGGGCGACGAGGCCAAGCTGGTGCTGAACGAGGTCGGCTTCGCCACCCGCGTCCCAGCCCTAAAGCTGGGCAGCTTCAACTTCACCGGGGTGACGGTGTAAGAGCGGGGCGGAGATAGGCCGGCCAGTTAATAACGCTTTGTGTTATTAACGCCGTGTGTTAGCATAGTTTGAGACTCTTTGCCGACAGGGAAACCGAGCTTGCTTTCTTGGGGCGGTTTCCCCGCTGGCTTCCGCCAGACGTCAGGACGCGGACTCGCATGAGGCTCCAGCGAGTTGTGGCCGCCGATGACCTGTTGGATCTGCTTGTGCCTCCTTCACACCGGTTGGAAGTTTTGAGAGGCAACCGGGCAGGCCAATACAGCATTCGAGTCAACGACCAGTGGAGAGTTTGCTTCACTTGGACGGACGAAGGCGCCAAGGAAATTGAAGTGGTGGACTATCATTCGTGAGGTGGCTGCCTTGGAAGAGAACGCACCCATCCATCCCGGGGAACACCTAGCTGAAATTCTGGGCGAATTGGAAATCAGCCAATATCGACTAGCGACAGCCATAGGAGTTTCCCCACGGCGCATCAACGAGATCGTTCACGCCAACCGCTCTATCTCAGCAGACACTGCGCTTCGCATCGGGAAGGCGTTGCGAATGACGCCGGACTTCTGGCTAAACCTGCAAAAGCTCTATGACCTGGAGAGGGCCCGGGACTCGACCGACGTTAGCGTAATCGAGCCCCTCGTGCCAGCACCGTCTGGTAACTTACCGAGCGAACTCGGTCGTTAAGCGCCGTTTGCCTCCACTTCCGACAGGAATTGCAGCACCCGCTTGGCGTACTTTTCCGGCTCGTCGGAGTGGGGTTTGCACTCGCCCCACTGGCAGTTGGGGACGAGACGGTGGGCCATCTCGGCCACTGCCCTCGGATGCACGTCGTTGCATCCCGGCATAATCATCGCCGGTACGCTGACGCCTTTCAGCATCTTCTCGGTGCTGCCCAGCGTTGGGAACGGGCCGCCGAAGAGGGCATAGATGCTGTCTCGCATCACCTGGATGAACTCCTCGGTGTCCATCGCTTCCAGGTCTTTGCGGTAGCCGTCGTCGGTCTGGGCAATCTCCGGGCTGAAGGGGGCGAAGCGGTCGTCGGCGTCGAAAGCGCCCACCACCGCCGAAATGCCCTCAGCCGCGGCTAGCTCCATGCTCTTGAACAGCTTGGACGTTAGATAGCCGTCGCAGATGACCCCGCCCGCGATGTTCGACGGGAAAATGGCTCTCACCCGTTCGGGGCGACGGGAAGCACAGCCGAAGGAAATGGCCGCGCCAAACGACCCTCCGCCCAGATAGCTCTGCTCGATTCCCAAAGCGTCCATCAACCCGAACACATCGTCGCACACCATGTCCCAAGTCTGCACCACCAAGGGACTGCGGGACTGGCCGCCAAACCTGCGGTCGTAGACCACCACCCGGTGCTCCTGCGACAGGGCGTCAATCACCGGCCCGTAACTGCTGGCTACCCCCTGCAGCCCGCCCGCCGACAGAATAATCGGAGGGCCGCTCCCGGCCTCTTCGTAATATAGCTCCGCGCCATTTACTTTCGCCGTAGCCATAACCCGGCCTCCTGCGCGTATTTACGGTCGATGGGGATTATAGGCGCGTACCGGACTATCGGAAAGGGCGGCAGACCCAGGCACCAAGACGATTGCAAAGTCAGAAAGCACGTCCGCAGAGGCGGGCGATGGTCTGCGCTGGGCGGAAGGCGCAGCTTTTGGACATCTTCATCCCAGTTGCGGTCTTTCATACGATGCTGGCTGTTCTCAATGCTCCACTGGTTGCGGAACAGCCGGAGCAGCTCTCGGGGACCACACTGCCGGGGACTCAGGCTGGTCAGCAGATACCAGCGCTCTCCGGCCACTTCCCCGGTGGCTATATCCACTTTCTTGCAATCAATAATGTCTGCCAGACGAGAGGGTTAGAAACCCCATTCGCGAGAGCAGGAACGCAAACCTTGGCTCAAGCACTCGCCGCAGCGAGCGAGGCGCTTGGCGTACTGGCGCCAACTTTTGCACGCAGCCACAAGTTTGGCTAGAATGCCCAGCGGCGGTCACTTCGCCGTCCTAGAGGAGCCGGAGCTGTTGGTGGAGGACGTCGTCCGTAACTTCTTCCGCCCGCTGCGCTAAGGGCTCATCCGTCTTTGCCATTCGCAGGCGGTTGGTAAAGAGCGAGACCGGGATGCAGAGCCGTCCGTTTTCTCACCGGAGACGGGTGGTTGGTATGATTAGTTACTGATTGTAATATAGCGGCAAATCTGAATCCGGGAGCCTCTTATTCTAGTCAACAGCCTTGCCGTTTACTGGCTCCGGTCTTATTCCGGAGTCACGCTGCTGGTGGCCTTTTTGGTCAACCTGGCTACCGGGTTTGTTCAGTTCGGTTACAGCCTGACCCTGCCCTCGATGGAGGCAGCGCTCCACCTTTCGCACACTGAGGTGGGGCTGCTGATTACCATCACGGCGGCGACTCGCATGGCGGGCGCGCTGTCCTCCGGCACACTGGCCCCGCGCTACGGCAGCCGTTCCATCACCGCTATCGGCACATTGATCACCGGCGTCAGCATGGTGCTGCTGGGGTTTGCCCAGAACTACGGCACTGCCTTAGGGGCCGGGGTGCTGATGGGCATTGGCAGCGGCGCGGCGTTGACCCCGATGATGGGTTTGCTGTCCGCTTGGTTCATGATGCGAGACCGGGGGCTGGCGGCGGGGCTGGCGGCATCGGGCGGCAGTATCGCCTTCATAGTGGCCGGGGTCGCGGTGCCGATTCTGACCGGGTCAAACTGGGATGATGGATGGCGCCATAGCTGGCAGTTGTTCGGCGGTATGGTATTGGTGGTAGGGGTGGTGTCGCTGCTGTTTGTCCGGGAGCGGCCTGCCGAACCCCTGGAACCCGAGCGGCAGGCGGGGACGGCCCGCAGCGCCTGGCCCATCGAGGCGTTCAAGCATCCCGCCGTTTGGCTCATCGCCTGTCTCGCCTTCACTTCGGGGTGGTCTCAGAACCTGTTCACCACCTTTTTCGGCCTTTATCTCACCCAGGAAAACGGCATATCGCTGGCTACCGCCGGGCAGTTGGTCGTCCTCATCGGCACACTTAGCATCGGCAGCGGGGTGGGTTGGGGCTGGATGTCCGACAAGTTTGGACGGGGGCAGGCCTTCGCCTACTCCTTCGTGGTGCAGGGGGTCGCCTTCGCGCTGCTGGCCGTTGCGCCGGGGTTTGTGACGTTCCTGATAACCTCGGCCCTGATGGGCGTGACGCTGAGGGCGGCCTACACGATATGCGCGGCCTCGTCGGGAGACTACGTGCCAGTGCGCTTCTCGGCGGCGGCCTTCGCGCTGATGTCGGTAGGAGCGGGGCTGGGCAGCACCGTTTCCCCCACCATCGGCGGCCTGATTGCCGATTACGTGGCTATGAAGTGGGTATTCTGGATGGCGTCGGGCGGGTCGGTGGTCGGGACGCTAGGGGCAATTTACTTGCAGACACGGCGGCAGGAGAACGCCCAGTCACCGTAGGCCCGGGCCTCGCTTGGGGCGACATCCTTCAGTCGGCGGCGGAGTCACGCCTGATCCTGACCAGCCACCGGGACAGCGCCGGGCGCCGGGCCAAGAAAATGTTGACGCTCCTGCGCCTTGAGCCCAGCCACAGGTACGCCTCAATCGCGCCAAAGGACAGGCCCGCCAGCGCGCCCCCTGCGATGGCGTCAAGAATGAAATGGTTTCCGGTGATGGTGATGGTGAAGAAGGTGATCGCCGGATAGAGCAGGCCAACTGCCTTGAAGCCGCCGGGCAGCGTTCGCCAGCAGTAGACCCCCAGAATCACGGTCCAACTGAAATGCAAGCTGGGCATCGCCGCCGACGTGTTGTAGTAGGCGGCCATTGTCTCCGTGCCGTAGAAAGCCGGGCCGAAAGCCTGAATCGTGTCCAGCAGCCCCACGCCCGGAATAGCAAAGGGCGAGGCCACCGGAAACAGCATAAAGATCAGGAGCGCGGCAACTAGGTCCAGCAGCACCACAGACCGGAAGTAGTAATACTTGCCCCGGTCGCGCAGGAACAGCACCACGGCCAACGCCAGGATCACCGGCCAGTAGGTGAGAATATAGGCCCAATTGAGGAAAACGACGAGACCGTGAACGTGTTCTATTGCCCAGTGCTGCCAGCCCGGTTCCCAAAGGAACCCCAGCCGTTCCTGAAGCTCAGCGACATATCCGCTGTTTACGATGCCGATGGCGCGGGGATTGTCATAAACCAGGCCGCGAGTGAACAAGTAGACCAGATAGGCCCCGAGATAGAGCGCTACCTCGATCAGCGCACGCCTCTGCTCCCACGCCCATTGCGCGGCCGGAGTCCGTTGGCAGACCCCCAGCCAGGCTCTCGCCCATACCGGAAGGGCCGGCGTCAATCCTGCGCCAGCGTACCATTCTCGCACTCCGGCGAGGCGGCTGTTGCTCATCCTGGCGATACGCATTAGCCCGGTGATACGCATTAACACCACATTCCACTTGCCGCAGAGAGGCCGCCTCCAACGGTCCTGCGCTGACACGAGCCCTGCGGGCCGGTTTCCCAATTCGTGGCCCAAGCGATGAGCGCAGACGGGGAATGCCAACCCCTGCTCCCACCCCGGCCCAAGCTCCAAGGAAGCGCGGGAGGCGCCATTCCCCTGAAGAGTCTTATCCAATCATACAGTCTCGCCAATCCGTCCGGCAACAAATCGGAAACAATTTCGCTGGACGTTCCCCCCGGCGCATCTGCGGCCAATTGCTTCCGGTGATACCATCACCGAGAGAGCCGGGAGCTTCCGGCGGGACACGCACAAGAAAGGAGACGAAGCGTTGGCCAGAGTAGAGCTGGTAACCGAACAGCAAGCCACCGGCAGGGTGAAGGAAATTTACGAAGAAATCAAGGCGAGCATGGGTTGGGAATTTGTGCCGCAGACCTTCCAGCTAATCGCCCACAACCCGGCCCACCTGGAATCCTACTGGGCTTACTACCAGCAGACCATGGTTGCCGGAAGGCTGGACCTGAAGACCAAGAAGCTCATTGCCTACATCGTGTCCGCCATGAACAATTGCGGCGTTTGAGTGCGCTTCCATCTGGATGCCGTGAAGCATCTCGGAGTGGACGACGAGACCCTGGCCGAGGCGGTGGAGGTGATGACCGAAGTCGCCAAGGGCAACCTGATAATGCACTCAACGGGCCACCGCCACTAGTAGTCCTTTGAAGCTTGTTTGTGAATTATCCCTTCCTACTCGGGTTGCAGGTCATTGTCTGGGATGCTGTGCCAGTGTAGCTGTCCGTTTTCGACCAGCTCTTCCACTTCGTAATCGTTACGGACGCTGGCTACGGCTGCAATTGCGCGGTGCCCGGTCGCGTTTTCGAGATACCTGGCGTTGCGCAGAGCTCTGCCGGAGTCCCTGTTGTCTGCGGTCCATGACGCTTCGACCGTAACGTAGGCGGTTTCGCCGTTCTCTGCTGTCGCTTCGATAACGAGATCGGCGTGCACAAAGCTGTTTCGTTGGCTCTGGTCTATTCCCGTGGAGCCGGTCATTTTCTTCGCGATGTCCAGCAGTTGTTTGGGACTGAGAGTTTGGACGCACTTCAGATCCAGGTTGTCGGCGATTACTTCCGCGAACTTTTGGACGTGGTTCTGGACATAGTAATCTATGAGGAAGTCATCTACTGTGTTGATGGTGGTCATTGGACCCGGTGCTCCTTGCGTTTAGGCTGCCGATGCTCCTTGCGTTTGGGCTGATTGTACTCTCAGGGCGTTTGTCCAGCAAACTTGGTTGTTCCTGACTGGCCATGTCTATCGGATTACCTCACATCGAGCTCCGTGGTGAACCGGTTGCTTGCGTACATTATCAGTTGGTGTTCCGGTCCGGTATGGCTGGCTGCTGTTGCTCCAAGGGCGGGTGGCTTTCTGACGTTCTGTTCAATTTTGCAATCGACTCAATATGTCTGTCAGGGGATTTCAGCCGATTTTGGCGTTTCTGTATCCAGTGGGAGAGGGATGGGACGAGGCAGCTCCAAGTTGCCGCACCGGAAACGTCCTCGGCGGTATGCAATGCAACTGCCAAGAGAGCATCCCGGCGGGTGAGGAGGGAGTGACGAGGAGGGCCGCAACAACTGCGGAGCCGGCGTAATCTCGGTTTTCCGAATGGCGCACCGAGACCGCCCGCCTGGCCGGTTCTGCCTTGCAGAGCAGACACTCGATGCCCAGGGGCGCCCGGCGCCTGCCCCCTGCGAAACAGGTAAACGGAAAGGTGGTGGCGTCAGGGCATTATGTTCATTTGGCGGACGATGGACTCGCCGAGGGTGGTGTCGCCCTCGATGGACACCTGGCCCGACCGCAGGACTTCGTCGGGGTCCCAGCGGCCGCAGCCGAGGCAGCCGAAGGTCTCGGCGTCGAGGGTGATGCGGACGGTGGGGCTGCCGGGGGCCTGCTCCAGCTCGCGGCCGCGTCGGCTTCCGTCGGAGGTTACGGTGACGCCGATGGGCATGAGGCGTCCGGCAGGGCCGGAGATGTCGAACAGCACGGTCGTGCCGTCGGGGGCCTGGGCGCGGCGGGCGGCGACGAAGGGCATGGCGCGGATGACGCGGCCCAGCGCGTGGGCGGCGACCGCCCCCTCCATCTCGCCGGGGCGGTTCAGGGCGCGGCGGATGTCCTGCTCGTGAATCCAGGCGTCCATGATGCGGATGCTGAGGAACTCGGAGACGCTGCCGGGGCCGACCGGGGTCTGCATCTCGGCGGCAAAGTCGTCGTCGGACATCGCGCGCAGGCTTTCCATCCGGCGGGCGGTCTTGGCGCGGAAGTCGGAAAGCACCTGCTGGCCGGGCCACGGGCGGCGGAAGTCCACCACGATCTCGTTGTGCCGTCCCTGCTCGCTGCGGGTGTGCGAGAGGTCGGCGGGCGTGTGGCCGGGGTCGGGGTCGCCCAGGATCCCCGTCTCGGAGCCTGCCAGATGCGAGATCTGGTCCTGCACCGACCAGCCGGGGCAGTCGGTGGGCGTCTTCCACTGGGCTTCGGTGAGGCCGTTGCAGAGGGTGGCGATGGAGCGCCAGACGTGTTCCATCATGTCTACGAGTTGCTGATTGGCTTCGTTCATAAGAGTCCCTTGTACACAAGAGTACCTTTTAGGGGCGCACGGCTGTGCGCCCCTAAAATTGTGGATAATCTATCCTGCCGTTTCGCCTTCTTCTTGGCGCCGCCGGTTCTCGCGGGACGTTATGGAATAGATGACTTCGTCGGACGCCATACGTCCCACCGGGCCGGAGGCGTACATGGCCCCCAGCACCACGCCGCCGCGTCCCAGCAGGAACTCGGCAGGCTGGACGAAGCCGCCGCGATCGTCGGACCACCAGGCGCCGATGGTGTCGGCGTCGGCCTTGTTAGCGCCGTAAGCGACCGGGAAGCTCAAGCCGCGGCCCTTCACTTCCTGCGCCTGCTCCTCGTTGTCGGTGCTGACGGCTATGACGGTCACGCCCAGCGCGTCTAATTCCGGTTTGGCTGCCTCATACGCGGCCAACTGCCGCTGGCAGTAGGGTCACCAGTGCCCCCGGTAGAACAGCAGCGCGGTGTAGCGGCTCGGCGCATCGCCGGGCAGAGTCAGCGTCCCGCCGTCCAGCAACTTCAACTCCAATTGGGGAAATCGGCCCCCCTGCTGCAACATTTCGCCCATAGCTTGTCCTCCAGCCCGGTTGAGTGAATTATGCCAGCGAGTTCCCGGTGGGCCTGCCGTTATGGCAGCCGTTACACCGCCTCGTACACGCTGTTGCGCGCCCTGGCCCCCTTTCGGAGCCGTTGCTGCGCCACCAGCGAGCGGACCGCCTGCTGCACCCGGGGCGTACCGTAGCGGCGGAACTGGCCCGCGATTTTGTTTAGGGTTTTCGGCTGTTCGCAGTAGTCCCAGACCAACTCGGACAAGGCGGCATCGGCGCCGGGGAGGGCGTATTTCGGAGTAACCGTTGTGTATCCGGGGTTGCCGTCGGTCTTCTCGCCGGGCGTGAATTCCAGCCGGGTGTCGTGCTTCCCCAGGAACTTGCGGAAACGGGTGCGCAGGACGCCGGGGCCGCCGGTGGAGCCGTAGCCGTGGATGACCCGCAGCGTGCGGCAAGCATGGCCGCCGGGCTGCACGGCCTTGTTGTAGGCGTCCACAAACTCTTCCAAGGCTTCGGGCCAAGTCTTGCCGTGAAGATCCAGGTCGCGGCTGTCCAACGCTCCCCCAGCACGATGAATTGGTTATACAGCATAGGCGCGCCCACCCAGCCGGTCAACCGTGTAGAATGCAGGGCGGCGAACGCTTATCCGCCGGTCAAATCTCTTCCTCTTAATCAGGGAGGCCAGCTATGAAACAGCTTACCAGCAACGTATGGGTCGAGACCGAGGCGCGGGGCTGCAACTTCGGCTTTGTCACCACCTCCGAGGGCATCGTGATGATTGACAGCCCGCACAAGCCCAGCACTGCGATGTGGCTGCGGGCCGAAATCGAGAAGCGCGGACTGCTGCGCTACATCATCAACACCGAACCCCACGGCGACCACTGGACCGGCAACGCCTTTTTCGACGCGCCGGTCATCGCCCACGAGGGCGTCCGCACCCGTATCCTGAACACCGACATGGCGGAACACGCCGCCCGCGTCGGCACCTTCGGCCCGGACGAGCCGGCGCTGCTGGAAGGCTACCGGGCCAACGCGCCAATCATCACCTTCCAGGACGCGATGACCCTGCACGTCGGCGACCACACCTTCGAGATGATTAGTATGCCCGGCCATACGCTGTATCAGGCGGCGGTGGTGATTAAGGAAGAGGGCGTGGTGTTCACCAGCGACAACATCTTCCACGGAGTGCAGACCTGGCTCCACGAGGCCAACCCCGACCTGTGGCTGACGGCTCTGGAGTCGCTGCGCAAGCTGGGCGAGGACATCTTCGTTCCGGGCCACGGCGCGCTGTGCGGCAAGGACTACCTGGACGAGCAGGGCGAGTTCATCATCGAGTGGAAGGACTACGTGCAGGACGCCATAGACCGGGGCCTGACCCGCGAGGAGGCAACGGCCACGCTGACCGCGCTGACCGACCGCTACCCGATGGACGTGGAGCAGGAAGGCATGGCCCCAATGGTGATGCGCATAAGCGCCGCCAACCTATACGACTACCTAACCGGCAACTGGCCCCCGCCCGGCATGGCAGCGGTGGCAACCCGCCTGCCGGGGGACCGGGGGTAGCAGTAGCGTAGTACAATGCCGCACCACCGCAACCGCTGCCATAATGGGCGCGGATTATGCCTAAAGGAAGTCTCGCATGGCTGACGCCAAGATTTTTCGAGATTACGTAAAAGAGTTGCAGGCCGCCGTGTCGCGGGGCAACGCCACCGAACACACCCACCGGCCCGCGCTGCAAGAACTCTTGGAGTTCGCCGTTGACGGGATTGCGGCGACCAACGAACCCAAGCGGGTTGAGTGCGGCGCTCCCGATTATGCCGTCAGCCGGAAGCAGGACGGCTTAACCGTCGGCTACGTCGAGGCCAAAGACATCGGAACCAGCCTTGCTGATATTGAGCGGGACAGCAACCGCCCTAACCCTTCCACGACCAACGGGCAGCAGTTCAAGCGCTACCGGAACTCGCTGCCCAACCTGCTGCTTACCGACTATGCCGAGTTCCGCTGGTACGTGGACGGCCAGCTTCGCTACACTGCCCGCCTTGCGGAGCCGGACGGCAGAGGCAAGCCGGTACTGCGCAACGGCGGCATAGCCGAAACTGACGCCCTGCTTTTCGATTTCCTGCAACATAACCCTGCTCCCGTCGCCAGCGCTGAGGAACTGGCGCGGCACATGGCTCGCCTTACGCATTTGGTACGCGACATCGTGACCGAGGGGTTTCGCTTGGACAAGCTGTCCCAAGACGTAACCGACCTCTACCAAGCATCAAAGGACGTGCTGGTTCCCGACCTCAGCCAAGACGCTTTCGCTGATATGTTTGCCCAGACTCTGGCCTATGGGCTGTTCGCCGCCAGAGTGAACCACGATTCCGGCGGGTTTCAACGGAAGGACGCGGCTCGCCATATTCCCCAAGCCAACCCTTTCATCCGGCGCATATTCTTTCTGGTTTCTGACCCGGCTCTGGATGACGAGCCTTTTGTCGGTTTCGTGGACGACCTAGCCCAGCTTTTGGGCAACGCAGATATGGAGGCCGTGCTGGCCGACTTCGGCAAAAGGGCCGCTCGCCAAGACCCGATTCTGCACTTCTACGAGACCTTCCTGGCGGCCTATGACCCGGCGATGCGGGAGCGGCGCGGTGTCTATTACACGCCGGAGCCGGTGGTGTCCTACATCGTGCGTTCGGTGGACCATATCCTGCGCCAGAACTTCAACTGCCACGAAGGGCTGGCCGATCATTCAACCGCCACCTACGAAACCTTGGAATACGGTAGCGGCGAAGAGAAAACGGTAGAAAAACGTTCCCACCGCGTGCTGGTGCTGGACCCGGCCTGCGGGACGGGTTCCTTCCTGTACGGCGTGATCGACCACATCCGCGAACACTACCGCAGCAGCGGAAACGCCGGAATGTGGGACGGCTACGTCAAGGAACACCTGCTTCCTAGGCTGTTCGGCTTCGAGCTGCTGATGGCCCCTTACGCCATGGCCCACTTGAAGTTGGCAATGCAGTTGTCGGGCCAAGACCTGCCCGCAGAGAGCCGCACGGGTTGGGCCTATGACTTGGCCAATAGCGAGCGTCTTGGGGTGTACTTGACTAACTCGCTGGAAGAAGGCGAAATGCAGGTGCCTCTGTCCGGCCCTTATCGCGTGATTGCTGAAGAAGCCAACTCCGCCGTGGAAATCAAGCGGGATATGCCCATCATGGTGGTGCTGGGCAATCCCCCCTACTCCGGCCACTCGGCCAACGCCAGCCGTAAGGAAGGCAAGCTAACTTGGATCGGCGAACTCATCGAGGACTACAAACAGGTTGACGGAAAGGGTCTCGGTGAAAGAAACACCAAGTGGCTGCAAGACGATTACGTGAAGTTCATCCGCTTCGGCCAGCATCGTATCCAGGAAACCGGCGCCGGAATCCTGGCCTTCGTCACCAATCACGGGTACCTGGATGCCCCTACTTTTCGCGGGATGCGGCAGCAGTTGATGGGCACTTTACCGATATTTACCTATTGGACTTGCACGGCAATTCCCGTATGCAAGAACGCGCTCCCGATGGCGGACTTGATCAGAATGTATTTGACATCCAGCAAGGCGTCTCCATCGCCATATTCGTTAAAGAGGACAGGCAAACAAGGTCCAGCCACTGTTTATCATTCCGAGCTATGGGGAACAAGAGAAGCCAAGTACGAAAGTCTGCATGATTTGGATATTTCAAACAACCGACTGGACAACTCTTGCGCCGGAATCGCCCGATTATAGGTTCAAGCCTTGGGACAATGAACTCGGGAAGGAATACCGGAAATGGCTTGCCATAAACGAAATAATGCCCGTCAACTCAGCAGGCATAGTAACCGCCCGTGACAGTCTCACCATTCACTGGTCACGTGACGCAGTGATGCCGACAGTGCGAGATTTTGCGAGTCTGTCGTCCGAAACTGCCCGAAATCAGTATAAATTGGGCAACGATGCCCAAGACTGGAAAGTTAGTTTGGCGCAGGATGACTTGAATAAGTCAGGGCTAAGCGAGAAGGATGGTGACGCCGGTATTGTACAGGCCGTTTGATACCAGATACGTACTACACGGGCAACAGTAGCGGATTTATCTGCAGACCGCGCCCGGAAGTAATGCGGCACATGGTGGAAGGAAACAATCTGGGTTGATTTCCTGCGACAACTTTCGCATAGCCGACTTGGAGTGGGATGCATTGCTGGCGTAACGCGCATCTATCCATACAAAGTTGCGGCCTTTCAAATAAGACAAGGGAACTACCTTTTCCCCCTCTATTTTTACCCCACGGAGCAGGAAATCGCGCAAGGGCTGTACCAGCGGGGCGAGCGGCAGCCGAACCTGGCCCCGGCGTTCACGGCGGAGCTGGAGCGGCGGCTGTCCTTGCAGTTCATCACTGACGGCAAGGGCGACCTGCGGCAAACCTTTGGGCCGGAGGATGTGTTCCATTACATCTACGCGATGTTCCACTCGCCGTCCTACCGTGAGCGGTACGACCAGTTCCTGCGGGCCGACTTCCCCCGCGTACCGCTGGTTGACGACGCAGAGTCGTTTCGCGCGCTGGCCGGGCTGGGTGAGCAGCTAACGAACGTCCACCTGATGGAGTCCTCCCGGCTCAACCAACCGGCGGCCAATTTCCCGGTGCCGGGGGATAACGTGATAGAAAAGGGCTATCCCAAATACTACGAGCCTGACGAAACTCCGCCGGGCGAGGAAGCGCCCATCGAGAAGGGCCGGGTCTACATCAGCGCCAACGCCAAGAAGGGCGGCAAAAAAGGCCAATACTTCAACGACATAGCGCCGGAGGTCTGGGAGTTCCGGGTTGGCGGGTATCAGCCAATGGACAAATGGCTGAAAGACCGCCGGGGCCGGGTATTGTCCTTCGATGACCAGAACCACTATGTGAAGATAGCCGCCGCGCTGCAAGAGACCATCCGGCTAATGGAGGAAGTAGACCAGGCAATCAACGACACAAACAACCCCTGGCAGTGGCCCGCGCCCCTCAGCGGAGCGATAGCAGAAACCCCCGAACCGGCTTAACCCTCCCGCCCGTTCACCGGACCGGAAGCGAACCGCTGCTGCATCAGATCAATGGCGACGGCGACCTTCCCGGCCGAGAATATGACCTGACCGGGCGGAAGGTCGTTTTCGTAGAAATGCTGATGCAGGCTGCGGGCCAGGCCTAGCCCAGAGCTGATAACTTCCCCCGCGTCCTGGTCGTCTTGAGCGGCCAGGGTCGCCAGACGGCCAGCAACGTTGATGATGCTGCCGTGGAAGGTAATTTTCATGCCGTAATCGGCGGCGATGGACTTCACCGATGAAGCGAATGCGCCCCATGACTTTTCGGCGGCCTGCCGGTAGTCACCGGCGGCAAGGTATTCTTGGCCGTGCCGCCGGTAGAAGTTCATGCTGTTGCGGTAGTTTTCCGCGAAAGCCGCCGCTTGGGCAGGCGGCATATCAGTGTCAAACTGTCGGCGTATAGCAGCGCGGATGGCCGCCGCTATGTCTTGGCCGTTAGCGTTGTGGTTGCCGTGGTCTTCTGTAGTCATTCCTGCGCCGCTCCCCCTCACTCCTCCCGCTGGGCTTCGTAGTTGCGGATGGCTGGGATTACCTCTTGGGTCATCAGGTCTATGCTGCGCATGGCTACCTTGTGGGTCATGGGGCCCTCGCGTCCCCATAGGATGATGTTGGCGGGGTCTATGATGTCTATCAGGTGCTTGAGCTTTTTGATTACCGTGTCGGGGTTGCCGGTGACTATCTGGTAGGTGGCCTGGGCGTCTTCGTAGGGCAGCGAGGGGCCGCCGGGGACGACGGTCTGCACGGCGCGGCGGGCCTGCTCGCGGGGGCCGGTGGCCGCGGCGCGGGTCAGGTAGCCCGGCGGGGCCAGCCAGTGGTTGGGCGTCACCCCGAAGGACGTGCCTAGCTGCCAGTAGAAGTTCTTGCCTTCCTCATACGCCTTTTCGTCGGAGTCGGCCACGTTCACCCGCACCGCGTAGCCGCGATGCTCCGGCGTCGGCGTCCACCCGTCGGCCTCGGCGGTGTTCTGGTAGAGGCGGTAGATGTCGGACAGCAGGTCCAGCGGCGGGGCCAGGGCCACGTAGGGGTACTTGTGCTTGGCCGCCCAGATGACCGACTCCGGCGAGGCCACGCCGGGAATCCAGATGGGCGGATGGGGCTTCTGGAGCGGCATCACCCAAGGGTTGACCACCCGGTAGTGGAAGTGCTTGCCCTCGTGCCGGAATGGACCGGGCTTCGTCCACGCATCCACGATGACGTTGTGGGCCTCGTCGAAACGCTCGCGGTTGTAGATGGGATTGGTGTTGGTGGCCATGCTTTCTTGTCCGATGCCGCGCACGAATCCGCAGACCACGCGCCCGCCGGACAGGATGTCAATCATCGCCACTTCTTCGGCAACGCGCAGGGGGTTGTCGTGGATGGGCAGGACGTTGCCCAAGAAGACAATCTTGCCCTGCTTGGTGCGGGTCGCCAGCACCGTGCCGATGACGTTGACCGATGGCATCATGCACAGCGGGTTGTTGTGATGCTCGTTAATCATCACGCCGTCGAAGCCCGACTCGGTGCAGTACTGCAACTCGTCGAAGTACATACCGTAGAGTTCTTGGGCCTTTTCCGGGCTGAAGTGCTCGTTGGGGAACATCAGGTTGTTGTAGCCGCGCCGCTGGGCTTCGTCCTGCGGGTAGGCGGTGTAGCCCATTTCGGTGAAGAAGAAAACTTCGCGCTTCATCTGGTACCCCCATGACCGGCTGCGATTAGATTCCCGCTTTCGCGGGAATGACGTAGGAATGAGACGGACTGCAATGGCCGCATTGCTCTATGCAACAGTGGTTGCCAGTATGTAATCAGCCGGGTGGGGTGTCAATTGCCGATTGGATTGAGACATCCTCGCCGCAGGGGCGCACAGCAGCGCGCGCCTACACTCCCGGAGGGAGACGAGCCCCGAAGAGAGGGGGTTACTCGCTGTCCTCATCGGCATCCGTGCTTGCGGCGGTGGCGGCGGCCTGCTGCTGGCGGGCGGCCCAGTTTTGCAGCCAGCGGCGGAACTGGTCCAGCGCGGGCGGCGACACGTAGAAGACCTCGATGTCGGCGGGGAACTGCACCTGATGCCGCTCGCTGATGAGCAGCAGCCCGACGCCGTCGTCCGTCAGCGTGGCGTCTATGCGGGCGGCGATGTGTTCGTAGCGGCGGCGGTTGGCATCAGCGTGCCATTCCTGGAGCCGGGCCGCGACGGCAGGGCTGGTCAAGGGAATCATCAGGCAGCGTTGCAGGTCGAGGGTTTCCAGCAGAATCTCGATGTCTTCGGTGGCCTCCAGTGCCGCGCCGGTCTCGCGCTTGCCCGCGACGAAGGCGTGGCTGCGGCGGTCGCCGGCTTGCAGTTGCTCCAGCCCTTCCTCCTCGTCGGCGGTGATGCTCTCGTGGTAGATGTGTTGCAGACCGCCGAGGGCGTTTTCCAGCGCGGCAACTTGGGACTGCATCTGCTCCCAGTAGTTTTGCAGAGCGGCGGCGCCCTCCGGGTCGTCCGCCGCCGGACTATAAACCAGCGGAACCAGCATCAGCTTGCGGCGTCCCCGGTACTGCTCTGCCGATGGACGTTCAATGCGGCCCAGTTCCTGCGTCATGGCGAGTGCCTCCGAATTTTTATGACAAGAATAATGATACCAGCCGGTGAACCGGCTGGAGCGCCCGTTGAAGTCCCGCCCGTTCCCCTCCGCGCTTGCCGCCCTATGGCGCGGTTGTTACACTGCCCGAACTCAAGGAGTGCCGGGATGCGCGGTTTTCTATTCATAGTTCTGTTGCTGGCTGCTGTCGCCTGCGCCGCCCCCACGCCGACGGCGATTCCGACGGAAGAGCCTGCCCCTACGTCGGCTCCGACAGCTACCCCGGATATACCCGCAACCGTGGCAGCGAGCGTGTCGACCGCTGTTGCCGCCATCCCTACGGACACGCCCGCGCCGACTCCGACGCCACCGGCCACTCCTACACCCATGCCCACGGGGACCCCTGTTCCAACAGCTACACCAACGCCGACGTCCACACCAACTCCAGAACCGACTTCAATGCCTTCCCCGACAGCGACCCCAACGCCTGAGCCAACGGCGACGGCCACACCGCGCCCTGCGCCGACTCGTCGGCCTGCTTCCACGAGGAAACCGACTCCCACGCCGATACCGCCTCGCGAGCCGACGCTAGGCACGATACCGTTATTGGACGCCACGGTCACCAACTTAAGATTCTTCGAAAGCGGCTTTGACACTCCTTCCCGTGAAGACAGAGTTTTCGCCAACGTATTCAGCCGGCACACTGCGAGATATGTAAACTGGCAAATTGATCTGGACTATCCAAGTCAGCCCCAGAGACGTGACTTCGAGATTAAAGTCGTCTTCTTCCGTCCGGACGGAAGTATCTTTGCCCGTCAGACTACTGACTCCTATGTTGCTCTAGGCTGGTCTGCTAGCTTGCACTTTAGCGGACATGGCTGGCGGGAGTCAGAAAATTGGAAGGCGGGCGGCGTATTGGGTGGAACTTTACGTGGAAGACCGGTTAGTAGCGTCGGGCGGATTCGAGATCGTAGACCGAATAGTGCCCATGGCTACTACAGAGCCCACTGCCACCCCCACACCGACGCCTGAGCCGCTGATGTCCTATCGGGAAGTAGTTGACTTGGTCCAGCCCTCCATCGTCCGGCTTGCCACCGACTATCACAGTGGCTCCGGGTTCATCATCCAAACTCTGGAAAACTCGGCTTACGTCGCTACTAACCGGCACGTAGTCGAGGGTGACACCGGCACTGTCACGGCGATAGTCGGGGATAGGGCAATCTACCCCGGCGTTGTTATAGGCGAGGATGATAGGTACGACTTCGCGGTGGTCTGGATTTGTTGCTCGGAGAGCTTCCAGACATTGCCGCTGGCTGAGGACGGATCATACGCCTCGGGAGACGAAATCGGGGCCTTCGGCTACCCGCTGAGGGCCGACACCATGCAAGCGACGTGGGGCAACTTTGACAGGCTTGAATCGGAACCGGACGAGAATGGCTGGGATATGGAAAACCGGCCCTTGAATACTGCGAAGGGCAACTCCGGCGGCCCCATTCTAAACAGGAAGGGTCTAGTTATTGGCATCAATGCCGGAGCTGTGCTCAACCAGCCCTATGCCAATGGCGTCTCTGCGACGGCCATCCGAAAGCGTCTGCCTGCTCTTATCGGAGGTCACACCCCGGACAACAGGAACTGGCCTGCAATCGACTGGAAGGACGGCGTTTCGGTGTCGCACGACGGACTGCTCGAACTGGACGTTAAGATTCGGCAGTCGTCATTCGTAGCCTGCGATGCCACCACCCTGCCAGGTCACAGCTGCAATCCAAATGTGATGGTGTATCGCAATGGGGACTACTACAGGGCGGTATATGGATACTACTGCTCCGCTTGGTGCATAGATACGTCCGGGGAAAAGTATTTCTATTATCCTAGCTCGGGAAGACTGATTGTAAGGGCATTGACATCCTTATCAGCCCCTAACGACGACACCCGATGGGACGTCTGCATCCACAGCAACACCGAGGAACATCCGCTCTTGGGTTGCTCGCCGATACAGTGGGAAACCAGGTGAACCGGACCGGCGGGACTGATCCCATCTAGGTAGCCAGCCGTCGGCCGCACTCGATCATCCCCTTGAAACCCTCAAGTCCTCTCTCCGCGCTTGCCGCTCTTTGGCGCGGTTGTTACACTGCCCGTATTCGGCAGTCAGCCATCAGTTGATGAAGGAGAGCGCATGATTTACGAGGTTCGCACCTACGACCTGAAGCCGGGAGCAGTGCCGCAGGCCGAGGAAGCCTTTGCCGAGGCTTTGCCGTACCGCGAAAAGTATTCGCCCATCGCGGCGTTCTGGCACACGGAAATCGGGCCGCTGAACCAGATTATCCACGTCTGGGGCTACGAAAACCTGGAGGAGCGGGCCCAAATCCGCGCGGCCGCCAGTAAGGAAGCCAACTGGCCCCCGAAAATCACGCCGGGCAACATACTGAACATGAACGCGGAAGTCTGGACGCCCGCGCCCTTCATGCGGCCCATGGGCGGCGATCAGGCGCTGGGCAGCATCTATGAGATGCGCACCTACACCTACCAGCCCGGCTCCATCCCCGAGCTGCTGCGCCGCTGGGGCGAATCGCTGCCCTACCGCGAGGAGTTCTCGCCCTTGGCCGCCGGGATGTACACCGAGTTCGGCGGGCTGAACCGCTGGATGCACGTCTGGCCCTACAAGGACCTGAACCACCGCGCCGAAGTCCGCGCCGAAGCCAGCAAGATTCCCCAGTGGCCCAGCGGCGCCCCAGGCCGCGTGTCCCAAGAAAACAAAATCATGGCCCCAGCCAGCTTCTCGCCGATGCACTAGGAGCTAGCTTCAACGGCAGGCTGTAGAGAACGCCGAGGGCGTAGGGAATGTCTCTATGCCCTCTGTTCATTGAATTAAAGAATGGCGCATTGTCTGCGGAATGTTTAGAATATAAGAGTTATTTTCCGCAAGAGAGAATCCATGGCCACCATAGACAATCAGGAAGACTTTCTGCGCGCCCTGTCGGAAAATCCTCAGTGGAAGGAGGCAGTGCGCGCCCAGATATTAAGCGAGGAACTGCTGCAACTGCCCGCCCGCTTCGACGCCTTCGTTGCCGAGATGCACGCCTTCGTCTTGGAGATGAGGGGGTTCGTCAAGGAGCAGAAGGCTATAAACGACCGTATAGACCGCCGCCTGACCACATTGAGCAATGATGTAGCGCAAGCCAAGGGGGGCCATGCCCGTTTCACTGCCATACGGAATGCCCCTGCCATCGTTTTGGATGTGAACCTGGCGTTGAACCTCGGAATTGCGTACGGCCGCGATGTGACGCAGGCGGAGCTGGCCAATATGGCGCAGAAGGCGGCCGGGGGGGACATTCCCGCCAATGAACTCCGCAGTTTCAGCCGGGCTGACTTGATAATCGAGGCGACGGACGGGAACGGCGACACCTGCTACATCGCCGTGGAAGCCTCCTTCACTGCAACTCAGAGGGACGCCAGCCGGGCCCTGCGGAACGCCGCGCTGCTGACCCGCTTCACCGGCCAGCCGGCGCATGCGGTCGTCTCCAGCGTCCGCAACGACCGCAACGCCCAAGCGGAGATAGCCGCCGGCAACGTGCTGTGGCACGAGCTGGAAGAAAGGGACATGGAGCCGGAGTAGGTTTGAGCCACGAGATTGCGTTATTCCTCATAGTGCGAGTAGAATTTGCTCGCATTCACCCCATTTGCAGATGAGGAGAGTGTAATGGCTACATTCACTGCCAACGAGCAAAACATAGACGATTTGTTTGGTAAAGACATATACTTTTTCGAGATGGGAACCTATCAGCGTCCGTATTCATGGGAAAAAGAACATGTTAGCGTTTTATTGGATGATTTGCGTAACGCGATGGAGCAAAACAACGCTAATGACCCCTATTTTATGGGAAGTATTGTTCTCATCAAGGAAGAAGGCCAGCCTATCTCCGACCGACATCTTGAAGTCTGATGTCATTGGCGCAATGACATCATCAGAAGAAGAAGTCACTTACAGCAACAAATGGGAAGAGATCGAAGAAGACTTGACTCGAGATAAATTTCGTGAGTTTTTCACTCACGTACGTATGATACGTCAAAAATCAAAGCAAGCCAACTCTCTAAAACCCAGCGCAAGGTTCCAAATGGATGGAATGGTTCCCAAATGCCGGGGCACGTCGGCAGTGGACTCACCGGCTCGCTAATCTGGTGCTTCTATCCCGGCGCAGAAACAACCGGGCGTCCAACTTCGAGTTCGACCATAAGAAGCGCGAGTATTTCTTGCGCAACGGATCTAGCCCTTTTGCCTTAACCACGCAGGTGGTGAGCGAATCTGAGTGGACGCCCGCGGTTCTGGAAAGCCGTCAACAGAGACTGATAGACGCCCTCAAGAAAGAATGGCGGCTTGATTAGAATCTCAAATGCCCCAACCCCTCTGCGCTCTCTGCGTTTAATAAATCTCAAACAGGAGAACAACTATGAAACTGCTTACCTACGACACCGGCACCGGGCCGCGCTGCGGCGTGTTGCAGGGCGATAGCGTGGTGGACGTTACCGTGCTGCTGGGGGAGCCGCGCACGGTGAGGGACGTTGGCGCCCTGTTGGCCCTGGATGAGTCGTCTGTTGACCGGGTGGGGGACACGCTGGCCAGCGGGACGGCGGCCCCAGCGGTGGCGCTGGATGCCGTCCGGCTGCGCTCGCCGATACTTCAGCCGCCGACGGTGCGCGACTTCATCGTCTACGAGGAACACGCCAGTTCGCAGGGCACCCGCGAGCCCAACGAAGTCTGGTACCGGATGCCGGTGTTCTACTTCTCCAACACCCTGTGCATCTACGGGCCGGATGACACCGTTCCATTCCCGTCCACCTCGGACCAGTACGACTACGAGATGGAGATTGGGGCGGTCATCGGACGCAACGGGACCGACGTTGCGCCGGGCGATGCGCTGTCGCACATCGCGGGATTCTGCATCTTCAACGACTGGAGCGCCCGCGACGTGCAGTTCGACGAGATGGCCTTCGGGCTGGGGCCGGCCAAGGGCAAGGACACGGCCAGCACCCTGGGGCCGTGGATGGTCACCACCGACGAGATGGCCCCCTACATCCGCGACGGGCGGCTGACCGTCAAGTGCCAAGTGCGGGTCAACGGCGAGTCGTGGCTGACCGACGGCGACGCCTCCACCGCCTACTACACTTGGGGCGAGATTGTGCAGCGGGCCTCCAAGGACAGCCGCATCGCGCCGGGCGACGTTCTCGGCAGCGGCACGGTGGGCGGCGGATCGGTGCGCGAGGCCATCCGCAAGGGCTACGAGGCTGCCCGCTTCCTCGAACCCGGCGACATGGTGGAGATGGAAGTAGACGGCATCGGCGCAGTTCGAAATATCTTGGGCGAGAAGAAAGCCGACTCGTCCTACCCCTTCCCGCCCGCGAGCCCAACTGCGGTACCCGACCGTGGCACCCATCAGGGCTACCGCTACGAATTGCGGCGAGGATAGCGCAAGAATGGCGGCGACACCCGGCCAAGGGAGGCCTGTCGCCGCCTTCTCGCTGAATCACACCGCGCAGTCTCTTGAATAATACTTGGCGCCCAGGCCGGTTTTCACAAATCACCCAAGCATTACCGGGCGTCAGTCGTAAGACTGGTCTCCACCAAAGAGAGACTCTTCTATCACGTGAGACCTGCGGCTGCGGCTACGGGTCGCCCAGAAGGGCACGCAGCCGCCGGACTTCCGCTTCAGCAGCCTGCCGGGCCTGTGCCTCTTCCTGAAGATGGGCCTCTACCGCTCTACGTTCCGCTTCAGCAGCCTGCCGGGCCTCTGTCTCTTCCAGGTGGTTCCTCAACCGCTCCCCGGTGGCCGGGTCGTACAGACGCAGCTCCAGGCCAGCCTCCACGCGGAACTCCAAGCCCAGTACCTCGCTGTACCCGCGCAGCTCGCCGGCGGGGCCCTCGGCCACGGAAATAGGCTGGTACTCTCCGTTTACCAGCCGCTCGCCCGCCAGCGCCGGTGTAAACCACCGTCCGGTGGGATCGAACCGCCAATACTCCGGTACTCCCATCTCTGTGTAGATATCCCGCTTTGCACCAACGTCCCGCCGCCAAGTGCTCTCCGACGCAATCTCCATAACGAAGTCCGGGGCCTTCCCCTCCCGCCACACAATCCAAGAGTCCCGGCGGTGATTTCCCGTCGCGCCGAAGACGGCGTAGAGGTCCGGCGCAACGCTGTACGCCGGGGCGTTCATCCGGTAGTAGACCATCATATCCCCAGCGATATAAACGTCCGTGCGGCCAGTGAACCGGACGCGCAGGGTGGAAACGGTCTCAGTCAGAGGAATGTACTGGAAGTCAGACTCAACCATGGGTTCTCCGTCCGAAGAGGGGTATTCGATGGACAGGTCGTCCACCGGCTCCCCGTCGGGAGAATGCGAAACCTGGGGGCGAACGGGCTTGGTGGCCATGGCGACTCCGCTCCGGCTTGGGTTCTGCTCCGGCGGTGATGCCAGCGATTATAACAGAGGGTTACCATGCTAACAGGGGCCATGCTAACAGGGGCCGGGCTAACAGGGACGGGGCTAACAGGGGCGGGCGAACGTGTTCCAAAAGATGGCTTGCGGCGATTTTTCACAACCTGTCAAAATTGGCGAGAGAGCAGTGGCTTGGTGGGAGGACAGCCCCTTGCGCTTTGCCTGCTGCACTGCCTTCCACCTTTCCCTCTGAAGAAAAGATGGCTTCCACGGCGAGGCGGAGACTGTCTATGGAAACCACGTCCTCCTCGTCAATGACAAGGCCGCAATCTGTGTCTTCGGCCATCTTTGTGATGGGTAGGCTGCTTCACCGGCTAAGGTAACGCAGTGGTTCTCAGACCCACGCTGTGCCCCCGGATGCCCCACCGAGCCGCTATCGGCCTTCTTGGATGAAATCGGCGATCCGTTCGGCAATCATGATGATGGTGGCGTTGGTGTTGGCCCGGACTATATCGGGCATGACCGAAGCGTCGACGACCCGGAGCCCCGCTAGGCCGTGAACGTTGCAATGTTGATCCACCACTGCCAACGGGTCGGTATCCGGCCCCATTTTGCAGGTGACCGAAGCGTGCCCGGCGATGCCGGCGTTCTGTTGCAGCCAGGCATCCAGAGCGTCGTCATCGGCCAGGTCTTTGTCGGCGGGCGACAGCCGCTCCGCCAGCAGACCGGCTAAGGCCGGGTGTCCGAAGAGCTCGACACAGCGGCGCACTGCGTCGCGCAGCCTAGCGGTGTCCCTGGGATCGGTGAGGAACCGGAAATCCAAGTGCGGCTGCACCGACACGTCAGAGGAGGCAAGGGTCAGGATTCCCTCGCTGTAAGGGAACTCCAACCGGCAACCGATGCGAATATCGGGCGCTTCCCGGCTTTCCGGGTAGGACGTGGTGGGCTGGACCTGAATGTCATTGCGGGCGGACGATCCGCTGGCGGTGAACCTCAGCCCCACCTGGTTCCGGGGCGCGTCCGGCGCCAGATGGCTCCCCGGCTGCGAGCGGAACACGATTGAAACAGAAGGGTGATTCTTCATGCTGCGACCCACGCCGGGCAGGTCGTGAACGATGCCGATGTCCAACTGACGAAGTTCCTCGGTGGGCCCTACGCCGGACAGCAACAGCAATTGCGGCGAAGCGATTGCCCCGGCGCTCAGGATGATTTCCTCGCCTTCGACCAGGAACGGCTGTCCATCGCTGTCAACCTCCACCCCGGTAGCGCGCTTGCCGTCGAACCGGATGCGCCGCGCCACGACATTGGGCCGTATGGTCAGGTTCAGCCGGTGCCGGCAGGAGTCCAGATAGGTGAGCGCCGTGCTCATCCGCACTCCGCCGGGGTTGTTCAAGGGCATCGCCCCAACGCCGGTCGCCTCTGGATGGTTCATGTCCGGGTCTTCCGGAAAGCCGGCGTCCAGACATGCCTGATAGAAGGCCTCCTGCAGCGGCAGCCAAGTATCCCGGGAGTGCCGCCATACCGGGATGGGGCCGTCGGAGCCGTGAAAGTCGTCCCTGATATCGGCGTCGCTTTCCAGCTTCCGAAAGTAGGGCAGCGTTTTCAGGTAGCCCCATTCGCCGTTGCCAGCGGCGGCCCAGCCGTCGAAGTCCTCGGGGGTCCCTCGCAACAGGATTTGATGGTTGATGGCGCTGCTGCCGCCAGTCACCCGGCCCCGGGCCACGTGGAGCGGCAGCGGTTGCTGGGGGGTGGACTGGCCCACCAGGGACCAGTTATGCGCCGCGCCCTCTACCGAGGCGGCCTGGTTCATGTCGTACTTCAACTCGTCGGGCAACTGATCGGGGGATGGGTAGTCCGGTCCGGCCTCCAACAACAGCACGGAGCGGCCGGGGTCTTCGGACAGCCGGTTGGCCAAGACGCAGCCTGCCGACCCGGCCCCCACGATGATGACGTCGTACTTCATACTACCGCGCGCTCCGCGTTAAGTTTCGATACGGTATGCCCGAACCGCCGCGTCGTGGAAAAGGTTGGCCCGCTCGGTGGGGCTGTAGCCCTGCGAGAGACGCTTGAAGGCGTTGTACATCACGTTATAGGAAAAGGAGACCTTGTCCGGCGGGAAGTTGCTTTCGAACATACAACGCTCCGGCCCGAACTGCTCAATACAGTAGTTCATCCACGGCGCCATGGACTCGGCCAGTTCTTCGGAGCCGATGGGCGCCGTTCGCTCGTGCCAGCCGTAACCCCACCGGGGCATCCCCATCCCGCCCAGCTTACAGGTGACGTTCGGGTTCTGGGCCACGGCCGCGATGCCCTCCCGCCACGCGGGTATGAGCTCGTCGTCCTGGCCCTCGTAGATCCCCGTCCGGCTCACGCCGCCCAGGTGGTTGAGGATGATCGGCACTTCGGGCACTGCCCGGGCAAAGTCGGCCAATTCGTTCAACTGCGGGAAAGACAGCATTACGTCCAGCGACAGCCCCATCCGCGCCAGCACACGTGCGCCGGTCCGGAATGACTCGTTGGCCATTATGCCCGGTGTTTCGCGGTCATCGATCGACGGGTCAGGACTCCAGGTGACGTTGTGGCGGATGCCTTTGAAGCGGTTGGGGCTGGCCGCCTGCAGGGCCTCCAGCACCGGGGCCACGCCCTCGCCCAGCTTCAGGTCGGCGTGGCCGACGATGGCCGCTGCGGCTCTGGCCTCGCCGTAGATGCCGCTGGCGCTGGCCGCCGCCAGCCCCTGCACGAACTCGACCTCGCCCACTGAACGCAACTCCTCCGGCCCCGCGGCCCGGTACATCGAGCGGGCTTCCACGAAAACCGTTGAGCGGACATTGTGCCCCGAGTCCAGGTCCGCCATCAGCTCGTGAAGCAGGTATCGCTGATACGGGATGCTCTGCAACCGTCCGTCCCAGAAATGGTGGTGCGGGTCGCAAAGCGGGATTCCAGGTTCTATGGCAGGTTCATCAGTCAGGGCCAACCAGTCGTCATTTCCAAAAGGCACGTCAATCCCTCCAAAGCCGAGCAGGCGCACGCCAATAATACCACTTCGGATGGCGTGTTTCCTGAAGTGCACGCCACGGCCCCAGAGCGATTGCAAAGTCTTTGAGAATTCGTTGGGGATGATCCAAAGCCACCTGACCAAAGCCACCTGAATAGAAGTCGCGTGGCATGGTGTATCATCATTCCTTGTGAAAGGTATTGGGAACTGGGCAGTCTCCCTGCGTATCAGAGACTTCCGCCTGCTCTGGGCGTCTACGCTCCTCTACTCCTTGGCCACAGGGATGGAGCAGGTGTCGGTTGGATGGCTCATTTTCGAGCTTACCGGTTCGGAGTTGATGGTGGGCGTGGGCGCCGCAGCCCGGATGTTGCCCTTTTTCCTGCTGGGTATGTTGTCCGGTGCGATCGCCGATCGATGGGAGCGGCGCTCTCTGCTCCGGGTCGGCACCCTGGGGGCGTCTGCCGTCGCGCTGGTGATGGCCCTGTTGCTGCTTGGCGGGCTGACCAATGTCTGGGCCGTCATCGCGCTGGTAGCTGCTCTGGGCTGCACGTTCGCCTTTATCCTTACGGTCCGGCAGACCTATACCTACGACATTGTGGGCCCCGAACACGCCCTGAACGGCCTGGCCCTGGGAGCAATGGCCATGCAGGGCGGAGGCATCGCCGGATCCCTCACCTCGGGGGCGGTAATTGAGGTTGCGGGACCGGGCTGGCAGTTCGCGGCGGCGTCAGTCTGCTACTTGTGCTCCGCGGCGGCGACCCTGGCGATCGGCAACCCGGGCCGCTCGGTGAGGCCGGCCGCCGCCTCGGTCCTGCGGAACTTGACGGGCTACGTCAGGCTGCTCCGTAACTATCGCCTCCTGCTGATCCTCATGCTCCTGACAGCCATCACGGAGGTGCTCGGCTTCACGCACATGACCCTGCTGCCGGTGTTTGCCAAAGAGGTGCTTCACGTCGGCCCGGCGGGACTGGGCGTCATGACCGCAGTGCGCCAGACCGGGGGACTGCTGGGACTATGGCTGCTGGCCAGCCTCGGGCTTTCCGGGAAGAAGGGGCTGATGATGTTCGCAACGGCCATAGGGTTCGGTGGGGGGCTGATGGCGTTCTCGCTGTCCGGCAACATCTACTCCTTCCTGGGAGTGCTGTTGTTCGTAAACGCCTGCGGCATGGCCGTTGATACCCTCTACAAGACACTGATGCAGGACCTTGTATCCGACGAGGAGCGGGGGCGGGCCATGGGTTCCTGGGTGCTCAGCATCGGATTTGCCCCGGTGGGCCACGTGGGAGTCGGAGCGCTGGCAGGGGTGGTGGGCGCCCCCCGGGCTCTGCTGATCAACGGCGCCGCACTGGCCGCGATCAGCTTCATCGCTGCGCTGGGCCTGCCGCGCATAAGGCGATTGGATTGAGTGTTGCTCGTCCTGCGGCGGCCCTCTTTACGGGGCGAACTGCCGGATGTTCCGTCAGGCAGAATGGCAGAGGGAATTTCCCGCCCTCTCAGATTCCCAGCCGTTCGTACAGCTCCGGGTTGGCGCAGTGGATTAGGCGCTGCCCGTTCAGTCCGTTTATCAGGTTTTGGGCCGCCATGATGCACATGGCGCGCCGGGAGAGAACGGAGGCGCTGCCGATGTGCGGGGTGATGGTCACGTTGTCCATAAACAGCAGCGGGTGGTCGTCGGGGATGGGTTCCGGGTCCACCACGTCCAGCCCGGCGCCGCCAATCCAACCCTCGCGCAGCGCGTCGCACAGGGCGGCGGTGTCCACCACCGGCCCCCGCGAGATGTTGACCAGGATGGCCGTGGGCTTCATCTTCCGCAGCGCGCCGGCCCCGATGATATGGTGCGTGGCGGGTGTCAGCGGCACGTGCAGCGATACGTAGTCCGACTCGGCAAGCAGCGTGTCCAGGGTGGCGTAGGTCAGCCCGTATTGCGCCTCCGCTTCCGGTCGCCGGTTGCGCGAGTGATACAGAACGCGCATATCGAAGCCTTGGGCGCGGCGGGCCATCTCCAGCCCGATTTGTCCGAGACCGACAATGCCCAGCGTGCTGCCCTGCACCTCGCTGCCCAGCCAGTAATTAGGGTGAAAGGCCAACTCCCAGTTGTTGCCGCGCACCCACTTGTCGCTCTCGACCACGCGGCGGGCGGCGGACAGCAGCAGCGCGAAGGCGTGGTCGGCTACGGCTTTGGACAGAATGCCCGGCGTGCTGCCCAGCAGGATTCCCCGCCTAGCGCATTCCGGGACGTCCACGTTGTCCAGCCCGGCGGCAAGCTGGCTGACCACCCGCAGGTTGGGCGCGGCGTCCAGCAGGGCGGCGTCCACCCGGTCCATTATGTTGATCAGCACGCCCTCGGCGTCGGACAGCTTGGCCCGCAACTGTTCCGCGGTGGGCGGCGCGTCGCCGGGCCACACTTCCATATCGGTGGCCTCGCCAATCAAGGCTATGGCGTCGGGGTGCATCATGCGGCTGACAAAGGCCCGCGGCTGGCTCATGGTTTCCATCTCCTGCGGCTCCGGTTGCCCGGGAAAGTTGCCGTCCGGCAATTGTAGTGTAACGAATGCCCGCATCCCATGCCAGAATCGGGTATTCTTATCATGCGGTTTCCTATTATCCCCTCGACTTTGAGGGGAGGGGAAGAATGAAATGAAGACAGAGGGATGACATGGCCTTGTTTCTGAACGAGCAGGAAGTAGCCCAACTTCTGCCTATGGACGAGTGCATCGAAGCGCTGGACCGGGCGTTTGCCCACGCCGGGGCCGGGCAGGTGGACAACAAGGCGCGGTCGCGCATTCGGATGCCCGGGGGCTTCTTCCACTTCATGGCGGCGGCCGACGGCGAACAAGGGGTGTTCGGATACAAAGCTTATCCGTCCTTTGCCGGGCCGGGCGGCGCGAAGATGCTGGTCATGCTCTACAACTACCAGTCGGGGGAGCTGCTGGCCTGTATGGAAGCGGGACGGATGGGTCAAATTCGCACCGGCGCGGCCAGCGGGCTGGCTACCCGCTACATGGCCCGCGAAGACGCGGCAACAGTGGCGGTCATCGGCTCCGGCTTCCAAGCGCGGACGCAGTTGGAAGCGGTCTGCGCCGTCCGCCCCATAAAGCAGGCGCGGGTTTTCAGCAGGCGGCAGGAGCGCCGCGAGGATTTCGCCAAGCGCAGCAGCGAAAGGCTGGGCGTAGAAGTCCGGCCGGCAGACAGCGCCCAAGAGTGCGTGGAAGGCGCCGACATCGTGATTGCCATTACCTCGGCCCGCGAGCCGGTGGTCTTGGGCGAGTGGCTGGCGCCAGGGGCCCATATCAACGCCGCCGGGGGCAATCACTGGATGCGCCGCGAAATAGACGAAGCGGCGGTGCTGCGTTCCGAGCTAATCGTGGTGGATGACCTGGAGCAGGCCAAAGTCGAGTGCGGCGACCTGCTCTGGCTGGAAGCCCGCGGCAGCTTCCGCTGGAATATGGCCCACGAACTGCGCGATGTGGTGGCGGGCCGGGTAGGTAGCCGCCCGTCGCCGGAAGGGGTAACGCTGTTCGAGTCCATGGGAGTGGCCCTTGAGGACATCGCCGCTGCCGACCTGCCAAGGAGCATATCGCAAGGCCAACCGGAGCCCCTTCGGATTTAGCAGGGGATGGGCGTTAGCCGACCATCTGGCATTTATAACGCGGGCAGGAACTGCCCTTCTAGCAGCGCCCTTCGGCAGTTGAAACAAGGGCTGAAACAAATCCGGCAGGCAGTATCCGCACCGAAAGCTGAAGGGGCAGATTTAGAATCTGCCCCTTCGAATTTAACTCGGATTTAGCAGGGGATGGGCGTTAGCCGACCATCTGAATGGTCCGTTTATAACGCGGGCTAGAGGGGTGGCTGACCGTAGCGGCGGATGGAGTCGGTTTCGGCCAGCCGGAGCTGCGTCCGCTCCTGCTCGGTCATGCCAGGGCCGGAGACCCAGCCGTAGACAGCCATAACGCCGACTTCCATCCGGTGGATGAAACGCGAACCGGACTCCCGGACTTCCTTGATACCCTGGTTCATGGTGACCATGAGATCTGATTCCTCCGTCCTTCAACTTGTGAATATTATGTAATACTGCATCGCTTATTTCATTCAATACAATGATATATGGGCCTTGCAGTATGCTGTCAAGCAATAATACTGAGGAATTATTATCGCATATTACAAAACTCGGAGGCGCGCAGGATACCGGAGGCGCCGGGAGAGGACCCGCCGCAGGGGTGTGGCGGGACTGGCAGGGCCTTTTAGTTGTTGGCAGTCCCCTGTCCCCCATGCTCCCAAGCAGGAAAATGTTGTGCCTTCCTGCCATAACCCGCCGGACGTCCCTCCATCAGCAGCACAGCCCCGTTCCGTCATCAGCAGCACAGCCCCGTTCCGTCGCAACCGCCCTGAACCTGAAACTAAAACTGCTGACAGTTGCCCCTTGCCATGCCCTGTGACGCCTCCCTACCATAATGCCAAGAAGTTATGCCAAGAAGTTATGAAGAATAGTGAAGTCGTGCCACCCGCCCTAAATCCGTCCGCAACCCGGCCCCGCAGCGGAACCCACAAAAAGCGACCGGAAATGGCCGGAATTGACCGGGAAACCGAAAAAATCCAGCCACTCAGGCAGCATCGTAGGAAGGTTAGGAAGGTTAGGGAGGTTAAGAAGACCTTGTAACCCCTCCACCCCGGCTCAGATGGAGAGAGAATCAAAAGACCTTGGAACTGGGCTGCGGGTTGAATCCGGACGCTCAAAATGGTAGTCTAGCGTGGATTATTGCTGCCCAAATGTGGAGGTGGATATTCCTATGGGAGACCAAGTAACTACACAGGATATTGCCCTGATGGCCCACCTGATGCGGCGGGCCGGTTTCGGCGCCCGGTATGACGACCTAGTGGAGCGGGCGCAACAGGGATATGAAGCGACCGTGGAAGAGTTGCTCAATCCCGAAGTAAACTCCAACGGCTTGGATCTGGACCTGACGGAAAGGAGCTTCATCGAGTGGAGCCACTTCACCCGCGGCGTCCCGGAGTATTTCGCTTGGCGGCTGATTAACTCCCGGGCGCAGCTTGAGGAGAAGATGGTGCTGTTCTGGCACAGCATCTTCTGCACCTCAGACAGCAAGGTGCAGAGCTACCCGACGCACTACGACCAACTGGAGATGTTCCGCAGCTTCGGAATGGGCAGCTTCCGCGATATGCTGGTGGAGATTTCCAAAGACCCGGCGATGATCTTCTACCTAGACAACTGCCTCAGCCACAAGGAAGCCATCAACGAGAACTATGGGCGCGAACTGCTGGAGCTGTTCTCCCTAGGTGTGGGCAAGGACGGCGAGTTCAACTACACCGAGGACGACGTTAAGGAGTGCGCCCGCGCCTTCACCGGCTGGACCATCTCCAACCCGGTTCCCGGCCAGCCCTACGGACGCTACTCGGCGCAGTTCGTCTTCGTTCCCGAAGACCACGACAACGGCGAAAAGACCTTCCTCGGCGAGACCGGCCGCTTCGACGGTGAAGATATCGTGGACATCATCTGCAAGCAGCCCGCCGCGGCCCGGTTCATCTCCCGGCACCTGTACAGCTACTTCATCGCCGACGAGCCCGGCGTGCCGTCGTGGATGGAGACTCCCCCGCAGGACCCGGTCACCATCGAGATGCTGGAAGAGGAATACTTCCGCTCCGGCTACAACATCCGCTCCATGCTGCGGATGCTGCTCAAATCCGACGCCTTCAAGAACGCCCGCTTCTCCCGCATCAAGAGCCCGGTGGAGACGGTCATCGGCACCCTGCGCATGGTGGGCGACTGGACCGAACCCAAGCCCGGCTTCGAGTTCATCTTCGACGAGATGAAGTACATGGGCCAAGAACTGCTCAACCCGCCCTCGGTGGAAGGATGGCACACCGGCAAGGAGTGGATTGACGGCGGCACCCTGGTGCACCGTATCAACTTCACCGCCGACTTCCTGGGCGACACTTCATTCCCCGGCATCAGCGACATCGTGGAAAGGCTGGCCGACAAAGGCCCGGCCATCACGCCGGACGAGCTGGTGGATGGCTGCCTGCAACTGCTGGGCCACTACGAACTGTCGGGGGAAACCCGCCAAATGCTGATGCAGCGGGCCGCCAAGAACGACATGGTGCGCACTGACACCGCCGACTTCTCCCGCGAAGTGGGCGAGATGCTCCAACTGATTGCATCCACCAAGGAGTACCTGTACGCCTAGCAGGGTAAATGAGGTAAAGCGGTGAATGGCGAGACTCTGGACATATCGACACTGGTAGCCATCGGTGGGTTGATTCTGACCCTGATTGCCTTGACCGGCGGGGTGCTGTACCGGCTGGGTCAGCTCAGCAGCCGGGTTGACCAGCTTGACCGCAGGTTTGACGAGATGACCGACGAGATGCGTGAGGATTCGCGCGAGATGCGTGAAGACATTCGCCGCAACCACCAGCAATTGTTGCAGGCGCTGGCTCATCACAGCCACAGCCCCTCCGGGGAAGCCATTTTCCGCGTTCCGCCCGGGACGGAATAGACCCGGCGGAGGAACCATATCATCATCCCTGCGCCAACATTAACGGCCAACACTAACGGCCAATACTAACGAAGGAGACGGCACACAACGATGACAACCAACAAGAAAGACCGGGTGCTGGTGGTGCTGCAAATGTCAGGCGCATATGACGCCTTGAACACCGTCATACCCTACAACGACCCCCTATACAACGACTATCGCCCGGCGCTGAAGGTTGACCCCGCCGAGGTCTTGGACATCAACGGAGAAGTCGGCTTCCACCCGTCCATGAAGCCTCTCAAGAACCTGTACGACCAGGGCAAGGTGGCCGTGATCCAGGGCATCGGCTATCCCAACCCCAACCGCTCCCACTTCCGCTCCATGGACATCTGGCACACTGCCGAGCCGGCCAAGATGATTACCGAGGGCTGGCTGGGCAAGGCCATCCGGGAGATTGACCCCACCCGGGAGAATGTGCTTACCGCGGTGAACTTCGGTCGCGGCCTTCCCCGCGCCCTGGCCGCTCCCGGCGTCTCCGTCGCCTCGGTGGGCGACCTGGCGAGCTACGGCGTGCTGACCGGCATAGACGGCGAGGACCAGCGGATGGAAGCGCTGGACATCTTCTCCAAGATGTACTCGCCCCTGATTGGCACCGGCCCGGCCAACGACTACCTGTCCCAGACCGGCCTGGACGCGCTGAAGGGCGCCGACATCCTCAACACCGCCCCCGATAACTACAGCTCCACCGTTGAGTACGGCGGCAGCGCCTTCGCCCAGTGGTGCAAGAGCATCTCCCAGGTGCATCTGGCCGAGTTCGGCACCCGCATCTTGTACACCGGTCTCAACCCCGGTGCTTTCGACACCCACGCCAACCAGAACATCGCCTTCCCCAAGCTGTGGGCGGACGTCACAACCGCCACCGCCGACCTGTACGAGGACCTGAAGGAGCACCACGCCAGCGAGGAAGTGGTCATCCTGATGTTCACCGAGTTCGGCCGCCGGGTGCAGGACAACGGCTCCGGCACCGACCACGGTTCGGGCAGCGTGGCCTTCGTCATCGGCGATTCGGTCAACGGCGGGGCCTATGGCGAATACCCGTCGCTGGAGCCGTCCAAGCTGGACGAGGGCGACCTGCGCTGGAACAACGACTTCCGCGGCACCTACGCCACGCTGCTGGAAAAGTGGATGGGCATGGAAGCCCAACCCATCCTCGGCGGCAACTTCGAACAGTTCGACTTCATCAAGTAAAGACCGACTAAACGCAAAGGGCGCAGAGGCCGCAGAGACTTCGAGATTCTCTGCGCGTCCCTCTGCGCTCTATGCGTTGGAAAGAGGTGAAAATGGTTACGCAGCTTGCGCCGATAACCTTCCAGTACAGCCACACCATCGGGCGTCAGGAAGTCCGCAGCGGCAACGGGTTCTTCAATCCGGTGGCGATAACCCGCGACCCGGAAAACCGGCTCTATGTGCTGAACCGGGGCACCGAGACGCCCGCCTTCTTCCCCTGCAAGCGGGTCACCGTGTTCACGGCGGACGAAGAGTTTATCGAGGACTACGGCCAGAAGATTCCCCCGGAAGAGGCTGACGCCTCCGCCCCCAACGGCAGCTTCATGTGGCCCTCCTCCGTCGCCCTCGACAGCGAAGGCAACACCTACGTGTCCGACGAGTGGCTGCAACGGATTTCCGTCTATAAGCCGGGCCAGGGTTGGACCAATATGTGGGGAACCGTCGGCTCCGAAGACGGCGAATTTAACCGTCCCTCCGGGCTGGCCTTCGACAAGGGCGACAACCTCTACATGGTGGATAGCTACAATCACCGCGTACAGGTGTTCACCAAGGGCGGCGAGTTCCAGTTCAGCTTTGGTTCCGAGGGCAGTGGCGAAGGCCAGTTCAGCTACCCTTGGGGCATCGAAATCGACCACAACGGCGACGTCTACGTGGCCGACTGGCGCAACGACCGCATCCAGAAGTTCGCCCCCGACGGCCGCTTCCTGATGCAGTTCGGCTCCCACGGCACCGGCGACGGCGAGTTCAACCGCCCCACCGGCGTGGCCGTTGACGGCGAGGGAATCATCTACGTCACCGACTACAAGAACGACCGCCTCCAAGTGTTTGACGCCGAGGGCCACTTCATCACCAAGCTACTGGGCGAGGCCACCCTGTCATCCTGGGGCCGCGAGCGGGTAGTCATTGACCCGATCACCGTCAAGGGACGGCTGGCCGCCCAAGGGCTGGAAGAGCAGGAAAAGGCCTTCAAAGGCCCCATAGCCGTCGAAGTTGACGACGAGGGCCAGGTCTTCGTAGTGGAAGTCGCTCGCCAGCGCGTCCAGATCTTCCGCAAGCAGAGCTCCATCTACCAAGGCGGCCTGTTGTAGAACTGCGTTTCATGGGCCCTGTTCCTCTTTAGGAAACCTTTGTATGGCCGGTTTCGCCAATATCCGGGCTATGCAAGGGTTTCCTGTTTAAGAGGGGGCTTGCGGAAAGCCCCCGGCAATCCCTGGCAATTCAAGGTGTTACAATTGGCGGGCTTATATTCCTGCTTATATTCCCGGAGGTAACTGATGCCTAATCAATACTCCAGCCCACCCCCCACTGGAATAGACCCCTCCAAGACCTACACCGCCATCGTGGACACCAGCGCAGGCGTAATGACCCTTGATCTGTTCGTCGAAGAGGCACCGTTGACGGTGAACAACTTCGTCTTCCTGGCCCGCGACGGGTTCTATGAAGACGGCCAATTTCACCGGGTCATGAGGGACTTTATGATTCAGGGCGGCTGTCCCAATGGTGACGGCAGAGGCGGCCCCGGCTACCGCTTCCAGGACGAGCCGGTGAAGCGCAGCTACGTCAAAGGCACCTTGGCCATGGCCAACGCCGGCCCCAACACCAACGGCAGCCAGTTCTTCATCGTCCACGGCGCCAACCCCGGCCTGCCTCCCAACTACACCATCTTCGGGAAGCTGACCGGCGGCGAGGAAGTGCTGGATATGCTGGCCAACTCCCCGGTGGGCCGAAACAGCGGCGGCGAGTCTTCTTCCCCCACCGAGCGGCTGGTCATCAACAACATCACCATCGAGGAGTCCGGCTTGCAGTAGGCACGGGTCAGCGCAAAACCCACAGAGAGCGCGGAGGGATTTCAGTATCGCCCTCCACGTTTTCTTTTGCGCTAAATCCCGCTTTCTTGGCCTCCGCTGTCCTCGTCCGGCGCGGTCTGCGGCGCGACAGTACCGGGCGCCTCCAGCAACTGCGGCGGACGGGCCTGCAGGAAGAAGAACGCGCCCGGCAGAGTCAGCACGGCCAGTATCAGGAAGCCGACGGTGTAGCTACCTTGAACGTCATACATCCATCCGATCATCAGAGGGGGAGCGATTAATAACGGCAATACTGCAAATAGGCTGGATAACGCCAGAATCTTGCCGAAGGAATCCATGCCGAAATAGTCGGCTAGTATCGCCACGCCCACAGGGGTACGCCCTCCTTGACCTATTCCCAGCAACACACCCGCCACATATAACAAAGTCAGGCTGCCAGCAAAGGCCAGCAACGCCACCCCGACAGCCTGCACCAAGGTGAAGAAGGCCAAAGCGGAGGACTTGGGAACACGGTCGCCTACCAGTCCGCCTACCAAATAGAACCACACTGCGCCGGACCCCGAGATGTAAAGCGCAAATGCTGCGTCCGACACAGCAATACCTCTGTCTTGGACTAGCAGACCCATGAAAGGAAGGATGCTACCGACCATTGAGGCGAAGGCTTCGCCAAAAACGATGAACCAGAAGGAGCGCGTGCGCAGGGCTTGAATCGTTGAGAAGCTGCTTCGCTCTATATTGGGAGGGACGCCGTCGGGCAGGAGACCTATATCCTCCGGCCGGTTGCGCAGCCGGGCGAATACCAGAGCGGCGACAACCAGTATTAACCCTCCCAGTACGATGACGGTCAGCCGCCAGCCCAACCGGCCAGCGTCCGGGTCCGCGCCCCAAGTGATAAACGGCTCCACAACCAGTGCCCCGAGCGGGACGGCCAAGTAGGATATGGCGATGGCAGTGGCGCGCCAGCGGACAAACCAGCGGCTGAGGATGGTCATTTGCGGAATCCACCCACTCAGCTGTTGCCCTACCGCCATCAGCGCGAAGGCGACGTAGAACATCCAGATGTTCTGCGTAAGGCTGAAAAAGAAGAGCGCCCCGGCCATGATAATGAGGCCGGGAAGCATTATCATGCGGGGGCCGAAACGGTCGCTGAGATAGCCCACCAGCGGGGCAATCAGTCCGCTTCCGACGTGGGTCAGCGTGAAGGCCAGCCCCAGTTGGGCATAGGTCCAGCCGAAATGCCGCTCCAGCGCCACGGCCCAGACAGCCGTCGCGTGGAACAGCGGCACGGTGGCGATGACCATGACCAATCCGGTGATGATGACCAACCACCAGCCGTAGAAGAGGCGGCGGTTCCCCGGGTGTTCCGCGCCGTTCATGCCTCCACCTCGCTCAATCCGCCTGGTTCCTCCGGCGGACTGACAGAAGGCCAATATACCTCACGACAGGGAATAGCCGCCCTCGCGGCCAGGAATCCTCTGAGTCTGCGCCGCTTCTGCGTCTTTCGCCGTGGAGGAATAATGTTACGCCACCGCAGGCACGGCCTCCGCCGGGTGGGGGTTGCGCGGCCGAGGGCGGCTGGCAGCGAGGAAGCACACAGCGCCGACCAGGTTCAGGCCGGCCAGGATAAGGAAGGCCAGCTCATAGCTCCCGTAACGGTCGTACATCCAGCCGGTGAAGGGCGAGGCGGTCAGCAGCAGCAGGTTCATGGGAACCGTGGAGAACCCCAGGATTTTGCCGAAAGATGCTGTCCCGAAGTAATCGGCGCGAATGGCTACGGTCAGGGGATTGCGCCCGCCGAACCCGGCACCGAAGAGCACGGCGAAGGCGTAGAACATGTGCAGGGTCTGGGCCTGAACCAGCACCAGCACGCCGGCGGCCTGGACACAAGTGAAGAAGGCCAGGGCCACTCGCTTGGACATCCGGTCGCCCGAGTACCCACCCACCAACTGGAAGACCATGGCGACGCCGGTGTAGGCCGAGACGACCCAGCCGGCGTCCTGCAAAGCGTAGCCTTTGTCCACCATAAGCAGGCCCAGGTAAGTCATGATGGCCAGGATGACCATCGAGGTGAATCCGTGGCCGAAGGCAATCAGCCAGAAGGCCGGGGTGCGCAGGGCCTCCGCGGCGGTCATATCCTGCTGGCGCGGCGCCGCAGGCCCGGCGGCGGTGGCTGCGGCGGGGCGGAGAGCCGCGCCGTCGGGGACTTCGCCGTAGTCCCTCGGATCGTTACGAATCAGGATGGCCAACGGGGCGGCCAAGACAAGTATGCCGATACCTATGATAAAGGCTGTCATCTGCCAGCCGATTCGCCCCGGGACGTCGGCCACGCACCAGGCAATGGCCGGAACCAGCAGCAGGGCCCCGAATCTGCTGACCACATTGGCCCAGCCGATGGCCGACGACCGGCGGCGGACAAACCACTTGTTCAGCATGGTCATCAGGGGAATCCAACTGCCCAGCCCCTGGCCCACCGCCATCAGGACGTAGGCCGCGTAGAACATCCAGAGGTTCTCGACGCGGGAGAAAAAGATCCAGGCGCCCCCCAGGATGGCCAGGCCGATAAACACCATCCGACGGGTGCCGACCTTGTCCACCAGGTAGCCTTCCAGAGGGCCGATCAGCCCGCTTTCGACGCGAGTCAGGGTGAGGGCCAGCCCCAGTTGGGCCTTGGGCCAGCCGAATTGCCGGTCCAGCGCCACGGCCCAGACGGTCATCGCGTGGAACAGCGGCACGGTGGCGATGACCATGACGAGGCCGGTGATGATGACCAGCCACCAGCCGTAAAATACGCCACTTTTGCCTTGCCCGCCAGGACTGCCGGCACGCTCTGCATTGATCAAATTGAAATCCTGCCGTCGCGCTTAAATCATATATGCTGATTAAAACACCAGTATACCATCACGGCACAGAATACCCGCGGCCTAATCCTAACGTGAATTATGGATAAAAAAGGGACACCAATGGTTGAGAAGAGGTATTCTTCTCAATGCTAATCCATTGAGAGGTGTCCCGGGATGAGTCTACTAAACCTATTTTGCGATGTCGATGATTTTTGGCAACGGTTCCAGCCCCACTGGGAACAAGACCTGCTCCAAAGTGGCTCCCGCCAAAGGCGGCGCCTGGGCCAACTGTCAGTCAGCGAAGCAATGACCATCATGATTCATTTCCATCAGAGCCACTATCGCCACTTCAAGGCCTACTACACCGAGTACGTGCAGGAGCATTTGCGCTCCGAGTTTCCCCGGTTGGTCAGCTATGAACGCTTCGTTGGACTGATGCCTGGGTTCCTGGTCCCCCTATGCGCCTACCTGATGAACTGTTACGGACGCTGCACCGGGATCAGCTTCATCGACTCAACTCCAATAGCCGTCTGCCACAACCGGCGCATTTCCAGCCACCGGGTCTTTGCGGGTATAGCCCAAAGGGGCAAGACCTCGGTGGGCTGGTTCTTCGGGTTCAAGCTGCACTTGGTGGTCAACGATCGGGGCGAGTTGTTGGCTTGCCGCATCACCCTGGGTAATGTTGATGACCGCAAGCCGGTCCCCCACTTGACCCGGAGCCTATTGGGCCGGTTGTTTGGCGACCGGGGCTATATCTCCCAAAAGCTGGTCTCCCAACTGTTCGAGCGGGGTATTCAGTTGATTACCAGGCTGAAGCGAAATATGAAACCCCGCCCCTTGCCCCCGGAAGACAGGGCCCTGCTTCGTAAGCGGGCCGTCATCGAATCGGTTAACGACCAACTGAAGAATATCTCTCAGATTGAGCATACCCGCCACCGCAGCCCAGCCAACTTCTTGGTCAACCTGGTCTCCGGGTTGATTGCCTATTGCCATCAGCCCAAGAAACCATCCTTGAGCAGAGAGAATATTCCCGCGCTCCCAACCGTCGCTTAACCATAACTCACGTTAATCCTAGCACCGGGCGTTTCTGCGATTCTCGCGTTCACTTCCGGACTTAGGCGCGGGTTTCCAGCCAGAGCTCATAGGCGCGGTTTTTCGGGACTCCAAAGCGGTCGGCAGCCTCGGCTACCGCATCGCGGGCGCGGACGCCTGCCGCCCGGCGCTCCAGCAAGAAACTGCGGATGCTGCCGGCGTCGTGGGCCTGGGCCGCTTCCCCGGTAGCTGCCGGGTCGGCTCCGGCCAGCACCAGCACGAACTCGCCGCGCGGCGACTCGAAATGCTCCAGCGCCCCGGAAGCCGTGCCGCGATAGACCTCCTCGTAGAGTTTGGTCAGCTCGCGGCACACGGCGATGGGACGCTCGCCGAAGGTGAGGGCGATGTCTTCCAGTGTGGCCCGCAACCGGTGGGGAGCCTCGAACAGGGCCAGCGTGAGCGGACTGGCGGCGGCATCCCGCAGCCGCTCCTGCCGCTCTCTGCGGCGGCGGGGCAGAAACCCGAGGAACTGGAAGGCGTCGGCGGGCAGGCCGGAGACCGCCAGGGCAGTAGTGACCGCCGACGGTCCCGGCACGGACTCGACCCGTATGCCTCGCGCCGCCGCCGCCGCTACCAGCTCGCGGCCCGGATCGCTCACCCCCGGCATACCGGCGTCGGACACCAGCGCCGCGTCGCCTGCCTCCAGCGCTTGCAACACCGGCTCCAGCCGCTCGCGCCAGTTGTGTTCGTGGAAGCTAACCAGCCGCGGACGCGCCCCCACGTGGTTGAGCAGCCTCCGCGTAACCCGCGTGTCCTCGGCGGCCACCAGCGCGACCTCGCGCAGCACGCGGGCGGCCCGCGGCGACAGGTCCTCCAAGTTGCCGATGGGCGTGCCAACCACGTAGAGGGTTCCGGGGTAGAGGGTTCCGGGCATATTCCCGGCCTTATTCTTAGATGTAGGGAAAAGGGAGGGCGCGGAGATTTATGGGCTTCCCAAAGCTGTCAACCCATACCTGGCAATGTCTGTCTGGTCGAGGAACAGGACTCGCCCGGTGCGCTCCTCCATAAAAAGGGCGAAGTTCGCCATGAAATCACGTCCAAGGATGGACGGAGCCGGATGCCGTGATTCCAAGATGCGCAGCGGGAACGGAATCGTGTAGCCTTGAACCGAGATCATGGACTCCACCACTCGCACCGCGGTCTGGCCGCCAATCCCGCTGCTGATCCCACCAAAAGGAAGGGCGGACAGGTTGAGGCCGATGCTTTCCGCAACTCTGCCGGAAAGAGTTGTCCGATCGGCTCCCGTATCTATGAGTAGCTCAATTCTTTGCGTCCCAACGTGCGGGGCATTGGGAAACTGGAAGTCACAGCGGATACGAGGGACGCGGCGCCCTCTCTCGTCTGCAAAGTATCCGCTAAGCATAATCCGGGTCCCAGAGGCGCGTTATGACGATTTCCTCTTCGGTCATATATTCCCGAAGCGCTTCATGATAGGCTATCCCTTTAGCTTCCAGCTGATCCACCATTTCAAAATAGTCGGCTGCGGCGCCAACCACCTGTTGCCACTTGACGGCAATCCATTGGTTTGAGTATTGCGCCAGCAGTGCGGCATAGTTATCTCTTAAGAATGCCCCGTCCTTCCCCAGCTCCTTCAAGGACTCCTTGTGCCTGTCCACTTCGTCCTCATCTGGCAGGCGACTCTTGGCGTTCATACAATTCGCCCGTGGGACGCTCTCGTCGGCGTCCGATTCGCTGAACAGCGTCACTGCTTCCCTCTTCCCGTCTGAATGCGCTTATAGTAAACCTCGCCCATAATCCGCGTAAGCTGTTTCTCGGCCTTTTCCGGCCAATCGGCGACGATGGACAGGTTGCGCTAAGCCTGTTCGTCCGCCCTGAAAGGCACTTGCCGGATTTCGTCAATATAAAGTAAGCTGACGCTGGTCTGGGAACCCCTTGGCCTCCCAGCAATACCAAGATTCATAATATCGCATCTCCGGAGGGACCCATGCCGAAACTAACCGGGGGGCATCTGTTTATTCGATGCCTGAAGCAGGAAGGCATCGAAAAGGTGTTCACCATCGTGGGCGACACCATTCTGCCGCTGGTGGATGCAGCCGAGGATGAGGGCATCCAGTTCATTGACACGAGGCACGAGGGGGCGGCGCTGCACATGGCCGACGGCTACGCCCGCATCACCGGCCGACCGGCGGTGGGGATATTCACCGGGGGGCCGGGCTTCTCCAACGCCATCTCTGCCCTGCCGGCCATCTACACCTCGGAGAGTCCGGTGATATTTGTCGCCGGTTCCGCCGAGCTGCCGGAAAAGGGCATGGCTGCCTTTCAGGAAATAGACCAGGTGGGCATGACTGCGCCGGTTACCAAAGGCTCGTGGCTGATTCACGACAAGACGCGCATCCCGGAATATGTGGCGACGGCGTTTCGTACCGCCACCACCGGACGGCCTGGCCCGGTGCATCTGACGCTGCCCATCGACCTTCAGGACGCGGAAATCAGCGAGGAGGATCTGCCGCAGTACCTGCCGCAGGAATACCGCCCCACCGGGAGGCCCCAAGGCGACCCTTCCTTCATAGAGGAAGCGGCGGCGCTGCTGCGCGGGGCGCGGCGTCCGGTCATCATCGCCGGCAACCCGGCGCGCTATTCGGTGGCCCCTGAGCAGTTGGAAAAGCTGGCTGAGACCGCTGGTATTCCTGTCTTCACCGTCGAGCAGGCGCGGGGATTGCTGGACGACGAGCATCCGCTGTGCTTCGGCTACGCCGATGGCGCGCTGAATCCCACGGCGCGGCGCTTCCGCGAGGCCGACGCCGTGCTGCTGCTGGGCAAACGGCTGGATCACCGCTATCGCTACGGCGGCGTGTTCGCCGCGGACGCCAAGCTGATACAGGTTGATCCGTCCCCGGCGGAAATCGGACGCAACCGGGGCGTGGCCGTGGGCATACAGGGCGACCTGGGCGCGGTGGTGGAGCAGCTAACCGCAGCGCTCTCGCAGCCGGCATCAGCGGGAGAAAGCAAGTCCGCCTGGGTTGATCAGCTCCGGCAGGACCGCAATGCTTGGGACGAGGAACTGCGCGGCAAGGCCACCGGCGAGTCGCCGATGCACCCTCTGGACGTTTACACCGGGCTGGAGCAACACTTGGATGAGAACTCGGTCATCGTTTTCGACGGGGGCGATTACGTGCAGTGGGGCCGCGCCTACATGAAGGCCCGCAAGCCGGGGCGGTTCATGCGCTTGGGGCCGCTCAGCCACTTGGGGGCAGGCATCCCCTACGGCATGGCGGCCAAGCTGGCCCACCCGGAGGCCAAGGTGCTGGTGTTCATCGGAGACGGCGCTTTCGGCTTCTACTCCATGGAGTACGACACCTGCATCCGTCACAACCTGCCGATTACTACCGTGCTCGGCAACGATGCCACCTGGGGCATCGACAAGACCTTTCAGGTGGCCTACTATGGGCGCGCCGTCGGCACCGACCTGCGGCACATCCGGTACGACAAGGTGGTGGAGGCCATCGGCGGCTACTCCGAGCATGTGGAGGAACCCGGCGAAGTGGCGGCAGCGGTGGGCCGCGCGCTGGCTTCTGGGCAACCATCGTTGGTCGATGTTTCCATACGTTCCGGCGCCAGCCCGCTGGCAACGGCCATGATTGCGCGGCGCACCGGCGGCTGAACGAAATGGCAATGTTGGACAAAAGCTCAAAGAAGACGGTTTCAGCAGTCTGGTGTGAGACATAGATACAGATTTCGTTGCATATCCGATGGGGCGTTAATCTGTATGCAACAATCGAATATGGAAATCGGGGTAGTATAAGGGTTGACAATCAAATGGCCGCAGGTTTAATGTTGCGCATAAGGCAAACCCCGCGTTGCCCGGCGTATCATATTTTGGAGGGAAGGTATGCTAAAGATAGGCCATGAGGTCGTCCGGCCTGGCAAGTACCAGGGCGAAGCCCCCGTCACCATCCAGGTCCCCGAAGAGCTGGAATCGGTGCCTGGGATTCCCCTCACCCCCCGCGAAGTTGACTGGTATGCCAGGGAGTATCCCCTGGAAACCATGAACATCACCGAGCGGGCATCGCGCGACTGGGCCAACGCCATCCGCGACCAGCACGTTGAGATGCGGGAAATCCGCAAGGAACACGACCGCCTGAACCAGCCGCTGATTCTGGCCGCTCGTCTGACTGGCGACCAAGAACCCACGGCCGAGTCCACGGGCGAAGATGTAACCGAAGCCATCAAGAACAAGGCTCGTGAACTGGGTTACATCGAAGTCGGCATCACCGCTTACGATCATCGCTACACCTACCAGAGCAAGAAGGACTGGGTCAAGTTCCCTCACGCCATTTGCTTGGCTTACGAGCAGGACTTCGAGCCCACCCAGACCATTCCCAGCATTGACGCTGAGATCGTCCACTCCAGCACCTACCGCACCGAGGGCGCGGCTGGTCTGGAAATGGCCAAGTTCGTGCAGGGTCTCGGCTACCGGGCGCAGGTCCACAGCCCCAACGACAACACCGGTCCTTACATCCCGATGTTCGTTGCGGCCGGTCTCGGCTCCTTGGGCGCCTGCGGCTACCTGCTCACCCCGCACGTCGGCTCCCGCTGCCGGATAATGATCATCACCACCGACGCCAACGTCACCCATGACAAGCCGGTGGACTACGGCATCCATGCTTTCTGTCAGGTCTGCCAGGTCTGCGTGAACCGCTGCCCGGGCCGCGCTCTGATGCGTGACAAGATCTGGTGGAGGGGCATCGAAAAGAACAAGCTGTACTTCAAGCGCTGCCGCCCCGTCATGGCCCGCTACCTGGGCTGCGGCATCTGCATGAAGGTTTGCCCCATCCAGAAGTACGGCATGTCCACCGTCATGGAGCACTATGCCGCTACCGGTCAGGTGCTGGGCAAGGGCACCCACGACCTCGAAGGCTACGAACTCGAGGGCAAGGGCTACTTCGGCCCCGGCGAAATGCCGGTCTTCGAGCGCGAGTTCTTCCAGGCCATGCCTAGTGGCGACACCGAGGAGTTCGCCTTCGGCAACTTCCGCCAGCAGGCCCTGGACAACGGCGGCGTTATCACCGACGACATGTTGGAAGGGTTCCGCGACGAGGTCGCTCGCGGCCTGCAACAGTCCCGGGACAACATCGGCATGATGCAGGAAGAGGACTACATCTAGCCCTCCTTCAGCACCGCATCCACGGACTTCCGGGGGCCGGCGAAATGTCGGCCCCCTTTTTTCATTACCTGCAATATCGCCGTAATGCGGGATATTGACTGCCTCCATAATGCTTTCCATAGCGGCTGGTCCGTCTAGCGAACCCGTTCCACCGTCAGACTTACCGGCAGCAGATGCCGATCCTACCCTCCGCCGCAGTTGACTCAAGCGGAAAAGGATTCTATTGACGGGGCTTGGGAGAAGGCCCAGCGGGAGGGAACGCCGAGGATTGAGATTAACGACCGCTTCACCGTCCGCGTCGTGTCCGGTCCGGCAACTAGAGGAATGACCCTGGAGGTCGCCGGGAAAACGTTAATCCTGCCACAAGATGCGGAACTCGGAGGCTTGCTTGTAAGCTCCAACCCGTCCTACATCATTAAACGAAAAGGCAAACAAGCCATCCTCTCGGAATCCACCGGCGAATTCCGAATCAACGCCGATGACAGGTCCACTTTCCAGTTCCTGTTTGATGTGTATGGATCAGAGAAATTTAGGGAACGCGAATAAAGAAATGCGGACAGGGTGGAGAGATAAGTAGTGGACGATGGCCTTCCGGGGAATGAGAGAATGAAGGTAAGGGTGCTTATCGCAGGTCTTGCCGTCTTGGCCGCTACAACGGTCTGTGGTGCCTTGCAGCAGCCCATGGGATCCTCTGACATCGCTCATACACCAACTAAGGAGCCACTGAACGGTGAATCGCATTCAGTATCTCACATTCGGGCATTATTGCCGGAGGGCATAATTTCTGAAGAGGTGCAGTCCTTATTTGAGGATTTTGAGGATACTTTTCTTGATGGAAAGCCTTTGCCGGAGCCTTTCAAACTGGAATATCGCTATACTAATAGTTTTGCTAAATACAAAATTCCCATGATTGAAATAACCCAAGAAATATTATTTCCAGCAGAGGTCTACATTGCCAGGTTTCCTTTGACATGGGGGCCGCTCCCTCCTCGGCCAGGAGAAACTCCAGAACCTTGGGATTTCCCATTTCCGTTGGATATACCCTTTGGTGGTGGTAGTGCAAGAATTATATATAAAGGTGAATGGGCTTCGCTTTCTGATAATTATGGACGATTTAAGGTAGGTGAAGAGCAAACCGACGTGTTCTGGTTCTTGTTCCAGCAACTTGGACAGGAGCGAGCCATAATCGCTGATTCAGAAACATACGAAGCCTATTGGGGAGAAGAGCGAGCCGAATAGATAAATAACCCCACCTTTACCCCTCATCCTACAAATCCAAAAATTACAACACCACTACCATTGCCCCAGATAACCGAGCCGGGACCAACACCGCCAGTAAGGCCACCGACTAGACTTCCTACACAGGAGAGTAAACGATGATGACCAGTGTCTCGAGACTTTTTTTCTGGGCGGTCATGCTTGGGGTGGCTGGAATGTTTCTTTGGATCCCGGAATCCACCTCTGGGCATCATTACGTTTACTTGTAAAAAGACCACAATGCACAAAGTATACATGACGCACCTAGGGCTTTCAGGACTAATTTCAATTTTCATCGGTGGGCGTTAGGCACTGATGGAGTTCACTGGACTGATGAAGCAAGTCTTTCTTCTTATATTGAAGATGTGATTCAGGATTGGGAGGATGCTGTACCTGAATTGCATTTTGTTCGTGCATCAGGTGAAACCCCTGACTTGAAGTTTATCATGCATAAGTGCGGAGGAAATTTCGGTTGTTATATCGTGGATTCATTTTTAGACTCTCCCGAACATCAGGCCAGCTATGTACACAAAGCTAGTATCGGTGTGCACGAGATAGTTATACTTGAGTCTGATCAAGCCATAGAAGATACGCTTATCCACGAAATGGGCCACTTAATGGGGTTGCATGAGCAATACGGCGATTTGGAGTCGTCGGTTCACTGTCAAGAATTAGACACAGTTATGAACGGACCAAATGGCGATTTAGAGAACTGCCGGGGCGTTCATAAGCCAACGGCTTGGGACATCAATGCTGTCACGGAGTATTGGCGCGGGGAGGGCCTCGGCGTGCCTGTTCTGTCTTGGGACGGTTTAAGCACGATGAAGATTCAATGGAAAGACCGGATGTGGGCCGACGGCTGGCAGTTGACTACGCTGTTCAACTGGGATTGGGACACGTCTTCCTGGGTTCAACTGGATTCGCCCCTCTTCAATGAGGGGATTGGATTCCACGAGGACGCTGTGGACAGAACGCTAGAGAAAGAGTGGAACCTCGGGAAGAACAACTGGCCGACTAGCCAATGGTATTTGGCAGAAGTGCGGCACTGGAGCTGGCGTTACGAAGAATGGGGGCCTCAAGTGTACAGCAATATGGTGTATGCCGTGCCGAGCCACTGAAGGGCTGGTAACAAAGTAGAGGGCGGGATTTGTTCCCGCCCTATCTTTTCGCTTGGAACACGGGGACAGGAACGCTATAGCTGGAAGTCCGCTGCCGGGACGCTGGCGCTGGCGGGCTGGTCCTGCTTGAGGGCCTCGGCGAGCTTGGTTAGCTCCGCCTCGTAGGTCGCGGGGTCTCCGGCGCGGAGGTCGAATATGACGTTTTCGGCGGCTATGTTGCGGGCGGCGCGACTGTTGGGGCGCATCAGGCCTTCGTCGGGAGCGACCAGGTAGAGCTTCCAGCGGTCGGATGACTGTTGCCGATACTTGGCTGCGGTGACGTCGTTGAGTATGGCTTCAGTGTCCAGAGCCCGGGAGGAGGCGACGACAATCATCTTGTCGTAACTGCGCAGCCACCGCTCGACCTCTTCCTGGTCCGAGGAACTGAGACGGGAAACCAAGGCGCTGCCGCGCACCCGCACGGAAAACACCCAGTTGTTGACCCCCAAAGCGCTCAGGCCCTCGCTCAACCGGCGGGCGAACTCTTCATCGTCGTCGCGGCAGGAGATGTAGCACTCGGACAAGACGGGAGGCGTGGCGGCTATTGTCTCTTGGAGCGCCGCCAACGAGCCTGGAACGCCCGCGCCGGACAGAAAGGCCGATGGCACCAAGCCCCCGGAGCGGAAGATGGTATCCACGCCAATGGTGCTGGGGGCGTCGTGGCGCGCCTGATCCAGCCCCACCGCGGCGCGCAGGTCGCAGTCCTGGAACACGGTATAGCCCAGAGCGGCCCCGGTCAGGTCGGCTCCAGTTAGGTTGCAGGCCCAAATCTGGGTCTGGAACAGGTCCGTTCCGTTCAGCACGGCGTCCGTCAGATTGGCGCGCACCAACCCGGCCCCGGCGAAGCTGGCCCCGGTCAGGTTGGCCCCGGTCAGGTTGGCCCCGATGAGGCTGGTGCGTTGCAGGTTGGCGTTGGTCAAGTTGGCCCCGGCGAGGTTGGCGTCCGACAAGACGGTGCGATCCAAGTCGGCCCCGGTCAAATTGGCCCCACGCAGGTCCGCCCCTCTCATATTGGAGCCGTTGAAGAGAGCGTTGGAAAGGTCGGATTCCCTCAAGTCGGCGTGGTAAAGGTGGCAAGGGTTGAGGAAACAACCGGAGAGGTTGGCCCGCCGCATCACCGCGCCCATCAGGTCGGAGTGGCGAAGGTCAGCTCCGCTGATGTCGACCTGTGGGGCGCGGACGTAGCTCATATAGGAAGCGTTCAGGTCTAGCGCCTCATTGGGATTGGCTTCCCTCCAGCGGGCTACCACGTCCCGCCCCCGCCGGACCAGTTGAACGTGATCCATGTTGGCCATAATCATCGCTCCTGGACAACATCCGAAGATAACCTGAGAAGCGGACGCTGGGCCGGAGGCCCACATCCGGCGCTTGGCTGCATTGCAGGCGGCGCGAACCGGATTTTAGCACACGGACGGGCCGAACGCTCTAACCACGCTTCTGTATGGTGAGAGAGGCCAAGATGGAAGGCTCGTTTTCAGGCGGGCATTTGGACAATGGCGCGGCGGTGGGTGCCCTCGCCGATCTTGCGCTCGCCGTGGTATGCCTCGACACGAAAGGTCAGGCGGTTGCGGTCAACCTCCGTAAGCTCGGCGCTGGCAACAATGCTGTCGCCGATGTCAGCGGGGGCCAGGTGCCGCACGTTCACCTCGAAGCCGACGGTGGTTTCTCCGGGGGATAGATGGGCGACGACACTCTCCATAGACGCCTGCTCCATCAACTGAATCATGGAAGGGGTACTGAACTTGGGAACGTGGGGGGCCACGTTGGCCTCACTCACCACGGTTTCCATTTGGCCCTGTAGTCCGACCTTCAAGTCTAGGCCCGGCATGATTTCTGGCCTCGTTTTCGTCGGGATTGGAAGAACCATCGCACCGCGATGCAGTAATGATAGCAGACGAACGGTATGCTGGGGATACCGGGGCGGGGGCCGCTCAGTCCGCCCGGCTATCCTAGCGGTTGACTCGCGGGCGGTTGACTCACGGGCGGCTGATTGCGAGCGTGGGATTCAGAGCTTGTTCGATGGCCGGCCACACCGGACTCAGGTAGGAGCGGGCGGCGTGTACTTTCTCCTTGAGGTCTGAGGCGGCCACCCATCGGCACAGGTCAATATCTTCCGACAGTTCCGGGGCCAGCGGGTCTGTGACCTCACCGGCATAGTCGAGCAGGAACCAGTCCACCGTCTTGTTTACCGGCCCGTAGGAATAATGGGAAATATAGCTGGAGCGGCAAAGGGGCGCCCGAATGGAGAGGAGACCGGGGTTCAACCCCGTTTCTTCGGAAATCTCCCTCACTGCGCAGTCTTCCGGCATTTCGTTCCTGGATAACTTGCCTTTGGGGAGGTCCCACAAATGATGCTTCCTAATCAGCAATGCATGGCCGCCGGCAAGAACCAGGCCGCCGGCGGCCGCCATTTTCGGCAGCTCATCTCTATTCATGTATGCGAATCCGCTCCAATATCGCCACCTGTTCTCTATTTAGCCCGGTAAAGAGGACACCGTCTACCAACAGGTCCAGGAAATCCTGCTGATTTTCCGACTCGGCTTGCAGGGACGGGTGGATTAACCCGCTGTCCTCGTAGCCGAACCTTTCCAGTATACAGTGAATCGCGTTGAGAAGGGCCTGCTGTTTATCGTCGGAGTTAATGATGACCCAGGGAGCGTAGTCGGTGGAGGTCACAGCGAACATCCGCTCCTTGAAGTAGGTGAGCAACTGCCAGCGCTCGGCGGCCATGCGGTCGTTGGTGGAATACTTCCAGTATTGCAGATCGCTGGTGCTCCGCAGCTTGAACCGGAGGTCCTGGGCCTCTTGGGAAACCGACAGGTAGATTTTTATCAGGGTAATGCCCTCATCCACCAGTCCCTGCTCCCAGTCGTTCACCCGGCTCATAAAGTAGTGGTACTGCCGCATTGAGCAGTAGCCCATAGCCGGCTGAATCATGGCGCGGGAATACCATGAGCGGTCGAAGACTACGATGTCCCCCTCTTCCGGCAGCATCTTGTAGTGCCGTCCCAGCCAGTTGCGCATCGCTTGGGGCGTGGGGGTGCCTTGGGTGACTACCTTGGCTGACTTGGGGTTGAGATAGTGAGTAATCCCGGCTGAAAGCCTTCCCTTGCCGGCGGCGTCGCGTCCTTCCAGAACGATGGCCAAACGCTGCTTCTGGGCGGCCACCCATTCTTGGAGTGCCAGCAGATGCACGCGCAGGGCGCGCAACTCGGCCCGGTATGCGGGGTAGGAGAGATCGCGGAACTCGGGAACGTCGTGAGTGGTGGTAGTTGTTCCTGGCAAGATGTCCGAAACGGCCTGCATCATAATAACCCTACAACCCGATTCGTCTGGTCCAACCCCCTATTTGGGCTGGAATGCCTGAATGGTAGATATTGATTAGCGGATAGTCAACTTGATGGGCTGGCGGGCTGGAAATTTTCACTTTCCCGGCCATTTCCGGCCATTCCTGTCAGTGGCTGGATTTGGGCTGGGTTTTGGTGTTGGCGTGGGTTTCCGATCGGTGCATAAATATAATGCTACGGGAGTGTTGCAGGGGTTGGCAAGAGGGAAGTGTCAGGAAAAGCGGTGGGGCTTTCAACAATAATGCTACGGGGGGGCAACGCAGAGGACGCAGAGAACACAGAGGCCCCTAACCCTCAGCCAGAGGGGGAGGGAACTTTCTTCGACGGGAGCAGGGACTTTTCCCGACAATTGAAAGCCCCTTGCTTGAACCGCCTTGCTTGAACCGTGGGTAGGATTCGAGTAACATCTGGCAGAGGATTGGAAAGCTGTGCCTAAGAAGCGGGATTTCATCTCCATCACCGATTTGTCTCCGGCGGAAACTCTGCGTCTGGTCGAGCGTGGCGCTCGCGGGAAGGCTAGGCACGGGCATAGTCCGCTGGCTGGAAAGTCGGTCGGCCTGCTGTTCGAGAAGCCCTCGCTGAGGACGAAAGTCAGCTTTCAGGTGGGCGTGGCGCAGTTGGGAGGCTATTCCGTGTATCTGGGGGGCGAAGAAGTCGGCCTAGGGGCGCGGGAGCCGGTCTCCGACGTGGCGCGGGTGCTGTCGGGCTATGTTGATTGCATCGTTGCCCGGGTTTTCCGCCACGAACATCTGGAAGAGCTGGCCGAATACGCCTCGGTGCCGGTGATTAACGCGCTGTCGGACTGGGAACACCCCTGCCAGATTATGGCCGACCTGCTGACCATTTACGAGCGTAAAGGCGCCCTCGACGGGCTGACGCTGGCCTACATTGGCGACGGCAACAACGTGGCCCGCAGCCTTTGCTTGGCGTTGCCGGCGGTGGGCATGAACTTCAACTGCGCCTCGCCCGTCGGCTACGAACTGGACGCCGAATCGGTGGCGGCGGCCGGAGAGCGCGGCAGTGGCTCAGTGCGGGCCATGCGCTCGCCCATTGAGGCGGTGGCCGGGGCCGACGTGGTCTATACCGACGTCTGGGCCAGCATGGGGCAAGAGGACGAAGCGGCGCTGCGACGGCAAGAGTTCGACGGTTATACCGTAGACCCGGCGCTGATGGCCCAGGCCAACCCCGGCGCGCTGTTTATGCACGATATGCCGGCCCACTACGGCGAGGAAGTTCCGCCGGGGATGCTGGAGCATCCGCAGTCGGTGGCATACCCGCAGGCTCATAACCGCCTGCACGCTCAGAAGGCGGTGCTGGAGTTCCTGCTGGGCGGCGGGTGAATTTCCCTCCCCTTCTGAGAAGGGTTAAGATTAGGGCGAAACACTGGGACGAACGGTTTGGGCAGTAAGCCCATTGCAGTAAGCCCATTGTTAGACAGCGAAGCTCCTCCTAGACTTTATAAGGCGGCAGCCCAATGCCCTTGCCCATCATAGCCATAGTAGGACGCCCCAACGTGGGCAAGTCGTCACTCTTCAACCGGATCGTCGGACGGAGGCATGCCATCGTGTCCGACGTGGCTGGCACCACCCGCGACCGCCTGATGGCGGATACCGACTGGGAAGGACGCCGGTTCATTTTGCTGGACACCGGCGGACTGGAATCCAGCCCGGATGGCGCAATCCGCGAGAAGGTGCAGGAGCAGGCCGAGATGGCGATGGCGGACGCTGATGTCATCATTCTGATGGCCGACGTGGCCGAAGGCGTGACGCCCTCCGATACCGTCGCCGCCGAGCGTCTGCGCACCACCCAAAAGCCGGTGGTGCTGGCGGTGAACAAGGTGGACAACGACAACCGCGAGTTCAACACGCCGGAATTCTATCACCTGGGAATGGGCGACCCGACGCCCGTCAGCGCCTATCACAACTATGGCATCTATGACCTGATGGAGCGTGTGCTGTCGCATCTGCCGCCTGTTGCGCCGAAGGACATGGACGGCGTGGAATCGTGGGACGAAGAGGGGCTCCTCGGCGATACTCCGGAATTTGCGGGGGAATTTGCGGGGGAATTTACCAGCATCGAGGGGCTTGAAGACGTCCCTCCGCAGCCGGAGCTGAACCTGGCCATAGTGGGACGCACCAACGTGGGCAAGTCGGCGCTGGTCAACGGCATATTGGGGCAGGAACGCTCGATTGTCAGCGACGTGGCCGGCACAACCCGCGACGCCATCGACACGCAGTTTTCCTACCGGGGCCGCGAGGTGGTGATGATTGACACCGCCGGAATGCGCCGCCCGGGGCAGATTCAGCAGGGCATCGAGAAATACAGCGTGATTCGCGCCGTGGGAGCCGTTGACCGTTGCGACATCGCCCTGATAGTGGTGGACGCCTCGGAACTGGCCACGGCGCAGGACACTCACATCGCCGGGCTGGCGTGGGAGATGGGACGCGGCGTAATCGTGGTGGTCAACAAGTGGGACCTGCGCGAGGAGCAGGGCCGTTACGCCCGCGCTGAGGCCGAGGCAGAGGTGCGCGAGCGGCTGCACTTCATGTCCTACGTGCCGGTGAGCTTCACCTCGGCGTTGCTGCGGCAGGGCATCGGCGGGCTGATGGACACGGCGATGGAGCTTTGGGACGAGCGCCGCCGCATCGTCGCCAACCGTGACTTGCAGTTCATGCTGGCGGACGCGATGTCGGATCACCAACCGCCGATGGTGAAACGCAACCGGGGCGAACGGGCGCGCATCAACCGGATCCGTCAGGTTGGGATAAATCCGCCCACGTTCCTGTTTACGGTGAACAACCCGCGGCTGATACACTACACCTACAAGCGCTTCCTCGAAAACCGCATCCGGGACGCCTTCAGGTTCGACCGCACCCATCTCCGGCTGGTTTTCAGGCGAGAATGAAACAGCTTCCCTACGCCCTGCTGATTCAGGCTGCCACCATCCCGCTGCTGGCGGCGGCGGGCGTGGCCAGCATTATCTATTTACCTGGGCAGCCGACGGCGTTCCAGTATGCCGCGGTGATTGCCTTCTCGTACTTGGCCGGATCGCTGTCGTGGGGCTATATGTTGTTGCGCTGGCGGCTGGGAATGGATGTGCGCGACTACGGCAGCGGGCGCACCGGAATGTCCAACGTGCTGCGCACCGGTGGGGGCAAGGCGGCGGCCTTAGTGCTGCTCCTGGACATCGCCAAGGGGGTGCTGGCGGTGGTAATGGCGCGGGCAGTCGTAGACTCCAGCATCGCAGAAGTTGCTGCTGGCCTGGTCGCGCTGGTGGGCCACAACTGGCCCGTGTTCCTGGGATTCCGGGGAGGCCGGGGCATCCTTACGGCGCTGGGCGGGTTTTCGATGATGACGCCGGTCCCGGCGGCGGTGGCGACGGTAACTTTTCTGGCTGTCACTTTCGGGAGCCGCTACATATCGCTGGGCTCGATCATAGGCGTGCTGGCCGGGGCCGTATCGCTCATCGGGCTGGTGTTGCTGGCCGGATGGTATTCCGACGCCTATATGTTCTTCGCGGTGGCCGCCGCAGCGATGCTAATCTGGCAGCACCGCGACAACATACAGCGCATCCGGCAGGGCAACGAGCGACGGCTGGGCAGCCCGGCCAAGCCGGTAGAGTAGCAGGGCAATCGCATTTGGCTACAATGTTCCTGTTATTTCCGCTTTCGCGGGAATGACGGTAAGAGCAGGAACGGCTGAGAGAGTTGGCTGACGAAACGGTGGTAATCGGCGCGACAACCTGGGGCACTACCTTGGCGCTAATGATGGCCGGCGAGGGACGCCCGGTTACGCTGTTGGCCAGAGACTCCGCAGAATGCGCCGGGCTGCAATCGGCTGGGGAAAACGCCCGTTTTCTGCCCGGAGTGAAGTTCCCGCGCTCGCTGCGGGTGTCGCCGGACCCGGCGGAGGCACTGGCGGGGGCGGCCTTGGCGGTTATCGCTGTGCCGTCGGACAGGCTGCGGGAGAACGCGCGGCGCGTTGCCGGTCACTTGGCCCCGGGGACTGTGGTGGTCAATGCCGCCAAGGGGCTGGAACTGCCCTCCGCGCTGCGGATGAGCCAAGTGCTGTCCGAGGAGCTGCCGCCTAGACTGCGTTCCGGCATCTGCTGCCTCTCCGGCCCCAACCTGGCCAAGGAAATCGCGCAGGGCAAGCCGTCGTCCACCGTGGTGGCCGCCGACTCCCCGGACGCGGCGGAACGGGCGCAGGCGGCGCTTCTGTCCAGCCGGTTCCGGGTCTACACCAGCAGCGACCTGACAGGCGTGGAGCTGGCCGGTTCCCTGAAAAACATCGTGGCGCTGGGCGCGGGCATCTGCGACGGGCTGGAGGTTGGCGAAAACGGTAAGGCCGCGTTCATCACCCGCGCGCTGGCCGAGATTGCCCGCTTGGGCGTGGCCGCCGGGGCCCAGCCGCTGACCTTCGCCGGGCTGGCGGGCGTGGGCGACGTTATCGCCACCTGCGCCAGCCGCCTGAGCCGCAACCGCTACGTGGGCGAGCAATTGGCGCTGGGCCGCTCGTGGCCGGAGATTCGCGCCTCAATGGACAACGTGGCGGAAGGCGTCAACGCCACCGAAGCCGCGATCAAGATGGCCGCGCAACTCGATGTGGATATGCCCATCGCCGAGACTACCTACCGCATCCTGTACGAGGGGCTGTCTCCCCGGGAGGCCGCCGCCGAGCTGATGGAGCGTCCGGTCGGCAGCGAGTGGTAGGGGTGTAACTTTTTGGGCTCTGTTAAAATATAGGCTAGTCAAGATTTCTTGGCGCATGATATGTAGGCTTGCTAGAATGGCGACTCAATGGTCAGTTGCCTTTCGACAACTGATTTTATGGGAGGAAAACTATGCAAACAAGAACACCCGCAGTCCAAGTAGAGGACACCGGTGTCACGGAAGGCGGCACTTGCCAAGAAGAAGCGTTCTTCGGAGATGCCGATTTCGGCAAAGCTAGTCTGGAAGGGCGGACGGCCTTTGCTGAAGGGCAAGAGACGATTCTGCTGGAAGACCTAAGGGCGGAAATTGCGTAATCGAACGCGATTCGTCAGTACCGGACAAGCCGCAAGGCTATACCGGAGCCTGAATCCGACAGACCGAGTATCGCTGGACGCTGCTCTTGACCGCATCGAAAACGCTCCCCAACCCGACGGCATCAGGATTACCTCTCAAGACATTCCCCCAGCTGTCATTTACATCTACCAGGATGAGCGTTGGAAGGTTTCGTTCGGCCTCAGCTACTCCATACTCCAGAACTGATGAGTGCTACGATATTTCGGTTTACGCCATAGCTGCCAAATAGAGGAGCCTCGGTCATATTGTCTGAAAGAAGCCCCGGCCTGAAACCGGGGCTTTTATTCGCCACACCATACTTGTATGAAGACAGCCACCTACCGCAGTCTCCCTAGGGTCAGGGCGGGTAGGCGCTCCAGCAGCCAGGCGGCGGCGGAGCGGCGGTGGCAGGGAGCGCCCGATGGCTCGAAGCACAGCAGGGTGAAATCACCGCCGTCCGGCAGTTGTTCGAGAAAGCCGCGAAATGCGCCGTCACTCTGGTGGGCCTGGTTCAGCTCCTCGCGGTAGCGGACGTCGAGGGCTGCGAAATCAATGTCGCCGCGCCGGTATTCGGTCAGCAGGGCGCGGGACGGGTAGAGGGCCGGTTGCACCTCCCAATCAGTCTTGCGCCCCCTGGGATGCGCCCGGGAGATGCGGTAGCGGACCCCCATCCAGTGCCGCGGCTCATAGAAACTGGCGGTGTAAAGCATGGGCTGTTTCCCGGAATCTATCTCTTGGGAAGCGTAGGTTTCCTCAATTTCCTCTCCCTTTCCTCTCCCTCTGGAAGAGGGTCAGGGTGAGGGCGTACCTTGGAGCGCGTCCTGCGACGCAGCGCGCCGGCGGCGAAAGGCGGACCGGGCGGCAAAAACTACAGCGCCCAGGATGATCACGCTAATATAGGTGATGAAGCGGTCGACCAGTACCATCGCAGTAGCGGACTCCTTGGCCAGAGTGGCTAGGCGCACCGCCAGTCCGGCAACGCCCGATTCGACCGCCCCAACGCCGCCGGGCGTTGGCACCAGCGACAGCATCGAGTTGGCCAAGGTCAGGAAGACAACCACCGCCGGGCTGAGGTCGAACCCGAGCGCCATCGCCACCAAGTACATCCGCCCGGCCTCGGCCATCCAGCCCAGCAGACCCAGTATCGTCGTTTGAGGCAGCCGGTGAAGGCCGCCCATCGCGCCGTCGTGGAACTGCTGATAGGGGGAAGCCAGCCAGCGGGGAAGCAGACGCAGCAGGGGGCCCTCTGCCCACACCATAGCCACCAGCACCACAACCAGCATAACGGCTAGGCCAATGGCAACCAGCAGCACTGTCCAGGTGCCCCCGCCGTCGCCCGCGCCAATCAGGAATGGCGCGGCCACCACCAGCATAAGCGCCACTAGGGCCGCGTCCAGCACCCGCTCGGCCAATATCGTTCCAATGGTGCCGGAAAAAGTCGCGTCGTGCTCGTTCTGGTACAGATAAGCGCGGAAGGCATCGCCAAGCCTGAGCCACCCGATGGAGTTGACGAACCAGCCCAGCAGCACCAACTGGCTGCAATACAGCACACCGGGAACGGGGGCACCCTCCGTTTCTCCGGATTCTGCCGAAGAACAGGCGGCGTGTTGCAGCAGCATCCGCCAGCGGGCGCCGCGAAAGAAGAAGGTGGTGTAGTGGACGGCGAAGGCCGCAACCAGCAGCCAAGGATTCGCCGTCTTTACCTGTTGCCAAGTGTCATTGAGGTCGACGTCGAAGCGGGTGACCAGGAAAAGCAGAAAGCCGCCTGCCACCAGCAGGGAGATCAAGACCGGGAGAGAAAACATCCGCCGTCGCAGGGACCCGAACCGGGGCTGCGTTTCGCTCTCCGGGCCGGGGCCGGGGCCGGGCGCCGCGGGATGCTCGCCGCCGCCAGACATCAGTGAGCCGACAGAATCGCCCGGTGAGGCCGGGCCATGACTAGCGCAATTCCCGGGGCATGGTGAAGGAAACGTCTTCCTCGACGCCGCTGACCATGGTGACGCGGTCCGGCGACAGGGCCTCGATGACGCTTTCCACCAGCACCTCCGGGGTGGAGGCGCCCGACGTTATGCCGACCCTTTCCTTGCCGCGCAGCCATTCGGGGTCAATTTCTTCGGGGCCGTTAATCAGGTGGGCAGGCACGCCCTGGGCTGCGGCCACCTCGCGCAGGCGGTTGCAGTTGGAGCTGTTCTGCGCCCCGATGACCAGCACCAGGTCAACGCTGCCCGCCATTTTGGTCACTGCTTCCTGCCGGTTGGTGGTGGCGTAGCAGATGTCGTTGCGGACCAGGGCTTGAGGGAAGCGCGACTGGATGGCTTCGATGGCGTGGGCGGTATCACGCACCGAGAGCGTGGTCTGAGTGAGGACGGCGATTTCCTCGCCGTCGCCCCAATTGGGCAGTTCGGTTGGGGTGTTGTCGTCAACGAGGGTCATCTCGACCTGGCCCATTGTGCCGCGCACTTCCTGATGGCCCCGGTGTCCCACCAGCAGCACCCGGCGGCCTTCGCGGTTGTATTTCTTGGCCTCGTTGTGGACGCGGGTGACCAGTGGGCAAACGGCGTCAATGACGCGGAGGTTGCGCGCCTGGGCCTTCTCGAAGTCCTCCGGCGGGGAGCCGTGGGCCGAGAACACCACCAACGAACCCTCCGGCACTTCATCCACCTCTTCGACGGTGATGGCGCCGCGGCTCTCTAGGTCATTGACCACGTAGGGGTTATGGACAATCTGATGCTTTACGTAGACCGGCGGGCCGTAGCGCCGCAGGCAAACGTCCACCACGTCAATGGCCCGCACCACCCCGGCGCAAAACCCCCGGGGCGAACTAAGCAGAACCTCCAAACCGTCCCTCCTCTGGCTGAACCGGACTCCAACTGCGGGATTATGATAGCACAGCCGCCTACTGGTCATTAACTAAAGAATAATTGGTGCTCCGCCCGCCTTCAGTGCTGCGAATAAGTATGCCGTGGTCAACCAGGGCGGTGTCGTGGGAACACTTGGCTATCTTCGTCCATTTGGACGTGGTGAGATTGCCCTTGAAGTCTCCTAGGAGAAGATGGAGTATCCTACGCTGGCGTTCGTTGATGGCAAGGCCGGCGGTACGTTCCCAGAACCGCGCCTGGTCCAGCACCGCAGAGATAGTATCCCCGGAGCTTTCTATCGCCCGGCCCAGGCAGCCCACGAACCAGTCCATCCACCCGGTGACGTCCAAGGTTTCAGCTTGCGTCTGTTCCAGGATATCGTAGTAAGCGTTGCGCTCCCGCATAATTTGCGACGACATACTGTAGAAGCGATTAGGACTGTCCTCAGAGCGGGCTAGAGCCATATCGGCTATGGCCCGCGCGATGCGGCCGTTGCCGTCGTCGAATGGATGGACGGTTACGAACCACAGGTGGGCCAGCCCTGCCTTGAGTACCGGATCAGTGTTGGGCGGCGCGTTGAACCAGTCCAGGAACGTCCGCATTTCCTGCTCGACTCGTTCGGCGGGGGGAGCTTCATAATGAATCCGTTGCCGTCCCATTGTGCCGGAGATGACCTGGACGGGGTTTGAGCGATAGCTTCCTGCCGTTATACCGTACCCCCCGCTTCGACCAGTGGGAAACAGCGCGGCCTGCCATCCGAAGAGCCGCTCATCGGTGAGGGGCTGGGCGAAATTTTGCGTTGCATCCAGCATCAGTTCTACGATGCCTTCAACATCTCGTCCGATATGTTTTAGGCCGCCTATATCCAAGCCCAATCGCTGTGCTACCGAGGAGCGGACTTGCCCTGCGTCCAGAATTTCGCCCTCAATCTCGCTGCTCTTCACCACATCCCCGGTCAGCGTATCCAGAACCGCTTCGCGCTGCCGGTCAAAGCCAAGGAGCGCTATCCGGCCCAGCAGGCGGTTCTTGCCTTGGCGCACCTCTTCCAGTGGAGCGGTCAGATCTTCCTGCCTCCACCTAAAATTGGGCCAGTCAGGTTGTTCGTATAGGTACGGCGTACGCATCACTCGCTTGAATTATAGGCCCTAATCACAGAATCCGGCAAAATACCCGAGCAGCGCCTGTTGGCGTATTCGTCGCGTTTTTTGCGGTGATTAAGGGCATTATTCACCGCACGGGGCAAATTTTGCCGCAGACCGGGCGGCTTGCTTACCGCAGCGCCGGGCGGCCCTGTGCTATAATTCGTCGGTGCTTGAACGCCCCTTTCGGCTGTTTTCCGTGGGCAGTTACACCGCGAAAACGGCCCTCGGTTCAGCAATCCCTGTGTGGCAGGAGGCCGGAGATGCTCAGTATTCACGACGAGATGGTGGTGTTTTCCGGGAACTCCCACCCGGAGCTGACCCAGTCCGTTTGCGACTACCTAGGCATCCCGGTGGGGCAAGCCGAGGTATTCAAGTTCGCCAACGACAATACCTTCGTGCGTATCCTCGAAAACGTCCGCCAGCGCGACGTTTTCATCGTCCAGCCCACCTGCGCCCCGGTCAACGACCACTTGATGGAACTGCTGATTATGATAGACGCCTGCAAGCGGGCGTCGGCCGGGCGCATCACCGCTGTGATGCCCTACTACGGCTACGGACGCACTGACAAGAAGGACCAGCCCCGGGTGCCGATCACAGCCCGGCTGGTGGCCGACCTGCTCACCGCCGCCGGGGCCGACCGGATGCTCACCGTAGACCTTCACGCCGGTCAAATTCAAGGCTTCTTCAATATGCCGGTGGACGAGTTGACCGCGGTGCCAATCCTGACCCGATACTTCGCGGACAAGGGCATTGAAGACCTGGTGGTGGTGGCGGTGGATATTGGCATCAGCAAGAAGGCCCGCGACGTGGCGGAACGGCTGTCGGCCCCCTTGGCCATCATCGAAAAGCGGCGCACCGACAACAGCGGGCAGAGCGAGTTGATGAACGTCATCGGCGATGTGGAGGGTAAGGTGGCCCTGACCTTCGACGACGAAATAGACACCGGCGGCACGGTAGCCAACGCGGCGCTGGCCCTTATGGAATGTGGCGTGAAGCAGGTCTACTGTTGCGCTTCCCACCCCGTGCTGTCGCGCGACGCACACCAGACTATGGCCCAGAGCGCCTTCACCGAGGTGGTGGTAACCGACACCATTCCCATCAGCCCCGAAAAGCGCAACGGCAAGTTCACCGTGCTGTCGGTGGCCCCGTTGCTGGGCGAGGCGATATACCGCATCCACAAGGGCCAGTCCGTCGGCGAAATGTTCAACAATTAGGCGCCGGTTCGGAGCCGCCCGCAGGGGCGCACAACCGTGCGCCCAATGCCGAGGGCCAAGCGCCATTGCCCGGAGCAACAGAGCAGGGCGCACGGCTGTGCGCCCCTACGAGTACCAGGGGCCATTCCCGGGGCTACAGCAGGGCGCACGGCTGTGCGCCCCTACGACCGTAAGGAGCGAATGACGATGTATGACCTGCTGATTAAGGGCGGAACCGTGGTTGACCCGTCTCAGGACATTCACGGCGTCAACGACGTAGCAATTGAGGACGGCAAGATAGCCCGTGTCGCCCCGGACATTGACGCCGCCGAGGCGTCGCAGGTGGTGGAGGTCAAGGGCAAGGTGGTCACGCCCGGCCTGATCGACCTGCACACCCACGTTTTCGCCGGGGTCAACGGCAACGGGGTGGACCCCAACATCGGCGGGGTACGCGCCGGGGTGACCACGATGGTGGACGCCGGCAGTTCCGGCTGCGACACCTTCGGCGGCTTCCCGCGCCACATCCTGCCCAACAGTGACACGGAAATCATCTGCTTCCTCCACATCTGCCGCACCGGACTGGCCACAACGCCCGACATTTTCAGCCCGGCAAGCATTGACCTGGACCATACCATCGAGACGATCACCGAGAACCGCGGCATCATCTCCGGCGTCAAGGCGCGGATGGTCTCGCCTGCCCTGGAAATCATGGGTATGGAGATGCCCCGTCTCGCCAAGCGCGCCGCCAAAGAGGCCGGCGTCCGGCTGATGGTGCATATCGGCGACACCGAAAAGCGGTACGACGCCAACGTCATCCGCGAACTGCTGCCGATCCTGGAGGAGGGCGACATCGTAACCCACTACTTCACGGCCAACCCCGGCGGGGTGCTGGACGCCGACGGCAAGCTGGTGCCGGAGGCCCGCGAGGCCCACGAGCGGGGCGTGTGGCTGGACACGGCCCACGGGCGGATGAACTTCAGTTTCGCCGTGGGCGAGCGGGTGATAGACCAGGGAGTGCTGCCCCACTGCATCAGCACCGACCTGACCGTCCCCGGCCGCGCCCGCACGGTGCACAGCATGACGGAGATGATGACCCGCTTCTTGGCCATGGGCTTCACCTTTGACCAGGTGGTGACTATGTGCACCGAGAACCCGGCTCAGGCCGTCGGGGTGGCAGACCGCCTGGGCACGCTCCACGCGGGCAAGCAGGCCGACCTGTCCATCCTCGACATCCAGGAAGGCGACTGGGTGGTCTACGACGTAATCGGCGACTCCCGCAAGTCGGACCGGGCAGTGACGCCGGTAATGTCGGTCAAGAAAGGCCAGATGTTCGAGGCCGCCTGGGGCCCTCGCCCCTGGGGCTGGGCGCCGGACACGGCGTAGGGGGATGAAATGGGGACTTTTTACGTTACCATTCAGGTTGCTGACCGCTTCCGCGAGCGTTATGCCCATATAGACGCTTTGGCAGACACCGGATCGAGTTACACCTCGCTACCGGAGAGCCTGCTGGACGATCTCGGCATAGAGCGCGAGACTACTCGCAGCTTCGAACTGGCCGACAACCGGATTGTCGAGTACCCGCTGGGCGAGACCCGCGTGAGAATCGAAGACCGCGAGCAAACAGTCCCGGTGATGTTTGCCCCGGATGACACGATGCCGCTGGTGGGAATGACCACGCTGGAGATACTGGGGCTGGGAATAGACCCGGTGGAGCAAAAGCTGGTGGCGGTCAACGCACTGGGGAGGTGATGGGCGTCGTCAGGCAATATCAAGTTTGGAAGTATCCGCTTCGTGTTTGATTACTATCCTATCGTCGAGGTACTGCCGGAGTGGACGCCGAGAACGGAGGGGATGGGCAGCAAGCCGAAATTCTGGTATGACCGGGAAGAAGAGGGCGAATCGTATTGGCTGTTCAAGTATCCGCGGCCTGGCCGTGGCGAGCATTGGGCGGAAAAGATAGCCGCAGAGGTGGCGGGGCTTTTAGGCATTCCACGCGCAAGGGTGGAATTAGCTGAGCATCAGGGAGAGCGCGGCTCTATAACTGAAAACATCGCGTCAGATTATTACGATTTAATTCATGGCAATGAACTCATGGAGCGCACTGTTTCTCTTCATGACGACTTGGGCTTGAATTTCCATCTGTCAGACCACACGATGGAAAATATCTGGTTGGCTTTGGACAGAACTTTCCAATCAGACGCTGCCCGGCTAGAAGTCAAACATCGGTTCGCCGAATATCTGGTATTAGATGCCGTCGTTGGAAACACCGACCGGCATTCCGAGAATTGGGGCGTATTGCGAGGTAAAGACGTTTCCCAAAGCGTAGAGTACCTGGCTCCATCATACGACCACGGTTCATCTTTGGGACGCGAGCTCATGGATGAGCGCAGAGAGCGATTGTTAACCGACAATCGCGTAGGTGACTATGCTGAAAAGGGCCGTGGTCAAATCTACTGGCAGAGTACCGGCAAGCGCGGCCCAAGCCCACTGGAGTTAATCCGTCTGGCGGCATCAAAATACCCAGATATATTCCACCCTGCCATTGCAAAATTGGGCAACTTAAATGAGTCTTCGTTACGCAATATAGTGAATTCTGTCCCGGAAGACTGGATGACACTCTCAGCAAGGACGTTTGCCTTTGAGTTGATGCGTTATAGCTGCGAGCAGTTGAGGAAGGCCGTCTGATATGGACGAAAAGACGATATTTCTAGCTTGGCAGGACAAGGGAATCAGCCGTCAATGGTTCCCTATTGGCCGCTTGGATGCGGACGTAGAAAGTGAAAAGTACCGTTTCCGCTATATTCACGGGGCTAAGCGAGCGGAGAAAGAAGCCGGATTCCCGATGCTAGTAACCTTCCCTCAGATGAACGTGGATTATCAATCGCCAAAACTGTTCACCATGTTTAGAAACCGGGTAATGTGGCCGAACCGACCGGACTTTAAGGACTACTTGCACTCCCTCGCCTTAGCCGAAGATAGCGACCCGATAGATATGTTGGCGATAAGCGGCGGTTATCGGGTGACGGACTCTTACGAAGTTTTTCCGAGACTCAGCAAGAGTGCCGACGGCGACTTCACCTGCCGCTTCTTTCTCCACGGCGGGAAGCACGTCAGTCAATCGGCGCAAGACAGGCTGTCCAGCCTGACCGCGGACGAGGAGCTTTACTTGGCCCTGGAGCTTACCAGCCCGCTGGGCGAAAAGGCGGTGCAGATTCAGACCACCGATTACCAGATGATTGGCTGGGCGCCGCGTTATCTGGCTCACGACCTGGCCGTGGCGCTGGCCATGCCGCCGGGTTCCTGCCGGGCGCGGGTGGTTCAGGTCAACCCGATGCCTGTCCCTTCGGAGCATCGCGTGCTGATTGAGATGTCTGGCAATCTGGGCGAGCACGAACCCATGTCCGGGCCGGACTTTCAGCCGCTGGTGGACTAGCGCTGCCCGTCTGCCTCCGGGTGGCTGTCATTTCCGTGCCTGCCCGCTCTTCTTACGGAACGGCTTGGTCAGGGGGCGGAGCTTGGCCTTCAGGCTGAAGCGGCGGCGGACGTTGTTGGCGATTAGTGGGGCGAGGTGGTGGTTGCCGACTACCAGGGGGGCTACCCAGGCGCGCAGTTCCTTCATGGTGGGCGTCTTTTCGTCCCACGACGGCACGAGGTTTCCTAGGGGGTGCCATTGGCGCTCGCCGCGGAAGCGGGTCATCACGGTGCCGCCGGCTTCCTGAACCGCCAGCGCGCCCCCTGCCATATCCCACATCCGGGGCGCGCCGAAGATGGCGTATTGCATGATGCCGCGCGCAGTCATACCCAGTTCGTAGGCGATGCTGCCGGTGGTGCGCGGCTCGCCGGCCTTGTTGGCCAGCCCGCCGGTGAAGCGGTTGGCGACGCCGAAGTAGCCGGGCAGGCCAATCAGCCGGTTGGGGATGGGCTGCTCCGTTTCCAGCACCTTCACCGGCTCGCCGTCGGCCCCCCCGCCGGCCACGAGCGGGGAGACGATTTTGGCGCCGCCGCCCTTGCGGCAGTGAAGCACAAAACCGCCGCCGTCAGCAGGCCAGGGAATATACAGGGCCGCCGCGACCGGCCAGCCCCGGTGTATCACGCCTATGGAAGAGGCGAAAACGGGCAGGCCGTTGAGAAAGTTGGTGGTGCCGTCAAGCGGGTCCAGCACCCATAGCGTGTCGCGGGCCGGTTCCTCGGACTGTTGCTCTTCCTCGGTGGCTTCCTCGCCCAAAACGCCGTGGGACGGAAAACGGCGGGCGATTTCGGCGGCCAGATACGCTTGCGTCGTCTTATCGGCGGCGGTCACCGGGTCGCGCTGCTGCTTGTCCTTGAACTCGACTTCGATGGGGCGTCCGAAGTGAGCGGCCAGAATCTGACCGGCGCCGCGGGCCAACTCCACCGCATTGCGCTCGATTTCACGGATTTGTGCGTCGTCAAGGGACTGCACGATTAGCCCACCTGCCAGACCGCAGACTGCTGCGGGCGCTCAAGTCATCCTGCCTGCCACGAGCGGGACAGCCCCGGGCGGCATAGCGCAAGGGTAGAGCAGCCTCGGCAGGCGGTCAACCGGCGGCGGCCGGGCGGCCGGGCCTGCGATTGGCCGGGGTGGGGCTGACTGGTATAATCGGCGGGGTTCACAGTCAAGTTGCCGCTCCCGGCAGAGGGGCGAAATAAGGACGTTGGTATGGACTTGGGGTTGAAGGACAAGGTGGCAATCATAGGCGGGGCCAGCAAGGGATTGGGCAGGGCCTGCGCCGAGGTGCTGGCCGAGGAAGGCGCGAAGGTCGTAATTTGCAGCCGCACCGCAGCGGATTTGGAGCAGGCGGCGAATGAGATTCGGGAATCCACCGGCGGCGAGGTGCTGGCCTACCCTGCGGACCTCGACCGGCTGGAGAGCATCACCGGCCTGATTTCGGCGGCGCTGGAGCAGTTCGGCGGCATCGACGTGCTGGTCAACAACTCCGGGGGCCCGCCCCTTGCCCGCTCCGCCACCGCCACCGAGGAGCAGTGGGAGACGGCGGTGCAGCGCTCCCTCATCTTCTTCGGGCGGATGTGCCGCGAGGGGATACCACACCTGAAGCAACGCGGCGGCGGGCGCATCATCAACATTCTCGCCAGCACGGTCTACAACCCCATTCCCAACCTGGCGCTGTCGGGGGCGACGCGGATGGGCGTGGTGGCCTACGCCAAGAGTCTGGCCGACGAGGTGGGGCGCGACGGTATCCTGGTCAACAACGTCTGCCCCGGGTCCATCTTGAGCGAGCGGATGCTCTCCAACGTGACATCTCGCGCCAACGAGCTGGGCATCACCGTTGACGAGGCGCTGGCGCTGCGGGCTGCGGACACCGCGGTTGGGCGCGTAGGTGAGCCGGTAGAACTGGCCAACCTGGTGGCGTTCCTGGCCTCGGAGCGCTCCACCTACATCACCGGCACGACGATACTGGTGGACGGCGGCCTGGTGCGCTCGGTGATGTAGGGGGATCGAGGCGCAATACTGACTGCACGTTGACACGTCGGGGGGTTGACTAGCAGGCAACCCCCATATATGATTAAGTCAATCCAGGTTGCTGGAGGGGGCTAGCCGTTAGGGCTGGCGCAAGATAGGAGGCGAAGGCCTCCTTTTTTGTTTGTGGTTTCCTACGGCAGTAGCGCATTTCGGTAGTGCGACTTGGGTTGAACCGCCTCTATGAATCGGAGAGTTGCCGGACTGGGCGGGTTGTCTGAGGAAAGGCCGTTTTCCAGCAGAATTCCTCTCTTTGAGGGGTACGCGACCAAATCGGCAAGCTGAAGACCGGTGATGTTATCAGTCTTTAGGTTCAGCTTGATTCGGCTGCTGCTCACCGAACGCCGTGCTTTCTCTGCATCCGGCAGATTGCCACCCTCGGCCATAAATCTGTGAAAGTCTCCTTTCAGCTCCCGGTCCTCCCTTTTGCCCCGGGATTCAACCATCACGTCTCCTGTTCCGCCAACCTGGTCGAGCCATTGACCATATCGGGCGGTCAGGGCGTTGATGCCATAGCTGTAGGGCCGAATTCAGGGATTTGGCAGCCCCGAAAGTATGCTTCTTTGTCGAGCACCACCGTGATGACGTGACTGAGGTGCGTGTCCAAAAACCGGAGGATTCTATCTTCCCAGTGAGCTGCCACTTCCGGGTCTTGCAGAATCCGAAATAAATTCCGTTTGTTGACAATCTCGTTGCGGACCAAGACTACTGGCTCATCCGGGTCGTGGAGGAAGAACTCCTGCTTGAGCGCCTCGAACTGCGGATGCGTCCGCGTGCGGTAGGTTTCGCTGGCTATCACGACTCCGGTCAGCCCAAGGTAGCGGGCGTCCGGGCTGTTCCATTTGGACGGCTCCATAACGTGGTCGCCGGATTCGTCCACATACATACGGTAACGGGTTGATTGCGTCATACGTCCATAATACCCTATCGCAAGAGACTTACCGGGCCTTTCACGGCGAGCAATACCAGTTTCAACGATGGCGGAGCACGATGGTCTTTCAGCGCAGACATGCGGAGGAGCCGACGGACGCGGCGGGCTACGTGGACCGGGGCAGCCGGTATGGGCGCAACGGGGTGTACCACCGCGCAATTGAGGACTTCTCGACGGCCATCGAGATGGACCCCGATTACGCCGAGGCCTGGTATAACCGGGGCTGCTCGTGGTATGAGGTGGGCGACTACGAAAAGTCCATCGCCGACCTGACCCGCGCCATCGAGCTGGCCCCCCGCAACGGTCTCTATTACGGCCAACGCTCGCTGGTCTACTTGTTCGACGACCAGCCGGAACTGGCCGAGGCCGACCAAGAACGCTGCGACGAGCTACGGTTCGACGACGGGGCGGACGGTGTTTAGCTCCTAGGGAACACGGGTAGAAGGTCTGTAAACCAGAAAGGCGGCAACCGCAGTTAACCGCCCTTCCGAATCTACGGGACTCCGCTCCCTGCTACGCCGCTGGCTTGAAGTAGGGGACGCTTATCTGGTCGGTGGCGCGCTCGAAGGTGACTTCCACCGGCATCCCGATGGTTACCTCGTTGGGGTTACAGCCGACGATGTTGGTGAACATTCGCACGCCCTCCTCCAGCTCGACGAGGGCCAGTACGTAGGGGCCTTGGTCGAAGCCGGGGGTGCGGTTCTGGTAGGTTATGGTGTAGGTCCAGACGGTGCCTTTGCCGCTGGCCTGCACCCAGGAAGGGTTTTCCGACCAGCAGTGGGCGCAGATTCCCCGGGGGTAGAACTGGTATTCGTTGCATTTTTCGCAGCGCTGGATCAGCAGTTGCCCGCGGTGGCAGGCGTCCCAGTAGGCGCGGGTCTCGCCGACAACGGTCGGCAGCGGCTTGTTCCAATCAGGCATGACTGGCCCCTCCTTAGTCTCTCCCCAGAATCACGGTGCCGCCGCTGTGGCGGGAACCCAGCGCGCCGCCGGTGCCGTGGCACAGGGCAATCTTGCAGTCGGGCACTTGGCGCGGGGTGCCCTCGAACTGGTGGCGCAACTGGCGCGTCGCCTCCATCAGCAGGAAGATGCCGCGCATCCCTGGGTGGTTGGACGACAGCCCGCCGCCGTCGGTGTTGATGGGCAGCTCGCCGCCAATTTTCAGGCGTCCGCCGCTGACGAACTGGCCGCCCTCGCCCTTCTCACAGAAGCCTAGGTCTTCCAGCGTTTCCAGAACGGTGATGGTGAACGAATCGTAGATCATCGCCATGTCAATGTCGGAGTGGGTGACGCCGGAGCCAGCGAAGGCCGGTTCGTGGCTCTGCTTGGCGGCGATGTAGATGAGGTCGCGCTTGCCCGCGCCCTGATGCGCCACCGCCTCGCCGGTGCCCAGCACCCAGACCGGCGTATGGCGGCAGCTTCGCGCCACCTCGGGGGAGGCCACCACCACCGCACCGCCGCCGTCGGTGATAACGCAGCAGTCCATCAGGTGGAGCGGAGACGAAATCACCCGCGAGCGCAGCACGTCGTCCACGGTAATCTCGTCGCGGAACAGGGCGTCGGGGTTCATCGAGGCGTGGTGCCGGACGGCGACGGCAATCTCGGCCAGTTGCTCCGGCGTGGTGCCGTACTGGTGCATGTGCCGCTGGGCGATCATGGCGTAGAGGCCGACGGTGGTCAGGCCGTACAGTTCCTCAAAGCTGTCGGGCGACGGGTCGAGGCGTGGGTGGCCGAACCGGCTGACGCCGCCGGTGCCTACGGACACGCCGCCGGAGCGGGCCAGCGTGCTGTAGGTGATGACAGCGCAGTTGATGCGCCCGGCGTAGATGGCGTTGAGAGCGTGGGCTAGGTGGAACTCAAAGGAGCCGCCGCCCACTGTGGTGTTGTCCACGTGCTTGGGGTACATATTCAGGTAGTCGGCCAGATTCAGGCCGCTGTTGCGTATCCCCATGGACGCAGTAAACAGGCCATCAACGTCGTTCTTGGACAGGCCGGCGTCCTCCAGCGCCTTGATGATGCTCTCGCCCTGGATCTGAAGCTCGCTCTTGTCGGGAGCGTAGCGGGTAACGTGTTCGTGGACGCCCACAATAGCAGCCGCCCGTCTAAGGTCAACCATCGGCAGGATACCTCCGGGAGTGTCTGTCAGGTGCATTGCGCCGCTGCGATAAATGCTGCCGCACCGGGCAGCGCCCATTATCACCGAGCGGGTAATTCAGCACAAGGCGGAATTACCGCCGGATGCGGGTTGTGTTGTATAGTATCCCCGTCAGTTTCGGGCACACGAATACAGGATTACAGGAGGGGCGATGCTTGCGATTCTGGGGGGAACCGGGCCGGAGGGCAAGGGGCTGGCGTTGCGGCTGGCTTTGGCCGGGGAAGCGGTGACCATCGGCTCCCGCAGCACGGAGCGGGGCGCGGCCGCCGCGGCGGAGCTTGCGGAGGGGGCACCGGGGGCCAGCATCGCCGGGACCGACAACGCCGGGGCCGCAGCCGCGGGCGACGTGGTGTTTCTGGCCTTCCCTTATGAGGGTCAGCGTCCGGTGCTTGAGGAGTTGGCCGGTTCGTTGGAAGGCAAGGTCGTGGTCAGCGTCATCGCGCCGATGGCCTTCGAGCGGGGCAAGGGAGCGCGGGCCGTCGAGGTAGAGGCTGGCTCCGCTGCCGAGGAAGCCCAGGAGATACTGTCCGGCGCTCAAGTGGTGGCGGCCTTCCAGAACGCCAGCGCCGAGGAACTGCAAGACCCGCAGGCGCACATGGAGGGCGACGTGGTAGTCTGCTCTGACCACGCCGACGCCAAGAAGCTGGTCATGGGGCTGGCCGACAAGATTCCCCACCTGCGGGGCATTGACGGCGGCGCATTGGCCAACGCCAAGTACGTCGAGCAGATAACGCCGATGCTGGTCAACATCAACCGCATCTACAAGGCCCATTCGGGCATCAAGATAACTGGCGTGTAGCGGCCTGAGCGCGCTCTCACCCTCTTCCTCGGGGAAAGGGACTCGGGGAAAGGGAGTTTATGGCTTATTCAAGGAGCTTCCTTCGCAAACGCAGGGCATACCCAGACCGCTAACAGGAGGAAATATGCCGCGATTCCCCATAGACATCAACAGCGCCGACGGGCAGGCCGCGGTGCAGGGCCAGTGGAAATACGCCGAGGGATATGTTCCCGGCGAGTCCAACTACGGGCTGACCGAGCGGTTGGAAGGCAGCCCGGCCCGGTTGGCCGACTACGACGATTCGGCTTGGGAAGCCTGCCCCGACACCAGCCTGTGGGCCAAGTTCGGAGATGGGTACGTTACCGGGTTTTCCTTTGTCTGGTATCGCATCAAAATCACCATCCCGGAAACGGTGGCCGGGCGCGACCCCAGTCGCACCCGGATGATGTTCGAGACCTGCGTTGACGACTACGGCGAGATTTGGATTAACGGCGAGTGCAACCGGGAACGGGGAACCTTCGAGGGTTTCAACCGCCCGCAGCGGGTTGAAGTGGCCAGTAACCCCAACCCGGGCGACCAGCACACCATAGCCATCCTCGCCGCCAACGGCCCTATGGGCGCGCCGGGCGGCGGCGTGTTCGTGCGCTACACCAACCTGAGCTTCGAGTGGCGCGACGACGACCCCTAGCCGAAGGAAACTTTTGCATAATTCCCTCTCCTTCTTTTGCATAATTCCCCCTCCTTCCGGGGGAGGGAAAGGGTGGGGGCGCGTATGTCCCGGCTGAGATTCGTCCACGCCGCAGACCTGCACTTGGACAGCCCGTTTCGCGGCATTCGCAGCGAAGCGCCGGGTTACGTCGCCGAAACGTTGCGCCGCGCCACCTTCGACGCCTACGAAAACATCATCGCGCTGTGCCTGCGGGAACAGGCCGACGCGCTGCTGGTGGCCGGGGATATCTACGATGGGGCCGACCGCAGCCTGCGGGCGCAGTTGAAGTTCGTGGACGGGCTGAACCGGCTGGACGCGGCAGGCGTCCGCTCCTTCATCTGCCACGGCAACCACGACCCGCTGGACGGGTGGGAGGCCCGGCTGGACCTGCCTCCGGGTTGCGTCCGCTTTGGCCCTGAGGTGACCGGCGAGCCGGTTTTCCCCGACGCGCCGGAGCGGGCAATGGTGTACGGCGTCAGCTATCCGCAGCGGGTGGTTACCGAAAACCTGTCGGCCCACTTTCGCGGACTGGCGTCCTCGGGCTTCAACGTCGGCCTGCTCCACGCCAACGTCGGCGGAAACACGGGCCATGACAACTATTCCCCCTGCTCGGTAGCCGACTTGGCCGACACTGCCATTAACTACTGGGCGCTGGGCCACGTTCACACCCGGCAGGTGATGCGGGAAGAACGGCCCGCGGTGGTCTACCCCGGCAACCCGCAGGGCCGCCACCCCCTCGAGACGGGCGCGCGCGGCGTCTACTTGGTTGAAGTGGACGACTACGGCGCGGCGCATCTGGAGTTCCGCCCGGTGGACGTAGTGCGGTGGGAGACGCTGGAGGTTGCCATAGCCGGGCTGGAAACCGAGCAGGAACTTATAGACGCCCTGTACGTCCGGGCCGATTCCGCTCTCGAAGCCGCCGAAGGCCGCCCGGTCATATCCCGGCTTTCGCTGACCGGACGGGGGGCGCTGCACCGCTGGCTCCGCCGCTCCGGCACCATAGACGAGCTTCTGGAGCGGCTGAACGAACAGTATGCCAACGTCCGTCCTTGGCTGTGGTGCGAGCGGATTCAGATGGACACCGCGTCGCCGGTGGACCGCGCACAGGTGGAGCAACGCGAGGACTTTGCCGGAGACCTCGCCCGGCTCGGCGGCGAACTGCGGGACAACCCCGGCGCCCTCGCGGAACTGCGGGAGTCGCTGCGAACGCTGTACGTCAACTCCAACGCCGCCACGTATCTGCGGAGCTACCTGCCGCCGGACGACGAACTCCTGGAACTGCTGGCCGCTGCCGAGGACGAGTGCCTAGCCTCGCTGGTAATCGAAGAGGACGAGGCATGAGGATAGAAGAGCTGTATCTGGACGGCTTCGGCCACTTCCACCAGCGGAGCGTAGGGGCCGGTTCGGGGCCGGTCACGGTGTTCTATGGCCCCAACGAAGCGGGCAAAAGCACCTTGCTGGCCTTCATACGGGCAACTCTGTTCGGCTTTCCGTCCAGATTCAACAGTCATTACCCACCGCTGGCCGGGGGAAGGCACGGCGGTCGAATTACGCTGTCCGACAGCGCCGGGGTTGTTTACGGAGTGGAGCGGTATGCCGGAGCGCGCGGCGGACTGAACATCGCCACTCCGGATGGCCCAGCATCCAACTCCGAAGCCGTCTTGCAGCGGCTTACCGGCAACGCCACCCCCGACCTGTTCCGAAACGTTTTCGCTTTCAGCCTTGACGAACTGCAAGCAGCCGCTTCCCTCAACGATTCCAATGGAACCATATACAGCGCCGGACAGGGTGCGCCCGGACTGCCCGCGCTCAGGAAGTCATTAAGCGACCACAAGGGCCAAATCTACCTGAGCCGGGGCAACAATCAGGAAGTCCCCAGGCTACTGAGCACACTGAGAGACATTGACGCGCAACTGCACGGCATCGAAGGCAACGCGGGCCGTTACGGCGCTCTCACCGCCCGAAAGTCCGGGATTGACCTAGAGTTGCAGCACGCTGACGCCGAGCTTGTATCTATCAGCGCCCAACGCGCCGAAATTGACCGGCTGCTCAACGGCTGGGATGACTGGATTGCGCTGACCAACTGCGAATCGCAGTTGCAGGATATGCCCCGGTACGCGGACTTCCCGGAGAATCCCATCGCCCGGCTGGACAGCATCGAAGTACAGATACGGGAGGCCCGGGAGGCCCAGGACGAAGCCGACGGGCAGTTGCGGCGGGCCGAGGAAGCCGCATCCGCAGATATTCCCGGCGAAGACCTGCTGTATGACCGGGACCGCATCGAAACAATCCGGCGCGCCCGCGGCAGCTTTGACAACTCCGTCCGCGATCTGCCGGAACGACAGGGCGAACTGCGGGGGCTGGAAGCCGACTTCGCCAAAAACCTGGCCGACTTGGGCCACCAGTGGGATGAGGCGGAGTTGCAAGCCTTCGATACGTCGCTGGTGGTCAGGAACCAGGTGGATGGCTGGAAAGAGCGGATAACCGAAACCGGAGAACGCTCCCAGCAGGCGCAGTTCCAACTGTCCCAAGAACGGCGGACGCTGCAAGACCATCAGGAGGAAACGCAGGAAGCGCGGGAGAAGGCGCCGCAGGAACCGCCGCCGCTGAACGCCGCAGTGCTGACCGAACGGCAGGACGCGCTGCGGGCCGCCCGGGGGCGTCTGGGCGAGTATGAGCGGCAACGCCAGCACAACGATACTCTGATAGGGCAGCTTAACGCCCTGACTGTCTCCCAAGAAACGCCGGAAAGGGATTCGGGTCGCATCAGCCTTCTGCCAATCATCGCGCTGGTCTTGGCCGGGGCTGTCCTGCCGGTGGCAGGAATCCTGCTCGGTGGAGGCGCTCTGCTTCTGGGTGTTCTTTGCGGGTTGGTTTTGATGGTCGCAGCCACAATGCTTTGGTTTATGGGAAGGCCAACGCCGTCTGCCGTGCCATCGCCAATGGCTGTCACGCTTGGCCAGCAGGCTGCCGACGCGGAAAGGGGTACGGAAACGGCTCGGCAGTCGCTGCTGGAATCGGCGGCGGTTCTGGGCCTGGATGGGCAACCGGACGCCGCCGCGCTGGATTCGGTGGAAGCGCACCTGAACGCTGCCCGCAACGCGCTGGAGGCCTGGAACGCCGTTAACGCGCGGATTGCAGATGCGTCCCGGCGGGAGAAAGCGCAGGAACAGCGGATGGAGTTGGCGGCACGGGAGCATGAAGCGTCGGAAGCGTCCGTAGAGCATGCGCAACAGGAATGGCGGCAGTGGCTCCGGGAGCGCGGACTGGACGAGACGCTAACGCCCGATGCGATGACCACATTCATCGCCCGCGTGGAGACGGCGCGCAGTTCGCTGTCGGAAGCCCGCCGAATGCGCGACCGGGTGGGGGCCATCGAGTACGACATACAAGAGTTCCGCGAGCAGGTACAGCTGTTGGCCGCTCGCCAGGTCCTGCCGGTGGACCCAGACGACCGGCGGCAACTGGCGTCCGTGGCCGACGAACTCATCCAACGGCTGGACGATGCTCAAACGGCTTTCTCCAACCGGGAGAGGGCCCGGGAGCAGGCGGAAGAGAACCGGCAGCTACTGGAAAACCGGGAGCGGCGTTTGCAGTCGGCGGAGCAGATACAGGCAGGGCTGCTGGCCGCCGCCGGCGCCGCCGATGCCGAGGATTTTCGCCGCCGGGCGCGGCAGCACGAGGAACGGCTGGAACTGGAACGGCGGCAGGACGAACACCGCCGCAGCCTGGAGCGGCTCAGCGGTCCCGGCGACAGGTTCGATGCCTTCCGGGAATCACTGGCGGCCTCAGACCCGAACCTGCTCAACGAAGAGTCCGCCCGCCTGTCGGAACTGCACGCTGAAGTGGACGCCCGGCGCAACACGCTGCGGGAAGACCGGGGCCGCATAGATGCAGAGCTGGCGCAACTGACCGGCGAAGAGGAATCATCGGCCCTGCGTATCCGCCGCGGCACGCTGATGGAGCAACTGCGGGAACACGCCCGCGAATGGTCGCGGCTCACCATTGCCGAGGCGCTGCTGGAAAAGACCCGGCAGAAGTTCGAGCAGGAACGCCAGCCCAGCGTAATCCGCCACGCCCAAGACTTTTTCTCCGGCGTCACCGGACAGCGATACCACCGGCTGTACGCTCCCATAGGGGAGCAGACCATAACGGTTACCGATGCCGCCGGAGCCAGCAAACAGCCGGGGGAACTGAGCCGGGGCACCCGCGAGCAGCTCTACCTGGCCCTGCGGTTCGGCCTGATCCGGGAGTTCGGCGAGCACGCCGAGCGGCTGCCGGTGGTCGTGGACGAAGCGCTGGTCAACTTCGACCCGGAGCGCGCCCGCATGGCCGCCGAATCCTTCGCCGAACTCGCCCAAACCAATCAGGTGCTGGTCTTCACCTGCCACCCCGCAACCGCCGAAATGTTCGCCGACGCCGCCAAAGCGCAGGTGGTGGACATCAGCCGCTGACCGTTCTCTTTTCCCCTCGGAATACCTTTATACAACCCCCTCTCCCAGAGGGAGAGGGTTATGGTGAGGGCAGATTTGGCAGCCCAACCGTTCGGCTTTTGACAAGATCAGGCCGAGCGGTTGGGAAGGCCTCTAGTCCTCTGGGGGCCACTTGGTGCCGCCGACGGCGGGGCGGCCGGTGGTGGGCAGTTGCAGCCCGGCGTCCACCACCTGCCGGAACTCCTGCAATATGACCTCACCCCAGTCTTGGGCGTGGGCTACGCGGTGCGCGGTGCGCCTTCCGCGGCGGGCCTGACGCACTGCCGCTTCGTCGCCGCCTTCGGTTTCGCGTTCGATTGCCTCGTCCATCGCGTCTATCTGCGGCACCAGCCCGCTGGCGGTCTCGATGAAGCAGGCCACCTCGTTCATCTCCCCGTCCAGCACCACGAAGACAGGCACCGTTCCGGCGCGATGCTCCGGCAGGAAGGTGTCGGCGAGAGGAACATCGTCATCGCGGTTGAACACCTGCAAATTGACGTTGGGGCTGCTGTCGGCCAGCCGTAGAATGACCGGCGTGGTGCTCATCGCGTCGCCGCACCAGTCGGCGGTGAACACGGCCAGATTTATGGGGCTGCTCAGGCCGCTCACCCATTGGGCGTCGTCGGAAGGGATTTCCACGCCGTTATAGATTTCCACGAATGGGTCTTTGTTGACCTTGATTTGCTCGATGTATTCCTGGGTGGTCATGCCGGATTCAAACTGCTCTCTGTTCAGCGGCATTGCTCCGTCCTCCTGATAACTGCTTTCGCGCTATTATAATTCAACGGCGCCCTCTGCGTTGAATCCCCAAGCCGTGATAAAATACTGCGTTGAATATGAATGGTTGGCGGAGGCGCCGGTTGACGACAGGCATTGATGACCCTTATCTGAAATACGCCCTGTTCTGCCGCAGCACGGAGGAAGGCGACGATGGCGAGCTGAATCTGAACGGTATCGTAGACCTTCTGGACCTGCCGGAGCCGTCGCCAGGCGGAGAGGCTGGGCCGGTGCTGGCCGAAGTGGACGTAAATCTGGCCTTCTGCATCGGCGGGGCCTTGCCCGGCAACCATCATCTCTTTGTGACTCTGAAGACCCCCGGCGTCCCGCTGGAGACACCCCCGGCCCAGCGGGTGCAGTGGGACGAAGGCATCCTGTTCCAGCGGTGGATCAAGACCTTCCGCATCCCGGTGCAGGCTCCCGGTCAGCACTCCGCCGCCATCCTGTTCGACGGCATACCCCTCGGCGAGGCCAGCTTCCTGGTGCGCTTCAAGCCACAGTAGCTTGCCATCGGGAAAGCCCCTGACTGACCAGGGCGATTGCAAAGTCCCTGAGAATCCGTTCCTGGTGAGCTTGTCGAACCGCGAGCGGATTCTCAGGGCCCGCCCTTCGACAAGCTCAGGACTAACGGTTTGGTGGCTGAACATGACTTTGCAATCGTCCTGCTGGGCCCTGAGTTGTCCGAGTCCGTTGGTGGTCCGACCAGCTCGCCATGGGCGGACTCTGGAGCTCTCTATGAGCGGACTCTTGAGGATTTTACACAAAGACATGACTGCACTTCCTGATGCTGCCTGAGTGGCTTGTTTTTTGGTTTCCCGGCCATTTCCGGTCATTTCCAGCCATTTGGTTATTTTTCTGTTTGGGCGGCCGTGGTGAGGGCCGAATGGCGGACGGGCAGGGGCATACAGGAACTATGCTAGGGAGGTGTCATAGGGCTTGGCAAGTACCAAGTGTCATAAAATCGTATCAGGGGAACCCGGCAAGGGCTGCGGCATTCGTTCGGGACAGTTTTCGTCTGGGGAACGCCCTCACCCTAACCCTCTCTCAGAGGGAGAGGGAACTTTGCAATCGTTCTGCCTGACTGACGGCTCATAGTGTGCAAATGGTATACTGCTAATGTAGCATTGGGCCGCGTAAAGGACGCACCCTGCTTTCGCCTGCCCGTACTTGTGAGGTTAGCTATGCTGGGAAAGACCCACTACATCTCCACCCGCCACGCCTGCTCACCCTTCCTTGAAGGCGCGGCACGGATTTTTGATTTCGGCGGAACTCTGAACCAGTACGACCTGCCTTATGTCGAGGAACTGCGTGACGGGCGTGTGCCTAAGCTCTGGCACTCCGGGCCAGAGAGCGACGCCGAAGCCATCCGGGAAATCTGGGTTCAAGTCGGCCAATATCTTTACGGCGCCATCGGGGAGTTTGAAGAAGCGGAAGGACTGACTCCGGTTGACCGGGGATAATGAACAGACCAAGCCGCAGAAACAGGAGCCGATCCCGCTCCGGCAACCTGTCAACGCCACAGGATGAAGCCAATTTATCCCAGATCCAAGCAACAAGAATAGATGCTTCCTGGCAGGGGCCACTCCCACCACCGCAGGCTTTCCGTCAGTATGAGGACATATACGGAGCTAACGCCCGCCGATCCGAGCGCCGCCGCAACGTCGAAGGCGGCTGACCATCCCTCTCTAGGCGTGCGCCACCAGATTTGCTGTTACCCGGAAAGTTGAAACGCCGTTGCTAGGCCGCTAAAATTGTTGATACTGAATTCCGTAATCAGGGAGTGCGAGAATTGGCTAACCAGACCGGCAAGCGCTATGTCTGCGCGCAATGCAAGGCCGAATTTATCGTAACCAAGGGCGGCGTTGGCAGCGTTGGCTGCTGCGGCGAGCCGATGCAGCTCAAGTAGAGGTTTCAGCAATGGCAAATCAACTAGGCAAGCGATACACCTGCCCCGCCTGCGGCAGCAGCGTCCTATGCACCAAGAGCGGCGACGGCGAAATCGAGTGCTGCGACGCCAAGATGGAGTTGCAGGAACCCCGCAAGCTGCCTTCATCCGACTAACCCCGGCGGAGTCCACCACACTGTAGCCGACGCAATAAAACCCCTGCATTCCGAGAATGGGCAGGGGTTTTTGTTATTTGAGCCGCCGGTCCGGATGCCAAAAATATAGGGGCGCATAGCTGTGCGCCCCTACGTGTGCCGCAATTTACGTCAGGTGCGTCCGCGCCTACTTGAAGTGGGGGATGACGTGCTTGCCCATCAGCTTGATGGAGTCCATGATGTGGGTGTGGGAGAGGTTGCCGGGCTGGACGAAGCACAGCACCTGGTCCACGCCGGCCTCCTGGTACTTTTTCATCACCTCGATGACTTCGTCGGGCGTACCCATGGCGAAAGCGCCGGAATCAATGTGGTCCTGGGCGGTCTTGTCGGCCCGCTCGGTCTGGACGGCGTCCACGGCGAACTTGTAGCTGTCCGGCACTTCACGGCCGGCCCAAGGCGCGTACAGTTTCTCGGCCATCTGCACGAACCACGAGCCCTCAGGTCCGGCGACGCGGCGCGCTTCCTCGCCGTCCTCGCCGCAGTGGACGATGCACAGGGCGGCCACCTGATTGTTGACGAAGGAGCCGACAGGATCGGCGTGTTCAATGGCCTCACGGTAGGCGGCGACGCGCTCCTCCATCTGGGCATAGCCGCCCAAGTTGAAGCAGAGGACGCCCAAGCCCTGCTCACCGGCTTGGCGGAAGCTGTCGGGCTGGCTGCAAGCGACCCACATCGGCGGGTGCGGCTGCTGCACGGGCTTGGGGATTACCGACCGCTCCGGGATGTTGAAGAACTCGCCTTGGTGGGAGAAGGGGTCTTCGGTCCACATCTTGGGAATCATGCGGACGGCTTCGTTCCACTGGGCCTTGGTCTGCTCCGGGTCAACCTCGAAGCCGTCCATCTCGATGAGGGTGGTGGAGCGTCCGGTGCCTAGGTCCATGCGCCCGTTGCTAAGGATGTCCAGCACGGCGGCGCGCTCGGCGACGCGGACGGGGTGGTTGTACTGCGACGGCAACAGCGCCACGGCGTGGCCGATGCGGATGCGCTTGGTGCGCTGGGAGATGGCGCCGTAGAGCACCTCGGGGGCGGAGCAGTGGGAAAACTCCCGCAGGAAGTGATGCTCCACGGTCCAGAAGTAGTCAAAGCCGACCTCGTCGGCCAAGTCCACCTGGGCCAGCACCTGGTTGTAGCGCTCCGCCTCGATACCGGGGTAATGGGGTTCGGGGATCTGGATTTCATACATCAGGCCAAATTTCATGCGTCAATCCTCACTCTGGAACTTTCACGGGCATTCTAGCACATGGGGATAGCTGGTCTCGAATTGGTCTCCTGCCTGTCATTGGTCTGATAGGACTGGAAATTCGACTGATGGGAGTTGTTTCACGTGCTTCAGGATGTGGGATCCGGACTTTTTTTCAGCGACTTTCAGGTCATAGGTGGTTTGCAAATTCATCCAGAAGCGGGCAGCGGCACCAAAGAAGTGCGATAGGCGAAGAGCGAAGTCAGCGTCAATATCCCTGCTGCCTTCAACTATCGCTGCCACTGTACCACGTGGCACGGCGAGATAGTCGTCCATCTCGATCTCTGATATCTCCATCTCGTTCAGTTCGTCTGCCAAAGTTTCGCCCGGATGAATTGGAGGCATACCATTCTGAAACGGTCTATCGTCAATCTTCATTGCTCGTCGCTTATCTGTGATAGTCTACTATTTCAACGTCATAAGGCCCATTGCCGGACCAACCAAAACATAAGCGCCACTGCCGGTTGATGCGGATACTGTACTGCCCGGCGCGGTCGCCCAAGAGTGGTTCCAGCCTGTATCCACGTATTTCGCTCAGGGATTGCAGGGATACCGCGCCATCTAAATCGTTCAGGCGACGCATAGCCTGTCGGGCAAAATGCTGAAAGGCTGGGACCCGCTGCCCATAGAACAACCGCTCGGTGTCCCTGTCACTGGAACCCTGAATCATTAGTCGCGCTTTTCGATCATATCACGAACCGGCCCCGGAGCTACTCCGGGGCCGGTTTGTATGCTGCGGCGTGTTGCTGGTCCTGACCCCTACGGCACCAGCATGGCGCGGGTGATTTCGGGCTGGCGCTGGTCCCACTCGCATTGGGGGAAGGCCTCGTTGACCTCGGCCAGAGGGAACTTGTGGGAGACTATGCGCTCGAAGGGGAGGATGTCCTTGTTGCGGACCAGGAAGTTGAGCAGGCGGGGCAGCAGGTCGGGCTTGTACATCAGCGATCCCATGATGTTCTTGCCCTGCAGCAGCTTGGACGGGTCGATGGACACCTCGCGCCCGCGCACGATGTCGCCGATCTCGACGAAGGTGCCGCCGTTGCCGAGCATGTCGATGCCCTCGGCCAGCAACTCGGCGCGGCCCACCAGCTCCATCACCACGTCGGCGCCGCGGCCGTCGGTCAGCTCCCGGACCCGGCGCAAGCGGGTCTCGGGCGTGTTGAACTCCTCGATGTTGATGGTGTGGTCGGCGCCGAAGGCCTCGGCCAGTTCTAAGCGGTTCTCCAAGCGGTCGAGGACTATGACGCGGTCGGCGCCCATCTCCTTGGCCATGGCGGTGGCGTGGACGCCCAGGCCGCCGGCGCCCTGGATCACCACGTAGTCGCCCTCGCCGGCCCCGGCGCGAATCAGTCCGGTGGTGACGGTGCCCATGGCGCAGTTCACCGGGCCGAGCAGGTCGTCGTCCAATTCGTCGGGAACGCGGAAGAAGGGATGGCGCGGCGGCAGATACAGGAAGTCGGCGTAGGTGCCGGTGAAGTAGGGCCAGGTTCCGGCGGCGGGGTAGTTGCGGTTCATGCACCAGTTGGTGTTGCCCTTGAGGCACTGGTGGCAGTGGTAGCAGGGGAAAACGGCGGCGTACACCACCCGGTCGCCCTTCTGGATGGGCGCGCCGGCGGAGTCGGTGGTCACGCCGTCGCCGAGAGTCTCGATCACGCCGGTGCCCTCGTGGCCCATGGCCCGTCCGGTGGGCGGCAGCGGCACGTTGACCTGGTCGCCGCGCCAGACGTGCAGGTCGGAGCCGCAGATGCCCGCTTGGGTCATCCGCAGCACTACCGCGCCGGGGGCAGGTTCGGGGACGTCGTATTCCTCGATGGCGAAGGGCTTGCCGTATTCCTTGCAGGCAACAACTCGGCCTTTCATCGCGTCCTCCTGATGGTGGGTTCAGGTTGGACGCAATGTATCACACGGCGCACGGGATGGGTACGGGCGGTTAGTCGTTGGCGGCCAGTTGCTCGTCGGCGTAGGCGGCTTCGCCTAGCTCGTCATACTCGATTTCGTCGTTCGTATCCTCTGATTCGAGTTCGATGTCAGTATGTGGAATGACTTCCGGAGGTTCGGCTACACCTGCGGAACTCAAAGCGGCCCAAAAAGTTTCCTTTCCTCCGGTTATCTGCTTGCCCATCGCCCGGCCAATCAAGTCAAGCATCGCTTCGCCTCGTTGAACAAAGCACTCTGCGAATTTGTCCGACTCCAGCAGGTCAGGATTCAGCCAGTGAGTTTCCAGCACGTGGTTCAATTCGCTGTTCTCTGACCGCAGTCGAGGTAGGTAACGCGAAGGGGCATTACCTCCAATAATTTTGTTGGTCTTGGCGTCTATTGGCGTCTTATTGATGATTGAGTTGAACAGCCACCCAGGTACTTTAGGGTTCGTGTCCCTTTCACACCATCGTTGTGGAAAAATGTGATGAATGTCCGTTTTCTCGTTATGCCAGTCAGCCAAGGTCAAGGACTGGTCGGTGCGCCAGTCAGCCGCTCCGCTTTTCATTTGTAAAGCGTATAGCCCTTTGTAGGCTGCACTTAGCCTGGTCCTCAAGCTGATGAGCCGGGTAGGGGCGAAGTTGGCCTCCCTTACCAAGGAGGGTTCTGTCCCATTCCTGATATATTCGGCCACCTCAGTCAGGTCACGGGCGTATTGGGTTTCTACGGAACTACCGTACATTTCGCCAAATATGCCCGACCAGTACCATTTTTCCAAACGCGCTTTGGCATTGGCTGGTTCCAATTCGCGGCCCAGTTCAGCGAAAAGAGCGGCCAGCGGCACCAATTGGGTGTTGTATGGGATGTTGTTCTGAGAGAACACAAACTGGCTGTGCAAGAATTTTGCGGCATCCTCAAAACCCGCTTCCACTTTGTCGGCCCACTTCTCATAGTCATCGCGAGTCAAGTTGAGGATCTCGGCCCTCTTGCAGCCAATGCCGGGCGCAGGTTGGCCTGCCGGGACTTGCCTCCGGCGCTCCTGAGTCGCCAGCAAGGCTATGGTTTGCAGGAAATTTGCGCTGTCAATTCCATGCAAAACACCATATTTGGAATACAGGCGATTGCTCCGCTTATCCCAATCATCCCGCAGGCGAAATCCATCGGCGGACAATGAGGCCGTCAGAAGCTCAAAAACCGTTAGTACAACGCCTCCAGTATTGACCTTCTCGAATACGGTGCATACTCCTTCCGGAGAAGTGGTTTTGTCCAAGTTAATGACTGGCAATTTATAGTGAGTGAAATTTTCCAGTACGTTCTTCTGGAAATTCATCCAAAACTCAAACGCATTGCCCAAAGGATGTTCATCGTCTTGGCCACTCCAATACTGAGCGTATTTGAAGCCCCATGCAGTCGAGGTCATAATCTGCTCGGTAGGCATCTTGTGTTCCTTGAATTCGAGTTCCGGCGTGGACAGATCGAGAACGACGGTTCTCCCGAAGTTCGTCCTTTCTATCTTGTCTTCGGGTACGCTGATAAAAGCATCCTCTGGATCAGCGGAAGGATCCAAGGCCTTTTGCATATCTATGTAGTACCGCCGTTTGATTGGCCGGTCGCGAACGTCCTTAGTATCCACTGGTCCATCGTATCGCAACACCTGATAAAGGGATGTCAACCGCTGCTGTCCGTCAAGAAGGTATCGCTCGTGCCGCTCGTTGCCGCTAAGGGTTACCCCCTCTATCGGCCTCCTCTGAAACTGGACATCACCATCAGCATCAAGAGTCATAATTGCGCCTACGGGGAACTGGCGGGATATACTGACCATCAACCCCTTGATACGTTCGTCATCCCAAACCCAGCCTCGTTGAAAATCGGGCAACTGGATCCTCCCCTCTTCGACATCATCAAGAAGGTCTTTGAGGTCAATTGGATTGGTCTCAAACAATTCCGGCCTCCCAAAAAGACGATACTGCGAGATTCTCCCAATTCTGCTACTTTAGCACTGCCAACTGGCTCTTATTATACCAAACCAAACTGGGTAACACTCCAGTTCAATAGGGAGTCAATCATGCCAGCGAAGACCGGCCAACAATACATCGCCAGCCTCCGCGGCAGCCCTGCCGAGGTGTGGATTCGGGGCGAGCGCGTCAAGGACGTGACCACGCATCCCGCGCTGAAAGGCGGCGTCAAGTCGGTCGCCGCTCTGTACGACTTGCAGCATGATGCAGAGGTGCGCGACGAAATGCTCTTCCCGTCGCCTTCGTCGGGGGAGCCGGTGGGGTTGTCGTTCATGGTGCCGCGCACGGCGGAAGACCTGATCCGGCGGCGAACGATGATGACGCACTGGGCCTGGGTGGGCTGCGGCATGATGGCCCGGACGCCCGACTTCCTCAACGTGTCCATCGCCGCCTGGTCCGGGGCTGCCGATTATTTTGGGCAGAATCGTCCCGAGTTCGCCGACAATGTGCGTAACTACTTCGAGTTCATCCGCGAGAATGACGTCACGCTGACCCACACGCTGGTCAACCTTCAGCCGCGCCGCACCGATGGCGTCTTGGACCAACTGGACGAGCAGGTAGCCCTCACCGTGGTCAAGGAGACCGACGCGGGCATCATCGTCCGGGGCAGCCGCATCCTGGCGACCTTGGGGCCCATCTCCGATGAGATTGCCGTGTACCCCACCCGCACCCACCTGCTGGGGCCGGACGCTTGGCGGCAGGCCATGTTTTTCTCCATACCCTGCGCCACGCCCGGCGTGAAGTTCATCTGCCGCGAGAGCTTCGACTACGGACGCTCCGGCTTCGACCATCCCCTCGGCTCGCGCTTCGAGGAGATGGATGCCATCGTGTTCTTCGACGATGTGCTGGTGCCGTGGGAGCGGGTGTTCCTGCTGGGCGACGTGGAAATGTGCAACAACTACGCCATAGCCACCCAGTCCACCACTCACTCCGGCTATCAGGTGGTGAACCGCTGCGTGGTCAAGACCGAGTTCATTCTCGGGCTGGCGCAGCTGATGGTGGACACCCTCGGCTCCGGCGAACTGCCCCACGTACAGGAAAGAGTGGCCGAAATCGTCATCCACCTAGAAACTCTGAAGGCCTGTATGCGGGCCTCGGAAGCCGACGCCGCACTCAACGACTGGGGCGTGATGTGCCCGGCACAGGCGCCAATCACAGTGGGCCGTGCCCTGTATCCCACAACCATATATCCCCGGCTGGCGGAAATCGTGCAGCTTCTGGGATCCAGCAGCCTGATGGCCCTGCCGTCGGAAGGCGATTTCGACGCACCAATCGGCCCGGAGGTGGAGCGCTACCTGACCACCGACAGCGCCTCGGCGAGGGAACGGGTGCGGCTGTTCCGGCTGGCCTGGGACGTGGCGTGCAGCGCTTTCGGCGGACGGCAGGTGCTCTACGAACGGTTCTTCGGCGGCGACCCGACCCGCAACGCCCTGCTGCTCTACCGCAGCTACAACCGCGACGGGGCGGTGGAGCGGGTGCGGGAGTTTCTCCATTTCAGTTGATATTATCAACCTATACCCGTATAGTCTCACTTCACATAGGCCCGGGCCGGTTGCGAGCCTCAGACGGAGAGCAACGCTTATGGTTACCAATCGAACCCCTGCGACCGTAAAGCATCTGCCTTACGAGGAGACGGAAGACGACCTGAGCATCGAGTACCCTTCCTCGGATGGCGAACCCATGGCCGAGTCCAAGTGGCAATATGTGCCGCTGACCGACACAGTCTCCTCCCTGGAAAATCATTTCATCAACCGTACCGACGTTTTCATCGGCGGCGATATGTTTGTGTATTACCGCATGAACGACAACACAACGCGGGTCGCGCCGGATGTTTTCGCAGTATTCGGGGCCACCGGCAAACACCTGCGTGATTCCTGGCTAGTATGGCGAGAAGGCAAACCGCCTGATTTCGTGATGGAAATGGCGTCGCCAAGCACCTGGCGGCGAGACGTAACCGAGAAGCGGGTCATCTATGCCGCTATGGGAGTAGCGGAGTACTGGCGGTTCGACCCGACCGGCGAGTTTTTCACCCCGGCCTTGGTCGGCGAGCGGCTGACCGAGGGCGAGTATCGTCCGTTGCCGCTGGATACGGACGGCGACGGCATCCTGCGGGGCCACAGCGCAGTCTTGGGGCTGGACATTTGCGTGAAGCCGGGACTGGAGCTGCGTCTGTACGACCCGGAGAGCGGGCAGTGGCTCCGCACCCACCGCGAGAGTGAGGATGCGTTGCAGGCGGCGGAAGAAGAGAACCGGCGTCTGCGCGAGCAGTTACGCAACCTGCAATCCGGGTAGTGTGTCCCGTTCCGTCTGGCAGCGTCTCAATCTCTTGGCAAGCGGATAGTTCAGGCGTATAGTACACGTCACAGGACACTAGACTCGACGCGAGTCCTATGGAGGGAGCAATGGCGAAGCCGAAGAGGATTGGACATCTGGTGCTCAACGTCAAGGACGTAGAAAACGCAACCCGGTTCTACACCGATGTGCTGGGTTTTGAGGTCTCCGTGGAGCGACCGGGCTTCGGCACGTTCCTGACCTGCGGGCGCATCCACCACGACTTGGCCCTGTTCCAGGCCAAAGAGGGCGCTCAGGAAGTGTCCGAGGGCGGCTTGGGCCTGAACCACATGGCCATCCAGGTCGAGGACTACGAAGAACTGAGGGACTACTACAACCGGCTCCAGGAGTACTACGAGGTCACCGAGCTGCGGACCGTTGACCACAGCATGACCAAGAGCATCTACATCAAAGACCCAGACGGCAACGGCATTGAGCTGTTCTGCAACAGCTTCGACACCGCCGAAGAGGGCTTGGCCGAAATGCGCCGCCCCGGCCGCCAGAACACCGCGCTGGTCTTCGACTAGACCGCCGCGAAGGCGTCGTTGGTGAATCGTAGGGGCGCACAGACGTGCGCCCCTACATTTGTGTTTACAGGACATCGGTATGGAACTGGAACCGAACCAAAGCATCCGGGCGGCGGCCCTCGACCTCGACGGCACCATCATCGGCCCCGACGAACTCATCACCCCGGCAGTGAAGGACGCCATTGCGCGGCTGTCGGCGCGAATCCCGGTATTCATCGCAACGGGCCGGGAGCCGCAGGACGTATTCAACTACGCCCGGCAGCTTGGACTGACCGGGCCGCAGCTATCCGATGGCGGCGCGGCCATCCTCGACCCGTTAGAGAGCAAGCATATCTGGAGCGCCAACCTGGGGCCGGAGCTGGCCTCCGAGGTGCTGGGGCTGGTGGAGGAACTGGACGCTCACTTCGTCGCCACCCACGTTCAGGGCACATTCAGCAGGGTGAGCGAAATCCCCGATTGGGACATCGTGCGGATTTCCGCCTTGGACCTTTCCCGCGAAGTGGCCGAGGCCCTTGTCAAACGCTTCCAGAGCCACCCGCGGATGAGCGTGATTTTGGCGTCGCTGCCCTACAACGGGTTGTGGGCAGTCGACTTCACTCAGACCGGAATCAACAAGGGGAGTGGCATTGCCAGAGTCGGCGAGATGCTGGGCGTGGACCCGGCGAATATGGCCTGCGCAGGCGACAGCTACAACGACCTGCCGATGTTCCGGGTCTGCGGACTGCCCATAGCAATGGGCAACGCGCCGGAAGAAATTCGGGCGAAGGCGACCTTCACGGCCCCGCCGGTGGAAGAAGACGGCCTCGCCCACGCCATCGACCGCTACATCCTGACCCGGATTGATTAAACACCAAGACCGCCGAGGAAATATCAGAAAAAGCTCGGCGGTCTTGGCACTCTCGGCCCTGAAAAACTAACGCAGGGCGGGCGCGACTTCGCTGGCGAAGCGTTGGACGGATGCCAGCACCTTCTCTTTGGGAATCCCGCCGCCGACGTTTACCTCGGCCACTACGCCCGACAAATCCAGCTCCTCGCTGATTTCGCGCAGCAGGCGGGTCACGCTGTCGGGGCTGCCATAGGCTAGGCGGTCGCGCAGCAGGTCTTCGTAGGTGATGGCCGACAGCCGCTGGCCCCGCTCGGCACGCTCTTCGTCGGGGGTTGCTCCCGCCACAGAGGCGCTGTTGAGGAAGTTCTGGGCTAGGCGCCTGTAGGCCCGCATGGTGGATTCTTCGGCGTCGGCGTGGGCCTGTTTGTCGGTCTCGCCCACGAATACCGGGATGCGGAGGAACACGCTGGCTTCGCCGGGATGTCCGGCGGCTTTCCAAGCGGCCCGGTACTCGCTCAGGTTGCGGGCCAGGTCGGGGCGGTCCATCCCGCGCAGTCCCACGAAGACCGGAATCCCGGCGGCCCCCACCTGCGGGAAGGTCTCCCGCGTGGTGGCGGCAATGCGCAGCGGCGGATGGGGCTTCTGGTAGGGCTTGGGAATGACGCAGACATCGTTGAACTTGTAATACTTGCCCTCGTAGGAGAACCGCTCGTTGCTCCATGCGGCCAGTATCACGTCGAGGCATTCTTGGAACCGGTCGCGGCTCTCGGCGTAAGGCACACCGTAGCCTTCATAGGCCCGGGCAAAACCGCTGCGGCCCACGCCGAACTCGATCCGGCCCCGGCTGATGTGGTCCAGGGTAGCCACTTCCTCGGCCAGCCGGACGGGATGCGCCAAGGGCAGCACGTTCACCGCCACGCCTACCCGCAGCCGCTGGTAGCGGGCCACGATGGCCGACGAGATGATGAGCGGCGCGGATACCACCGACGGAATGCCGGCCCCGCCGGTGTCCAGCGGACTGCGGGGCGCGGCGAAGTGCCGCTCCGCCAGCCAGACGCCGTCCAGCCCGCCCATTTCTGCCGCCTCGGCCATAGCGAAAGCCTCATCGAAAGCGGCCTCTTCGGTGTCTCCATAACGGTAGTCGCATTCCATCACAAGTCCGATGTGCATCAACCCTCCGACCTTGGAAAATGCCTTTTGACTTCGATTCTAGGTTGCGCTCTATGCAGTGTCAAACGGCTGTGCCTTCGGAGTTCTTGCACCCGTGATAAAATCGGGCGATGACGGAGCTAGAGAAAAGACGGGCTGCTTTGATGGCAAGTCTGGCCCGTCGCGTGCCTTCGCAACGGGTACTGCAAGCGATGGCGGCGGTGCCTAGGGAGAGGTTCGTCCCGCCGGACTCTAGGGGCATGGCCTATCTGGACATCGCTCTTCCCATAGGCGAGGGACAGACCATCTCCCAGCCGTCCATAGTGGCCGAGATGTCGGCGGTCCTGCGCCTTTCGCCCCGCGACAAGGTGCTGGAGGTAGGCGGCGGGTCCGGCTATCAGGCCGCGGTGCTGGCGGAACTGGCGCCGGAGGGAATGGTGGTGACCGTCGAGCGGCGGCCCACGCTGGCAGCCCGGGCCGAAGCGGTACTGTTGGAACTGGACTACCGAAACATCGTGGTGGAGCTCGCCGGCCCTGTGCCGGGCTGCCCGGAGCGCGGCCCCTACGATGCGATCCTGGTAGCTGCCGCCGCTCCCGCAATCCCTCCGTCGCTGCTGGCGCAACTGAGGGTGGGCGGGCGCATGACGCTGCCCGTAGGCGCTCGTGAGCAGCAGGAGCTGTTGCTGGTTCTCAAAACCGGCGAGGGCATTTCCATCAGTACTCTCGGCCCTTGCCGCTTCGTCCCCCTGCTCGGCGCGGAGGGATTCCCGGAGTGATGCCGGCTTGCCAGGGCGATTGCAAAGTCTCACAAGCATCCAAACCGTTAGGCAAGCAGGGTGGCCAGAGCCGGACTCATGGCTGAGGCGGGCAGCGCTTCGGATGTGCCTCTCAGCAAAGAAAAAGCCGCCCGGTCCGGCGGCTCTTTGCCTTCGGGTTCGCTCCGTTTTACGAGGCAACCCGAGTATTTTCGTAGCTGTTGTGGCGTCCCAGGCAGGATTCGAACCCGCGACCCGCTGCTTAGAAGGCAGCCGCTCTATCCCCTGAGCTACTGGGACTGCAAGACTCCATGGCGGCTGAGGCTCGGCCGCCGTGATACATTCATCTTACAGGAAACCTGTTTGGGCGTGTCAAGGAATGGACGCCGCTGTCTCAGGGCCTTTTCATTCTCGGGGAAAGTTCCCTCTCTCTCCGGGAGAGGGTAGAGCCTGCCCCCGCGAAAGCGGGGGGTGAGGGCGTCCCCATGCAGAAAAACCTAATGCCTTCCTGCTTATGACCCGCCGGGCGTCCCTCCATCAGCAGCACAGCCCCGTTGCGTCACAACCGCCTTGAACCTGAAACTAAAATTGCTGACAGTTGCCGGTTGCCAAGCCCTGTGACGCCTCCCTACCATAATGCCAAGAAGTTATGACAGTGAAGTCGCGACAGTCCCGCCCTAAATCCGTCCGCAACCCGGCCCCGCGGCGGAACCCACAAAAAGCGACCGGAAATGGCCGGAATTGACCGGGAAACCGAAAAAATCCAGCCACTCAGGCAGCATCGGGAAGTGAAGTAATGTCGTCGAGCCAAATCAGAAACTGCATCAACGCAAAGCAGGAAGGTTAGGAAGGTCTTGCAAGCCCTCCACCCCGGCGCAGATGGAGAGAAAATGAAAAGGCCCTGGCCGCTGTCTGCCGCGAATCTGCCCGGACACGGAAACCGGCGAAATTTGCGCTGGAGCGGGTAGTCTGGCAGAATAACAGTTATTGTTAATGACTGACTGACGCCCATTTGTGGCGAAAGGAGTGTTGGCCGATGGCTGACAACCTGCTCAACTTGGAGTCCACCCCCGACGCTCACGGCCTCATAGCTGGCTGGCGGCGTCAATGGTCCGATGGCGGCGAAATTTCCAGCGGACTGCCCCGCTACCTCATTGATAAGCTCCAGGCGCGGCGCATCGGCTCGATGGGGAGCGAGGTCGCCAAGCTCTGCTACCCCTTCCAGGTGCCTGGCACCCATGACACTTACCGCCCGAGGGTGGCCTACCGCGATGGCTTGCCTGACACCGAAATGCGCCGGGAAAACAACTTTTTCGATGCGGGAAACGGACTGATTATCTTCTTGGGCGAAGAGCCTTGGTTCCGGCTGGACGTTTATGCCGACGCCTTCTTTCAGGCGGTGAAGCAGTTGGGCGTTTCGCAAACCGTGGCCGTGGAAGGCTACAACGGAGCCGCTCCGCCCGACATGGAGCGCAGCGTCAGTTGCATCTACAGCCAGGCCAGCATGAGGCCCGAGATGGAAAAGCTGGGAGTGCGTTTCTCCAACTATGGCACCCAGAGCCGCAACGGACCGACAATCGGCATGGCTCTGATTACCGTGGCCCACTTCCAGCACCCGGAGCTGGAGATGTTCCGGCTGGGCGCCATGGCTCCGATGTATCCGTTCCTGACTTCCAACAACGACCCGGTGGGCATCAGCCGTGACCACCGGTCTTTCTACGACATCATGCGGCGCATCAATTCCATTTTCAAGCTGGACTTCGACCTAGCGGAACTCAGGTCGCTGGGGGAGGCGGAGTCGCAGGAACTTCGGGACACTCTCGACAAGATCGGAGGCACCAACCCGACTGCCAAGGACCTCATCGAACGCGCCAGAACCGACTTCAACTACACCCCCTTCGAGGAAGTGGTCGAGTTGGACCCGGCTCTGGACAATATGCTCGAAGACATCCTGCGCAACGCGCCGGGAGGCGACAGCGGGAGTTAAACCAGCCCCTCGGCCACTGCCGCCGCCTCGATTAGCTCCCAGCCGGTTTCGATGCCTGGAACGAAGCTGTTGCAGGCTTCGCCTTTCAGGACTGCCCGCTCCACCTCGTCGGCGCCGGTCACAGAGAGGAAGGCCGCCTCGATTTCCCGGGCTAGGGCCGGCTCCAGCCCCCGGTTGGCGGTGAAGCAACAATGGCTGTACGGCGGGCTGGACCAGAAGATGCGTACCTGTTCGCGGGGCAGGCTGCCGTCCTCGGCCATCGTTTCCATGGTTCGCTGGCTGACCGCCCCGGCGTCGAACTCGCCCGACGCCACGCGCTCTACCACGTCGCGCTCGTCGGAGCGGGTGGCGGATTGCCGTTGCTCGTAGAAGCTGGCGGATGTCAGGTCGTTGCCGGGGTTGATGCCTGCCTGTTTAAGCAGGTGGTAAGGCACCAGCCCAGCCTGCTCTGAACCGCGCCGCCCGAAGGCGAAGCGCTTGCCCTTCAGGTCTTCCACCGTTTCGATGCCGGAGCCTGCGCGGGCGATGAAGTGGGTGGTAAAGCCTATGTCCACGTCGCGCATGGCGATGACCTGGCACGGCTCATCCAACAGCCTCCGGATTTTGACGTATCCCAGCGGCCCGTTCCAGGCCAGGTCAATGTCGCCCTTGGCGAACGCCTCCGCCATCACGTCGTAATCGGAATACAGCACCCAGTCCATCTCGATGCCCCGCCGCCGGAACAGCGTTTCCAACCCTTGAAACACCTCAAGGTGGGCAATCGTAGCCGTGCCGCCTAACCTGACCATGCTGGCACCTCCTGCGATGACATATCTGCGCCAATAATAGCAGTATCAGCCCCGTCTTGTTTCAAGAATTAAGCCGGTTCGGGATTCGCTGAAACATCATTTGCCCTTCATTACTGCTCCGGTTCCTGCTAATATGAGCCTAGTCTCGCTCCATTTCGGAAAAAGGAGGGAACTATGGGATATAAGCCGAGACAGCTAGGCCACATCAACATCTATGTTCGCAACGCGGAACGCGCCCGCGACTGGTACGAGGACCTCCTGGGGCTGCACACCTACGGGTTGAGGCCCGGCCGCGCCGCCTTTATGACTGCCGACCTGGGCAACTCCCACGAAATCGCTCTGGTGGAAGTGGGTGAGGACGCGCCCGGCCCGCAAAAGGGGCAGGTGGGCCTGAACCACATGGCCTGGTACATGGACAGCCTCGACGACCTGAAGGAACTCTACTACCGTATCAAGGAACGGAACATCCAAATTGAGCAAGTGTCAGACCACGGCCACGCCGTTGGCATCTACATCCGCGACCCAGACGGCAACGGTATTGAGGTCTCCTACGAGATGCCCCGCGAAGAGTGGGGCCACGACGAAGGCCGCTACATGATTGGCGGCACGGAGAAAGGCCGCCTGCCCGGCCCCTGGGATGAGGAACTGGCCCGGGTTCACTAATGAAATCCGGCTCTATGGTTCCGTAGCCCTTTCCTAAAAGATAGGAAAGGGCTACATTATTGGGACGAGAACAACCGCGCATCTTCCCAGATGAGAGACGTGTCATGACGACGGCCAAGCAGGGTCTACTCACCGCCGACGACTTGCTGCGACTGGACAGCAAGGGGGTGAAAGGCGAGCTGATACGTGGGGTGCTTCACGAAAGGATGTCTGTAGGCGGACGACATGGCGAGATTGCAGGGGCTTTGATCACTGAGTTCAGGTCATTCGTGAGGCCCCGTCGCTTGGGGCGAGTGGGCGGCACTGACGCCGGCGTCCTGCTGGAACGCAACCCTGACACCGTCCGTGAACCCGACGTGTTTTTCATCTCCGCTGAGAGACTACCGCTGGATGTAGTAGTCACCGGGTATTATGAGGTTGTTCCGGACTTCGTAGCCGAGATAAGGTCTCCCAGCGATACATTGGCTGAATTTAACGAAAAAATCGAAATGTGGCTACGTGCAGGTGTGCGGCTGGTCTTGGCGATATTTCCAGATACCAAAGAGGCAACCGCGCATCGGCTGGGCCGCCCTGAGATCAATTTGACCTACAACGATATGCTGGACGGCGAGGATGTGCTGCCGGGATTCAACTGTCAGTTAAGGGACATTTTCGACCTTTAGGTGGCCTGAACTATAGCCCCGTCCAGAATCTCCGCAGCTTCGTCCATTTGTGCCTCGGTGGTGGTGAACGGGGGGACGAAGCGGAAGACGGAGCCGTTGCGGCGCACGCTCATTATCAGCCCGTTTTCCAGACAGCGGCGGCCTATCTCGCGTCCTTGGGCGTAGGCCGGTTCGCGGGTGGCGCGGTCGGTGACCAGTTCGATGCCTTGCAGCAGTCCGCGGCCCCGGATGTCGCCGATGATTTCGTGCCGCGCCGCCAGCCGCTCTAGGTGCTCCCGCCAATAGGCCCCGATGCGTTGAGCCACGTCCGTCAGCATTTCCTCCAGAATAATGTCGATGCTGGCAATGGCAGTGTTGCAGGGAAGCGGGTCGTTGGAATGGGAGTGGCCGACCACCAAGCCTGTTTCCGACGCCTTTTCCTCGATGGCGTCGGTGGTAATGGCGGCGCTGATGGCTACGCCGCCGCCGAAGTGCTTGGAGATGGTGAAGATGTCGGGAACGACGCCCTCCTGCTCGAAGGCCCACATTGTGCCCAGCTTGGCCAAGCCGGTCTGGGCTTCGTCCACGATGAGCAGCGCGCCGCGGGCCTCGCAACGGCGTTTCAGTTCCGCCAGCCAGCCGGGGGGCAGGTCTATGACGCCGCCCGCGCTGAACAGCGGCTCGGTGATTACCCCGGCCAGCGGGCCGTCGGCCTGGGCGTCCAGCAACTCGAAGCTGGTGTCGAGGCAGGAGTAGTCGCAGGCCGGGCGGTCTTGGCAGAAGCGGCAGCGGTAGCGGTAGGGCGCGATGATGGGATAGTGGCCGGGGGAGTAGGGGCCGTAGCCCTCATGCCAGCCGGAGAAGGTGACAGCGCGGGTGGAGTCGTTCATTCCGTGGAAGCTGACCGCCGGGCTGGCGAACTCATAGCCGCCGGTGTAGCGCTTGGCGATGGCCATAGCCGCTTCGTTGGAGTCGCTGCCGGAAGTGAGGAACATCGATCGGTTCATGCCTTCCGGCGAAATCTCGGCCAGCCGCGCCGCCAAGATGATTTCCCGGTCGTTGAACATACTCATGTGGCTGTGGATCAGCGTCTCGCCGCTTTCTTGAAGGGCCTGAATGATGCGGGGGTGGTTGTGGCCTAGGGCGGCGCACATCTGGCCGGAGTTGAAGTCGAGGTACTCCTTGCCGTTGACGTCGCGCACCACCGAGCCGCGCCCCCAGACCATGATCGGGCCGGTGACCACGTTCTTGTCTATGCGGCTGCGGAAGCTGTACTTGCGGGCCAGCTCCAGCAACTCGGCCTCGGTCAACTGCTGCGTCATTTGCGTACCTCAACGGATGAGACTATACGCCGGGCACGCCGAGTTTTCTCTGGTATATTTCTATGAATCTCGGCGCGCTTGGCGTTTAGTAAATTTCGTATTAGGATTGGGCCTTGAACTTGGGCATCACGTCCTTGCCAAAGGCTTCCAGTTGCTCCAGGATTACGTTCTGGGGCGTGCCTATGACGGAGCCGACGTTTATCTGGTCGAGGCCGGGGTAGTTATCCTGGATTTCCATTAGCTTCTCGGTGACCATCTCCGGCGGGCCGCAGAGCCAGGCGCCGGCCTTTACGCCGTCCTCCAGCGTGGGCAGGCCGGCGCCTCGGGCGCGGCGCGGGTCTTCCATCGCCCGAATCTGGTCGTCGGACAAGCCGCGCACGAAGCCCAGCGGCGCGAACATCTTCATGTTCTCCTCGAAGAAGCCGCGGGCCTCTTTGATGGCCTTTTCCTCGGTTTCGGCGATGTGGATGGTGTAGCCGACGGCCAGGTCTTCGCCCATCTGGGTCTCCCGGCCATGGGCGGCCAGGGTGTCGCGCCACTGCCGCATCACGCCCCCGGTGGCCCCGCCGGCCGCTGCGCCGCCGCCGATGATGCCCTTGATGTGATGCTTCGCCATGAAATCCATGGCCCGCTGGCTGGCGCTGACCACCGGCTGCCAGGTCTCGACGGGCAGTGTGCGGGGCCTCGGCACCAGCGTGATTTCCTTGAGCGTGTAGCCGCGATACGGCACTTCCGGCGGAATTTTGTAGTAGTTGCCCTCATACGAGAAGGACTCCTCATTGAAGGCCCTCATTATGATCTCGACCTGTTCCTCGAACATCTCGCGGTTGGCTTCGTTGTCGCTGAGCGTGCTGGGAACGCCGAAGGTGTCAACCTCGCGGGAGTGGTAGCCGCGCCCGACGCCGAAGATGACCCGCCCGCCGGTGAGTATGTCGGCGGTGGCGTAGTCCTCGGCCAGCCGCAGCGGGTGCCACATGGGGTTGATGTTGAAGCCGCAGCCGAACTTGAGGTTCTTGGTCAGGTGGGCTAAGTGGACGTAGAGCAGCAGCAGGTTGGGGATGCACTCGTACCCTTCCCGCTGGAAGTGATGCTCCGCCGACCAGAAGGTGTCGTAGCCCATCTCTTCCATCTTCAGCACGATGGCCTCGGACTTGTCGAACACCCCCGCGAGCTGCCCGTCCGGGAGCCAGCGCTCGTTGACCGGCGTACCGTCCAGCCCGATGTTGTCCAGGTCAACGTGCCCGGCAAAAAGACTGCCGAATTTGGTTATCATGGCTTCCCTCCTTGAGGTTTGCGTTTCAGAGGTTGGTTTTCTGGGTTGCCGTTGCCGTTTTGATTGCCGCCGGGCCGCGCTGCGTTTCCGGCTGGCGGCAGTTTAAGAATAGACCGGGAAACAGGCAGGCTACGAGGCCAATTGCAGCCAATTGTAAAGGGGCGGCTAACCTTGTCAACCGGCAGGGCCGGGGCAAAGACCGGACGCAGCCGGGGATTGCATCGAGTTTGGTAAAATGCGATAAGAAGGCGCTGCCGAAAGGACGTTGCAAATGACCGCACACCGGACTTCTCACAAGATACTGATTGTGGACGACGAAGCCGAGTCATCGCTGATGCGCGCCGTCCGTCGGCGCATGGAAGAGGAAGCCTGGCAGACAGTGGTGGTCAAGCCGGATCACGGCGGCGGCTCGATGAGCGAGGAGTTCGAAGAGGCGGCGCTTTGGGACATCGAAGACCAGCGCCCCGACGCGGTGCTGCTGGACGTGCGATTCGGCGACCACCCGGATGACCGCTTCAAGGGGCTGGATATTCTGGTAAAGATTATCAACCGCTGGCCCCGGCTGCCGGTTCTGATGTTCACCCAGTACACGCAAGGGCCGGAACGGGAACTGGCGGCGCGCAACTCCTTGAAGTGGGACGCGCCGGTGGACTTTATCGACAAGCTGGCCGGCACCGATGAGGTGGTGCTGCGGCTGCGGCGGCTGATGGGAGTGTCGCCGGACCGGATTTCGATTGGCGGCGGCATCATCCTAGACACTGCCTCGCAGATGGTTTTCGTGGAGCAGGACGGCGCCACCCGCCCGGTCAACGACATTCAGGGGATGAAGTTTGAGATTTTCCGGGAACTGGCGACGGCCTGGTATCGCAGCCCCGGAGAACTCGTCCCCTTCTCACGTCTGGAACGTTACTCGGAAGGGGAAGACCCCAGGGCGTCATTGCGGGTGAGGATTCGAGAAGTGAAAGACTCCTTGGGCCGGGCGCTGGGGACGCGGTTCGGCCCCGGCGAGCTGATTCTCAACGTGCGCGATAAGGGCTATCGCCTGACACCGCCGCGGGGTTGAGCGTAACCAATATAGGGAGGAACCCTAATGGCATGGCCGCTATTGAATCGTCCTGCGGCGTACCGTTGGCCGCTGCCCCGGCTCCCGCTGGTGGCTGTGTGGGCAGCCGGTTTGATGGTTGCCGTCTCGGGCCTGGCCTGCCTGATTCTGGCCCCCTTTATCGGCCCCGGCGCTTTCGATAGCCTCTGGGGTATAGAGCCGCTGACCTACATCGGCGGGGCTTTGCTGGTTGCCGGGCTGGCCGCTGCGGTTCTGGGGCTGGCCGCCGCTTTGCTGGAGACCGGCAGGCGTAACGGGAAAGAATGGACGAGAGAAGAGCAAAACCGTGAGTGGCGGGAAACTACCGAACAATTCTTCAGCTTGTTCGACCACGACCTAGGCCGGCCCCTGCGCCGCATCGCCGGCAAGCAACGGGAGCTTCAGGCAGCGCTCCAAGCGTCGGGGGACCCCCCCAACCCGGCAGTACAGGAACTGCTGGACGAAATCGCCCGGCAAACGCCCAACTTCCGGTTGATGCTATCCAACATCGAGGTGCTGATACAACTGGAGGCGCCCGACTCGGCTCCGTCAGCGGCCCCGGTGGAACCCTCGCAGATAGTGCGGCGCATCGCCGACCGCTACACTCCGGTGGCCGCCGAGGTGGGCAAGGACATTACCTGGGGGGCCGAACCGCCAGAGTTCGGCATGGCCTCGTCAGACCCCCACGCCATTGAGCACATCGTGACCAATCTGGTTGACAACGCCGTGTCTCACGCTGACAGCCAGGTTAACATCACCCTGTCCCGGGACGACACCCGGTTCTATATCAGCGTGTGGGACGACGGGCCGGGTATCGCCCCGCATTATCTGGAATATATCTTCGACCGGGGCTGGACGCCGGAAGTGGGGCGGCGGGAGGAAAAGACCAGCTCCGGGCTGGGACTGTTCATCGCCCGGACGCTGGCCCGCCGCTGCCGCGGAGAACTGAAGGTGGAGTCGGTAGCCGAGCCCTATGAAGGGCATCACACGGCGTTCCTGCTGGCTCTGCCACTGAAGGGCATCTGAAGGAAGGACGAGTGGGGCTACCTAGGGCGTTGCCAAACCCCGAGGCCTGGCAGTCACGCGCGGCTCGGTGCCCGGCTCTGTTGGCGGCAGTGGTGGCGGCGCTCATGTTGCCAGCCCTGCTGGGCTGCGTAACGCCGCTGCCGCGTCCGGAAACGACGACTCCCCTGCCAACAGAGGCCGCCAGGACGCCCCAGCCCTCTCCGTCAGCGACGGCGACGGCCACGCCCACACCCGACCGTCCAGCGACGCCGAAGCCGACAGCTACGCGGCCGCCCACGCCCACACCGGAGCCGCCTCGCCCTACGGTCGAGCCTACTCAACCCCCCGCTCCCACAGACTCCCCCGGCAGGCTGATTCTCCAAGTCTATGCGCCGGAGGATGGCGCGAGCGTGCCGGGGAGCACCGTTACGCTGTATGGCCAGACATCCCCCGGAGCCAGGGTTTTTGTAGCCGGCTCCGAAACCGAAGTGGATGCCCAAGGCGGTTTCCGCGCCTACGTGCCGCTGGAACCCGGCGAAAACACGGTTCTGGCAACGGCCACCAACGATGACGGAGAGCGCAGGGAGGTATCGCGCCGGATTACTTCTCTGGCTCTGCCCTTTCTGCTGCTGGTTACCGAGCCGGAGAATGAGAGCGTCGTTTCCGTCTCAACCCTGCCTTTGTCTGGACGCACCGGCCCCAACGCCATTGTCAGCATAAACGGCAGGTCGGTAGTTGTAGGCCGCTTTGGCTACTTCTCATCAACAGTTCCCTTGGACGAAGGCCCCAACGTGATTGACGTGGTGGCCACCAACGACGACGGCCAAACCCTCAGCACTGTTCTGGCAGTAATTTACCGCCCGGCCAGCGAATAGCGGCATTCAGTTGGCGGAGGACGTGTAACACAGTGGTAACGCACGGGAAGTTAGGGTGCAGGCAAGGCGCAGTGCGCTCGCGCTATCTTGATGAGGTTAAATGTTGACGGCCTGTAACAGCAGCAAGCCCGAAGGGTGGATGGGGGCCCGGCGGTTGCCCGTGCTGTTTGCGGGCCTCTTTGTTTTGGCCGTCATTGCTTGGGGCATTGCCGGATTCGGCGCGGCCTCGGCGCAGCCGGTTGCGGAGTGGAGCGTCACCTTGGGCGGCGACGGTGACGACTTCGCCCACGCCGTCGCCCTGTCCGGCGACGGCGGCTACGTGATTGCCGGGGAGACACGTTCATCGGGCGCCGGCTCTCAGGACGGCTTGCTGGTCAAACTGGACGCCGACGGCACCGAAGTCTGGTCGCGCACCTACGGCGGGCCGGAAAGAGACATCGTTTATGCCGTGCAGAAAACCTCCGGCGGCGGCTACGTTCTGGCAGGAGAAACCCATTCCGCCGCCGCGGCCTCCGGCGGAGACTTATGGCTCATCAAGACGGACTCCGAAGGCCAAGTAGAGTGGCAACGCAGTTACGGCAACCGGGAAGAAACAGAGCAGGAAGAGACAGAGCCGCTCTTTGCCGCTGCCGCAACTTCCGACGCGGCCCACGCCGTCCGTCAGACTAGCGACGGCGGATACATCGTTGCCGGGAGTTCCGCCGGGGCCTCTGGCACATCCATCTGGCTGCTGCGGACCGGCCCGGAAGGCAATACGCTGTGGAGCCGCAATCTGGGCGACGCTTCCGGCGCATTGGCCTACGATGTTGCCGAAATCCCCGGCGGCGGATTCGCCATAGCGGGAAACTCCCACTCCGGCGACGGGGGCAGTGACGCGCTGCTGATCAGGACAGACTCGGAAGGCAATACGCAGTGGGCCAAGTCCTTTGGTGGCAGCTACAACGATGAAGGGCGCTCCTTGGCCCTCACCGCCGACGGCGGATACGCTATTGGCGGGTTTACTTGGTCTTACGGCGCGGGCCTTTCCGACTTCTGGCTGGTCAAAGCCGACGCGAGCGGCGAGGAGGAATGGCAGCGCTCCTTTGGGGGTGTGACCCGGGACGCCGCCCATGCGCTGATACAGACCGGCGACAACGGTTTTGCGCTGGCCGGGTGGTCGGAGTCGTTCAGCGGGGGAGACCGTTTCTGGGTGGTCAAGACCGGCCCGGCCGGGCGGTTGCAGTGGAGCAGCGCTCATCGAGTATCCACCGGCTCCAAGTCGGTATCGGCCGGGGCGCGGGCCATCATGCAAACCGGGGATGGAGGCTTCATCGTCGCAGGCTGGACCGGGGCCATTCAGGGCGCCCGCGACATCCTGGCAGTCAAGATGGGGCCAGCCGAAGAAGGGCCGCCGTCGCCGTCGGGCGCTTCTGCCGCTCTGGAAAACACCGGCTCCGCCAGCATCACCTCGGCGGCCGTCGGGTTTGATACTGTCTTCCTCGGCCAGCCGCTGCGGTTCTGGTACAAAGAACGGCTGATTGACCGCGATAATCCCCTGCCAAGCGGCGCGGTGGCTTGTACGCAGCCCGCCCCGGGCCTCGTTTCCGGTTCGCGTTTGACCCTCGATCAGATTGGCTCCTTTGAGGTTGTTTACCTGAATAAGCTGGCGTCCGGCAGCAGTGGAACCGAGACGGTTCAAGTGGACGGCGAAGCCTATAGTTTTGACTTTAACGGCGACGGGAGCGGCGCCGCCGGTAGTTTAAGCGTCGTTTCACATTCTCCCTGCGAAGGCAGCGGCCGCTTGCTTCCTGAAGGCCCGCGCGCACCCGTTGGCCTTGGCGCGGAAGCGTCAAGATCTCACCCAGGCTCGATTACCCTGGACTGGGCTGACAACACGGAATCCGACATCTTCGGCTATGCCGTGTACCTCAGCCGGAGCCGTTCCGGGCCATTTGTGCGAAGGGCGTGGCTGCTTCCCGAGTCCGGCTATGGCGACGCCGGCACCACCGACGGGGCCAGCTATTACTACTCGGTGACCGCGATAAACTCGTGGGGACTTGAATCCCCCATGTCGGCAGTGCTCAGAGTCCGGTCCCAGGATTTCACGCCGCCCAAGCCGCCGTCGGGGCTGCGGGTCGCCACTTTCGACCGTGACGACGGAACGGCCAGCCTGGCATGGAACTCCAATAGCGAGGCCGACCTCAGCGGCTATCGCATCTATCGCCAGGACGGTGACGGGCCGCACGCGCCGGTAACCGCACTGCTCTTTATCTCCGACTTTGAGGACAGCACGCTGCCGCGAGAGGGCAAGTTCACCTATTCAATCACGGCGGTAGACTTGGCCGGAAACGAATCCGGGTGGTCCAATATCGCCCCGCCGGACCTGGACTTCTTTGGCAAGGTGCTGGAAGTCTGGCGAAACTTTGCCGGAGGGGGAAGTCTGGCGGTGAACACGGCGCGGGGCCGGGTAGACGTGGAAGTCGTCGAAGACACGGAGATTCGCGCCCCCAACAGGTCCGCCCCGGATCTCGGCGACCTGACTCCCGGCGACCAGCTAGCGGTATCGCTGAAGAGCGACGCCGTCGGCGCCGTAGCCCGTCAGGTGCACCTGGTGCCGACCAAAACCCGGAACCGCCACCTCGCAGGCAGGGTAAGCAGCCTCAGCGAAAGCGAAATCGTGGTCCAGCCGCTCGGCGAGGGCAGCGAGCCGGTGGTCTTCCAACTTTCGGAATCAGTGCAAATCACGCTGCACGAAGGCGTCGCCGAACTGACCCAAGGGCAGTTTGTCATTGTCTCGTTCATAGCTGCCGACGGTCAGACCGCCGCCGCGCTGAGCGAGATCAATGTTATTCCGGGCCGCGAGCCGACAGAATCACCGGCGCCGCCGGAAGAACCTGCCAACGTGGCGGTAGTGCGCGGCGTCTTCCAAGGAATCAACCGGGAGAACGCCAACATCATACTTTCCTCCACCGAAGTGGCCTTGGACGTGCATACCGTGATGACCGCCGGGGTGGCGGTGGGCGGCGCGGTGGTAGTGGAAGCCCTCCTGCTTCCCGACGGCTCGCTGCTGGCGCGGCGGCTGGAGCAGGACGAAGGGATTGGGCAGGTTGCCGCCCGCACTGTCCTGCGCGGCGTTTTCCAGGGGCGGGATGCAAGCTCCGGTCAGTGGGAGGTCAGCGGAGCGCAAATCCTGGTCGACCGGCGCACATACGCCGACGCCCTGCCTGCCCTCGGCCAACGGGTCAGGGTTACATCAGTGTTGCGGGAAGACGGCTCGCTGTATGCCCGGGAAATTGAAAACCTCTCCGAGTCCGATGCCTCCGAAGGCGAGCATACTGTTTGGCTGGAGGGGATTTTCCGGGAAATCACCGCCCAGGGCGCGTGGAATGTCGGCGGCCTGCCCATCCGGGTTGACGCCAGCACCGTGCTGTCCGGGCGTCCGTCCGTGGGCCATCGGGTTGCCGTAACCGCCACGGCGAAGAAGGAATCTCTGCTGGCCACCAAGGTTTCCGCCGCTCCGTCAGAGCAAAACGTGCCGGTGCGCAGCGTCAGCATACGGGGCGCCGTGGACCAGGCAACGGAAGGCCAATCGCTGGTAGTGGACGGAGTGCGCGTCCTGATGAGCGACCTGACTCAGACCGTCGGCAACATCGGAGTGGGGTCTACCGTGCGCGTTCAGGCGGAACTGCAACTTAACGGAACGCTGCTGGCCCGGCAGGTGGCGCAGGCCGCGGCATACGACGAAACCGGCGAAACAAGGGCCAATCCGGTGAACATCGAGGGCCGCATCGAGCGAATCGAGGCAGACGGCGGTCTGATGGTAAACGGCATCCCGGTGGCCGTCAGCGCTCTGACGGTTATTGACGCGGCGTTGCAAGTGGGCGCCCCAGTGCAGGTGCGCGGCCTGTTGCGGCGCGACGGCTCGGTGCTGGCGCGCGAGATTCTGGGCTACGGCCCTGGCATCACCGGCGGCACCGAGGCCAGTGTTGCGGGCGTCGTGGAGCGCGTGATCACCGGCGCCGATGGCCGGGTAACCGGCTTCGTGATTGACGGCATTTCAGTAGCTACCGACCGGCTTACCAGGGTGGAGGGCGAACTGACCACTGGCGTGGCCGTGGTGGCGCAGGCCATCGTTATCGACGGCGAAATCCTCGCGGTTACCGTCGAACCCCGGCCCACCGGCAGCATCGGCGCGCTGCCTCTGGTCCAGATGCAAGGCACCGTCGAGAGGGCATTTGCCACTCCTCCCTCTGTTCCGCTGGACACCACGGTCAACGGGATAACCGTTCGCATATCCAGCGGCACGAATATCATCGGAGCGATATCCGGCGGGGCCGTGGTGAAAGTCACCGGCTCAATCTCCGGGGGCATTTTCTTGGCTAGGGAAATTGAGAAGGTGCGCCCCCATCCGGCGCAGGATGACCAGAGTCCGGTGCGATTCAACCTCAGTGGCTCGCTCGAAGAAATTCACTTGGACAGCGAGGGGCAGCCCGAAACGCTGCTGCTTGCCGGCAGCCTTATCACCATCGTGCCCTTGACGGTGTTCCAGGACGAAGTGGCGGCAGGCGACCCGGTCACCGCAGAAGGGATAATCCGGGACGGCGTACTGCTGGCTGCGCTGGTGAAGCTCGAGGTGGACCCGGAGAGCGCACCGTAACCGGCGCCCAACGAAGACCCCTAGCCAGGGAATGTAGAATGTGTAGTGCGATAGACGAAAAGGGATTGTCAACGCACGTCAGAATATCCCCACAATTCGCACCCCATATTCCAACTTATTGACCGGCGGTGTAAATGCTGGAACCGGAGATATTGAAGCAGGGCGACGACTCAGGCAACCGGATGGTGATCAAGTACGTCACACCGTCAGGAGCGCCGGTTTGGGCGCTGGGCATTCCTCAAGCATGGGAGACACCCCTGGGGCCGACCTGGTGCTACGTGGTTGAAGGCGAGCAGCTTACCGTCATAGACCCCGGCTGTCACGGTTCGGAGCAATATCTGGCCGAGGGACTGGAGTATCTGGGCTACTCGCTGGGGGCGGTGCAGCGCATCGTGGTCACCCACGGACACATGGACCACGACGGCGGCTGCCTGAGCGTGGTTCGGGCCAGCGGCGCGGAGCTTTGGGCCCATGAAGTCTACGGCAGCCTGTTGCTGGAGGACCGCTGGGAACGCGAAATGCACTGGCGGCGGCAGGTCACCGGCTTCGACGCCTTTGAGAACTCCGAGACGGTCGAACGGGTAAAGAAGCACCACCGGCGGGCGCTGGAACTGAACCTAGACCGCCCGGTCACTGACGGACTGCGTTCCGACGGGCTGACATACTACTACACGCCCGGCCACTCACCCGACGAGCTCTGCATCCTCTTCGACCGGGTCATGTTCACCGGCGACCACGTGCTTCCGCAAATCACTCCGCACCCGTCGGTGGGGCGCAGCCACTCGAGCTTCCGCTCCATACTGCCTGAACCCTACCGCAATGATAACCGGATATACGGGCTGAAGGCCCTGTTGCGCTCGCTGCTGCGGGTAGCGGCCATGGGCGACAGCATCGCCGTGATGCCGGCCCACCGCGCCTATTTCCGGGGCAAGTTCAACTTGGTGGGGCTGGAGCGGGCCACCGAAATCGTGGAGCACCACGTCCTGCGCTGCCACGACCTGGTAGATATACTCAAACTGGGCCCCCGCGACCTGGTCTCGCTGACCCGCGACCACTTCTCGCACAGGGAGCTGGCCGACAGCAACTTTTTCTTGGCCCTGACCGAGGTGATGAGCCACGTGGAACTGCTGATAGAGACGGGCGACGTATCCATAGACGGCGGCCTCGGAGCAGGCGAGTCCGGCGGCCTAGTGCAGTGGAACGGCGGCCCGGAATCGTTCCCGGAGTTTATTCAGGATCTTGGGGCCGGTTTCGCAACGCTGCCGGATTAGGACACCGCCCTATGGCTCCGGGCCGAAGCCCTAAGCCGTGATTCTGGCAATTGACAGACGGGGCCGCAACAATATAATAGTGCGATTACTAGTAAGACTACCGGCGGATCCGCCGGGCCAATGTATGAGTGCGCCACTGGCGCGACTCGGCACCGTATCTCTTCCGTAATTTTCAAGGAGGCCGGGATTTATGCCGAAGAAAGAAATCATCGCAACGGACAAAGTGACCGCCGGCAATGCTCCGCTGTCGCAGGCGGTCCGCTATGGCAATCTGGTCTTCGTGCAGGGATGCACCGGGCGGCACCCCACCGACAACGATGTGGGTGAGGGGATCAAGGAGCAAACCCGCCATGCCTTGCAGCGCATCTCCGCCATCCTGGAGGCGTCTGGCTCTTCGATGGACCAGGTGCTGACCAACACCTGCTACGTGACCAACCGGGAGGACCTGGCGGGGTTCAACGAGGTCTACTCCGAATTCTTCCCCGAGTCCGGCGGCCGGCCGGCTCGCACCACGGTTATCGTGAACTTTGGCGCGCCCGACAATCTGGTCGAAGTCACCAGCACCGCCGCTATTCCCGACTAACCGCACCCTTTCTTCCAAGTTAGCCGAAGGGCTGAATTAGCCGAAGAACCAGACCCGTTTCTTTATTCACAGGGGCCTGCACAAGGCCTGAGTTGAGAGCATTCCAATGGCGGCCCGAGCATACATACTGATAGAGACCAAGGTAGGCCAAACCAGAGATGCCCTGACGGCCCTTCGCGCGATTGAAGGGGTGTCCGAGGCTGACATTATCACGGGCGATTACGACCTCATCGTCTTGGCCGAGACCGAAGACATGGTGTCGCTGGTGAATTTGGTAACGGCCCAGGTTCAGAGCATCAACGGAGTGCAGCGCACTATCACCTGCGTCGCCGCCTAGGGCGAGGGTACACCCTAACCCTCTCCCAGAGGGAGAGGGAATATACTCACTGAGGAGGAAGGCAATGATTTACCAACTGCGAACCTACACCGTCAACAGTGGCATGATGGATGCCTGGGTGGAATTGTTCAACGACAAGCTGGTGGGAATCCAGAACCAGTACGGCATCAGCATCGACGGGATGTGGGTCAACCAAGACGCCAACCAGTTTATCTGGATACGCTCCTTCCCCAGCGCCGACGAGGTGGCCCCCAGGGAAGCGGCCTTCTACGCCTCCCCCGAGTGGAACGCGGTTGTGGACCACGCCCGCAGCCACTTGGCCCGCATTCAGGTGGAAACCATGAACTCGGTGATGAAAGTTCCCGCAGCCGCGTAGCGCTCCGTCAGCGTTGGCCCGTCAGCGTTGGCCCGTCAGCGTTGGCCCGTCAGCATTGGCCCGTCAGCGTCGGATTGATGGGGATTGGCAGGATGAGGAACAGATGACGACAACACGTGTGCCGCGAGTCATGACCATTGCCGGGTCGGACTCGGGAGGCGGCGCGGGCATCCAGGCCGATCTCAAGACCTTCGGGGCCATGGGCGTTTTCGGAACCTGCGCCATCACCACGATTACGGCCCAGAACACCGTCGGGGTGGATGCGGTTCTGGAGACGCCCACTTATTACATAGAAGCGCAGATTGACGCGATAATGTCGGACATCGGCGCCGACGCGGTGAAGACCGGTATGCTGTCCAGTTCGGACATCATCCGGTGTGTCGCCCAGCGTCTGGAGTTTCACGCCCTCACTACGACGGTAATCGACCCGGTGATGGTAGCCAGCACGGGATTCAGGCTGCTCAAGGATGACGCCGTAGACGCGATGCGGTCGGTGCTGATCCCGCTGGCGACCGTGGTGACTCCCAACAGCCGCGAGGCCCGCGTGCTGACAGAACTGGAAATGAACACCGTCGAAGACCTCAAGGCGGCGGCGAGGATACTGGTCGACGAGCTGGGGGCGCGGAACGCGGTGGTAAAGGGGGGGCATCTGGAAGGGCCGGCCACCGACGTCCTCTACGACGGCTCGAACTTCCTCATGTTCACCTCTGAGCGCATCGACACCCCCAACACCCACGGCACGGGCTGCACCCTCGCATCGGCCATCGCCGCCGGACTGGCCAAGGGCCTGGATCTGCCTGACGCGGTGCAGCAGGCCAAGGACTACGTGACCGCCGCAATCCGCACCAGCTTCCCGGTAGGCCGGGGGCACGGCCCGCTCAACCACTTCCACGAGCTGTGGGCGCAGAACAAGAGTTAGCGGAGCGGGGAGCTTTCCCGCCAGGTCTCTCTGCATTGAATCAGCTTTGCTGGTGTCCGCCATTCCTGCACTCCTCCGCCTGCTAAATGTCAGCATTGTACCTGGCGCTTCCAACACACATTCTCTCAGCATCCCAGGCGGCGACAAGATCATCGACAATCATGATATTCGGGTCAATGCCTGCAAATCCGCACCGGAGAAGAAGGACTCAGAAGACTTCTCTATCTACGAACTTATAGTGCATGAATCGGGGCATGCCTTGGGTCTATCCGAGTTTTCTAGGAGACGACCGGGATCCTATGATATATCGCATCCCACGATTCCAGATGCAGTGATGAACTACGACGATGAGATGCCCGACTGGGTACCTTCAACCTACTCGAAAAACGAGCCGGACTGCTTCCCGCATCCCTTCGACATCATGTCGGTCTACGCGCTGTATCAGACTTTGAAGCCATGAGAGGTGTGAGTTGATTGTCAGATCCCGATTACTGGCAAGAACATCCCGACTACTGGCTTTCGGGAAGAATTCCGTACTGGTAACACTGTGTTTACTGTTGGGTATTTTGTTGCTGGCGAGCGATTGCTCTCCCGCTTTTATGGGGGGACCAGGGAAGATACATAGCTGGAAAGCCGCCCCGCATTGGTTCCCGGAAAGGAATTCCATTGTGTTCAGCCACGGAGACTACAACGCATTCTACGAGCACCTGTACGAGGTTAGCACGGACGGGTCTCGTGTTAGGTTAATCCCTGGAATTCAAAAAGACAACGCAGATGACCTGCGAGAACTAGGTGCGGCCGCCAGCATTTCCCCGGACTTGTCCCGCTTGACATACGCCGATTTCCAGCACGACTCTTGGCTTCCCTGGGCGAAAGACTATAACTGGGAGATAGTCACGTCGGCCCCTGACGGGTCCGATAAACGCCGAATTACCAACTTGGAGCTCTCCGATCTTTCTCCGGTATGGGCGCCGGACGGCTCCCGAATTGCCTTCCTATCGAGCCGTAACGGCGCGTATAACGTCTTCACCATGGCTCCTGATGGCTCGGGCGTGCGCGACCTAGCGCCTTCCGTTAGTGGAGGGGAATTCTCTCACCTCGTCTGGTCGCCGGACAGCCGCCGCATCGCGTTCGCGCTGGCTACGCCCACAGTGTCCTGGGAACTATACGCGGTAGGGTCTGACGGTTCATGCTTAACCAGGTTGGGTCATACCATAAGCCTTCCGGGTTGGTCTCCGGACAGTAGCCGCCTCGCCTTTTTGCAGCAGGACGGGAACAAGACAACGCTCTACACGGTCGGGGCTGACGGGGCCGGATTGAAGAAAGTCCATGAACTTGACGACGAATTTACGGGAGAAGACTCCAACGTAACAAACAACCTGGCTTGGTCCCCGGACGGAACGAAAATACTGCTGTCCGGGACGTACATGATTGGCGTTGTTGAAATAGACAGCTCAGAATTTCGAGTGCTTACGTCGCAACGCAGACTGACTGGAAGTGGGATTATTCTTTATTCCTCCTGGTCTCCGGACGGTTCCAAGATTGCCGTGAACGCCGCAACCAACAGTGGAAACGCTGCCAATGGATTCGACCCCGTTTTGTACATAATGGACCCCGACGGGTCCAACAAGAAAATTCTGGCAAGATACTCGAACAATGTAGGTTATTACGACGACAATCGGGTAGCACCAGCCCACGGCGAGGCGTGGCCGGCGAAATTCGACCAAGTGGCTTCGGCGCTCATCCCTAAATCGGTGCCTGTAACGGTAGCAAAGACACCAACTCTCGAGGTTCCAACGATTTCCAAGACCCCGCCAACGCCGGCCCCTACGGAATTGACTAATTTCTCGTGTGCCAAGGAGTCAGGGGGAGATTGCGCGTCCAGAGACGTGAGCATGATCAACCTTACCGCAGCCAGCATCGGTGGCTCGGCTTATGGAGACAACCGGGTATCCAGCGTGGAAGATGTTCTCGATAAAGGTTTGTTTTTGCTTGACGAATCGCCAACGCATATCTCAGTGAGGGCAACTGTACTCAACGATTCAGTGCGCTGCGCCTGGCGGGGAGTCGCCAGAACGGCCGGCCAGAGGGAAGAAGCGATACGCTTCTGGCTGGGACTCAGCGATGAAGAAACCCTGCCATCGCCCGTACAGGTTGAATCCGATTTCATGTCCTACGTCAATCAGATGTCTCCTCGCTACCGCGACTACGTGGAGGCTTCATATAAAGCAGTTGCACGGGGAGGATTGTCGAACGATATTCCGGTACTCACATGCTATGCCGACTACATTGTCCAGGAATATTTGGTCGGAGCAGGACCCACTACACTAACCATGGCTTACGACTTAGTAGACGATACACGGTCTTATGACTTGTACCGTCGGTCTCATGAGGCTGGGGAATTCGGACCGCCGACAGTAAGCCTTCTAATGAATGAAGCCGAATACTCAGAAATGCTCATGCAGATTGTTGTTGACGCTGAAAATCTATATGGACAGATTCTTGAAGGCCGGGAGAGCGTGGTGTTCCTGGCTCCGATGGGAGCGTACAACGCCATCGCGGTGGAGGCGTGGCAGGTGGTGGCCCAGTGGGACCTGCAAACGGACGATGAGGGCACGGTTCAGGCCGTTCGCTACGGAGTATCTGAGCATGACCCAGAGTACACTCAGACCTTGGCAAATCTGAAGAGCCGCATAACTACGGCTGCGGCCAGCGACGCTTTCGCCGGGCAGCGCATCGCCAGCACCAGCGGGCTGACCCAGTACTACCGGGACATCGGGGCCTACGGCGACATCACCCCGGACGACGGCAGCGACGAAACCTTCACCCCGGCCCAGCCGCCGCCGGCTGCCACCCCCAACATACCGTTGAAACCCATGGCCCCGGCCTGCGTCGAAGGCTACGGGTTCGTCGTTCCCAACGAAGCCCTGATTGGCCTAGCCGAGGGCAGTCACGCGGAAGCGGACGACATCGCCGCCAAAGTGAAAGGCAAGGTCCTGATGTCATTCTTCGGCGGCAAGAGCGTGCACATCAGATTCGACTCCACCATGACCGATCTTCATACGGTGATCACCATCCTTTCCGTTGACCCACGGGTGCGCTACGCCGAGCCGAACAGCATCGCCAGCGCCCCTGAGGTCAAGCTGGACGATTGCAAAGAATAGACCAACTGCCCTACTGCGAGCCGCCTCCCGCCCCGCAGAATCTCGCGGCCGGGACGGCCGGGCGAGGGCAGCGGTGGCGGCCAGGGGGGACGCCTGCGTTGTGGGCCAGCGCCGCCAACTCCCGGTTGCGGACGGTGTCGCCTTTGAGAAAATTCTGCTGGAGTTCCACGTACACTCTCTCTGGGCCGTGCCGCTCCCGATAGGTGTGGACGTGCAGCTTATCCTCTGGCCACAGGTCTTCCTCCGCTGCCGGCGGCAGTTGCAGAGCCAGATAGTCCAGGCCTGGGGCGTCGTGTCCCGCTGGGACGGCGCCGCCAGCCTGGTCGTCTCCGGCCTCCGGGCCATTGACCCTCGCGTCCCCATGCCCGCAGCCCACGACTGGCGATGATGATTGGAAACGGCCAGCAGGCGCAAGGGCAGCGTTGCCCCCTCCCCGTGCTGGCCGCATCGTCCTACTCGGGATGACGCCCTTGCTGAGACATATTGATTTCGTTAAACTGAACTGTAAGGCTCGTGAACGATTAGCGGATACCGCGAGGCTCTTGGAGCGTCTCAACCAGACCTGCCGCTGCCACCGGAACCAAGCCGGGACAGCGGCAGCCTCGAGGATCGTCCAGGATTCGGCGAGCCGGTTACCCTGTGGCCGCAGATTGACAAATTAGCCTGAAGCCTACAGAAATCCCCTGGTTCCCCTCGCGGAGAGATGGCTGAGTGGACTAAGGCGCCGGTCTCGAAAACCGGAGTATGGGCAACTGTACCGTGGGTTCGAATCCCACTCTCTCCGCCAATATATGACTAATTTTATAGCTAAAATGGCATCTCTAGTGAAAATGACGGCAATATATGTACCAGTATGCGTACCGGACACTATGGCGTAGCAATAGGGGCCGCTAAACCGCGAATCGCTGTCCTCGCGGGTGAGGGTCCAGACCCGCTGGCGCCCGGTCCGGGCACTCGAGGCCATGATGCCCACCGACCGCAGGGCCGGAGTAAGCCGCACCAATTGCTTGCCCAGGGCTTCGGGGGATTCGGGCCATGGCGCGGACCGCCGCTCAGCTTCCTCAGCAGGAGCAAACCTTCACGGGCGTTGCCGGGAACGGGCGGCGACAGCGGCCGCATTGACCCTGACCGAAGGAACCGGGGGCCAGTGCCGGAGACCATCTGCCAACCCTCAGCGTTGACCTCGACGCAACGCCATGTCTCATCCTGGATGACTATGGCGATGACCGGTATGGTTATCTCTCTGTGTAGATATGTTTGATTATACACCAGGGCGACTGCCAAGTTCCCCCATCCGTTCATGGTTCGACAAGCTCACCACCGCCGGATTGGGGTGGCCCGTCCTTCGGCAAGATCAGGACTAACGGTTTGGATGCTTGTGTTACTTTGCAATCGTCTTGGGCTTTTCCAGCTTGCTCCTCTGGTCTTGCCGTCCTTGCCGGTCTGGGCGCGAAACCACTTGGTGATTTCCGCGTCCAGGGTAATTTGGACTTCCTCGATGATTTCGGCTTCCAGGTCAGCTTTCTTCTGCTGGTACTGCCGGAGGAGTTCAGGGAAAAGATCAGCAGTTGACCGGGCATTCTTGGGCCACTCTTCATCAGCCTCGAAGGTGTCAGGGCCGGCAGCTATCTGCGCGTTGATAATGACGTCCTCTCCAGGGCCAGGGATTATGATGTCAGTCTTGCGCTTCGGCATATCTGGCGGACTCCCGTGCGTTGGCTCTTCTGAGGCTGATGATTCGATTGTAGAAGCGATGCGGGTAAGCAACAAGCTCGAAACAAATCCAATGGCCGCTCTGCCATCAAGCTCGTGCTAGAATCACCTCATGACACAACTGGGTGAAAGCATCCGGCAGGCCGCCGCCCTCATATCCCGCGCCCGCTACGTTGTGGCGCTGTCCGGGGCGGGGCTATCGGCGGGCAGCGGGATTCCCACCTATCGCGGCGCAGGCGGGCTGTGGACGCAGCATGGAACGCCGCCGCTGCTCTCTTACCAAGAGTTCGCCCGCGACCCGGCCGCATGGTGGCAAGCGCGGTTGGCTGCCGAGTACGATCCTTCGCATCCAATCTATCAGATGAAGCAGGCCGTTGACCGGGCCATCCCCAACGCCGGGCACTTGGCGCTGGCCGAACTGGAGCGGAGAGGCATCCTGCGCTGCGTAATCACCCAGAACGTGGACAACCTGCACGCCGAGGCCGGCAGCCGCGCTCTGCTGGAGATTCACGGCAACCGTAACCGGCTGCGCTGCCTCGAATGCGGCCTGCGCTTTCCCCGCGACCAGTTCGCCAAGTATCTGTCTGCTCATCCTGAGCTTGTCGAAAGTCCGCCGTTGTGCGGCGAATGCGGCGGCGTGCTGAAGCTGGACACCGTGATGTTCGGCGAGCCGATACCGCCCGGCACGCTACAAGCGTGCCGCGACGAGGCGGAGCGATGCGACTGTATGCTGCTGGTCGGCACGTCCGGCACGGTGAACCCGGCAGCGCGGCTGCCGCTGTTGGCCAAGGAGAGGGGCGCAACGCTTATCGAGTTCAACCCGGAGACGACACCCCTGACCCGTTGGTGCGACCTGTCCCTGGCCGGCGCCGCCGATGCTATTCTGCCGCAACTGCTCCATTCGGTATAATTATCCCCGGGAACAATATCTTTTCCTGCGTTTACCTGAATTGGAGCAGCCGCCCATGCTTTTCGTGTTGGCCCAGTTCGGACTGCCCGACCAGCCCTGGGTGGAGCCGGTCGTCGCCCTTGGCGGGGTGCTTGCCGCCATGCTGACGGCCGCCGCGGTCCATCTGCTGCTGTATCCCTTATCAATGCGGCTGGCCAACCGCACCCCAAATGAGCTGGACGGCATCCTCATCCGCTCATCCCGCTGGCCGGTCAGCATCGGCATTGTGCTGCTGGGTATTTACCTGAGCCTGACGCTGGTTTTCGACTTCACCCCGGCGCAGCAGGAAATCGTAGACGTTCTGGCACAGGCGGCCGGGTCGGTGGTGTTTGTCGTCTTGTTCGGACGGATGATTTCCCGCACCTTGGACTGGCTCATCGAGCGGCAAGCGAATAAGGCCGGGCGCGGGGTGGACACCCGGCTGTTGCCGATGCTGCGGCGAGTGTCGGTAGCGCTGTTCTACGGACTGGGCGCGCTGCTGGTGCTGAGCGTGTTGGGCATACCGATCAGCCCCCTCATCGCCGGTCTGGGACTGGGCGGCGTGGCTGTGGCGCTGGCAATACAGCCCACGCTGTCGAACCTGTTCGCCGGCACCTATGTAATGACCGAGGGTGTGGTCTCACCGGGCGACTATATTGAGATGGAGGGCGGCATTGCCGGGTACGTGCTGGAAGTGGGCTGGCGCAGCACGCGGCTGCGGACCTGGGGCAACAATTTGGTGGTGGTGCCCAACGCCCGTTTCGCTGAGACCATCATCACCAACTATTACGAGCCGACGCCGCCGGTGAACGTCTACTTGACCTGCGGCGTCAGCTACAGCAGCGACCTGGTGCGGGTGGAAGCGGTGTCAATGGATGTGATGAACCGTCTTCTGGACACCAGCCCCCACGGGGTGAAGGAATACGGGGCCTACTTCGGATTCGATACTTTTGGTGAGTCCAACGTGGACTTCTGGCTGTTCGTGCAGGCCAAAGACCGGCTGGCCAGCTTTGAACTGCGCTCGGCCCTGATAAACGAGCTGCACCACCGGTTCGACGAAGAAGGCATAGTCATCAACTACCCGGTGCGCGCCCTGCAATTCCCCAACGACTCGCCTCCCCAGCCCTTGGCCCGCTCCGCCGCCCCGCCGCCGGTGTCTGTAACGCGCCGCCCGCCCCCGGCGGATACGCCAAACGCAGACGCGCCCGGGTTGGACGGGCCGGATGGGCCGGGTTAAGCCTAGTTGGAGCCGGACTTGTATCTGGGCGCAGTGACCGTGAGGGAGATAGAGCGAGGGACACCGCTGGCAGGCGGCGGACTTGGCCCACCCGGGGCGCACACCCTGACGCTGCGAGGGCCAGCGACCGGATGCCCAGGCGGATGCGCCACCACTGTGGCGCGATGGAGACGCAGGGACGCTGACGCGGACAGGACACCAGCGCACACCAAGCCCCGGAGAGCCGGGACTTTTGTTTGCCCGGCAGGGCCCCCGTGATGCGCTGGAACGCGCCATGTTGCGAACACGACGCATAGGAGGCCATGGTGCTTAAGCACGGCCTGACCGTCGTTACCCGCAACGTCCGGCACTTCGAGCCGACGGGTGTCCCGGTGCTCAAACCCTTCGGAAGCCCGGAGACGCCCTCACTCTAACCCTCTCCCAAAGGGGAGGGCGTTTCCCCGGAACCTGAAACCGTCCTGGTGTGCTGACACTCTCAGGTTGAGCGCTGCCGCTCCATCGGAAAATCGTCCTCAGTAGCGAAGTATGGTAGCTCGCCCACCGTATCGGAGATTGCCGAAACTGTGCCGATAACAATGGCGTGGCTACGGTTGACCAAGCCCTGAGCGCCATGCTGCGGGAGCTGGTTCGGCAGGAGGGCCGGATGGAGGCCGCCGAGCTGCTGGGGGTCAACTACAAGACCGTGGTGCGGGCCGATGAGTCGGGCCAGATCACGGGCCGCATGAGCGATGCACTGGACCGCCCAAGGCAACCGCATTCTAATTGAATGGCCTTGCAGTGGCCCGTCATTCCCGCGAAAGCGGGAATCCAGAGCGCCTTTGCAATGCCAATTTCCACCACAACAAGACCCACTGGATTCCCGCGAAAGCGGGAATGACGGTGTTAGGATGGGAAATAACGTGTGAAGAGGCGGTCGGGATTAGAATGCGGTCGCCCTGCTGGACCGCCAATCTGGCTTGTTTGGGAGCGTTTTGTTGGTTAATATGCCCACCAATCAAGAAGAAAGGATTTCAAATATGACAAAGTGGACGCAGGGAGCAATCCTGATACTCTTAGTAATGTCCCTTACGGGGCTGGCCTCGGCATGCGGAGGGAGTGACAGCAACGACACCCTGGACGCCTACCTGCTGGTAGACGAGCTGCGGCAGAGCTCCGACGACCTCACGCGAATGGCCCGGCTGAATTCGGTGACTGGGGAGGACAGATTTCGGGATTACTTCCAGCGTATCCTTGACATCAGGAATGGAGTAGTGGCCCGTCCCGCCAATCCCAATAGCGCCTACTGGGACATCGCCATCGCAACGGGAGAAATGCCTCCGACGGATGGCAAGACTGCTGCCTTGAGCGATCTCCTAGAGGATGCCGGGCTCTCGTCTCAACAACTGGACCTGGTGAAGACGGCGCAAGAGCGGTCTGACTCACTGGCCAGTCTTGAAACTGAGGCATTCGAGGGGAGCCGGGAGGAGGCCGTGGGCATATTGCACGGTGCAGAATACAATCGTCTAAAGGCCGAGATCATGCGGCCTATCAATCAGCTGCTGGAATCTCTGCTTAATAGGTGAATCTCCATCACCCGGGCTTAGCGATTGGCCGCTCAGCCCGGGCAGGCTCCTCCCTGCCGACGGCGTAGATGTCGGGCTGGGGTTCATTAAATTTACATCCCACATTGGCTTTAGTTTAGGGATACTCTGAATAAATCCCTAAAACCCGTGATTTTAGATACGCCGGCACTCTGATTTCCCCACTTGTTCAGAGTATCCTTAGTTTCCTCGACAGATTGCCGGAAATACGGATTTCTGATAGCCGGTTCGCTCACCAGTTCAACGGGTTGCCCGAAGAGCTGTTCCAATGATTCCAGCAGCCCGAAATACGTGTTGGCTTAAGTGCCGGGTGGCAAAATCTGGAATTCCACCAAGAAGCTAAGGCCGTTTTCATCCGTCCAGTGAGCGCTGGTGGCTGCGTTGCCGAACCAGTCGAGCCGTGCCACACCGTAAAATGCGCAAAACTGCGCCGGCTCTGTGCCTCGTTCCGTAGCATCTGGAACCATTGCGCATCCTCCTCTTCCTTTCCTGAATATACTATGGCGCCTCCCGGTTTATCATCTCTGCTGGAGCCCAGGTAGAGGCAGCAGTATTACCAAGAAAAGTTAGTAATGGGGTATCATTCAGGCAGCAATTCCACCCCATACAGGAGAACGTGCGATGAAAGCCACCACCAAGCTGCGGCAGATGCTCAACTCCGGCGATATGGTTGTTGCCCCCTTCGTCCTCAACGCCTTGCACGCCCGGATTGCCGAGTCCGTTGGGTTCGGGGCGGTCTATATGACCGGCGCAGGCACCGCCGCCGAGCGAGGGTTTCCCGACGTGGGCCTGCTCACCATGACCGAGATGGTCGGCAACGCCAAGTACATCGCCAACGCGGTCGACATCCCGGTGATCTGCGACTCAGATTCCGGCTATGGCAACCCGCTCAACGTGATGCGCTCGGTGCGCGAGTACGAGTCCGCCGGCGTCGCCGCCATCCACATCGAAGACCAGTCGTTTCCGAAGAAATGCGGCTTTTTCGAGGGCAAGCAGGTCATCCCGGTCGAAGACCATGTGCAGAAGATTCGCGCCGCCCTCGACGCCCGCACCGACCCCGATTTCGTCATCATCGCCCGCTGCGACGCCTATGCCGTCACCGGCTGGGAGGATACCATCCGCCGCTGCAACGCCTACGTAGAGGCGGGGGCCGACGTGGTCTTCGTTGACGGCATCAAGAGCGAGGATGACATCCGCAATTACGCCCGCGACATGGCCGGCCTGCCCCGGATGTACAACGGCGATCTGATGAACACCAACGACATGGCGGCCCTGGGCTACAAGATTATGATTTGCGGCAGCACCATCTGGCTCATTTACCAGCAGGTGAAGGACTCCTTCGAGGAGCTGAAAGCCACCGGCGCCGTCGACCCCAAGCGCTTCGCCACTCGCTGGGACGTGGCCTCCCTCCTCGGCCTCAGCGAAATCTACGAACTGGAGCGCAAGTACGGGGTCAGCGAAGTCGTCCCTACCAACCTCTAGCCATCCGCCGCCAGGCGAACGCTATCGCTATAATCAGGGGCCAAACCATCCAACCTTGACAGGCGGCCGGGGCGCAAAATGACGACAAAGCCGAAGCTGATAACCGCTGACGAGCTGCTGCTGATGCCCGACGACGGCATGCACAGCGAACTCATCCGCGGAGTGTTGACGGAAGATATGCCTCCAGGTCACGAACACGGAGTACGGGTAGCCAGAATCGCCATGCTGCTGGGCAACTATTCCGAGGACAACGACTATGGCGAGGTGTGCGGGGGCGATTCCGGCTTCCTGCTGGAGCGCGACCCCGATACGGTGCGGTGTCCGGATGTCGCTTGGGTTGCGCCGGGCCGCCTTCCGGGGCCGGTTGCCGGCTACCCGGAGCTGGCCCCCGACCTCGTGGTGGAAGTGAAGTCGCCCAGCAATTCCAACCGCCAAATGGCCGACAAAGCAGCGATGTGGCTGAGCCACGGCAGCCGGATGGCGCTGGTAGTGGACCCGAGGCCCGTTACCATCACTGTCTACCGCCCCGGCGAACCGCCACAGGTTCTGGGCGAGTTCGATACCTTCGACGGTGGCGAAGTCCTGCCCGGTTTCACGGCCCCCGTATGGAGCTTCTTTCGCCGCCGCCCGTAGCGCCCTTGGCCGCGGGCCGGGCAATCTGTGAACTACATAACATAGTGGCGGCTAATGACCTCGCTTGCCGCTGCCGCAAGGAGTACCCAATGGCGCAGCCATCCATTGCCGAGTCTGACCGACACCTGGAGCTAAGCCGGGAATACATCGAGAATGCCGGACAGTACCTGCGGCAGGGCAACAACAAGCAGGCGTCGGAAAAGACCTGGGGCGCGGTAGCCCAAGCCTACATAGCCATTGCCGAGCAGCGTGGCTGGAACCACCGTAGCCATCGTCTGCTCATTGATATTGCTAAACAGGTGTCTGATGAGTGGGTGCGATCTGGATGGTTCACTTCGTTCCGGTTAGCCAAAGACTTGCACTCAAATTTCTACGATGACCTGCTGGAATCGGACTCAATAGAAGAAGGCATGAACGACGCTAAATCGTTGCTGCAAGAACTGGAACGGGTCCGTTTGGCCGTCCCACCGGCCTTCACACCGTCCAGCCGCGAGCAGCTACGGCGCTGGCAAAGGTTGACCGAGGACTAGCCGTCAGGCTATCCACAGCGGAAGATACAAAGGGGGCAGCGACTATCATCAAGTTCTCTGCCCCTTTGCTTGCGCCCCGCGGCGTCTGACAACCGCCTAGTTTCGCGGTGCTGCTGGAACTCGCGCTTGGCGGCGGCGCGCCGGCTGCCTGCTGTTGACCCTCCTCCGGTTAGTCCTGCGGCCGGTTAGTCCTGCGGAATGAGGGGGGCGACTTCCCGGGTGAAGCGCTCCATGTTTTCTTGCAGCGATGCCACGCTGTCGCCGGCGGGGAAGCCGATGATGAAGTTGGACACACCCAAGTCTATGTACTGGCGCAGGTCGGCGGCGATTTGCTCCGGGCGGCCGTTCATCCACGGACGGGAGCCGCCGTCAGCGTTGCTGAAACGCACGTCGGTACTGAAAGTCAGGTCTACCGCGTTCTCTTCGCGCCCGGCCTGGACCGTCAGGCGGCGCAGGCGGGCGATGAGGCCGGAAAGTTCTTCCGGCTCCAGAATCGCCGGGGGACGCAGCCCGATGGGCATCCAGCCGTCGCCATGCCGCGCCGCGCGGCGGATGGCCGGGCCGGTGTGTCCGCCAATCCAGATGGGCGGGTGCGGCTGCTGCACCGGCTTGGGCGAGAACCCGCTGTCCGAAATCTGGTAAAACTCGCCGTCAAAGGACGGGTTGTCTTTCGTCCACAGCTCCTTGTACAGCTCGATGTATTCGTCGGTGACCGCGCCGCGCTGAGCGTAGGTGTCCAGTCCCAGGGCCTCGAACTCCTCCTCCATCCAGCCAACGCCGGCGCCCAGGATTACCCGCCCGCCCGACAGCACGTCCAGCGTTGAAATCATCTTGGCGGCCAGCACCGGGTTGCGGTAGGGCAGGATGAGCACATGGGTGCCCAGCCGCACTCTCTGAGTGCAGCCCGCCAGGAAATTCAGCGCCGCCAGCGGATCAAAATATGGCTGGTCGGGAACGAAGGTCGCCACGCCGTCAGAGGCGTAGGGATAGAAGGAACTGACCTCTCGCGGCAGAATAACGTGGTCGCTGACCCAGATGTGGTCGAAGCCCAGGTCATCGGCCCGCTGGGCCACGGCGCGCAGCTCGTCCGGCCCGGCCAGCGGGCCACGGGTGGGTACGGAAGTGCCGAAAGTGACGGGCATAATGTCCTCCGGTGGCGCGGAGTTTCGCGCCCCGCAAATTCGTGTATCGCGGGGTCAGTTTAGCAGATGGCCCCACTATCGCGAACTAAAAGCCGCCGTCTGGCCGGGAGTCTTCCCGCCGCTTGCGTACCACATAGCAGCGCCCCAGCTGGTCGTGCCAGCCTCGAAAGCGCGGGTCGAAAGCCACCCGCAGGTAGATTAGACCCAGCGGAAATAACGCCAGCAACACGACTCCCCGTATCAGTTCACGTGTTAATACCCAGCGCCAGGCCGGTATGTTGCCGTTGACGTCCACTACCTGAATCCGCAGTAACATCTTTCCCAAGGTCTGCCCTCGCAGCCCGGTGAGCAACACGGCGTGGGCTACCGACAACCCCCAGAACAACAGCAAGAAGTTGTAATTGAGGTTGTTCAGGGCAATCGAAATGTCTTCCATGGCAGCCGGATCAACATCGCCCGATGTCAGAGAAACGCCAATGACTGCGGCGAGCAGCGCCGCTACGACATAGGCGATAATCCAGTCCACCACGAAGGCCCCGGCGCGCATCCAGAATCCCACGTACTCGCCCGCTTCGGACCTCGATGATGCGGAGGATGCGAAGGACAGAGCTCGTCCGCAGTTCTGGCAGAAATCGGCGCCGGGAAAGGCGGAGGCTCCGCAGACCCCGCAGTAAAGCCCGCTCCCTCTTGCTCCGGCTCCCGAGTAGGCCGGTGCGCTGGCGCAGTCGAGGCAAAGGCTGTCAGACGCCCTGAAGTGCAGCTCGCACAGGGGAGAAACGCCGCAGCGCAGGCAAGTGTGTCCCTGTTCCCAAGGAACGCCCACGCCGCAGTTTCGGCAGTAGGGCACGTAGTCCGCCGGAGCCGGGTTTGAAGCCGGACCAGGCCGTTCTGCCTCCACAAGCTCTGCCTCTACGAACGGGGCCGCGAGCGGGCGCCCGCAAACGCCACAGTCAGGTTTGTCTGCTTCAACCACTGCGCCGCAGTTTCCGCAGAATGATGGTCCCGAGTCCAAACCGGATTCACTGGCCATAGCCACCGACATCTCCGCGCCATAATTTCGCCGCCAACAGCATACGACGCACAACCCTGCCCCCTCAAGACACGCTGAAGCGCGTCTGATGCACGTTGAAGGGCATAGCGGAATTTACATAAGCCAAAAAGCCAATATAATGCGTATCCGCCGGATTCGGCATAATCAGACGTTGACGATGCCGGGGTGTTGGGCAACAAGGTAAGGTAATGACGTCGAATGCGCCAGTTCCTGAAAGGAATTGCGAAAGACATCCCTTCGCACGGCAGACTAGGCCACGGCTGGCCGGGCAAGGATTAAACCGCGCCTCTGTGTCCTTTCGGGGCACTCCGGTTTTGTTCTTGGCGGCACTCTTGCTGGCTGTTGCCGTCACGGGCTGCGATTTTGCCGGTAATGATTCCACGGCTACCCGCGTCCCGGTTTCGCCGACAGCCACTGTTCCTGAGTCTGCCAATCCCACGCCAACCGGCGCTCCTGCGTCAAGCACGGGTACCACCGCAGCAAACACTCCGCCTGCGTCAGGAATAGTGTTGCCGGTCTTGGTTGCCCCGGTGCCGTCCGGCCTGCCCCAATACGACCGCAGCACCTGGCAGCACTGGACGGATGAGGACGGAGATTGCCAGAATGCCCGTCAGGAAGTATTGATTGCCGAGTCCAGGATTGCCGTTACCTTCCGCCCCGACGGCGAGTGCCGAGTGATCGCCGGGAGTTGGGAGGGGCCGTATACCGGGGATATTGTCAGCGATCCCGGCGACCTAGACATAGACCATCTGGTGCCGCTGGCCAACGCTCACCGCTCTGGCGCCTGGAACTGGAGCCGGGAGCGCAAGCGTGACTACGCCAACTACCTGGGCGATGAGAATCATCTCATCGCCACCACAAGCTCTGCCAACCGGGGCAAGGGTTCCAAAGGCCCCGAGGATTGGCGCCCGCCCTTGGAAAGCTATTGGTGCTCCTACGCCGTGGACTGGGCCACCATCAAAAACCAATGGGGTCTGACCGTTACGGAAGCCGAGTATGCGGCCCTGACGGAGATGTTGGCAACCTGCGCCATACCGGTTCTGCTGCAACCCGGCCGGGCAGCGCCCCCGTTGCTGCCGACAGCCACTGCCCTGCCCAGCCCGCCGCCGGGTATGCGATATGACCCCTTCGGCCCGGACCGTAACTGCGGCGATTTCGACACCTACGAAGAAGCGTTGGCCTTCTTCCTGGCGGCCGGAGGCCCCAGCGATGACCCGCACAATTTGGACACCAACGGCGACGGCCAGCCCTGCGAGTCCCTCCCCGGCGGGCCGTCCGCCAAGGAATCTCCGGCGCCGCTGGACAAGGCAACGCCACTGCACCCCCCTATGGTTCTGGGATCGGCAGTAACCGGCGCAGACTGCACCGCCGTCGGCCCTCGGCAAACCGCCCTACCCGCTGCCTCCGTCGGCGCCCCGAACGAACCGGACTGTCAACCGACGCCCATACCAGCCCCCACGCCAACCCTCGCAGCAACTTTGACGCCAATCCCCGTTCCAACTGCTGCTCCCGCGCCTCCTGCTTCCCCTGAACCTTCGCTAACACTTGAACCCACGCCAACGCATACACTTGAACCCACGCCAACACCCACACCAACCCCTACGCCAACACCCACGCCAACCCCTACGCCCGAACCGTCGCCACCGCCGGAAGAAGCCTTTGTGGACCGGGACTGCGGCGACTTTTCCGACTGGGGAGAAGCGCAGGCGTTTTACCTGTCCGAGGGCGGTCCCGACAGCGACCGGCACGGCCTAGACATGGATGGAAATGGCGTCGCTTGTCAGACACTCCCCGGCGCGCCGGATAATGACAGCGAGCCGCCGACTCCAGTGCCGTTCGCTACTCCATCTCCCACGCCCATGCCCGAGCCCGAGCCGACGCCAGTATCGCCCGCGTTTTCAGACTTGCCTTTCGACCCGAACGGCGCCGACCGGAACTGTAATGACTTTTCATCATGGTGGGATGCGCAGAATTTCTATTTGGCGGTCGGCGGCCCGGATGAAGACCCGCACCGTCTCGACGGCAACAACGACGGTATTGTCTGTGAATCGCTCCCCGGCGCGCCAAAGGATGACGCCGGATAGCCCTCAGCGAGATTAGCGCAGATGTCTCCGCCGACCACGCCCGGCTTCTGATGCCATCCGGCCTTGGTTGTGCCTTTCGGCAGCGGTGTGCTAGGCTGAATTCGAGGGTTGTTGCCGTTATGAACAAGCATCTTGCGCCTGACCGGGTTGTCGTAGCCATGAGTGGAGGGGTTGATTCCTCCGTAGCCGCGCTGTTGCTGCATCGTGCCGGATGGGATGTCGTGGGCGTCACCATGAAGCTCTACAGTCTCGACGAAACCGAACTGCCCGCCGATCATCAGGGCTGCTGCACGCTGGACGACGTAGAAGACGCGCGAGCCGTCTGCCGCCTGCTGGGTATTCCCCACTACGTGCTGAACATGGAGCGCGAGTTCCGCGACAAGGTGATGGACTATTTCGTTGGCGAGTACCGTCGGGGCCGCACTCCTCACCCCTGCATCGCCTGCAACGACAAGATAAAGTTCAGTCACTTGATGGCCCGCGCCGACGCCTTGGGCGCGCGCTATGTCGCCACCGGGCATTACGCCCGCATTGAGCCAGGCCCCGGAGTGGCGGCGCTGCTCAAGAAGGGCGTAGATTACGCCAAAGACCAGTCCTACGTACTCTTTGGCATGACACAGGCCCAACTGGCCCGGACGCTGCTGCCCATCGGCGGCTACCACAAAGAGGAAATTCGCCAGATGGCGCTGGACGCTGGGCTGATTACCGCCGGAAAGCCCGACAGCCAGGACATCTGCTTTATCCCGCTGGGCGATTACCGCGAGTTCCTGCGCCAGCAGGCCGCTGGAGTTCCCGGCGAGATTGTCGAACTGGACGGCTCGGTGCTTGGCGCGCATCAAGGCATCGAATACTTCACCGTAGGCCAGCGCCGGGGGCTGGGGTTGCCCCGCACGCCGGGCGAGCCCCGCTACGTCATCCGTTTAGAGGCCGACGCCAACCGCGTGGTGGTTGGCCCGGAGAGCGCCCTGTACGCCGGGGAGACCTGGGTTTCGGGCGTTAACTACGTGAGCGGCGATATTCCTGCCGAGGGGACGCCGGTGGCGGTCAAGATTCGGTACAAGGCATACGAGGCGCCAGCGACGCTGCATCCCCGGGCCGGCGGCGCGCTGGTGCGATTCGTCGAGCCGCAGCGGTCAGTAACCCCAGGCCAGGCAGCCGTGTTCTACCAGGGCGATACCCTGCTCGGGGGCGGCACCATTGAGCCGGCGGAAAAGGACTGGGAGTCCTTGGCTTCCAAATCCCAAACTACCATATAACATTCGTATGAGCCATAACGAAGAGCGCGCGGCGGTGGAAGCCCGATTGCGCCGCGCGTTTGAGAGATTGCCCAAAAGCAGATATTGGCGCACGAGCGCGCATGCCCATCTCGGAAGGGACGGCTTAACCCCCGAAATGGTTGCAATGACTCTGGAGTCTCCAACTGACGTTGCTTTTCAGAATCGAAGGAAAGGCCCCCGTAAAGCGTTTTACAAGTATTATCCAATGAACGCAGAGGAAATAGCTCATTTGGATGACGCCAAAGAAGGAGCGTGGTTTCGGGCAGTACTCGATGAAACGGAATCTTTATACACAGCATTCCGTGACTATTTCACCGAAAAAGAAGGAGGCCGCCCATCTTGTCCAACTCCGAACACAACAACAAATTTTTAGCCGCGAAAACCACAGTCCCTTTGACCCCTGAGTGTCTGACCCCTGAAATAAAATACGACGAGGAATCTGACACTTTGTGGGTAGGAAATGGGAGGCCAGTGCCAAACGGGATGGACCTTTTTGACGGTTGCGTAGTATTTTTCGACAAAGACCGGCGGGTAAGCGGCATAATGTTTGAGGACGCTAGGGAATTGTTATTGCCCTTCCTGAAGGTCAAGAATCAATAATAATCAAAGCGACACTCCGCAGAATAAAGGATTTAGGCGCTTCAAGAAATGCCCGACCTCTCCCTTGAACTCAATTTGCTGCGGCAGGGTGTGCGGCCAGTGGCCGGGGCCGACGAAGCCGGGCGCGGGCCGCTGGCCGGGCCGGTGGTAGCCGCAGCCGTGGTTCTGCCGCCAGACCTGACCGGGCGCGAGGACTGGCTTCGGTCGCTGGACGATTCCAAGCGGCTGAGCGCGTCCCGGCGAGAGCAGGCTTTTCTGGCGGTTCAGGAACACGCCCTGGACTGGGGCGTGGCCTCCGTTGACCATGATGAAATCGATCGAATTGGTATCGGGGCCGCCGCTTTGCGGGCGATGCTGCTGGCCGTGGATACTCTGAGCGTGCAGCCTGCGCATCTGCTTCTCGACTACATCCCGGTGCGGCAATGCCCCTATCCCTACGACACCCTGGTCAAAGGAGATAGCCGCAGTTATAGCATCGCCGCCGCGTCCAACGTGGCCAAGGTCACCCGCGACCGCATCATGGCCGACTATGACGAGGTCTTCCCCGGCTACGGATTCGTCCGGCACAAGGGATACGCTACTGCCCTGCACCTTGAGCGCCTGCGGGAAATCGGCCCATGCCGCATCCATCGCCGCTCCTTTTCTCCCGTGGCCCAGGCACAGTTGCGCTTCCCGGACCAGTCCTCCCGGTGAGCGCCGGCAATGTCCGGCTGGGAGAGTGGGGCGAGCGGCAGGCGCGTCTGCACCTTGAAGCCGGAGGCTATGGCATCGTCGCTACCAACTTCCGTTGCCGCTCCGGGGAGATGGACATCGTGGCCCGCCAAGGCGAGGAACTGGTCTTCGTGGAAGTGAAAACCCGCCGCGGCGACGCTTTCGGGGGGGCCGAGGAGTCCATATCCCCGGCCAAAGCCGAGCGGCTGGCCGCCGTAGCCGAGGAGTTCCTGCAATCGCGCCCGGACGAAGAGTACCACTCAGGAACCCTGTGGCGCATTGACCTAGTCTGCCTGAACCTGGACCGCCGCGGCAAGCTCCTGTCGGTCAACCACATCCGCCACGCAGTGGAGTTTTAGCAGGCTGGTTCGTCATCTGCCTGCGACCTTGTTGAGGCCGGACTGTAATTCCTGTTCTTCCGCGAGTGCTAAAAAGTTAGCGTAAGTCGGCCAAGCATACCGCACGACACGAACAGCAGCGCCACCAGGATGGCTAGAATCAGGCAGCCGGTACGGCTGTTCAAGGCGTATCCTGCTCCGAGTCGGCGGTTTGGCGGTTAATCTGGGCGGCGAGGTAACCCGCGCCGAATCCGTTGTCTATGTTGACCGTCGCCACGCCAGGGGCGCAACTGTTGAGCATCGACAGCAGCGCGGCCAGCCCGTCAAAGCTGGCCCCGTAGCCTGTGCTGGTAGGAACGGCGACGACCGGGACCGAAACCAGCCCGGCGACAACTGACGGCAAAGCGGCGTCCATCCCGGCTATCACAATGATTACTCGCGCCGCTTGAATCTCAGGCAGCCGTTCCAGCAGGCGGTGCAGGCCGGCGACCCCTACGTCGGCGATGAGTGTTGGTTCCTGCCCCATCAGCCTTGCGGTTAGCATGGCTTCCTCGGCCACCGGCAGATCGGCGGTGCCGGCAGTCACTATCAGCGTCCCTGGCTGCTTCGGGGCCTCCGTTGGCAACGGTATGACGATGGCCCCAGCCAGTTCGTGATACACGGCTTCGGGCGCTACCTCCAGCACGGCGGCCCAAGCATCGCGCCCGGTCTTGGTGACCAGCACCGGATGCCCACGCCCCCGAAGCGCCGCCACGATGCCCGCCACCTGCCCGGGTGTTTTGCCTTTGCCCAGCACTACCTCCGGCGAACCGGTGCGCAGCGGCCGGTGGTGGTCAATCCGGGCATAACCAAGGTCCTGGTATGGCAGGTCGCGCAACCGCTCCGCAGCCTGACCGGCAGTCAGGTGGCCGTCCCGCACCTGCTGCAGCAGGTGCGGGATGTCGCCGCTGTCCGCCCCGATGATTTCTCCCATGTGGGTTAGCCCAAGAGTTGTTGGCGGGCGGCTTCTGATACCCGCTGATAGACTTCCTGAAAGGGAAGGCCGGTCTCGATGGCGATGCGGCGGCAGTCGTCGGGTTCGGGCGCGGCGCCTACCGGCGCCCCGTCCAGCGACTTCACCTTGACGCTGACCGGGCCGAACTCGGTGTTGATGGCGCTGCTGTGGCGGTGGGCCACATAGCGGTCCACCGGACGGGAGCGTATGCCGAGCGTCGGCGTTTCGCGCAGTATCAGCTCCACGGCGGCCTGCTCCAAGTGCGGAGGCACCAGAACCGACAGTACCGTGCCGGGGCGGTTCTTCTTCATCTGCACCGGCGTATGCCACACGTCCAGCGCGCCCAGAGCGAACAGCCGCTCCTGCGCGTAGCCCAGCACCAGCCCCGGCGCGTCGTCCAGGTTGGTCTCCAGCAGGACGACACTGGCCGGCTGGAAAATGTTGCCAATCCCCTCTCCCTCTGGTAGGGGCGCACGGCTGTGCGCCCCTACGCTAAGGCGTTCTGCCGTCTCCCCCAGCCACACCCGAAGCGCGTTGGCGAAACCCGGCGGGTCTTTCGTCCCCAGCCCGACGCCCACTCGCTGAACGGAAAAGGCGGGCCGCCGGAACTCGGCCAGCGCGGTAATAAGCGCGGCCCCGGTGGGTGTGGTGAGCTCGCCCGCCCCGGCGTGAGCTGCGCTGTCGGCGGCTACCGGCGCGCCTGTCGCGGCTATCAGTTCCAGCGTGGCCGGCGCGGGATTGGAGTACCCGCCCGCCCGTCGCGGCGGTGACGGTTCGCCCAGCACCAGCGGCGCGGCGTATATCTCGCCGATACCCAGCTCTCGCAGGCCGATGCAGAATCCCACGACATCAATCAGCGTGTCTATACTGCCCAGCTCTTCCAGTTCCAGGGACTCTTCCGGCTCGCCGTGTACCCGAGCTTCGGCCCGCCACAGTGCCCGCAATACCAACCCCGCTCGATCCTTCAATGCCGAGTCGAGGCCACTGTCTTTGACGGCCCGGAGCAGAGCGGCAGGGGAATGGCGGGCGCGACTTTCCAGCAGGACCTTGAGGTGGACGCCGCGGATTTCGCCGCGGGTCTCTTCCGCCGCTTCGAGGCTATAACCCTCGATGGGCAGCTTCGTCAGTTCGCTTCGCAGCAGTTCCAGCGGCAGGCCCGCGTCAACCAGCGCGCCCAGCAGCATATCGCCGCTGGCCCCGCCGATGGACTGGATGTAAGCGATACGCATGGCGCTAACGGGGAGGTTCCGCGGCGGACAGCTTCAGTTGGTCGTTGAGGCTGCCTGAGCGCAGACCGGCCAAGTCCAGCGAGACCCACAGGTAGCCGATTTTCTTCAGGCCGACGACGATTTCCTCGCGGCGGCGGAAAGCGATTTCCATGTCGGCCTCGGAGGCTTCAACGCGGCAGAGCTTGTCGTGGTGCCGCGCCCGGACTTCCCGCAGGCCCAGGCTGCGCAGGAAGTCTTCGGCCCGCTCGATCTTCGACAGCGTTTCCACGGTAACGGGCGTTCCATAGGGAACGCGCGACGACAGACAGGGTTGGGCAGGCTTGTCCCATACAGGTATATTCAGCCGCCGGGCTATGGCTCGGACTGCCGCCTTGTCCAGCCCAGCTTCCAGCAACGGACTGCGGGCCTGGTGTTCCGTCGCCGCCTCCATGCCAGGGCGGTAGTCTCCCCGGTCGTCGGTGTTGGCCCCGTTGGCGACCCAAGCGTAGTTTTCCGCCTTAGCCAGTGCGGTGAGATGGGTATACAGTTCAGTCTTGCAGAAGTAGCAACGGCGCGGTGAGTTGGCGGTATAGCCCTCGCGCTCCATCTCGTTGGTGCGGATAACGCGGTGGGCGAAGCCGAACTGCCGGGCCAGCCCCTCGGCCTCCGCCAGCTCGCGGGCGGCCAGCGCGGGCGACACCGCCGTCACCGCCAGCGCGTTGCTTCCCAGCACGTTATGGGCCGCCACCGCTACCAGCGCGCTGTCCACCCCGCCGGAGAATGCGGTCACCACAGACCCCATCCCGCGGATGACTTCCCGCAGAGAATCAATCCGTATGTCCAAACTATCGTCTGTCGTCATTATTTCTCAACACCGAGTGCTCCGGGAACGCCAAGAATATAAAAACTTGGCGCGCTCGGCGTGCTTGGCGTTTAATCCCCCTCGTTAAGAAAAGCCGCCACCGCGTCGGCGAAGGCCCCGGGCTGTTCCAGCATCAGCAGATGCCCGGTGTTGGGCAAGGTTTGCGCCCGCGCTCCGGCAATCAGCCGTTGGAAGTCGGCAACGTAGGACGGCGGGTTGATTCTATCCTGCTCGCCCCAGAGGAGCAGGGTGGGCGCCTTGATGCGGTAGGCGCGGCGGTTCAGCCCCCGGTCTGGCAAAGGCCAGAGGAACTTACCGGCGGCGGCGATGTCTTGCATCCGGTCGCGGGCCAGCATATCGCGCACGCCGTCGAGGGAATCCGCGCCGTCCGGCGTTGCGGTCAGACGCTCCAGCAGTTCGTCGGCGTTCAGGGACAGCAGGTCGGCCACCGGATCCTCGTCGTGCCAGACGCCCGCCGGGGAGGCCAAGGCCAGCCGCATTACGGATGAAGGCGAAAAGGCGGACATTTCGGCGGCAATCATCCCGCCCAGAAAGTGGCCCACCACATGGGCGCGGGTGATACCCAGCGCGTCCAGCAGTTCCAGGTGATACAGCGTCAGGTCGGTAAGGTCGGCCAGATGCTCCAGCCCGGTGGCTGCTCCGCAGCCGGGCATATAGGGGGCGTAGACGGTGAACTGCTGCGACAGCCGTTCCAGAAACGGCGCCCAGCCCTTCTGTCCCACCGCGCCATGCAGATACAGCAGCGGCGGCCCGTCGCCGCTCCGCACCACCTCGGCGCGAAAGTCACCGCCGCGCAGGTCCAGGTTGATAGTTTCAGGCATCGTTGCTCCAATAGGGTATTGTTAAGCAATTATATACTTGCATACAGCTGTGGCGGTGTTTTCGCATTCAGAATTGCATCCTAATCTGTCCGCTTTCCTGCCTACTGGTAACCTTATCCCAAAATTCAGAGCCGCGCTCGTGCTTGCTGGCAAAAATCAGATGATATAAAGGCAAACCGGTCGAAATTTTAACTCCAACTTGATCTCTAACGTATTTGTAGCCAATGCCCTTTAGTTCCTTTTCGTAAGAATTTAACAAGTCCCTAGTTGATGTTATGTCTAGTTTTTCCCGGATCATAGCAGATTCAAAGGATTTCCTATAACTCCTTCCGTTCATGAACCTATCTAGTTGCGGCAAATCCCTGCGCCAGTTCCGCTTGATGAACCCAGTCGGAAAGTTTATGACTAGGATCAAGCCTGCGCCCATAGGTAAGGTTGCGCCCATAGGCTAGAGTCGCAAAGGAAAAATCCCAACCCCACGGGTCGAAAACGGCGAAGCCAAGCGAAGTTCTAGCCTCCGGCAAATTGGCCGTCAACTCATCTACTACTGTATCAGCATTGCCAGGGTAGTAGTGAAAACTAGCAAGTTCCATCGAACCTAGACTATCGACGCGCTTCCTCAAAGCTTCCAAGGAGTCGGAGCTATTATCTGCCAAGAAGTAATCGGTGAACTTCACCTTTGATTTAGCAGCCAGTATAGGAGAGCCTTCTACCTCTCCCCCAGACCCCTTGATTAGGCATCTCCCCGGCCCGGCAAACAGGTCAATGTAATACAGCCGATTCCATTTATTCTGCATCCCGTTGGTGAAAATGGCAATCATACGCTCAATCGCAAACTCTTTTTCCCTGACGTGCTCCGGCACCTCCAACGCTGCCAACCCGTCCGATGCGGTAACCAAATCCTGTCCCCTCGACCCGCCGTTTGGCGCACTACTTGGCATTATGCTCTATCTCCAGCCTCTTCCTCTCGTTTCCAACCAGCTTCAATAGGTGCTATCAGCGGTCTTCGGGCATCTCATCCCAAGTTTCCCCGTCCAGCAATCGTCCGTGACGCTTCTTGAAAACGCCGCCCCACTGCTTGAAGTGGAAAGGCACCCGGGCCTCGACGCACTGGTCGCGAATATCCCGCGCCCATTCCGCTTCCATGGGCCTGGCTCCCGGCCCGGACTCTCCGCCTACTATAACCCAGTCGATGCCGTCAAGGTCCAGTTCGGGCAGCGGGCCGAGCAGAGGTTCCAGAGACAGAAATTTAATCGCCGCCCCGCACTCGCGCAATAGGTTGATCCGGTGAATGTAGCGGCTGGATTCGACGCTGACGCCCAGCCAGATTTGCGTCGGCCAAGGCAGTTCGGCGTTCAACGCTACCACCCGCTCCGGTCGCTTGGTCAGCACTTGATAGCGGTGCCAGTGGGCTTGTTCCATCACACCGAAAACGTCGCGCACGAACTGGTCGGTAACTTGGTAGTGAAACAGGTCGCTCATTGAATTTACAAAAATCGTCCGCGGCTTGCGCCACCGCAACGGTATTTCCAGAGCGTCAGGATGCAAGGTCACCGCAAAGCCGTTGCGGTACTTGACCATCCCGGTAGCCTTGAGCCGTTTGGCCAGCCGCTCGGCATAGCACAGCTTGCAACCCGGGCTCACTTTGTTACAGCCAGTCACCGGGTTCCAAGTAGCATCGGTCCACTCGATTTTGCTGCCAACAGCCATGATTCACCAGCGAGTCAAGGATCTAACATTATGAAGCCATCTTAGTATCACACGGTTTGTTGGACGAATCTGAGTACGGTGCCATCAGGATATGTTCCTGCCTTCTTGCGGGTTCCCGGACGAATTTCGATCTCTCCTCTGGTTTCCATAGGTTTCAAAGTGTTGGTCTTAAGATGTCCTGAGTGGAACAAGGTCTTATCGGATTTTACGAAATTAGTAATAGATTCAATTTTAACCCACTCACCAAAGCCAAACTCTTTCCGGAGATCGTTTCCCAATATGCTAAAATCTATTATATCTGTCCCAAAAGTAAGTTGTTTATTGAGACCGCTTTGAAATTTATAATTGCCGAATGGTGCAACTTTCCAAATGGCCTGCTTCATTTTGTCGCAGCCTTCCAAATGTTGTGTGCCAAAGAAAATAGCATACACTAAACTATTATTTTCATACAGTTCAAAATGGAGCACTTGCTTTGCTCCACTTACTACTAGTTGGGCCTTATACAAGTTGAATAGAAAAGTCTTTCTCTCGGCAGGGTTAGTTATTTCAATAGCTTTCCTCCAATTAGAGCATCCAAATAAATCATCAAAATGGCCTCCATGTAGACCAGCCCCCGCACTCGCTCCGGGTGCCGCCGGGCCCAGTGAAAGCCCAAGGCCGAACCCCAGTCATGCACCACCAGCGTCACCGGGCCTTCGGGCAGCCCCGCGTCGAACCAGGCATCGAGATAGCGGCTATGGTCGGCGAAGCGGTACGAGCCGTCGGGGGTGGCGTCCGACTCGCCCATACCCATCAGGTCGGGGGCCAGGCAGCGGGCCAGCGGCGACACATGGGGAATGATGTTGCGCCACAGGTAGGACGACGTGGGGTTGCCGTGCAAGAACACCACCGCGCCATCGGACGCTGCGGCAGGCGCGCCGGTGTCAACGTAGGCCATCTCGACCCCGCCGACGTCGGCGCGGTGGCGAGGGTGTGGGTCGTGGGCGGAAATTCCGTTGCTGGTCAATTGAAGTGCTCCGTGGTTATTCGGTTCATCCCTTGATACACCGGTTAAATTCTTCGCCGGGGATAGTCCGTCCGGCGTCCGCGTTGGCCAAGCCGCGTTGCACCATGAGGTGAAACAGCAACGCGCGGGTGATTTCTTCTTTGGCTGCCGACATTTACTCAGGGACTCGGAAGAATATGTTTCCGTCGGAATCGTGGCCGTGATTGCGCCACAGACGAATCTCGGTCAGCAGTTCGTTGTGGCGGGCAACGGCGCGTTCCTCGGCTGCCGCGAATTGCAAATCAAAGCGTTCCTCTGCCGCCGCGAGTTGCATTTTTGAGCGTTCCTCGGCTGCCGCGAATTGCATATCAGAGCGTTCGCGCGAGGCGCGGATTTCCGCTGCCAGCATTTCCTGACCCTTTTCGAGCTTCCCCAGCCTACTGTTGATATTGCCCCAAGCTCCAGCAGCGGCAATCAAAACGGCAGCCGCTGCGGCAATGAACCCGGCGATAATTGGTACGGGAATAGTCATAGCGTTTGCTTCTTTGTCGCCCTCACCCTAACCCTCTCCCAAGAAGGAGAGGGGATTTTGCGAAGGCCTGAGGAATTAGCCCACCATCACCGGCATGGGGGCGTTGGGGTTAGAGACGCCCTCGGGCCACCAGCGGGTCTCGTACTCCGACCAGATGCCGCGGACGTAGGGCATGACCTCGCGGGCGAACAGCTCAGTGTTCTTCATCGCCAGTTCCTTGGGCATGTCGCCGAACTGGAGCAGCAGCATTAGGTTGCCCACCCGCAGCTCCTTGATGGCATGGGCCAGGTGTTCCCGCACCGTCTCCGGCCCGCCGACAATGACGTTCCCCGCCTCCAGGTAGTCGGTCCAGGTGAATTCCTTGAGCTGGTCTTCCCGCGACTGCGTGGTGGAGTTGGCCACCTGGGAATTGTTGCTGCGCGCCGAGCGGTAACCCGGCGGGTTGCCGAAGCCGGAGTGGATGTGCAGGCACTTCTTGAAGAAATACTCGATGGACTCCTTGTATTCCTCGGCCTGCGCGTCGGTTTCCGAGACCGCCACCAGTTGCAGGAATCCGGCATGGTAGGGGTTGAACTCTTTGCCTTGCCGCTCCATTTCGTCCCAGAACCCGTCCAGCACCGTCTTGCCCACCTTGTAGCCGGAGTAGCTGAGGTAGCAATATACATAGTCGTTGCGGATGGTCCAGTCCCAGGTCTCCAGGCTGCCGCTGCCCGGCACCCAGATGGGCGGGCGGGGCTGCTGGTAGGGGCGCGGCCAGACGTTGACGTAGCGCTGCTGGTTGTACTTGCCGTTGAAGGAGAAAGGCTCCCGCTCGGTCCAGGCCCGCACTACTAGGTCGTGGGCTTCCTGGTACTTCTCCCGCAGCGTGATGGGGACCTGGCCGTAGCCGAAGATCGTGTCCATCGCGGTGCCCAGCGGAAAGCCGGCGATGAGCCGCCCGCCGCTCAGCACGTCCAGCATTGCGAATTCCTCGGCCACCCGGATGGGCGGGTTGTAGAGCGCCAGGCTGTTGCCCAGCACCACGATGGCGGCGTGGGACGTGCCGCGGGCCATGGCCGACGCCATCAGGTTGGGCGAGGGCATCAGGCCGTAGGCGTTGGCGTGATGCTCGTTGACGCAGATTCCGTCGAACCCCATCGCCTCGGCGAATTCCAGTTCGTCCAAGTAGTCGCCATAAAGCCGGTGGCCTTGTCGTGGGTCGAACAGCGAATTTGGCACATCGACCCACACGCTGTGGTAATCTTGTTCAAAGTTGCTGGGAAGCCCTTGATAAGGCATCAGGTGAAAGAAGCACATTTTCATAGAGAAACAATCCTGCAAGACGGCGTTCCGCAAATTCTACAATGAATGCGTGGCCCCCGCCACCGTCCCGCTTGGTTTGGCACGGCCCTTCCGTTGTCCATGCCCTCCGTTTGGGGGGGGGTAAATTAAATTGCTAAATCCCCTCTCCCCGGAGAGGGCCAGGGTGAGGTAGACGATATGCCCAGCATTGAATCGCAAATCGAACTGGTGAAAAATCTGGCATCCGGTATCAGCTCCAGCGCAGGCTCGCTCACGCCGGAGCAGTTGGCGTTGCCCAGCGCCTGCGCTGAATGGCAGGTGCAGGATGTGGTGAGCCACCTCATCGGTGGGGCCGAGCGTCAAATTGACAGTATGCGCCGGGGCCGGGCCGGCGATGCAGGGCCTCCCGAAGGCTTCACCCCAATGGAAAGCTCCGCGATGTCAGCCACCAACGCCCAGCGCGACATACGCCGCCGCGAGCAGTTGGACGGTGGGCTGGTAGCTGCCTTCGATGAATCCTACGCTCGACTGTACCGCGAACTGGACGGGTTTGGCCCCGGCGACTGGGAAATCCCCTGCTGGCATCTGCGCCGGGGCGCTATGCCCGCCTCCGACTACGTGGAGCTTCGGATTCAGGAACTCGCTATTCACGACTGGGACATCCGCAAGGCCTTGGAAGATGAGCCTTCTCTGTATCCCGGCAGCATAGACGCCCTGTTGGCCATGGCTCCCAAGTGGCTGGGGATGTGCTTCCGCCCTGGGGAAAAGCTGGATGCGCCCGTAGTTTACGAGTTCGACCTCGCGCCGCCCCACGAAGCAAGCATCATAGTCAGCGTGGCGGGTGACGGCTTCAAAATGCCGTTGCCCGGCGAGGCTCCCGCAGACCGCTGGACGGTGTGCGCCGAAGCCCCGGCTTTTCTCCTGTTCATTTACGGCCGCATAACCGGCAAGGGGGCCCTTGCCGCCAATGAATTCGCCATATCCGGCGACCCGGGTCCGCTGGACCGTTTCGAGGGCTGGTTCCGGGGAGTGTAGCTGCGGAGAATCCTGCTTCCAATTAAATTACGGAGAGTGACACGTTGAGAACAGACGCCAGAGACGTTGTAGTCATTGGCGCCGGCATCGTCGGCAGCATGACGAGCTACCTGCTCTGCCGCCGCGGCCTGAGCGTGACGCTGCTGGAGGCCGACCCTCTGGGCAGCCATGCCTCCGGGTTGGCCTTCGGCGGCCTGGACCCTCTGAACGGCGTGGGGATACCGGAACCGTTGCTGGACTTCAGCTTGTTTTGCTTCGGGCGCCAATGGTCCATTGCCCGGGAATTGCAGGGCGCGACGGGAATCGACCCGCAGTTCCGCCCCCGCAACCGGCTGTATCTCGCTTTTGACGAAGACGAGGTCGAAGCGGCCCGCGCCAACGAAAGCTGGATGAGCGAGATTACCGGGTTCGAAGTCAGGTGGCTGGACCAGGACGCAGCCAGGCGATTGGAGCCCAAAGTAAACCCCGATTGCATCGGCGGACTCTTCATCGGCGGCATGGCCTCGGTGGATGCCTACCGCTTGACCCTGGCAGCTCTCCGCGCCGCCGAGCGGTCAGGCACGCAACTGGTAATGCAGCGCGCCACCGGACTGGAGCATCGCAGCGGTCATGCCGTTGCCGTTACTTTTGATGGAGGGCAGATTGAAGCCGGGACAGTGGTCATCGCCATGGGGCCGTGGTCTCGCCTGATCCAGGATTGGTGCGGCGCGCCGGCCCCGGTGGAGCCGTTGAAGGGTCAAATCCTGCGAATGCGGCACGACGGGCCGCCCTTCAATGTCGCTCTTAATTATCGCGGCAACTACGTGGACTCCAAGCCCGACGGCCTCGTCTGGGCTGGCTCCACTGAGGAAGAGGCAGGATTCGACAATCGCCCTAACTCCAAGGGCCGCGACAGCATTCTCGATGACCTGGCCCGAATGGCTCCCTCGGTGGCCTCATCCACGCTGATGAATCACACGGCCTGCCTTCGGCCCGTCAGCCCTGACGGCATACCCATAGTGGGACGTCTGCCCGGCTGGGACAATCTCTACCTCGCAACGGGCGCGGGACGCAAGGGCATCCTCTGGAGCGTCGGCATGAGCCAAGTGGCCGCCGATCTGATTACTCAAGGCGAAACGGATGTCGTCGGCGCCGAACACCTCACGCTCGATAGGTTTGGCTGACGAATCGAGACGGGCAACATTTAACCCCGAACCATCCCGTCAATCTCAAGCCATCCCGGCACTCCCGCGAGAGCGGGAATCAAAGCCCGTAGCGTTATAGCTCGTGCTTTCGCGCCACCAGCAGCCCGTCCTCGCGGCTGATACTCATGGCGAAGGGATAGCGGTCAGCCTCCAGCGCCAGGGCCACGTCTTGCGGGTGATACTGCGGCTGGCTGTCGTCAAAAAACTTCTGGGTGGCGCCGCCTGACATAATTAGCGACTTGACGGCATCGAAATCGGGGCGGCGGCCCTCGATGATATTACGCAGGTATATGCCGCAATGCTCGTCCTCGTCGGAGCGCACCCGCCCCTGGTCGCCCATAGCGATGATGGACACCACCTCGGCCCGCTGGCGGCGGATGGCATCGGTAGTGGCCTGAGCCACCACGAAGGAGCCGAGGTAGATTGTGTCAGCGTTGACCGCCGCGGCCACGCCGACGGTTCCGGCGCGGGTTGACTGGACCAGGCTCTTGCCCTCCACGTCGGCCCGCGAAATTTCGTAGGGCGAGTTGCCGAAGTCGAACCCCTCGGGCCGCTTCCCGTCTACCTCCCCCATCAGCAGGTCGCCGACGCCGCTACGATGCAGCTCCAGCGCATCCTGGGCCTCGGCCACCAGCGTAATCTGCGTCGCGCCACGGTCAAAGGCAATGGCCGCGGTGGTGAACGCCCGGAACACGTCTATGATAATGGCCGTGCCCGTGGCCTCCCTAGCGTCGCGCACCAGGCTTCCCATGCGTATTTCCATACAATATCCTGTAGCAAACACCAAGCGCGTCAAGAACGCCGAGTTTTATGTCCGAAACTTATAAACTCGGCGTTCTCTACGCACTCGGCGTTGAAATAACACTATCCGGTTTCGGTCACCGGCTGCAGTATATCCAGCAGTTCCGCTACCGAATCGAGGTCCAGCTCGATAGCGTCGGCGCTCAACAGAAACTCGCGCTTGTAGTAATTGCCGTGCAGGTCGTTCGCTATGCCCCGCAATCCTGGTAATCTGTTATCACCCGTTAGCGTCCGCGCGTTGTTCAAGATCACGCTGAACTGGTCGTGTCTGCGGTATTCCCACCCCTGCGCTGTAGCTACAGCCTTGGCCATCCACGCGGCGGCGCCCCCGCCTTTTTCCGACGCTTGGTGCAGATCTCCGTCGGCCAAGTAGACCCGGCCCTTGGCAAGGAATTCGCGGGCCTGCCGCCTGTAGTCCGCAATGGCAGCCGGATCAAATAGATCGTCTGGTTCGAGCACGGCATCTAGCTCCTGATTCGAGAATTACCCCAGCTTGGTCAGCTTTTGCAGCGAGCGGACCTCGCGGGGCGGGTTGAGGTGGCTGCCGGTGTGCGTCCAGGACACCTCGCCCACGAAAATGTCGCCCTTGGAGTTGATGCAAACGCCGTGGGGGGCGATGAAGCTGCCCGGCTCCTCGCTCTCCGGCCTGTCGCCCAGCCTCGCCAGCACGTTGCCCTTGACGTCGTGGATGGCGACGCGGGGGCCAAGTCCGTAGGCTTGGGAGTTGGGGCCGATGGCGACGCCCAGCTCGCCGACGTAGACTTTCTGGTCGCCGCTCTGGTCAATGTACAGGCCGCAGGGGCGGGCCATGTTCTTCCACTGGGTCTCGAACTTGCCGTTTTTGTCGAAAACCTGGATGCGCTGGTTCTCGCGGTCGGCCACGTAGACCCAGCCGTCCTTGTCGGTGCAAACGTTGTGGGCGATGTTGAACTGCCCCTCGCCGGTGCCGGACTCGCCCCAGGAAAACAGCAGCTTGCCGTCGGGCGAATACTTGTGAACGCGGGCGTTGCCGTAGCCGTCGGAGACGTAGAACTCGGCGGTCTGCGGGTCAATGGCGACGTGGGTGCAGCGGTTGAACGGGTCGCCGCTCATAAAGGGCGCCGGCGTGCCGGGGACGCCCAAGGTGAACAGCACCGAGCCGTCCAGCCGGCACTTGCGGACGGTATGGTCGCCGTCGTCGGTGCAAAAGATGGCGTCGTCCGGGCTAATGGTGATGCCGTGGGCCCGGGGATACATACCTTCGCCCCAAGAGCGCAGAAAGTTGCCCTCGGCGTCGAACACAATCATCGGATGCTCGCCGCGGTTGAACACGTAAACGTTGTCAGCGGAGTCCACGCCCACCGCAGCGCACTCCTTGAACGCCCAGCCGTCGGGCAGCGTCCCCCACCCCTGGGCAACCTCGTACCGGTAAGCGCCCTCGCCCAATGTGACCATATCGTAGCCTCTCGAAGTTTTGAGATTTTGATTATGCCAACGCCAAGCCGGGCCGGACTTACGAACGCGGAAGCAGGCCCGGCTATCCCGCCATCCCCGGCTAGAACTCCCGCAGATCCGAAAAGCCGGCTGAACCCGGAGCGGCGGGGTTGTCGTCGTCCGGGCCGGTGGGTCCGCCGCGCCGGGCCTTGGCGCTCCACTCATCGATTTGCACCTCCACCAAGGCGGTTACGCCTAGATCGGTGGCGGGCGGCGGGTTGTAGTCGCGTTCCAGCAACCGGTCGGGGAAGTAGCGCTGCACCATCTGATCGAACAGCGCAAACTTTTCGTCGTGGCCGGTCACCTCGCGGGCGGTGCCGAACAGGACAACGCTGCGGTAATTCATGGAGTGGTTCATGGCCTTGCGGGAATAGACCAAACCGTCGGTCAGCGTCACGGTTACGCACACCGGGGCGCCGGCAGCCATCATTTGCAAGGCCCGGCTGCGGATTGAGCCGTGCAGATACAGCATATCCGGTTGCCGGGCGTCGTAGTGGTACGACAGCGGAATAACGCAGGGCAGCCCGTCCTCGATGAACCCGACGTGGGCCACCAGTCCCTTGCTTAGAATTTCCGCTGCTTCCTGAGGAACCGCTCGCTCCGGGTGATTCCTGATGCGGCTGCGTTCGGTAACTTCCAATTCACTCCCCACTAGGAACGGCCTGCTGCTTGACACTGTGCCAAGTACGCTCCTGTCTTAAATAATAATGCAGGTTGGATTTTAACACGTGTGTCGCTGGCCACGGGTCAGGCTGGCAATTGCCAGCCCCGCCCGCCAGTTGCTAATATGGCGGCAAATCCGGGCGCGGTGGCGCAGGCAGGCAGGAATTTATGACGCAGCACGGGGAACACCAGTCGCAGCGCGACTTTGTTAAGTATTCTCTCTTCAAGGTTGACCCCAAGTGGCGAGGGGTCGCCGAAGACGAGCGGCGTGTGGGCAAGCGGGAATTTGCGGCGGTGCTGGACGAGTTTGCCGGGCGGGTGGCCGTTTCCAGCTACAGCATGGTGGGGACGCGGGGCGACGCCGACCTGATGCTGTGGATGGTCAGCCCCACGCTGGAGGCCATCAACGAACTGTCGGCCCAACTGAACCGCACCGCGCTGGCCCCCTTCCTGACGACTCCCTACTCATACTTGGCGATGACCCGCCGCTCGCCCTACGTGGTGGACCACCGGCATGAGGGACAGGAAGGCGCTTCGTCCTCCATGCGCATCGTGGGCCGCAAGTACCTGTTCGTATACCCTTTCGTCAAAACCCACGACTGGTACCAGCTACCCAAGGAAGAGCGGCAGGAGTTGATGAACGAGCATTTCGTCATCGGGCACAAGTACCCCGACGTGAAAATCAGCACGGCCTACTCCTTCGGGCTGGACGACCAAGAGTTCGTGCTGGGGTTCGAGACCGATGACCCGTCCAACTTCCTCGACTTGGTGATGGAGCTTCGGGAGTCCAAAGCTCGCCCCTTCACCCTGCTGGACACGCCGATATTCTCCTGCATCAGCAAGCCCGTGTCCGCTTGTTTGGACGACTTGGGCTAGAACGGAACACCTTCACCGGCCCTCCCTGTTTTCAGCGCCGGTATCCAGCGAGGCTAACAGAGAGAAGGGGCCTGCAAGCTCGCAGGCCCCTTTTTATGCCGGGCTGAGGGTTAGTTAGGGCAGGTCCTTACTTTCGCTTCATCTCGGCGGGGTCGGTGTTCTTGAAGTAGTCGTAGTTCTTGGCGATGTAGTCCTGCCACTCGGCGGGCACCGCGTCTTCGGCGAAGATGGCGGTCACGGGGCAGACCGGCTCGCAGGCGGCGCAGTCGATGCACTCGTCGGGACTGATGTAGAACTGATCGTCCTCGTCCCGGGTGTAGATGCAGTCCACCGGGCAGACATCGACGCAAGCAGAGTCTTTCAGGCCAACGCAGGGTTCGGCGATGATGTAGGTCATTGCAGTCGGCTCTCTATATCAAGAATTAGGGGTCAGGCCTGCGATTTGCATGGCAGGCTGTTTACGCCGTGATTATAGCACAGCGCAAAAGGTTTGCAATAAGCCGGGCCTCCGTGCTGCGGGTGAACGCGGCAACCCCAAAGCCCCTCCCCTTGAAATTGGGAGAGAGGCTTTCCGAAGTTTGCCCAGCCTAAAGGACCAGACCATAGGTGCGCTTCTTGATGGATAGGTTGACGAAGGTTTCGGTGCGCTGCACACCCTCCACTACGCCCACCTTGGTGCGCAGGAAGTTGCCAAGATTCTCCGCCGACTCCAGTCCGGCCCAGATGAAGACGTCAAACGCGCCGGTGGTGATGGCAACGTAGTGCGCTTCGTCCAGCAATGCGATGGCCTCGGCGACTGCGTCGGACTTGCCAGGCCCAGTTTGCAGACCGATGAGGGCGGTGGTAGCATAGCCAAGCTTTTCTAGGTTGGGCACCGCAATGACCTTCACCACGTCTTCTTTGATCAGCCGCCGCAACCGGCGGCGCACCGTGCCCTCGCTGACCCCGACCTCGCGGGCAATCTTGGCATTGGATGCTCTTCCATCCAACTGCAACAGGGCAATAATCTTGCGGTCCAGTTCGTCCATGGTGATACGCTCCCTTTGGTGATACGCTCCCTTAGCTTGCCAGAGGCAGTGCCTGTCGGCGTGCCGGGCCAGTCGGCGGGATTCGCCATAGCGAAACATCATATTTCCGGCTTTTGGGAGTGTCAATAGCGGAATTCAGCCTTACTACAGGTCATAATAGCATAAAACCGGCCCAATGCAGGCAAGATTGTGGATAATCTGCCAAATTGCCCTGTAAGTCGCATAATTCGCTTATTGCAACATTCAACAGCGCCGCAGATAAGCGACCGCCATTTGCATCCGAATGTTTCGTCGGCAGCCAGGACGATTGCTCCCACCCAATAATTTCGTCAACGGCCAAGCCTCGGGCAAGGCCATGACGTGAGGCGTGCAGGTCCTGAACGACGATAGCGATTACGTATTGCGGCCATGATGCCAACCTCGCTCGTTGACAGTTTGAGAAAATTGCAAAACTTAGATGCTAGACAAACGGATAACAGAAAGCGGCGATTATGCTACGATTATCGCCGCTGTTATTTTTAGGGAAGTCTGGGAAGACCAGGTGAAACATCTACCGGTCGGAGGTGTCAACCTCCAACCGGCTGCAGTTTCCCAAAATATGCTTGTGCCCGCCTAAGAACCACGCCTGTAGGGTCGAACCCGCCGTAGCCATCCGGGCCCCAGTGAACCACGAGGTCGCCATTCTCCACCACCCACGCTTGGGTGTCCGTCACCTCTCCCAGAGTGAGTGTGTCCGTTTCCTCATCGTATCTGCGTTTACCCAAGGGCAGGTATTCGGAGGCACCGTGCATCTCCAGTCCCACGGCACGGCAGATGCTATCATCGAGCTCTAGGAATCCTCTGAACAAGTCCTTGGCGATGTGGCATAGTAGTGTGTGCGAGTGGATGCTTTTTGGAGGCAAGAGCGATGGACCAGCCCACCTTTGCCGACCTGGAATACCAGGGCAAGAAGCGCAAGACCCGCCGGGAACTGTTCCTGGAGCGCATGGAAGGCCTGATTCCCTGGCAGAGGCTGGAGGACCGCATCCGCCCCTTCTACCCCAAGCCTGGGCGGGGACGCCACCCCTACCCGCTGTCGGTCATGCTGCGGACCCACTGCGTCCAGCTCTTCTACAACTTGAGCGACCCTGGCATGGAAGACCTGCTCTACGAGTCCGACCCGGTCAGGCGCTTCGCGGGGTTGAAGCTCTCAGGCCCCCTGCCCGACGAGACCACCATCCTCAACTTCCGCCACCTCCTGGAAAAACACAACCTGGGTCCGGGTCTGCTTGGGGAAATCAATGCCCACCTGGAATCCCAAGGACTGAAGCTGCGGGAGGGAACCATTGTGGACGCCACCATCATCGAGGCGCCGTCCTCCACCAAGAACCGTGCTGGAGAGCGGGACCCGGAGATGCGCCAGACCAAAAAGGGGAACCAGTGGCACTTCGGGATGAAGGCGCACATCGGGGTTGATTCGGAGACGGGCATAGTTCACAGCATGAGCACGACATCGGCCAACGTCCACGACGTTACGGAGGCGCACCATTTGCTGCACGGCGGGGAGACGGTGGTGTGGGGTGATGCGGGCTACCAGGGTGTGGGCAAGAGGGAGGAGAACCTGGGGCTGGAGGTGGAATGGCGGGTGGCGATGCGTCCGGGGCGCTGGCGGACGCTGGATCCGGGGAGCGGGGAGGCGCTGGCGGAGAAGGCGAAGGCATCGGTGAGAGCCAAGGTGGAGCATCCCTTCCTGAGGCTGAAGCGGCTGTTCGGTTACGCCAAGGTACGCTACCGGGGGCTGGCCAAGAACGCGGAGCGGCTGGCGTTGCTGTTCGGGCTGGGCAACCTGCTGACGGCGGAGGGACAACTGAGGTGGTAGCGGGCCCTGCGGCGATCCTGACCGGCCTTCCGGTTTGTGCCAGGCTTCCAACCAACCCTGTCAGGAGACGAAAGGCAAGGGACTGAGCGCCAGTCGGCTGGGCCGGTAAGGTGGCCTTCGCCCACTTGCCGATCCGTCAGATGTAATTCAGGCCTTCACGGGCCTTGTTCAGAGTTTCCCTAGGTCAACCACCACGTCCACGTTGTCATCTAGGCTGGAACTGGTAACGCCCTTGCAGTCGGTGATAATCCTCAGTATGTCCACCTCGCGGTCGTGTATCACTTTCGTCTTCACTGACTGGCCTCAAAGTTGCGGTAATGCCGGTGAAAGAAATCCCAGTTGCCGTTTTCCCACGCTTTTGAGTCTTTGAAGGATGTCGTTACTGTCCGGTCGTCCATGGAGACAGCCACCCGGAGCAACTTATTGGAGTCCTCGGCCCACCCCAAGTAGGCAGTGCTCTCGCGGCCCATGACGTCCATCCGCACTCCCTTGGCCACCCAACCTTCCAATGCCTGTGCTGTCATCTCCAGCGTGACGTCTGGGTGTGAACCTGCTGCCAAATGGGCGCTCACATTACGGGTTATGCCACCGGCGGTGATGCTTTTGCTGCGGCGGGAACCGCACAATGGGCAGTCCTTCCGCGTGCTGGGCGTCTGCTTACACCTGCATTTTGACCCGCATCTGTGGCTCATGTGTAGATGTTACTACCGCGAAACACTATATCCAAAGGCCCTAGTACGCGGAGGGCATGAACCCCTCTGCCGCATTCCGCCAACACAATGGCGTAATACGTTGGCAGTTTTCATCCAGCAGTGTTTCGCAATTTTCTCCAGTTTCGGGCAGGGCAATTGCAAAGTCATGTTCAGCCCCCAAACCGTTAGTCCTGAGCTTGTCGAAGGACGGTCCCTGAGAATCCGCTCGCGGTTCGACAAGCTCACCATGAACGGATTCTCAGGGAATTTGCAATCGTCCTGCAGTTTCGGGAACACCCGGGGCAGCCCTTCACGTCAGGAATCGCCCTCATCCGCCACAGGCGCCCTACGCCTCTTATATGCCGGAGCCCCTCCGGCCTAACCGCAGGGTTGGGGCGGCAGCGAATCCGGTGGTATAATCGGCGGCGGTTTCCGGGTGTCGGCCAGGCTCGCCTTATTTCAGGTTTCGAGGGTTGCCAGTGGCGCAGGTACGCCAGACAATCGCCTTCCTTCAGGAATACTCTTTGCCCCTCATCATCGGCGTCGTTGCCGGGCTGGTGTGGGCCAACCTTGACTTTCACAGCTATCACGAGCTGGTGGAGTTCGACTTCTGGAATTTCGGCACGGGGCCATATCTGGAAGACCACGGGCATGACGCCAACGACTTCTACATCTTTGGCAAGCACGTAACCGTCCACTTCCTGGTTAACGAAGTCTTCATGGTCTTCTTCTTCGGCATCGCGGCCAAGGAGATTACCGAGTCGGTGCTGCCCGGCGGCGCGCTGAATCCTATCCCCAAGGCAATCAACCCGCTGATGGGCACTCTGGGCGGCGTGATTGGCCCGGCGGGGCTGTTCTTCGTGCTGGCCTTCGTGTTCTACGGCGGCGGCGACGACTTCGGCACGGTGTCCCAGGGCTGGGCCATCCCCACCGCCACCGACATCGCGCTGGCCTGGCTGGTGGCCCGCGTCATATTCGGCAACCGGCATCCGGCGGTGAACTTCCTGCTGCTGCTGGCGGTGGCCGACGACGCCATCGGGCTGGTAATTATCGCCGTCTTCTACTCGACGGAAGTGCAGCCGCTCTGGCTGCTGCTGACTGCCGGAGGCATGGTGGCCGCCTTCCTGCTCCGGCGGGTTGGCATCCGCTGGTGGCCGGTGTACATCCTGATTGCCGGCGGAATGAGCTGGGTGGGGCTGGTAAAAGCGGGGGTGGAGCCTGCCCTGGCCCTGGTAGTCATCGTGCCTTTCCTGCCCGCGCTCCACGCTGCAACGCACGACGGCGAGGCGCCCGAAGAGACGGCGGAACACGGTGACGAAGACGCCTCGGCCCACGCTCACGCGAGCGGCGGACACGGGCACGCGGCCGGGGCGCTGGAGCAGTTCGAGCATCGTCTCAAGCTGCCGGTGGATATGGGGCTGTTCTTCTTCGCTTGGGCCAACGCGGGCGTGGCCTTCGGCAGCATTAACCAAGTGACGATGATGGTCCTGCTGTCGCTGATAGTGGGCAAGACGGTCGGCGTGTCGGTGTTCTCGTTCATCGCGTCCAAGCTGGGCTTCCCCTTGCCGGAGGGCATGAGTATCCGGTACTTGATGGTGGCCGGCATGATCGCGGGCCTCGGCCTGACCGTGGCCCTGTTCGTCGCCAACAAGGCGTACAATACCCCGGAAGGACTGGAGTTCTTGGATCCGGGCAAGATGGGCGCGGTCTTCAGCGTGCTGGCCGCCGTGCTGGCCTTCGTCCTGGCCCGCGCCGTCGGCATTCGCCGCGAGCTGGACTAAAGAGGGTATCTCCCACAACAAATCGTCTAAACCCAGGAGGCTATGTATGAACTGGGACTTGTTCGAGAAATTTCTGAGTTCACCCGTAGATGATTTAGAGTTTGATCTGCGGGGCCAGATTCCTTGGGCTGATTTCTTTTTGAATCCACGCCGCCTTCGTGGAAGCGATTTTCTTATGCGATGGAGCCAAGGGGTGTGGAGTGAGCGAAAAGTCATTGAGGGTATCAATGATACAAATGAGTTTTATGCTTTAGCCTACGGTCCAAGTGGCGTCGCCCCCAATGGTGTTCGTGAGTTTGAACTTTATTTTGAACGGTTAGAGCAGGCAGGACTTGGTCGAGTCAAGCGTCCCGACATCCTAATTTACAAAAAATCTGATGCGGATGAAGTCAATTGTCTTGTTGAAGAAATCGGCGGTCAGGGAGAATTACCATTTACGAGTGAAGAAAATTCAGAGATTCAACAATTGCTCTCAAAGGCAATCATAGCAGTCGAGTGTGAAAATAGTTTATGGCTCGCTAGGAAAATGCGTCATTACAATTCTGAATTAAAACCGATGAAAAGACTTGGTGGGAAGCTGGGGCTTGCAAAGAATGCGATTTTACCAACTGTTATTCTGAAGGAAGAAGACCGAAAACCGTTGTTTATTTGGCAAACTGAAACCGGAGTGGATATTCATATATGGCATATGTTCTACGATATATCGTTCGGGCTTGCATTGAACAGGTCTCAGTCTTTAATTGATGAAGGGCTTATAGAAGCCACTAACCAAGTGTTTCAGGCTCCAGGTGGCGCTACAAGCACAAAATCTATCTATAAGTTTTACTATCATTACGCTTATACACTTGGCGATCTTACGGAAGAACCTCAATTGGTAGCTGATATTATAACCGATCCTAATGGTCATATTCTGCCTTTTGTTAGATTTGAAGGCGGAAAGCTAGTTATCAGTGCAGAGACACTTCAGTTATTGAGGCGAGCGACGAGTAATGAATAACCTTATAAAGTTCTCAACCAAGGGGCATGACCGGGAGAAGCTTCGCGAGAAAGGTCAATTCTGGACGCCTGATTGGGTAGCTGATGCTATGGTTGAGTATGCGCTATCCAGTGACTCGGATCATATATTTGACCCTGCGGTTGGAGCAGGGGTTTTTCTACGTGCTACGAAAAAATATGCCGCTAAGTTAGACAAACCCGTTAGGCTTTTGGGTTCTGAGATATATCCGGATGCTTTAGAACAAGCACGTTATAGTGGTCTATCAGGAGAGGACATTGAACATATATCTATAAGGGATTTTGTCCTCAATCCACCATCCGGCCCTTTCAAAGCAATCGTCGCAAATCCGCCTTACATAAGGCATCACCGCTTGTCTGACAACACAAAACGCGAACTCAGAAGAATCTCAGCCAATTCAATTGGCAGAGCTTTGGACGGACGCGCCGGGCTACATATTTACTTCCTTATTCGCGCTCTTCAGGTGTTGGATTCAGGTGGCCGACTAGCGTTTATCATGTCGGCTGACACTTGCGAAGGAGTCTTTTCGTCAACTCTCTGGGCCTGGATTACTCGTAACTACAGGCTGGACGCTGTAGTCACCTTTGCCTCAAGTGCAACACCGTTTCCTAGTATAGACACCAATCCGGTAATCTTTATGATTGCCAATGAGTCTCCTCAGGAAAAGTTCCGGTGGGCCAAATGCCTTCATCCCAAAACATCCGGCCTCCAGAGTTGGATAAAGTCGGGCTTTGAGAAAGCAGACGACGCTCTTGATATCCATACTAGATTCCTTTCCGAGGGACTGTCCACCGGGCTTTCCAGGCCGCAAACGGCGATCAGTGAAAGCGCCTTTAGGTTGGGGGAGTTCGCTCACGTGGTGCGCGGCATTGCCACTGGAGCAAACGAGTATTTTTTTCTGACCTCTAGGAGGGCTGAGTATCTGCAACTACCGGAAGAATTTCTGATTCCGGCCATCGGAAGGACGCGAGATGTGCCTGGTAACACAATTAGCTGCGAGACAATCAATCATCTCGAATCGAAGAACAGACCTACCTTGCTATTTTCTCCTGATGGCCGTCCATTGGAGAAATTTCCCCAACCTGTCCGGGAGTATCTTATGGATGGAGAAGCCAAAGGCATACACTTCAAGTCTCTAATTTCGACCAGGCGGCCTTGGTATAAAATGGAAATTCGCACTCCGCCTCCCATACTATTTACATATCTAGGCCGTCGAAACGCTAGATTTGTAAGGAATTTAGCAAATGTAGTGCCCTTGACCGGATTTCTATGTATATATCCCATCCATAATAATCCTGATTTCGTCGAGCAGCTTTGGAGGGTTTTGCAGGAACCGGAAACAGTTTCCAATCTTGCGCTAGTCGGCAAGTCTTACGGGGCTGGGGCTATCAAGGTGGAGCCTCGGGCATTGGAGAGACTGCCCCTATCGCAAAACGATGCTCTGTTCATTGAGGCTTGTGACAGACAACCTTTACAAACCAATTTATTGTGAACCCAAATCGGAAGAGGAATTACAAATGATAGGCGTACTTACCCACCACTGGGCCAAGCCCGACAAGGTAGAGGAAGCCAAGACGCTGCTGGACGGCAACGGACTGGCGCAGAGCAAGGCGCCCGGCTTCGGCAGCCGCCAGACGCTGATTTCGCTGGCCGACCCCACCAAGATTTCCACGCTGGTAACTTGGGACAGCAACGAAATCTACGACGCCTGGCGGGCCAGCCCGGAGCGCGCCGTCGCCATGGCCGGCGCTGGGGAACTGTGGGCCCAGCCCCCGCAGTCGGAGCGGTTCGACATGGTTGACTAGGCGGGCCGCCAAGCCGGTCAGCCCTCGCTCCCAAAATACCCGCTCCCAAAATACCCGTTCCCAAAATACATTGATATGGGCGCGTGGTAGAATCAAGCTGGACGCGCAGGTGAGCCGGAATCGCAGACCGGTTCCGGTCTGCTTCCCCAACAGACACAAATGAGGCTACGGAATGGCAACCGCCAAGACTGCCAAGACTGCCAACAAGTATAAGATGCTGCCCTACCGGAGTATGGGCCCGATAGACTACGGCAGCCTCAATTTCGACCCCAACGAGCTGGAGGTACCCCCCGACCACATGGAACAAAGCCGTGAATTGCGCGAAGTCCTTAACCTCCTCAGCTCCTATTTCACCGACTTTGACCGCAGGCCCGACATCTTTCTCGACAGCGATACCAACATCTGTTACAACCCCCACGACCTGAACGTCCGCGTCGCCCCCGACGTGTACCTGACCTTTGGCGTCGACTCCGAGGCCGTCCACCCACGCAAAATTTACCTGCCTTGGGAAGTGGGCAAAGTGCCGGACTGGGTGCTGGAGGTGGCCTCGGAAAGCACCGCCCGGCGGGATGTGAACCTGAAGCCGAACATCTACGCCCAAATCGGCATCCCGGAATACTGGCGATTCGACCCCACCGGCGGACGGTATCACGGAGCGTCTTTGTTTGGCGGGCGGCTGGTCAACGGGCTTTACCAACCTGTCGAGTTGACCACCGAACCCGACGGCATCCTCAAGGGATACAGCGACGTGCTGGAACTCAGCCTTGCTTGGGATGAAGGCTGGCCCCGTTTCTACAACCCGGCAACCGGCTCCTACCTGGAAAACTGGCGACAGGACAAGGAGTCGCTGCAAGCCGAGCGGGAGGCGTTGCAGGACAAGCGGGAAGCCTTGCGAGCAGAACGGGAAGCCCTGCAAGCAGAACGGGAAGCGCGGGAAGCTGCCGAAGCGAGCTTGCAAGCGGAACGGGGCAGGGTACGGCAGCTTGAGGCGGAATTGCGCCGCCTGCAATCGGAAAACCGAGAGGAGAATTAGCTGAATTCTACCACTTCAAGGTGGCCGCAGGCATTGCCTATCCTGATGAGCCGTGGTTGACTCACCGCACCCCCCGTGGTAGCAGTCGGAGCGGTTCGACATGGTTGGCTAGACGGGCCGTCAAGCCGGTCAGACTTCGCTCTCAAAATACCCGCTCCCAAAATACCCGTTCCCAAAATACATTGATATGGGCGCGTGGTAAAATCAAGCTGGACGCGCAGGTGAGCCGGAATTGCAGGCCGGTTCCGGTCTGCTTCCCCAACAGACACAAATGAGGCTACGGAATGGCAACCGCCAAGACTGCCAACAAGTATAAGATGCTGCCCTACCGGAAGGGCGGGCCGATTGATTACGCCAGCCTCGAGTTTGACGCCAGCAAGAAGGAAGTACCGCCCGACCACATGGAACAGAACCTGGAAATTCACGAAGTGATGGGGCATCTGTTCGCTCATTTTACCGACTTCCATCGGCGTCCCGACGTTTTCATCGACACCGACACCAACATCTGCTACGACCCCAACAACCTAAACGTGCGCATCGCGCCAGACGTGTATCTCGCTTTCGGAGTTGAATCCCAAGCTATACGACCTCGTCAAATTTACCTGCCTTGGGAGGTGGGTAAGGTCCCCGACTGGGCGCTGGAAATCGCGTCGGAAAGCACAAGACTGGTTGACGTCAACCGCAAGCCGGCAATCTATGAGCAAATAGGCGTCCCTGAGTTATGGCGATTCGACCCGACCGGTGGCAGATACTACGGCTTCGCGCTGAACGGTTTATGCCTGGTGGATGGCGTATACCGGCCAATCGAGCTAACCACCGAACCCGATGGCATCCTCAAGGGATACAGCGGGATACTGGAACTGAGCCTTGTTTGGGACGAAGGCTGGCCCCGTTTTTATAATCCCGCAACCGGCAGCTATCTCGAAAACTGGCGGCAGGATCGAGATGCGCTTCGGGCAGAGCGGGAAGCGCGAGCCGCGGACCAGGAACGGATACGCCAACTGGAAGCGGAATTGCGTCGCCTGCGCCCGGAAAGATAGACAGTAAGGAAAGGCAAGAGGAGCGTCGCTTGAGCCGCAGAAGTTTTTGGGCCTGGGGGCTGGAGCAGGACGAACCCACGGAGCAGCAGGTGCGCGAGGCGGCGGCCAGGCTGTCGCAGCGCTACGGCGTGGATGTCGAGCCGGCCGCGCCGCCTCGGGCAGCCGACCTGCGGCTGCGGCCTCCGCGCATCAACCCGCCCGCGGCCTTGGCGAGCATCTGCGCCACCGACGACCACGACCGCGCCGTGCATACCTACGGGCGCAGCTTCCGCGACCGCATCCGCGCCTACAACCTCCAATTCCCCAACCCGCCCGACGTCGTGGCCCATCCCACTACTGAGGACGAAGTTACGGCGGTGCTGGACTGGTGTTCGTCGTCCGGTTACGCCGCCATACCCTACGGCGGCGGCAGCTCCACCGTGGCGGGCTTCGAGCCGCCCGAGGGCTATGACGGCATCGTCACCATCGACTTGTCGGCGCTGGACAAGGTGCTGGAAGTGGACGGCGTTTCCCGAGCGGCGCGAATCCAGGCCGGGGCCTACGGGCCGGGGCTGGAGGCGCAGTTGCGGCCCCACGGCTTCACCCTGCGCCACTACCCGCAGAGCTTCGAGTTTTCCTCGCTGGGCGGCTGGATCGCCACCCGCTCCGGCGGCCATTACGCTACCAATCACACCCACATAGACGACTTCGTGGAGTCGGTGCGGATGGTCACGCCTTCGGGCGTTTGGGAGTCGCGGCGCTTGCCGGGCAGCGGGGCCGGCCCCAGCCCCGACCGCATGGCCATCGGCAGCGAGGGCATCTTGGGCATCATCACCGAGGCGTGGATGCGGATTCAGGCGCGGCCCCAGTACCGGGCCTCGGCGGGGGTGACCTACCCCAGCTTCGCCGCCGGAGCCGAGGCCGCCCGGCGCGTCGTTCAGGCCAAGCTGTGGCCCGCCAACTGCCGCCTGCTGGACCCCGGCGAAGCCGCCGCGGCGGCCGGAATGGACGGCAGCCGCGCCCTGCTGATTCTCGGCTTCGAGTCTGGCGAACTGCCCCAGGACGAATTCATCCGTCACGCCGTAGCTATCGCCCGCGACGCCGGCGGAAGCGTCGGCGAGGCCGACATCAGGATCTCCTCGCCCGCCACCCGCGCCGAAGACTCGTCCGGCGGCGGAACCGGACGGCAGGGCGCGGTGGGCGCATGGCGCGACGCCTTCCTCGGCGCGCCCTACCAGCGCAACGTCACCACCGGCCTGGGGCTGGTGGCCGAGACGCTGGAAACGGCGATCACCTGGGAACGCTGGCCGGCCATGGACGAGATGGTGCGCGGCGCGTTGCAAGAGACACTGAATCGCGTCTGTGGCGGCGGGACGGTCTCGTGCCGCTTCACCCACGTCTACCCCGACGGGCCCGCGCCCTACTACACTTGGGAGGGAATGGGCCGCCGCGGCGCGGAACTGGAGATGTACGCCGAGGTCAAGCAGGCGGCGTCCGACGCCATCATGGCCGCCGGCGGCACCATCACCCACCATCACGCCGTGGGCCGCCTGCATCGCCCATGGTACGACCAGCAGCGCCCCGAACTCTTCGCCGAGGCCCTGCGCGCCGCCAAGCGCGCCGTAGACCCCAACGGCGTGCTGAACCCCGGCCTGCTGATCGACCTCTAGCCGCCGTTTCGCCCCTTCTCCGTTATTACCGCCGTTCTCTCATCCCAGCCGTGGATTCCTGCTCGAGTGGGAATGATGACGCAGCCGTAACATCATTGAAACATACGGGCGGCGGGGGTAGAATGGGCCATTCCCCCAGATTCACCCCGTAATGGTTTGCAATGTTTAGTTTCGGATTGAAGCCCAAAGGTCTGGTAGCCGGAAACCGGCGCGTCCATTACGCTTGGATCATCGTTGGCGTCGCTGCGGTGATGTGGATGACCAGTTCCAGTATGCGCTTCGCCGTGGCGGTGCTCGTGCCGGAGTTCGGGGAACTCTTCGGCTGGAGCGTCACGGTCATCACCGCAGGCTTCACCATTCAGTGGCTGATGTCGGCGGCACTGAGCCCCATCTGCGGATGGCTCAGCGACCGTTACGGGGTGCGGCGGGTGATGTGGGGTGGCGGGTTACTGTTCATGGCCGGCATGGTAATGACCGGCATCATGAACAGTTGGTGGGAATACTACTTGTACTTTGGCATAGTGCTGGCGGCTGGTATGGCCTCCTTCCAGGTGACCCTTGTTTCCGGAGTTACGCTCTGGTTCCGCAAGAACCTGGGGCTGGCCATGGGCATCCTGCAGGGCCTCCAGGGCTTGGCCACCGCGTTTCTCATCGGGGTAGTGTACCTGGTGTTCGAGCGGTTCGGGTTGCAGGCTACCTTCTGGATTCCCGGAATCGCCGGCGGAATCATCCTCCTGACCCTCACCAAGTGGTTCTACAACGAGCCAGCGGACCGGGGCATCACCCAGTGGGGCGCTCCCGCGGACGAGCCAGTGCGCCGCCTGCAGAACAACGCGATAGCCAAGCTGCGCACCGCCGTCTTCTTCAAGCAGGTGCAGCGCACCGGCGCGTTCTGGAACCTTGCCACCATCCACGGCTTGGGATGCGCCGGACACAACATCATTCTGATCCTGCTTGTTGCCATTGCCAAGGAGGACGGCATTTCCGGAGGCATAGCAGCCACGATTTACGGGACCCTCACCTTGGTTAGCACCGCCACCCGATTCACCACCCCCGTCTTGGCCGACCTCATCGGCAGCAAATTGGTGATGGGGGTCTGCTTCGCCCTCCAGACAGTCCCCATCCTGATTCTGTTCGTGGCCGGCGACAGCGTGGCGCTCTACTTCCTGTTCGCAGTGCTGTTCGGCATCGGAATGGGCGGAGAGATGAGCGCCTTCCCCATTATTAACCGGCAGTACTACGCCGACGCGCCCATCGGTACCGCCTACGGATGGCAGATGATGGGGGCTGGCTTCGGCATGGCCCTCGGCCCGGTGTCGGCTGGCTTCCTCCGCGACATCACCGGCGCATATTTCTGGCCCCTCTGGCTGTCCTTCGGTCTCAGCGTCTTCGCAGTCGTCGCTATCATGTTACTGCCCAATACCAAGCGGCTCCAGTTGCCGCAGTGGGAGGAAGCGCTCCCGCAAGAGGCCAGAGGCAACGTCGCTCGGGCGGAAGCAATTGCCGCCGATGTACCCGCCCAGCCTTCAGCGCCCGGGGTGGCGGGCGCCACCGGCGACGGAGACGGAGACTAGCCGTTGGTCGCGCCGTTTTTCCCTCCCCCGGAGGGGGAGGGTTAGGGTGGGGGCGTAAATGCCGGGCATGACCATCTCTGCCACGGCACTGGGCAGCCACGCCGGATTCAGCTTCTGCGCCCGTTGCGCCTGGATACGGATGCACGTGAAGCCGCTGCCCTGGCAAGGCTTCCCAGGAATCTTCAGCAGCATTGACAGTTACACCAAGCGGGTCGTCTTGGGCCATCTGAGCCGCGAGGGAAGCCTGCCGCCGTGGATGGCCGACGTAGGGAACGCCGTCGAACACCTGGACCCGCCGCACTGGTCAAGGTTCAAGGCCACCGACGACGCCACCGGCGCAACCCTGCGCGGCGAGGCCGACGCAATGTTCGTGCTGGCCGACGGCACCTGCGCCATCGTGGACTACAAGACCTCCCGCTACAACCCGGACAACCGAAGCCAGCACCGCGTCTATCGCGCGCAACTCAACGCCTACGCCTGGATCGCCCAGCGGGTGGACATCCCGCCGGTGTCCCGTCTGGCTCTGGCCTACATGGAGCCCGCCACCGGTCCCGAAACGGTGGACGCGGCAGACTCGATAAATGCTGACGGCTTCGCCCTTGGCTTCCGGCCGCGGTTGGTCGAGGTGGAGCTGGCCCCCGAACGCCTGATACCGCCGCTGTTGCGCCAGTCCGCCCGCATCCACGCGCTGACCGGACCGCCGCCGTCCCGCGAGGGCTGCAAGGACTGCGCCGCGCTGACCGGACTGCTGGACGCGCTGGGATAGCCGCCGCCGGCGCCGGGCAGGGGCATGTAGTAAAATCGGATCCATTAATTGGCCGCTAGGTGAAGAGCATGGCGACTGCGAAGAGCAAACTGCTAACCGCCGAAGACCTGTTGCGGCTCAACAGCAAGGGGGTCAAGGGCGAACTTATTCGGGGGGTGCTGTGCGAGACTGTGTCAGTTGGAGAAGAACATGGACACATCGCAGGATTATTTATCACGTTCATTAACATCCATGTAAGGCCGGGAAGATTGGGGCGTACCGGAGGGACTGACGTCGGAGTCCTGATACAGCGAGACCCGGATACTGTGCGCGAGCCGGATGTTTATTATGTATCGGCGGAAAGACTGCCTCTGGACGTGCGAGTCCAGGGCTACCTGGAGGTAGTGCCGGAGCTAGTAGTCGAAATCGTCTCTCCCAGCGACTCCCCAAGAGAGGTGAATGAAAAGACGCAGATGTGGCTCGACCACGGCGTCTTGATGGTGCTGGAAGTCCACCCGGCGGAGCGGGCAGTCATGGTGCATCGCCCTGACGCTCCAGCCGTAACGCTGACCGGCGACGACGCGCTGGACGGCGGCGACGTGCTGCCGGGCTTCAGCCTGCCGCTGAGCGAGATTTTCGACGTTTAGCTTCCCTCAGCACGCCTCGCCTTCGTGTATCCCCTCGTCAATCTGCAACTGGCGGATGTAGCAGCTGATGTTGTCCACGTCCCCCTCGGAAAGACCCGGCCGCGGCGGCATATTGCCGAATACCCAGTGGTGCTGCTCGACCCCGCTATTCACGGCGTTGCGGAAAGCGAAATCGGGGTGATGGTCGGGTTTGTAAAGCGGACGCCCCGGAACTGGCAGACGCCGCCGGTTTCGCCCTCGGATTCCGCCCCAGAGTGGGTCGAGGTGGAGTTGGCCCCCGAACGCCTGATACCGCAGCCGCCGGGCAGGGGCAGTGTAGTAAAATCGGATCCATCAATTGGCCGCTAGGTGAAGAGCATGGCGACTGCGAAGAGCAAACTGCTAACCGCCGAAGACCTGTTGCGGCTCAGCAGCCAGGGGGTCAAGGGCGAACTTATTCGGGGAGTGCTGTGCGAGACTGTGTCAGTTGGAGAAGAACATGGACACATCGCAGGATTATTTATCACGTTCATTAACATCCATGTAAGGCCGGGAAGATTGGGGCGTACCGGAGGGACTGACGTCGGAGTCCTGATACAGCGAGACCCGGATACTGTGCGCGAGCCGGATGTTTATTATGTATCGGCGGAAAGACTGCCTCTGGACGTGCGAGTCCAGGGCTACCTGGAGGTAGTGCCGGAGCTAGTAGTCGAAATCGTCTCTCCCAGCGACTCCCCAAGAGAGGTGAATGAAAAGACGCAGATGTGGCTCGACCACGGCGTCTTGATGGTGGTGGAAGTCCACCCGGCGGAGCGGTCAGTCGTGGTGCATCGCCCTGACGCTCCAGCCGTAACGCTGACCGGGGATGATGCGCTGGACGGCGGCGACGTGCTGCCGGGGTTCAGCCTGCCGCTGAGCGAGATTTTCGACGTTTAGCTTCCCTCAGCACGCCTCGCCTTCGTGTATCCCCTCATCTACCTGCAATTGGCGGATGTAGCAGATGATGTTGTCCACATCCCCCTCGGAAAGGCCCGGACGCGGCGGCATATTGCCGAATACCCAGTGGTGCTGCTCGACCCCGCTATTCACGGCGTTGCGGAAAGCGAAATCGGGGTGATGGTCGGGTTTGTAAAGCGGACGCCCCGGAACTGGCAGACGCCGCCGGTTTCGCCCTCGGATTCCGCCCCAGAGTGGGTCGAGGTGGAGTTGGCCCCCGAACGCCTGATACCGCAGCCGCCGGGCAGGGGCAGTGTAGTAAAATCGGATCCATCAATTGGCCGCTAGGTGAAGAGCATGGCGACTGCGAAGAGCAAACTGCTGACCGCCGAAGACCTGTTGCGCCTCAGCAGCCAAGGGGTCAAGGGCGAACTCATTCGGGGAGTGCTGTGCGAGACTGTGTCAGTTGGAAAGGTGCATACGTTTATCGCTGGGAACATAATCGCTCCGCTTCATACCCACGTGAAACGTGATCGGCTAGGTCGAGTCGGCGGAACCGACGGTGGCGTGCTGATACAGCGGGACCCAGATACCGTGCGTGAGCCTGACATCTATTTTGTGTCAGCGGAGCGCCTACCTCTTGACGACCAGTCGGACGGTTATCTGGAAGTATTGCCGGAACTGGTGGTGGAGATTGTCTCTCCCAACGACACTCAGCGGGCAGTCAACGATAAGACGCTGATGTGGCTGAGCCACAGCGTGCTGATGGTGGTGGAAGTCTATCCGGCGGAGCGGGCCGTTATGGTGCATCGCCCCGGCGCTCCCGCCGTAACGCTGACCGGGGATGACGTGCTGGACGGCGGCGACGCGCTGCCGGGCTTCAGCCTGCCGCTGAGCGAGATTTTCGACGTTTAGCTTCCCTCAGCACGCCTCGCCTTCGTGTATCCCCTCATCTACCTGCAATTGGCGGATGTAGCAGGGGCAGTGTAGTAAAATCGGATCCATCAATTGGCCGCTAGGTGAAGAGCATGGCGACTGCGAAGAGCAAACTGCTGACCGCCGAAGACCTGTTGCGGCTCAGCAGCCAGGGGGTCAAGGGCGAACTTGTTCGGGGGGTGCTGTGCGAGACTGTGTCAGTTGGAAAGGAGCATGGACGGATTGCGATGACCTTCGGGGCCACCCTAGTGGCCTACGTCAGGCCGCGACGCTTGGGCATCGTGATAGGTAGCGATGCCGGTGTCCTCTTGCAACGGAACCCGGACACAGTGCGAGAACCAGACATCGCCTACATCTCAGCAGAGCGGCTGCCCCTCGATGACCAATCCGACGGCTACTTGGAAGTGGCGCCAGAGCTAGTGGTAGAAATCATCTCTCCCAGCGACTCCCCAAGAGAGGTGAATGAAAAGACGCAGATGTGGCTCGACCACGGCGTCTTGATGGTGCTGGAAGTCCACCCGGCGGAGCGGTCAGTCATGGTGCATCGCCCTGACGCTCCAGCCGTCACGCTGACCGGGGATGACGCGCTGGACGGCGGCGACGTGCTGCCGGGCTTCAGCCTGCCGCTGAGCGAGATTTTCGACGTTTAGCTTCCCTCAGCACGCCTCGCCTTCGTGTATCCCCTCGTCAACCTGCAACTGGCGGATGTAGCAGATGATGTTGTCCACGTCCCCCTCGGAAAGACCCGGACGCGGCGGCATATTGCCGAATGCCCAGTGATGCTGCTCGACCCCGCTATTCACGGCGTTGCGGAAAGCGAAATCGGGGTGATGGTCGGGTTTGTAAATCGGATGCACCAGCGGCGGCCCGACCTGTGTCCCGATGCCCGCGGCCCCGTGACACACGGCGCAATTGTCGTTGAACAGCGTCTTGCCCTCTTGGAAGTCTCCGGTCTGACCGACCTGTACCGCTCCACTTCCTGCTCCATCGCCACCAGTCTCCGTGCCCCCCGAGCAGGCAACGGCAACTACCAGAGCCAAAACAACGGCTATCCAGTACAAGCGGCGCCGACCCTTGTTCTCAACTCCGATCATTTCACATCCTGGCATAAAAACGGCCTCACACTCCTATGTGCTGGCCCGCCCCCGGCGCAGGGCGCGGCCCGGCAGGACGCCGGTGTTCTCGCCGTGGTCAATCACCACTTGGCCGTTAACGATCACGTAGTCTATGCCGATGGGGTACTGCTTGGGGTTTTCCTTGGTGGCTAGGGCCTTCACGGTGTTGGGGTTGAATAAGACGATATCGGCCTTAAAACCGTCGCGCAGTATGCCCCGGTCGGGCAGGCCGAGACGCTGGGCCGGGAAGGATGTCATCTTGCGGATGGCCTCTGGCAGCTTGAGATGCTGCTCGGCGCGCACGAACTCGGCCAGCACGATGGGGAAGCAGCCGTAGGTGCGCGGGTTGGGGTACTCACCGAACAGGATGGCGTCGCTGGCAATCATCCCCGCCGGATGCGACACGAAAGCGTAGAGCGTCTGGGCGTTGGTGCCCAGCCCGACGGTGGATATGCCCAGGTTTTCCTCCAGCAGCAGGTCGAACAGCGCATCCTCCGGGTCCTGGCCGCGCATCTCGCTGATGTCGGTGATCAGCCGCCCCTCGTATTGCTTGTTTTGCGGTTGGGTGAAATTGGTCAGCCAGTTGTTTTCCAGCCGGTCGCGGGAAAGCTCGCGCTTCATCCGCTGCCGGTCGTCGCGGTCGCTCAGGGCATCCATCAGCCGCTCCGGACCGCCGTCCTTGGCCCAGTGGGGCAGACCGATGGTGACCGTGGTGCCGGAGTAGGGATAGGTGTAGCAGTCGAAGGTCACGTCCATGCCCTCGTTGCGGGCGTTCTCCACCAGCCCCAAGTAGTCGAGATGGCTGCCGACGCCGGACGCGCTCTGACGGTAGTGGGTCAGATGCACCGGGCAGTCGCCCAGCCGTCCGATTTCCAGCGCTTCCTCCCACGGGGCCAGCAGTCCCTGCGAGCGCAGGCTGGCGCGGGTGTGCGTGTGGTAGTGGCCGCCCATACGCGCGGCGACCCCGGCCAGCGCCCCCAGTTCTTCGGTGGAAGCGTAGGAGCCGGGCGGATAGTCCAAGCCCGTTGACAGCCCCCAAGCCCCTTCCTCCATCGCTTCGCGGGTTACTGCCTTCATATCCTCCAGCTCGGCGGGGGTGGCCGGCCGGTCGTTCCAGCCGACGCTCCAAATTCGCGCTGGCGAGTTGCCCAGGATGTAGGCCATGTTGACGGCTACCGAGTTGTCGTACTTATCCAGCAGTTGGGCCACGGTGAGCCAGTCGGCGGGCAGCGGAGGGTAACCGTTGAGGCCGGAGTCCAGCCAGATGTAGCGCTCCAGTTCCTCGCGGCTCTTAAAGGGAGCGTGGGAGATGCCGTCGATGCCCACCAGTTCGGTGGTGACGCCCTGGCGCACCTTGGGGTCGTGGTGCGGCTCCCCCAGGATGGTCAGCCCGGCGTGAGAATGCAGGTCTACGAACCCAGGGCAAACGACGTATCCGGTGGCGTCGATGGTCCGGGCAGCCTCCAACCCGGCCAGCTCGCCGCGGTGGATGCTAACCCGGTCGCCCTCCACCAGCACGGCGGCGTAGAAACCGGGGCTGCCGGTACCGTCAATAACCAGCCCGTCGGTGATAAGCAAGTCAAGCATGGGCGAACCTCGCAGTTTCAGGATGTGCCGGATGTATCGGGAATCAACGCATATTATAGCCTTGCTTACCAGACCAGATTGCGAAAATTCACGCCAAGCGATACCTTGTTACCTGTCCGGTAATCGTGATGGGAGAGATGGGTGGAGATTTCGTTCCAGAACCAGAGGATGGAGAACGTCTTTAATTCGGAAAGCATACTCCAGCGGACCTATGGCACCCGCAGGGCCCAGGCAATTCAGGCACGCCTGGCGGCGTTTTTGGACGCCGGGACATTGGCAGAAATTCGCGCCAACCCATCGCTACGATTGCATCAGCTTACCGGAACGCGGGCCGGACAGTTCGCGGTGGACTTGGGACATCCCTACCGGCTGATTCTTCGGCCCGACCACGACCCTGTGCCACAGATACAACACGGAGGAACCGACTTATCGAAAGTGACAGCAATCACTATTATCGAAGTGATTGATTATCACTGAACGAGGCAATGCAAATGACAGCCTCAACTAATACATTCAACCCGGATTATGCGACGCCGCCGGGGTGGGTTCTGAGAGAAGACCTGGACGCGCTGGACCTGTCGCAAGCCGTGTTCGCCCGGCAGTGTGGACTCTCGTCCCAGTTGATCAGCGATATCATTGATGGCATAGCGCCGATTGAAGAGCAAACCGCGATTCAGTTTGAAAGAATAATCGGCGGCCTCCGTGCGGATACTTGGCTTCGCATGGAGGCCAGGTACCGCCGTAAGCTGGCCGAACTGGGCGAGAATGCTGAATTGGCCGAGTGGGCCAAGAGATTCCCGGTCAAGGAACTGGCCAAGCGGGGCTGCATCAGCAATGATTCAGTGAAAGCCGACAGCATAGCTAGAATGCTCTCCTTTTTTAACGTATGGTCCGTCGGCACTTTCCAAGAAAAGTACAGCGCAGCAGCAGTCGCCTACCGGCACTCGCCAAGCTTCGAGAGCAATCGCCCGGCGTTGGCGACCTGGCTTCGCCTAGGAGAAATCGAGGCGGAGCGGACGGAGTGTGCTGATTACAGCGAGGCTGCGTTCCGACAATCTTTAACTCAGATACGGACGTTGACGGCAGACGCAACCGGCCAGAACCTTAAAGAGGCCCAACGTCTCTGTCGCGAGGCTGGCGTTGTCCTGTGTTTCACCAAACCCTTTCCGGGAGTGGCCCTCAGCGGCGCATCGCGGTGGCTGACGCCCCGAAAACCCGTAATCCAACTGAGCGCACGGCACAAGACGGACGACCATCTGTGGTTCAGCCTGTTCCATGAAGCGGCGCATATTTTGTTGCACAGCAAGAAACAGGTATTTATAGACGCGACTCGAGGGAAGTCTGACTGCAATGGGCCGGAGGAATGCGAAGCGGAGTCCGAAGCCGACACTTGGGCGCAGGATTTCCTGATTCCGCGTACCGAGTGGGATAAGTTCACTGGGACATTCCTGGGCAGCACGGCAGAAGTCCGGCTGTTCGCCGAAGAACAGGGCGTCGCGCCTGGGATTATCGTGGGACGGCTGCAAAGCGAAGGGCATCTGCCGTGGAGTCGTTTAAACGGCCTGAAGCAAAAGCTAGTTTGGGCTGAACCATAGGCTTGGTCTGCCATCAGTTAGCCCGCGGACTCACCTGCCTGAGCGCCCGCAGCGCCTTCTCGGCCGTCAGGGGCAGGCTGGTTACGGGTGCGCCGATGGCGTCGGCGACGGCGTTGGCTATGGCGGCGGCCACCGGGATGTTGGCGCTCTCGCCGATGCCCTTGCTGCGGTAGGGGGCCGGGCCGTTGGAGCCTTCCACCAGCACGGTCACCAGTTCGGGAATATCGGCGCTGGTGGGGATTTTGTAGTCGCCAAAGCTGAGGGTGGAAATGTGGCCGTCCTCGGTTTGCAGCTCCTCCATCAGCGCGTAGCCCAAGCCCTGGATAACGCCGCCCTCGACCTGGCCCTGGTGCATCAGCGGGTTCAGAATAGCTCCCACGTCGTGGGCGGTAACGAAGCGTTTGACGGTTATCGCGCCGGTCTCCGGATCGACCTCAACCTCGGCGGCCTGGGCGCAGAAGGAGGTGATGTTCGGCGGCTCCGAGGCGAACTCGTACTCGGCCACAATGGTGCCGTCGCCTACGTGGGCCACGACCTCGCCGATGTTGATGGTCCGGTAGTAGGCAGGACGCAGCGGCGACGGGCCAACCACCACCCGGCCGCTCTGGAGCGAAACGTCCTCCTCCGGCGAGTCCAGCAGCGGCGCGGCGGCGCGAATCAGCCGACGGCGCAGCTCGCGGGCGGCCCCCACCACGGCCTGCCCGGCGGTATAGGTCACCCGTGTGCCGCCGGAGCCGGAGCTGAAAGGCATTTCCGACGTGTCCAGCAGTTCGATGTCCACTTCCTCCACCGGCACCGACAGCTCCTGCGCCACCATCTGGCGCAGCACGGTGTGGGAGCCGGTTCCGGTGTCCCAGAAGGCCATGTGCAGCTTGGGACGGCCCGATGCCCCGATGCTGACCCGCGCCGCAAAGCGGCCCACGCCCTGCGACAGGTCGGTGATGGCCAGCCCCCGCCCGGTGAGCGTCCCCGATTCAGAGGACTTGGATGCCTCCCATCCCACCGCCTCGGCGGCGCGGCGCAGCGTCTCTTCGGCGCGAATGTCCTGCCACTCGTGGCCTACGGGCGAGGAATCGCCGTCGCGCAGCAGGTTTATCTGCCGGAACTGGTATGGGTCTATACCCAACTCGCGGGCGATGAGGTCGGTGTGCGACTCGACGGCGAAGACCACCTGCGGCTTGGCCGGGCTTCTCATGTGGCCCTTGGGGACGTTGTTGGTATAGACCATGTAGCTGTCTATGCGGGCGTGGGGGATGCGGTAGACGCCGCACAGGTGGTCCGCGCCGCGCAGGTATACCGTCGGCTTGAACGCGCCGTAGGCCCCGCTGTCGAACACCACCCGCGCCTGCCGGGCCACCAGCGTACCGTCGCGCTTCACGCCGCTCTTGATGGTCATTACCGCCGGATGGCGCGGGTTGGCCGCCATCAGTTCCTGGATGTAGTCCATGACCATCTTGACTGGACGCCCGGAATGCAGAGACAGGTAGTAGCACAGCGGCACGTCCATAAACGAGCCCTTGCCGCCGAAGTCGCCGCCGATGCTGCACGGATGCAGCACGATGCGCTCCTCGGGCATACCCCAGACGGCGGCCAACTGTTCGCGCAGGGCGTAGGGGTCTTTGTTGTTGACCCACACCCGCACCTGCCCCGACGGCTCGGCGCTGACCACGCAGGCGTGGGGTTCGATGTAGGCCTGGTGCATCAGCTGAGCGTTGAAGGTGTGCTCGAACACTAGGTCGGCTTCGGCGAACCCCTGCTCCACGTCGCCCTGCCCCCAAGTGATGTGGGCGAACACGTTGTTAATTTCCGATTCGGGCTGTGGTAGACCCTCGTATTCGGACATCTGCGAGTGCAACGTGGGAGCTTCCGAATCCATCGCTTCGTGAGCGTCGAAGACCGCTGGCAGTTCTTCGTATTCCACGTCGATTAGCAGCAGGGCTTCCTCGACGGCCTCTTGGCTGTCGGCGGCCACTGCGGCCACCTTCTCGCCCACGAAGCGCACCACGTCGCGGGCCAGCACAGGCATATCCCGCAGGCGTCGGCCCACCAGCGAACTGGGCAGGTCGGCGGCGGTTATCACCGCGTGGACTCCGGGCACGGCCTTCGCCTGCGCGGTGTCGATGCTGACGATGCGGGCGTGGGGGAAGGGAGAGCGCAGCGCCTTGCCCCAAAGCATCCCCGGCAGCGTGACGTCGGCGGCGTAGATGGACTTCCCGGTAACCTTGTCCGGCCCCTCGCCGCGAACGACGGACTGACCGATGGCGCGTGTGGTCGTGGTCATGATAATGCTCACTGGTTGTGAGAATATTGTATGACGCCGTTTTCCAGAAGACTTATTACCGCATCCCGAATCGTTTTCTCGTCAAAATGGGGTTTTAGATGCCGAACCGTTTCAACTACCCGGTTGACATCTCCCTGTTCTGTTGGCTGGATTCTTTTCCACAGGAAAATGGAGGTAGTTCGAAGCTCAAGATCTTTAGCATTGAACCCCCCAAAATTCTCGACCAAATTGTTCAGCTCATCACTGTAATCGCTGATTGGCCCATGTTGCTCCCCTGAACTGCCGAGTTCCTCGCTAGGGGCAATTCTGAATCCCCCTTGCTCCCCCAAATACTCTACGCTTATCTGGTGCCGCAGTTTCGCATATTCCAAGTCACCCAGAACCTCGGGCGAATACGGCCCGTAGGTGTAAAGCGAAAATCTGTAACCCAGAGGGACTTCGTACAACTCCTGAAGCAGGTAGGCCAGCTTCATGAACACCGTTTTCCCAAACTGCGGAGACTTGTCTTCCAGCCGTCGCGCCAATTCAAGCGGCAACTGCCTTTTTAATTCTCTTTTCTCCATTTCTCGGTTCACAGTGCCTCCAATTCAGTATTACTTGGAAAGAATCTTCCGGGCGGTCTCCCTATCTTCCAATCGAACATATATACTTTGTTGACTTGAAGGAGGTAGATTCTTTACGACATTTGAATGGTAAGATAAAGGTGCCCCATGTGTGGGATCTTGGGATTCGTTCGAAACAATTAATAAGTCTTGTCCACCCAGAGAATACCAAGATTTGGAGGCGTCACTTACAAAAGTAACTAAATCCCCTAGCAGAGACTTGTATTCTTCTAGGGTTCGATACTCTTCTTCACTGGGGACTTCCTCCGTATACCAAATACGCCGGTAGTGAGTTCTATTTTTGATGCATTTCCCATGCTCACCGCAATTGCCTGAGGTAATCTCACCCAAGACTTTCCAATCATCCCAATCAAGATATTCTTTAAGTGCCTCAGATCCGGTTGGCAAGGGAAACACTCCTTGCTCTGCATGGTTCTCGCTGTTGCGGAGTAAATGTGCTAAAGCTCCCTCAATATGATGATCTAAAGCCTGCCGGACATGATGAAAATACACTTGAGTGAACATCATATAACGGGCTATGATCAGACCCTCGGCTGCGTGCCACCCGCCTTCTTCTACAGCAATTACTGGATCATCTTCGCTCCCTAGACCAAGAGTTACTGTCGCTAATATACGATCTAAATCGTATCGGCCATATGAAACACCGGCGTGTAGAGAGTCGCGGAGCAAATAGTCAGCTCGGTCGGCGTCAAGCTGGCTAGTGACGATAGGCCGCCAGAGGAGGCGTCGACCAGAAGCTGGAGAAATTCGCGACGGGTCTGTTACGCCCTCAATTAGATCTGCGACATCATCTGCCTTGATGTCGTAGTTAGCATTTTCAGGATGGCTTTCCAAAATCTCCTTTAATATGGTCCGGATTATGTTGGCCGAATAGTCCTCATGCTGATACTGCCTATCATCCATTTGGCTGAAAGGAAACAGCCTCTCGCTGGAATGGGAAAAAGGCGAATGACCAATATCGTGCAAAAGGGCCGCGAAGCGCACAACCCTTCGGTCTCTCTCCAAGCCAGCCTGATCGTATCCGCGCTTGCTTTCCAGAAAGTGTCTCTGACGCTTCACTATGGCATCATACATTTTCGTAGCGACATGCATCGTGCCCAGCGCGTGCTCAAATCTGGTATGCGTCGCTCCAGGGTAAACGAAGTCCGCAAGAGCCAGCTGTCTGATACGCCTCAGACGTTGAAATACTGGGTGGTTGATTACCTCGCGTTCCCAGTCGTCATATTCAATGAACCCATGTACGGGGTCTCTGATTTGAAAACTAACCATTTTCCAGAACCTTCACCAAAGTATCCGTCAGCCCTTACAGCGTTGCAGGTACCACACGATAACAGACTGTCCTCGTTCCAGACAACAGGCCAACGTCACTAGATTTGGAATATACCTCGCTGCAAGTATATCAAAAGTGATGGACTGACTAGCGCAGGATTCCGCCGGTGCCGCGCGGCAGGTCCCAGTCCTCTTCCTGCAAACCGCGCAGGTAGTCTATCTGACCGTGGTGGTTGTTCTTGTGGACAATCATGTGGCGCAGCGAGCCGCCCACCGTCTGGCGCGGCTCGGATCGGCCGATAGGCGCGTCCAGCCGCGCGTCATCCAGCGAGGCCAGGAACCGCGCCGTCCGGCGGTTCACGGCTTCCGTGTAGGCCAGCAGCACGTCGGGCGTGGGAATCGCCAGGCTCCGCAGCCCCAGCCGGTCGCCGGGGTCGGGCGCGCTGACCGGCTGCTCGAAACGCTCGTGCCAGCCGCCGGTCACCCACAGGTCGGCCTCAAAGCCGAACGCCCGCCCGGCGGTGGCGGTGACGCGGCTGTCCTCGTTGCGGCAGACGTGCCAGAGGATGAAGCCGATGTTGTTGGCCGCGGGCGCGGGCCGCCAGGCCATCTGCTCCGCCGTCAGCCCGTCGCAGGTAGCCATCAGCCGCAGGTGCGTCTGGGCCAAGCAGTCGGCGATGAATTGCTGGGTGTTCATTTCTTCTAATTTACCAGTTGGGCTGCATTTGGCTTAAGTACGATCTGACAATCCCCGGCCATGCAATCGCTCGCGAAGATTACCAGTAGTTGTAAGAAACCTGACGAACGGACGAGAGGTGTTATTGTGAAGCTCCTCAAGCAGACGCCAGCTCGCTGTCAATACTTGGATAACGCTCTCAACCGGCTGTTGTCCGCCGGTCAAGAAAACGATACCGACCTTGTTCGCTATGATTGCGCCGTATTCGCCGAGCCGGTTAAGCATCATCCTGTCACGAGACACGACGAGTGAGTCATCAATATTTTGTACCCTCGGGAGCCAAACTGAATCTTCCTCACCTAGCCATCCGAGATCTTCAAAGGATCGAGTATCATAGCCCAGTTGGCGAAGAGCCTCAGACACGCGAGGGCTTATATTTTCGTCACAGAGCAATATCACCGCGAAGTCAGAAGAGCAAACCGTAGAGCTGCCTCTACATCGCGGGGGGATAGTGAAAAGTCGCTAGCCAGTGACTCAACGGACTCCCCGCCAACGAAATAATCCCGGATGTCTTCTACTCTCAGCCTCCTGCCTTTAAGGGCTGGCTGGCCCCCCGCACGTTTCGGATCAAGCGCCAACGCTCCATCCTTACCCAGCGGACACCAGCGCGAGGCAAATTCCCTTTCGTAATCCAACTGCCCCAACACTTTGACCGCTGGCGCAAGCAACTGCTCCTTGCGTGTCTCCAAATTCTGATGAGCGAAAGGGAATTGCGTTCCCCATTCCGCCGAGAGGCTGTCGTGGAATTTGCGGACCTCACTGTAGCCGACGCCTCGTCCCGCCCTGATTTTGCCGGCTACAAGTACCTCCACCAGTTCAAGGAAGGAAAGACGGGTCAAGTTGGTCCAGGACCTCCCCATTCCGTCTTTCCAAGGCGGCTTCAGATCTGCGATGTAGCTGGGGTACTCTTGCAACCACTGCTTGATTGAACTAGCGGAAACTCCTGTCAGGCGATGCGCCACGCCGATATCATAAGCTCCCTGAGTTCTCCAGGAACCCAACCGTTCTACTGTGTCCGGCATAGCCCCCTCGCCTCGGCCCTCTCCCGCTGAGGGAGAGGGCGCTGCTGTTGGATTGGCGCCCGGAGCGTTCAATCCGCCCGGCCCTAGTAATACACCGCGCTGCCGGTGCCGCCGCCGGCGGCTATGACCTCGCCGGTTACCGCCCAGGCCTTGTCGGAGGCCAGGTAGCAGGTCAGGAAGCCGATTTCCGAGGCGTCCACCATCCGGCAGATGGCGTTGCCGCGTGGGGAGTCAGGGGTGAAGTCCTGCGCCTCGATTTCATCGGCGGTGACGCCCAACTGCGCGGCGCGGGCCTCCAGCATTCCCGGCGTGCGCTCGGTGCGGGTGGTGCCGGGGTGGATGCAGTTGACCGTGATGCCGAAGCGTCCCACCTGGTTGGACAGGGTCTTGGTCAGGTGGACCATCGAGACATTGCGGGCGCCGCCGCTCAGGTTGCCGGCAGTGCGGCCGTTGCCGCCGCTGATGTTGACGATGCGCCCCCAGCCCTGCTCTCTCAGGAACGGGATGGCCGCCCGCGAGCAGCGCAGCGCGCCGACGTATTTGACGTCGAAGTCGCTGAGCAGAGCGTCGTCGTCCACCGTTTCGATGGGGCCGACGGCGTTGGGGGAGCCGCCGGGCAGCGAGGCGCTGTTGACCAGGATGTGCAGACCGCCCAGCCGCGCGGCGGCTTCGGCCATCACCTGGTCCACCTGCTCCCGCTGCGTGACGTCCAATGCCATCGGGATGACCAGCCGCCCGGTTTCCTCAGCGATTTCCTGGGCCGCCTGCTCCAACTGCTCCACAGTCCGGGACGCGATGACCACGTCTGCGCCTTCCCGGGCCAGTTCTAGGGCGATGGCCTTGCCGATGCCGCGTCCTCCGCCGCCGACAAATGCCCGCTTGCCACTAAGTCCGAAGTCCATATTGGCACCTCTATCATAGATTGGGTTTCACAGATTTGAGTTTGGCGCGGGGAAAATATCACTATCCCGCCGGGGCCTGCTCCAGCCAGTCCTCGGCGATGAGTTCGATTGTGCCGCCGTCGAGGAGAACGTAGTAAACGTTGGGGGTGCCGGCTTCCAGCTCCAGCTTGGTTCCCGACCAGTCGTCGGTCATCTGCGGCGCGATGGCGCCGAGCGCTCCCCGGGCGCTTTCCGGCGGCGGACGGTGCTTGCCGCCGCCCCTGGCGCGGACTTGCACCCGCTGGTTAACCTGAAACCGATAGGGCAGTGTCATAAGCGATAGGCTCCTGTGAACGTTGGCAAGGGCATTATAAAGGAAATCATCGAAATGCCATCCCGCACTCTTTGTTGATATTCTCATTCAACCATAAACCGTAGGGACGCACGGCTGTGCGCCCGCCGTAAGCTCCAGAACCATTCTCGCAGGCGCAGACCAGGGCGCACGGCTGTGCGCCCCTACGAGATTCGGCAATCACCCCCTCAGCGGGCGGAAGAAGGCGCGGATGTCTTCGGCCAGTATGGTTGGCTGCTCCATCGCGGCGAAGTGGCCGCCGCGCGGCATCTGGGTCCAGCGTTGCACGTTGTGGGTGCGCTCGGCCCACTCGCGGGGCGGATGGTTGATTTCCACCGGAAACAGGGCCACGGCGCAGGGAACGGTCACCCGCTCGCCCGGCTGGAAGCGCCATGCGTCCACCCGGTTCTCGTAGTAATGGCGGGCCGACGACGCGGCGGTCTGCGTTATCCAGTAAATCATAATGTTGGTCAGCAGCTCATCGCGGGTGTAGCTGTTCTCCGGGTTTCCGTCGCAGTCCGACCAGGTGCGGAACTTCTCGATGATCCACGCCGCCAGACCCACCGGTGAGTCGTTGAGCCCGAGGCCCAGCGTCTGCGGCTTGGTGCGTTGGAGGTGGAAGTAGCCGCCTTCGTCCTCGAACCAGCGGCGCGTTTGGCGCAGGAACTCCTGCTCGGCCTCCGTCAGTGGCGGGTCGGGCGCGCCGCGAAAGGCTGGCACCCCGGTCATCAGGTTCAGATGCACCCCGGCCACCGACTCGGGAAAGTCGAAACCCAGCCGCGAGCTGATCATGCCGCCCCAGTCGCCGCCCTGTACCCCGAACCGCCGGTAGCCCAGCGCCTCGGTCATCAGGGTATGCCACATTCCCGCGATGCGGGTGTTGCCCATTCCCCGGCCGGCCGGCTTGCCGGAAAACCCGTAGCCCGGCAGCGACGGCACGACGACATCGAAGGAATCGTCGGCGTCGCCGCCGTGGGCCGCCGGATCGGTCAGCATGGGGATGATTTTCAGCATCTCGACCACCGACCCCGGCCAGCCGTGGGAGATTATCAGCGGAAAGGGCGCAGGCCCTGTCCCTCGCGCGTGGATGAAATGTACCCCCAAGCCGTCCACTGTCGCCCGGAAATGCTCGAACCCGTTGAGCGCCCGCTCCTGCGCCCGCCAGTCGAACTCCGTCCGCCAATACCCCACCAGTTCCCGCAGATACTCCAGGTTCGTTCCGTAGTCCCACCCCGCGCCGGGAATCTCGCCGGGCCAGCGAGTATCCGCCAGCCGCGCTGCCAGATCGTCCAGCGTGGCTTGGGGAACGTCTATGACAAACCGCTCAATCTCCATTACACACAACCCATTGGGAAAATGTTCCCTATCCCTCTGGGAGAGGGCTAGGGTGAGAGCGTTCCCGGCTCAAGGGAGAGAAAAGTAGAGAGGGCTGGTCACCCGCTGAAGCCCGAATCCCGCCGCCACTGCAAGTAGTCGGCCAGCCCGGCGCGCAAATCGTACTCCGGCTGCCAGCCGAGGTCCTGTCGCAGGCGGTGGGCGGAGAGCGGCCCCCGCGATGGCACGGCGCTGCGGGCGGTAGCAGCCGCGCCGCCTGCTGCGCTTTCCGGCGCGGGGCTGCCCGGAGCGAGTTCGGCCAGCGCGTCCAGTATCTCGCGGTAGGTTATCCAGACTCCGGTGGTCAGGTTGTAGAGGCCGTGGGGCAGTTCCGGCGCGTCGAGAATCGCTTGCAACCCTCGGGCGGTGTCCACCGAATAGGTGTAATCGCGCCCTTCCTCTGGGTTGAAGGAATCGGTCTGCGCCTGCAACGGCTCGCCACGCGCCACCTGACCGGTCCACTGGTACAAGGCCGACATGACGGCCCGGTGGCCGGTGACCCGCTCCATCGGGCCGTAGGGAGTGCTCAACCGCACGCTGACCGTCTGGAATCCGTGCAGTTCTCCGTAGCGGCGCGTGATCAGTTCGCCGGCGTACTTGGTGATGCCGTACAGGGAATCGGGCGCGACCGGCATATCCTCGCTGTAGGTCTGGTCAGTGCCTGCCGCCAGCCCGTAGGCCGCACCGGAACTGACGTAGACGAACCGCTGGACCGCGGCAACGCGCGCCAGTTCCAGCACGTTGGCCAGCCCCTCAATGTTGATGCCGACAACGTCGCGGCCCCGCTCGATTTCCAGCGCAGTCTGATTCACCGTGTAGGTGGCGGCGTGGATAATCCGGTCGATGCCATACCCGTGGGCCAGCGCCGCCACTGTCTCCGGGTCGCGGATGTCGCCCTGAACGAAGGCGATGCCAGCCTCCCACTCTGCGACGAACTGTCGCGCCAGCGCGTCGGCAGGCGCGATATCGTAGCTAACTACCTCATGTCCGGCCCGCGCCAGCTCCCGAACGATGTTTGCTCCGACAAATCCGGTTCCCCCAGTTACCAACGTAGCCATAATCCGCACCCCCAGCAGTCCGTATCCCAGCCGCGCCAACGGCCCCGGCCAACGCCAATTGTAGCACCGGGGCAAGCCGGCGGCGCGGGCAGACGCAGATCAGGGCGCACGGCTGTGCGCCCCTACGAGATTCTGGATCAGGTCCGGCATGTCGGGATGGCGCAGACGGTCATGGACTAGGGGCACCCCCATTCAGACGCTCTTGCCGTCGTGGGAGTTCTCCGGGACGCCGGTCGCCCTCGGTCGCCCCGCGCCGACGCTTGGTCAGCACACGCGCGACATCCTTGCGGGGTTGGTGTATCCTACGGCGGAGTGACAATGGCGATACGGGCCCGGCCCTGACGCCTCTTGGCGCCGGAGCGGGGTGTGAGTTCGATCGGGCCGAAGAGTCGCATCTTCGGCAGGAAGCCAGCGCCTGGTTCAACAGGAATCAGAAGGGGTAAAGAATGATGAACTGGAAAACTGCTGGAATCGTGGCTACATTGATTTTTGTAGCCGTGACGTCGGGGGAGGGGGGGGTAAAGTAGCGCAGGCGCACTTCGAGCATCCGTCTGCTTGTGAGGCTGAGATTGCGTATGTGTGGACCGGTGAATATAACATCTTTGGTAGTAAGGTATTTCTTACTCTTGATGACACGTTGACCACTGTAATTGGTAGACGTACGTGGGAAGAGATAATCGCGCTACCGGATGAATATCGGTGGGACGTCGACGCTAACGAAGTGCACTGTTATACCGATCATGTCCCCCTCGGCATCAGCGACCATCCGCTGTGGAGTCAGGACGACCTGGCCGCAGGCTGCATTGACTATGCGCCGACGCCGATGAACAGGTTGGACGGGGCGTCCTGGTATGGTTACTCAGGGCCAAATGGACAGGGCCACATTATCCCAGGGACGGAGACCCACGCCGCCACGAACAATAATGTTAGTGTTGACGCGGACGGCTGGGAAGTGAAGCTCTGCTGGCCGGACGGGGGCATGGTCAACCTCGTCGTTTCCCCTGACGGGACGACGCATTCCTACACGGCGGGTGATCACGACAACATCGTGAAGCAGCATCCGACCGACCCCGATATTTCCTTTCCCCAATCTGCATGGACGCGCTCGGACAAACGCTGCTACTACTTCGACACTGTCGAATGCCTGCCCTGGCAGGTAGAGACGGTCAACGGCAATGTCCACACGATGACCTTCTACCGTTATCTCGACCCGTGGGGCACGTACGGCGACTTCTACGTGTCGCAGCACTACATCAACGACCTGCTGCCGCTGACGGTCGCTGGACGGTCGTGGAGGATGACAGCAGTGGACAGAGCAGCGGACAGAAGCAGGGGTACGTAGCGACCGAGCCCGTCAAGAAGAAGTACGATCCATTGTCGTACGATGACAAACCGGACTGGCAGAAGCCGGGCTACGTCGGGCCAATGCCCACGCCCGAGCCCGAGCCTGGCAAGGAGGCGTATGATAACAAGCCTGCTGACCAGAAGCCGTGCTCAGATCCAAACAGCACGTGCCACAAAGAATCTGTCAAGACGGGATCCTCAGCAGATTGACAAGCTAGTCTGTCAACACTGCAAGGAAGCGGGTGGGTTAACAGCCACCCGCTTCTTTCATGCTGTCATAATCTGTAGGAGCTCTGTTGTCAAAAGATTGGCGCCGTTCTGTTTTGCATAACCAGCGCGTGTTGAGAATACCTTCTGCGCCGGCGACTTGACAGCCGCTGCCGGGCGGGCCTACGATTCAGAGTGAGTCTTGTACGATGCAACCGGCAACCGGTGCGGAAGGCTCACAGTGGGGACATAGCTCAATTGGGAGAGCGCGGCGTTCGCAATGCCGAGGTTGGGGGTTCGATCCCCCCTGTCTCCACCAACCGAATTTTACCGGGCCGCGCCCCACCGAGATTGCCGGTCCCAAGCTGAGCCGATAGCGGTTTTGGCTGGCGCCGGTTCCCACAGCAGCAGGCCCCTGTAGCTCAGAGGATAGAGCGGCGGCGTCCTAAGTCGCGCGTCGGGGGTTCGAGTCCCTCCAGGGGTACCACTTCCGCCTGCGCCTGCTTGCCGCACTCACTCAGCTATAAAGCGCAGTTGAAAGCGCCGGTCACCAATCGTCTCCGGGCATAATACGCCGCATAAACCCGTCGAACATCGGGACGGTGAAGGCGGTGTCGCCGTGGCCGGGGCTCCAGATCATGCCTTTGTTGATCAATTGGTTCCGCGTGGGGGCCAAGGAATTCACGCGGCGGCCCAAGACTTGAGCAATGTCGCCGGAACGGTGCGGCCCTTCGCCGAGTTGGGACATACCCCGCAGGTATCTTTTCTCTGTGGGCGTAAGCCGGTCATACCTGACACGAAAGAAGCTCTCATCGAGTCCGGCGACTGCCTGCGCTGACGCAGCTTTAACATCGGCAACAGTTATCGGGGAACTTTCGGCCACATCCGGGCCAGCAGCACGGTTTTGCCCACGCCCCGCAAGCCGACCAGTAGCACGCTTTTGCTGGAGCGGCCTAGACGATTGCAAAATTGCGTTGCACGTCTGGTCTTGACGGAGGTTGGTTGCCCGGCGGGCTGTGCCTCAGGTGAACAAGTCGCTGTGAGAGGCCAAGCGTATCAGGTTGAGGTCTGGTGGGGTTGGGCTTGGTGTAGATGAGGACCAGGTCGGGCCTTATGTGGCAGTTTGCGCTCTCCGCCCCGGTTGCCGCGCATCGGATGGTCTCTGTATCTTGGTGGGAGTGGCTGATCGTAGGCCAGCAACTGTAGTGCTGCGTCCAGTTGTTCGTCCAGGTTGCGGCCGTGCTGGCCTCGTTTTTCGCGTCCGTAGTCTCGCCTGAAGGCACGGCTGTGGTTAATCTTCCTCATTGAGCTCTTTGAAAAGGTCGGCTATGGCGCCGACGGAGATCAGTTCTCCGGCTTGTGCCTCAGCCATTGCTTGGAGGGTCTCAGCGTTCGGTTCTCCACACTGAAAGCAGGGCACAGTGTCATTGCTTACGATGTAGCTGAGGATTTCCTCCAGCGTTTCGTCCAGCGTTTTCTGCTCCCTTTCTAGGATCACCCTTGCCTTGTCGAGGGTATCCGAGTCCACTTCTGCTGTGAGCCGTGTTTTGCCCATGTCTTATTCTCTCCGCGCGTGGTCAGTTCTGCTGGCTGGATGGTAATCTGGCTTTCGTTCTGGTGCAAGCTGCCGTGCTCTTCGAGGCTACGGTTCTTCGGATACAGCAGGATGCTCTCATCGTTCTTGCTTTTGTTGGGGCTTGGGCAACGCGCTTCTGTTGCCAATTTTGCAATCGTCTCTAACTTGCCTAATTTCCCTATAACTGACGGCCCTCCCTTTCCTCTCACCTGCCCTGCCGGTTGCCAGAACGATTGCAAAGTTCCCTCTCCCAGAGGGAGAGGGTTAGGGTGAGGACCTTCCCCAGACGAAAACTGTCCCGAACGAATGCCGCGGCCCTTGCCGGGTTCCCCTAATACGATTTCCTGGTTCCCCTAATACGATTTTATGACACCTGGCCCTTGCCAAGCCCTATGACACCTCCCTAGCATAGTCCCTGTATGCCCCTGCCCGTCCGCCATTCGGCCCTCACCACGGCCGCCCAAACAGAAAAATAACCAAATGGCGGGAAATGACCGGAAATGGCGGGGAAATCAAAAAAAAGCCACTCAGGCAGCATCAGGAAGTGCAGTCATGTCTTTGTGTAAAGTCCTCAAGAGTCCGCCCATGGCGAGCTTGTCGAACCACCAAACGGACTCGGACAACTCAAGGCCCAGCAGGGCAATTGCAAAGTCATGTTCAGCCACCAAACCGTTAGTCCTGAGCTTGTCGAAGGACGGTCTCTGAGAATCCGCTCGCGGTTCGACAAGCTCACCAGGAACGGATTCTCAGAGACTTTGCAATCGTCCTGTGCCGGTTGCGCCAATTCGCGCCGACAGGCTCCGAATCTGTTATATTCGCAGCGTACCGCAGCGCGGTGGGATTGCGTCCCGACCCAGCCGTTTGCCAGCCTCACGGAGGCAACAGGAGGCATTATGCAGACCGGAGTGTTTCTAGAATTCCCGGCCCTCGACGACGTTACTGACCAGCAGGCATTTCAGCAGGGGTTCAAGGTTGCGGAAGAGGCCGAGCGGTTGGGGGTGGAGTCGGTGTGGCTGGCGGAATACCACTTCATCCCCTTCAGCGTCTTGTCATCTCCCGTCACCGTGGCCACTGCGATTGCCAGCCGCACCGATCGCATTCGCATCGGCCTGGGCGTGCTGCTGCTGCCGTTGGGCAACCCCATCCGCATCGCTGAGGAAATCGCCACGCTGGACCACATCTGCCAAGGGAGGCTGGACTTCGGCATCGGACGAGGCACCTTCCCCGAGCACCATGACGCTTTCTTGTCCCCCTATCCCGAAAGCCGGGGCCGGTTCGAGGAGTATCTGGAGATTATCCTCAAGGCCTGGACCACCGAGCAGTTTTCCTTCGAGGGCGAGCATTACCAGTGCCACGACCTAGTGGTGCGGCCAAAGCCGTACCAGAAGCCTTATCCCCCCATACGGATAGGCATAACCTCGGCGGAGACGTTCCCCATCATCGGGCGGATGGGATACCCCGTGTTCGTCAACCCGTCGCGGGTCTTCGCGTTGTCGGACTTGGCGGAACACGTCAACGCCTATCAGTCGGCATGGAAGGAGGCGGGCCACCCAGGAAAGGGCAACGTGGGAATACGCCTGCCGGTCTACCTAGCGGAAACCGACGCTCAAGCGTACGAAGAGCCGAAGGAAAGCACGCTCACCTCAATGCAGGGCATCGGACAGCGGGTTGCGGCCAGCGCCACCCGCGTCGGCACCACCGGCAACTGGCAAGCCGAGTCGGACCACATCCTCGGCATGACCTACGATGACTGGCTGCGGGATAAGGTGGTCTTTGGCACCCCGGAGTCCGTGCTTGACCGGCTGCTGGAGTTGCAGGAACAGTTGCAACTGTCTCATATCGTCTTCGAGCACAATCTGGGCCGGCGCATCCCCTTCGAGCTGCAAATGAAGTCGCTGCGGCTGCTGATGGACCGGGTGGTTCCCCACCTGCCCTGATTTCCCTCTAAAGGTAAGGGACAGAATTATTGTGAAGCATCCCGAATTGCCACCATTCCCTTGAATCAGGGTATAAATCAGAACCTCAATGCCGCGGGCGAGATTATTCGTTCCGGTAAGATTGACAGTTGGTTAGGGCGACTTTGGAACCGCCAAGCGGGAAAGGTTCAGGGAGCAGGCCATCACCTTCCCCCGTGGGTTAATATGTGAGCAATCTCTTGGCCGGGGGATGAATGGCCGTCGGACCGAACAGCCCGGAGGACGGGCCGGAAATACAGGGCGCAGAGGCGACCGGGCCGGAAGGCGGAGAATCGCAGGGCGACTCCTCTCCTTCCGGTTTCGCCGTGCCGCGTTGGGCCCGGTCCGCCGCCGACCCGGGAGGGCGGGCGATATGGCGGGCCAGGCTGCGCCGCCGCGTGATCTGGGCGGCAGCGGGACTTTTGCTGCTTTTCGCCATCTGGTCCAACTACCCGTTCATCCCGAACCCGTGGGCGGCGCTCTTCCGGCAGCCGGACGGCAACGCAACTGCCGCCTCCACGCCGGGGAGGTGGGCGATGTATGGGGCTAACGCCCAAGGGACCAACTTTATCCCCGAAGCCGCCGCTCCCCAAGGCATCGTCGCCTACGCCATCGAAGTGGACGGCGGCGTGCGCTCCGCTCCGGCGGTGGCCGACGGCGTAATCTTCATCGGCGGTCAGTCCAGGATCGCGGCCTACGAAGCCGAAACCGGCGGGATGCTTTGGGAGCGGCCGGTCAGCGGCCCGGCCCACGGGACGCCGGCGGTCGCTGAGGGCCGGGTATATCTAGGGCTGCTGGGCAAGCAGGTGCTGGCCCTCGATCCCGATACTGGACGGACGCGCTGGGAATACGAAGGCGGTTCACCTTTTCCAGGGACGGTGACCGTGAAGGACGGCATCTTGTACGCCTCTTCCCGCGGCGGTGACGTCCACGCGCTGGACGCCGAGTCCGGCAGCCTGCTTTGGAAAGTCGACGCTGGCGGCCCAGTGGTGGCGCCGGTGGCGGTACATGGCGGGAAAATGTTCGCCGCCTCCACCGCCGGGGTGCTGTACATCCGGAATTCGGGAACGGGCGACAAGCGCGCCCGCATCCGCACCGGCTCGGCCTTGGTGACGCCTCCGGTGGTGGCCGGCGATCGGGTCTACCTGCTCTCGGAGGGCGACCTGCTGGCCTTCGACGCCACGGTGCGCGAACTGCCGGGCCGTTACCCGGCGGAACTCATCTGGGCGCAATTGTGGATCTGGCACTTCCCCTTGCCCCCGCCGCCGGAGCATTCCGGCTTGCAGTGGCGGGTTTCGCCCGACGAGGAGATGGGGGCCTTCGTGCATCCACCGGCGGTGACCGAGGAGGCACTGTATTTGGGGACGGAGGAGGGCGAAGTCGTCGCGCTGGACCCGGCGAGCGGCGGGCTGCTGTGGCGGATGTCGCCTGCCTCGGAGCTGCGCCGGGTGGACGGCAACTTGTGGTGGCGAATGCCAACCGGAGGGCCGGTGGCGGCTCCACCGTTGGTGGTGGGGGACACGTTGGTCGTGGCTCACGAAGACGGCAGCATCCGCGCCATAGACCGCTTCAGCCGGGAGGAGGCATGGGCGCTTTCCCTCGGCTCGCCGGTGGTCGCCCCCCTGAGCTATGCGGCAGGCGCCATCTACGCCCACACCCAGGACGGCGCGCTGCACGTGATTCGCTAGGGCCGTCAATGATAGAAGTGATAGAGTAGTATCCGCGTTCGATGCGGATTGCAGAGGTGAACCATGGCCACCGCCATAGACCGGGTGGGAGAGATCTTCGCCGACGCCCGCCTGCTACAGGGAGACGCGATGCAGAAGTTTCAGGAAGGAGACGTTCGGGACGCCGCCGAGAAGGCATGGTGCGCCGCCAAGCGGGCGGCAGACGCGCTAATCCTCGCCCGGACCGGCTTCGAGCCTGACGCAACCCACATAACTTCCAGAGAACTCCAGAGGCTCGCCGTCGGCGACCGTTCAGTGAGGTCGCTGATGGGCCGGTATTATTCGAGGCAGGCGGCGCTGCATGGCAATTGCTTCTACCTCGGCTTGTGCGAACCCATGGACGAAACCGAACGGCGCATTCGTGAGACGCTGGACTATATCCGGGATGCTGAATCCCTCGCGCAATAACTTGAAGGCAGTTCGATGCAGAATCTGAAATCGAACGAAATGCTGCGCCTGGGGAGCGCGATGTTCCTCAGGGGCGTGTTCCCCGGAGCAGTGGCGGGAGCGGTGGCTGGCCTGGCGCCGGGCATCCTTCTGATACTGGTGCTGTCGGGCGACAGCTACCACATAGGCGGAGCGGAAGTGCTGGGCTTCATTGTCATGTGCATCGCCGCCGGCGCGCTGCTGGGCGCAGGTCTGGGCGGCGTCTGCGCCGTCATCGCCGGAAGCGTCCGGCGAGGGTTGGCCGCGCGGGGGCTGCTCCGGCGCTAACCGGCTTCAGCGGGCACGGGGACAGCATCCTGCCATCGCGGGCTAAGCATCCAGCAGTGGGCGGTATGGTTCTCTCCGGCTTTGCCCTCGTCCGGGTATTCCCGTTGGCAGATATCGCGGGCGTGCTGGCAGCGGTCGGCGAAGCGGCAACCGTCGGGCAGGGCATACAGGGCCGGGGGCTGCCCGTCAATGGCGAAGAGCCGGTCGGTGCGCTCCATCTGCGGCACCGAGGCCATCAGCGCTTGGGTGTAGGGGTGGCCGGGGTTGTTGAACAACTGCCGCACGTCGCCCCGCTCCACCACCCGCCCGGCATACATCACCGCCACCGAGTCGCACATCCGCGCCACGATGCCGAAGTCGTGGGTGATGAAAATAATGGCCAGCCCGGTCTCGGCCTGAATGTCCTTGAGCAGCCGCAGGTACTGGAGCTGGATGGTAGCGTCTAGGGCGGTGGTCGGCTCATCGGCGATGATGACCCTAGGCAGGCTGGCGATGGCGATGGCGCCCAGAACCCGCTGCTTCATCCCCCCGCTCATCTGGTGGGGAAAGTCGTGCATCCGGCGCTCCGGGGCGGCGACCCTCACGCTCTTCAGCGCATCCACGGCCCTTTCCACCAAGTTCCGGTTCCGGCCTCCCTCGTGGGTGCCCAGCGCCTCAATGACCTGGTTGCCGATGGTGAACACCGGGTTAAGGGAAGTCTGCGGGTCCTGGAAAATCATGGAAATCTTGCGTCCCCGGACGCGGCGCATCTCCTCATCGGACAAAGTGACCAAGTCTTCGCCGTCGAGAATCACCTCGCCGGAGACGATGCGGGCGGCGGGCTTGGGGATGATGCGGAGCAGCGAACGGGCGGTCATGGTCTTGCCGCAGCCGGACTCGCCGACGATGCCCAGCGTCTCGCCCTCTCGCAGCGTGAAGCTGACGCCGTCCACCGCCTTGGTGATGCCGCGCCGGTTGAAGAAATAGGTGTGGAGATCCCGAACATCCAGGACAACGTCGCCGGGCATAGCGGTTACTCTCCTACACCTGTCTCTGCCTGGGGTCCAGCTTGTCCCGCAGCCAGTCGCCCATCAGGTTCATGGACAGCACCACCAGCATGATGGTCAGGCCGGGGAAAAAGGCCACCCACCAGTGGGACACTATCAGTTCCCGGCCTTCGGCTACCATCAGGCCCCAGGCCGGGTTGGGCTTGGGGATGCCTGCCCCCAGGAAGCTGAGGGTTGACTCGATGATGATGACGAAGCCCACTTGCAGCGTCGCCAGCACCACCAGGCTGTTGAATACGTTGGGGAAAATGTGCTTGAACATGATGCGGACGTCGGAAGCTCCGGCCACCTTGGCCCGGGCGATGAAGTCCGCCGAGCGCACCGACAGAGTTACGCCCCGCGCCAAGCGGGCATAGTGGGCCCACAGCAGCAACACCAGAACCGCGATCACCGTGGTGAAGCTGGCCCCCAGCGCCGACACCAGCACCAGCGCCAGCAGGATGATGGGGATAGACAAGGAAACGTCCACCGCCCGCATGACCAGCGCGTCCATCCAGGTGCCAAAGTATCCGGCGCCGATGCCCAGGGCGGTGCCAACGGTTCCGGCGATGAAGATGGCGATGGAGGCCACGACGATGGAAATGCGCGAGCCGTAGATAATCCGGCTCAGTATGTCCCGCCCGGTCTTGTCGGTCCCCAGAATGTACTTGAATGAGCCGCCGGCCGACGATATCTCTTGGACTTTGCTGCCGAGCGCCACCGGCCCGCCGCCCACTACCAGCATCTTGTCGCGTTCCACGAAGGACTGGGCATCTTTCAGGGCCACTTCATAAGGTGTCCCGCCGCCGGGGGGAGTCGTCTCCACCACCGTCTTCAGCTTGATGATCCGGTCGCCCCCCGAAACCGTGGTCCCGCCGTCTTGTATGCGGGCGTTTCCGACATCCACCAGCGCCTGCGCTTCGGCCACCAGCAATTGCGGCCGCAGGTTGGCCCGGTCAATTTCGTCCATGGCCTCCAGAGAGAAATAATTGACTCCGATCCAGAAGGGCGGCAGCAGCCGCTCGTTCAGGTCGCCTTTCTTGGGCGGATGCGGCGCAACCAGCGGCGCGAATATCGCCGGAACAACCATCACCGCCAGCAAGATGAATACCGGAATCACCGGATAGCGGCGAAGCACGTCCCAAGCAACGGACAGTTTCCGAAGAGGCGACGGCGTTATTTGTCCTGCGTATCCGGGGATGGACTCAATCCGTGGTAACGCCACCGCGACACTCCTTCGGCTGATTTTCTAGCCTGAAATTTTGGCCGGCGCCGCCAGCTCTGCCGACATAGCCCGGGCCAGACAGGCGGTGTATTCAGGCACTCTACAATCGCGGACAAGTAGTGTCAAGGAAGGGCACAAACCCTGCTGCCGGAAAGTGTCTCCGATGCGCTATTTCGCACTCCCATTCACTCCAACATCATTGATAATACCGATGAGGAAAGGTCAGGACGATTGCAAAGTCAAACAGACATCCAAGCCGTTAGTCCTGAGCTTGTCGAAGGACGGGCCACCAGAATCCGCTCGTGGTTCGACAAGCTCACCATGAACGGATGGGGGAACTTTGCAATCGTCCTGCTGGGCCCTGAGTTGTCTGAGTCCGTTCGCGGTTCTACCAGCTCTCTATGAGCGGACTCTGGAGGACTTTACACGAGGGATGTAGTTGGGAGGCCGCTGTTTCTGGACCACGGAAGGAGGCAGTGGACGATTTCAGTGCACTCGGGAATCCGGCGCTCCCTCCGGCAGCGTTCCAGGTAGTTGTTGAGGGCCATAAAGGTGGTCAAGCGCAGGCCGTGGTCGGCAATACGCTTGATAAAGGGATGGGTTTCCGGAGCGGGCTTCCGGTCGGCGACGGCCACGGTGTATTGGAGGCAGAATTCGCTGGCCAAGCCGCGGGCCCGGTAGAGGGCGAGCTCAGGGGCGTATTTGCGGCACAGGGCGTCGACGCTGTTTCTGATTTGGCTCAAAGTCATGACGGCACTTCCTGATGCTGCCTGAGTGGCTTGTTTTTTTGGTTTCCCCGCCATTTCCGGTCATTTCCCGCCATTTGGTTATTCTGTTGGGGCGGGCGGCGGTGTTGAGGGCCGAATGGCGGACGGGCAGGGGCTTACAGGAACTATGCTAGGGAGGTGTCATAGGGCTTGGCAAGGGCCAAGTGTCATAAAAGCGTCTGGGGAACGCCCTCACCCTAACCTTCTCCCAGAGGGAGAGGGAACTTTGCAATCGCCCTGGAGGAAAGGTGCCTGCTATTGACTATTACAGGGCGGTTTGCTATACAGGCGCGATGCGCTAGGCCAAGTTGATGCGCTTGAGGAGGATTCCGCCCATGTCCGTTACCCAATTGTTATGGAGACCCGTTGCCTTTCTAGTGGTCCTGCTGGTGGCTCTGGCGGTGGCCTGCGGGGCATCCGCCACCGCAACACCGGAACCAACAGATGCTCCAGTAGCGGCAACGGAGGCTCCGACGGCGACAACCGGAGGCTCGGTGGCGACAACCGAAGCCGCGGCCCCCGTTCCCACCGCGGTGACTGCGCCTACGGAACCACCCGCAATGACTGGCGGCGAAGCCAAAGTTGACCGCCTGATCATGGGCCTGATCTCGCCCACCCGCGATTACTTCAGGACCTGGATTCTGGGCAGCGCAGACCAGGTCATCAAGCATGACCCAATGATGGAATGGCTCTTCGAGATCAGCCCCGTCACCAACACCATGGAGCCGTGGCTCGCCACCGAGGCCACCTTGGCCGCGGACTCGATGTCCTGGAACCTGAAGCTGGCCAAGGGCGCCGTCTGGAACGACAAGAACGGCACCGACTTCGGCGAATTCAACGCCGCCGACGTGGTTCACAGCCACGCCATCTGGTGCGACCCCGACTATCCGGGCCGGGAAGACGACCCCAGCTCCGGCTACCGGGTCGGTATGTGCCAGGTCGAGGAAGTCGAAGTCGTCAACGACTACGAAGTCAATATGATGTGCAACGTGCCCTGCCCCGACCTGAACTTCTACTATGCTGAAGCCACCGACATGATGATGTACAGCAAGCAGCAGTGGGACCAGGAAGGCGAGGGCGCCTACGAGACCAACATCGCCGGCACTGGCCCCTACATCTTCGAGGAGCACAAGCTCGGCGAGTCGGTGCTGTACAAGAAGGCCCCCGGCGAGCACTGGTTGCACCCCGTTGACTGGAACGAGGTGATAATGACCTGGACGCTGGAAGAGGCCACCCGGCTGGCCCAGTTCCAGGCTGGCGAGACCCATCTGACCGAGGTCAACAAGGACCTCACCGACCAGTTGGTGTCCCAAGGCTACAAGCTGGTGAAGAGCACCGGCCCGGCCCAGCAGGTGCAGATCAACTTCACCGGACTCTACTTCGGCACCGAGGACGAGTCCCGGGACAAGTACGTCGGGACCACCGGCAAGCTCGACCCCGACCTGCCCTTCACCGACATCAAGGTGCGGCAGGCCATCAACAAGGCCATTGACCGCGAGACCATCCGCTTGCAGCTATACAAGGGCCGGGTCACCAACGCCTTCGTCCACGGCTATTACGAGGGACTGCCCGGATGGGACGACACTTGGGCCGAGCGCTTCGACGAGATGTACGGCTACGACGTGGAGGCGGCGAAACAACTGATGGTTGATGCGGGATATGCCGACGGCTTCGAGGCCAGGGCCTGGCTGTTCCCCTTCCCCGGCGCGCCGGAACTGGGACCGCTGATGGAATCAGTCCAGATTTACCTCCAGGAGATCGGCATCGAGCTGACTCTGGAAGACGCTGACTGGGCCGGCAAGGTCATCCCCGCGCTGCGCGGACGGGACTTCCCAGGCTATATGTATGCCATCCCGCCCTCCAAGAAGGTCGTCGAAACCCAGATCGCCGGCTTCAACGCTGGGTACAACGCTATTCACCAGCTCGAGACCGACGAAATCTTCGACCTCTGGGACAATCTGCGCAACACCGCCGACCTCGATCAGCGCGACACCATGCTGCGCGAAATCGGCAATTACAAGTTCAACAACTTCGAGAACATCCCGATGTACGAGGTTTTCATCGAGGCAATCCTCGACCCGAACATCGTGGATGACTGGACCTTCCCTGGCTGGGATGGCGGCGACATCGGCCATACCTGGCTGATAACTGCCTGCAAGACCGAAGATCCCTGCCGCTAGGGCCAAGAGCGATAGGCGTCGGTCAAACAGACGACGACACGGAAACAGGGGGCGGCCCGTCCGGGCCGCCCCTTTTCCTTTGTCCCTCTTCCTGACCACCCACCCCCTCCCTCCTAGCTGTGAGTCCAAGCCTCACAGCATTTTCTGTTACGAAATGAAACTATTATGCGGCGTATTTTTAATGAATATATCTATACCATAACATATTACCACATAATGCTGATAGTATTTTCGCAATATGCTATTGACTAAATCAATTGCGTTTGCTATACAAGGCCGAATCCCGCTTTCTCTCATTCACCAACCAAAACCTGAAGCGCTGAGGAGGATTCCGCCCATGTCAGTTACCCATTTGTTCAAGAGGCCCGTTGCCTTTCTAGTAATCTTGCTGGTGGCTCTGGCGGTGGCCTGCGGGGCGTCCGCCACTTCAACGCCGGTGTCGACGGAGTCTTCGGCTGCTCCGGTGGCGACAACCGAAGCCGCGGCCCCTGTTCCCACCGCGGTGACTGCGCCTACGGAACCACCCGCAATGACCGGCGGTGAGGCCAAGGTTGACCGCCTGATTATGGGCCTCATCTCGCCCACCCGCGATTACTTCAGGACCTGGATTTTGGGCAGCGCGGACCAGCTCATCAAACAAGACCCGATGATGGAGTGGCTCTTCGAGATTAGCCCCGTCACCAACACCATGGAACCGTGGCTCGCCACCGAGGCCACCTTGGCCGAGGACTCGATGTCCTGGAACCTGAAGCTGGCCAAGGGCGCCGTCTGGCATGACAAGAACGGCACCGACTTCGGCGAATTCAACGCCGCCGACGTGGTTCACAGCCACGCCATCTGGTGCGACCCCGACTATCCGGGCCGGGAAGACGACCCAGCTCTGGCTACAAGGTCGGTATGTGCCAGGTCGAGGAAGTCGAAGTCGTCAGCGACTACGAAGTCAATATGCTGTGCAACGTGCCCTGCCCCGACCTGAACTTCTACTATGCTGAAGCCACCGACATGCTGATGTACAGCAAGCGGCAGTGGGACCAGGAAGGCGAGGGCGCCTACGAGACCAACATCGCCGGCACCGGCCCCTACATCTTCTCGGAACACAAACTCGGCGAGTCCGTGCTGTATGAAAAGGCCCCCGGCGAGCACTGGTTGCACCCGGTTGACTGGAACGAGATGATAATGACCTGGACCCTGGAAGAGGCCACCCGACTGGCCCAGTTCCAGGCCGGTGAGACCCATCTGACCGAGGTCAACAAGGACCTCACCGACCAGCTGGTGTCCCAAGGCTACAAGCTGGTCAAGAGCACCGGCCCGGCCCAGCAGGTGCAGATCAACTTCACCGGACTGTACTTCGGCACCGAGGACGAGTCCCGGGACAAGTACGTCGGGACCACCGGCAAGCTTGACCCCGACCTGCCCTTCACCGACATCAAGGTGCGGCAGGCCATCAACAAGGCCATTGACCGCGAGACCATCCGCTTGCAGCTATACAAGGGCCGGGTCACCCCCGCCTACGTTCACGGCTATTACGAGGGACTGCCCGGCTACGACGAATCGTGGGCCGAGCGCTTCGACGAGATGTACGGCTACGACGTGGAGGGAGCCAAGGCTCTGATGGCAGAAGCGGGCTATGCCGACGGCTTCGAGGCCAACGCCTGGCTGTTCCCCTTCCCCGGCGCGCCGGAGTTGATACCCCTGATGGAGACCTTGCAGATTTACCTTCAGGAAATCGGCATCGAGCTGACCCTGGTCGAAGCCGACTGGGCCGGCACAGTCATCCCTCAGTTGCGCAGCCGCGACTTCCCCGGCTTCCTGTGGGCCATCCCGCCCTCCAAGAAGGTGGTCGAAACCCAGATTGCCGGCTTCAACGCCGGATACAACGCCAGCCACCAGTACGAGACCGACGAACTTTTCGACCTCTGGGACAAACTGCGCAACACAGCCGACCTCGGCGAGCGCGACGTGCTGCTGCGGGAAATCGGCAACATCAAGTTCAACAACTTCGAGAACATCCCGATGTACGAGGTTTTCATCGAGGCAATCCTCGACCCCAACTACGTCGACGACTGGACCTTCCCCGGCTGGGACGGCGGCGACATCGGCCATACCTGGCTGATCACCGCCTGCAAGACCGAAGACCCCTGCCGCTAGGGCCAAGGGCGATAGGCGTCGGTCAAACAGACGACGACACGGAAACAGGGGGCAGCCCGTCCGGGCCGCCCCTTTTCCTTTGTCCCTCTTCCTGATCACCCACCCCCTCCCTCCTAGCTGTGAGCCCAAGCCTCACAGCATTTTCTGTTACGAAATGAAACTATTATGCGGCGTATTTTTAATGAATATATCCATATAATAATATATTACAACATAATGCTGATAGTATTTTCGGAATATGCTATTGACTAAATCAATTGTGTTTGCTATACAGGGCCGAATCCCGCTTTCTCTCATTCACCAACCAAAACCTGAAGCGCTGAGGAGGATTCCGCCCATGTCAGTTACCCATTTGTTCAAGAGGCCCGTTGCCTTCCTGGTAATCTTGCTGTTGGCTCTGGCGGTGGCCTGTGGGGCGTCCGCCACTTCAACGCCGGTGCCGACGGAGTCTTCGGCTGCTCCGGTGGCGACAACCGAAGCCGCGGCCCCCGTTCCCACCGCGGTGACTGCGCCTACGGAACCACCCGCAATGACCGGCGGCGAGGCCAAGGTTGACCGCCTGATTATGGGCCTGATCTCGCCCACCCGCGATTACTTCAGGACCTGGATTCTGGGCACCGCGGACCAGCTCATCAAGCAAGACCCAATGATGGAGTGGCTCTTCGAGATTAGCCCGGTCACCAACACCATGGGCCCCTGGCTGGCCACCGAGGCCACGCTGGCTCCCGACTCTAGGTCATGGAACGTGCATCTGGCCGAGGGCGTCGAGTGGCACGACAAGAACGGCGGAGACTTCGGCGAATTCAACGCCGCCGACGTCGTGCACAGCCACGCCATCTGGTGCGACCCCGACTATCCGGGCCGGGAAGACGACCCCAGCTCTGGCTACAAGGTCGGTATGTGTCAGGTAGAGGAAGTCGAAGTCGTCAGCGACTACGAAGTCAATATGCTGTGCCATGTGCCTTGCCCCGACCTGATGTTCTACTACTCCGAAGCCACCGACATACTGATGTACAGCAAGCAGCAGTGGGACCAGGAGGGCGAGCAGGCTTACGAGACCAACATCGCCGGCACCGGTCCCTATATCTTCCAAGAGCACAAGCTGGGCGATTCGGTGTTGTATTCCAAAGCCCCCGGCGAACACTGGATTCACAACGTTGACTGGAACGAACTGATTATGACCTGGACCCTGGAGGAGGGCACCAGGCTGGCCCAGTTCCAGGCCGGCGAGACTCACCTGACCGAGGTCAACAAGGACCTCACCGACCAGTTGGTATCCCAGGGCTACAAGCTGGTCAAGAGCACCGGCCCGGCCCAGCAGGTGCAGATCAACTTCACCGGGCTGTACTTCGGAACCGAGGACGAGTCGCGGAAAAAGTACATCGGCACCACCGGCAAGCTCGACCCCGACCTGCCCTTCACCGACATCAAGGTGCGGGAGGCCATCAACCGGGCCATTGACCGGGAGACCATCCGCTTGCAGTTGTACAAGGGCCGGGTAACTCCGTCCTACGTCCACGGTTTCTACGAAGGGCTACCCGGCTGGGACGACACCTGGGCCGAGCGCTTCGATGACATGTACGGCTACGACGTAGAACGGGCGAAAGAACTGATGGCCGAGGCGGGCTACGCCGAGGGCTTCAAGGCCAACGCCTGGCTGTTCCCCTTCCCCGGCGCGCCGGAGCTGATACCGCTGATGGAAGCGGTTCAGATTTACCTCCAGGATATTGGCATTGATCTGACCCTGGTCGAAGCCGACTGGGCCGGCACTGTCAGACCCCAGCTAGACAGCCGCGACTTCCCCGGCTACCTGTGGGCCATCCCGCCGTCCAAGAAGGTCGTCGAAACCCAGATTTCCAGCTTCAACGCCGGCTACAGCATCACCCACCAGTACGAAACCGACGAGCTGTTCGAGAAATGGTATGAGCTTCGGGAAACCGCCGACCTTGACAAGCGCGACGCTATGCTCCGCGAAATCGGCAACATCAAGTTCGAGGAATACGAGAACATCCCCCTGTTCGAGGTGTTCATCGAGGTTATCCTTGACCCGAACTTTGTCGACAACTGGACCTTCCCCGGCTGGGACGGCGGCGACATCGGCCACACCTGGCTGATAGCTGCCTGCAAGACCGCAGACCCCTGCCGCTAGGGCCAAGGGCGCGACTGCCGCCGGCCTGACTCCGCAGGCCCGGCGCACCGGCACGGAATCTGCGCGGGCGGTCCCTCAGGGCCGCCCGTTTTCCTTTGCGAACGCAGCGCGTATGTGAGTGCGCAGAGCGTATAATCAAGCAACTTATCCCCACCGCCCGGATTTCTCATCACGGCTTCAATCTGATATGTTCACCACCCCCCGCAGGAAACAACTGGCCTTTGGGCTGGTATTTCTGGCCGTGCTTCTCGGCCTTTTTCTGTGGTTCAACCGCATTCCCAAGCTGGACGTAGTGGAGGCCGATCTGGCCGGGGCAACCGCCCCCGCCGTCGAATGCTTCCAGGGTTTTTGCTTGGAGCGCGAACCGGACTCAACGCTGCTCTCCCGCTGGTGGGACTTCTCCTTGGCCTACCTGAAGATAATCTCGCTGGGGATGGTCTTCGCCTTCCTCATCGCGGGGCTGACCGAGACCTTCCTGCTGCCCGCGGGCAGCGTGTATGGCGTCTGGTCGCGGCGGGGAGTGCGCGGCTCTCTGAGCGGCCTGCTGGTGGGGCCGGCCATGAACCTGTGCTCTGCCTGCATCGTCCCTATCGCCAACGCCTTCCGGCAGCGGGGCGCGGGCACCGAGGCGGCGCTGGCCATCGTCCACGGCTCCAGCACCCTGAACGTCCCGGCCCTGCTGATGGCTGCGCTGGTGTTCACCCCCATGCTGGCCGGGAGCAGGGTGGGGTTGAGTCTGGTGGCCGCCCTGTTCCTCGGGCCGCTGGTGGCCTGGCTGGTCCGGCAGGGCAGCGAGCCGCCGGAACTGCCCGCCGTTCCCCTGCCGGAGCTGATAACGCCGGGTTCAGGCCCGGACTCCGCAGAGCCGTCCTCTTGGCGGGCCGTTCTGGTAAGCGGCCTCAAGGCCTGGGCGAGGGCCAGCCTGCGCTACGCCGTGCGCCTCGGGCCGGTGATGGTGCTGGCGGGGTTCGTCAGCGCTCTGGTCATCCAGTGGGTCAGCCCGGAAGCCGTTGGGACCTACTTGGGCAACAATCCCCAGGGCGTGGCGATAGCGGCCACCTTGGGCTTGCTGATAAACGTGCCGCTGATGTTCGAGATTCCGCTGGTGGCGGCGCTGTTGCTGGTGGGGATGGGTGAGGCTCCGGCTGCCACGCTGCTCTTCGCGGCCGCGGCCGGCGGCCCAGTGACCTTCTGGGGGCTGGCCCGGGCGATGCCCCGGAGAGCGGTGGCCACCCTGGCCGCGGCCACCTGGGTGCTGGGGCTGGCCGCCGGTCTCAGCATCCTGGCTCTCGGCCCGCTCATCGGCGGCGAGGGCGTCGGCATCCGGGCGTCGGTAACCGGCGGGGCCGGTGGCGAGAGCTGGCAGGCCGCCGCCGTTCCCGCAGAGGACGGGGGCGAACTCCTCGTTGACCGAATTGAACCGTCTGTTGTCGGCACCGGCGGCGACGTGCTGGTGACCGTGCATGGTAGCGGCTTCTTGGACGGCGCAGGCGTCGCCATCGACGGCGTGGAGGCGGCCTGGGCCTTCCTGGACTCGACGCGGCTGGTGGCTCTGGTTCCGGCCCACGCCCTGGGGACGGTGGACGCCGTGGTCACCAATCCCGGCGGCGCCACAGTGTCCCTGCCCGGCGCGCTGACCTACCGGCCTCCGGCGTTCGAGGAGGTGAGCGAGCAGGCAGGGATTGCCTTTACACACTACCGCGACCTGCTGGACATTATCCCTCTCGGCGCCGGCGTCGTGGTATTCGACTATAACGGCGACGGCTTGGAGGACATCTATCTCACGGCCACTCCCGACCTGGCCGGCCTGGCCCTCGAAGGCGAGGACCGGAACGTCCTGTTCCGAAACAACGGCGACGGCACATTTACCAACGTGGCGGAAGCGGCAGGCGTCGCGGACGCCGAGGCCAAGGGCAATGGAGGCTGCGCCGCCGACTACGACAACGATGGTGACCAGGACCTGTTCGTCGCCAACTGGGGCGCGAGCAAACTGTTCCGCAACGACGGGAACGGCGGGTTCACCGACGCCGCCGGACCCGCCGGGCTGTCCGATCCTGACGCCACCTACCGCTCCATGGGCTGCGCCTGGGGCGACTACGACCGCGACGGGGCCCTGGACTTTATCGTGGTTCGCCATATAGACGAGTCTAACCCCGACGCCTTCACCAAGCGGCTCTACTTCTTCGACGTGCGCCCCCTGGCCCTGTTCCACAACAATCAGGACGGCACATTTACCGAGGTCACCCATCTGCTGGGTGCCACCGCCAACCCTTCCCACGCCGAGGGTGAGTACGGCAGCGTGTGGGGCGCGGGGTTCCAGCCGGCCTGGGTGGACTTCGATAATGACGGAGACCTGGACCTGTACATCGTCAACGACTTCGGCGAATACATCCACCACAACGTCCTCTGGCGCAACGACGGGCCTCTGGCCGGGGAACGCCCTAGCCCTAGCCCTCTCCCGGAAGGAGAGGGAACTTTAGATTGGGCCTTCACCGATGTATCGCGTCAGTCAGGGGCCGGGGCCGCGATGTTCGGCATGGGGTTGGCAGTGGCCGATTACAACTCCGACGGCTACCTCGATATGTTCGTTACCAACATCGGCGACAACGTTCTGCTGACCACCACCGACGGCCAGACTTTCAGCGACGAAGCCGCCGCCGCGGGCGTGGCCTATGGCGAGTTCCGCCGCCAGCAGAGGGTAAGCTGGGGGACTGTCTTCTTCGACTATGACAACGACGGGCACGAAGACTTGTACGTCGCCAGCGGATACCTGGACACTGACGACATCAACCGCCGGGAACAGCCCAACCTGCTGTTCCGCAACAATGGCGAAGGAGTCTTCGAGGACGTGTCATCCGTCAGCGGGGCCGCCGACTGGGGCACCGGGCGCGGCGTGGCCTACGCCGACTTCGACGGCGACGGCTGCCTCGACCTCTTCGTCGCCAACCTAGGCCGCTCGGCGGCGGTGGGAGAACCGGCCCGGCTGTTCCGCAACCGCTGCGACTGGGGCAACAACTGGCTCATCGTCAGGACCGTCGGCTCCGCCAGCAACCGCGATGGCATCGGCGCAAGAATCACGCTGACCGCCAACGGGCGCTCCCAGATTCGGGAGGTAACCGCCGGGGCCAGCAACTCCTCGCAGAATATGCTCCCGGTCCACTTCGGCCTAGGCCAGGCGGCTGCCGTGGATGAAATCCGGGTGCAGTGGCCCAGCGGCGCCCTGCAAACGCTGCAAGGCGTGGCGCCCAACCAGACGCTGACAATCACCGAGCCATAACGCGCGAAGCTGGTTCAAGGGAGCAGCGAGTCGCTTGCACAAGAATCGCTCTACCGCCAGAAGAGGGTAGAGCGAGGGAATGGCAGATGGTCCCATTTGCTTGGGGGCAGGCGCAGCGAACTCTTAGGAGTAGCGGATGCGCGGGTCCAGGTAGGCGTATAGCACGTCGATAGCCAGGTTGGTGATGACATACACGCCGGCGAAGAAGACCACTATCGCCTGCATCAGCGGGAAGTCCCGGGCCAGCACTGCCTCGAAAGCCAGCAGCCCCACGCCCTTGCAGTTGTAGACCGTCTCGATGGAGACCGACCCCACCAGCAACCCGCCGAAGATGATGCCGAAGTAGGTCAACGGCGCGATGGCGGCGTTGCGCAGCGCGTGTTTCCAGATGACTTTCGACTCTCGCAGCCCCTTGGTGCGCGCTAGGTTGATGAACTCGCTGTCCATTATCTCCAGCATTGAGGAGCGCATCAGGCGCATCAGCGCGGCCACCAAGAACCAGCCGATGGAAATCGCCGGCAGGATGTAGGATTTCGCCCCTTGGCACTGCGAGGTGGGCACCAATTCAAGTTGAACGGCGAAAATCCACATCATCACCAAGCCCAGCCAGAAGGGCGGGAACGACTGGCCCAGCAGGGCGATGGTCTTGCCAACCCAGTCGAATATGGTGTCTTTCTTGACTGCCGACAGTACGCCAATGGGGATGGCTACCGCCACTGAGAACAGAATAGCCACCGCCCCCAATTCGAGAGTGGTGGGGAATCGCAACAGCACCAGGCTCATGGCCTCGTGCCCCTGGTACTTGATGGACTCGCCGAAGTCCCCCCGGAAGCTGTTGCGCATATAGTTGATGTACTGGGTCCAGATGGGGTTGTTGAAGCCAAGCTGCTCACGCAGCTCTTCCCGTTCGTCGTGGGTCGCGTCGATGGGCAACAACACGTCGACCGGGTCGCCGGTCACGCGCCCCAAGCCGAAGACGATGATGCTCACCACCCAGAGGGAAAGCACTGCCTGGCCAAGCCGCATTAGGATATAACGCTGAATCTCGCCATCTCCGTGAGTTCCGAATAATGCCCTGATTCAGAACAGGGACGGGTTTTTAGCGGCAAATCCGCGTCCGCGCCGGTACGGGCGAACTGCCCGCGACAGTACATCAACCCAAAGGCAAATGCAATAGCCGGACAATCAGGCGCACGGGATACGCCGGCCCGGCAGTCTGGGCGAACCAACGGCCTAGGTCGAGTGTTCGCGGTGGTTTAGCAGGGCAATCGCGTTTAACCTATGGAGCCTCTTCGCTCATCATTCCAATCCATGCCACACCCCCATTCCCGCTTTCGCGGATAATGACGGGTTCGTGCAAAGCTGGTTTGATTAAGACGCGATTGCCCTGGGGTTTTGAGGGGATGTTAAGAACTTGCCGTATATTGTATTATGGCGAAGGTGAAAAGCCTGATGAGACTGCGAGGCGGCTGATGATTGGGCAGGCTGCCAGGCCGGGAAGCAGTAGACAAACCGGCCCATCCGGCCAAAGTCATACCGGCTTGCTTGATCTTGATAAGGATGTGGGGACATGGAAATTAACACCGAGAGAGACGGCGCAACCGTAATCGCCAAGACCGGTGGACGGGTGGACGGCACTAACGCCACGGAGTTCCAGGACGCCCTGAAGGGCGCCGTCTCGCCCGGCGACACGGCGGTGATCCTAGATTTCGAAGAGCTTTCCTACATCAGCAGCGCCGGCCTGCGGGTTATCCTGCTGACCGCCAAGGATATGCGGACCGCCAACGTGAAGTTCGCCGTCTGTTCACTCTCACAGTCCGTGCGTGACGTATTCACCATCAGCGGCTTCGACCAGATTATCGACATCCACGACGATCAGCAGGCAGCCCGGACCGCAGTTAGCAGTTAGCCGGATGCAAACCGCAGCCGATGGAGATTCCGGCATAAGCCGGAATCTTGAGGCAGAATAATTCAGGTTAGTAGAGAGCCAGAATAAATGGCCGGAACAATTAACAACGATCAGCCAGGGTCCTACAAAATCCTGGTGGTGGATGACGAACCCGACCTTGAGCCACTAATCCTGCAAAGAATGCGGCGGAACATACGGGCCGGGCGGTATGCTTTCGTTTTTGCCCACAACGGGGTGGAAGCGTTGGAAGTGTTGCAGCGAGACCCCGACATTGACATGGTCGTCTCCGACATTAATATGCCTCAAATGGACGGCCTTACCCTGCTGGAGCAGATTCCCAAGGTGGACCCCAACATTCGCTCCATCATAGTCTCCGCCTATGGCGATATGCGCAATATACGCACCGCCATGAATCGCGGCGCCTTTGATTTCGTCACCAAGCCCCTGGACTTCGAGGACCTCCAAATCACAATAGAGCGGACGCTAACCCACATGGAGGAGTGGAAGGAGGCTCTGCTCGCGCGCGACAAGCTGGTAGCGCTGCAAAATGAGCTGAATGTCGCCAGCAAGATGCAGCAAGCCATTCTCCCTACCGTCTTCCCAGAGGGGGTCAACTTCGACGTCTACGGCAACATGATACCCGCCCGCAACGTTGGCGGGGATTTTTTTGACGTGATTAACCTAGAAAAGGACCGGATTGGTCTGGCCGTGGCCGACGTTTCTGACAAAGGGGTTCCTGCGGCCCTTTTCATGATGTCCAGCCGCACTCTGCTCAAGGGAGCAGCCATTGGCAGGGGCGCCCCCGGTAACGTGCTGTCCGAGGTGAACGACCTCCTGAACGAAGACAACGATACCATCATGTTCGTCACTCTCCTCTACACCGTCTACGACCCGTCTACGGGAGATTTGACCTACGCCAACGGCGGTCACTCCAACCCGCTTGTTGTGCACTCAGACGGGAGCTCGACGGAACTGCCTTTGACCGGCGGTATTGCCTTGGGGGTCGTGCCCGGCCTGGAATACGCCCAGAAAGACGTTATCATAGAGCCTGGCGACACTCTCGTTCTCTATACCGACGGCGTTTCCGAGGCCATGAATTCCGAAGGGGAAGAGTTCGGAGTTGACCGGCTGCGTCAGATTTTCGTGGGCCAGCCGCCCAGTTCCGCGAGAATGGCCAACGAGGCCATCCTGCGGGCGGTTGCCGACTTCGCCGGCGAGACACCGCAGTCAGACGACGTGACCTGCTTGGTGCTTCACCGGTTTGGGGGATAAAGTTGAGCGAGACAGTTTACCTGAAAATCGCGCCCAACTCTGAATCGAGCGATGCCGACAAGCTCCAATACATCTACGGCACTGTGGAGGAATTGGGGCAGCGCGAAGCTTGGCCGGAAGGCCTGATCTTCAAGGTGAACCTGGTTCTGGAAGAACTGGGCCTCAACATACTTGCCTATGGCGGGGAAGACCACGAGCGCCACCCGGAAATCGAAATCGTGCTGACCTCAGATGACGACGCCCTGACCATTGAGATGTCAGACGACGGCCAGCCATTCAACCCCTTGCAAGACGCCGCGCCGCCGGACATCGACGCCCTTCTTGGTGACCGGCCAATAGGAGGGCTGGGTGTTCATTTGGTTCGCACCTTGATGGACGACCTTTCCTACCAGCGCACCGCTGGTAAGAACCGGCTGACCTTGGTGTCCCGGAGAGTGTGAACCGGCGGGCCGGTAACGCCCGCGTTGTGGCAACGCGCTGAAGCCCCCGCTATGTCCGTGACGAGATACAGTCAGTGCCTGTTACCACATCAGATTGACCCGCCTCCACTGACCCGCATCCAAGGAAATGGCGGGAAATTACCGGATCTATGGGAGACCGGCGTGGATGGACCTGATGAATGGCCTTGACCGCGCTATAATGCCGCTCCACCGGCTCCGCCGCGCCTGTTGCGCCGCCATCGCCGCGCTGGTCATTGCCGCGCTGGCGTGCAGCGCACCCGAAGAAGCCTCGCCAACCACAGCCCTCACCCCTGTTCCCGATCCCACCCCCACTGAGGCAGCGCCCTCGCAGCAGCTTGGCGTCACCCCCGACAGGATCCTCTTCGGCCAGTCGGCTGCTTTCAGCGGGCCAGCGCAGGAACTGGGAATCAATATGCGCTTGGGCATTGAGGCCGCTTTCGCTGAAGCTAACCGGCGCGGGGGCGTACACGGCAGGGAATTGAAGCTGACCCACCTAGACGACGCCTACGAGCCGGAAGCCGCCGCCACCAACACCCGGGAGCTGATCAGGGATGCGGACGTGTTCGCCCTCATTGGCGAGGTCGGTACGCCCACGTCCCGTTCCGCCACGCCGGTCGCCGCCAACGCCGGCGTGCCGTTCATCGCCCCCCTTCACCGGCGCGGCGTTCCTGCGCGCCCCGGAATGGAGCAACATCGTCAACCTGCGGGCCTCCTACAATCAAGAGACCGAGGAAATGGTGGAACGCTTTACCACTGACCTCGGCATCGAACGCATCGCGGTGCTTTACCAGGACGATTCCTTCGGGCGGGCCGGCTACAACGGCGCGCTGGCCGCCCTGGAACGGCGCGGCATGGAGCCGGTGGCCGTCGGCCTGTATCCCCGGAATACCACGGCGGTCAAAACGGCGTTGCTGGACCTTGCCAAAGGCCGGCCCGAAGGGGTTATCATGGTCGGCGCCTACGACCCGATAGCTACTTTCATCCTCTGGGCCCGGCTGACCAAGCTGGTTGAGGCGGAGTTCATCACTATTTCCTTCGTGGGATCCAACGCCTTGGCCGAGAAGCTCGGCTCCAAGGGCGAGGGTGTCTACGTCACACAGGTGGTGCCTTTCCCCACAGATGACTCGCTGCCCGTCGTGGCCTCATATCTTGAGGCGCTTACCGAATTCGACGCGAAAGCGGTTCCCGGTTTCGTTTCCTTTGAGGGTTACTTGGCGGGACGCCTGGCCATCTCCGGGCTGGAGCAGTGCGGACGGGACGTGAGCCGGACCTGCTTCCTAGAAAGCCTGCTGAACAGCAAGAAGCTGGATATTGACGGCTTCCCGCTGAGTTACGCAGATGCGAACAGTGACAACCAGGGTTCCGACACGGTGTTTCTCACTGTAATCGGAGCCGACGGGCAGTATCATCCCATAAAAACTTTGCGGGATACTGTCAACTGACATACTTGCCGGTTCACTCCATCCAAACCCTGCGGGACGCTGACGACTATGGATTTTCTGAAACGCCTTGTGGCGCTCCGTTTCCGCATTTCTACACAACTCTTCGCCGCCTTCGGCGTGGCCGTGGCGCTGACCGTCGCCGCCAGCCTGATCGGCTGGTTCAGCTTCCAACGGGTGGACGATGCCCAAGCCGCGGTCAACGAAGGAAGCGTGCCGGAAATGGAAGCCGCCTTCGGCGTTGCCGAATACAGCAGCTCACTGGTGGCGGCGGCGCCCCGCCTGACCACCGCGTCCACGGCGGAGGAAATAACGGATGTGTGGATGGAAATCGTCTCCGCTAACGACATAATAGAGGATCATCTGATGGCGCTGGCAGAGGCCGACCCAGAAAGGGCGCAGCGCATCCGCGGATACTCCGACGGTTTGCAGACCTACATCGAAACCATCCGTGACAACATGGGCAGGGCCTTTGAACTCGGCGAACAGTCCGACGCCCTGCTGGACGAAATGGTCCAACTTCGCGCCGAGCTGGAGCAGGTCCTGATCCCCGCCGTAGACGACGAGCTGTTCTACATCCTCACCGGCCGGAGTGAACTGGACGATTTCGTCGCGCCCTATCCCATTCACTTTTCCGAGGAAGAATTCGGCACCTACCGCCATCTGTCCGCCCTGCAGGCCGACACCAACATAGCTTTTCAGCAGCTTTCCACTGTCTTCAGCATCTTTGACCCAACACTGGTTGAAGCCCAGGAGGAGCGGTTCGAGTCTTCCATAGCCAGCATTGAACGTAACCTCGCCTCCCTAGACAACGCCGGACTGGAGGCGCTTCTTATACCGCTCTACTCCAGGCTGGAGCGGCTGGGGCTGGACCGGGACGGAGTCTTTGTGGTGTTGCAGTCGAAACTGCAACTGAACGAAGAACAGATCAGTCTGCTGAGCCTCAGCCGCGCCCAGTCCTCCAGCCTGGTGGCAGAGGTGGACAGTCTGGTAACTTCCGCCGTGGCCTCCGCGGCGGAAGCGACTCAAGCCTCCGATCAAGCCATCGCCACCGGCGCCACCCTGCTGCTGGCCATCAGCGTCATCAGCGTCGGCAGCGCGTTGCTCATAAGCTGGCTGTTCGTCGGCCGCGTGCTCCTGCACCGCATCAGCAGGCTGTCGGCGCGAATGCGCCGCATGGCTGCGGGCGAGCTGGAAGAAGAGGTGGAAGTCACCGGGAATGACGAACTGGCGGAAATGGCGGCGGCTCTCGAGGTCTTCCGCAATAACTCCCTGGAAGCGCTGCGTCTCAACTTGGTGGAGGAACTGAACACCGAACTGGAGGGCAAGAACACCGAACTGGAGACGGTGCTGACTGAACTGGGGGCTAAGAACGAGGAACTGGAGGTGGTGCTGGCAGACCTGCAGAAAGCGCAGGACCAGATCGTTATGCGCGAGAAGCTGGCCGCGCTGGGCGAGGTCACTGCCGGCGTAGCCCACGAAATCCGCAACCCCCTGAACTTCGTCAAAAACTTCTCCGAGTCGTCCGTAGATCTGCTGACCGAAATGCGGGAGGTCATGGAAGAGGGCGGCGATAACCTCGATAATTCGCTGATTGCCGACATTTCCAATGACCTCGTAGAGAACTTGGGGCGAATCAGGCACCACGGCGAACGGGCCAGCCGCATCGTCGAAGATATGCTGCGAATGGGGCGCGGCTCCAACAACTGGCAGCTCATAGACCTCAACACGCTGCTGGTGGAACACGCCATGCTGGCCTACCACAGCGCCCGGGCCACCGATACGGAATTCCAACTGACCGTGGAACAAGACCTGGACTCGGACCTAGGCGAAGTGCAGGCCATTCCCCAAGACCTAGGCCGCACCTTCCTCAACATCGTCGGCAACGCCTGCCAGGCCACCGACGAAAAGCGCCTCACCATGGCCGCCGCCGGCATCGGGTTCCAGGGCTACACGCCCACCGTCAAGCTCACCACGCGCGGCATAGACGACGATGTGGAGATACGCATCCGGGACAACGGCCCCGGAATCCCTCCCGACATTGCGGAAAAGATATTCAACCCGTTCTTCACCACCAAGTCTACCAACCAGGGCACCGGCCTGGGCCTAGCCATCACCAGCGACATCATCCGGCAGCACGGTGGGACCATCCAGGTCGAATCCGAACCGGGCCAGTACACCGAAATGGTCATCGTCATTCCCAAAACTCCTCCCCAAGAAGTGGTGGAAGCGGCCGCCAACGTCGCTGCGTCTCCATCCGCATAGCAGCGGCCCTGTTCCCTCTCCCCCATGGGGAGGGAAAAATAGAAGGAACCGGCGGGAACCCCGGAGAGATCAGAACGATTGCAAAGTTCCCTCTCCCTCTGAGAGAGGGTTAGGGTGAGGGCGTTCCCCAGACGAAAACTGCCCCGAACGAATGCCGCAGCCCTTGCCGGGTTCCCCTAATAGACACCTGGTCTTTATGACACTTGGCCCTTGCCAAGCCCTATGACACCTCTCTAGCATAGTCCCTGTATGCCCCTGCCCGTCCGCCATATTCGGCCCTCAACACGGCCGCCCCAAACAGAAAATAACCAAATGGCCGGAAATGACCGGGAATGGCCGGGAAACCAAAAAAGCCACTCAGGCAGCATCAGGAAGTGCAGTCATGTCTTTGTGTAAAATCCTCCAGAGTCCGCCCATGGCGAGCTGGTCGGACCACCAACGCACTCGGACAACTCAGGGCCCAGCAGGGCAATTGCAAAGTCATGTTCAGCCACCAAACCGTTAGTCCTGAGCTGGTCGAAGGACGGTCTCTGAGAATCCGCTCGCGGTTCGACAAGCTCACCAAGAACGGATTCTCAGAGACTTTGCAATCGTCCTGCCGGAGAGATTGAGGGCCGGGTTCCGCTGGTTCTTTTGGTTGTATAATGCAGGAAGACGTTCAGCACAGACTTGGGCGCAACTAAGAACCGTCCGGCGCCGCGGGCGATGGGAGGATGCAGTGAGCTTCGACGGATACGAGCTTGACCCCTCCATCTACGATGAGATGTTTCTGCCGGACGGGCAGCCGCGAGAGCACGCCCGGCAACTGTATGACGCCTTGGGCCGCCTGTCCGCCGACGAACTGGCCGGCATCCAGGGGCGCGTCAACCGCACCTTCGCCAGCGAGAGCATCTCCTTCACCGTCTACGGCGACGCCGAGGCCGAGGAGCGCATTATCCCCGTTGACCCCATTCCCCGCGTGGTCACCTCCGCCGATTGGCAGGGGCTTTCCGACGGGCTGACCCAGCGGATTCGGGCGCTAAATTACTTCCTTGAGGACATCTACGGCGAGGGCCGCATCATAGACGACGGCGTTATCCCCGAGGACATGGTGCGCGAGTGCCCCCAATACCGCGAGCAGATGCGTGATTTCTCCCCGCCCCACGGCATCTGGGTCGCTGTCTGCGGCACCGATATAGTTCGCACCAACGACGGCTTTCGCGTTCTGGAAGACAACCTGCGCGTGCCTTCCGGCGTGTCCTACATGATCGCCAACCGGAAGGCCGCCAAGGCCAGCCTGCCCCGCCTCTACCGCAGCTCGCGGGTGCAGGACGTGGAGCAGTACGGCGCCGCGCTGCACGCAACGCTGAACGAACTGGCCCCCGGAGGCAAACCCCACCCCGTAATTGCCCTGCTGACCCCCGGAGTGTACAACTCCGCCTTCTATGAGCATATGTTCCTGGCCCGCGAAATCGGCGCCGAGCTGGTGGAGGGGCAGGACCTGGTTGTGCGTAACGGCATCGTCTATATGCGCACTACCAACGGCCTTCAGCAGGTGGACGTAATCTACCGCCGGGTTGACGACGACTTTATTGACCCGCTGGTGTTCCGGCCCGACTCGCTGCTGGGAGTCCGGGGGCTGATTGACGCGGCCCAGTTGGGCAACGTCACGCTGGCCAACGCCCCCGGCACCGGCGTCGCCGACGACAAGAGCGTCTACGCCTACGTTCCCGACATGATTCGCTACTACCTAGGCCAGGAGCCGCTGCTACAAAACGTCGAGACCTACCTGTGCCGCCGCCCCAAAGACCTGGAGTACACCCTCGACAACCTAGCCGACCTAGTGGTCAAGCGGGTCGGCGAGTCGGGCGGCTACGGTATGATTATCGGCCCCCACGCCACCCCGCAGGAGCGAGACGACTACGCCAAAGTGCTGCGGGCCGACCCCGCAGGGTTTATATCCCAGCCGGTGCTGGCCCTCTCACGCTCGCCCTGCCTCATCGAGGGCAAGTTTGAGCCGCGCCACGTGGACCTGCGTCCGTTCGTGCTCAGCGGCCGCCAGACCCGCATCGTCCCCGGCGCTTTCTGCCGCGTCGCCCTGCGCCGGGGCAGCCTGGTTGTCAACTCCAGCCAGGGCGGCGGCGGCAAGGATGTTTGGGTGCTGCAAGACACGGGGGACACGCCCTCGACCTAACCCTCTCCCGGTGGGAGAGGCAACCCTGCATCAAAACCGTGCATCAACTACGATTGCGCCGGGGCCCCGGTCCCTGAACACCAGCCGCTGACCACTGGCCCCGGCAGGAGCAAGTCATGCTTTCCCGCAGTGCGCAAAGCCTCTACTGGATTGGCCGTTACCTAGAGCGGGCCGGGCATCTCTGCCGCCTGCTGCGGCTGCAATCCGAAGCCTTGGTGGACCGTCCCGTCCGGGAGATTCATTTCGGCTGGAACCGCATCTACAACAGCATTGGCAGCCAGCCGCAGGGGGGCAGAATCGACCTGTTCGGCGATGAAGAGTTCGCCTTGGCCGATTCCTTCACCCTGGCCGACGACCTGACCTTCGAGCGCTCCAATCCCAGTTCCGTATACAGTTGCTTCGCGCAGGGACGCGAAAACGCCCGCCACACCCGCCACTGCATCAGCCCCGAAGTCTGGACCTGCCTGAACACTTCCTACCTGAAGCTGCAACAGCAGGATATGGTAACCGTCTGGCGCTTCGAGCCGAGAGCCTTCTACGACGGGACGGTTGAAGAAATCAACACCTTCGGCGGCCTGGCTGAGTCCACCATGTATCACGACGAAGGGTGGAGCTTCCTCCAGTTGGGCCGCTACATCGAACGCATCCAAGGAACCGCAGCCATCCTGCTGTCCCAGGTAGACACCGGCAGCGCCAGCGCCGCCCAGGAAGTTTACGAAGCCGACTGGATCTCGCTGCTTCGCATATTCCACGCCCTCGAGGTATACAACCACATTCACAGCGTCGAGGTGCTGCCGGAGCAAGTGCTGGACCTGCTGGTCAGCGATCCGCTTCTGCCCGAATCCCTCTGCCGGTCCGTCAACCTGGCTGCGGCGGAGATTGAAGTCATCGGACGAGGACCCCGGCGTCACTCCAGCCGCGCCGTCGAGCGCCTCACCGGCAGGCTCTCTTCGCTGATTAACCACGAATGGCCCGACCGGGAGGACCGCACAGACCTGTTGCGGGAAGTGGCGGAGCTCTGCGGAGAGCTCCACTTCCTGATAACCGCCGCCTACTTCGAGTACCCGGTACAGGAGTAGCCCCCGGCCCGGTAGCGCTGCCCGGAGTCATCTCTAGCGCGGGGGCGGCTGGCAGATGAAGGGCCGCGCACCGAGTCCCTCACATTTGACGCAAGCACTGTGTCGAAGCGGAGCGATTTTATTTCCGTTGAAAACACCCTGCCGATGCGTTACAATCGAAACACAACGCAGGAGCGTAGCTCAGTCTGGCCAGAGCGCTGGTCTCCAAAACCAGTGGTCGCGGGTTCGAATCCTGCCGCTCCTGCCATTCACGGAAGCAAAGAGGCCCCGGAACGTTCCGGGGCCTTTACCGTATTCCTTGCATTGGTTCGAAGCGGGGGCCGGTTTGAAACCTGCCCTCTCACCGAATACAATTACGTCATTCAGTAAAGCGGGCAAAGTCTGGGATGGAGGGGGCAATGACCAGCGTACACCGGGACCCGGTCTTGATTGTGGTCCAGTTGACCGGGGGCAACGACTATATGAACACCGTGGTGCCTTACGCCGACCCACTCTACCGGGACAACCGGCCCACTGTCGGCGTGGCGGCAGAGGATGTTCTGCCCATTGACGGGCATTACGGCTTCAATCCCGTGCTCGCGCCGCTCAAGGAACTTTACGACGACGGGCGGGTGGCGGTCATCAACGGCATCGGCTATCCCAACCCCAACCGATCTCACTTCCGCGCCATGGACATCTGGCACACCTGCGAGCCGGAGCGAGTCGCCACCGAGGGCTGGCTGGGGCGGGCCATCCGCGACCTTGACCCCCACGGCGAGAACGTGCTTACCGGCGTCAACTTCGGGCGCGGCCTGCCTCGCGCGCTGGCCTCGCCCGGCGTGCCTGTGGCCTCGGTTGGCTCGCTGGAGAAGCACGGCTTCCTGACCGCAATCGCTGACGAGGAACGGCGCTCGCAGGCACTGGACGTTTTCGCCCGGATGTACGCGCCAGCCATCGGCTCCGGCCCAGCGCTCGACTACTTGGGACGCACCGGCGCCGACGCGCTCAAGGGGGCCGACATCCTCAAGTCCGCCGGGGAGAGCTACTCCTCCAACGTCGAATACGCCGCGACTCCTATCGCCCGCAACCTGAAGGGCATCGCCCAGACGCTGCTGGCGGGGCTGGGAACCCGTGTCTTCTACACTGCCCAAGCGGGATACGACACCCATTCCGGCCAGATGCCGGTGCAGACGCAACTGCTGAGCGAGCTGGCTCAAGGAATCAGCGACTTCTTCGCCGACCTGCGGGAACACCAAGCGTCTGCGGAGGCGCTGATGCTGGTGTTCACCGAGTTCGGCCGCCGAGTCAAAGACAACGGCTCCGGCACTGACCACGGCTCCGGCGGCGCGGCCTTCGTCATCGGCGACGGCGTGACCGGCGGGATGCACGGCGTCTACCCGTCGTTGAGGGAAGAGACCCTGCTGGACGGAGACCTGCACTTCCAGGTCGATTTCCGCGGCGTATACGCCACCCTAGCCGAGCAATGGCTGAGGCTGGACGCCCAACCGATAGTCGGCGGCAACTTCGAGCAACTGGACTTCATATAGTTTTCACCACAGAGGCCACGGAGAGAATCAAGGAAACAAAATAAAATCTCTGTGCGCTCTGGGGTTAATCAATAATTGGGAGCGATGGCGTGAAAGTTGGCATTGGGCTGCCGGGCAACGTGCCAGGCACGAGGGGAGACTTGATTCTGGAGTGGGCCAGGCGGGCCGACGCCGGGCCGTTTTCCAGCCTCGGAACCATTGACCGGCTGGTGTACGACAACTATGAGCCGTTGGTGACGCTGTCGGCGGCGGCGGGCGCGACCAGCCGGGTGCGGCTGATGACCTGCGTGCTGCTGGCCCCGTTGCGCAATCCGGGGGTGCTGGCCAAGCAGGCGGCCAGCCTCGATGCCATTTCCGGCGGGCGGTTGACTCTCGGCGTGGGCGTGGGGCGGCGTCCCGACGACTATCAGGCCGCGCCAGCCGTCTACGAGCAACGGGGACGGCAGATGAACCGGAGCCTCGCCACGATGCGGCGCATCTGGAACGGCGAGGTGGCGGTGGAAGGCGTCGGACCCATGGGCCCGGCCCCGGCGCAGTCCGGCGGCCCCGAAGTGCTCATCGGCGCCGGCGCTGCCCAAGCCGTCCGCCGGGTCGGCAGGTACGCTGACGGGTTCATTGCAGCCGCCGGCAACGCCGCTACGGTGGAGCAACTATACCAGGTAGCAGTCGAGTCGTGGGAGGCGGCGGGACGAAGCGGCCGCCCCCGGCTGGCTGGCGTCGCGTCCTATGCCCTCGGCCCCAACGCCGCCGACAAGGTGGGTGGCTACATCCGCCACTACTACTCCTTCCTCGGCCCGGCGGCGGACCAGATGGCGCAGAACGCCATAGCCTCCCCCGAGGCCGTCAAGGACACCATCCGGGACATGGAAGGCATCGGCATGGACGAGGTGGTCTTCCTGCCCAGCGTGTCCGAGATGGACCAACTGGAGCGTCTGGCGGACATAATTTAGGGTTCTGCCCGCACAGGGGCGCACGGCCTGCGCCCAATACCGTTGATTCCAGTCCCGTTCCGGTGTCCATAGATCAGGGCGCACGGCTGTGCGCCCCTGCGCCGGATGTTCTGAGGTGTAATGATGTTTGACGTTGACGAATTTGTTGCCGCCTGCCGAGGGGCGTTGCAGGAACACACGCCGGAATTGGCGGTGCAGGAGCTGTTGAGCGCCGCCATTGACCGGCCTGGTGAGCTGGAGGCGGCGCTAGGGACGCCCGAAAAGGGAGGAATCACCACGCTGCACCGCTCCGAGGAGTTGACCGTCATCAACGTTATCTGGCCGCCGGGGATGACCATCTACCCCCACGACCACCAGCTGTGGGCGGTTATCGGGCTGTATGGCGGGCAAGAAGACAACACCTTCTACCGGCGCAACCGCGAGGGCGAGGGGCTGGAACGGGCCGGATTCCGCGAGCTTCAGCCGCAGGATGCCATCAACCTGGGCCGAGACGCCATCCACGCGGTGCATAATCCCCGCCAGATGTACACGGGCGCCATCCACATATACGGCGGCGACTTTTTCGACCAGCCCCGCAGCGAGTGGGCCGACGAGTCCGCGCCGGAAGTCCCCTACAGCGTGGAAGGCGCGATGCGTGCCTTCGCCGAGGCTAACGAGCGCTGGCTGGCCCAGCAGGAGTAGCGAGGGGAGAGGTAATTTAGAAACAGAGGATGAGAGGATTTACCGCCGGTTTCGCTTTTTGCGACTGACCGACTGCGCCTAGTCATCTGCGGGTGGGTCTGGGCGTGGTTCGTCGAATGCCCTGCCATTGTTTTCGGCGTCGGCCTTGCGCTGCTCCCACTCTTCCAGCTTTCTGCGCCAGTCCTTCCAAGCCTCACGCTCCAGGGCTTGGCCCTCGGCGTGACCTGCAACGTGGCCCTCGGCACGGCCCGCAACGTGGCCCTCGGCGCGGCCTGCAACGTGGCCCTCCGTGCGACCTTTCTCCCGAGCCTCTTTTATCAACTCTCTTCTGACCCAAGCGGCCAACATGGGCACTCCCTCGACCAACGACTGACCGACTGCGCCTAGTCATCTGCGGGCGGGTCCGGGCGTGGTTCGTCGAATGCCCTGCCATTGTTTTCGGCGTCGGCCTTGCGCTGCTCCCACTCTTCCAGCTTTCTGCGCCAGTCCTTCCAAGCCTCACGCTCCAGGGCTTGGCCCTCGGCGCGGCCTTTCTCCCGAGCCTCTTTTATCAACTCTCTTCTGACCCAAGCGGCCAACATGGGCACTCCCTCCACCAATATGAATGCAATAGCAATGGATACGAACGTTAGTCGTCCCAATCCCTCCCCAATTCTCACTATTGTCTTAATCCACTTCGCATCGGAGAACTCTGACCCTATCACCAACACCAACGCAAATAGGAACAGTGCCGTGAAAATCAAAAGGAAGGCGAGTACGCGGGTTGCTGGTGGCATTGTTCTCCAATCTGAATTCTCACAGGACACCAGCAGTCAAACGGCCAGCCCCCGTGAGACGATATTAGCACAAGCAGGGAAACGCTACTATTCTCTTACGAGAAGCCCAGCCGGGCCTCCTTCATGCTGACGTATCGTTGGCCGCTGCCGATAACCAGGTGGTCGAGCAGTTCCATACCCAGCAGCTTTCCTGCCTCCACTAGGTCGCGGGTGATGGACACGTCGGCGCCGCTGGGCGTGGGGTCGCCCGACGGGTGGTTGTGGACTGCGACTAGCGAGGTGGCGTTGGCGCGAATGCCGGGGCGGAAGACCTCAGCGGGGCGCACCACCGAGCTGTTGACGTTGCCAATGTAGATTTCCTCTACGCCCATGACCTCGTTGCGGGTGTTGAGCAGCAGTACCCGCAGGTGTTCCTGCTCCAGGGCCGACATCTCGGCTGACAGTAGATTGACAATATCTTCGGGGCAGTTGATGGACGCCCGCTCCTCGGGGGCCAGCGATACGAAGCGGCGGCCGAGTTCCAGGGCCGCCAGTATCTGGCAGGTCTTGGCCTCGCTCAGCCCCTTCTCGGCGCACAGTTCGGCAAAAGTCGCCTTGCCCAATCCGCGCAGGCCGTCGAAGCGGGAGAGCAGCCGCGATGATTGGGATATGACGTTTTCGCCTGCCGAGCCGGTGCGCAGCAGTATGGCGATTAGCTCGGTGTTGCTCAGGTGGCGCGGGCCGTAGGTTGCCAATCGCTCGCGGGGCCGCTCCTCGGAGGGCATCTCCCGCACCGTTGGGCCTGCGCTGGTCCGGTTGGCGATCCCGGTTGCTACCTTCGCTGTCGCCATGCGCTCCACTCCCATTCCCTATTACGTTGGCGTCATTTCAGCGCATAGGGGCGGGATAGGCAAGGGGCAACTGTCATAGATTCGGAATAATGGCCCTGCCGGCATGGTCAGTGTGGCGGTGGCGGCGGAGGGGCGCACGGCTGTGCGCCCCTACAAGCAAATTAAAGCGGCGGCGCCTGCGGTGTGTGGCCGGGTCAACGGTGACGGCGGAGGGGCGCACGGCTTTGCGCCCCTGCAAGCGAATGAGTGGGGAGAGGGAACTCCATCAGAACCTGGAGAACTCGCCCTCGTCGCGGGTGATGAACTCCAGCACCGCCGGCTCTCCGGCGGCGTTGGCGGCTAGGCCGCGCTTGATGGCGGGTATGATTTCGTCCGGCTCGGCGATTTTTTCGGCGTAGGCGCCCATGGCGGCGGCGACTTCGGCGAACTGTCCGCCGAGGCTCTTGACCTGGTACTTCTGAATGGCCACCGGGAAGCGGTTGTCGTCGTAGATGGACATATACGAGTTGTTGTTGACCACTGTCATTATGGGGATGTTGCAGCGAACGGCGGTCTCTATGTCCAGCCCCACGGTGCTGAAGGCCATGTCGCCCATGACGTTGATGACCTGCTTGCCGGGGAAGGCCCGCTTGGCGCCCATGGCCAAGCCCAGGCTGTAGCCAAGCTGGGTGGACTTGCCCCAGCCGATGAAGCTGCGGGGCGCGCGGGCTTCCCAGAAGGGAGACATATATTCGCGGGCGCTGCCCGACTCGTGGGTTACGATGGTGTTGTCGAGGTCAACGGTGTGCATCAGATCCCAGACGACGCGGTAGGGGTTCATGGGCTTTTCGTTGGAGGTGAGCTTGGGCATCCACTGGGCCAGCCAGGCCTGCTTGACCGACCGGATGTCTGACTGAAGGGCCTGATTCAGCGGGCGGGGGCTGCCGGCCCGGTCTTTCAGTTCGTTCAGCAGTTGCCGCAGCACCAGCTTGGCGTCGCCCAGCAGCGGATAGTTGCAGCGGTACTCGCGTCCGATGGCGTCCTCGTCGTTGGTGGCGTGGATGAAGGTCTTGTTGTCGGCGATGGGCACGGCGAAGAAGCTCTTGGTCAGGCTGGCGCCCACGGCGAACACCGTGTCGGCCCCGTGCAGGTACTTGTTGACCATGGCGGTGGTGCTGGGGCCGCCGGCGCCCAGGGCCAGCGGGTGGGTCTCCGGGAAGGCGCTCTTGCCGGGCAGCGTGGTCATCACCGGCGCTTGCAGGAACTCGGCCAGCTCCACCAGCTCGCCGGTGGCCTCGGCGTACAGCACGCCCTGCCCGGCCTGGATGACCGGACGCTCGGCGGCCAGCAGCGCGGCGGCGGCGCGGCTCACGTCCGACGGGTCGGCCTGCTGGAGGACGGCGCGGGGCGGCTCATAGTCGAACAGCTCTTCCGGCAGTTCGGCGGTGGCGACGTCGGCGGGAATCTCCAGCAGCACCGGGCCGGGGCGTCCGCTGCGGAGCTTGGTGAAGGCCCGCCGCAGCAGCGAGGGGATGCGCTCCACCAGGTTCATTTCTTCCGACCACTTGGTGATGGTCTCGTAGCTGCGCGTGGGGTAGAAATTGGGATGCACGCCCCGCTTGTCGCGCGACATTCCGGCGGGCAGCAGTAGGATTGGGACGGACTCGGAGTAGGCTTGCGCCACGCCGCCGAACCCGTTTTCCGCGCCTGGGCCGTTCTGCATCATAAACACGCCGATGCGTTTGCCGTTGGTCGCCCGCGAGTAGCCGTCCACCATGTGAACGCCGGTGACCTCCTGGCGGAAAATCATTGGCTGGATTCCGGCGATGGCGGCGGCTTCCAGCAACGGCTGATACGGCACGCAGCCGATAAACTCCACGCCTTCCATCCGCAGTATGTTGGCGATTGCGGTAACTCCGTCCATCTGTCTGCCTCTCCGATTACCCGTTCGTTAGGTCGAACCCAAGTCTAGGGAGCGCCTTCAGGGGTGTCAAGCAACGCCGGACAGGGCGCAGGGTCTTTTGATTGTGGCAGAACGTCTCCCTACATGGCGCTACCAGGAACTGGCGAAATTTGCCAGCGGGCCGTTGGGGCCGGCCTGGGGATAGAGGCTTTGTATGATGCTGAGGGGGTTGGGGCAGGTGTTGCCTTTTTGGCAACGCTCCAGGTATCGGTGGAGGTCGGTAAAGGTGTTTAGGCGGAAGCCGCGGGCGACTAGCCGCTGGATGAAGGGTTGGGACACGGGCAAGGCGCCAGGTTCCGGAGCCGGGGCCGGGTTGCTGTTGACGTTGGCGCGTTCGACGGCCCACTGGTCGCAGAATTCTTCGGCGATGGGGTGTAGGCGCGCTATGGCGAGAGGGATGGCGTATTTGCGGCGCAGGTAATTGAGGCGGTTTCTAACCTGGATCAAGGTCTGGCTTAAGGACATGGTTTCAGCTCCGGCGTGTATTTGGATGGGCTGGCGGGTTGGAAATTTTCACTTTCCCGGTCATTTCCGCTCATTTCCGGCCGTTTCCGCCAGTGGGCTGGATTTGGGCTGGGCTTTGGTGTTGGCGGGGGTTTCCGATCGGTACATAAATAATGCTACGGGGGTGTGCCAGGGGTTGGCAAGGGGCAAGTGTCAGGAAAAGCGGTGGGGTTTGACGGGGGGGCAACGCAGGGGACGCAGAGGACCCGGAGGGCCGGCCCGGAGCGGATTTCACGGCATTGGCTCGTGCTATCGGTAACGACCCTGATCGCCTTGGCCTATGGGACCAGAGTGGAAGACGCCTTTGACCGGAAGATTGCCCCCGGCAGCCTGAGAGCGCCTCCGAAATGCCTGGCGTCCACTCACTGCAGTAGTAGGAGCAGGCCGGGACGGACCGTCGGCCTAGTCCCACCACGGCATCGGCTGGCTGAGGCGGTTGATGCACCGTGGCCGGCTCTGGAGCCAGGTCTGGCTGCTGCCCGAACCGTGGCCGGAACCCAAGCCCGGCCTGAAGATCAACTGCCACACCCCCACTTGAAACTCCATACATACCCCTGTCAGCCCAAAGGGGGAGGGGATTCCCCAGCAAACCCTCTAAAGCGGAAGGTTATGGAGTCGCCGGCCCGCCAGCGCATATCGCGGAACTCGACTCCTGCGGGAGCCTCAAACACCAGATAGCCGTCCAGTCCGTGGCCTTGCGGCAACTCAAAGGAGCCTTGCAGGAACAGCGTCGCCCGCTCCACGAAGTCGGTCCCCCCGTCCGGAGCCGCCACCTGTATCTCGGCCGGCCAGTCCGCTACCTCAGCACTGCCACAGGCGTATGGATATGTTCCAGCCTGATCAAAGGTGTGCGAAAGGGTTCCGTTGAATTGTAGAGGATGGAGTTATCGGCGTCCTTTATGCGCACGTCTAGCCCTCTCGCGCAGCTTGAAATAGGGGTGTTGCTTGGCTGGCCTTGCCTTGGTCTTTGCCGGTGCCTTGGCTGGCCTCGTGGTTGCGGGCAGTTTTGCCGCTGGCCGTTCCTTGTCTTGGCGGGTTTCAACGCCGAGGCTGTCCGCTCCCCGGAAGCGCGCTTGGCAATGGCTTTAGCTGTCTCCACTGGCACCAGTACCTGAATAGGCTTGCATCCTCCCACTGGCACCGCCTCAATCGCTATCAGAGATTCGTCCGGCTTCCCCGCTTTCACGACCGGCATCTTTATCTCGGCAATCTCCACCCGGTCTTTACCCGTGGATTGCGGGGCGCTAATGGATTCGGCGGGGATAAAGGGTAGTCGTCCGGGTCGTCGGATTCGGTCTCGCCTTTCGGCCTGCGCCGCAATGTCCGGTCTGGCACGAAATGCGTGGTGGGTGGCGCGGTGGCCGGGCCATGTCTGTCGGCCAAGTCCGCAACGTCGGCCAGCGTGGGGATTCGGTTGGCGGGCTTGCCCTCCCGCAACGCCGGAGCGTTCCGCACCACGTCGGCCCATTCCTGGAACGGCGGGTTGACGCCGGCCATTTCGGCCGGGCGCTGGCCGCCAATGCCCTCGTGTTCCCGGAACATGTTGTAGTTGACTACCCAGCCGTCCAGGTAGCGTTGACCGGATTCCAAGCCTTCCAGCCCGCGCAATGTCTTTTCCCTGTCGCGGAATGTGCCTTGCAACCGCTCGGACAGATTGTTGTTCACTTCCGCCCGCAAGCCTTCGGACTGGATATGCTTGGCCTCGGGGAACACTTGCTTTATGCCCGGGCCGTAGCTGCCCAGCTTGTCCGTGGTGATCGACTTGGGCGGCCCGTCGGCGGCGGCGGCGGCCTTGCGCATCACCGCGATGGCGGCCCGGTGGTCGCGGTTGGGCGAAAGGTGAGAGGCCAGCACGTAGCGGGTGCTGGCGTCCATCACGTTCCAGTTCCACATTGATTCCCCGCCGACCTTGACGGCCATTTCGTCGGCAACCCACTTCCCCGACGTGTGCGCCGGATGGTCCTGCATGGCGTTGGTGGCAATCTCGGAATGGTCTTTCACCCAATGGTAGACTGCCGCCTTGTCCGGCTCGTCCATGTTGTAGGCGTCGGCCATCTGCTCGCCAATCTGCTTGTATGACATCCCGCCGTAGTACATCCTGATGGCCGCGCCAACGTGTTCAGCAGGAACGCGGTCGCCGTTGAGCGCTCCGGTGTCGTTGAATTGCTTGGTGCAGGCTTTGCAACGATAGCGTTGCTTGCCGGACTGCTTGCCGTTCTTGACTACCTTGGCGTCGCCGCAGTACGGGCAGTTGAAGGTGTAGGTCTTGGTGAATTCGGCCATAACTATCCTCGCCGTTGTGCCGCTATTGCGGCTCGCTACTCTGCGATGCGTTCCTGCTGGCCTGACGCACTGGGAAAATCCTCCGTCAAAGCCCCCACAAAAGCCCAAATGTCCTGATTGAAGTATCCAGCAGGCAATCCTGCCAATTGTTCTATGTCTGGCTGGTTGAACGGCAACGCTGCTGGTATCTGATGCCGGTCAATAATCGCACTATTGTCCAACGCTTCAAAAGCCCTCTTCAACATTATTGGCCGTTCGACCGGCCAATCAGAATCATAGGGTTCTCCGTGCTGCCACTCGCGCCTGTTGTAATTGGCATAGAGCCGTGCGGTTTCGTCTTTCCCAACAAACCCCAATTCATGTGCGCGGTGGATCAGCATTTTGATGGATGCCTTCCATTTCGGCTTGACCATGCGCATCCGGTTGAGAGTCGGATTTCGCAAATCAGATGCCACGCGAGTAGCAGGGGTGAGAAAAGCAGACGCAAATCGGTGAGCCTGTTTCTCAACTTTTTTGAATGTTTGCGCGTCTTCCCATTCCGATCTGGACAAATTCTGATGCAAAATCAAATGCCCCATTTCGTGACAGACATTTGACCTCACCCGACACGCACTTTGACCGTCATTCCCCAGTACGATGTACGGCCTACCGTCCACCACATCCCACGCTGAAAAGGCGTCCAATGTGGACTCCATGCTAATGTGAGCAATGACCACCCCGTGGTTTTCTGCGAGCCGTCGACGTTACGTTACTGATCGGCCCGTCCCCCAGCTGCCAGTATCGTCGTGTTTCGACAGCCAACCGCTCAATGTCGTCGTCCGTGAGAGATCCCCATTGCAGGTCACGCGCGAAATCCGGCAAGTCCGGTGTGGGCATTTTGAGGTACTGGGCTAGAAAATTCACAACCTCGCGCATCCATCCGCGTTTGTGTTCCGCTCTACGTCGGGTTGCTTTGGTGGTAGATGCCCTTGACCTCTCGAATACAACTTGGGTTTCCATGATTGGGCCGGCTAGTGGCCGAAAGAAAAACTCGATCTTGAACCCCAATGCTGTGGCAATGGCGTCCAGTCGTGCGGGCGGCGGGTCGTAAAGGCCCCTCTCGTAGGCCGATAATGCGTTGGATGAGATGCTGGTCGAGGATAGCGATGCTAAAGTCCAGCACTGCACATCCCGCGCTTCGCGGAGCCTCCCGCCAACGAAACTAACAGCATCCCCTGTCATGACGCCCTCGCATATCACTCGTTGAAAAAAGTCCGTTCTTCCACGTTCTCGGACTCGGCTTGGTCTTCTATCACGGCACCATCGTCAGTGTTGGATACAGATGAATCGGATCTGCCGGGTGACTTTGCCGTCACGGTATCCAGATGCCCGTTCGCATTCTTGCCATATATGGTCTCTACCAATCGGTAGGGAGCAGACGGGCCAACCGCCATTCCGTCTTCCGATAGGTCGAACAATCGCGGTTCGCTGCCCCGTGCAAGACGTTGCCCATGCTTCCCGCCCGCAGGCTCATCTCCGTGACGAGCAGGGCCAAACAGGTTCAGCAATCGAGAACCGTCCGGAAATGTCCGATACACTTCGGTATGATACGACGTTCTGGGGCTTTTGCCGTTGGGGACTTTCTCAGCGGTGAGACCTTCAACGCCATCCAGGTTGAGCGCATCACTCTGGACATTGTGATAAGCGACAGTCCAAATTGGATCGAACATCTTGTCGTTCCGTTCTGTCCGCACTTCCCTCGCGACTTGCGCGTCCTCACAGGCGCGCAAACACAGTCGCACGAACATTCCCCCCGATTGTCGCATTTCCCGTTCGACATCGGCCACAGACTCCGACTGAGGCACTGTAGATTTCTGCATATAATCTGCATTGACCTGTATTTTATTTTTTCCCGTTTAATGCATTGTAACGCATTTCTACAGGTGCAATCAAGGGTTAGATGCAGATTTGAGGATGATTTATACAGTGGCCGATGTTTTCATCGCCTGCGCCGCGATGTGGAGCGCCCTTGCGCCCGCCCCATCCGCAGGTTTGCCTCGTGCTTCATCCATCCGGCGGCCCGGTTGAACTGTTGCAGGCCAATCAGCGTGTAGCGGTCTCGCTTCTCCTTGTTGCACGGCGGACACAGCAGGGTCAGATTCTCGTAGGCGTCCGTCCCTCCCTGGGAGCGCGGGTTGATGTGGTCAACTTCCAGCACCCGCGGGTCAAAGGCGTAGTCCGCGCCGCAACCCTGGCAGAACGCCCCTATGTCGGTCAGCAGCCGCCCGTGATGCGACCTGGGCGGCGGCAACCGCGACGGGCGGCCCGTCGGCGTCCGTAGCACCAATGCGGCCGTCTCGCCCTCGTCCGTGCGCTTGGGAGGGCTGGTAGTGTAAGTCACCTGGGGATCGGAGTCGGCCAGCAGTTGCCGGTTGTCGGCGAGCCGCTGGCGCACAATGTCAACCGCGCCTTGCCAGATGTCCATGCCAACCCATTGCCGCCCCAGGCGCTCCGCCGCTACCGGCGTGGTGGCGCAACCGCAGAACGGGTCAAGCACTACGTCGCCGGGGTTGCTGCTGGCCGTGATGATGCGCTCATACAGGGCAAGTGGCTTCTGCGTCGGGTAGCCTGTGCGCTCGGATGATTGCGCTCCGAGCAACAATTCTGTGTCAACCCACAAATTGCCTGGAGATACTCCCATGTAATCGGCATAGGAACGTCTCTCCAATTGCCCATCAAGAATAACGATATTCCCTTTGCTAAATTCCTCATCCATCCGTTCCTTCTTCAGTCGCCAACCGGAAGGATAAGGTGGGGTAATGCCGTGAAATTCGTAGCAAAGGTTAGGACGTGCGCCCATAGAAGGTGAGCGCCAAGCCGTCATTTTGGTGTTGTACCGCTGGCCGTATTCGTCAACTTTGGGGAATCGCCGCTGAATGTCTTGTTCGTTGAAGTCCCTGATAATGCGTGGTTCAAGAATCGTGTCGGCACTCTTGGAGTAGAAAAGCAGGTAATCAGCGTTGGCCCCCCAACTGCTGGCAGCATGTTGACTGCCCTTTGCTCCTGATTCGTTCCGTCGCCAAATTATTTCATTCCTGAAATTGGTCTTGTCAAAAATCGCGTCGAGTAAGCACTTGACCCATGCGTGGGCGGTGTGGTCTATGTGGAGGTACAGGCTCCCGTCCTCGGCAAGGATGCGGTGCATCTCCAGAAGCCGGACTCCCAGCCAACAAAGAAACGCCGCCATGTCGTCTAGACGGACTTGGCGGCAGTGATTACCTGCCAGACCTCCGGCTCGTCGCGCTGAATGGCAATCAGCCAATCGTCGTGAACATCGTCGCGCCAGCTCCAGCGGTCTTGGAACTGTGCGCCTGCGGCCAGGCTGTCGGGCGTGGCGTGGAAGTCTCGGGACTTGTTGAAGGGTGGATCGGTGGCAATGAGATTGACGGTGCTGGAGTTCATGCCCCGCAGGAAATCAAGGTTGTCGCCGTGGTACAGCGTCCGGTTGGCGAAGTTTCGGTCTGGCATAGTGGCCCCCTGTCAGGGTTCGGCGGCTATGCTACCATAGGCATCCTCTACATTTCAACGGAACCCCTGCGCCCGTACCTCGGCCAATTGCCTTTCGGCGGCCTCTCGGGCCTTGCGTTCTCTTGTAATCACTGCGAAGCCGACGGGCTGCCGCCTTCCAGCCGCTCGTTGAGCTGCTGGATAAGGGCGAGAAACTGCCTGCGTTCCTCGGCGGACTCTGCCCGTTCCGCGGCGGCCTGCGCTCTATCCTCGGCGGACTGTGCCCGTTCTGCGGCTAGTTGCCTTTCGGCGGCCTCTCGGGCCTTGCGTTCTCTTGTAATCACTGCGTAGCTCCAGAGCCCGCCACCGCCAGCGGCGATGGCGGCATGAGTAACTGTCTTGTTCAGGACTTCGAGGTTGAAGTATCGGGCAATCCAAGAAGGGTTGCATCCGGTGGTTTGGGCCAATTCCGTGGGGCAGGACACACTCGTAAAATACCAGACTAGCCAGGTTACGACAATGGCGGCGAGGGCGAGCAAGAGCGGAAGGCTCAATATCTCCCACAAGTCGCGGATAGTGAGGCGGCCGTCGCCGGGCGGCGGGGATTCGGACATATCGGCGCTGCTCCAAGTTTCTGGGTGGGGGCCCATCTGCCGCCCGCCATACGGCGCTGGAACCATAGGCGCGGGATGGCGGCAGATAAAGGAGAGTACGACTCCGAAGGGGAGAGAACAACTCCGAAGGCCGGGGCAGCCTTATCTTAATTGGTCACCGACACGATAGCGGGAATGAGTTGCCTAGATAATTCCGATTTCAATGAGCGGGCGCAGGTGGGCGGGCGCAGGCGGTGCGGCCACTACGAATCCTCCCCGGTGAAGCTCCAGGCGGTGTAGCGTTGGGGGGTTAGCTTGATTACCGGGCTGCCGTCTAGTTCCATTGTGCGGTACTGCGGGTATTTCTGGCGGAGGAGGGCGATAGCCTGAGCCGCTTCTTCGTCGCCGCCGGTTAGCAGTTCGGCCCGGCAGGAGACCAGGACGTAGCGGAGGGATTGCCAGTCTTCGTCGTAGTGGTCTACGACCAGGGCGGCCTGCGGATTGGCGAGGATGTTGCGGACGCGGCGCAGACGGGTCAACTCGACCGTCTTGGGCTTCTGGTCAAGGACGATGTAGATGCTGTCGCCCCCGTGTTGGTCCAATACGAAGGCGAAGCACACCGGGATGACGTGGGGCCGGCCGCTGGCGTCTGCCGTGGCCAAACGGCCGACGCGGGCATCGGCAAGGAAGCGGGCCTGTGATTCGGTCAGCGGCGGCAAGGTCATCCTGAGGGCTAGGTGTCGCCCGGAAAAAGGCGCATTGGGTCGTCCAGAAATTCGAGGTTCTCCAGCTCGGCTTGGGCGGCGTCCGCCATCGCGGCGTCGCCATCGCGCGCACAGTCCATCAAGGTCCTGCGGGCCAGGGATCCGCCGATTTTGCCTAGGGCGGCGATGCCGGCCATTCGCACCTCCGGGTCGTCGTCCTGAAGCAACGCGACCAACTGCGGCGCGGCGTCCTGCTCGCCGAGCTCGCCGCAGGCGTTGGCGGTCTCGTAGCGCACGGCAGGGTCGTAGCTTTCCAGCTCCCGCAACAGCGTGGGCAGCCAGGCGGTTTCACCGGTGCGGCCCATAGCGTATATGGAACTGGAGCGCAGGTCATCGTCGTCGCCGTCATAAGCCCATCGAATGTAATCCTGCACTTCCTCGGTGTTGAAGGGCGCGACGGCTTCGAGGCAGCGGCGGCGGACTTCCAGGTCTTCTATCTCGTCTTCCAGGAAGTCCATCAGGACGCGGTAGACCAGTTCGCTGTCTTGGGGCAGCAGCTTGTCTTCTTGGGCCAGCGCGGGGAACTTGCCCAGGGCGAGGGCGGCGGCGGCGCGCAACTGGGGCCCCCGCTCCGACCGCAGCAGCTCGACCAGCTCGGCGATGAGCCAGCGGTCTTCCTGCTCCCACAGGCCCTCCACGCCCAACTGGACCAGCCGGTCGTCATCGTCCTTGAGGCACAGCCGGAAAATCGAGGTGAAGTCGAGGTCCAGGTTTTCCTCGGCCTGCTCCACCATGGCTGCCAGTATTTCGCGCCGCCGCTCTTGGTCCAGCGCGTCGCAGACACGGGTGAACTCAGCCAGTTCGCCGGGCGACGGGTCCGACGCTTCGTGAAAGGGCGCGTCGGCAACCGGCACCGACGGGTCGGCAATGACTTCTATGAACTGCTCGATGGACATTGCTGCATCTGCTTCTATATGAGAGAGAGAATTCCGGTGAGAGAGAGGATTCCGGTTGGTCACCCTTCAAGTTTAGCACGGCGAAGGGAGGCGATAGCGAGAGGCAGGGTATCGAGCAGGTCTGAGGCTGCCAGGCCGGCTTGTCCCAAGCGGTCAGTGACAATCTGCGCGGCGGCAGCGTGGAGGCAGACGCCAACCGAAGCGGCGGCGGGCGGAGTCAGGCCCTGGGCCAGCAACGCGACTATGACGCCGCTCAGCACGTCGCCGGTGCCGCCGGTGGCGAGGCCAGGGTTGGCGAAAGGGGCGATGCGCACCGGCTCGCCGGGGCTGGCGATGACGGTATGCGCGCCCTTGAGGGCCAGGGTTACGCCCCAGCGTTCGGCCCATTCTCGCGCCACGGCCACGCGGTCGGACTGTATCTCGGCGACGGGCAGGCCGGTCAGTGTGGACATCTCGCCGGGGTGAGGAGTGAGTGCCAGCGGACAATCAATCTGGCTGTGCCAGTTTTCGATGCAGGAAAGATTGTTCAGCCCGTCGGCGTCAATTAACATCGGCAACCCGGACAGCCTGTCCTGCGTATCGCGCAAGAGCAACCGGCGTAGAAACTCAGTAGTTTCTTCCGACCAGCCCATGCCGCAGCCCGCCAATACCGCCGTAAACCTACGGTCTGACTCCCGGATGACCGCGGCGGCGGATGCGTGTATCCGCCCGGCCCCGTCCTCCGGCAGCGGGAGGTGGATGGCTTCGGCGCCTTTGGCCGCCGCGATGGGGTAGACGCCTTCGGGGCTGGCCAGGGTGGTCAGTCCTGCGCCCGTCCGCACCGACGCCTGCGACGCCAGCCAGGCCGCGCCGACGTAGTGGCGAGAGCCGGCCACCACCAGCGCGTGGCCGTAGGTCCCCTTGTGGGAATCGAGAGCGCGGGGCGGCAGCTGCGACGCGGCCCACTGGGGGGTGAGCATTTCCACGTCCACAGCCTGCTCTTCGGGGAGTCCGGGAGGAACGCCGATGTCCAGCACCCGCAGCCGCCCCGTCCGGTCCGCTCCGGGGAAGCGCAGCAGCCCGGCTTTCGGGTAGCCCAGGGCCAGCGTTGCGTCGAAATGCGGGCAGGCCGGGTCAACCTCGCCGGTGTCAGCGTTCAGGCCGGTGGGCAGGTCCAAGGCCAGCAAGAGCGGCGGACGCGGCAGCTCGCGGGACTGTTGCAGCCGCAGCATCGCCTCGCGCACCGGGCCGGCCAGTGGGCGGGAGCGTCCGGTTCCCAGCACGGCGTCAATGACCAGCCGCGAGCGCTGCAGCAGCCCGTCCAGCCCCTCGTCGCCGACGACTTCGACGCCGTATTGCCGCGCCATGTCCAGCTTGGGGTCGGAATCGGGGCGGCGGGTCAGCAGGCAGCACGTCACTTCTGCGCCCCAGCGCCGCAGATGCCGGGCTACTACCAGGCCGTCAGCGCCGTTGTTGCCCGGCCCCACCAGCACGACAGCGCGGACGCCCGCCACGCCGCCCAGCTCGTCCCGGGCGGCTCGCGCCACTGCCAGCCCGGCGTTCTCCATCAGCGCGTCGGTGCTGACACTGGCCTGCTCCGACGCCTGCTCGATGGCGGCCATCTGCGCGGCGGTTACGACTTTCATGGCGTTAAATGTGCGTGCAGCCGGTCAGGATTCGTTGCCGGAAGGGCTACTGAAGACGGCCTCGGCTACTTCCGGGGACAGCGTGACGCCATGCTGCTCCAGCATCTCGCGTATCCGCTGGTTTTCCTGCTCGATGCCCTGTTGGGTGCCCTGTTGGGTGCCTTGCTGGATGCCTTCATTTCTCGCCTTTGCTGCTATCTCCGCCTTTTTCGCTTCTCTGATTGCCTTTCCTCGTTCAAACATCTTTCTCCCCCAATCGAACAGTGCGGCCAGTGGCGCTGACTCCGGCCTGCTCCGACGCCTGCTCGATGGCGGCCATCTGCGCGGCGGATACGACTTTCATGGCGTTAAATGTGCGTGCAGCCGGTCAGGACCCGTTGCCGGAAGGGCCGCCAAATACCGATTCGGCTACTTCCGGGGACAGCGTGACGCCGTGCTGCTCCAGCATCTCGCGTATGCGCTGGTTTTCCTGCTCGATGCCCTGTTGGGTACCTTGCTCGATGCCCTGTTGGGTGCCTTGCTCGATGCCCTGTTGGGTGCCTTGCTCGATGCCTTCATTTCTCGCCTTTGCTGCTATCTCCGCCTTTTTCGCTTCTCTGATTGCCTTTCCTCGTTCAAACATCTTTCTCCCCCAATCGAACAGTGCGGCCAGTGGAACTACGAACGACCAGTAGAGGTCGAGGGCCGCTGTTTCCAGCCATAGGTACAGCCAGAACTCTGACCCGGCAAATGATTTCAGAATTACCAAGCAGGCAACGCCGGTGAAGGCAAAGCCGACAGCTTGCACTCCGATGCCGCGATCTGCCAGAGCTTCCGGCAATTGGGAAGCTGATTGTGTCATTATACTCGCAAACGTTCAGTCCAGGTCTTCGCGGCGCGTTACCACGAAGGCGACGGCGTGTTCTTGGGAGTCGGACATACTCACCGAGATTTCCAGCACGCCGAGACGCTCGGCGCGGCTCTTGGCGCGGCCGTGCAGCAGGATGCTTGGGGCGCCACTGGGAGCGCGGGTGACCTCGATGTCCTTCCAGCCGACGCCGCGCACGCCGGTGCCGAGGGCCTTCATCGTGGCTTCCTTGGCTGCGAAGCGCGAGGCCAGTTTGGAAGGGCGGCCCCGGCAGTATTCCAGTTCGCTGGGGGTGTATATGCGATGCAGGAAGCGCTGCCCGTAACGCTCCAGCGTCCGGGCTATCCGCCTAATCTCGATGATGTCAACGCCGGTGGAAAGCATGGCGGGTAACGCACTCACCCTAACCTATCCCGAAGGGAGCGGGGACTTGGGGACACCTTCTAGCTAATTTGTGGCATGGCCGGGGAGAGCGAGGCGGTCGAGGATTTTGGAGACGGAGTAGCTGCGGTTGAGGACGTAGAAGTGAACGCCGGGAACTCCGGCGGCCCATAGTTCCTCCACCTGCCGCGCTGCGTATTCGATGCCCAGCTCGCGCACGCTTTCGTCGTCGTCGGCCAGACGGTTTAGCTCAGCGTCCAGGTCCGGCGGAATCTTGGAGCCGCAGAGGGCGGTGAAGCGGCGGATCTGCGGGGCGCTGAGCACCGGCAGCAGTCCCGGAATCACCGGCACGCCGATACCGGCGGCAGCGGCCCGCTCGGCGAAGGCGAAATAGTCGTCGTTGTCGAAGAAAAGCTGGGTAATCAGGAAGTCGGCCCCGTTGTCCACCTTCAGCTTGGCGTACTCCAAGTCTTGCTCCAGGCTTTCCGCCTCGGTGTGGCCCTCCGGGTAGCAGGCGGCGGCGATGCCGAATTCGTAGTTGGCCCGGAGGTGGCTCACCAACTCGGAAGCGTGGCTGAGGCCGCCCTCAGTGACGGTGAACTGCTGTTCGCCCCGAGGCGGGTCGCCCCGCAGCGCGATGACATTCTCGATGCCCGCGTTCTCCAGCCGTTGCAGCACGTCGTCCAGCTCATCGACGGATTGACCGGCGCAGGTCAAGTGGGCCATGACCTCGACCCCTGACGACTCTTTGGCCCGCAGTGTTATGTCTTCGGTGAACTGGCGGGTCGAGCCGCCCGCGCCATAGGTGACCGAAATGAAGTCGGGGCGGTAGGCGGTCAATTCGGACACCGTGTCCAACACGCCGGGGATGCCGTCCGCCGTCCGTGGCGGGAAGAACTCAAATGATATTGTGCGCTCCTCGCGGAGCATATCGCGTATCTTCAAAACTGGTTTCCTTGCTTGAATGAAGGCCAGTGGCATAGCGGCGGAATCATATCACTGGCCATGCTATGAGTTTACTCTTGCCCTTGGTTGGGAGGCGGCTCGTCAAAGGGCAGGCCATTGGCTTCAGCGTCCATCCGGCGCTGATTCCATTCCCGCCATGCCTGGTTAGCCATGGCGAGTCCCTGGGCTTCGCCCCGTGCCTGGCCCCGTGCCTCGCCTCGTGCCTCGCCCCGTGCCTCGTGGCGTCTGATTATCGGGTCGACCAGTTTGCTTAGCATATGATAGTAGAGCACCATGATTGCGTAACCTCCCTTCGAGCGACGGGGTTACTCTTGCTCCAAGTCTGGGGGCGGCTCGTCAAAGGGCAGGCCATTGGCTTCGGCGTCCATCCGGCGCTGATTCCATTCCCGCCATGCCTTGTTAGCCATGGCGAGTCCCTGGGCTTCGCCCCGTGCCTCGCCCCGTGCCTCTCCTCGCGCCTCGCCCCGTGCTTCTCCCCGTGCCTCGCCTCGTGCCTCGCCCCGTGCCTCGCCTCGTGCCTCGCCCCGTGCCTCGCCCCGTGCCTCGTGGCGTCTGATTATCGGGTCGACCAGTTTGCTTAGCATATGATAGTAGAGCACCATGATTGCGTAACCTCCTTGCACTGTTACTAGCGCTGCGATGGCGTTACCGACCCCTACCGGGCCGAAAGCCGTTGCTGATTGGCGGATTACCGCGATGGGTTTCATCCACCAGCTTTCGTTGGACAGGGCCGCTACCTGCTCCGCGATGATGACTGCCAGCGGCGGAACGCATAACAACACCATCAGCCCGAAATAGACCTGCAGGAAAGATATGGGAATGGTCCATATCGCCTCCCGCTCGTTGGCCGGCGTCGGCTGAGTCAAGCGTAACAGCCGCGCCATTAGCCAGGAGCGGATTTTTGTCCACAGTCTTTCTTTGCTTTCGCCCATTGAGTTTCCGGCATCCTAAATTGGCGGCGTCAAGAACGCCGCGCCAAACGGATGCCTGCCGCGCCGCTAAAACTGCGGCGTGCGCTTTTCCACGAACGCCTGCACGCCCTCGGCAGGGTGGCCGGAGGTGGCTACGTACTGGGCGAAGGCCATGCCCTCGACGGCCACGCCGTCACGAATGGCGAGGTCGCGGCCCCGGTGGGTCACCTGCTTGATCCAGCCGAGGCCGGGGCGGCTCTTGCCACGCAGCGGGGCGACCAGTTGCTCGAGTTCCTCGTCCAGCCGGTCGAGGGGGGCTGAGCGGAGGGCAAGTCCCCATTCCACGGCTTCGGGGCCGTTGAGCCAGCGCCCGGTGGTCAGAAGCTCCATCGCCCGCTGCGGGCCGACCAGCCGGGGCAGCCGTATGGTCGAGCCGCCGCCGGGCATCAACCCGAAGTTTACGTGCTGGTCTCCGATGCGGGCGTCGTCGGCCACCAAGGCCATATCGCAGGCCATCATCAATTCCAGCCCGCCGGCCAGCGCGAAGCCGTGGACAACGGCAATCACCGGCGCGGGCAGGTCCTCCAACTGAAACAGCACGCCGTTGATTTCCGCCAGATAGTCCCGCAGCGTGTCGGGTGACTGAAATGCGTCCTGGAAATACTTGAGGTCGGCCCCGGCGCAGAAGCACCGGCCCTCGCCTCGCAGCACCAGCGCCTTCACCGACTCATCCCCCGCGACATCGGTGAGCGCCGATGACAGGTCGGCCAGCAGCTCACGGCCCAAGGCGTTCATGGCGTCGGGGCGGTTGAGGCGGATGGTGGCGATGCCCTGCTCTTTCGACAGCTTGATGTTTGTGTATTCCAAAGCAACTCCGGTATGGGCTTGATTTACAATATACTATACTCGACATACTATACTCGACTTGATGACTTTTGCGCTCGCTCCGGTGATTCCCTATGACCAGCCTCGCTAGTGGCACAATCAGCGTCCGGGTCCAGCCCCGGGCCTCACGCGACCGGGTTGTCGGCTTTCGGGGCGGGGCGCTGCGGGTGAGCGTCAGCGCCCCGCCCCACGGCGGGCAGGCCAACGCCGCGCTGCTGGAGCTGCTGGCCGGAACGCTGGGCGTCGCCAAGTCGCGCCTCCGCATCGTCCGGGGCCACGCCGCCCGCGACAAGCTGGTGGCGGTGGACGGAATGGCCGGCGAGGAAATTCTGCGGCGGCTGGACGCAGGCGGGGACTCGACCTTAACATAGGCCCTGGCCACGGAAGGGGTATCCCCGGAAGGATTCAGAATCTATGCAGTACATGAACTTCGGTTGGATCCTGGACAATGAACTGGGAGGAGCGCAAGGCCCCGCCGGGATGCAGGACCTGTTCTTCCTGCACCAACAGGGGGTGCGGGCGGTCATTCGTATGGAGCAGCGCACCATTGCCGCCGACAGCGGCGGCATAGTTGATATGGTGGATATGTTCGAGCCGGTGCCGGACTTCACGCCGCCAACGCAGGAGCAAATCGGCCGTATGGTGGAGTTTATTGACGAACAAACCGGCGCGGGGCGTCCGGTGGCGGTGACCTGCTACGCTGGCATTGGGCGCACTGGCACCGTGCTGGGCTGCTACTTGGTCAGCCGGGGGGCGTCGCCCGCCGATGCCGTGGCGGAAGTGCGCCGCCTGCGGCCCGGCTCCATCCAGACGCCGGAGCAGGAAGCGGCGGTCTACCAGTACGCCGAGCAGCGCGCCGGCCCGCCGGATGAGGAGTAGCGCAATGGTGCGAATCAGCCAAAGCCTGGTTGACGAAATGGTGGCCCACGCCCGGGAAGACCTGCCCAACGAATGCTGCGGCATCCTGGCCGGGCCGGAGGGCGAGGTGACCAAGAGCTACCGGATGACCAACGTGGAAGCCAGCCCTTTCCGCTTTTCCATGGACCCGGGGGAACTGGTGGCGGTGGACTCGGAGGCGGGCGACAACGGCTGGGAGCTTATCGCCATCTACCACTCCCACACGCAGAGCGAAGCCTACCCCTCCGACACCGACGTTCGCATCGCCGGAGGCACCGCCGAGCTGTGGCCCGATACGCGCTACGTCCTGGTGTCGCTGATGGACGCAGACAACCCCGCCGTCCGCATCTTCCGCATCGAGCGGGGCGAGGTCACCGAGGAAGCGCTGGAAGTGGCGTAGGAACTACCGCGCATCGAAAGAATCTGAGCTTTCTGCCAAGCCGGACTCCGAAACAGCGTTGCGAAGGGGACGAGAACGGCTAAAATCGCGCCGGGCAGGGTAAGCATCGCTTGGCCTTTTATGAGAGATGGGCCAGGCCGGCTTACCCTGTTTTATATCTTTGCCAGCTTTGTACAAAGTCCAGCTAATCCCGTGTTTACTTTGAGTTATAAATCCTTTTTCTATGTTCCCCGCTCTTGCAGCCAGCGCAGCTTATGTTCTTGTCGGGCGGCTTCGTTGGTGGGTTGGTAGCGGTCGAGGAAGTCGCAGCGGAAGCTGTCGAAGCGGTTTTCCAGTATCGCTTGGCGCATCCGTTCCATCAGCCGCAGGACGAAGCGCAGGTTGTGGGCCGAGGCCAGCCGCAGCCCCAGAATCTCGCGGGCTCGGAACAGGTGACGGATGTAGGCGGCGGAGTAGTTGGCGCAGGCGTAGCAGTCGCATTCTTCGTCCACCGGCCCGGCCTGTTCGGCGTAGCGCCGCTTGGTGACGTCGATGCGGCCGTCGGGGGTGAACATCGCGCCGTTGCGGGCGACGCGGGTGGGCAGGGCGCAGTCGAACATATCTATGCCCCGGGCCACGCCTTCCACCAGGTCTTCAGGTGAGCCGACGCCCATCAGGTAGCGGGGCTTGTCTTCGGGCAGCCGGGAGGTTACTTGCCCGGTGAAGCCGTATAGCTGCTCCTTATCTTCTCCCACGGCCAGGCCGCCCACGGCGTAACCGTCGAAGGGGATGGACGTTATGGCTTGGGTCGACTCGTCCCGCAGGCGGCTGAAAGTCCCGCCCTGCACGATGCCGAAGAGGGCCTGACCCGGCCAGGCGCCAGAGCCGCGATGTATCCGGTGGCACTCGGCGGCCCAGCGGTGCGTCCGCTCCATGGCCCGGCGCACTTCGTCCTCGCTGGCCCCGTAGGCGATGCACTGGTCGAAGCACATTATGATGTCTGCGCCCAGCCCTACCTGGTTCATGGTAGCCAGTTCCGGCGTGAAGTGATGCTGGCTGCCGTCGAGGTGGGACCGGAAGCGTATGCCCTCGTCGGTCACCTTGCGGAGCGAGCTCATGCTGAAGGCTTGGAACCCGCCGCTATCGGTGAGGATGGGGCCGGGCCAGCGCATGAACCCGTGCAGCCCGCCCAGCGAGTCCACGACTTTGACGCCGGGCCGCAGGTACAGGTGGTAGGCGTTGCTCAGCACCACCTGCCCACCGACGCCGGCCACTTCCTCCGGGGTCAGCCCCTTGACCGTGGCCTGCGTCGCCACCGGCATAAACAGCGGCGTGAGCGCGGAACCGTGGGGCGTGCGAATTTCCCCGGCCCGGACCGTTCCGCCGGCATGGTCCAGGTTGGTATGTTCCAGTTGGAAGGAAAAGGCGGCAGTGGTCATCTGTGCTGTCCGGCAAACTGGTTTTGCTTTATTATCCCCTGTGGCCTATCCAGTATAGCCTAGTGACGATATGAACGAGTTTCTGACCAGCCTCAGCTCCGGGCAGCCGTTGCTGTGGGCGGGGTTTGTCTTGGGGGCAGTGGCCGCGGCCGCGCTGTCTTTGAGCCTCTTTTGGGGGACGCTGTTCCGGGTGGCGGAGGCGGTGACGGCGTTCCGGCGCGGACGGCAGGGCAGGCCGCCAACGGACGGGGGCGATGTACTTTCCTAACGCCGACGTGGTGATCCACCCGGCGCTGCTGGTGTTCCTCGGTCTGATTGTCGGTATGCTGGGCGGGTTTTTCGGCGTTGGGGGCGGGTTCCTGATCACGGGCGGGCTGCTGGTGTTCGGCGTGCCTCCGGTGTACGCCGTGGGTACCGGCCTCACGCTGGTGATGGGCACTTCCATCATCAACACCTTGAAGCACCGCAATATGGGCAACGTGGACTTCAAGCTCGGCGCGTTGATGGTGACCGGCACCATCCCGGCCATTTTCTTAGCTGAGTGGGTGAACTCGGTGTTGGAAGCTGCCGGCGTGGCCGGGCCGGTGATTCGCTACGTCTACGTGGGATTCCTGACGTCCTTGGGACTGTTCATCCTGTATGACTTCTGGCGCACCCGGCTACGAGGGGGAGCTAGGGGAGAGGAGGTTACCACCGCCGGACTGACCCAGCGGGTTCGCTCTCTCCGAATCCCGCCGCACCGGATTGGCATTCCCGGGGTTGGCTGGATTCCCACCTATGTGGTTCTGCCAGTTTCGGGGATTGAGCGCATATCGGTCTTCGTGCCGATGGGGATTGGGTTCGGCATCGGGTTCATTGCCGGGTTGCTGGGGGCCGGCGGTGGCTTCATCCTGATGCCGGTGCTGATTTACGTGCTCGGCATCCCCACGACGGTGGCGATCGGCACCGACCTGTTCCAGATAATCATCACCGGCTCGGTGGGGTCCTTTGCCTACGCCCTGTCCGACCGGGTTGATCCGCTGATGGCCGTGCTGATGCTGTCGGCAGCGTCCATCGGGGCACAGGTGGGCGCCAGCGCAACGCGGCTGGTGGAGCCGTCACGCATCCGCTTCCTCTACGGCCTGCTGATCATCACGGGAGCCGTGGCGGTGGCGCTGAAGGAGGTATCGCAGGCAGTCCCGGGGGCAGACTTTCTATCTACGGCCGCATCGGCAATCCTGCTGGGAAGCGGCGGCGGGATGTGCCTGCTGCTGCTGGCCCTAATGGCGCGCGCCCGGCGGAGGGGGACGATGTGAGTTACTGACATTCCGCCGTTGACGGGAATGACGTGAGTTGCTTACAGTTGCCAGCAGACCATTAACCGTAAGTACGGCGCAGTAACCAAATGATGGAGCGGTATCAGATGCGAGAGTCACGCAGAGTTTCGCTGTCGAACCGTAAGGTTGGAAAGAAGATAGCATTCGGATGGTACGGCGGAAAATTCAGCCACTTGGACTTTCTGCTTCCCAATCTGCCCGGCGACGCCCGGCACTTCTGCGACGTGTTCGGCGGTTCGGCTGCCGTGCTGATTAACCGCGAACCGGCTCCGGTGGAGACTTACAACGACCTGGATTCCGAACTGGTCAACTTTTTCGCCACGCTGCGCCATCCTGATATGGGGGAGCAGTTGCTGCGGGAAATAGCCCTAACCCCCTTTTCGCGGGAGGAGCTGGCGTTGGCCTGCACCCCTGAGGACGGCCTGGAGCAGGTAGAGCGGGCGCGGCGGTTCTATGTCCGGGCGAGGCAGACCCGAACCGGACTGGCCCAAACTTCCTCGGCAGGCCGTTGGGCGCAATGCGTTTTGACCTCCCGTTCCGGCATGGCCGGGGCCGTATCCCGCTGGATAGGCGCAATTGACGGCCTGCCTCCGATAGTAGACCGGCTGCTCCGGGTCCAGATTGACAACGCCCCCGCTTTGGAGGTGATTAAACGCTACGACACTCCCGATACACTCTTTTACTTGGATCCCCCTTATGTCCATGAAGCCCGGGGCGACAAGCACGCCTATTATGGCGAGATGTCCGATTTTGACCACACGGAATTGGCCCGGTTGCTCCACAAGATTAAGGGCCGGGCTGCCATATCCGGCTACCGGACCGATTTATACGATTCAATATACGCGGACTGGAACCGGGTGGACGGCCCGGAAAAAAATTGCCACTCGGTGCGCCAGCCCCGCCAGGAATCGCTCTGGATGAACTATGAGCCGCTATGTCAACTCCCGATGGCATAGGTCAAGAGCGGGCGCCGCCGGAGCCGGCAGGTCTCTCGCTCTTGCGCGTGATATGGAACGAAACGCTGGCTACCCCGGGCACGGCTGTTGACAACGCCATACACGAGCTTATCACCTGCAGGGTGGTGAGTATCCGCTATGCCCTGCTGACGCAACTGCTGGGGAAAGCCGTTGACGCAACGCGGGATGCGCTGAGCATTCAACGTGGGGATGCGGCCACCGCCGAATCAGAGGGACGCTGGGACGCCCGGGGCTTTTGCAGCGCAAACGTAGCCCCGTGGGTTAGCGAGTCCGGGCAAGTCTTGGGAACCAGTCCTGACCCATACGTCAATAACCCGCTGCGAAGAGCGCGGCTGGATGGCGGAACTGAGCCGGTGCGCAACCGGATTCTCTGGACCAATCTGGTCGCCCTGCTTGCCGAGGTTCAGGAACGGGGAGACTCTGATTTTACGGCATCCCGGCTGCGTGCGTGTCTGGTGTCACTAGCGTTGGTGTACCGGCAGTTGGCGGTGGAGTTTGAGATTCCGCAGCGTATTTCGCTGGAGGCAACTGCCGGGCTGGTAGCGGATTTCCTCAGCGAACCCAGCGGTGGCGAAAGACCGCAGATTGTGACCGCTGCCCTCATGCGAACCATCGGCGACAGGTTCGGAGTTTTCGACAATGTAGTCAGGTTGGGGATAAACGAAGCGGACTCAGCCGCAGGCAGCCCCGGCGACGTAATCTGCTATTCCCATAGTGTCCAGGTACTCGCCGTAGAGGTCAAAGACCGCGCCGTTGAACTGCACGATGTCGAAACTGCGATAGGAAAGGCCCGGCGAAGCGGCGTCACCAGGATACTGTTTGCTATGGCAACGCCTCCGCCCGACGATCGGTCAATAGCCGACCGGGCGGAACGGGAATTTGCTTTGGGAATTAACGTCTACCGGCAGAGCATTGACGCTCTGCTGCGAGTGGCATTGTCCATAGCCGGAGAGTCTAGCCGGGCGCAATTCCTGACGCTGGTGGGCGAGGAGTTGAATGATCGCGTAACCCAGCCCGCCCACAAGCTGGCTTGGCAAGGGTTGCTTCAGAATCTCTGAACCAATACTCAGGCCACTGCCTCCTATTCCGGCTCGGTTAGTGGTTGCAGGATGTTTAGCAGCAGCGCCATATCGTCGAGGCTCTCGCTGATGGTATTGGCGTCCAGGAACCTCTTGCGGGTGTAATAGTATCCGTGCAGGGTGTTCGCGGTATTGCCAAGGGCGCGCAGCCGGGAGTCGCCGGACAGATCTCGGGCGCGATACATAACTGTGAAGAATTCTTCGTGTCTTTGGTACTGCCAGCCGCGGTTTTCGGCCACGGCCTTGGCCATCCATGCTGCCGCGCCCCAACCCTTTTCCGCCGCTTGATGCCAGTCGCCGGCGGTCAGATACTCTCGGCCTTTGCCCAAGAATTCCTTGGATTGCTGGCGGTAGTCCGCCACGGCAGTGTCGCCCTGTTCGTAGGGTTCTATTGGAATTGACTGACTCATCTTCCTTTTGCCTCTACTCCGTCAGGTCGCGTTGCCTCTACTTCGTCAGGTCGCGCACTGTGCGCTCCACCAGCTCCCAGGGGACGTCCTGGCGCACTACGGTTTGGCCCACGTCCTCCAGCATGACCCAGCGGTTGGCGCCCGACTGGACTTTCTTGTCCAGCGACATGGCTTGCAACACGCTGTCGGCAGGCACGCCCTGGGCGGTGATGGGCAGATTGAAGCGCTCCAGCAGGCGCTGCTGGCGGTCGGCCACGGCGGGGGAGAGCAGGCCCATCTCGCAGGCCATGCGGGCCGCGCCCATCATGCCCACCGACACGCCCTCGCCGTGGAGGAAGCGGCCGTACCCGGTGGATGATTCAAGGGCGTGGCCGATGGTGTGGCCGTAGTTGAGCAGGATGCGGATGCCCAGCGTCTCGCGCTCGTCCTGACTGACCACTTCGGCCTTGATGGCCATGCTGCGGCGGATGACCTCGGTGGAGATTTCCGGCTCGACGTTCATCAGGGCCTCGGCGTGCTCCTCGAACACGTCCACCAGCGCGGCGTCGAGGATGAAGCCGTGCTTGATGGCCTCGGCCCAGCCCTCGGCCAGCTCCCGCTTGCCCAGAGTGGACAGCGCCGAAGCGTCGGCGAAGACGCCCTTCGGCTGGTAGAACGCGCCGACCAGGTTCTTGGCCTGGGGCAGGTTGATGGCGACCTTGCCGCCGATGGAGGCATCCACCATCGCGGCCATGCTGGTGGGCACCTGCACGAAGGCCATACCGCGCAGGAAGGTGGCGGCGACGAATCCGCCTAGGTCGCCGGCCACTCCGCCGCCGACGCTGATGATGGTGTGTCCGCGCTCGGCCTTACGCTCGGCCAGCCAGTGGTAGATGGCCTGGGCCAACTCAAAGCTCTTGCTGGACTCGCCGGCGGGGATGATGAAGCAGTGAGCCGGGATGCCCGCCGCCTGCAACGCCCGCTGGACGCGCCGGCCGTAGGGGTTCATCACGTTGTCGTCGGTGATGATGTAGGCCGCGCCCCGGACACCCACGTCCGCGAGCCGCTCGCCTAGGTCGTCGAGGATGTCCCATCCCGCGACCACGGGATAGGAGCCGCCGGAATGGTGGACCTCTGCGGCCAGGTTGGGGTCGGTCGTGTTGGCGTCGGGCATGATTGTCGCTCCGTTTATCGATTTGTCCTTGGGCAGGCTTCAGGTTGTCTTTTGTTTGCGGGCTACGTCATTGCAAGCATCATTTCAGCTTGGATGATATAAGCCCGCCCCACGGTTCCGGGAGATTTGCCGTAAGCTCCTTTACCGACGAGGCGTAAAATTCTGAGCTTTCATCCTGCTGTCGCAAATCGTAGACGCGATAGTCCAACCCCCTGCTATGGAAACGAAGGAAATCTGCGACCTCAAGGGATTGGACGTTGTCGTCTTGCGATTCGATAACAACACGTAACCGGTCGTTACTGGACTGGTGCTGTCCCCTTGTATCCACAGACATTGACACGATCTTATGAGCCTTCGCGAAGGGGTCCGAAACACCAAGGTCAGCAGCGACAACATTGACGGCATACGAGCTTCCATTGGCCCCAACGGACCAATGAAAATCCACAGGCCAGTCGGATACAGTGGCGCCTGCAAGTGGGTATGAACGCTGTACCATATCCAAAATCTTAAGCTGGCGATACTGCTTCGTGATCTTTGACTTGAGGCGAGGACCAAACGAACCTATTCTGCGCGGAGAAATGCGGATATGCGGTACCACCGTGTGCATCGCGAGAACTACCTTGGCCATTTCTGCTATTCCGTCATAGACATCGCCTTCTTCAACTGAAATCTTGACCATGCCCTCGTTAAAGTCTATCTCAAGGCCGTGCGTACGTCCCAGGTCCTCAAGAAGCTTGAACGCCGGCGTCCCCTGATCATCTTGGCCCAAGGAGAACAGTAGTCCAGCAATCGAACCAGCGTCGTCAATCGTGGCGCGCCCTGATTCAACTGCCACTGTGAGTTCTATAGGGTCCCCAGCCCCATCCCAGAAAGGGAGCCGGACAAGGCATTCACCGGAACCGAGATGGATTACCTTAGTCCAATCAGAAAGGCCGCTCCGGATACTTTTCTCAATCATCTGACAATTCATTCCGTTCACAATTGCCCAGCAGAATTTAGCGTCAACTGGAAAGGGCCCAATTGAATGTCAAGCAAAGCGCAGAATCGGTCTATGAAAATAACTAGGTGATCATCATCTGGGCAGTCCAACTCGTAGGCATAAGACAATGGCCCAGATTCCAAAGGATACCTTACCGATGGGAAGTGCATATGGCCATCGGGCAAAGGATGACGACATCCTGGATTCCGATGGCCTTCATGGGTGTGGAGGGCGCGCATTTTCACTGACTGATGATGCAGCTCAGCCATCAAGTCGCCTCCCTTCCGCCTGTACGCTCTGAGCAAGAGCATAGCGTCTCTGTCCGATTCTATTTGCAATTCAAAGTGTTCTTTAGGCCTGAAACGACGCCGGGAGCGGCCCCTTCCACTAGCCTGGAGGTCTCTGACAATCCTCATGTCCGAATGAACGATCTGCTCGACCTCAATGTCGGGAGAATCATCTTGCGGCAGATACTGGGCGACGTTGCAGGACATTTACACCTCAGGATATGGCAATCCCGCAAGTCTCCCCAATCCGCGCTGCCACGCCCTCCGGCGTTAGCGCGTCGGTGTCGATGGTGTGGTGGGCTTGGGCGTAGGCCGGCGCGCGCTGGGCCAGCAGCTCTGCGATGCGCGCCTCGGGGTCCTCGACGGCCAGCAGCGGGCGGATGGGGCCGCCGGCGTCTTCCTCCTGGACACGGCGCAGGATTTCGGCGGGGCTGGCTGACAGGTAAAACACCTGCCCGCCGGACAGCATGGCCTCGCGGTTTTGCGGGTCAACGAAGGCGCCGCCGCCGGACGCTATGACCTGCTGCTCTCCGGCGCACAGATCAGCGATTACCTGCCGCTCCAGTTCCCGGAAGGCCGGTTCGCCGTCCTCGCTGAAGATGCGGTGGATGGGCTTGCCGGCGCGGGCTACGATCACGTCGTCGGCGTCCATCAGGGTCCAGCCCCTAGCGCAGCGCAGCGCAGCCAAGCCAGACAGAGACTCGGCCAGCGCCCGGCCCACGCTGGTCTTGCCCGAGGCCATGAAGCCGACCAGGATGATATTGCGGGGCGGCGTCGCCATATTATTCTCGCCGCATCGCGCCCTCAGTCGGGCAGGCGGGTGAGGTGCATCCGCGAGCCGAGGCTGGTGTCGGTGTCGAAGTAGAGCACCTGCTGGCCGATGGAGTTGGTGCTGGGGGCCTCGGCGATGAAGCGCAGCCCGCGATGCTGGCAATCACCCATGCAGGACGGGATGTCGCCGACGGCATAGCCGACGTGGTCCATCACGTGATTATCGCTGGGCAGCGTCGCCGGGTCGCCCGGTTCGATGAGTTCCACCTGCACCTGGCCGAAGTTGACGAAGGCGTTGCGCCCGCCCCGCCGGGATGCGCCGCCGCCCACGTGCGTGCCAGAGAACCGCTGCACGTACCAGTCAATGGCGGCGTCCAGGTCTTTGACCAGATAACCGGCGTGGACGATGCGCTCCACGTCCAGCCCATCGCCCGCGGCGCCGGATGAGGTGGGCGCGAGCTGGGTCAGATGCACCAGCGCGCCCTGGGTCGTCTCGGCGTCCAGGTACAGCACCTGATGGCCGAAGACGTTAACGAAAGGCGCGTCGGTGGCGAAAGCGAAGCCGCGGGCCTTGAGTTCGTCAACCGACTGCTCGATGCTTTCCACCACGTATCCCACATGGTGCATATCCAAGACCTGCCCGCCGAGGCCGGAGCGGTCGGCGGGTTCGATTATCTCGGCCTCGGCCTGTCCGAAGCGCAGATAGGCGTTGCGCCCGCCGCTGGGCACGGCATAGCTGGGCGACAGCGGCCCGCTACCCGCGTTGACCGCGCCGAATGAACGCTCGAACCAGCCGATGGCGGCTTCCAGGTCGGACGTCAGGTAGCCGATGTGCTGAATCTTGTCGAACACGCTGCCCTCCTCCGGGGTGGGTCTCACAATTTGCTTTTAGCAAAAACCGATGTAGGGCGCATGGCTGTGCGCCCCTGCGGTATCGTAGAAACCCGGCCTAGCAGGACGTGGGGCGCGCCGGGGCCGGGGCGTAGCCGGAGGCGGTGCAGAACTCGACGCGGTTGCCGTCGGGGTCGTGGATGAACAGGAATGCCTGGCCGTCGTAGCGCACGCCCTCGCGCTCAATCTCGAAGCCGTTGGATTCCAGGGTGGCGCGGGTTCCCTCGAAGTCCTCCACCTCGAAGGCGTGGTGGATGCGGTCGGGCTTGGCCGGGGCTTCCTGGGTCTCGATGAGATGCACCATGATGCCGCTTTCCAGTTGCAGCCAAGTTATTTCCGGGTTGTCCACCTGGCTCTCAATCTGCTTGATGCCCAGCAGGTTGTTGTAGAACGCCATGGCTATGGCGGTGTCTTTGACCATGGTGGTCACGTGGTTAATCCTTACAGTCTCAATCAGTCCGGGCATGGGGCCTCCTTTTCGGCTGGAATCGCGTCTCCGATTATGCCACAGCCACCCCCGGCAAACAAAATGCCCCTGAAAAAACCTCAGGTCCCTTCTCCCAACCCTATGATTCACGGCAGAAGAATAACTTGGCAGTGGTATATACTCTTGACAGTGGCAATTGCCCAGACTTAAGCCCTTGTCCGGGGGCAGCGCGGGGTTTGGCTATGAGAAAACGAGCGAAAAACCCGGTTGATTCACCTTGGTTCATCCACGCCGTTGTGCCGATAGCCAGCGCCGGTCTCGGCTTACCTTTATCTGTCGCTTGGCTGCTGGAGGCCGGAAGTGACTTGGCGCAGATTGCTATTGCTGCATCTCCTGCTTTGGGCTGTGGGGCGATAGGTTACCTGCTCTTTCGGCTAATCCTCTGGCTAGGTCCTTCGACCGAAGAAGAATAGGATGCAAAATAGCACGCGGAACTGGGATTCCACAGGCATAGGCATCGCTACTTTTGCGACCATCTTGGTTGCCGCGACCGCCGCGGGTATCTTTGCGGTAACTGCCCGGCAGGAGAGTTATCCTGATTGGGCCAGGGCAGTGGCAGCGGCCTTGGTGACAATCAGCCTTCTTGCGTATGTGGCTGTGTTGGTTTTCGGATTGACCACGCTATTCCGCGAAACTCAATCGGCACAAAGGGCAGAAGTAGTCAATACTGTTATCGCTGTTATGGTGCAAACCTATAGCGCGGTACTTGCTGCTGCTGTACTGATCTACTTTCCACTGTTGGAAAAGGGATTCGCAACGGGGTCACAGCCTGCTGCCCAGCACCACTAGGGACACGCCGGCGACGGTGATGACAATGCCCAGCACCAGCCAGCGATTGACGTTCTCCATCCGCGAGAGGAACAGGGCGGCGAGCAGGAGGGTGAATAGCGGGTTAGCCGACACGATGGGCGAGACTACCACCACGTCGGCCCGTTGCAGGGCGAAGTAGGTGCAGTTGACCCCGGTGGCGGCGGCCAGGCCCGACAGCGCGGCGTAGACCAGGAAGCCCGGCGACTGCCGCGCTTCCCGCAGCCGTGATACTGCCTGCTTGCCCGCCACCGGGGCCACCAGCAGCATCCCGAAGAACAGGCTGATGGTGGAGACCACCAGCGGCGAGGTGTAGTCAATGGTCAGTTGCTTCACCACCACGTTGGTGGTCCCGTAGCAGGCGGCGGCGGCGAAGGCCAGCAGGTACCCGATCAGAGCGCTTTTTCGCGTGGCGCTCTCGCCCCCGGCGGTATCCAGGATGCTCTTGCCCAAGGCGGTGGCCAGCCCGGCCACCACCACGGTTGTGCCGATCAGGACGACCCAGTGCGGCCGCTCCCCGGTGAAGGAGATGGCCAGGATGGAGGCGAACACTGCCGACGTTCCCACGATGGCCCCGGCGCGGGCCGCTCCAATGCGCCCGATGGCCAGGTAGGAGAGGTTGCGCCCGCCCAGGAAGTTGAAAGCCCCCAGCATCAGGCACCAGGCCAGCACGATGAGCGGCAGCGTCTTGAAGTCGGGAAGCACGAAGATGACGGCCAGTATTCCTGACGCCGCGAAGCTGAAGCACAATGAAATGAAGGTAATCGGCATTGGGCCGACCCGCTGCATCCCCACCCGCGCGAAGATGGCGGCGCTGCCGAAGCCCATAATGGCTAGCAGGGACAGTCCGATGGCCGTCATCGCCTCTCCGCCTCAAACAACGAAAGTTTCCTCTTCCCATGAGAGATAGTGGGCTGAGAGATAGTGGGCGAGAATTCCCTCACGCTCTCCCAGGAGGTCAGGGTGAGGGCGTAACGCACAGTCATAACTGGCCACTCAGCGAGACGGCAATTACCCCGGCCACGGCCAGGACCGCGCCGATGGTCAGCCGCAGGGTTACCTGTTCCAGCCGGCCGATGAAGATGTGGGACAGTAGCAGCGTCCACAGCGGGAAGGTGGAATAGAGTGGCGCGACCACCACCACATCGGTCTGCTGCACTGCGAAAACCGGGGCGGCGAAGGCTACTACGGAAGTCAAGCCGGACAGGGAGACGAAAACCATAGATTTCCGGTCGACAGTCCGGACGGACCGGTCCAGGACTGCGGCGGCTCCAACCGGGGGCGACAGAACTATCAGGCCCGCCAGCATACCAAGGGCGGCTATAATGCAGCGGCGAGTCAAAAACGGCGATGGCCGTTTTGGCGATGACGTTGGCCCCGCCTGCGCAGCACCCGGTTGCCACGGCCAGCGCGCAACCTACAAGATAGCGCCGGTCGGTTCGCCATCCCTGCAACATAGAGTCGCCGCTGGCCAGCAGCAGCCCAGCCACCAGCACCGCCGTGCCAGCAGCGACCAGCAGCGGCAGGGACTCCCCGCCCAGGGTGACAGACAAGAGGGCGGCGAAGGGCGCTTGCACGGCGAAGAAAAGGGAAGTACGCGACGCTCCGATCATGTTGACGGCGAAGAATCCGGTAGAGCGTCCAACTGTGAGTTGCACCACGCCCAGCGCCACGACCCACGGCAGGGCGGCTCGCGGCAATTCGCCAATGTCGGAAAAGGCGAAGGCCAGAACCAGGACCGCCGCGAAAGGGATGCCGACCGACAGAGAAACGACGTTGGTGAGCAGGGGATGGACGCCCGGCATTCCTCTGCGGGAAAGCACCGCGGTTGCGGCCAGGCCTATAGCCCCCAACAGCGACAGGGCGACACCTATCATGGCCTGTCCTTAGTACAATAACGAAAGTACAATAACGAAATTTCCATCCCCCACAGGGAGAGGGTTTGGGTGAGGGTGTGAGGCACAGTCATATCCGGTCGCCCAGCGCGACGGCAATCACGCCCACCACGGCCACAATCGCGCCGATGGTCAACCGCAGAGTTATCCGCTCCAGCCGAGAGATGAAGATGTGGGCCAGCAGCAGCGTCCATAGCGGGAAGGTGGCCAATATGGGCGCGACTATCACCACGTCGGCCCGCTGCACCGCGAAGAGCTGCGCCACGATCGACACCGTGGTACTCAGGCCAGAGATGCCGACGAAGCGCATGGATTTCCAGTCGAACGTCCTGACGGCAGGATTGCGGGCGGCGATGACGCTCACGACGGGTATTACGATGAGCATACTCGCCAGCATACCCAGCACCGTAATGGCAAGTGGCGAGTTGTAAACTCCCACAGCCTGTTTCGCCAGGACCGTGCTCACTCCCGTCGCCGCTCCGGCGGTCAGCCCAGCCAGGCATCCGATGAGGTAGCGGCGATCAGTCCGCCAACCTTGGGCGAGCGAGTCTCCGCTGGCCAGCATTAGCCCAATCACGACGCCCACGGTGCCCACGGCAACCAGCGGCCCCAGGGTCTCCCCGGTAAAGGTGATGGCGAAGAAAGCGGAAAAGGGGACCGCTGATGATATGAAAAGGGCAGTCCGGGACGCCCCAATGATGCTTACGCCCGTATAGGCGGTGGTACGCCCGACCGCGAACTGCACCACTCCCAGCGCCAGGATCCAAAGCCATGCTTCCTGAGGTACGGTGAAGAGGCCGGAAGGAGCCAGGACGAGGTTCACAATTGCAACGCCAACAAACCCCACCACGAGGGCAGCGCCGATGAGTGCAATGGGATGAACTCCCGGCATTCCGCGCCGGGCCGACACGGCGCCGCTGCCAAGACTGATAGCCGCCAACAAAGAGAGGGCAATGGCTATCATCGAATGGGTTGAGTCCGCCCGACGCTGTTAATGATTGACTGGAAGATCAGCGCGCCGTCCGTTCCGCCCAGCAGTTTCTCGCAGCAGCGTTCGGGGTGGGGCATCATACCCAGCACGTTGCCTTTCTCGTTGATGATGCCGGCGATGTTGCGGGCCGAGCCGTTGGGGTTGGCTTCGGCGGTTGCCTCGCCGGAGCCGTCGCAGTAGCGGAACAGCACCCGGCCCTCGCGATCCAGCATATCCAGCGTTTCGGCGTCGGCGAAGTAGTTGCCCTCGCCGTGGGATATGGGCACCTGCAATATCTGTCCGGCATTACAGGCGGCGGTGAACCGGGTTCCGGCCTGCTCAACGCGCAGGTTGGTCCATTGGCAGCGGTATTCCAGTTGCCGGTTGGCCCGCAGCGCCCCCGGCAGCAGTCCCGACTCGCAGAGAATCTGAAACCCGTTACAGATTCCGATGACCGTGCCGCCGGAATTGGCGAAAGCGTAGAGAGCATCCATTATCGGGGAAAGGCGCGCCATGGCGCCGGGGCGCAGATAGTCGCCATAGGAAAAGCCGCCGGGGAGTATCACGCAGTCCAGCCCTTCCAGCCCGGTCTCCTTATGCCAGACGTAGCGCGCTTCCTGTCCCAGAACGGTGCTGACGGCGTGGTGGCAGTCGGTGTCGCTCCAAGTGCCGGGAAACTGCAAAATCCCGAATCGCATAACGTTATTTCTCTGCGCCCCGCCAGACGCCGCACGGCCTGTATCCCGGTGTTCCCGCTCCCACCGGGGGAGGGGAACTTGCGCTTTGCCGAGGGCGCTCCCACCCTAACCCTCCCCGCCTAACCCTCCCCGAGGGAGAGGGAATTTTTACTGCCTACCCCAGCGAGTCCAGAATCTCGCCAGCGAAGCGGTTGACCTCGGCGCCGTCGGCCTTGCCGCGCACCTGGGGCATCAGCCGGCCCATGACCTTGCCGCGGTCGCGGGGGCCGGTGGCGCCGACCTCGGCCATGACTTCCCGTATCAAGGCGATGATCTCGTCTTGGCTCAGTTGGGGCGGCAGGTACTCCTCCAGCACTGCGAGGTCGGCGGCCTCTTTGCTCGCCAACTCGTCGCGTCCCCCGTCCCTGAAGGCGCGGACGCTGTCGCGGCGGTCGCTGACCTGCTTGGACACCACCTCGGTCATGGCCGGGTCGTCCAGCGTCTCGCGGCGCTCCTTCTCCACGGCCTGCACCGCGAACTTGAGGAACCGCAGCGCGTCCAGCCGCGTCTGGTCGCGTTGCCGCATTGAGTTGCGAATATCCTCTTCCAGCTTGTCTCTAAGTGTCATAATCAGCCTGCGCTTGCGGCATGATGTGGTTCGCCGTATACCGCGCATCCATTCTAACCGCTCCGGGGCCGCGGCGCGAATCTCCAAGGGGATTTGATTGCCGGGAAAAGGCCATAGCAAATTTCGGTTCCGGCTTTCGCCCGGTAAGGTTATTTGCTATACTCGCCTGTGCCGGGCCCCGTAAGGGGACGGTTTCGTTTTGCGTTTTGCTTTGCACTGGCTATTTTATTAGCTGGTTATTTTGTTTTAATCGAAAGGCGGGTATAGGATGCCGGCATACGCCGTAATCGGGGGACAGTGGGGCGACGAGGGCAAGGGGAAAGTCATAGACTACCTCGCCGGGGAGGTGGATAGCGTCGTGCGTTTTGCCGGCGGCAACAACGCAGGCCATACGGTGGTCAACGACAAAGGCGTTTTCCAGCTACACCTGGTGCCCTCCGGCATCTGCTGGCCCGATGTGGACGGCATCATCGGCAACGGCGTGGTGGTTGACCCAGACGTGCTGACCGATGAGATGGAGATGCTGCGCGGGCGCGGCATAGACACCAGCAAGCTCCACGTCAGCGAGCGCGCCCACGTCATCATGCCCTACCACGTGTTGCTGGACGGGCTGGAGGAACAGGCTCGCGGCTCCGACGCCATCGGCACCACCGGGCGCGGCATCGGCCCGGCCTATGTGGACAAGACCGGACGAGCCGGCATCCGCGTCGGCGACCTGCTGGACTGGGACTCGCTGGCCCCCAAGCTGAAGAGCGTCCTTGAGCAGAAGAACGCGATCATCACCAAGATTTACGGCGCCGAGCCGCTGGCGCTGGAAGACGTCAAGGCCAAGTGCCGGCAGTGGGCCGAGCAGTTGCGCCCCTACGCCCACCCCACCGAGCAGATTGTGCAGGACCGGCTGGCGCTGGGAAAGCGCGTGCTGCTGGAGGGCGCCCAAGGAACACTGCTGGACTTGGACCATGGTTCATACCCGTACGTCACATCTTCCTCGCCGTCCATCGGCGGCGCTTGCACCGGCCTGGGATTGAACCCGCAAGCCATCGCTGGGGTACTGGGCGTGTTCAAAGCCTACTCCACGAGGGTCGGAGGCGGCCCCATGCCCTCGGAGATATACGACGATTTCGCTGACAGGATACGCGAGATTGCCCAAGAGTACGGCACCACCACCGGCCGGGCCCGTCGCATCGGCTGGTTCGACGGCGTGGCGGCCAAGTACAGCCAACTGGTCAACGGTTTCACCGGCTTGGTGCTGACCCGTCTCGACATCCTCGACGGCTTTGAGTCGGTCAAGATTTGTACCGGCTACCGGGTGGACGGTCAGGACGTTGACCGCTTCCCGGCCAACACTTCCCTGCTGGCCCGCTGCGAGCCGGTTTACCAGGAACTCCCCGGGTGGGACGAGCCAACGGCGAGCGCCACCCAACTGTGCCAGCTTCCCGCCAACGCCGTCGCCTACATCCGCCGAATCGAGGAACTGGTCGGGTGCCAGGCGCAAATCGTCTCCACCGGCCCCAGCCGAGCCGAGACGATCCAGCTAAGCCCGGTGTTTTAGGCAATGAGGTTGGAGCCGTGAGCACAATTTCCAACACCGCCGATCTGTTGCGCCTGCTAAGGGAAGACCCGGACTTCCGGGACGAAGTCCGGCGTCTTCTGCTGACCCAGGAGCTGATTGAATTGCCTGAGCGGTTCGCAAGATTCGTAACCTACGCCGAGCAGCAATTCGCCGAAATTCGAGGTGATATCATCCGAATAGACGGCAACATCGCCGAAATTCGGGGCGATATCATCCGAATAGACGGTAACATCACCCGAATAGACAGCAACATCACCGAAATTCGCGGGGATTTGGGTAGGTTGAACGGAGCGGAATACGAACGGCAGGTCAGCCGCAGCTTCGCCAGCTACGCCAGCATGGCGTTCAGAGGCCTCTATAATCGCAGACTGCGCCGTAACAGGCTGCTGCACAGCAAGGCCCAAGGCATAGGAAGAGAGTTTGAAGAACTGCTTTCCAACGCAGTGGACAATGGATCGATAAACGAATCCGAAGCAATCGATCTGGAATTGGCCGACGCCGTAATGAGGGGAGAAGACAGCGAAGTCCCAGTTTATTATGTTGGAGAAATTTCCATATCTGTCAACAACGACGACATCGAACGGGCCGTTGTGCGGGCTGATATTCTAAATAAGGTGACTGGCTCTACTACTTGGCCTATGGTCATCGGCGAAACCATACCGGAGCCGCAGCGAGCCAGAGCGGGGTCCGAGCAGGTGGCGTTTATTTTAGTCCGCCGGTAACTCACCTGGACCGCCAAATTGAATGTGGATTCAGACGCAGAACGGCCCCGCGAGTGGCATTGCCACTACGCGGGGCCGTTCTCTTGTCAAAAGGCGTCTGACCGGAGATTAGACGGGCAGATCGATAGTGTACTGGGCCATCACCTTGTCGATTTCGGCGGCGGCCTTGTCGGAGGCTGGCACCAGCGGCAGGCGGGGGCTGCCCACGTCGAAGCCGGCCTTGTTCAGCCCGTACTTGACCGGGATGGGGTTGGACTCGACGAACAGCACCTTGAACATCGGGTGCATCCGGCGGTGCTCGGCCGCGGCTCCCTCGATGTCGCCCTCCAGCAGCAGGCCCATCATCTGCTTTATCTGGCTGCCGATGAGATGCGAGGCCACGCTGACCACGCCGTAGCCGCCCATCGCCATGATGTAGAACGTCTCGTTGTCGTTGCCGCTCCAGACTAAGAAGCCGGGCTTGGCCCCGTCGATGATGCGGGCTATCTGGTCCATGTCGCTGCCGGCCTCTTTGATGCCGACGATGTTGTCTATTTCGCTGAGCCGGATGGTGGTCTCGTGGCTCATGTTCAGGCTGGTGCGGCTGGTCACGTTGTAGACGATGGCGGGCAGATTGGTGCTGCCTGCGATGGCCTTGAAGTGCTGGTAGAGGCCTTCCTGCGGCGGTTTGTTGTAGTAGGGCACCACCAGCAACAGGCCGTCAACACCCTGCTTCTCGGCTTCTTGGGTGAGTTCGATGCTCTCGGCGGTGTTGTAGTTGCCGGTGCCGGCGATGACCGCTCCCCGGTCGCCGACGGACTCCTTGACCTCGGCGAACAGGCGCAGTTTCTCCTCGGTGCTGAGGGTTGGCGACTCGCCGGTGGTGCCGGAAACGATGACGCCGTCGCTGCCGGAGTTGAGAAGGGCGTTGGCGAGGCGCTTGGCCTGTTCGTAATCCACCTTGCCTTCGGCGTCGAACGGTGTGACCATCGCCGTAATAAGCCTGCCTAACTCAGTCATGGTTGCCCTCCCTCGATTCAGTATTAGGGGATGCGAATACTCATCTTTGCGCCCATTATACGCGCGGTTGACATAGCCGCAACCCTTGCAGGACGTCGGGGCAGCGGTCCTTTTTTGCGGGAAAGACGGGTGGGGATTGCTGATGCCTCCGCCCAAATGGGTCCGGGCTAGACGCGGGCGTTGGCGGGGCGCGGCTTCAGGCGGTCGCGGGACAGCAGTTCCTCGGCGATTTGCAGGCTGTTGAGGGCCGCGCCCTTGCGGAGGTTGTCGGAGACTATCCACAGGACCAGGCCGTTGGGGTTGGAGATGTCCTGGCGGATGCGGCCGACGAACACGTCGTCCTCGCCGGAGACGTCCCACGGCATTGGGTAGGCGTTGGCGGACGGGTCGTCCAGGACGGTCAGCCCCGGCATCGCCGCCAGCGCCTCGCGGGCCTCGCCTACGGATACGGGGCGCTCGAACTCCAGATGCACTGCCGCGCTGTGGGACACGTATACTGGGACGCGGACGCAAGTGGCGGAGATTTGCAGCTCCGGGTCGTGGAGAATCTTCTGCGACTCCTGCCGCATCTTCTGCTCTTCGTAGGTGTAGCCCGATTCAAGGAAACGGTCTATCTGCGGAATCAGGTTATAGGCGATCTGCCCTGGCTCGCTGGACGTCGCGCTGTGGTCGGCGTCAATCAGCCGCTCCGACTGCTCTCGCAGCCCGGCCACCAGCGAGGCCCCCGCGCCGGAGACCGACTGGTAGGTGTCGGCGATGATGCGGCGGATGGGGCCAAGCTCGCGCAGTGGATGGACCGCCATCACCAGGGGGGTAGTGGAACAGTTGGGGATGGAGATGATGCCCTCATGCCATTCCACGTCGGCCCCGTTGACCTCCGGCACCACCAGCGGCACGTTGGGTTCCATGCGGAAGGCCGAGCCGTCGTCAATGACCACTGCCCCGGCGGCCACGGCGGCGGGGGCCAGGCGGCGGCTGACCTCGGAACTGGCCGAGATGAAGGCTAGGTCAACGCCCTCGAAGGACTCCCCGGTGGCCTCCTGGACCACCAGCTCCTTGCCGCCGACGGAGATGCGCTTCCCGGCGGAGCGGCTGGACGCCATGAGCCGCAGGGTGGGCGGCTTGGCGTAGCGCTGCTCGACGATGCGCAGGAACTCTGCGCCCACGGCTCCGGTCGCGCCAACAACGGCGATGGTCAAGTCTTGCACGGGGATACCCTTCCTCATCTGTCGCTGAGAATTACGAGAATTACCAAAATACTATACCAAACGGGGCGGAGCCGTGGCATAGGCGGGGGCCAGAACCGGCGCGAGGAGTTCGGCGGCGGGAGTGAGGATGACGCCGACGGGGGTCTTGCAGTCCTCGGCAAAGGAAACTATCAGGTCTTCGGCGATTTCCGAACCTTCATAGGGTGGTTCGCCGTTGCCTATCCGCAGATAATCGCCAAGGTTCTCGTGGTGGATTTCCAAATTTTCCAGATTGAGAAACTTCTCTACCTTGCCACCGTCCCCGTACTTGACAACCAGCGATTTCGATTTCGGAGCATCATCAGGGGCGAAGAATTGACCCAGCAATTCGTAGGCTCCCGCTATCTTTACGGCGGAGGGATACCATATATCCGCCTCGAAGAAGGCGATAACCCGGCCTTTGACTATCTCGCAACTCCGTGCGGTGGGTCTGCCGTTCTTCAGCCACAAAGTATCGCTGGCCGCGTCATAGGACACTTTGGGCTTTTCCAGCCGCTTGACTCTTTCGGCTTCTGGCAGGCTGTCCCAGAATGCCTCTTCGGCCATTAAGATCTTTGCCCCTTCCTCTATTTCCCGTCGTCGTTCTTCGGGCAACCTAGCCAAGTATTCCTCAAAAGTGGTCATTTCGCCATCCTACAGCCCCAGGACGTTCTCCAGGCCGACGACTAGGCCGGGGCGGGCGGCGGCTTCGCGGATGCAGCGGACTACGCCGGGCATATAGCAGTCGCGGCCCAGGGTGTCGTGGCGCAGGGTTACGGTCTGGCCGGCGGCGCCGAAGATCACCTCGTGGTGGGCGCTCTTGCCGGGCAGCCGGACGCTGTGGACGGTTACGCCATTGACGTTGCCGCCGCGAGTTTCGGGCAGGTTTTCTCTCTCGACCTCGTTGCGGCGAAACTGCTTCTGCTCCGCAAGGCTGTTGGCCAAGGCCAGTGAGAAGCCGGACGGCGCGTCTATCTTCATTTCGTGGTGCGACTCCACGATGTCCACATAATCGAAGAAGGGGGCTGCCTGCTCGGCCAGCTTCTTCAGCACGATGGCGCCCAGGGCGAAGTTGGGGGCGACGATGATGCCGACGCCGTTGTCGTTGGCGAGCGCGTCGAGCTGCGCCAGGTGGTCGGCGTTCAGCCCGCTGGCTCCGAGCACCAGGTTGACCTTGCGGGCGGCGGCGGCAGCCGCGGCCTCCATGCAGGCGGCGGCGTTGGTGAAGTCCACCAGCGCGTCGGGGCGCGTTTCGTCCAGCAACCGGGCTAGGCCGTCCAGCCCGGTTGCCAGCGGCACGTCGCCGGCAGGCGTGGACAGGACTCCGCCGCGGTCGTTGCGGCAGACGGCCCCCACGAGTTCCAGGTCATTCTCGCGGCAGACGGCGGCGACGGTTTCGACGCCCATCTTGCCGGTTGCGCCATGTATCACAACACGAATTGCAGCCATCCCAGTCGCCTCCATAATAAAAATAAACGCCGATAAAAATAAACGCCGAGTGCGCCGAGAACGCAAAGTTATGCTTTATATTCTCGACGCGCTTGGCGCGCTATGCGTTTAAATTCCGGCTAGCTCTGAGGGGGAGCGCCCCGGTTGCCGCCGTCGAAGCGCCGGTCCTGGCTGGCGCCGGGGCCGCGCCCGCCGCCCATGGGGGGGCGTCCACCGGCGTTGTTGCGCCCGCCGCCGGGGCCGCCGCGCCCGCCACCGCCGGGGCCGCCGCGGTTGCCGCCGAAGCCGCCGGGCCGTCCGCCACCACCGCCGGGGCCGCCGCGGCCTCCCCGGTCGAAGGCAGGGCGAGGGGAGTCGGGCCGAGGCGCGGGCGGGCTGTCGTCGCCGAACAGCGCGCGGCGCGACAGGTTCACCCGGCCCTGCGAGTCGATTTCGTGAATCATCACCGTGATTTCTTGGCCTTCGGTCAGGTCTTCCTCTAGGTCGCCCAAGTCGCCGTTGCGGATTAGGCCGTCGCGGCCCGGCACCAGCTCGATGAATGCGCCGAAGTTGGTGAGGCGCACCACCTTGCCGGTGAAAATGTCGCCTATCGCCAGCTCTCGGGTCAGGCTGTCCACCTTGGACTGGGCCGTCTCCAGCTTGGTCTGGTCAATGCCGCCGATGGTGACCGTGCCGTCGTCCTGAACGTCAATGGAGGTGCCGGTCTCTTCCTGGATGGCCCGAATAACCCGTCCGCCGGGGCCGATGAGCGCCCCAATCTTGTCGGGGTTAATCTTCAGCCGGATCATCTTGGGGGCGTGAGGGCTCATCAGCTGCTTGTGAGTGGTGATGACCTGGGCCATCCGGTCCATGATATACAGGCGGCCGACGCGGGCCTGTTCTAGGGCTTGGGCCAGAATCTCTTGGGTAAGCCCGGTCCACTTGATGTCCATTTGCAGGGCGTTGACGCCCGCTGCAGTGCCGGCGACCTTGAAGTCCATGTCGCCGAGGAAGTCCTCGATGCCCTGGATGTCGCTGAGGATGGCGTACTGCCCGTCATCGCCGGTAACCAGGCCCATGGCGATGCCGGCCACCGGAGCCTTGAGGGGGATGCCGGCGTCCATCAGGGCGAGCGATGCGCCGCAGACGCTGCCCATCGAGGTGCTGCCGTTGGAGGAAAGCACTTCCGACACTACGCGGATGGCGTAGGGGAATTGGTCCTCGCCAGGCAGGGCAGGAAGGATGGCGCGCTCGGCCAGCGCCCCGTGGCCGATTTCGCGGCGGCCCGGCGAACCGACGCGGCGGGCCTCGCCGGTGGAGAAGGACGGGAAGTTGTAATGGTGCATGAAGCGCCTGGTGCCGTCGGGGCCCACGGTGTCGAGGGTCTGCTTCATTGACAGCGAACCCACGGTTACGGTGGACAGCACCTGGGTCATGCCGCGGGTGAACAGGCCGGAGCCGTGGGTGCGGGGCAGGATGCCCACCTCGCAGGAGATGGGGCGAATCTCTTCCAGCGCCCGGCCGTCGGGGCGGATGTGCTGCTCCAGGATGCGGCGGCGAACTTCGTCGCGCATCACGCTCTTGAAGCCGTCGGCAATGACCCGGTCGGAGTAATCTTCCTTCAGCTTTTCCGTAACTTCGTCGCGCAGCGCGGTTTCATGGGCCTCCAGCGCCACCTTGTCTAGGTTCTCGGCCAGCGCATCGGACAGCCGGGAGCCGACGATTTCCTGAATGCTGCTGTCGAGCTTCGCGGCGGCGTCCTTGTCGGTCTTGACTTCGAGCTTTGGCTGTCCCACTTGGGCGGTCAGCTCTTCGATGAGTTCGATAATCTGGCCGTTGGCTTCCTGGGCGCGGCGGATGGCCTCTAGGACGACTTCTTCGGACGCCTCGTCGCAGCCGGCCTCGACCATGATGATGGCGTCGCGGGTGCCGCCGATGACCATGCTCAGGGTGCTGTCGTTGCTCTCTTGGTAGGTGGGGTTGATGACGTACTCGCCATTGCGGTAGGCGATGCGGCAGGCTGATATGGGCCCATCAAAGGGTATTTGGGAGATGGCGAGGGCGGCTGACGCGCCGATCATCGCCAGGATTTCCGGCGGATTTTCTTGGTCGGCGGACAGCACGGTGAGCGTAATCTGGATGTCGTTGTGCAGGCTCTTGGGGAACAGAGGGCGGATGCAGCGGTCGGTGAGCCGGGAGGCGAGGACGCCGTCCTGCCCGGGGCGGCCTTCGCGCCTGAAGAAGCTGCCGGGAATCCGTCCGGCGGCGTACAGCCTTTCTTCGTAATCCACGGTCAGCGGCAGAAAGTCTATGTCCTCGGCGCGGGGGCGGTCCGACATTACGGCGGTGGCCAGCACGATGGACTCGCCATAGCGGACGGTTACAGCGCCGTGGGCCTGGAAGGCCAAGCGGCCGGTTTCGAGGACCAGGGTTTCCCCGCCGATTTCGCGGTGGACTACGGTGGGAGTAGCGAGTTGGGTAGACATGATAAAAAGCACGACCTCACTCAAAAGTGAGTTAGTCGGGAAGACAGCAGGGGGGATGGACGTGGCTAGACGAAAAACAACCCCGATGCAATCGGGGTTGTCAGCAGAACTCTACCGGCGCAGGCCAAGCCTGGCGATGAGTGTCTGGTAGCGGTTTACGTCTTCGTTGCTCAGGTAGTTCAGCAACCGGCGCCGCCTGGAGACCATCCCCTGTAAGCCGCGGCGGGAATGAACGTCTTTGCGATGTGTTCGCAGGTGGTCGGTGAGCCGCTTGATGTTCTCGGTGAGAGCTGCTACCTGAATCTCAGCGGAGCCGGTGTCCCGGTCGTTGATGCGGTATTCGCGGATGATGGTCGTTTTGGTTTCGCCGTCTAGCATCTGGGCGTCTTTGCTCTTGCTTCTTCTGTCTCTAACTTCGTGGCGATTGTATCACGCCCCCCGCCCGTTGGCAACCGCCTTGGCCCGGCAACTGCGCCGGCGTGGTTGAACCAGCAGGCCAACTGAGCCGTGCAAAAACCACTCAGGGTTTTTGCACGGCTTTACTTTGCACGGCCTTACGTGGGCAGGTTATTCTGCTTCAGTCTTTTTTGGATCCTTGGTAACAAGAACTGTTCGGGTCAGAGCATGGCTTCTGGTCAGCAGGCTTGTCGTCATACGAAAACGGGTCAACTTTTTTGGGTCCTTGATTGGGCGCAGGCGTCGGTTTGACGTATCCCGGCTTCTGGTAATCCGGCTTGTCGTCGTACGAAAGCGGATCAACCTCTTTGGTTCCCTGGTGACAAGAACTGTTCGGGTCAGAGCACGGCTTCTGGTCTGCGGATTTGGCGTCGTACGAAAGCGGATCAATCTCTTTCTTGAGGTCGCCGGAAGTACCGTCGAACGAAGCCTCAATAAACCACTCGACGGTAACCGGCAGCAGGTCGTTGATGTGATGCGGGGTATAGTCCTTGCCGTAATCGCCATGCGCATTAATATACCGGTAGAAGGTCATCTGATGCGTCACACCAGTAAGGGTTTTCGAAACGGTTTTCAACTCGTACGGCAGGCATTCGATGGTGTCCAAGATCTGACACCGGTGATCCGCGCGTGTCCAGGTCTGCCCATTGCCATTAGGTTGACGATCGTGCGAGCCCTCCTGGTAGGAATGCTGCGCACCATCTGTCGACAAGCTCAGGGAAATCTTGCCACCGTCCGGCCAGCAGATCGTAACATGCTCCGTGACCCCTTGCACCACCGTGTAACTCTCGGCCACGGTGATATGCCCCTCGCTAACCAGGCCCTTCCCATCTAGATCATCCCCCGGCGTCGGCACGTAATCAATGCAGCCCACATCCAGGTCAGCCTGCCTCCAATCATCGTCGTCGGAGATTCCATCCGGGCTGTGCTCGGCCAGGAGAGCCGTATGGTCGCACGGCACGCTAATGTCCCGCCACTTCTTGAAACCGGGGTCAAGCGCAACAACCTCCGAGTCTGACAACATAGAGTCGGCAGTCAACCGCCAGTCGCCTTTGTAGGTAACCGGATTCGTTACAACATAAACCGCCTAAACTTCCCGATCGGCCACCCCATCGGCCGGATTGAGATCAACCTCACAGGCGTATAACAACTCCGACTCGTCCGGGAAATGGGCGTACGCCACGCCCATCACCGACAGGCTAATCACCAAAACAACGATAATTCCAAGATATTTCACGTTTAACCTCTATTTCAACCTGTTTGGGTTCGTGATTTCGTACTAGAACGCAAATAGTTGAATTATTCGGCCAATGATGCCACTTATTTGCCTTATGTCCAGCAAGTACCGCAGGCGAGACGATTGCAAAATAGCTTTGCGGTTTGCGGGCTTCCGGCTTGCTGTCAGGGTTGGCCGTTCGGTCCGGTGGTTCTCACGCCGGTGGTTCTCACGAAGATTCTTCCCGTCTTATCCGGCGCACCTCTTCTTCCATTTCGCGGACTCTGGCCTCGGCTTGGATGCGGGCATCCCGTTCCGTGTCGGCCCTGTTCCTCTCCGTGTCGGCCCTGTTCCTCTGGTCCTCGTAGGTCAGGATGGGTTCTCCGCTGTCCGGGTCCAACCATACCAGTTGGCCGTGGTCCCATCTTATGATGAGTCTGAGTGCTGGGCTGTATCCCTGCAGGATCCCCGGCGCAGCCTCTTCCACCGGTATTGGCCGGTAGGAGTCTCCCTGCAGGCTGTCGCCTGCCAGCCTGACGCCGTGGTCGTCGCCGGTCTCGTCGAAGCGCCAGTATTCAGGGATGCCCAGGGCGGCGTAGTCGTCCCGTTTGGCGCCGGTGTCAATGTCGGCTGTGCTCTCCGAGGCCACCTCCAGCACGAAGTCGGGCGGCTTGCCCTGCTCGGAGATCACGTAGCCGTTGCTGGCCCGGTAGTCCTCCGGGCTGACGTTGAACGCGATCAGCAGGTCGGGCCTTCTCGCCCGGGCGCGGTTGTATTCGGGTGAGGCGACTATCCACCGCTCGGCCGCTATAAGGGTGGTCTCGAGGTTGCCGAAGTGCTGGCCCAGGTCTTCAGCCTTGCCCCGTCTGTGCAGATGGTCAAAGGCGGTCACTTCGTCCGGTTCCCTCTCGGGCGGGTCCGGCAGCCTGAACCTTCCCGCTATCTGAATGGCGTTGTAGCTGGTCATCTGGCACCTTGTCCTTCCGGGCCGGGTGGCGTTGCATCGTACTGCTGGGCCGTACTCTGCTGTGTCGATGTTACGGGTTTGGGCGGCCCTTGGTCAAACTCCTTCCTTACCTTCTCCTGAACTCCTGAACTCCTGAATTTTGCAATCGTCTCCGCAGGCTGGAGCTTTGCGATTTTCTCCGCGTTATACTCCCTACTTGCCTTGCCCGGCCATCGGCGTGCTATAATGGGGACAGAGTCGGGGCGTGGCCCAGCCTGGTAGGGCACCTGCATGGGGTGTAGGGGGTCGCCAGTTCAAATCTGGCCGCCCCGACCAACTCACTGAAAGCAAGCCAAAATAGAGACCGCCGAATGTCGGCGGTCTTCTGTTTGGTTGCAAGCGGCTGCGGTCTCGCTATCGGTCAAAGGTAAAAACCCCTGCGGCGGCTGGCTTCGTTCAGTTCCAGTCCGTCGGCAGGGGTTTTATGCGGTTACTTGTTATCTGGCCGGTTTAGCAGTGTCGGGCTAGTGGCCGCCGCAGCCCCCGCTGCCGCAACCGCAACCACCGCCGCCGCCGGCTCCGCAACCGCAGCCTGCGCCACAGCCGCCGCCAGCGCTGGCGAACATGGGGTTGTTGATGACGAAGCCGACCTGGCCGCCGAAGTTCTCCACGTAGTCAATGGTCGCTTCTTCCAAGAAGGGGGCGCTGTCCGAGTCCATCAGGAACGTTACGCCTTCCATCTTCATCACGGTGTCGTCGGCCTGACTCTCGTTCTCCATGGTCAGCATATACTGGAGTCCGCCGGTTTCTGCCGGGATGGCGATGACCCGCAGCGAGCCTTCCTGCTCACCCTGTTCATCCATGACTTCCCTGAGTTTTTCAATGGCGAGCGTCGTTACTTCCATAATATCCAGTGCGCTCCTTCCCGTTGGCGGGACGAAATTTACCCTGTTGACTAACGCTAACACAACCGGACGCAATTTGCCAGTCAATTACTGCCGCGCCCAGGGCAATCGGTTTGGGGGATTACATGACTTTGCAATCGTCCTAGGCCAACCCCCCAGCCAGTGGACAGACCCGTCCGGCCTCCCGCAGACTGAACCGGCAAGACCCCGCCACATCCCCTTTTGGAGAACACCCCCATGGGCAAACTGACAATAACCATCGGCATAGGAGACCCCCAAGGAAGGCAGTTCCACGACCTGGAGGTCATCGTTGATACCGGCTCCACCTTCACCGCCGTCCCCCGCACGCTGCTCCAGAGCCTCGGTGTCCCCATCGAACGCCAGGCAATCTCCCGGCTGGCCGACGGCAGCGCCGACCCCGTCGACATCGGCAGAACAATGATCCGGCTCGAGGGCCAGACATTCCCGACACCAGTCACCTTCGCCGACGACCACCACCCTGCGCTCCTGGGCGTCGTCTCCCTGGAGGACGCGCTTCTGGGCGTGGACCCCGTCGGCCAGAAGCTCGTCCCCGTAGAGGTCATGCGCCTCTGACCCCAAGGCTATCGCATTCTAATTTAAGGTAGGAAATTTGCCGGCAGTTCCCGGCAGTTCATTGTCCAATCATCGTAGAAGTCCAATCATCGTAGAATTGACCGGAGTCGCCCAAATCGGCACATATTTGGCGCCGGTTGCTGAAGGGTTCGGCCTTCCCAGATCACCGGATTTTAGAATGCGTTTGCCCTGCTGCCGCGCCAATAGACTTCTAGGGCGCACGGCGGTGCGCCCCTACACCGCGATTGCCGAGGGGGATGGAAAAGCCGGAATCGTCTTGCACCGGAATCGTCTTGCAGCAGTGACGCTGGCGTGTTGACAGGCCCTATTGCGCTTGCATAGACTCAAACACAAGTCGAATTGAGGCCAGTTCGCCCGTTCTTTGGCAAGTCCGGTTGCATCGAGACTCTCGACGCAGCCGGAGCTCAGGGCGGACGGTTGAGCATCGAACGAATAAGAGGGACGCACCCCGCCGGGTGCGTCCTTTTTTGTTTGGCGGCCCCGGCGGGTTAGGAGGACGGGATGCAGTTGTACCAAGAAACCAGCGGGGAAACCAGCGGGCCGGCGCCGGTGCTGAAGTGGAACGCGCTGGGGGTGGCGGCGGACGGGGCCGCGCAGAAGACCGGCGGGACGGTGACGTTTGTGCTGTCTACCGACGACGTGGACCGGCACGGGGACGTGGTGTCGGCGGAGGGGTGGCGGCTGGAGGCGTATCGTCAGAACCCGGTTTTGCTGTGGGCGCACGACTACCGGCATCCGGCCATCGGGAGGGCGGTGTCGGTGTGGAGCGAGCCGCACCGGCTGCTGGCGAAGATGGAGTTTGCGCCCAGCGTTTTCGCCCAGGAAGTGGCGGCGCTGTATGCCTCGGGCTTCCAGTGGGGGGTGTCGGTCGGCTTCCGGCCCATCCGCTACGAGGAGCGGCGCGACGCCCGCACCGGCGTTTGCATCGGCCTGCGCTACCTGGAGCAGGAACTGCTGGAGGTCAGCGCCGTTCCGGTGCCGGCCAACCGCAGCGCCCTGCGGCGCGGGGCGGGGGACGGCTACGGGCTGGATGCGCTGCTGGCCGAACTGCGGTCGGCGCGGGCGTGAAAGCGGGGTCGGGGGGCAGACTGCTTGTTGGCAGCAGGCAACAGGCAACAGGCAACAGGCAACAGGCTCAGGCCGGTTTTGGCCGGTTTTGGCCGGGCGCTTTCCTTTTGGATTCAGCACTGCAAATTCTAGGGCCAAATTCTACAGGAGGATCTATGACCACTGACACCGGCGCATTTTCCACGGCCAGCCTGGAGCTGGTCAAGCGGGAGCTGGGCGGCATCCGCGAGTTCTATGAGTCGCGGATGAACGCCGAGATTCCGCCGCTGCGGGAGGAACTGGAGCGGCTGGGGGGCCAGTTGGCGAAGTTGCAGGACACCCGGCGGCAGGGCGAGAAGCTGGCCCTGTTGCGCCAGCACGGCGGGGCCCGGGCCCGGGTGCCTTTCGGCAAGTACGTTGGGCTGGACCACCTAGACATGGCCTGCGCCCGCAGCCTGCTGTCGGCCCAGTTGCGGGAGCCGTCGGGCGCAAACCCCCGGATGCTGGAAGACTGGCAGTCCAACCTCAAGGCGGCGATGGACTCCACCACCGCCGGGAGCGGCGACGAGCTGGTGGACACGCAGGAGGCCCGCGCCCTGTGGGACGACGTGAACCTAGAGACCGCCATCGCGCCCTTGTTCAACACGGTGCAGATGCCCAGCAATCCCTTCCGCATCCCGCTCCAGCTTGGCGATGTGAACTGGTATCCGGGGACGGAGAACACGGCGGTGACCGGCAGCGCCCTAGCCACCGCCCGCCAGACCCTGACCGCTCACGAACTGGTGGCCGAGGTGCCTTGGTCCTATGACCTAGACGAGGACGCCGTCATCGCCATGATGGACGAATTGCGCCGCAGCCTGTTGCGCAACGCCCATGAGGTGATTGACGACGTAATCCTCAACGGCGACACCACTACCACCAACAACATCAATGCCGACGGCGCAACCATCGCGGCCGCCACGGCCGGTTCGGGGCACTTCCTCATCGGCTTCGACGGGCTGCTGCACCTGCCCTTGATGGACAACAACGCCATGAGCAACAACCACAACGCGGCGGTCAGCGCCGGTATGTTCAACGAGATTCGGGGCAAGCTGGGCAAGTACGGCGCGCGCCCGTCGGACCTGGCCTACGTCACCGACGTCAACACCTTTATCAAGTCGCTGACCATCGACAGCTTCCGGACGCTGGACAAGTTCGGCCCCCAGGCCACGGTGCTTACCGGGCAGTTGGGCGCGGTGGAAGGCATCCCGGTCATCGTGTCGGAGCAGATGCGCCTGTCCGACGCCGACGGCAAGGTCACCAGCGGCGGCAACAGCAACACCAAGGGCCGCCTGCTGATCGTCAACCGCTCCCAGTGGCGGGTGGGCTTCAAGCGCGAGCTGACCATCGAGACGGTGCGCGACGCCCAGAAGCGGCAGAACATTATGGTGGTCAGCTTCCGCATCGCGTTGCAGGAACGCAGCGGCGCCCGCGCGGCGGCCAGCCACACCGCCCTGCAGTACAACGTCACGGGCGTCTAGGGAACGGGGGTGTAGTAGGGGGTACAGCCGTTTAGGGCGCACGGCTGTGCGCCCCTACACCGCAAACACCGAAGTTGAAGTTAAGGAGGCGCAAGTTGATTCAGCCCAAAGATGGGCGGGAGGGGCGATTCTCGCGGACGTGGGCCGTGGTGGCGGGCCTTGGCATCATTGCGGTGGCCTGCATCGAGGGCTACGCGCTGTCGCAGGGGATAAACGGCTCGGCGCTTACCGCGTCGCTGGCCTCCATCGCGGCTTTGGGTGGGGCCGGTCTGGGGCGGATGCTGCGATGACCACTCGCCGCAACCGCCGGGTGCAGCCCCGGCCCCGGGTCTACGAGCCGCTGCTCCGCGCCCACGACTCCAACACTTCCAACGAGCGCGAGACGCTGGTGATTCCGAACAAGGGGAAGCGTCTGCGGATTCTGCGGGTGCGGGCAATTCAGGAGGTGGCCGACGGACGGCAGCTCTATGAGGTCTACTTCGGGACCGGCGAAAGCATAGCCGCCGGGCCGGGCCGGGCGGTGGACACGCTGGACATCCCCGAACTGGGCGAGGACGCCACCCGCACTTTCCCACGCGACGAAGGCCCGCGCGGCCAGCGCGACGAACCCCTCAGCGGCCGCTGGGCCGGCGCGACCACCCCCTACACGGCCCACAAAATCCTGGTCGAATACACCGAAGAAAGTTAGTGCGGGAACACGTCCGTGCGCCCCTACCATTCTGTCTATCTATTTAAGGAGCTCGTATGACTACCCGCCCGTCTAGCAAAGCGCCGCTGCGGCGGCGTCCGTTTGCCCTCAAGACCGCCGATGTTACCCCACCCAGCCGCCGGGGTCGCCATACCATCCTGACGCCGGCCAAGGGATACCGCATTCGTCTGGTGCGGGTGAAGGTGGTCCAGCCGGAGGCCGACGGACGCCACCTGTGCGAAATCTACTTCGGCACGGCGGGCAGCCTGATTACCGACCCGTCCCGGACCGTGGACATTCTGGCGGTGCCGGACAAAGGCACCGCCTCCACCCGCGCATTCCTGCGCGATCAGGGGCCGCGCGGACGGCGGGGCGAGCCGCTCAGCCTGCGCTGGCGGGGTAAGTCTCCGTCCACCGATCACAAGGTCATCATCGAATACACGGAAGAAAGCTGAGGTCGCTCGCTGTCGCGCCGATGATCCTGTGAACGACCGGCGCAGGTGGCAGAAATGACTGGATATGACCGGAAATGGCCGGGAAACCAAAAATATAGGGGGAGTATGGCACGCGAAGCGTACCGGTCTTTATATGGCGACCTGACCAAGCTGAAGGACGACAGCGTCCTGAAGGACCCGGCGGCCGGGCCCGACGATGACGGAGAACTGTTTGAGCTGCTGCTGGCGGTGTCGGACTGGGTTGACCGTTACTGCAACCGGCACTTCTACCCGCGGGTAGAGACGCTGCTATTCGACGGTTCCGGCGGCGACCGCCTGACGGTCCCCGACCTGATTTCGGTCAGTGAGCTGGCGCAGGCCGACGCCGCCGGCTGGGGCTTCGGCCAGGTATGGCAGGCCGACGGCTACCGGCTGCTGCCCTACAACGCCGCTCCGTTGCAGCCTTGGGGCCATCCCCATGGCGCAATCCGGGCGCGGACCGGGCGCGGTGAGGGGTTTGCCTCCGGGGAAGCCAATTTCCGCGTGTCGGGCGTCTGGGGCTACCGCTGTTTCGCCGAACCGTCCGGCGCCACCCTGGCCGCGGCAGCCGCCGCCGATGCCTCCACGGTAACGGTCAGCGACGGCGGGCAGTTTCGCGTGGGCCAGACCATCCTGCTGGGCAGCGGCTCTGCTGCCGGCGACCAGGGCGTGGAGGCCGCCGAGCAGTTGCTGATTGCCGCCATCGCCGGGGAGGAACTCAGCGTAACCCGCGGGCTGAACGGAACTGCCGCAACGGCCCACTCATCCGGCAGCGCGGTGGACATCCTGCGCTGGCCGGCCTCGGTCGAGCGGGCGGCCTTGATTCAGACGGCCCGCATCTGGACCCGGGCCGCCGACTTCGAGCCGTTTTACGTAGACGCCGACGTGGATACCGACGTTCGCCTGCTGCTGGAACCATATCGCAAGCCTTCCGGCGCGTAGGTGAGCGTAACCCGCCAATCCGCCTGGATTTCAGGCCCTCTCCCATTCAGAAACAAGGAGAGGGTTTTCTGTATATCTGAGTGACTCAGAATGCTTGACGATGGGCTTGCTGTGGGATAACATCCTTCAGTTTAATTGCCATAGAAATGGCTGAACTGCGGCGAGCTTTGCCCGTGCTACGGTGTGGGAAACTCCTCTCACGTCCATCCGGCGCACCGAACAGCCCTCGATATATGGCACGGGATGCCCCCCATCCCTGAACGAATCCTATTTTTACCGACTGCTGCGGAGGGAAAAATGTCAGTTCACCGGCTACTAAATCTGAAAGTGCTGCTACCGCTGGCGCTGATCATAGCGCTGGCCTTGGTGGTGGCCTGCGGCTCGGCTGATGAGCCGACTGAGCCGCCGGCGGCGGCACCCACGGCCACCAGCGCGCCGGGCGCGGCCGCGCCCGCGCCCACAGCCTCCGGCGGGCAGGCCGCGCCCGCGCCCACAGCCTCCGGCGGGCAGGCCGCCAGCGCGCCGGCTGATACGCCCATCCCCGGCGCTACTCAGCGTCCGACCAATACGCCACGGCCCACGTCAACGCCGCGCAGCGAGCCGACGCCCACCCCGGCCGGCGGCCCGCAGTACGGCGGACACGTAACCATGTCGGCCTACGCCGACACCAAGGACTGGGACCCGAAGGGTTCCTCGTCCCTCTCCAGCATTCAGGCGGTCAGCCAACTGTACAACCAGATTGTGCAGTACGACACGGTGGACACCAGCCAGGTGGTCTGCGACCTCTGCGACACTTGGGATGTCTCCGACGGCGGCAAGACTTTCACCTTCCACCTGCGCTCCGACGTCAAGTGGCTGGACGGCGAGACCCTGGATGCCAATGACGTGCATCACTCGATGCTGCGCTACGGCGACCTGGATTCGTCGGCGGGCCGCTCCGGCCTCTGGCGCAACTACACGCTGGTAGCCAAGGACGGCGGTGTGAACATGATTGACGACCACACCGTCGAGTTCAAGCTCCAGTTCCCCTCGGGAGCCTTCATCAAGTTCTTGGCGGTGGACTACGTTAAGGTGCTGCCCAAGCATCTGCTGGATCAGGGCCTGGACCTGAACTTGGCCGAGACGGTCATCAATAACCAGTCCGGCTCAGGTCCCTTCGTGCTCGACTCCTACCAGCGGGGTGACGGCTACAAGGTGTCGAAGAACGAGAATTACTTCAAGGAAGGGCGCCCCTTCTTCGACAGCATTAACCACCAGATCATCGTTGACCCCAGCGTGCTGATCGCGCAGATGGAAGCTGGCAAGGTTGATATGTCCAACGGCGGCTTCACCAACCTGACGCCCACCCAGGCCTTCGATCTGGAGGATAACACCGACGGTGGTATGCGCGTCGTGGCTGTGTCCCCCTCCGCCGACTGGGGGCTGATGCTCAACGTCAAGAAGGCGCCCTTCGACAACCCGCTGGTCCGGAAGGCCATCGCGCTGGCCATCGACTACCAAGAATGGAACGACTTGGTATTCGACAACACCTCCGGCGTCGGCTGCCCGCTGATGGGCTTGGCCCACACCTTCGAGGAATGCGAGACTTGGCCTGGGCTGCGGCCCAAGGACACCCCCGAGGGAAAGGGCGACATTGCGGAAGCCAAGCGGCTGATGGCCGAGGCCGGTCTTGCCGACGGTTTCAAGACCCTCATGGACGTGCGGCAGGTGGGCACCTACCCCGACCAGTGTTCGGTGATCAAGCAGCAGCTTGAAAATGTGCTGAACATCGAGGTCACTGACTTCCAGACCTACCCCAGCGCCGCCGGCTATGCCCTCTTCGGCACCTCCCGCCCCGCAGACCAGGCGGGCGACTGGGAGATGGCCTGCCAGGGTGAGGGCCAGGTAGTGTTGGACGTGGACGGCATCATGGGCGGCGTTTACCTGAAGGGCGCCACCCGCAATTACACCGACTGGGAAAGCGACCAGGTCAACGCCTGGTTCGAGCAGCAGAAGGTGGAGACCGACCCGGCCAAGCGCCAGGACATCAACAAGGAACTCGAACTGTACCTGTTCGGACAGGACGACAACCACTGGATAACCCTAGGCTGGGGCGTGCTGAACTGGATGATCAGCGAACAGATCCAAGGATTCCACGCACCCCAGACGGTGCAGACGCACTTCAAGCACGAAGACCTCTGGCTGAACCGGCCGCTGCTGGGCCGCCAGGAATCCCGGTAGGGACCGGCCTTCAAACAGCAATCCAGGGACCATGTTTTCAGGGCCCAGCCGTTCGCCCGGAGTCAATCCAAGAGCGGACGGTTGGGCCGGCAGTCATACAACGGGAGCGGCCGAAAGCCCTCATTCCCCGGTAAGAACAGGATGAACCCGGTTTCGGCCCGGCTTTCGTACATACCTTGTATTCAGCGCCATCCGGCCCTTAATTCAGGACTGGAAAAATGCGACAGTATGCCATAAAGCGCGTTGGGCTTTTCATCCCGACGATTCTGCTTATAACCATCATCGTGTTCGTGGTGATGCGCCTCATCCCAGGGGATGCCTGCATTGCCATACTCAGCGATGGCGAGGCGTCTTACACGCAGGAAGAGCTGGCGCAGTGCCGCGTCGAGTTGAAACTGGACAAACCGCTGGTCATGCAGTACTTCGAGTGGATTGGCGGGGTGGTGCAGGGCGATTTTGGAAACTCCATCTGGTTCAAGGCCCCGGTGATGGAGGAACTGGCCGACCGGATCCCGGTCACCGTCGAGCTGACCGTCCTTTCGATGATTATCTCGGTTGCCTTTGCCGTGCCGCTGGGAATTCTTTCGGCCCTCAAGCCGGAGAGTCCGCTGGACTACGTGGCCCGTTCCTTCACCCTGACGGGCATCGCGATGCCGACCTTCCTGGTGGCGATCCTGATAGTGGTGATTCTTTCCAAGACGGGCGGCCTAGCGCCTCTGGGGTTCACCTCCTTCTGGGAAGACCCGGGGGTGAATCTGCACCAGATGATATTCCCGGCCCTGGCCCTGGCGTTCTATGAGATGGCCTTTGTGGCCCGGGTGACCCGCTCGGCCATGATGGAGATAGTCCGCGAGGACTATATGCGGACGGCCCGCTCGAAGGGCTTGAGTGAGAATTCGGTGGTCTACGGGCATGGGCTGAAGAACGCGCTGCTGCCGGTGCTCACCACCTCAGGCTGGATTTTCGCGCGGCTGTTCGGCGGGACGGTCATCATCGAGACCATCTTCTTGGTCCCGGGGATGGGCCGCATCCTCATTGAGTCGATCTTCCAGCGTGACTACACCATGATCCAGGCGGAGATTGTCATCATTGCCGCTTTCATCGTGACCATCAACCTAGTGGTGGACCTGCTCTACGGCTGGCTTGACCCCCGGATCAGGTACGCTTAACCAACGGCGGCGGCCCGTAGAGTTCCGGTAGCCTCAGACCTAGGGCGCACGGCTGTGCGCCCCTACACGAGGGATAAAGTCATGGCAGTGTTTCGCACCGATACGGCCCAGGAAAGGGGCCGAGAGGCAGATATCCTGGAACAGGTGCGGCCCAAGCCCAAGGGTCTGGCCGCCGTTGGCGCCACAGTCGCCAGCTTCTCCCGGCGCAAGCCCCTGGCGGCCATAGGCGGGGCGGTCATCATCCTAGCCGTGCTGGTTGCGCTCCTCGCGCCGGTCATTGCGCCCTACGACCCGCAGGAGACTGGCGTAGCCAAGTGCCAGGAGGAGGACGGCAGCACTGCCAGGAAATTCTGTGGTCCCGGCACGGAAGGCGCCGTCCTCGGCACCGACCACATCGGTCGTGACGTCCTGAGCCGCATCATCTACGGGGCCCGCGTATCCATGTACGTGGGGGTAATGACCGTTCTGATCGGGATAACCCTCGGCACGCTCATCGGCATTGGGAGCGCCTATGCCGGCGGCCTGCCGGACATGATTATCCAAAGGCTGGTGGACGCCTTGATGGGCTTCCCGCCCATCATTCTGGCCTTGGGGCTGATGGCGGCCCTGGGCGCGTCAATCAACAACGTGGTCATCGCGCTGGTGGTGATCCTAGTGCCTGGGGCGACGCGGGTAATCCGCTCCCAGGCGTTGAGCATCAAGGAACTGGACTACACCCTGTCGGCCCGCGCCATCGGCGCCAGCCCAATCCGGGTGATGCTGCAGCATATGCTGCCCAACGTCACAGCCACCTACATCGTGCTGATGACCATCACCCTAGGGTTTGCCATCGTGGTGGAGGCGTCGCTGAGCTTCCTTGGCGTGGGCGTCCCGCCGGACGTGGCCACTTGGGGCACTATGCTTGAGGTGGGCCGCGAATATATCCAGAAGCAGACTTGGCTGGTGGTCTTCCCAGGCATCGCCATTGCCCTCGTTGTCTTCGCTGTCAACTTCTTGGGCGACGGCCTGCGCGACGTGCTGGACCCGAGGCTGCGGGGGCGCTAATCGCCCGGCGCCTGCCTAGTTGCAAAGGAGCGGCTTGGACTCACGTCCGAGCCGCCAGTCTTTGAGGGAAGTCTGTTTTGCGGCTTCTGGTAAACCCTACCCTACGGCAGTTATACTGTTTGGCGGTCAGCTTGGAATGTATCGCCGGGCTAGAATTAAGACACACCTGAGAGGTGAAAGAGGACTTGAAGACGAAGATATTTATCCCGTTGGCGATATTGTCCGTGATGCTGCTCCTGCTCGTGGCCGCGTGCGGCACCGAGGCGGAAGTTCCGGCTCCGGTTGAAGTTCCGGTCACGGTCGAAGTTCCCGTGGAAGTGGAAGTAACCCGCGAAGTGGAAAGGATAGTGAACGTGGGCGAAGGGGAAGTCCTGGAAGTGCCAGTAACCCGCGAAGTGCCGGTGGAAGTCACCCGAACGGTGGAAGTTACCCGAATGGTGGAAGCGCCAGCGACGTCAGGCGAAGAGATGGATCGGGAAAGCCGCCTGCAAACCATCATGGACCGGGGCTCCATAGTTTGCGCCAGCAATAACAGTCTGGCCGGCTTTGGCTTCATTGACGAAAGCGGCAACACCGTGGGCTTCGACATAGACCTGTGCCGGGCCGTGGCCGCGGCCGTTTTGGGCGACGCCAATGCGGTGGACTACCGCGCGACCATCGCTTCCGAGCGCGGCCCGTCGCTCCAGTCCGGGGAAGTGGACATCATGTCCCGCAACACCACTTGGACCACCACCCGCGACATCACTTGGGGCGACTTCGCCCAGACGATGTTCTACGACGGCCAAGGGTTCATGGTTCACAAGGACCTGGGCCTGACCAGCATGATGCAACTGGCCGACGCCAAAGTGTGCGTGCAGCAAGGCACCACCACCGAGCTGAACTTGCAGGATTTCAGCAACCAGAACAACCTGAACCTCGATGTGGTAACGTTCCCTGACAACGTTTCGGCGAGGGAAGCCTACGCCAGCGAACAGTGCGACTCACTGACCACCGACCGCTCCGGCCTGGTCAGCACCCGGGTCGGATTCGACAATCCTAACGATCACGTCATCTTGGCCGGCACCATTTCCGAAGAGCCGCTGGGGCCGGTAGTGCCGCACGGCGATGACCAGTGGTACGACATCGTTAAGGTTGTCATGGCTATCCTCATCTACTCCGAGGATTTTGGGATAACGTCTGACAGCGTACCGACCGCGGCCACGGGGAACACCCCGATCGACCGTCTGTTCGGGCTGGAAGGCTCCTTTGGACAAGAGGGTCTGGGGCTTGGCACCACGGTGGCCCAGGACGTAATCCGCGCCGTCGGCAACTACGGCGAGATTTACGACCGCCACCTGACCCCGCTGGGCCTGACCCGCGAAGGCAGCCGCAACGCCCTCTGGTCCGATGGCGGCCAGGTATACGCGGCGCCACTGCGCTAACCCGCAGCGGCCGGGCAATCCTGAATTCCGCAGTACCCCACAGGGGCGGGCGTTGGCCTGCCCCTGTTTCTTTTCAGGCTTCTTACTGCGGGGGGACGCCCCCACCCTCTCTCGGTGGAGAGGGGACTTTGGGCGAAGGGGCAAATTGGGCGTTGGCGGGGGTTAGGCGGTTACAGACATATCGCGCTTGTGCTAAATTACCGCTGGACCCCGGCGGGCATTGCCGGAGCAGTCGGCAGCGGCATGGCGGGCAACAATGGCGGAAGCGGAGACAGAGGAATCGGGGGCGACAGGGGGGCGCGGCGCATCGGCATCAGAAGCGCAGACAGGGGGAATCGGGGGCCCGGGGGGGTTGCTGACCTACCAGGGAGTAGCCCTCTGGCGGCACACCCAGATTATCCAATGGGCCGTGCAAATTGTATCCGCTGTGGTGGTTGTGGCCTTGGTGGCCTGGTTCTTCCTCAACATCGTAGACGCGGTGCAGGACCGGGAAATCCACCACGGTCTTGAGTTCCTAAACATCGTAAACATGGTGCGGGAAGGGGAAATCCCTGACACCTTCCTAGGGCGCGCCTATCAGACGCCCATCGGCGAGCACTTCATCCCCTACGAGTCCTCAGATTCCTTCCGCTATGCCCTGATAGTAGCCGCCAGCAACACCGTCATTGTCTCCATAGTCGGCGTCGTATTCGCCATCGCGCTGGGTATTGCCGTGGGGGTTGCGCGGCTTTCGGGCAACTGGCTGGTGTCCAAAATAGCGCAGGTCTACGTCGAATTTTTCCGCAATGTGCCGTTGCTGGTGCAGCTCTTCTTCTGGTTTTACATCATCCTGGCGCTGCCTCCGGTCCGGGAAGGCTACGTACTCGGCGGTATGCTATACATCAACAACGCCGGCGTATCGCTCCCCTTTCCCCAGGCCGTCGGCGCCGCGACCGGGTCGTGGATCGTGGTTGCGGCCCTAGCGGTGGCCGCCGGGTTCTTGGCGCACCGGCTGTTGGTTGGTTTCGAAGCGCGTACCGGGCGGGCGGTTTATCCCGTCTGGACCTCAGTGGCCTTGACGTTGGGAATCGGGGCGGCGGGCTGGCTGATAATCAGCTTCGCGGTCGGAGAATCGCCCTTGTATATGTCGGTGCCGGAACCGCAGGGCAGGTTCGGGCGCATCAGCGGGGGCTGGACCATCCGGGCCGGACTGATGGTGCTGCTGGTGGGGCTGGTAATCTATACCTCGGCGTTCATCGCGGAAATCGTGCGCGCGGGCATTCAATCGGTGAGCCGGGGACAGGTGGAGGCGGGCCGCGCCTTGGGGCTGTCGCCGATGGAGGCCCTGCGCCATGTGATTTTTCCCCAAGCGCTGCGGGTCATCATACCGCCCCTCATCAGCCAATGCCTGAATTTGACCAAGAACAGCAGCCTAGGCGGAGCGGTCGGGTATACCGAGTTGACCAACGTAGCGATAACCATGACCCAGACCGCCCCGGCGATTGCGATATTCCTGCTGATAATGGCGGCGTATCTGGCGATGAGCCTGTCCTACTCGCTCGCTGGCAATATCTACAATCACAGCATCCGGTTCACTAGGAGATAGCTGTTGGCCGCCGAAGTTGAATCCGGGCCGCGTACCCCGCCGAGGCTGCCGCCGCCCCGCACTGAGGTTGGCGTGACGGGCTGGGTCTATGCCAACTTGTTCAATTCCCGCCATAACGCGGCGCTCTCCGTCATAATCGGCGTGGTGGCGGGCCTAGCGCTGTGGTTCGGGCTGAAGTGGGTGATTTTCGAGGCCGAATGGAGCGTGATCGCCACCATCGGCGGGCGGTTCGTCATCGGCAACTACAACACCGACCACGCCTGCCCAGGCAACAATTGTTTCTGGCGTCCCCAGATTTCGCTGCTGATGACGACCGCGCTGCTGGGGATGGGCTGGGTGATCGTCGGGGGCGGCACCGCCCGGCGGCTGGCGCTGGTGGTAACTACCGTCGTTGCCCTGTTCGCCTTTCTGCCCTACAGCCTGGAGCGAATGGGGTGGGACGTGCGGCTGTTGCTGCTGGCCAACGTGCCGGCCTTGGCGTTGGGCTGGGCTCTGGCCCGCTACACCCCGGCGCGCACGGCACGCTGGTTGATGGGGCTGACCGTGGTGGCGTTCTTGGTGTCGCTGGGGCTGATGCGAGGGGTGTCGTGGATTCCTGGGCTCCAGCCGGTGGCGGTGAGCCAGTGGGGCGGCCTCACGCTCAACCTGATGCTGGCCTCGGCAGGCATCGGCATCAGCCTGCCCATTGGCATCGCCCTGGCCTTGGGGCGGCGCACCCGGCTGCCGGTGGTCAAGGTGCTCTGCGTAACGTTCATCGAGGTGTTCCGTGGGGTGCCGCTGATAACCCTGCTGTTTATGTCGCAGGTGCTGGTTCCGCTGGCCTTCCCCAAGGACTTCCCCTTGGATAACCTTTTCCGCGCCGCGGTGGTGATAACCCTGTTCAGCTCGGCGTACATGGCGGAGAACATCCGGGGGGGGCTGCAATCCCTGCATCCGGGCCAGGCCGAGGCGGCCCGGGCGCTGGGGCTGCCCGGATGGCAGACCACCCTGCTTATCTCGCTGCCGCAGGCCATCCGCAACGTGATTCCCGCCATCGTTGGGCAGTTTATTGGCCTATTCAAAGACACCAGCCTAATCTACATCATCAGTATGCTGGACGTGGTGGAAATCGGCCGCACTTTCATCCAGGGCAACACCGAGTATCTGTCCCACGCCAAGGAGCTGTTCATCTTTCTGGCCGCGGTTTTCTGGGTCTTTACCTACGGAATGTCTTACATCAGCGGCAAGGTGGAGGAGCATATGGGTGTGGGACTGCGGTAGTATGCGAGGGTCGGACAAGCGGGAGATGACGGAGATAGAGAGATGATTGACGAGAAGCCCAACGGAACGTCCGGAGAACCCATCATCGTCTGCCGTGACGTGCACAAGTGGTTCGGCCAGTTTCACGCGCTGCGCGGCGTCACGACCTCGGTGAGTTTCGGCGAGAAGGTGGTGGTGGTCGGCCCGTCGGGGTCGGGCAAGTCCACCTTCATCCGCACCATCAACCGGCTGGAAGAGCATCAGAGCGGCGAAATCATCGTGGACGGGGTGCCGCTAACCCAGGACGTGCGCAACATTGACGCGATACGCCGGGACGTGGGGATGGTTTTCCAGCAGTTCAACCTGTTTCCCCACCTATCGGTGTTGCAGAACATCACGCTCGCCCCGATCAAGGTGCGGAAATGGAAGCGCAGCGACGCCGAGGAAACGGCGATGGAACTGCTGGAACGGGTGGGCATCCCGGAGCAGGCCGACAAGTTTCCCGGTGAGCTATCGGGCGGTCAGCAACAGCGCGTCGCCATCGCCCGGGCCTTGGCGATGCAGCCCAAGATTATGCTCTTCGACGAACCGACCTCGGCGCTGGACCCGGAGATGATCCGGGAGGTGCTGGACGTGATGCGCGAACTGGCGGAGTCCGGTATGACCATGATAATCGTCACCCACGAAATCGGCTTCGCCACCGAGGTAGCCGACCGCATCCTGATGTTCGACGAAGGCGTAATCATCGAGGACGCGCCGCCCAGAGAGTTCTTCAACAACCCCCAGCAGCCCCGCACCCAAGCGTTCCTGAGCCAGATACTTTCCTGACTTGGGCGATTAACCACAGAGAACACGGAGATTTTGATTCTGTTTCTTTTATTCTCTGGGGTTAAAGCAAGGTTAGCTCAGGACGGTGCCGAGGAGGTCGAGGGCGGCTTGGGCTGCGCCCTGCTTGGTGGCGTCGCGGTCGCCGTCTATGTGTACTTCGATGGCGGTGTCCTCGCCGTCCTTGACCGACAGGCCGACCCAGAAGGTGCCGATGGCCAGGCCGGAGCGTCCGGCGGCGGGGCCGGTTACGCCGGTGGTGGAGATGGCGTAGTCAGTGCCGGTAAGCTCACGCACACCGCGGGCCATGCCGACGGCCATCTCGCGGCTGACGGTGCCGTGAGCCGGGGCCACCTCGTCGGGCACGCCCAGCACCGACTCCTTCAGCCCGCCGGTGTAGGCGATGACGCCGCCAGGGAAGTAGCGCGAGCTGCCGGGCACCGTTCCGAGTATGTATCCCACAAGCCCGCAGGTGCAGGCCTCTGCCACGGACACGGTCTTGCCCGCCTCGGTAAGTTTCGCCGCAATCTCTTCAACTTGCATTGTTCAATCCTGATTTCGTTAATCTGACGAATGCCGGATCACGGATAATCATCCAAGTTACAACTCAAGGCAATTCTCGTTCATCTCCGGTCATTTCTGATCTCTTCGAATGCGGCAGCGACCCGTAGCATTGCATTGGCAGCGGAATCTATGCCCGCGGTCACCGCGGCGTTGGATGCAGCAACAGTTTTCAGGGCATCGGTGGCTGCGTCCAGGCTGTTAGCGACGGTTTTCACGGCGTCAGTGGCAGCGCTCAGGCTGTTGGCAACAGAGTTCAGACCATTGGCAACAGCCTGGGTCGCAGCACTCATTGCTCGCAACGACGACTCGGCGTCGCCAAGTGCTTGCGCGGCACGGGCCTCGGGACTGCTGGGGATGGTGGTCATGGGTAAATCTCTCTTCGCCAATCAGGCAGGGTGTACTGAAATCTTAACAGATGATGACTGCCTTCTCAATTCCGGGAGACGCCCTCACCCTAACCCTCTCCCTTTGGGAGAGGGGATTTTTGGCGCAGCCGACTAAACGTCGAGCATCTTGTCGGGGGTCATCAGCTCCATTATTTCGATGCGGTTGCCGTCGGTGAGATCGCGGACTTGGGCGCCGACCTGCAGGGCCGCCTGGGGCAGTTGATGGCCGGCGCGCATGGTAGACATCAGGGCTTCGTCGGTCCACTCCAGCACCACAGTGTCAGGCTCGGAGGGCGTGGTGGCGCCGTTGAAGTAGACCTTGAACTCGCTGCGCTGGCCTGCGTCGTGGTAGATCTGCGCCTGCTTCTGCACTAGGCTCGCCACCCGCCGGGCCTCGCCGGGCTTGCACTTCCAGATTCGTCGTAGAAGGTACATTGAATGCTCTCCGGGCCAAATTTATCGCCGGCAACCGTGCCGGCCGCCGTTATCATACCCGATTTTGGGCCGGGCGGGCGGTGCGGTGGGGCTGGTGTTTTCATAGCGTCTTTGTGTTCGCGAGAAAATTCCCTCTCACGGGCAGGGGCGCACGGCTGTGCGTTGCTATCGCTTTTGGAGCAGGGCCAAGAACTCGCGGTTGCCCGCGTCGCCGGTGATGGGCGACGGGATGGTGTCCAGCAGGTCAACGTCGTCGCGGGCGGTCAGCCATTCCTGCACCCGCGCCAGTATGTCGTTGCGCAGGGCCTCGCTGCGGATTACGCCGCCCTTGCCCACTTCGCCGCGCCGCGCCTCGAACTGCGGCTTGATGAGCGTGACGGCGTATCCGCTTGCCCGCAGATGGGTCAGCGGCTCCGGCAGGGCCAGGGTCAGCGAGATGAATGAAACGTCGATGACCAGCAGGTCCGTAGGCTCCGGCAGCTCGAAGGGGTAGCGGGCGTTCAGCTTTTCGATGCAGACCACCCGCGGGTCGCGGCGGAGGGTGTAGGCCAGTTGGCTATGCCCCACGTCCACGGCGTAGACGCGGGTGGCGCCGCGCTGGAGCAGGCAGTCGGTGAACCCGCCGGTGGAGGCCCCAACGTCCAGCGCCACGAGGCCAGCGACGTCAATGCCGAACTCGTCCAGCGCGTGGGCCAGCTTCACCCCGCCCCGGCTGACGTAGGGCAGGCGGCCACGCACCTCCAGCTCCGCGTTGCTGGACAGCAGCGCGCCGGACTTGGCAACGCGGCCCGACGGGGTGAACACCACGCCCGCCATGATGAGGGCCTGCGCCCGTTCCCGTGACTCGGCCAGCCCGCGCTCCACCAGCAGCAGGTCAGCCCTGATTTTCCCTTCGCGTGGCAACTGCAACTCCCGCTGGTGTCAGAACGATTGCAAAGTTCCCTCTCCCAGAGGGGGGAGGGTTAGGGTGAGGGCGTTCCCCAGATGAAAACTGTCCCGAACGAATGCCGCAGCCCTTGCCGGGTTCCCCTAATAGACACCTGGTCTTTATGACACTTGGCCCTTGCCAAGCCCTATGACACCTCTCTAGCATAGTCCCTGTATGCCCCTGCCCGTCCGCCATTCGGCCCTAACCACGGCGGCCGGCTCAACAGAATAACCAAATGGCGGGAAATGACCGGAAATGGCGGGGAAACCAAAAAAAAGCCACTCAGTCAGCATCAGGAAGTGCAGTCATGTCTTTGTGTAAAGTCCTCAAGAGTCCGCCCATAGAGAGCTCCAGAGTCCGCCCATGGCGAGCTGGTCGGACCACCAACGGACTCGGACAACTCAGGGCCCAGCAGGGCAATTGCAAAGTCATGTTCAGCCACCAAACCGTTAGTCCTGAGCTGGTCGAAGGACGGTCTCTGAGAATCCGCTCGCGGTTCGACCAGCTCACCAGGAACGGATTCTCAGGGACTTTGCAATCGTCCTGCCGCTGGTGTCTACGCTCGATGTCTCGTAGGGGCGCACGGACGTGCCCCTACGTTTGGCTCCGGCGCTTTTCCTTTCTCGCAAAGCAGGGCGCGCGGCTGTGCGCCCCTACGGTTAATCCGTTAGCGTCCGGCGAAATTGGGGCGGCGCTTCTCGAGGAAGGAGCGGTATCCCTCCTGGTAGTCCTCGGTGTCGAACTGGGTCAGGGGGAGGGCGTTTTCCTCGTCGGTGAGGTCGGCCAGGGCGGGCTTGGCCTGCACTTGGCGCAGGGTGAGCTTGTTGACGGCGTGGGACAGCGGGGCGAGGGCAGCGATTTCCCCGGCCAGCTTGTAGACGCAATCGCGCAGCTCTTCAGGCGGCACGGCCTGGTTGACCAGCCCGATACGCAGGGCTTCCTGGGAGTCCAGCAGCCGCCCGGACAGCAGGATGTAGAGGGCGTTGCCCTTGCCCACCAGGTCAACCAGCCCGCGCATCTCGCGGTGGCCGATGGTAATGCCGAGGCGGGCCACCGGGATGCCGAGGCGGCTGCCCTCGGCGGCGATGCGCAGGTCGGTAGCCACGGCCAGCTCGCAGCCCCCGCCGGCGGCGAACCCTTCAATCATCGAGATGGTGGGTGTGGCCATTTCGGTGAGGGCCTCCAGCAGCCCGTTCACGGCGTCGTTGTAGCCCCTGCCCTTTGCGGAGTCGGAGCGGTGCTGGTGGAAGTCGGCGATGTCGGCCCCGGCGGAAAACGCCTCGCCGCCCGCGCCGGTGATGACCACGCAGCGCACGTCGTTGTCGGCGTCGAGGCGACGCATCAGCGCGGCCAGCTCGTGCCACATATCGAAGCTGATGGCGTTGCGCTGCGCCGGGCGGTTGATGGTGACGGTAGCCAACGGCGGCTGCCGCTCCAAGAGGATGTAGTCGTTCAAGTTCGTATTCCTCGCGTCTACTATGAATAGATAGGAATAAGCGCGCTTGCCGGGTTAATCGTCCGCGGCCTGACGCTCCGGTATTTGCGTATCCGTCTCCGGCTTTATCCCATACTTGGCGAGGATTGCGTCCACGAAGGGCTTGAGCACGATTTCGGCGCAGTCTATGCGGATGGCTACTGCCTCGGATTCTTGTTCTTTGCCATAATAGACAAGGACGTTCCGCGACATTTCGGCGGCATCCTCGCGCACTTGCCCATTTTCAAGGTACAGAATCTGCGATTCGGGAGTATACACCACCGTTGGTTTTGGCAGTGGCTCCCTTTGCCGGTGTATCGTTTCTTCTACCACGGGCCGCCTCCATAATACCTGATGCCGTTCCTCCAAGTCCGCCCCGTGATTGGGCACCTTCGGCAGCGCGTCGAAGGCCCGGCGCAGCCTGGCGGTTTCGTTGGCGCCGTTACTCATTCCCCAGCAGTTGGGTCAGGGCGCGCTTGATGATGTTGCGGGACATCGGGATTTTGTAGGCGTTTTGGGGCAGCGGTGTGGCGTTGGGCAAGGCCAGGGCGGCGGCTTCGGCGGGGTCAACGTCGCCGGCGGGCCGTCCGGTCAGGTAGTCCTCCACCTCGGCGGCGCGGTATGGCACCGGGGCGACGCCGCCTAGAGCGATGCGGGCCTGGCGGATGGACGCATCCGGGCCGTTGCCGTCAAGGGACAGGGCCGCGGCGATGCTGACGAGGGCGAAGTCGCCGGACTCGCGCTCGCGCACCTTCAGGTAGACGCTGCGCTCCGGCGCGTCGGCGGGCAGGACTACGCGGGCCACCAGTTCGCCCGGTTCCAGCACGTTCTCGCGGAGCAGGTCTTGTCCCGGCCCGGCGAAAAAATGCGCCATCGTAAGTTCCCGCTCGCCGTCCGGCCCGGCGGTTTCCAGCCGGGCGTCCAGTGCGCTGAGGGCCACGCCGGTGTCTGACGGGTGCACAATGTAGCAGCGGTCGCCGCCGGTGACGCACAGCAGGCGGGTGTTGCCGGCCAGGGCGTAGCAACGGTCGCCGCCCTTCTTCAGGCAGGGGATCAGCGGGCTGCGGTAGTACCAGCAGCGGGGGCGCTGGTTCAGGTTGCCGCCGATGGTTCCCTCGTTGCGAATCTGCGGCGTGGCCAGTCCGCCCGCGGCCTCGGCCAGCGCGGCGTAGCGGCGGCGCACTGCCGGATGCGCGGCAATGTCGGCGATGGTGGCCGCCGCGCCGATGGTCAGCCCTGTATCGGTTTCGGCGATCGCGGCCATGCCCGGAATGGCAGCCAGCCCCACCAGCCGCTCCGCCGTCACCACGCCGTCCTTGACCTGGGGCAGCAGGTCGGTGCCGCCGCCCATCGCCACCGCACCGGGCTCGGCCAGCAGCGCGACGGCCTCAGGGAGGGATTGGGCTTCGGTGTATTGGAATGGGGGCATCAGTTACACATTCTCGCAAGCAATGATTTGTCGGCTTACGTTGTCCATACGCATGGTGATACTATGGTCAGAATTTCCGGGCCGCTTGGCGCTTTCCATACTATTCGGTTCCATGGTTTATGATTTTGGAAAATATGACTTTGGCCAATTGGCCATCACTGGGGCCAGGTGCCTTGACGCATTCCGCAGATCAAATGCGAAAGGAATCATAAAATCTTCTAAGTAATCATCGGGGCGCCAGTACGCTACCAGGTCTTCGTTCTCCACGACTTCGCTGGCGGTCTCGATTTCGACGCCAAAGGTGAGGGTGTCCGTTTCTTCACAGTAACCGAGTTTGCCTAACGGTATATAAGCGCTCATACCCAAGACCTCCAAGCCTACGACTTGGCAACTCAGGTCATCATTATTGGCTAGGTCCACCACGACGCCGGGCGCCGTTTCCAGTTCGGAGCTTGTCTTGTGGACACCTGATTCGGAATACAACCCAAGGGCGTCACATTCTGAGTCATAGTGTAATCTCAGTTTCATTAGCGGATCTCCACATCCTTCAAATTGTCTGCTACGCGATTCCATTTCTCTTCGATGAATCTTTTTGTTGCCGGTCTATCCAAATAAGCAGTGACAATCCGCTGGTCATCCATGGATACGATTACGCGCATTAACCGTCTCTCTCCATTATATTCAACCCACCCCAAATAGTTCATGCTTGGCCTTCCCCGGCTATCTACGCCAATACCTCGAATAACCCAATTCTCCAAAACGGCAACTATGCGTTCTTCGGTGAGTTCCCGGCGTCTGAGAGCCTGTTGTTGCAAATGACGGGTTACAATTCGTGTCTTGCCGCCGGCGGTTAATGTTGGCGGCAATCCTCGCTCCGACTCGCCGTCATGCAACAATGACATTCCTTCTCTTGTCTCATCCTTTATCAGGCTTGATTGCACAGTCCGGCCAAGTAATTGTAGGATTCCCCGCTAACAGTTTTGCCTGTCGGCGACCGCTGCCATGCCCCGGGATAGCGGCGAGGCCCACCAGCCGCTCCGCAGGCACCACGCCGTCCTTGACCTGGGGCAGCAGGTCGGTGCCGCCGCCCATCGCCACCGCGCCGGGTTGGGCCAGCAACGCCACGGCTTCGGGGACGGATTGGGGTTCGGCGTAGTGGAATGGGGGCATGGGGCTATCTATCTCCTAACCATGGTTGTCTGAACAGACTATTCCGGGTAGCTGTAATCCTTGAAGTTGAGCCAACTGTCCAGCTCAAAACCGGACAGTTTACAAATCGCGATTACGGTATCACCTATGTCTAGGTCAAAAACATCAATGTCGTTCTTGAAATCAAGCTCAATGTGGTCCCAACCAATTTCATCCATATAAACCCGGACCTTGCCCCCGTCCTCTATCTCATCAATCGGCCCCACCCTAAGAGCCAACCACTCCCCCTTCCAAGTGTTATTAGCTCTCGTTTCATTGCGCAGGTAATCATTCCAAATGACGAGAGGGTCAATAGGGGTTAGCTGTGTCGGGCTAGAGGAAGAATCGGGGTTTTCGTTTTCCTCCCCATTCCCGCCGAAAATTGCTCCCAGAACTATCATGAATACTACCAGTGCTACTAGGCCGCCGCATCCGATACCCCCCCATTTAAGCCATCTGCGGGGAGGTTTCCCAGTGGAGCTAGCCGCCTGCGAAGGCTGTGGGGTTGCCTGCGAAGGCTGTGGGGTTAATGATAGAGTCGCACCGCAAGAGGTGCAAAAACGGTCACTTTCCTGAATAGTCTGGCGACATTTAGGACAGTAGCGAGTAGCCACTATCGAGTTCTCCTGTTCTTAGATTTAACCAACTCGGCATTGTATCCTCAGTATCCTCTGGATTCCAGCGCCGCCAACACCCGGTCCGGCGTGAAGGGGGTGCGGTGTAGGCGGACGCCGGTGGCGTTGTGGATGGCGTTGGCTATGGCTGGGGCTACGCCTACGGTTGGCACTTCGCCGAGGCCCTTGGCTCCCAGGGGGCCTACGGGGTCGACTATGTCGGCGAAGATTACCTGTATGTCGGGGTAGTCGAGGATTGTGGGGGATTTGTGTTCCAGGTAGCCGGGGTTGAGGGTTACACCGGTGGCGGCGTCGGTGACCAGCTCCTCCGACAGAGCGAAACCGAGCATCTGGCTGACCGCGCCCTCGGCCTGGTTTAGGGCCATTTGGGGGTTGATGATGCGCCCGGAGTCATGGGCCGCCACGTAGCGCAGCACGCGGACCCGTCCGGTGCCGGTGTCCACCTCCACCTCGACGAAGTGGGCGCCGAAAGAGTTGACGATGTGGTTGGGGCTTCCGGGAATCACCGACGCCGTGGCCGACAGCGAATCGCCGTCCATCCGCCCGGCGACCTCGGCCAACGCCATGCGGCGGGACGGGTCGGACTTGACGAAGACCCAGCCAAGGGCGGCGTCCAGGTCGTAAATTGGGGCTTCCAGGCCCGAAGAAGCCAGCTCCAGTAGCGATTGCCGCACTTCGGTCGCCGCCTGCACTACGGCGGTGCCGGTGGAGAACGTTGCGGTGGAGCCGGCGGTTATCGGCGCATCGGGAGTGCCGCGGCTGTCGGCGAACACCGCTTCCACCTGTTCGTATTCCGCTCCCAACACCTCGGCAGCAATCTGGGGCAGCACCGTGGTCGCGCCTTCGCCCACGTCCATCAGCCCGGTAATCAGCTTGATTGCGCCGGACTTTTCCACCCGCACTTCGGCGGCGGACGGCGAGCCCGGGCCGCCCCGGTATATCATTATGGACATCCCGCGTCCGCGACGCAGGGCGGGGTTTTCCGGTTCTGAGGGACGCCCCCACCCTGACCCTCCCCCGGAGGGAGAGGGGGCATTGGGGTAGCCGCGCCAGCCAAAGGCCTCGGAGCCCAGTTCGAGGCATTGGCGGAGGCCGTTGCTGGAGAAGGGTATGCCGCCTTCCAGCGGCTGGCTGTCGATGATCCGGTCCGGCTGGGTGACACGCTGGCCGGGCTGTCCCTCGGGGCGGACGTGATTCATCAGGCGGAAGTCCAGCGGGTCGATGCTGAAATGTTCGGCGGCGCGGTCCATCAGGCTTTCGAGGGCGAAGTGGCCTTGCGGCGCGCCAAGAGCGCGGTAGGAGCCGGCCGTGGGGCGGTTGGTGTAGGCCAGATGCGCTTCGTACTTCGCGTTGGCGCAGTGGTAGAGGTACAGGATGCCCTGCCCGGTGCGGCGGGTCACGCCCGCGCCGGACGCCAGGTACGCGCCGGTGTCCAGGAGGGCGCGGGCCTCGATGGCGGTGATGCTGCCGTCGGACTTGAACCCGGCCCGGATGTGGATTTTGGCGGCGTGGCGCACCCGTCCGGCGATAAATTCGTCCTCCCGCGAATACTCGAGGCGCACCGGGCGGCCCGCCCGCTGGGAGAGGACTGCCGCGATACCTGCCAGCCGGGTCTCGTCCTTGTTGCCGTAACCCGCGCCGAGGAAGGGGCCGACCACGCGCACGCGATGGGCGGGCAGTCCCAGCGCCCCGGCAAGGGCGTCGCGGTCTACGTGGACGCCGCGCGTGGTCTTCCATACGGTCAGGTCGGCGGCGTCATCCTCGCCCCACGACGCCAGCGCCGCTCGCGGCTCCAGCGGGGCCGCCGAGTGGGTGGGAATTTCGAAATCGTCTTCCAGCACCACCTCGGCGGCGGCGAACCCGTCGGCAACGCTGCCCCGCTCCAGCGACATCACCTCGCCGAGGGCCAGGTTGCCGCCGGGGTGGATGGCGACGGCATCGGGAGACAGGGCGGCTTCCGGGGTCATAACGTGGGGCAGCACGGCGTATTCGACGCGCAGCAGTTCCAGCGCAGCCCGCGCCGTTTCCGGGTCGTCGGCGGCCACCGCCGCCACCTCGTCGCCCACGAAGCGCACTCGGGTGTCGAGGATGCTCATATCCGGCGCGAGCTTCCCCCACCCTGACCCTCCCCCTGAGGGGGAGGAAGGGGTGGGGGTGAAGGGCGTGACCACGGCGCGCACGCCGGGCAGACGCAAGGCTTCGGCGGTGTCCACGCGCAGAACGTCGGCGTGGGGGTGCGGGCTGCGCAGAATAGCGGCGTAGAGCATCCCCGGCGGCTTCAGGTCGGCGGTGTAGCGGGCCTGGCCGGTCAGCTTCACTTCCAGGTCGCGGCGGACCACGCTGGTCCCGGCAACATTAAGCGTCATTGAACACTCTTAACCACAGAGAGAACGGAGGGCACAGAGAACAAATCTATAAAAGCTCTGTGTCCTCTGTGGTTAATCCTTTTCGCTAGGGTTACAGAACGTGGAAGAGGGTCAGGTGTTGGCGCAGCACGTCGGCGGCGAAGTCGTTTTCGATGTCGCGCCAGACTGAATGGATGTGGTTTGCGCCGTCCTGCCGGTTGTCGAACTCCACCACGAAGTTGCCGCCGTGGATGCGGTAGTAGTGGGGGTCGTTCTTGGACACCGGGCCGGCCCAAGCCAAATGGAAGTGGTCGAGGCCATCCGCGCGTATGGCGGCCAGCTTCTGCTCGGCCAGGTCGGTGCGGACCTGCCCCACGTAGGTAGTGATGAGGCTGAGCAGCGTTTCCTTTTGGCCGCCGCTCATGTTCGACGCTGCCAGGCCCTGCGGTTTGAACGGGAAGGAAACCTTGGTGCTGTTGTAGGTCAGGATGTCCAGCGGGGCCTCGTCGTAGATCGTCGCCGTGGCCTGCTGTTCGGCGTCCAGGCTCTCCATCAACTGAAAGCCCAAGTCCTCCCGGTCACCCAGGATGCGGAGGCCGGACTTGGGGCCTATGCGGACTTCAGCGGGGTTTGCGCCGAAGAAGAAGGGCGTGACGGAAATCACGTTGTCGTCCAAAATGCTGAAGTGCAACGAAACGTGATGCCCCTCGACACGCCAGCCCCACGGTTCCTTGGGGCCGGGATTGCCGAAGATGGTGAAGTAGTAGAGTTCAACGTCGCGCACGAAGGTAATCATGCCCATCTCTTTTTCCAGCGGGCCAAGAACGTCCTCGTGTTCGATGATTTGCCGCGCCTGCTCGTAGGAGCGGGGAGTCAGTCCGCTTTCCAAGAGGGAGAAGGCCAGCTCGCGCTGGTTGGCGTCCATATCGCGCAGGGCTAGGCCGTGGCGGTTGATGGGCGGGTAATACCAGTACATCCGCTCGCCGTCCATGTACTCGAAGGTGGCCTTGGCCTGCTGCTCTGCGGACAGGCTGTCAAGGAACCGGCGGGCGGCGGCGCCCATCTGGGCGGCGGCCTGCAACCCAATTTGAACGGGCGCGTCGCTGCTCTGGGATTGAATCGTTGCCATGCTGGAAACCTCCTGGGCAGGTGCGGATGTGGATACATAGATGGTATTCGAGTTTATGGGCGGGCCATTCCCCCGTCAACCCGGACCGGATTCGGCCATTCTCAGGCTAGGGGTTTTGGAGACGGCGCAGTTCCTCTTCCAGTTGACGGGCGCGGGCCTCGGCGGTGATGCGAGCTTCACGCTCGGTTATACGGGCGTCGCGCTCGGTTATACGGGCGTCGCGCTCGGCTTCCGCGCGGGCTTCGGCTTGGCGGCGGGCGTTGCTTTCCTCTATGAACGTGTACAGGTAGCGTCGGGCTACCGGGTCCCAGAAGCGCAGGTTGCCGTCTTCCCAGCACAGGTCCAGGTTCAGAACGTCGCTGTGGCCCCAGAGATGCTCTTCATCCGTCCGGTGGATGGGGATGGGATGGTACTCGCCGTTCACTAGCCGGTCGCCGGCCAAGTGAGTCCGGTATTGCTGCCCTCCGGTGGGGTCGAATCGCCAGTATTCGGGAATGGCCATAGCCGCGTAGTTTTCCCGCTTGATGGTTTCGTCGCGGCGGGCGGTGCTGGCGGAGGCCACTTCCATCACGAAGTCCGGCGGCTTGCCCTGCTCCGGGATTAGGTAGCCGTTGCGGGGGATTATGGCTTCAGGGCGGGCATTGAATGCGATGAGCAGGTCGGGATACCGCACGCCCTCGTAGCTTTCCGAGGGAATCAGGGCCGCGGCGACCTCGCTGAGGATAACGGTGGTGCCAGGGCTGCCGAAGTGGACGGACAAGGAACCGGGGTAACCTGGGTAGTTGACGTTATGGTAGGCAGTCATCTCTTCAGGAGGAACGTCGGGGAACGGGATGATTTTCGCCGCTTCGGGCGATGGGGTAATGGGCTTGGTAGTCATAGCGGGCCTCGCGGGGCGGGAGTGGGTTGCAAAGGCATTATACCGGCTACGGCGCAAGGATGGGAAAGGGGCCGAAGGGCAGGTTGCGCAGCAACCAGAAGGACAGGATGGCCGCCAGCAGCGCCCAAATCCAGCGGGCGGGGATGAACACTTGCGGCGGCGCGAGCATGGCGTAAGCTCGTAACGCTCCCATGGCGAGGGAGTAGATGATGGCCGGCAATGCCAGCATCGTAAATGGGTTGTACCCGAAGGCGGCGCCCACGTTTCCGTGCATCAACTGGTGGACGGCCCTCAGAGTTCCGCAACCCGGGCAGTGCCAGCCAGTCAGCCCGAAGAAGGGGCAGATGGGAAAGAGGCCCGGCTCGCTCGGGTCGAATATGTATGTAAGCGCCAGCCCACCAGTGGCCATAGCGCCCAACATGGCATAGACAACCCGTAAAGGTAGGGGGATTTCACTTATACGAGTTCTCAGCGAGCTGGAAATGCGGTTCGTGTAATGAACGGTGTCCACCTGTTCTCCAAGCTACACTAGAGGGTTGCAAGGCTGTTAATGGTGAAAAGTATGACAATCACGATGCCCAGGCCAAATGATACCCACGCCCATTTTCTTGCGTTGGCAGAAGACTGACTCGCGCTCCCTGTATATCTCCTTGGGCTGCTTTGCCGTTCACTTGAGCGGCGTAGACGATGGACACGATTCCGACCGGCAGGCAACAGAAAATTGTGACCAGTATCGCCTGAGCCAGATAGTTAGGGATGTTCCCCGAACTTCCCTGCCATTGAGGAGGCGGTGGCGGATTCCCGCCTGTGGCGGTGGTGGTGGAAACCCGCCTCGTGGCGGCGGTGGCGGAGCAGGTGGTAGCGGCGGATATGAACCGGATTGAGTAGCCTCGCTGTTATCCGGAGGCAGCGGCGCCTGGCGTCCTCCCGACAACTGCTGGCCGCAGGTTGTGCAGAAATTGGCGTCGTTAGGGTTCAGGTTTCCGCAAGCCGGGCAATTCATTACTTAGGAATGCTCCTGCCAGTTGTCTATATCGCGCAGGGCCAAGCCGTAGCGTAACAGAAGGGTATAGCCAATACATACGCTGGCCGCCCATATACTGAAAGGTGGCCAGGGCTTGTTACTCCCCGGTCAGGCTTTCCACGAGGAAGGTTGCGGTTGCCGTAGACTTTCACTACGATGCGCCACCTAACCGCCGCGAGCGGCGGCGGTGCGGACGGACTGGAGGATGCGGCCGTAGGCGTTGCAGCGGCAGAGGTTGCCGGAGAGGGCTTCGCGGATTTCGGCGTCGCTGGGGTGGGGATTGGCGTCCAGCAGGGCGCGGGCCGACATCAGGAAGCCGGGGGTGCAGAAGCCGCACTGCCCGCCGTCTTCATCGAGGAACGCCTGCTGCACCGGGTCGAGCCGCCACTGTTCACCCTGAGCTTGTCGAAGGGCAAGGCCCTCAACGGTCTCGACGCTGCGGCCCCGCACTTGGGCGGCGAGGATGATGCAGGCGTAAACCGGCTTGCCGTCGAGCAGCACGGTGCAGGAGCCGCACTCGCCCCGGTCGCAGCCCCGCTTGGAGCCGGTCAGGTCCAGATCCTCGCGCAGCACATCCAGCAGCGTCCTGTGGTCGGGGACGGCCAGTTCGTGCGCCCGTCCGTTGACTTCGAGACGAATTTGCGTGGCAGACATGGGGCCATGCTAAGGCAGAGAGGAAAAGTTTTCAACATGGAGTAAACACGGAACACGAGGCGGACAGGAAGGGCCGGGCCTGCTTATTGCGGAGGACTGCCATCCGGTTGCTGACATCCGACAGTCGCGCCGCCCGCCCGCCGCATGGCATGATGGCGGCCAGTAGCAGCGGGGGACGTGGTAAAATGAATTCATCGGAATTGCCCCAAGAACTGTCCGACCGGGGAGTATGGTGGCAGGTTGCCGGATTCGCCTTTGTAGCCCTGAGCGGCTTGGCGATTCTGGAAGAATTTTCAGGTTCGGACACCCGGGCGTTCCGGTATTTGGAAACCGCCATACAAGATATGTACTGGGCGTTTGTGGTTCCCTTGGCTGGCTTGTTTGAAGGAGTGCGGAGAATGTTTGAAAAGGCATCCGAAATACGAGCGGCGTACAGAGAAAAATTGGTGCGCAGAGCTACAGAAAAGGGTATGCAGAAAGGCCGCAAGGAGGGTCGCGAGGAGGGTCGCGAGGAAGGTCGTGAGAAAGGCCGTGAGGAGTACGGGAACAGGCTCCGGGAGGCATACGCGCGGTTCGGTGTGGAGCAAGACGGCGTGGTAGTGCTTCCTCGCACGGCTGAAGTGGAGCAGTTCCTGTTCAGCCCTGGCGACTCCGGCAGGCCCTATTACTAGCCGGCCGGGTGGCCCTGAGCGGCTTGGCGATTCTGGAAGAATTTTCAGGTTCGGACACCCGGGCGTTCCGGTATTTGGAAACCGCCATACAAGATATGTACTGGGCCTTTGTGGTTCCCTTGGCTGGCCTGTTTGAAGGAGTGCGGAGAATGTTTGAAAAGGCATCCGAAATACGAGCGGCGTACAGAGAAAAATTGGTGCGCAGAGCTACAGAAAAGGGTATGCAGAAAGGCCGCGAGAAAGGCCGTGAGGAGTACGGGAACCGGCTCCGGGAGGCATACGAGCGGTTCGGTGTGGAGCAGGATGGCGTGGTAGTGCTTCCTCGGACGGCTGAAGTGGAGCAGTTCCTGTTCAGCCTTGGCGACTCCGGCAGGCCCTATTACTAGCCGACCGAGGAAATTAAACACAGGGCGCACAGAGACTAAAGAGGATCAGCGGAGAATAAAAACTCTTTGGTCTCTGCATCTAATCAGGCGGTCTGATTATGCAGGCTGGAGTAGGGCAGTCAGTGATTCCTCCAGTTCGGTAATGGTGGCGAAGCCCTCGAAGCGGGCTTGGATTCTGCCCTCGGCGTCGAGGACGAAAGTCCAGGACTCGTTGAACCAGTGGGGCAGTTTGGTCAGGCCCCACTCGTCTACCGTGGGAGCAATGCGGGCGCGGGTCAGGTCGCCCTGGATTTCGTCGGGATTGTCGTAAATTTCGACGTGGATGAAGTGGGCTTGCCCTTCGTATTCAGCCCGCAGTTCCGAAACCGCGTCGACCTGCGGCCCGCAGGTGGCGGTGGTGCAGAAGGCGGGCGATGCGAAGACCACCACGGCGGGCAGCGGGCTTTCCACCGCCTCGCGGATGGTCACCTGATACAGGGCAGGATCGGGGCTGTAGTCGGTGGTCAGCAGGGCCAGGTCACCCAGCGCCGCCAGCGTTTTATTTTCGCTGAGCGGGCTGATGCTTCCCAAGGCTGGCACAGGCGATTCCTCAGCCACTTCCACCTCGACGGCAGCCCAGCCGGTGGCATCGGGGCCGTCGGCAGTGATGTCGAGCCGCCACGCCCCGGGGCGGTCGAAGTCCACCTCGGCGGCGAAGGTTCCTCGAGTGCCGTAGGGCCATTCGTTGAAGCGGGTGGCGATTTCCTCAGCGGCGGTATTGTCCGGCACGTATACCGGCGTAATCACCACGTTGGAATCCTTGACCAAGCCGGTCTGGGTGGTCAGCAGGAAAGCCACACGCTGCGGCCCCGCTTCCAGGACGGTGGTGGCGAGAATCACATTGAGCTCTTCCCCCTCTCTGGACGGCGCGTATGCTTTGTCTGCCGGCTGAGAAGGCGCGGCGACGCTGGAAGTGGCTGCGGGCACCGTGGGCTGATGCCCTTCCGCCGGTTGCACGGTCGCCGGTTCCGGCGGGGCGGAGGTCGCGGTGGGCGCCGGCGGCTTGGTGGGCGTCTCGGTGGGCACGGCCGTCGGGTCCGCGCCGCAGGCCAGCATCAGGAGCGGAATCACCCCGGCAATCAGCACGGCGCCCAGGCTTCTCATCGTGGCGGCAGGCAAGCGCAGCATCAGTAACCGTCCTCATACACTCCGAAGGTGAAGGAGTACAGGCCGAAGTCGTTGGACATCGAGGCCAACCGCAGCTCCTGGCCTTCTTCCCAAGTGGGATGTTCGACAATTTTGTAGAGTTTGGGTTCGTTCACCTGCAGGTAGGAGACCCCATCGTCGCCGATGATAATGTCGTTCCCCTTGTTCTCTTCGGTCAGGAACTCGCCGTTGACCGTAACCCTGACCTGGTACGGCTCGCCGGACTCGGAGGTCAGCACCGCGTTGACCGAGCGAGCGGAATACACCAGGGCCAGGTAGTGGTCAAGGTGAGGGGTTTCCTCGGCGTGGCGGGCGCTCTCTGGGCCGATGGCCCAAGGGCCATGGAAGTAAATCAGGTTGCGGTCCAGCGAATCAGGGGCGGTGAACTGCGCCGTGGCGCTGGCTTCCCCTTCGCTGTCGAATGAAGCGCGAGCCGCTTCAAAGTATTCATCGCCCTGCCCGATGCCGCCGCGCCTCTGGGTAGCCGTGAACTTCCAGCCGGCGAAAAGCTCGCGAGTGATGTCTCTGCCTTCGCGCATGAAGGTCTCGTCCCGGCCCTGGTCTTCGGGCAGAGGCATTTCCTGCGCCGAGGCCATACCCGCCTCTTCCAGCAGATTGCGAATTTGCTCTTCGGTCTCCGCGTACCTGCCTTCGCCGAAGTGGGTGTAACGGACTACTCCGCTCTGGTCTATCAGGTATTTGGCGGGCCAGTAGCGGTTGGAATAGCTGCGCCAGACGCTGAACTCGTTGTCCTGCACCACCGGCCAGACCACGCCCTCGTCCTTGGTGGCCTGTACCACGTTGCCGTACAGCTTCTCGAACTCGAACTCCGGCGTATGCACTCCGACTATGACCAAGCCCTCGTCGGCGTAGCGTTCGTTCCAGCTTTGCAGGAAGGGCAGGGTGCGGATGCAGTTGACACAGGTGTAGGTCCAGAAGTCAATCAGCACCACTTTGCCGCGCAGGCTCTCCATGGTCAGGGGTTCGCTGTTGATCCACTCCTGCGTTCCCATGAACTCTGGGGCACAGTCGCCCACCGTGCCGCCTCTGCTCCCGTCGCAGGGCATCACCATGGCAGGAGCGGGCGTGTCCGCCGGTGCGGCCTCTGTGGCCGACATGGCCTCCGTGGACTGCGCCGGGGCATCTGTGGCCGTGGGGGGCGGCATCATTGTAGCGGGCGGCACCGCCGTCGGGTCCGACCCACAAGCTGTCATCAGGGCCAGGATTGCCGCAGTGATTACGAAAAGGAGCCGTGTCATCAGAAGCCGTCCTCATAAGTTCCGAAAGTGAACGAGTACAAACCGAAGTCGTCGGACATCGAAGACATCGCAAGAATCTGGTTCTCCTCCCATGCGGGATGCTCGACTAACTTGTAGGCTTTCGGGGAGGTAACCATCAGGTAGCTTTCACCGTTTTCATCTATGGTGATGTCCTCACCTTTATTCTCTTCCGTCAAATATTCATTGTTGACCGTGACCACCACCTTGTAAGGCTCGCCGGATTCTGAGGTCAACACCGCATTTACCGACCGGGAGGAATAGTGCAATATCACCGCGTCAATATAGCCCTCAGTTTCTCTCGCATGAACGGCGCTTTCCGGACCTATTGACCAAGAGCCTTGGAAATAAATATGATCGGGCTTCAGCTCCTGCGGGGCCTGAAACTCTGCCACTACGCTGGCTTGGTCTCCGTCTTGATAAGAAACCCGAGCCGCTTCCATATAAGTTTCAGCCTGGCCAATTCCGCCGCGCTGCTGGAGTGACGTGAACCGCCACCCGGCGAACAGCTCCGGTGTGCGCCGCGCTTGTTCTTCTTCCACGAAAGTTGCGTCTGTCTGCTGATCTTCGGGCAGCGGCATTGAGTGGGCTTCGGAGGCCGCTCCTCTTTCGTCCAGCAACTTGCGAATTTCTTCTTCGGTCTCGGCGTAACGGCCCTCGCCGAAGTGCCGGTACTGGATTACGCCGTCCTTGTCGATCAGGTACTTGGCGGGCCAGAAGCGGTTGGAGTAGCTGCTCCAGACGCTGGAATTGTTGTCCTGCACCACCGGCCAGGCCACCCCCATGTCCTTGGTGGCCTGCACCACGTTGTCGTAGACCTTCTCGAACTCGAACTCCGGCGTGTGGACGCCAACGATGACCAGCCCCTCGCCGGTATAGCGCTCGTGCCAGGTCTGCAGGAAGGGCAGGGTACGAATGCAGTTGATGCATGAGTAGGTCCAGAAGTCGATCAGCACCACCTTGCCCCGCAGGCTATCCATGGCGAGCGGGCCGCTATTGATCCACTCCTGCGTGTCGGCGAACTCCGGGGCGCAGTTGCCGATTGCTCCCCCCCGGGTCCCCTCGCACGGTTCCGCCGGTGCGGATGGCGCGGCGGTCGGTTGGGGCGCGGCGGTCGGTTGGGGCGCGGCCGTCGGCTCTGGCGTCGCAGGCGCGGCCGCGGGCACCGGAGTGGCCGGGGCAACCGTCGGCTCGGGCGTGGCCGGTTCCGCAGTCGCCCGCGGCGCGGCGGTGGGCGCGGGTTTAGCAGTGGCGGCGGGGGCCGCGGTAGCAGCCGGGGCCTTTGTGGCGGCGGGGGCCGGTGTATCGGCAGGCGCCAACGCAGCGGTGGGCGCAGGCGTGGCGGCAGAGACCGGGGCCTGCTGTGTCGCCGCCGCTTCCGGCGTTGGGACCGTGGTCGCTGTCGTTGTGAGGGGAACGGGCGTCGCTGCTGCCTCGCCGCCACAGGCGGACAGCGGCATCAGCAGCAGGCCCGCGATGGCGGCGGCCAGCATCAAGGGTTTCCAGCCCGGAAAGAAGGTCTTGGGCTGCATCAACTCACGCGCTCCATTTGTTGTAGATATTACGCCTGCGGAGACGCGGCGGATGTATGAGTGCTTCCCTTTCCTAAATTAGTGCTTCCCTTTCCTAAATTATGGAGAGAGGGGATTCCTAGCGGGCGGCGCCGGGGATGGGGACGGATTCCAGCAGGCGTTCGATGACCTCGCGGGGCTGGAGGCGGCGCATACGGGCGGCCGGCGAGAGGATGATGCGGTGGCCCATCACTCCGTAGGCCAGCGCCTGAACATCGTCGGGGATCACGTAGTCGCGGTCGTGCACCAAGGCAAAGGCGCGGGCCATGCGGAACATTCCCAGCGAAGCCCTGGGAGACGCGCCGAGGGCCACGTCCTCATGGTTGCGGGTGGCCTCGGCCAGCGAGACGATGTACTCGCGCACCAGTCCGTCAACGTAGACCTCCCGCGCCGCCGACTGAAGCCGCAAGACGTCTTCGGGCGAGGCGACGGCCTCCAGCTTCTCGATGGGGTGGAGCTGCTCTTGGCGCTCGATCACCGCGAGTTCTTCGGCGAAGTTGGGGTAGCCGAGGCTGATGCGAATGAGGAAGCGGTCGAGCTGGGCCTCCGGCAAGGGGAAGGTGCCCTCGTACTCGATGGGGTTCTGGGTGGCCAGCACGATGAAGGGGAGGCTGAGGTGGTGAGTCGCGCCGTCCACCGACACCTGCCACTCCTCCATAGCCTCCAGCAAGGCCGACTGGGTCTTGGGGGTGGCGCGGTTGATTTCGTCGGCCAGCACCACCTGGGCCATCACCGGGCCGGGGCGAAACTCAAACTGCCCGTTGCTCTGGTTGTAGATCGAGATGCCTGTGATGTCGCTGGGCAGCAGGTCGGGGGTGAACTGGATGCGCTTGAACTGGCAGCCCAGCGAGGCGGCCAGGCTCTTGGCCAGCATGGTCTTGCCGACGCCTGGAACGTCCTCGACTAGGACGTGGCCCTGGGCGATGAGGGCCGCCAGAGTCTGCTCGATGACCTCCGTCTTCCCGACGATGACCTGCGAAACGTTTTCAATGATGGCCCGCGCCGCGGCGGGGGCGGAATCTGTCTGAAGCACCGGAACCCCTTTACGGAAGGCGAGATTTGGAACCAGAAATTACGGCCTCTGGGAAGTTTAGTGTATCATACGCTACCGGAGCAGGCGGGGGGCGGGGTTACTTACCCGGATTGAGATACACGATATGAATGTGGAAACGATTATCGCAGGCGGTATAGCCGCGGTGACCGCCGTTTTGATTGCCTTTATCGGCCTTGTCGCCAGCGTTCATTCCCGCATGGGAAGGCTGGAGAGCGGCCATGATTTTCTGCGCTCGGATAACCTCGAAACGCACAGGCGGATAGACGCGGCCGCAAATTTGATTCAGGAACAGGTACGCGCTGAGAACCAGCAGATGCGCTTGGACTGCGAGCAATTGCGCTCGGAAAGTCAGCAGACGCGGGAGCAATTGCGCGCTGAAAACCAGCAGATGCGGGAGCAGATGCGCTTGGACTGCGAGCAATTGCGCTCGGAAAACCAGCAGACGAGGGAGGAGATGCGTCTTCAGGAAGAACGAACGCGGGAACTGATACACTCGGAAAGCGAGCAAACGCGAGTAGAAATCCGGCGGCTGGCCGACGCCCTGGTTTCCCATCACCACGATTCCGACGGTACCACTCTGTTTCGGATACCGCCGGCCTGATTGAGCTGTGACGCAGTTGCCCCGGCTCTAGCCTTTCCCCAGACAGGGAGAGGGAACGATAACGATGTTTACCGTCAACAGACGCACCTTGGTCCTGCTGGCTCTTCTGGTGGTGCCCCTGTTCTACGCCATCGGGACCGGGTTTGACTTCCTGTACACGCTGCTCTATGCCGCGCTGCTGCTGTTTGCCGTTGGCGCGGTGTGGGCTTGGCTGAACCTGCGGGGGCTGGAAGTGCGGGTGTCGCGGTCGGGCGACCGGGGGCAGGTCGGGAGCTATCTTGAGGGGCGGGTGACTGTGACCAACCGGACGATGCTGCCCAAGTCGTGGCTGGAGGTTACCGAGCTTGCCGGCGCCTCGCCCGAACCCGGCGGACGGGGGCTGTCGCTGGACCGGCGGCAGACCCGTAGCTGGCGCATCGAGACCTACCTGGCTCGCCGGGGACTGTTCGAGGGCGGGCAGATGCGGGTGGTAAGCCAGGACCCCTTCGGCCTGTTTAGGATGGGGCGGGACTTCTCCGACCCGCACACATACATTGTTTATCCTGCCGTCGAGCCGCTGCCCAATCTGGACGCGCGATTTGCCGGGCTGCCCTCCGACAGCCGCCTGACCCGCTACTTCGACCAGGTGTCCACCGACGTGTCCTCGCTGCGCCCCTGGCAGCCGGGCGACGCCTACCGCCGCATCCACTGGCCCTACACCGCCCGGATGAATTCGCCGATGGTGAAGGAGTTTGACGTGGGGCTGACCGCCCAGTTCTGGCTGTTGCTGGACCTGCATCGCCCTTCGCACCACTACGACGGCGTCGAGAACCGGCGCGGCAGCCGGAACGGCAATCAGGCAGAAAACCGCGCTGAAAATCAGGGTCGGCCCGAATACCGGGCTGAAAACACGGAAGAACTCGCGGTGGCCCTTGCGGCCTCCATGGCCCAGCGTTTGATGGACCTGTCGCTGCCGGTGGGGATGGCCGTCAACGGCGACAACGGGCGTTTGCTGCGGCCCGACAACGGCCCCGATCACCTTAGCCGCATGATGGAAACTCTGGCCGCGGCCACAGCCGCCGACGCCGCGCTGCTACCGGAGTTTCTCTACTCTATGCGCCCTCACCTGAACCACTTTCACTCGGTGACCGTGGTCACCGCCAGCACCGATCCCTCTTGGCTGCCCGCCCTGCTGGACCTGAAACGGGGGAATGTCACCATCTCCGTAGCGCTGGTTGACCCGGAGTCCTTCGGCAGCCGGCGGACGACGGGGCCGCTGGTGGAAGCGGCGGCGGCCGAACTGATACCGGTCTACGTGGCAGGCCGGGACGGGCGGCTGAACGATGCGTTGTCCCGCCCGGTGAACCGCGAGAGCATCGAGTCACTGGAGCCAATCGCGGTGGCGGGCGCCAGATCGTCCGGTCGCGGTGAAGCGTCCGGCCCGGCGGAGGCCGACGTATGACCGGCGGCGAAACCGTAAGGCGCGGTCTCGCCCTGAGCTGGGACAGCGACACCGCCGGACGGGCAGCGTCCAGCCTGCTGGGGCGCCTGCGCCCCGCCGACGGATGGGTGGCGCTGACCCTGCTCGCCGTCAACCTCTGCGTGGTGGTCCTCTCCGTGGAGCAGGCCGACTGGGCGCCGACACCCAACCTGGCCTGGGTGTTGCTGCTGGCGATGCTCACTGCCTTTGTGTTCTACCGGCTGCCGGTGCGGTGGGGTCTGGCGCTTCTGCCGGGTCTGGTGCTGGGCGCCCTGACCGTTACTTGGCAACTTTCCAACTTCACCTTCGACGGCCAACCGATGGGCGGCGCCGCAGCGCTGTGGGACAGGCTGGGCCTTTGGCTGGAAGCGGCGCGGGAAGGGTCGATCAACATAGACAAGGCCCCCTTCGCCTTCGGGCTGGTCACGGCGTCGTGGCTTACCGGCTTCTTTGGGGCTTGGGTATTCCTCCGCCACCGCAACTTCTGGGGCGTGTTCGCGCTGGGAGGGCTGGGCCTGTTTTCCAACCTCACCTTCCTGCCGCCCAACACCAACCTGCACTTGGCCCTGTATCTCTTCACCGCCCTGCTGCTGGTGGCGAGAATTCAGGCGGTGCGGCGGCAAAGCCAGTGGGAGCGCCGGGGCATCCGCTACGACGAGGGCCTGCGCGCGCTGTCGCTCTCCGACAGTTTCTTCTTGGCCATCGCAGTCATCGCCGTGGCTTTCCTGCTGCCTGCCGGCGGGGCGTGGTCCACCGCCACCGGAGCCTACGAGTCGCTGCGCAAGCCGCTGACCGGCTTCGAGGGCGACTTCAACCGCCTGTTCGCCGGGCTGCCGGCGCGGCGGGACATCGGCTTCCGGGTTTGGGACGATGTTATGGCATTCCAGGGGACCATCAGCCCGGCGACCACCCATACGCTGCTGGTGGAGTCGGCAGTGCCAATGTACTGGAAGGCGCGCACCTACGACACTTATACCGGCAAGGGGTGGATTTCGGAACATACCGCCTATCAGCCGCTGGACTACACGCCTGATTTCGCCATGTCCGCGCCGCCGCAGAGCCGGGTAACCGCCAGCTACGCCGTCACCCCGTTGTATGCCTCGCAATATCTGTTCGCGGGGCCGAGGGTGACCGCGGTAGACCGGGACGTGGAAATAGAAACACCTGCATCCCCGATTTACCAGGTAGACCTGACCGTCGAGGACCCGCTGGCCAGCTATCCGCCGGCTCTGGCGGAGGCGGGCCGCGCCCTCGCTGAGAGGGCGCGGCAGGGTGGTGTCTTAAATAAGGATGATTTGTCGCCGTTGCTGCCCCCCAATTTCCGTGTTGCCGGAGAAATAGAACGGGAGGACGGGCGGATAACTGCGGTCACTCTTGAAGAGGCTCTGCCCAACCCGCCGGAGACCCTGGCGGTGCGCAGCCGCAAAGGCGTCTTTGCGGCCCATGACCGCTACATCGTCACCTCCTCGGTGCCGGCGGCCGAGCCGGAGCAGTTGCGCGCCGCAGGCACGGACTATCCGGTTCACGTGCTGGACCGCTATACCCAACTCCCGCTGGGTCTGCCGGGGCGGGTCAGGGGGCTGGCCCACGAGGTCACGGTCAACGGCGATACGCCCTACGACAAGGCTCTGATGGTGGAAGGCAACCTGAAGAGGCTGCCCTACGACCTGAAAGTGGACCCGCCGCCCTTCGACTCCGACGGCGTGGACTTCTTCCTCTTTGAGCAGCGGAAGGGCTACAGCGAATACTTCGCGTCGGCCATGGCAGTGCTGCTGCGTTCGGTGGGCGTGCCGGCCCGGGTGGCAGTGGGCTACACCACCGGCGACGCAACTGAGGTTCCCAACCTTTATGCCGTCACCGACAGCCACAGCCACGCTTGGGTGGAGGTGTACTTCCCCGGCTATTCCTGGATTCCCTTCGAGCCCACCCCCGGGGCGGAGCTGCCGGTGGTGATGATACCGGGGGGCGGCGAGGCAGGGGAGTTTTCGGGGCCGTTCCTGACCGACTTCGACGTCGCGTGTCTCGACGATTTCATCGAAGAGTGCGGCGATTATGGCGAGGCCCTGCCGGGAAGCGGCGAACTGCCCGGGGAGCTGGCTGGCGGTGGCGCGCCGGTGGGGGTCTGGGTGATTGTGGCGCTGGGGATACTGGCCGCGCTGGCAGTGTCCGGCTGGTGGGGATTCCGCCGCTATATGTCCCTGTCCAACGAACCGGCGGGGATCTACAGGCGGGTGCAGGCGCTGGCGGCGCTGGGCGGACTGGCTGGCGCGGCGCCGCGAACGCCCTACCAGTTCGGCCAGCGGCTCGGCGGCCTGATGCCGGGGCAGCGCGAGCCAGTGGACCTGATTGTCGGGACCTACGTTCAGGCGCGCTATGGCGCAAGAACGCTGTCGCCGGAGCAGGTGGACGGGCTGGGAAGCGCTTGGCGACGACTCCGTTACCCGCTTTTGAGGTCTTCCCTGTTCTACCGTATTTTCCCAAGGAGCGACTTGTGAACCGTTACAAGTATCACGTACAGGAGTTGCCTGCCGGCTGGATAGGGCTGGTTGCCGGGGAAAACGGCCTGCGCCGCGCCACGCTGAAGCCGACGCTGCCGGAAGTCATAGAGGACCTGGGCGCCGACGCGGAGGGAGCGGATCACGACCCGGAGCACTTCAGCGGCGTCGTGGACTGTCTTATCCGGTACAGCGAGGGGGATCTGGGGGCGCTTGACGGCATAGAACTGGACCTGGATGGCACGCCGCCATTCTTCCGGGCCGCTTGGGACGCTTGCCGCCGCATCCCGCCGGGAGAGACGCGCACTTACCGCTGGCTGGCCGCAGAGGCAGGCAACCCGCTGGCCCTGCGCGCCGCCGGGCAGGCCATGGCCCGCAACCGTTTCTCGCTGATTATCCCTTGCCATCGCGTCATATCCAGCGACGGCGGATTGGGTGGCTACGGCGGCGGAGGCCTCGGCGTCAAAGCCCGCCTGCTGCAAATGGAACTGGAGTGCGCGGGCGATAGTTGAGCACGGAGTACACGGACTTTGGGAGGATACCGGGCGAGGAACGCTCCAGGCTGCGGCGCGCCTACGATTTAATGCCAAAAATTCCCGGTCACGGCGAAAGTGCGCAGGGTAGACACAATCGGATCTTTCCTGAGTGGGTTATTCAGATAGTCGCCGATCCGTATGATAGGTATGAGATGTACACTCCCGAAGGCGAGAGACGCACAGTTCTTAGCGGCAGAGTGCCAGAGTCTCGACAATGGATTACAGTAGTATTCGTTGGGGACCCGGAATCAGGCAGGTTTCTTACCGCTTACCATAACAGGAAATTGGAAAAAGAGTATGGAGGACGACCGTGGAGGAACCAGTAAAATGGCCGGTTAGAGAACCCATGCCTTCCGCATTGGTGGAGTACCACCCAGAGGGCCAGATATTGCTCATTGAGAATGGCCAGATGAGCGCGGCGGGCGAGGAAATGGCGCAGGATGTCATCGTCCACTATGACAAGGACGAGCCTAACGCCCCTTCGTCGGCGGTGGCGATTCGCATTGACCGCGCTGAGTATGTTCTCAAACCCTTTGTGGATGCCATCCTGGCGAAGTACGGCGTGAAGCAGGAGCAGGAACCGGCGGGCAGTCAAGCGCAGGACTGAGCCGGTGTTCTCAGTGGCTAATCCCGTCAGGAGAGAATGAGTTTGGTACAGAACAACAACGCGCCGAGGCCGGCAGAGAAATGGGTGCAGGTCAATGGGCTGGACGTTCGCTATCTGGACTGGGGCGGCGACGGGGAGCCGTTGCTGGCCCTGCACGGGCTGGCGTCGTCGGCCCACTGGTACGACATCGTGGCGCCGCTGCTGGGGCATCGCTACCGCATCATCGCCCCCGACCAGCGGGGCCACGGGCAGACCACCAACGCGGCTTCGGGCTACGACTGGCATACGCTGTCGGATGACTTGGCCGCGCTGCTGGACCACGTGAGCGCTGAAATTCCCGCCTTCAAGGAGCCGGTGGCGGCATTGGGCCATTCCTGGGGCGGCCACGTGGTCAGCAACTTCGCATACCACTACCCGCAGCGGGTGCGCCGGATCGTGATGATTGACGGCGGCTTTCTCGACGGCCGGCTGTTCCCCGAACCTACATGGGAAGCCTTCTCTGAGCGCCTGCGTCCGCGCAACGTTACAGGCGACCGCGAGGAGTTCCTGGGCCGCCTGCGCCAGCAGATGAGCGACTTCTGGAACGGTGAGATAGAGCGCATCGTCCAGACGATGGTCTACGAGGACGAGAACGGGCAGATTCAGGACATACTGCGTCCTGAGAACCAGGCCCAGGTCATCTGGGCGATGTGGAATGATCCCTGCTCTCATACCCTGGCCCAAGTGCAATGTCCGGCCCTGCTGGTGGCCGCCGGGCCGCTGCCGGAGCGGGCCAACAGCGATTTCTCCATCCTGCGCCGCCGGATGGTCGGGGCCGCCGAAGCCGCCCTGCCCAACGGCCGCGCCCATTGGATACCCGAAACCATCCATGACATCGGCTACCACAAGCCCGAGGAGCTGGCGAGGGTCATCCTGGAGTTTCTGGACGAGTAATCGGGTAGTTAAACGCAGAGAATTCAAAGGGTTCACAGGGAGCGCAGAGAATAGAAAATCTCTGCGCTCCCTGTGTTTAACACATGCTTGATATATGGTATCAGTATTGATACCATGTTCCGCGTGGATAGCATTTCGGACGATATTGCGGAACTTCGCAGGAATCCTAATGGAGTCCGGTTCAATGACCTCGCCAAAATTTGTGACCGCCATTTCGGAGAGCCTCGCCAGAGATCGACAAGCCACCACTATTATGCCGTGCCGTGGCCCGGTGACCCCAGAGTGAATATCCAAGACAGAAAGGGAATGGCCAAGCCGTTTCAAGTTCGTCAAGTTATTAAGGCCCTCGAAAGATTGCAGGAGATGCAATGAATCCCGAACATTACGCCTATCGCATCATTTGGTCTGCCGAAGATGAGGAGTTTGTTGGGCTGTGCGCGGAGTTTCCCTCGCTTAGCTGGCTGGAACCTGTCCCCGAAGATGCTTTCTCGGGCATCCGGCGGCTTGTGTCCGAAGTCCTGGAAGATATGCAAGAAACCGGTGAAACGCTGCCGGAGCCTATCGCTGACCGCACTTACAGCGGAAACTTCATGGTGCGGGTGCCGCCGGAAACGCACCGCTCCCTTGTGCTGCGGGCGGCGGAGGAAGGGGTCAGCCTGAACCGGCTGGTTAGCGCGCGTTTGGCGAGCCTGTAACCGAATCCACCAGTCAGGTCAGGGGCAGCGGCGGCTGCCAGAACTTGCTGGTGTCGTTGACGGTTATCTCGTCTACCCACTTCACCCAGTCGTAGCCACGCTTGTGCGGCTCCACCATGCGGGCGGGGAAGCCGTGGCCTTGGCTCAGCGGCGCGCTGTCCACCCTGCTGGCCAGCAGGGATCGGGCTGCTTCGTCCATTGAGTAGCGGCGGAAGTAGCCGGTGCGCGAGCGTATGGTGATACTGCCTGCCCCCGCTTTGGGGCGGGCGCGGGCCAGCAGTTCGGCCACCGGCGCGCCCTCCCATTGCCGGGTGGTGTACCAGCCGCCGGTGCAGTCCAGGGTCGCCGTTAGCGGACTGCGCCAGGTTTGCAGTTCTTCCAGGTTCATTTCATACGGGTTGTTGACGTGCCCGTTCACCCGCAGCCGCCACCGGCCGGCGTCGACGCCGGGAGTGCGGTCGTTGAGCCACATCGTCACCGGGAAGTCTGGGCCGTCTTCTGGATGCGAGCCAGTGAAGCGGCGGTCGGCAACGGGCCCTCCGGCCAGTATGTTCAGCTTGTCCGTTAGTTGCCACAGCGCCAGCCCGGCTACTGCAATGCCGCCGAAGCGCAGGAAGTTGCGCCTTCCGGCCACGTAGCGGACCCGGAAGCTGATGCGGTGCCGGAGCGAGTGCCAGAGCAGCAGGGGAATCAGCAGCAGAGCCAGGTTCAGGTGGATGGTGGTCCCGGAGAAACCCAGCCAGCTATACGGCCCGAGGTGGCTCCAGGCCAGTCCCAGCCCCAGCACGATAAGCAGACCGGCCAGCAGCGCAGAGGAAGCCATCATCGTCTCCGGGGATGCCTGCCAGTTGCTTCGGGTGCGGAACGAGCCGAGGATGTTGCGGGACTTCCATAAGAAGAGGGCGAGGATTGAGAACCCGGTTATGCGGTGCAGGTGCATGGCCGCAATCCAATCCGGGTTGGAGTGAGTCAGGCCCAGATAGCCAGTGACCAGCTCGACCGCGAACAGCGTGATGAGAGCGACGTTGGCCCAGGGAAACCGCATTGCGCCACCTCTCCCCGGCCTGGGACGGATTAAACGCAGAGAGCGCAGGGGATATTCTGCGTCCCTCTGCGCTCTCTGTACGTTTAGTAATGCGACTTGGACTTAATCAGGCGACCTGGAAGGCCCAGACCTGATGGAGGACTTCCGGCTCGCCCTTGGGCATGGGCTGGAAGGGGTCTGTTGCTTGGGCCAGCTTCCACTTGCCGGCGGCTTCCAAGCCGTTGAAGTAGGCCTGATAGCCGTCGTCCACCATGTCGGTGCGGAGGGTGAAGACGATGTAGCCGCCGGGCTTGGTGACGCGCACCAGTTCGTCGAAGGAATGAATCGGCGCGTGGCCCAAGGTGAAGACGCCGACGCTGATAACTGCGTCGAAGGCGCCGGTCTCGAAGCCCAGCGTCTCGCCCATGGTCATCTGGTGGAAAGAGTTGTAGACGTTCTTGCGCTGGGCCTCGTCCAGCATTCCTTGTGACAGGTCCATCGCCGCCATATTGGTGAACCCGGCGGCGGCCAAGCGCACTCCGGCCAACCCGGTGCCTGCCCCTGCGTCGAGGACGGCGGCGTCGGCGGGAACCAGACCGGCCAGAACGCGAGCCGCGTTTTCCGGCGCGTGCCAGACGAATTCCTGCTGAAGGTCCTGGTCATATTCAGCGGCCCATTGGTCGTAGCGCTCCTCCAACTCCTTGTTGGTGGTGGAGCCGTAGACCCATTGCACGCGATCGTGGCTGTCTTGCATAGCGACCTCCATTTCAAATTCCCTCTCCTTGGCCGAGGAGAGGGAATTATCGAGCATCTATTCCTCGAGAATGGGCTACTTCGGGGCTACTTGCGGCAGATGTACAGGCCCCAGCCCAGTTCGTCGTTTTCCACTGCCTGCGCCGTGCCCAAGTACGCGGTGGTGAGCCATTCGTAATGCTCGGTGTGCTCGTCGTTGGTGCCTTTGGGGGTGCGATCGGCCAAGCAGAGATAGCTCTGCCGCAGGTGGCTGGAGATGTCTATGGCCTCCAGTATCTCGAACCCTTGGGCTTTCAGCGCGTCCTGATAGGACTCGTAGCTGAATTCAGTATCGTAGAGCAGGCGGTCGTAGACGAATCGCTGGGCCTCCGGGCTGACTTCCTGCTTCGGCTTTACTAGGTCGTCGAAGACGAATATGCCGCCGTCGGCCAGCACCCGGTAGACTTCTTTGAGCACTGTGCGCTTGTCCGGCACGTGGTAGATGACGGCCTGGCTCCAGACGCGGCTGAATGTGCCGTTGGGGAATGGCAGCTCGGTGGCCGAGGCTTTCTCGAAGGCCAGCCGGTCCCGCAGTTCCGGGGCCTGCCGCTCGCGGGCCGCTTTGGCGTTGTCGACCCGCACGCCGCTCAGGTCAATGCCGGTGACCCGGCAGCCGGCGTATCCGGCCAGCCAGATGGCGGTGGTGCCGTTGCCGCAGCCTAGGTCCAGCGCCTGCGCGTCCGCCCTTATTTGGCCCCGCTCGACCATGATGCGGTCGAGATTGGCGCAACCCTTCAGGAAGTCCGTGCCGGTGGATTCGTCGAAGTAGCCCCAATGGACGCTGCCATCTTCGTCCCAGACAGTACGATAGATGGCGTCTTCAGCGTCGTAATAGGACTCGGTTTCCTGCTCAGTGAACCTGCTGGACATGCTTGGCGCCCTCCAGGTACTCCACGAATCGGTTGTCCTCGTCAACCAGGATCATCTGGGGGTCGATGGGGGTATCGGAGACCTCGAAGGACATGATGATAAGGCAGTTGCCCTTGGCGCTGAGGCGGGCGGCGGCGCCCTGCACGGATATGACGCCAGAGCCGCGCTCACCGGCGATTGCATAGGTCTCGAAGCGGTTGCCGTTGGTGACGTCGCAGACCAGGACCTTCTCGAAGTTCCACAGGTCGATCTTGTCCATCAGGTTCTCATCGATGAGGATGCTCCCGATGTAGTCGGGGTTGGCGTCGGTGACCCAGGCTCGGTGAATCTTGGACCTCAAGACTTCGCGCATTGTTTCCTCCTTCCTGACTGTGCCTTTGTTGGTTGGCGCTTTAGGCGCCCGTACCGGCGTCTGTGCGGAAAAAGCAAAAATTCAGCAGCCGGATTTGTTGACATATTGGTGAAATAAGCGAACCGCTTCCCGGGAAATGGCCTGCATTGGGCCAAAACAGGGCGCAAGCATTCCCGCAGTTGAGCTTTGAGGGTTCAGCGAATCTGCCGCAGGCGCAAGGGTGTCTCGGATGGCCGACCTGACGGCGGTTGGGGCGAGGTGGTGCAGGCGGGATTAAGAGGCCCCTATCGGTTTCGATTGGGGGGGAGGCTCTAGGGTTCGCAGGGCAGGGTATGCCTCTGGCGGTTGCGGATTCGTTTCCGTCCCGGGTTGGCTTTCCGGACCGGAGGCCTCGTAGAGTAATAAATCATGATCACTTTTCCGTTGAGGTTTAACAGGACCCGGCTGTGTCCTCAATGAAGGGGCAGATTGCTCGACTGGGAATTGCCGAACCATAATTTACTATGGAACAGTCTGCGAGCGGGATTTTCCGCAGTCTAGCATCGGCTACCAAGGTGGTCAACCCGTCCAGCAGCTTTGAATGAAGATATACCTGCATAATTCACGAAAATTAAGTGATAATGCTCTACAATACCGGTATATTATACGTGTTGCGATGAAAATAAGAGCAATTATGTCGAAGTCCCCACAAAATAAGAGAACTTTAGCGGCTTGTGGGCCTGGGGAATACCCAAAGCGCCTTGTCCCTGCCGAAACGTGGCCGGGGTGAGCGTGTTCCAGCTTCACCCCGGCCTTGCCTCGTGGTGGAGGAAAAGAAAAGGGGAAAGAGACAGCTAGACGCCCAAGGGCATCTCCTGGGTGACTGCCACGGTGTCGGGGCCGAGCAGCTCTTCCAGCCGCTCCCGCAGCGGTTCGCAGTACCCGGTGCTGACCACGGACAGATCCATCAGCACCCGGCGCCCCAATGTTGTCCGGATTTCCAGGTTCACCCGGTCGCGTCCCGGGAATTCCAGGATTACGCCGACGACTTCCCTGAGCAGCATTGCGTCGTGCTGGGGGTCGTCGGACTCGGTAACCGCCAACTGCACCAGCCGGTTGCTGGCGGGCATGGCGGGAGCGCGGCCGGCGGACTCGCCGCTTTGCCCGTTGCCATTCCCGTTGGCGTGGCTGTTCCCGTTGCCGTTGGAGCGGGCGGCTGCGGAACGTCCGTTGCCGCTGCCGTTGCCATTGCCGTTGCCGTTTGACTTGGCAGCGGACGCAGAGTTGCCGTTACCGTTGGCGGGGAGCGTTGACGGGCGATCGGCGGCGTATTCCTCAGCGGCGTCGCAGGTTAGCTCGAGCTGGTCGGCGCGCAGCCTGACCTTGCCCGCCACCCGGACGGTGCGTCCGGACTGCCACAGTTCCTCGGTGCGCTGCAACGCTTCGGGCCAGACCGTGACCTCCATCACGCCGCCCAGCATTTCAAGGCCGACGATGAGGAAGCGCTGGCCGTCCTTTCTGGCCCGCTCGGTGACGGTGGAGACAATGCCGAGCGCGTTCACCGGCTGGCCCTGCATTTCCTCGCTGAGCTGGTCGAGGGAGACGACGGCCCCGCCCGTGTTGGCGGCGCTGAGGGCCATCAGGGGGTTGTGAGACAGAGCCACGCCCAAGAGCTCCCTCTCCCAAGCAGCCTTTTCCTCGGGCGATGCGTCATTACTGCCCAAGGAAATGCCCGGCTCTTCCTGAATGAATCCGGCCCGCTCCCCGCCAAACAGGGTACTCTGGCCGGAGTTGCGGGTTTGGGCCTCTCGCTGTGCGGTGGCGACGATACGGTCGAGGGCCGACAGCATTGCGCCCCGCTTGACATCGGGGAGGGAGTCGAAGGAGCCGGCCTTGACCATGCTTTCCAGCGTGCGCCGGTTCAGGCCGGCGGCGCCGGCCCTGCTACAAAAGTCGTCTATAGAGAGGTAGGGGCCGTTCTCCTTCCGTTCCTCCACCAGCGGCTTCACCGCGCCTTCGCCCACGGTCTTGATGGCGGCCAGTCCGATGCGCAGGCCGGGCTGGCCCTCATCGTCGTGGTCGATGGAGAAGAATTCCTCGGAGCGGTTGACGTCGGGCAGCCACACCGGAATGCGCAGGCGGAAGCATTCGTTGATGGAGCTGATGGTCTTGTCGGTATTGTCGAGGCGGGCGTTCAGCACCGCCGCCATGTACTCCACCGGATAGTGGGCCTTGAAGTACCCGGTCCAGTAGGAAATGAGGGCGTAGCTGACGCTGTGCGCCTTGTTGAAGGCGTATCCGGCGAAGGGTTCGATGAGGTCGAAAATTTCCACCGCCAGCCCTTGGTCGAAGCCCTTGCCGGTGGCGCCGGCCACGAAATTGTCGCGCTCCTGAGCCATCAGCGAGGCGATTTTCTTGCCCATCGCCTTGCGCACGATGTCGGCGGCACCCAGTGTGTAACCGGCGAACTGTTGCAGAATCAGCAGCACCTGGTCCTGATAGACGATGATGCCGTAGGTCTCGTCCAGCAGTTCCTTGAAGCTGGGATGGGGATAGGTGACCGCAGTGCGCCCGTGCTTGGCGTCAATGAACCGGTCGATGTTTTCCATCGGCCCCGGGCGGTAGAGGGCGATCATGGCGGCGATGTCGCCGATGTTGGATGGCTTGAGCTTCTCGATGTAGCGCTGCATCCCGGCGCTTTCCAACTGGAATACGTCGGTGGTGTTGCCGGAGGACAGCAGGTTGAAGGTCGGCCCGTCATCCAGCGGAAGGTCTTGCAGGACGATTTCGACGCCGCGGCTCTCTCGCACCAGTTCGACTGCGCGGTCCAGGATGGTGAGGCTGGTGAGGCCGAGGAAGTCCATCTTGAGCAGGCCCAGATGGGCCACCGGGTCCATGCTGAACTGGGTCATCAGCACCGGGCTGGAGTCGTCGCCTCGCGCCGGACGCTGCAACGGGACCGTGTCGGTCAGCGGCTCGTCGGCGATCAGCACCCCGGCGGCGTGGGTGCTGACGTGGTGGACGATGCCTTCCAGTCCTTGCGCCTGCTCCACCAGTTGCCGGACGATGCCATCGCCGTCAATAGCGTCCTGGAGGTCAGGGCTGACCCGTATGGCCTCCTCCAGATTGCGGGCCTTGAACGGCACCATGCGGGCGATGCGGTCAACGTCGCCGTAGCTCATGCCCAGAGCGCGTCCCACGTCTCGCAGGGCGGCCTTGGCTCCCAAGGTGCCGAAGGTGATTATCTGGGCCACGTGGTCGTTGCCGTACTTGTCTATGACGTAATGCAGCACTTCGTCGCGGCGGTCGTCCTGGAAGTCCATGTCAATGTCGGGCATCTCCTTGCGTTCCAGGTTCAGGAAACGCTCGAAGACCAAGCGGTACTCCAAGGGGTCAACGTCGGTGATGCCTAGGCTGTAGAGGACGACGCTGGCTGCCGCGCTGCCCCGGACGCCGAACAGTATGTTTCGCTGGCGCACGAACTTGATGATGTCCCACACCACCAAGAAATAGTTGGCGAAACGGGTGTAGCGGATGACCTCCAGCTCGTAGCGCAGCCGCTCCACGGCCTCGGCGGAGGCGTTGGGATAGCGGCGGCGGAAGCCCTCCTCGCAGACCTGGGCCAAGTATTCGTCGGCGTCCATGCCGCCGGGGGTCTCGTAGCGTGGCAGGTGAGTCTGACCGAACTCCAGCGATACGTCGCACATATCGGCGATGACGCCGGTGTTGGCCAGAGCCTGCCCGCGGACGGACTCTGGCAGGTCGGCGAACAGCCCCTCCATCTCCTGCGGGCTTTTGATGTAGTAGGAGTCATCCTCCATCCGCAGCCGCTTTTCGTCCTTGACCGTGGTGCCGGTCTGGATGCAGATGTAGACGTCTTGCAGGTTGGACTGGTTCTGATGAACGTAATGGGCGTCGTTGGTGGCCACCAGCGGCCAATTCTGCTCCTGCGCCATGCGCAGCAGCCCCTCGTTGATCTCGTCCAACTGCGGAACGTGCTGGTGGCGCTGGATTTCCAGGAAGTAGCCGTCGCCAAACAGCTCGCGATACCATCCGGCAGCGCGGACCGCATCGTCGTAGCGCCCGTCGGCCAGCAGCCGCGGCACCTCGGCGGAGGGGCAGCCCGACAGGCAGACGAGGCCGGAGCCGTACTCCTCCAACAGGGCCTTGTCGACGCGGGGACGGTTGTAGAAGCCCTCGACGTGGGCTTTGGTGACCAATTGCATCAGGTTGCGGTAGCCGGTATTGTCGCGGGCCAGCAGTACCAGGTGGGCCGGGCTGCGCTCGCTGGGGCTCTTTTCGTGCCTGCTGTTGTGGGCGACGTAGACCTCGCAGCCGATTATTGGCTTGATGCCTGCATCCCGGCAGGCGGAATAAAAGTCGACCACGCCGTAGAAGGTGCCGTGGTCGGTGATGGCCAGCGAGTCCATGCCCAGCTCGCCGGTGCGGGTGACCAGCTCCGGGATGCGGCTGATGCCATCGAGCATACTGTATTCGGTGTGGACGTGAAGATGGGTGAACGACAAGGGGCGAAGCCTCCAGAAAAAATGCCGTTTCCGGCGGGCCGCGCGCCCGGCTTACTGCCCGGATCCCGGCCCGGTTTCCAGCGGTGGAAACACAGCCCTATTATACGGGCAGGGGCAGGGGCTCCTGTCAACCATTTTTGCCCTCAACCACAAGATATTGGGCAGAGTATTAAAACACGCCACAATATGACATAACAAATATATGACATTTGCGCGGGTGGGAGCTGGGCCAGGACACAAAAAAGCACCGGGGTTCCGATGCCCCCTTTCCGTCTCTGTGGGGGCATCGAACCCCGGCAGTTATGCCAGGATTCAGGATTATTGTGGGGTGGCGATTAGGATTCGCCGGTCTTCTCCGGCTACTCGTCTTCCCAGGAGTCGGATTTGACGGACATGATGGCGCTGGTGGGTACTGGGTCGGGGCGGTTGATCAGGCGGGTGTCGCCCCAGGTGGCGGTCTCCACGTAGTTCTGGAAATCGCGAGTCTCGCCGCAGATACGGCAAACCCCGTTGCTCATCGGCCCGTCTGCCGGCTGAATCACCCAGTGATGCCGACAAACCAAGGAAACATCGAAAACTTCTTGAACGGCTACGGCCTCTACTTGCTGAACCATTGCGCTCACCCCTCTGCTCTGCTTGTTTACGAAATTCTATCATTCATTGCTGGTTATCGTCAATACCATTGGCAATAGCAGTTTGCAAAAGGGAACACCGATAAGCAGTATCCAGTCATACGCTATTCGCATCACCTCGACGGGTACAGCCCGGATTGGCGGCCTTTCCGCACCTGATTGCGTTGACTTTTGGCGTCCAAAACTGATTAAATCGAACATTAAGCAATTTCATTCCGAAATCCTGAATCAATTCTGAAATGAAGGGGGCAGCGATGGGTAGGAGGCTATTCAAGGAATTAGAGCGTTCCTACGGTTTCGACGAAGTGGCCATAGTTCCAGGACAGGTGACCATCAACCCTGAGCTCACCTCCACGAAGATGACCATAGGCGACCTGGAATTCGAAATTCCCATCATGGCTTCGGCGATGGACGGAGCCGTGTCTCCCCGCTTCGCCGCCCGGATGCACGAGCTGGGCGGGCTGGGGGTGCTCAACGGCGAGGGGCTGTATTCCCGCTACGACGACCCCTATACGGTGCTGGAAGACATCATCGCCACGCCCCAGGAGGAAGTGACCGAATACTTGCAACAGGTCTACACCGAGCCGGTGAAAGAGGACCTGCTGGCGGCCCAGGTTCATGAAATCAAGAAGTCCGGCGCGGTCTGCGCTGTATCCTTTACGCCTCAGAGCGCCAAGCGGATGTCCCCCATTGCCGTGGAGGCCGGGGCCGACATGGTGGTGGTGCAGTCCACGGTCACCACGGCGCGGCACGTTTCCAACAGCTACCGGGGCCTTATATTCTCCGAACTGATCAGTTCGCTGCGGGTGCCGGTGGTTGTCGGCAACTGTGTCACCTACGACGTGGCCTTGGAACTGATGGAGACCGGCATTGACGGAGTGCTGGTTGGCGTCGGCCCGGGCGCGGCCTGCACCACCCGCGAGGTGGTGGGCGTGGGCGTGCCGCAGGTAACCGCCACGCTGGAATGCGCGGCCGCCCGCCAGGACTACTTCCGCAAGACGGGCCGCTACGTGGCGGTCATCACCGACGGCGGCATCCGCACCGGCGGCGACATCTGCAAGTCCATCGTCAGCGGGGCCGACGGCGTGATGCTGGGCACCCCCTTCGCCCAGGCCGAGGAGGCCCCCGGACGCGGCTACAACTGGGGCATGGCCAACCCCCATCCCGAGCTGCCGCGCGGCACCCGCATCAAGGTCGGCATCAAGAGTTCCCTCAGCCAAATTCTCTACGGCCCCACCTCAGTGACCGACGGCACACAGAACTTCGTCGGCGCCCTCAAGGCGGGCATGGGAATGTGCGGCGCCTACACCATCCGGGACCTGCACAAGGCGGAGATGGTGGTAGCTCCGTCCATCAAGACCGAAGGCAAGTTCTTCCAGATGGGCGGGTAAGGAAAGGAGAGGACGGGAATGTCACCGGAATTTTACGCCATCATCGGCGTCGGAGCTTCGCTGGCCGGCCTTATCATTGGCTTGGCGGGTTTGATGCTCTATCTCATCAGCCAGGTCAACCGCCGGATTGACCGACTGGAAGGGCGGATTGACCGCCTCGAAAGTAATTTCACTGAGCGTATGGATCGGCTGGAAGACCGATTTGCCGAGAGCATTGACCGGCTAAGGGAGCAGGTGCACTCCCTTGACAAGCGTGTGGCGAAGCTGGAGTGGATGTTCGAGGCCGAGTTTCGGGGGCGGCCAATGCCGCCGGACGCCGAAGAAGCCTAATCGCAGGAGGTCCCATTATGACTACGGCAGAGCGAACGGTGGAAATTCTGGTTCCCGTCGCCGAGGACGTGCCGGAGGAGTTGGGGCTTACCGCCTCGCTCTCCGCGCTGGAGGGCAAGGTCGTCGGCCTGCTGGAGAACCGCAAGTATCACGCCGACACCTTTATGCAGGAGCTGGAGCAAACCCTGCTGAACGACTACGGCGTGAAGAAGGTGGTCTACGCCCGCAAGTCCACCTACAGCGCGCCCCACCCCGATGGCAAGCTGGAGGCGCTGCTGAGCGAGTGCGACGCGGTGATTCACGCCATCGCCGATTGAGGCTCCTGCACGGCGTGGGGTCTCCACGACACGGTAGTAACCGAATCCGGGGGCACTCCCTCGGTCAGCGTCATCACCAGCAGCTTTACCCGGGCGGCCCACGCCCGCGCCGCCGCGCTGGGGATGCCCGGCGTCCGCATCGTCGTGCTGCCCAGCCCCCTGGCCAGCCGCACCGCCGCCGACGTCCAGCAAATGGCCCACGACTACGCCCCGGAAATCGTCGGCCTGCTGACGGGGGGCTAGGCGCAGTAAGCGCAGAGTATGTAGAGAGCGCAGAGGTATACCCTGCGCTCTTTGCGTTCCCTTTGATTTTGGGTGTTGGAGTAACGGAGCATGATCATCGGCTCTGAAAGTCAGCCCTCCTTCGCTTTGGACGACGGCACCGGCCTTCGCGTGGTTCACGCTACGTTTGTAGAAGAGCAGAAGTTTGATTGGGACTTGTTTCAGGGCTACGACCGACTGAAGGTGTTGACCTACTCCGCCAGCGTCAATGCCATTGTCAGGATGCTGGACCAGTATTCTTTCAGTTCCTTTGAGTGCGTGTTTGGCTGCGAAGGCACGCTGCGCGAGATAAAGACTATCCTGGCGTTTCAGCAGATAGTGGTCGGCGATACCCGAGCCGCTATCATGGGCCTGAAAGACGAGCGTCACCTGCGCATTTTGGAAAGAGTCCACGCCGGACAGGCTCATTTTCGGGTGCTGCGAAAGTCCATCGCCCATGCCAAGTTGTACTTGCTGTCTGGCCCCGGCGACCGCAACCGAGTTATCATTGGCTCCGCCAACCTGTCCGAGCGGGCCTTCTCCGGGAAACAGCCGGAGACCCTGGTCATTTTCGACGACGATGCGGCGGCTTGGGATCATTACAACCGGATGTTCGACACCATCCGGGAAGAGGCATCGGACGAAATTCCTTTGCCAGAAGAAAGAATAACCACTGCTGAAATCGAGGTCTCCGAGACGCCCGTTATGTTGGATATTGCGGGCGCTTTGGTCATCGAAGCGCCCATGCCCGAGGAGTCCCAGGTATCAGCCCCGGTCCAGATTGAGCGCATCGAGAAAGTCGCTGCTGTGCTTGGCCCCCGCATATCGGCGGCGGTTCCCGCGGTACGCAATGGCCGTCAGACGATAACCCCGGAAATCAAGCGGGAGATTAGCCGGATACGGCTGGTCAAGTCAGCAGAGGAAGCGGACAGTCGATATTTGTCCATAGACCGGATAACCCGCTCGGCCATGCTGTCAGGGGAGAAGTTTCTACTGGAATGGGACGATGGGTTGGTGACAAAGGACGCGGGGTTACTGCTGGGCTATTTCAAGAACTTCGAAGAGGCCTTTGAGGGCAACGTCGCTGGTCTGCAACGGGATTACTTTACTCTCATGTCTTGGCTGTACTTCTCGCCCTTCCTGTGCGATATGCGCTCTCTGGCGCTGTTGCAGGACAGCGACGTGATTCGCTACCCTTCCTTCGCTATCGTCTTCGGCAAGTCAAACTGCGGCAAGACCAGTCTTGTAGACACACTTATGACCTCCATGTTTGGCTTTGCCCACACGGTGGATAAGGGGAGCTTCACCAAAGCCCAGTTGCGAGGGTTGCAACACGGCTACAAGCGTTTCCCCGTGGTGTTTGACGACATCGGCCGCCGGGCGTTCAATGCCCACGGCAAGGACATGATCAAGGACGAGTCGCATCCAAACGTCTCGGAATACCCGGGATTCATCCTCTCCATGAACGCTGAGCCGCAGTCCTTCCCTGATGAGGTAGTCAAGCGCAGCCTGATGATATACACGGCGACAGCCCTCCCCGCCCACGAAGAGGGGTTGCGTCAGCGCTTGCAGGGCAGGATTCAGGAGATGCGTCGAGGCTTGACCGGACACCTCTACCGGCGTTATTTGGCTGATGTCCTGGACCGCTTGGACGAAGAACGGCTTCCCGAAGACTGGCTGGCCCTCTCTTCCGGGGCCTTGAGCGGCATACTTTCCGAAGCCACTGATCCTGCCCCGGACTGGTGTCAGAGCGTTACTTGGCTAGACTACGCCGAGAAGCGGTACGATCGGGTCAAGGCCCGCTTGGTAAACCTGCTCCGGCCATCGGCTTTCGCCAAGAGCGAAGGCGCAGTGACTAACGGCTGGACTATCGATGGGAGCGCGGTTATCGTCTGGGAGTCTCGGGACGCCTTCGGAAGAAGCGGATTTAGCTGGGAAGACGTGCCTTCCACTCTTATTGACCAGGATGCCAGCGGTCCCGGTAGAACTGTCCTGAATAGGGTCAAGGTGGAGGAATTCACCAAAAACCAACTGAAACCGGCCGCCTCATGGTGGAGACGCCCCTTTGGGATTTAAGGACGATAAATATGACCAACCGCGCGCAACTTCAGTCCCGCCGGGTGCGGCTGCCGGACTCCTTTGCTGCGATGCAGGACTACTTTTGGGAGCAGGGGTGGACCGACGGGCTGCCGGTGGCGCCGCCTACCGAGGAGGCGGTGCGGGAGATGCTGGCGACCGTTGACGGCGAGCCGTCCGACTCGCTGGGAGTGATGCAGCCGCGCAACGCCCGGGCCACTCTGGAAAAGCTGGCGATCAACGCCGTAATGGCCGGCTGCCGCCCGGAGCATTTCCCGGTGGTGATGGCGGCGGTCAAGGCGGCGCTGCATGACGGCTTCAACTTGGCCGGCACCGCAGCCACCACCGGCGGGGCCATTCAGGTGGTCATCGTCAACGGCCCCGCCGCCGCCGAGCTGGGCATCCAGGCCGACGCCGGCTGCTTCGGCCCCGGCTTCCGGGCCAACGCCTCCATCGGGCGCGCCCTGCGGTTGATCGTCCGCAACGTGGCCGGGCTGACGCCGGGGGAGATGGACAAGGCCACCCTCAGCTCGCCGGGCCGTTTCAGCTTCTGCTTCGCCGAGAACGAGGCCCGCAGCCCGTGGGAGCCGTTGCACGTGGAGAAGGGCTACGCGCCGGAAAGCAGCACGGTCACCCTGGCCGGCATCCTGGGCGTCTACCGGATAATGGAAAGCACCTCCGGCACCGGGTTCGGCGTGCTGGGCACCATCGTCGGCAATATGAAGGCGGTGGGGATTGCCAACTACTACCAGCAGGCCACCGGCGGGCAGGTGCTGCTGATCCTGTGCCCGGAGCACGCCGCCGAGGTTGCCGCCTCCGGCCTGTCCAAAGCCGACGTCAAAGACTTCGTGTTCCACAACGCGCGGATGCCGGTGCGCCAGTTGAAGGGAGTGGCCCACTACGGCAACCGCACTTGGCCGGCGTGGATTGACGAGTCCAACCTCGACACGATGGTGCCTATCGTGCGCTCCGCCAACGACGTGGCCGTGGTGGTGGCGGGGGGCGACGGGCGCCATTCGGCCTGGATGGCCGGCTGGGGCGTGACCTTGATGTCCACCGAGGAAATTACCGGGAAAATTCAGGAATCTTAAGAATGCGGTTAAATTCCCTTGCGCGATTGTGAAAAATAGTGCATACTACCGCACTGAATGCTTCCTGGTGGTTCTAGCGAGGCGGCCCCACCCGTTCCCATCCCGAACACGGAAGTGAAACGCCTCAGCGCCGACGATACTGCTTGGGTGACTGGGTGGGAAAATAGGTCACCGCCGGGGGGCAATTCTCAAGAATCCCTTCCTTTGGAATCCGACACCGGTGCGAGCTTGGCGCGGGGTACCCCCCGGCCCGGATGGACCGGACTCCTCCCCCGCCCCTTACGCCGGATGAGGACTGGCGAGTTCCCGCTCCCCTTGTGTCTTTACACCCTTTGATGCGCCCCATATAATCGGGCCTTGTGTCAAGGGCGTCCTTTGGCCAAGAGTAGCGGATGCCTCGTCCATTACTGGAAAATCACTTTCACGCCAACCCAGGCCAGGAGCGGTATTATGGCTAGCAGATTCGAGAAGTTTTCGGAGCGAGCGCGGCGGGTTTTGTCGCTGGCCCAAGAAGAGGCCCAGCGCTTCAACCACAACTACATCGGGACTGAGCACATACTCCTTGGCCTTGTCCGCGAGACGGAGGGTGTGGCGGCCCGAGTGCTGTCCAGCCTCTCCGTTGACCTGACGAAGGTGCGTTCGGCAGTTGAATTCATCATCGGCCGCGGCGAGAAGCCGGCCCAGGGCGAAATCGGCCTCACCCCCCGGGCCAAGAAGGTGGTGGAGCTGGCGGTTGATGAAGCCCGCCGCATGAACCACACCTATATTGGCACTGAACACCTGCTCATCGGCCTTCTGCGCGAGGGCGAGGGCGTGGCCGCCGGCGTCTTGGAAAGTCTGGGCGTCACGCTGGACAAGGTGCGCTCGGAGACCCACCGTATCCTGAGCCACACCTCCGGCACCGGCTCCCAGTCCGGCCGCTCAAACACCAAGACCCCGACGCTGGACAACTTGGGCGTTGACCTGACCAATGCCGCCCGGTCTGACAAACTCGACCCGGTGATTGGCCGCGACCAAGAACTCCAGCGGGTGATCCAGATACTGAGCCGCCGCACCAAGAACAACCCCGTGCTGGTGGGCGAGCCCGGAGTCGGCAAGACGGCCATCGTCGAAGCCATGGCCCAGCGCATCGCCAGCGGCGACGTGCCTGACACGCTCCTGAACAAGCGTCTGGTGACGCTGGACATGGGTTCCTTGGTCGCCGGCACCAAGTACCGCGGCGAATTCGAGGAACGCCTCAAGAAGGTCATCGAGGAAATCAAGAGCTCCGGCAACTGCGTCCTGTTCATCGACGAGATACACACTCTCGTCGGGGCCGGCGCCGCCGAGGGCGCTGTGGATGCCTCCAATATCCTGAAGCCGTCCCTTGCTCGCGGCGAGTTGCAGTGCATCGGCGCGACTACCCTGGACGATTACCGCAAGTACGTTGAGCGCGACCCCGCCTTGGAACGCCGCCTTCAGCCGGTGCGGGTGGAAGAGCCGTCCAGCGACGAGACCGTGGAAATCCTAATGGGCGTGAAGGAGCGTTACGAAGACCACCACAACGTCAACTACACGGACGATGCCATTCGCAGCGCCGCCAGCTTGGCCGCGCGTTTCATCTCCGACCGTTTCCTGCCCGACAAGGCTATTGACCTGATAGACGAGGCCGGCTCCCGGGTGCGGCTGCGCGGCAGCGTGACCCCGACGTCGGTTACCGACGCCATGCAGGTGCTGGAGTCGGTCAGCCGCGAGAAGGACGAAGCCATCGCCGACCAGCGTTATGAGGCGGCAGCGGAATTGCGGGACAGTGAACTGCGGCACCGCCAAGACCTCGACACTCTGCGAACCGAGTGGCAGGAAGGCCGAGGCAAAGAACGCTCGGTGGTCACCGATGACGACATCGCCGAAGTGGTCAGTATGTGGACCGGCATCCCGGTCGCCCGCATGGCCAAAGAGGAAACCGAGCGGCTGCTCCAGATGGAGAACGAGCTGCACAAGCGCATCATCGGCCAGGACGAGGCCATCGTCAACATCTCCAAGTCCGTGCGCCGCGCCCGGGCCGGCCTTAAGGATCCGCGCCGCCCCATCGGCGTGTTCATGTTCCTCGGCCCCACCGGCGTGGGCAAGACCGAGCTGGTGCGGGCGCTGGCCGAGTTCATGTTCGGCCACGAAGACAACATGATTCGCCTGGATATGTCGGAGTTCCAGGAGCGGCACACCGTCGCCCGGCTCATCGGCGCCCCTCCCGGCTACGTGGGCTACGATGAGGGCGGCCAGCTCACCGAGGGCGTCCGCCGCAAGAACTACTGCGCCGTTCTGCTGGACGAAATCGAGAAGGCCCACCCGGAGGTCTTCAACGTCCTGCTCCAGATTTTTGACGCAGGCCAGTTGACCGACGCGCGGGGCCGCCGGGTGGACTTCCGCAACTCCATCTTGGTGATGACCAGCAACCTGGGTTCCGACCTCATTAAGCGCGAGACCTCCATGGGCTTCGCCGTCAAGGCCGAGGGAGCCCGCACTGACCAGAGCGCCTACGAGCGGATGAAGGACAAGGTTATGGAGGAAGTTCGCCGCTTCTTTCGGCCGGAGTTCCTCAACCGCATCGATTCCACGGTCGTGTTCCACCAACTCGATCGGTCGGAAATTCTCTTAATCGTGGATCTGATGATGGAGCAGGTGCGAAGCGAGCTGGAGGACAAGCAGGTGGGCTTGGAACTGACCGAAGAGGCCAAGGTTTACTTGGGCGAGAATGGCTTCGATCCTGTGCTGGGCGCGCGTCCGTTGCGCCGCCTGATTCAGAACGAGATCGAAGACCGGCTGTCCGACGAAATCCTGAGCGGTCGCTTGGGAGCCGGAGACATCGCCTACGTTGACTTGGAGGGAGGCGAGATCAAGATTACCGCCAAGCTCCCAACCGAAGCCAACTCGGTGCGGGAAGAGGAGCCGGCCCCCGCCGACTAACCTCCCGGCCATCGCTATCAGCGCACACGAAAGGCCCCCGAAAGCGGGGGCCTTTTCCTATTTCAGGCCAGGGACCACCAGTAAATGCCATGAACCGGAAGGCTCTGCACCATACCGGATGAGCCGGGATTTTGCTGACAGTTGCCTGCCGACAAGCGGAGACCCGCGCCCTTATAATTGCCGCAGCAGAGATTTCACGGCGAGGAGGAAGCGGTATGGCGAAGGTAGCCGAACGGCGCAAGACGGTCTACTTCTGCCGGGAGTGCGGGCATGAAAGCGCTAGGTGGATGGGTTTCTGCCCCAGCCCGCTTTGCGGCTCGACGCGGCCGCTGGCCGAAGGCGCAGCGGTTCCGGCAGAAACTGCGGCCCAATCGCGGCGCACTGGATGGGTCCGCACGACCGGCGGCGAAGCCTTGGAACTGTCCGCGCTGTCGGCGGACTCTCAGCCACGAATCAGCCTGCCGTCTTCCGAGCTTAACCGCGTCCTCGGCGGGGGCGTCGTCCCCGGCTCGGTGGCGCTGCTGACCGGGGAGCCGGGCGTGGGCAAGTCAACGCTGCTGCTGCAACTGGCCCACTCGCTGGCGTCATCCGCTTCGGCGTCAGGCTCAGCGCAGGCAGCCGGGCCGGTGCTTTACGTTACCGGCGAAGAATCGCCGGTCCAGGTGAAGTTGCGTTCGCAGCGGATGGGCATTGATGGTCAAGGCATCTTGTTGCTGGCCGAGACCAACGTCGACGCGATCCTGGAGCAATTCGAGGAGATACAGCCCAGTCTGGTAATCATAGACTCCATTCAGACGCTCCACTCCGACAGTGAGTCGTCGGGGCCAGGCAGTGTGGGCCAAGTGCGGGAGTGCGGCCTGCGGCTGCTGCGATGGGCCAAGACGCAGGACAAGCCGATGTTTATCTCCGGCCACATGACCAAGGACGGCGCGCTGGCTGGCCCGCGGGTGCTGGAGCACATGGTTGACGTGGTGCTGCACCTGGAATCGCAGGAATCCGGGAGCTTCCGGGTGTTGAGGGCGGCCAAAAACCGCTTTGGCTCCACGGATGAGGTGGGTGTGTTCCAGATGACCGAGCGGGGGCTGGATGACGTGGCGGACCCGTCCCGCGCCACGCTGTCGCAACGGGCAGGCTCGCAGCTTGGAGCCATCGTAACGCCGGTGCTGGAGGGTAGCCGCGCCCTGTTGCTGGAAGTTCAGGCTTTGACAAACTTCTCGCAGTTGCCGGCGCCTCGCCGGGTGGCCAACGGCGTGGAACACAACCGGCTGCTGATGCTGACCGCCGTGGCGTCGCGGCGCACTGGGCTGGAGCTTGGGGGGCAGGACGTAATTGTCAACGTGGCCGGCGGCTTCCGCGCTACCGAACCGGCGGCCGACCTGGCCATCATCCTCGCCATCGCTTCCTGCTACCGCAACGCGCCGCTGCCGCCAGCCGCCGCCTTCGGCGAGGTGGGCCTGAGCGCCGAACTGCGGGCGGTGCCGCAAGCGCAAAGGCGGGTCAACGAAGCCGCCCGCCTTGGCCTCACCCGCTGCATACTCCCGTCAGCCGCGCTGTCCGACGTAGAAGCGCCGCCGGGGATGCGCCTGATCGGGGCGGAAACCGCAGGCGCGGCCATCCGCGCGGCCCTGGCCCCACCCGCCGACGAAGTGGAGCGGATTTTTGCGGGCGGGATTAGGGCCAGAGAGCAACTAAAAATTCCCTCTCTTGAGGGGGAAGGGGAAATCGAGGGATAAGCCAAGATAGTCTCGGCACGTGCGGGTCAGGGCGCGTTTAGCGATGCTTCCTGCGTCTGGCAGCTTTGACGCCTTTGACCGTCTGCCGGATTACCTTGATGGAGTGGCGAATCTGACTGCCAAACCAAGGCCAGTCTTCGTTGCCGTTATTCTTAGCCTGAACCCAGTGCGCAGGGGGAACCATTACGCTGCCATTTTTCAGACAGACTCGCCTTTTCCTCTGGCGGGCAAGGCTATTTCGGCGTGGTTGTTGGGTTTTCGGCGTCACCGGCCGGCCTCCAGCGCGGCCTCGTGTTCGGGGGTGAACTCGTGGTCTTCGCAGGCCACCCATCGGGAGCCGTCTTCGTAGACTTCCTTCTTCCAGATGGGGACGACCTCTTTGATGCGGTCAACGGCCTTGTGGCAGGCGTAGAAGCCTTCCTTGCGGTGGGGGGAGCCGACAGCGACCACTAGGCTGATTTCACCGATGCCCACGGTTCCGGTGCGGTGGCCGATGGCTAGTTCGTCCAGCCCAAACTCGGCCAGCATTTCTTGGCGCACCTCTTCCAGCTTCTTGACGGCCATCTCGTCGAAGGCTTCGTACTCCAGCGTCAGCACCCCCTTGCCCTCGAAGTTGTCGCGGGTGGTCCCCAAGAAGGTTACCACCGCGCCGTTGGTGCTGCGGCGCACGGCGGAAGTGAACTTGTCCGGGTCAAGAGGCTGGTCGGTCAACTCAATCATGCTACCCTCGCGCATAGTCCATGCTATCCGCCGCTCACCGGCGGTATGAGGCAGACGTCGTCCCCGTGGTTCAGGACGGTCTCCGGTTCGGCGTAGTCGGCGTTGACCGCGACCACGATTTTCACGTCCGGCGGCGCCAGCCGCGGAAACCGGTCGCGCACCGCATCGGTCAGGTCGGCCACGGTCGCGCCGCCGGGCAGTTCCAGCGGAAACTCCCGCACCCCGGCCCGCTCCCGGTACAAGGCGAACAATCTTACGGTCAGTTGCATGGGTTGATTGTAATGCGGATTGCGGCCCGGCACAAACAAGCGGATTGCAGTCTGCCTAGCTTAGGGGGCGTTTCAGGAACAGCGCTGCCCGGCCGTACCGTCTTCCTTCGATGCAGGTTAGCCCGTCGTGTTCGATGGTTACGCCGTTCCAGCCCATTTTGCTGGTCCACCAGCCGCTAGGGAGTTGCCTGGATGCGTGAGTAGGTTCGCCTTCATCAGCAAACAGGGCCACTTTCTCGAACCCGTCTTCAAGGGTCGGCCCATCACATTGCTGATAGCCCAAACTCTCAAATAAGGCGACCAGCGATTCCAGCGATTCGTCCTGCGGCAGATCGGTAGGCCAGCAGACGCCGGCTAGTGCATCACCAGGCCGCCGTCCACGTTGAAGGCCTGGCCGGTGATGTTGCGGGCGCCGGGGCCGGAGAGGAAGCGGGCCATGGCGGCGATGTCCTCGGGAGTGTTGGGGCGGCCGATGGGGATGCGGGAGTCGCGGGCCTGCTCCAGCTCGGCGATGCTCTGACCGGAGATCTCGGCGCGGCCCAGCATGGTCTCGGCGGCCATTTCGGTCAGCGTGGAGCCGGGGCAGATGGCGTTGACGTTGATGTTGTGCTGCCCCAACTGGTGGGCGGCAATCATGGTCATCGAAAGCACCGCGCCCTTGCTGGCGGCGTAGGCGGCGTTGGACGTGCCGGAGTAACCCTTGCCGGCGATGGAGGCGATGTTGACGATGCGCCCGCCGTCACCTTGGGCAATCATCTCGCGGGCGGCGCGCTGCATACAGAAGAACACGCCCTTGGCGTTGACCCGGTGGATGCGGTCCCAGTCCTCTTCCTCCACGTCCATCACGTACAGGTAGCGAGTCACGCCGGCGTTGTTGACGATGATGTCGATGCGCCCGAAGGCGTCTTTGGCCTGCCCGATCATGCGGTCAATGTCTGCGACGCTGCCCATGTCGGCGTGGATGGCCAGGCTCTCGCGGCCCAGCTCCTTGACGGCGACGCTGGTATCTTCGACGTTCTCGGCGTTGATGTCGGCCACGGCCACGTTGGCCCCGGCGTCGGCCAGTTGCAGCGAGATGGCCCGGCCCATGCCGCGCCCCGCGCCGGTTACCACCGCAATCTTGTCCTGAAGTTCCATAAGGGCGCGCCTCCTTCGGGGATGTGGAGCGAGTGTAGATTAGGCGGCGGGTTTTTTCAACGCGAGGCGCCGGGAAATCAGTGCCTGGAAGTTAGGCCTCTCTGTGGGGAATTAACTTCCGTGCTAGAATTACTCTACGACGGCTAGAAATGAAGGAGTCCATTGATGGCGAGGGAGGTCGTTGGGTACATAGTGCTTACAGGCGTTGTGGAGGAGGAAGATGGGCAGTTCGTTTCCCATTGCCGGGAGCTGGGGACGGCCAGTTGCGGCGATACGTTATCCGAGGCTCTGGATAACTTGGGCGAAGCCATCGACGTCCACCTGAAGGCCCTGGAGGAAGTTGGCGAACTGGAACGGACGCTACAGGAGCGCAACATCCGAATTGACCACCACCCTCCCAAGCACGAAGGGGTCGATGTGACCGTTCCCCCAGGCCGAATAATCATGACTTACTCCAGTGCCGTCCCCCCGGTCGCCAATGCAGTTTAGCCGTCTCCCCCTCTGTTCCAGCAATCAGATAGTCAACGCGCTGTACCGTTTGGGTTGCTATCGGGGGCAGGCAGGAGGTGGCAGTCATCAATCATTCCACCGGGAAGTAGGAGGCCGCACCCTCACTGGGGTGGTTGTCCTCGGTAAGCGAGAAGTGCCGCGTAGCACTCTGAGAAGTATTCTTGAACAACTAGAGATTTCTCCAGAAGAACTCAGGCAAGCCCTTCGCTGAGACTGGAGTAATGGCATTTGGGATGCAAGGAAAACCGTGGAGGTTGAGCATGGCTGAGGCGAGGGTTGACACTATTGTACGCGGCGGAAAGGTGGTTACTTCGTCGCAGGTCCTTGACGCCGCCGTGGCGATTCAAGGCGAGAAGATTGTGGCGGTGGCCCCGGAACACCTGCTGCCGCCCGCCGACCGGGTGATCGACGCCGAGGGCAAGTTCGTGCTGCCGGGGCTGATTGACGCCCACGTTCACCTGGACGGGCACGACGATTACGCCTTGGGGGCGCGGGCGGCGGCCCATGCCGGGATGACCACGCTCGTCCCCTTCGCAAACTACAACTTGGACGGCGACGAGACGCTGGTGCAGGCCGGCAACCGCATCCGCGAGGAAATCAACGCCTCGGCGGTGGTCGACTTCGGCTTCCACTTCATCCTGCAAAACCGGCCGTCTATCCTTCGCTCCCTGCCCGAGGCGATGGACATGGGCTTCAAGTCCTTCAAGATGTTCATGACCTACAAGAAGCGGCCGGGCCGGATGTGCGACGACGATTACATCTGTAACGCAATGGAGATGGTGGCCCGGGCTGGCGGGGTGCTGCAACTGCACTGCGAGAGCGGCAATATCATCGAGTACTTGGAGAACAAGCTCATCGCCGAGGGACACACCCACCCGGAGTACTTCCCCGTTGCTTGCCCCGACTGGGCCGAGGAAGAGGCCATCAACCGCGCCGTGGCGATGTCCGCCGCCACTCGCTGCCCTACCTACGTCGTGCACCTGAGCACTCACTTGGGGCTGGAGCGCATCAAGCAGGCGCAGGCGCGGGGACAGCGCATCTGGACCGAGACCTGCCCGCAGTACCTGCTGCTGTCTGACGCCGAGATGAGCCGCGTGGGGCCGTTGGCCAAGATTGGCCCGCCGCTGCGCCCTGAAGACGGCCCAGACCGCGACGCGCTATGGGCCGGGCTGCAACAGGGCCACATCTCCATCGTGGCCAGCGACCACTCGCCCCACCCGGAGGAACTCAAAAAGCCGGGCTGGGACAACATCTTCGTGACGCCCGATGGAGCATCGGTGCCCTTCGGCTCGCCGGGGATCGAGACGCTGGCGCCGCTGATGTACAGCGAGGGCGTGGTCAAGCGGGGTATGCCCATCTGGTGGCTGGCGCGGGTGATGGCGGAAAACCCGGCCCGCGTCTTTGGTCTGTATCCCCGCAAGGGCGTAATCCAGCCCGGAGCCGACGCCGACCTGCTGATCCTTGACCCCGGCGTCGACCGGGTAATCACCGCCGGGGACCACATGAGCAACGCGGGCTACTCCCTGTTCGAGGGCTGGGAGATCACCGGCCGCCCGTGGATGACCCTGCTGCGTGGCCAGGTCCTGCTCAACGACGGCAAGCTGGAGCAGCAGCCGGGCTACGGCCAGTTCATGGAGTGCGAAGGCCCAACCACGCCGCTGGGCGGGCCGGTGAGCTAGAGACGGATTAAACACAGAGCGTACAGAGAACACAGAGGATTTTGTTTATTTCTCTAAAACCTCTGTGCGCTCTGTGTTTAATGTCAGTCGCGGAGGCGTGGAAGATTTATGAGTGCTCCATATCGACATGGCGAGCGATGGGAACGCCGTGAACTGCTGGTAGCACAAGACTTGGAAGAGCGGTTTATCTACTTGAGGGCGAGTCCAGTATAAATCCAATTCCGTAGTAAGAAAATGAAAATTCAAGGCATCTGATCAATTGGGTATTTTCAACATTATTGACGATAATATACAATCCCGTCTTTCGTGCGAAAGAGAAAGGCGAGATAAGCTATTGAAATGGAGCCATGATCAACACGAGTTGAGAATGCCACCTATCAGGTTCCGTTCTGTTTGGTGTGGTAACTACCAATCCGTGCTGGGAATGTAAGCCAGCGCATTTTGCGTATCGGTGCTAAAGTATCCCGCTGAGTCAATATAGTTGGGGTAAACCCAAGCGCCGTACTCGCCAGTGTCCTCATCCTCACAGATGTGGACATCCACCCCTAGAGGATAGCCCACTTGTGGAATGCTGAACCATCCCTCGGCTGGCCAGTCCAGAGGGTAACCTTGTTCCCGGTTCCATTCCCTCCACTCGGCGATGGCCTCCGCAATGCCCATACTGATTAAATACGTCCTTTCTAAATTTTTGTAACCTTAATACCGCTACAAACTGGCTGACTATCCGAGCGTTGCTAAAATCAGGGTCTTCTAGTTGTTGGCGGTCCGTTGGCCCTGAGCTTGTTGAAGAGCCTCCTTTCATGGTTCGACAAGCCTGTCCTGAGCTTGCCGAAGGACGGGTGGTTGGGCAGCAGGCAGTATGTGGGCAACGGGCGAAACCCGATCATCCTTCGACAGGCTCAGGACAAACAGGTTTCGCCGGGAAATGTCACACACCCTCTAAGGTGGTCTGCCGTGATGGACCTGCCTAGCTCTTGAACGAGGGCATCACCTGGTCGCTCAGCAGCCGTAGCGAGTTGATTACGCGATCGGCGGGGATTTGGCCGCCGTAGTTGACCTCCATCACCACGCCGGTTACGCCCAGGTCTTCCTGGTAGCCCTTGAAGATGTCCACGATTTCGGCGGGCGTGCCGAAGACCACACGCTCCTCCAACACCTGCGAGTAGGGGGCGGCGGCGATGCGGCGCATCCGTTCGGCGATCTCCGGGTTGGCGGCGGTATGAATCAGCTCGCTGGCGGCGTACTGGATGGCTGACAGGGCGCTCGCCCGGGGATCCTCGTGCGCCCTCTCGGTGGTCTCGGCGCAGTAGACCGGCACCCGGATGGCGATGTCGGGCGGGCCGGATGCCCCCGACTCGGCCAGCTTCTCGCGGTAGGCGGCCAGCCGTTCCTTCAGTTGTGGCCGGGGCGTGTTGGCGCTGATGAAGATGGGATGACCCATTTCACCAACCAGCGGGAATGTGTCTTCGCCGGCTACCGCCACCCGCACCGGCGGGTAGGGCTGCTGGTAGGGCTTGGGCGCCACGGTGACGTCGTGGAAGGAGTGATATTCGCCTTCGTGAGAGAAGCTGTCCTCCTGCCACGCCTTCATTATGATTTCCAAGGCCTCAACGAATCTGGGGCGGCTTTCGGAGTAGGGGATGTTGTAGCCCTGGTAGTAGCGGGTCAGCCCGCTGCGCCCGATGCCAAAGTCAAATCGCCCCTTGCTGATATGGTCCACCGTGGCCGCCTCCTCGGCGACGCGCAGGGGGTTGGTCAGCGGCAGCACCTGCACGGCCAGGCCGGTGCGGATGCGCTGGGTGCGGGCGGCGATGGCGCTGGCGATAACCATGGGGGCGGCCAGCAAGGCCCGCTCCGGGCTGAAGTGATGCTCGGCCAGCCATACGGTGTCGAAGCCCATCTGATCGGCCTCAACGATTTGGGCAAAGGACTCGTCGAAAGCCTCGGCCTGCGAGTTGCCCTTTCGGACGTGGAAGTCGGTAAACATTCCGAAATTCATCGGCAATCTCCAAGAAAACCAGTCTGCTTATAATGCTTAATCGGTGACGAGTTTAGTAGTCCGCGGGCCTTGCGTCAATTCAGCGCGCCTGACCTGAACCGGGCTGATCGCTGACAAGCGGAGCGCGGTTGAGCTGGAAGTAAGGGGCGAGGCACTCCGAGGCGTTGTGAAGCTCGAAGCCAACCATGTCGCAACACTCCTTGCAGGGGTTGCAAGAATCGTCCCAATATCCGAAAAAAACTGTGATACCGCCCCCTACATCGGAGCACTCTGCTACTTCGTATCTGCTTGTGACTTTCAGCGTGTCAAATTCCTTGTCATAGTCGGCTTTTACGCTAAATTTGGATGCGGCCTTTCGTGCTTCGACGGCCTCTGCCTCACTCAAGGCACAGAACGGGGCTAGGTGCTTGCCCGCCGCCCAAAATTCAATACCAACTACATCAAAGCCGTCTTCGCTCCCATAGTCGGCGACCAGGCCATCCTCGACACTGGACGAGACCGCTATGCGAATATCAGGAGCGGTGTCTATCGCCATAATATCCACTTCTTTGTCGTATCTAACAGTTGCCTTCATGTCTTACCTCGTCAAAATAGCTATACTCATTTCGGCGGTAGCGGGAAGTTGCAGCGCTGTGAAAATACGCTGAAGGAATCTCTGAATTGTATTCAGAAACAGCTACCATAAACAAAGAACTCCTTCCGGGGATTATTCCGAAGTAATTCATAGAATTATGATTTGCCATAAATCTTCTTGCTACCCAATTTGCGAGAACATCTGCAATCCACTCCTTTTCGATCTCGCGCTGGCCTATCCTGAGGTTAACATGATAAGTGAGCCTGTATACCCTCCCATCCACAATTAGAATATCGTCTGGGCCACTGTCGCGCTGTTGTGTCATCACCGTACAGTATAAGGCTCCCGGGCAGGCACATCCAACCGGCTAGGGCTTCTGGTCGGGGGCTGTGCCGGAGCTTGCGCGGCCCGGCGCACGTTACACCGGCGGGCGGCGGGTGTGCCAGCCGGCGGCCTGCTCGTAGGCGTGACCGGCGCGGAGTACGGTGGTTTCGTCGAAGGGCCTGCCAGCGATTTGCAGGCTGAGGGGCAGTCCTTCGCTGCTGAATCCGCAAGGGACAGCCAAGGCGGGGATGTTCGCCAGGCTGGGCACGGCGGTCAGCAACCAAGGAGAGCGGTTGACGTTGTCCTTGCCTGTTATCGCCGGGTCTGGTGTCAAGGGCTGGGCTGGCACGCCCACCACAGGCAAGAGCAGCAGGTCTACGTTTTCCAGCGCCTGGAGAATCTGGGCGCGCAGCAGCGTACGCAACCGGATGGACTTGTAGTAGTAGGTGGCAGGCATAATCGTGTTGACGAGGTAGCCGATGCGGTTGTCGTGGGCGATGTCCCGCGGGCGGTCGCGCAGCAGGTCGCGATACGTCGTCGGCGCTTCGATGCGGATGCCGCCGTTGATGGGGCCGGAGTGGGCCGCCAGCGGTACCGACACCTCCTCCACTTCCGCGCCCAATTTCCCCAGCGCGTTGCTGGCATCGAGGATGGCCTTGCCCGTCTCGCCGTCAACCGATTCGGCGTAAAGCACTTCGCGCAGGATGCCGAAGCGCAGGCCGCTCACGTCGCCGGTCAGGGCGGCGCGGTAATCGGGCGGCGTTTCTTGGCTGGTCAGGCGATCCTGCGGGTCGTGGCCGGCGATGGCTTGCAGCATGATGGCGCAGTCCTCGACGGTGCGCGCCAGCGGGCCGACGGTGTCCATGGAGCGGACGCCGGGCATCACCCCGTAGCGGCTGACCAGTCCCCAAGTGGGGCGCAGTCCGGCCAGCCCGCACCAGGCGGCTGGGAAGCGCACCGAGCCGCCGGTGTCCTCGCCCAGCGAGGCGGCGCACATGAAGGCGGCGGTAGATGCCCCGCTGCCGCTGCTGGAGCCGCCGCTGGAGCGGTCGCGGCTCCAGGGGTTGCGCGGTGGATCGAACTGGTGCGACAGCCCGGTGGTGGCGAACTCGGTCATGTTCAGCTTGCCCAGCAATATCGCCCCGGCCTGCTTGAGGCGGGCAACGACCGTGGCGTCGTATTCGGGCACGAAGTCGTTGAACACCGGAGAGCCGCCGGTGGTGCGGATGCCCTCGGTATACATCTGGTCCTTGACCGCGACTGGTATGCCGTGGAGCGGGCCGCGATACTGGCCGTTGGCAATCTCGGCTTCGGCATCGCGGGCGGCCTGCCGCGCCTCGTCGGCGGTGACGGTCAGGTAGGCCCGGATGTCTCCGTTGAGCGCGTCAATGCGCCCCAGGTACGCCTCGGTCGCTTGGACGGGAGATACTTCGCCGCTGCGAATCAACTCGCCCAGCGCGGCTACGGTCAGAAACGGAATGTCGGCCCGGTCCATTTGCTCCACCCCCAATACGATGATGGAATCATAGGCGCGGGGCGGTGGGCGGTCAAGGCGAAGGGGGAGTGTGGGAGCTGATAAGAGGGCAGTTGCCAAAACCAAGACTGACTCGGCTTATTGTGCGGACGGCCCGTTGCCGCCGTTCTGCTGCCCGGTGAGGCGTTCGATGATGGCGAGAAACTGCTGACGCTCAATGGTCGCCTTTTCCCGTTCATCGGCCAACTGTTTTAAAGCCTCTGCCCGGTCCGCAATCAAGCGGTGGCCGATGCTTTCGATAATCGCGAGCAACCGGCTACGCTCTTCAGCGTCCCTCTGGCGTTCTTCGACTGACCGTGTTCCGGACTGTTCCCGTAGCTCGGCCAACTGTTTTTCGGCGGCCTCGCGGGCCTTTTCGGCGGCTTCGCGGGCTTTGCGTTCCCTGGTAATCATGGCGTAGCTCCAGAGACCGGGCCTAGCTCGAAGCCGACCCGTTGCCGCCGTTTTGCTGCTCTTTAAGACCTTCGATTATTATGAGAAACTGTCGGCGCTCTTCAGCGGCTCTCTCTCGTTCCTCAGCCAACTGTTTTTCGGCGGCTTCGCGGGCCTTTTCGGCGGCCTCACGGGCTTTGCGTTCCCTCGTAATCATGGCGTAGCTCCAGAGACCTCCGCCGCCGCCGGCTATGACGGCGTGGGTCATCATCTTGTTCAGGGCGTCTAGGTTGATGTACCTGGCAATCTGGGACGGGTTGCAGCCGATGGTCTGCGCCAGTTCCGGCGGGCAGGGCATACTCGTAAAATACCAGACAGCCCAAGTTCCGGCAATTGCGGCGAGGGCGAATAAGACCGGAAGGCGCAGTATTTCCCAGAGGTCACGGTAAGTTAGCTCGCCGTAAACGGACGGTGGGGATTCGGACATATTGGCGTTGCTCCAAGGATTTCAGGCGACTGTGGATGCCCTCACCCCATCCCTCTCCAAAAAGGACAGGGGGCTTGCAAAGTGGATAGAGCTTTCAGGTTACGGCCTTGTTTTCGCGCAGCCGCTCGACCTCTTCGGGGGTATAGCCCAGCCACTCCAGGATTTCGGCGGTGTGCTGGCCGAGGGCAGGGGAGGGGGGAGCGTGGGGAAGGGGGGTTCCGCTGAAGCGGGCGACGGGGCCGACCATTTTGACCGCGCCTTCTTGGGAGTGGGTGAATTCGTCCACCAGTCCGTTGGCTGCCACCTGCGGGTCGTCGAACATTTCCTCAATGAAGCGCACCGGCCCGGCGGGGATGTTGCGCTCTTCGAGGATGCGCAGCCACTCCGCGTATGGCTTGCTGCGGAACAGGTCTTCGGCGCGGCGCTCCAGGTCGCGGCTGTATGCCTGCGACTCCGGCTTGGTGGCGTCCCAGTCGGGAGCCATCGAGTCGTCGGTGAGGTCCAGGGTTTCCAGCAGTCGCAGCCGCAGGGGCTGGCTGAGACAGCCGACGCCGATAGGGCCGTCGGAGGCCATGTAGACGCGGTAGTAGATGTTGCCGTGATGCTCTCGACGGCGGCTGCCGGGCGAAAGGGCCACCAGTTCGTCGAAGGACGCGCCGGCTTCGCGCTGCTCGCGGATGTCCCGCAGCGTCTTTTCCCGCGTTTCCTGGTCCAGCTTCTCCACGTGCAGGAAGCGGGCGCCCATCAGGTTGAGGGCCTGGCCCAGCAGAGTGGTCTCGATTTTCTGGCCCACGCCGGTGCGCTCGCGGGCGAAGAGGGCGGCGCAGACCGAGGCGCTCATGGCGATGCCCGACGATGTGTCGATGAGCGGGCTGGACCAGACCCACGACGGCACGTTGTCCACGGTCTTGGTTTCCGAGGCAATCATGCCGGTCATCGCTTGGATAATCATGTCGTAGCCGGGGCGGTGGGCGTCCGGTCCCCGGCGTCCGTAGGCGGTGAGTTCGCAGTAGACCAGCCGGGGGTTGATGGCCGACAGGGTTTCGTAGTCCACGCCCAGCTTGGCGGCCACGTCGGGGCGGTAGTTGACCAGCACCACGTCAATATGCCGCACTAGGCGCGCCAGGATTTCCTGCGCTTCCGGCTTGGTGAGGTCGAGAGGCAGGCTGCGCTTGCCGCGATTGTAGGTCATAAAGGTGCGGCTTTCGGTGGGCGTGAACCGCTGGGTCAGCCGCCACGGTTCGCCCCAGGGCGGCTCCAGCTTGATTACGTCAGCCCCCATCTCGGCCAGCAGACGCCCGGCCAGCGGCCCGGCGATGATTTCGGTAAAGTCGGCCACCCTGACGCCTTCCAACGGACCGGGCATCGTCAAGTACCTCCATAAGGGAACTGAGCACTGATTGCGCAATGGGTGCAGGGGCGCACGTCTGTGCGCCCCTACGCTGCGGCCTACGCTGCGGCCTACGCTGCGGCCTACAGCAGTTCCGCGAGGGCCGCGTTCACGTCGTTGGGGCGCTCGGAGTGGGGGAAGTGGCCGGCCTGCTCCAGCTTGATGTAGCGGGAGCCGGGGACGGCCTGATGGATTTCCAGCTCGTACTCGGCGGGCTGCATCGGGTCGTCAACGCCGCGCACGAGGGTCAGCGGCGCTTGCAGGTGGTGGATGCGGTCGCGGGCGTCGAAGCGGTCAATGGTCAGCAGGTCGTTGTACTGCGAGATTGGCCCGACCCGCCGATGGCAGTCCAGCAACTCGGCGCGGAGGTCCGGCTCGATGAACATCATCATGTGGTCCATGCTTTCCAGCCACTGCTGCATCGCCGCTTCGTCTTTGGCGGCGTTCAGGCGGAAATCGAGGCTGTCAGCGGCCCGCTCCTTGGGGCGCATGGCAACGGTCATAAGCAACAGCCCGGCCACCTCGTCCGGCCAAGTCAGGGCGTAGTCAAGGGCTACGCAGGCGCCCAGGGTGAAGCCCGCCAGCACCAACCCGTCAGTGTGCCCCAGTGCTTGCAGCCACTCCCGCAGCCAGTGGGTGTAGCCCGACACGTCCTCGTAGGACTCGCCTTCCAGGTGGCCCGGCAGGTCGGGGGCCAGCGCGCCGGGGAACCGCTGCAACTGGTAGCGGTAGGATGCCGCGCATCCGCCCGCGCCGGGGCCGTGAATCAAGACTAACTGCGACATTGGGGCCTCCGTGGTTGAATTGGAAATGGGTACGCCCTCACCCTAACCCTCTCCCAGCGGGAGAGGGAATTTAGTTTCCGCATTCCTGCTTCAGACTATCGGCCAGGGCGTGGGGAAAGACAGGCCGGTGCGGGCCAGCAGGTTTTCGCCGACAGCCTGCACTTCGTCTATCAGGGCCGGCTCATCCACAAACAGGGGCGTGTGATTCTCCACCACCACGCGGCCGTCAACGATGACGGTGTGGACGCTGCGCCCGTCGGCATTGTAGACCAGACTGTTGACCGGGTTGAAGAGGGTGGCCCACTCGGCGCGGCGGGTGTCGTACAGGGCTAGGTCGGCCTTCTTGCCCGGCTCGATGGAGCCGATTTCGTCGCCCAGCCCCAGCGTTTGCGCCCCGCGAATGGTGGCCAACTCCAGCGCAGTCTCGGCGGTGATGGCAGTGGGGTTGCGGCGGCCGTCCTTGTACAGCACGGCGATGAGATACATGGCGCGGTTGGTCTCGATGAGGTTGGAGTTGTTGCCCGCGTCGGTGCCGATGCCGGCGGTGATTCCGGCCTCCAGCATCTCCGGCAGCAGCCCGCCGGAGGTCATGCCGAAGCCGGACTTGACCGCCGCGGTGGGCACCGCCACCACTTTCGTCCCGGTGCGGGCCAGCGGCTCCACCTCCGACTCGTCTAGGCCCAGGGAGTGGGACAGCACAACGTTGTTGCCCAATATGCCCAGGCTGTCCAGGTATTGGGTGGGGCGCATCCCGGTTTCCCGCAGGCACGATTGTACGTAGGACTCGCTGTTGTTGAAGTGCAGGGTGAGGGAAACGCCATGCTGGTCGGCCAGCCGCTTGGACTCTTGCAGCAGGCGGGGCGTGGCGAAGTTGGGGGAGAAGGGCATGGCCCAAGCGCGAACCCGGCCGTCCAGAGCGCCGTCGTAGTCGCGGATGACGCGCTCCACGATGGCCACGGCCTCATCGGTTTCGTAGACCGGCAGGTTTACCGGGTTGGCGAGGTCGGTCACGTGAGCGCCGACGATGACGCGGCAACCGGACTGTTCGTAAGCCCGCAGTCCGGCATCAAGAAACTTGGTGCTGCCAGGGTCCAAGAAGGTGGTGGTGCCATACTTGAGCAGCTCGGTGATGCCCAGCAGCGAGGTCAGGTATTCCTCCTCGGCGGTCATCGCAGACTGCAAGTGGAACACGTTGGGCAGGTAGTTCGATCCCAGACTGTCGGGGAAGATGCCCCGGGTGGCGTGGGCGTAGCTGACGTGCATGTGCCCGTTGACCAGGCCCGGAGCCAGCACCATGCCGCCCGCGTCTATGACCCGCCCGGCGGCAACACCGGCCAGGTCCGCCGACTTCCCCACCTGCGCGATGCGGCTGCCTTCGATGACCACCGCCCCGTCGCGGATGATGCGCCGCTCCCCGTCCATGGTGATGATGTAGCGGGCGCCTTCGATTTTCAAGGATGCGTCCGGCATTGCGCCTCCGTGTGGGTGGATTGTGGGGGTATTCTACAAAAGTTCCCTCTCCTTGAGGGGAGAGGGAACTTCTGATTACCTAAATAAAGGCAGGCCGTCAATAACCGATGTAGCCTGGGTTGAGCTCCTTTTGCATCGAGCGTCTTGTGGGGGAGGATTGAGGCGGGGGAGTTCTGATCACATATCTCCCCTAATCGCGAAGCAAGGGGGCCACCTCCTTGACAAAGCGCTCGGCGGCGACTGAATCGGGGTCGGCCGGGTCCAGAGACACGCCCCGGATGATAAACCGGTCGATCCCTAGGTCAATCAACTCCGCCAGACGGTCGGCGCAGTAAGTGGGAGGCCCGAATATCCCGAATTCCTTGGCGAAATCGGTGGTCACAATCGCGTCCTGGGGGGCGTTGGCGAGTCCGTGATGCTGCATGTCGTAGGCGCCGTGGATGCTCCGCATGACCTCCCGTTGCTCCGGCGAGGCCGGTCCCACCACGGTGCCGTACATGGTGGAGAACCGGGCGAATAACGAGACCTGGCCAGCGCCGATTCGTGCCGCCTCCTGGGGGTCGTCGTGCACTACCAAGGGCACGTAGGCGCCGAAGGAAATATCCGGCGGGAGACCGGCCTCGGCGCGGGCAGACCGGGCGACGTCCATGCCCCACTGGACCCGTCCCGAGTCTGCGCCAACATTGAGGGTAACGCTGTCAGCGTGGCGGGCGGCGGCGGCAATGACCTTGGGGCCGGTGGCTGCCACGTCGACGGGCACCTTGGGCGGCCGGACGTCGTCTATCCAGAATATGAGGCTGGAATCCCGGTAGTCAGCAAGGCCCAAGGAGCTGATATCTCCCCCGGCCTCGAAGGGGACATCCTCACCTCGGAGATATGCTTGGAGCCTCATGAGGTAGTCCTCGAATTTCGGGACGGAGTGCGGCGCGCGGCCCAGGTGGGCCAACGCCGAGTCCCCCCTGGCGATGCCCAAGTATGCCCGTCCCCCGCTCTCCACCTGCACCGTTGCTATGGCCGACGCCGTGACGGCGGGATGGCGGGTAACGGAGTTGGTGACGCCGGTGCCCAGCTTGATGGTGGACGTGGCATGGGCGGCCAAGGCCATTGCCACGTAGGTGTCGCCGTAACGGTTTTGGGAATCAACATAGACGATGCCGTCGTACCCAATTTCCTCGGCGCGGACCGCTTGGCGCACTCCGTTGAACTCTTGGGAATTAGGCCCGCCCGGGTAGGGACGACCCATCGCCCAGAATTCGATACCCATCAGTATTCACCTTCGCAGGCCGTGATCATAATATGCCGCCGGCCTTGGTCTGATCGCCAACGTCAGGGCGTTGTCCCTGCTGACCTTGGCATCACTTCCTGTTTGTGGTTGATCCTGTTTGCTTTCCCTGGGTTGGGGGATGCTAGTAGGGGCGCACAGCAGTGCGCCCCTATGGGGGCTTCGTTGCCGGAAAGGCTGATGGCTACAGCCCGTCGAGGAAGGCGGTTACGGCGGCGTTGAACTCGTCGGGTTTCTCCATCTGCGGGCTGTGGCCGCAGTTGTCTATGACTGTCAGCGACGAGCCGGGGATGGAGTTGCGGAGAATCTCGCCGCACTCCACGGGGATGATGGCGTCGTTTCTGCCCCAGACTATCAGCGTGGGAGCCGTTACCTTGGAGAGATAGTGGGGCAGGCTGGGGTTGTGCAGGTAGGGCTTCCAAGACAGCCGCGACAGCATCTCCATGTTGGAGTGCTCCACGGCGGCCTCGTCGGGGGCCCGCTCGCGGGTGAAGAATTCGTAGTTGGGCACCTGCTCCGCGTTGTGGAAGGCGAGTTGCAGCCGGGTGGCGCCGGAGACCATGAACACCTCGGCGATTTCCGACTGCGCCGGACGGATGCCGGCCGCGTCGATCAGCACCAGGCCCTTGACGCTGCTGCCGCCCATGGCTGCGATCTCGGCAGCGACCCAGCCGCCGATTGAGTGTCCGGCCAGCACGAATTCGTTCAGCCCCAATTCCTGCGCCAACTCCAGGGTGAAGTGGGCGACGTCGGTGATGGTATAGATCCAAGCGGGACGGGGAGTGCCGAAGAATCCGGGGTGGGACGGCGCGTAGACCGTGCGCCGCGCGGCGATGGGGCCGGTGGTGGGGTCGAAGGTGCCGAACCCGCCGCCCCCGTGCAGGTAGATAAGGGGAGGCCCAGAGCCTCCGGAAAAGACCTCGACCGGTGTGCCGGAGACTTGCACGGTTGATTTGTTGCCCACTGCTGCCAGCGTCATGCCCTATACCTCGCTTTCAGTGATTGGCGCGTCTCGCCCACAGGCGGGGCAAGCGGAAACGGCAATTAAATGCTGCGAATGCCGCGGGGAGAAGCTCAAAAGCAATGCGATTTTGTTACAAACGTCCGTGTTTTGTCAAGCTGGCTAGGCTTGACACCAGGGCCTTTTGATTCTCTCTCCATCTGAGCCGGGGTGGAGGGGTTACCAGGTCTTCTTAACCTCCCTAACCTCCCCAACCTTCCTAACATTCCTGCGATGCTGCCTGAGTGGCTGGAAATTTTCACTTTCCCGGCCATTTCCGGTCATTTCCGGTCGTTCCTGGTTGTCGGGGTTGGATTCTGCGGAGCGCGGTTCAGGCTGGGAGCGGCCGGACTGGTTAGGGTTTGCGGGCAAAGCACATCACGCTGCCTCAGTGGCTGGTTGGATTTGGGCCGGGTCTGGCTTTTGGGTTTGATGTTCATTAAGGATAGGTGGGTGTAACCGGGGTTGGCAAGGGGGAAGTGTCAGGAAAAGCGGGGGGCTTCAATGCAGAGGGGGCGCAGAGGGGATTCAACGCAGAGGACGCAGAGGGGACGCGCTTGCCCCTTGGGGGGACAGGGGACTGCCAACAACTAAAAGGCCCTGGGCTTGACACCATCCCGCCCCGTCAATACCATAAAAGAAGCCGTTTTGCGCCACCTCGCCGCAGGCGGCCCGTCCGGTGGGGATTAGTCTAGCGGTAGGACGCCTGACTCTGGATCAGGTAGCGGAGGTTCGAATCCTCCATCCCCAGCCATCACCCTCGGCCTCCACTCAATTGCCGCCCCTTTCGCTTGCTCCTGCTGCCTCCCGGTATGGCGACCTCCGCCTCCTTAGTTTCCTTGACGACACGGGGTGTTGCCGTATGCTGATGTAATTCCAGCCCGTGTGTAGAGTCTGGCCCCGGAACGTCTGAGCTCTGGCGCCCCGGCTACCAGTACCACCGGGGGGCAGTGTCCGCAGCGAGTTGAACGGAGCGAAGGCCGGTTGAGGATCGTAGTAATCTATGCTGGTTTTCCGGTCTACCTCCGGCGTTTCATCCTCATCGAGGAGGTTGATGGTTACTCTGATAGTGTCGCTGGCATCGGACGGGTCGGTTGCCGTTACCTGCACGGAGTAGCTTCGCGTGGTGTCATAGTCCAGAGGGGCTTTCGTGAGCAACTGGCCGGACGTTTCGCTGATTGTAAAGGCGTCGACATCGCTGCCGCTCAGGGTGTCAGCGTCGGTGTCCGTGGCCTGGAACGGTTCGCCTATGTTTCTGCCTGCTGGCGTGTTCCCGGTGACGCTTCGGGTGACGCTTCCGGGCGGAAACTGCGGTGCGCTGTTGGTTGCCGGCTCAGCCCGTACGCGGTTGCGCGACACCGCTTGCAGGCGCTTGCCGGAGCCTTCCCCGTCGGTGTATTCGGAGCCTCGTTTTCGTCGGTTACTGTGATGGTCACTGCAAGTGTGCCGATGTTGGGAGGGTTGGCGTCGTCGTGGGCCTCAACCGTTACCTGATATTCGTTGTCCCTGTTAGCATCCGCCCGGGCTTCGTAGTCCAGCGGGGTGTTGAAGCTGAGGATGCCGCGTCGTTGATTGAGAATTTGCTGCTGTCGTTTCCAGATAGCGACTAGGTGAACGGGTCGCCTTCCGGGTCTTTGGCGATGTAGGGGGCCACTGGGTGATTGGCGTTTTCCGTAGGCACGGCGCGCGTTGGGCTGTGCGGAGTCCTGCGGTTTCCTGAAACTCCTGCACCGACTCCGTGAGCAGCGGGCTGACCTTGGATTCATCCTTGCCGGAGGGCGAAGGGCTGAACCGGGGGGCCGTCGGCTAATCCGGGACTGCCGACCGCCACCAGCCAGACGAGAACTAGAAGCGCTAGGGTTGCAGCATCCGGCCTACAAACAAGACGGCATCCGTCGCCCGGTCCCTGACCAGGAAGATGAAGGGTCGGTCTACGGTCACCTCGATGGGCTCAGTAGTGGGGGCCACCGCCCTCGTGACGCCTACTTCCACCGCAGTGGCCGCCGCCGCCTCGGTGCCCGATTCGTCCACCGAAACGAACGCCTTGTGCACCACGTCGGAAATGAGCAGGCACTCGCCGTCTCCGGCAGGACAGGATAACCCGTCCATGCCCGAGAAGTCGGCCAACCTCTCGTCGAAGGCGTTGGCCATCCCCATCCCTTCGAGCGTATCGGCGAGGCTGAAACTTGATTCCATCTCGAACTTTGGCATGGTCAACCGGACAAGGCGGATTTCCGTATCTTGCAGAATCCTGTCCACTATCGCCGAGCCGAGGGAGTTCTCGAATTCGCTGAATCTCCCTGTGTCGGGCAGCAGGACGGTCATAGCCATCTCGCGGCCTTCGTACAGCAACTCCACGGCCTGATACCCGTCGCCGCGGGCATAGCCGAACCTGGCTTCCTGCCGCATCATCGGAACTTCGCTCTCGCCGCCGTCCAAGGAGAAGAACGGGAGCCGGGCAGTGGCCTTCTCCTCGAAAGGCAAGCGCCACGCGGCGTTGAAGTAGATGGCGTTGGCCAACACCAGCCGCGTCAAGGGACTTATGCCATCGGGCGGAATCAGATTCTTTATCCGGTCCTCTGTCTCATCGGCAACCCAGTCGTTAATACGGGCGCGCGCGTCCTCTGGATTGCGGCGGAAGTCCGCCGCCCTGACTTCTTCCCCGTAATTCTCGGCCAGCGCATCGAGGAACGTGGTCAAGAACCCGTGGCTTTCCTGCCCCCAGGCAGAGTTGGCGATGTTCAGGCTGAACCCGCCGCCATCCCGGCCTTGTGAACGGGAGGCCAGCGCGAGGTCCAGGGCGTTGAACGCAGGGTGCAGCCTGTCTTGGGGCAGGTGGAACCGGAGCGTGCCGGCCATCTGGCGCTCCGTCTCGCCGCCAGCCCCGGCATAGGCCATAGCCAAGCCCAAGGAGATGCTGTATGGGGAGTAGAACAGGTTACTGTCCGAGCCGGAAAGAGCGCGATACAGCTCGAAGGCGAAGGCGGTGTTGCCCTGCGTGAGGCTGGCCAACTCGGCGTCCGTCACTCCCGGAGAGGTCGTGCGCGCCTTGAGGGAACGAGCCTCCTTTATTGCGGCCGGGGCCGGAGTGACCGGGCTGACGGTGGCCGCCGTGGGGGCCGCGTCGGGCGGAGTGGCGATAGCCGTTGGAGCCGTCTTGGTGGCGCGGCCAGCCACTGCAACGGCCGGCGTCGCGGAAGGTTCTGGGCTGGGCAGCGTTTGCCGTTCTCCGTCGCTCGCTGCTGCCGTTTGCCGGTGGCGGCTGCCGGCAGGCATGGTTGCTCCGGCGGAAACCGTCGCAGGCGCCGTTGATGGCGCAATAGTGGCAGGCGTGGCCGTCGGCGGCAGCGCAGGCTCCGACCGGCACCCGGCAAACCCAGCCGTCAGCAATAGAGTCAAAACCAAGAGAAAAATCAGCTTGCCCAAGAACAGTAACCCTCTGCGCCAACAGCGTAATGACCATGAGCCGATCACTTATGCTATCAGCCCTGCCAATCCCGGAAATACCATTGACCTTACAGACGCAATTTCAAGATCAAAATTGGGGTTATTGATGCAGGCGTTCTGCGGCCCGGTTAGCGAAGAGGCCCGATATAAATGTGGCTGCGGAGGCACTGCCCGATTGGTAAGAGAAACAGGAGTGCCCCGCTCGCGCTGGGATAGACCCTGGACTGCTGTTGACAGCCCCGGAGAAGGACTCTAGGCTAACATCAGCTTCGAATCGGCGCTGGGGGATACGGGTGAATTTATGGAGATCAAAGACCTGATCATCGACGACCGGCGGAGGGGAATTTTCAGGGTCCACCGGTCGTCCATGACCTCCAACGATTTGTTCCAGCGGGAACAGGAACAAATCTTCAACCGATGCTGGATCTACCTGGGACACGAGTCTGAAGTGGCGAGCCCCGGAGACTACCGGCGCCGCACAGTAGCTGGCCGGCCGCTTTTCTTTGCCCGTGGTAAAGATGGTCAAGTACGGGTGTTCCTCAATTCCTGCTCCCACCGGGGCGCTATGATCTGCCGCCGCGACGCGGGGAACGCCGAAGTCCTGCAATGCTTCTATCACGCTTGGTCTTACAACACCAATGGAGAGCTGATCGGCGTCCCCGGTGAAGATGCCTACGGCCCTTACTTCGACCGAAGCGAGCTGGGCCTGAAGGAACCGCCTAGGGTTGAAAGCTACCGGGGCTTTTACTTCGTGTGTTTCAACCCCTATGTCGAAGACTTGGTCACTTATCTGGCGGGCGCCAAAGACTACCTTGACCTGATCGTAGACCAATCCGAGGAAGGGATGAGGGTAGTCTCTGGCTCCAACAAGTACACCATGAAAGCCAACTGGAAGCTCTTGGTTGAAAACAGCCTCGATGGATACCACTTGGTGCCGACCCACCAGACTTATCTGGATTACATTTCCAGTCTCGGAACCGACGACAGCGGGGAAACGATGGCAACCCGCCTCCCAGGCGGCGCGAAAGCCTTGGGCAACGGCCATTGCGTGATCGAAACTGCCGCCCGGAACGGCCGCCCCATCGCCCATTGGCACCCGCTATACGGCGAAGACGCCAGAGAGCCGATGGCGCAAGTCCGTCAGCGGCTGGTGGAGAAATACGGAGAAGAGCGCACCTACCGAATGGCCGATACTTCCCGGAACCTGATCATCTACCCCAACCTGGTCATCAACGACATCATGGCCATCACCATCAGGTATTTCGAACCTCTGGCCCCCGACAATATGGAGGTTACAGCCTGGCAACTTGTCCCAAGGGAGGAATCAGAGGCCATGCTGTCCACTCGGTTGGACAGCTTCCTGACCTTCCTGGGGCCGGGCGGCTTTGCCACCCCCGATGATGTGGAAGCTCTGGAATCGTGTCAGGCTGGCTTCCGCGCCACCGAGGCCGAGTGGTCCGACATCTCCAGGGGTATGCTCAGGTCCGCCCCGCAATCGTCGGATGAGCTCCAGATGCGGGGATTCTGGCGCCAATGGCACGCGAATATGCAAGGCCTGAGCAAGACCGACGTACAGGACGGGCAGCCCACGGAAATGGAAGCCGCGGTGGCTGTGGGAACAGACGACTAACGCCCTGCTTTTTCAAACCCGCCTTCAAACCCGGTGGACCAGGTGAAAGATGACGGCCGCTAACAAGCCCACGTTGCGCGAGCTGGTAGAGGACTTCCTGTTTAAAGAAGCGGCGCTTCTGGATGAATGGCGCTTGGACGACTGGGTCAATTTGTTTACCGAAGATGCCCGGTACGTGGTTCCCACCACCGATTTGCCGGAAGGGGACCCCAAGCGCGACCTGGTGTTCATTGACGACGACATCACCCGTTTGCGCGCCCGCGCGGTGCGGTTGAACAGCCGCCATGCCCACCGCGAGTATCCGTGGTCGCGGACTCGCCGGTTCGTTTCCAACGTGCGGGTTGAAGAAAACGGCGATGGTGAGCTGTCGGTCGCCTCGAACGTCCTGGTCTATCGGTTCCGTAACGGCGAGGGAGCGCCCTACGTTGGCAGCATCCACTACATCCTGCGGCGGGACGGTGGGGATTGGAAAATAGCGCACCGCCGCGCGGTACTGGATTTGGAAGCCCTCTCCTGGCACGGTGCGGTTAGCATCATCTTTTGAACGCCTGGGCAATTCGATTCGTCGAAGCGCCCGAGTGGCAGAGGCTAACGTTTGAAACTCGAAGGTAAAACGGCGCTGGTGACGGGCACAAGTCCCAACATCATGGGCGGTATCGCCGAGGAGTTGGCCCGGGAGGGCGCCAATCTGGTTTGCGCCGACATCCGCGAGGATTACGCCCAGAAATGCGCCGCGGCTATAGTCGCACAGGGGCATGATGCCATCGGCGTAGGCTGCGACGTAACCGACGAGGACCAGGTGGTCGCCGCCATCGCCAAGGCCGCAGAACGGTTTGGAGGCGTGGACATTCTGGTGAACGGCGCGGCCCTGTTCAACTTCAAGGGCGTGTTGAATATGCCGGTAGACGAGTGGCGCCGCCAGACTGACATAATTCTAACCGGTGCGTTTCTGTTCACCAAGCACGTGGCTCATTTGATGATCCAGCAGAATCGAAAGGGCAACATCATCAATATCATTTCCACTGCGGGACATCAGGGCGAGCCCGGTAACGTCGGCTACGGAACCGCCAAGGCCGGGCTGATCAACTTCACCCGGTCGGTGGCCATGGAATTGGCCGGGTACGGCATTCGGGTCAACAGCTTGACACCGACTGCCACCAGCCAGTCGGAAGGACAGGAGCGGGCCGCCAGATGGGGTGTAGACTGGCCGGGCCCCCGCTTGGGACGGCGTGCCGCGGGACTACTGCCGGACGCCAGCAGAGGCGCGCCCTTGCTCAAGCTCCCCAGCCCGACACATTATGGCAAGGCTGCGGTCTTCCTGGCATCCGACGACGCTGAAATGATTACCGGATTCGACCTGCGCGTGGATGCCGGCGCCGTTTCCAGGTACTGGATTTGGTCTCCGGGAGACGCTTAACCCTTACAGTAACGGGAGGTCAAGATGGCTGAGATATTAGGCGCGGGCGTGACCCACTATCCGCCGATGCTGGTATCCGATGAAGAGAAGGCATTCCCGCTCAACATCACGCTGGCTCGGGACGAGCGTGTTCCGGAGCGTATGAAAAATCCGGCCAACTGGCCGGAACCCATGCGCGTAGAGTACGGGGAGGATGAGGGTTTCGCCTCGGCGGCCCTTCACCGGGAACGCCTGGTGAGAAGTTTCCGGGTAATCAACAGCGAAATTCAGGCATTTGCTCCTGACTTCATCCTGATATTTGGCGACGATCAATACGAAAATTTCAGAGAGGACATTATCCCGCCCTTCTGTATCCTGGCCTATGAAGATTCGGAGTCTGCCCCATTCAACAAGGGTTTTGCTGCTGGCAAGCGCAACGCTTGGGACGAGCCCGCAGACAAGGTGTTCAAGTACCGGGGCCACCCCCAGGCGGCCCGGTGGCTTGCTACCCAATTGATCGAGCAGGGCGTGGACATGGCCTATGCCTACAAACCGCTGCACGACCCAGGGTTGCCCCACTCGATCTTGAACACCTTGCTGTACCTGGACTACGACCGGAAGGGGTTCGAAATACCGGTGGTGCCTTTTGCGGTCAACTGCTACGGGAGCAAGGTCATCAGCAACCGGGGCGGCATCCTGCCTCACAAAGAGAACGGCAAGCTTTTGGAGCCGGATCCGCCTGGGCCTTCCCTCAAACGCTGCATGCAAGTGGGGGCGGCGACGGCCCGAGCGCTTCGGGAGAGCCCTTGGCGCGTGGCGTTGGTGGCGTCGTCAAGCTGGTCTCATGCTTTCCTGACTGAGAAGAACCATTTCCTCTGGCCGGACATTGAATCCGACCGCGCAATGTTCGAGGCCCTGCAGGCTGGCGATTACGACGCCTGGGGCCGGGTTTCCACACCCCAGATCGAAGCTGCGGGCCAACAGGAGCTTCTGAACTGGGCTTGTTTGCTAGGCGCCATGGCCGAGTTGGACCGAAAACCGGAGATCCTCGACTACGTTGAGACCCATGTATTCAACTCCAACAAGTGCATGGCCATATTCCGGCCCTAGCGGCCCCACACAGGTCTCCCTGCAACAACGCAAGTGCTTTCGGTGGACCCGGACCCAGCGCCGGCGTCCGCAATCAGAACGGGGTAGCGACGAACAGTGTGGGAGCTACTGATCAGCAAAGGGTCAGTGGCGGAGAGAGTGTTCGCTTACATTTTGCTTTGACATTCCCCATATTAGATACGAAACCTCCTGTTAAATGTCTCATTTAGTCCAGAGCCGTGGAGGTTAGTCCAGCAATATTTGGTACACACACTGGTACACACAGAGTTAGAATTCCAATGGCGCAATCGAATTTACTTACAGCTGCCTTTGTGCGAACGGTCACCGTTCACGGCGCCTATTCCGACGGCTACGGCCTCACCCTCCGGGTGGACAGGTCCGGCAGACGCTGAGTCCAGTCTTAAGGTAGCTGACCAGGATGTATGCGAAGCCGCCCTAGCGCACCAGTTGGATGATCAGATCCACTTGGAGTTGCCATGACCACCAGACCTCTGCGACAGCAGGCTGCGAACCCTCCCGACGGGGAAGCGGTTGACGATCTTTTTATCGAATACCCTTCCTCAGACGGAGAACCCATGGCAGAGTCCGACCTCCAGTACGTTCCCTTGACCGAGACCGTCTCTGCTTTGCGAGTCCGTTTCTCGGATCGCTCCGACATCTATGTGGCCGGCGATATGTTGGTCTACTACCGAATGAACGACCCCTCGGCCAGTGTGGCGCCTGACGTCTTTGCCGTCTTCGGAACCACCGGGAACCACCCAAGGGACTCGTGGATTGTCTGGCGCGAGGAAAAGGCTCCCGACTTCGTTCTGGAGATCGCTTCCGAGAGCACTTGGCGGAGGGACGTTGAGGAAAAAGGAAGCATATATGCGGAAATGGGGGTGTCGGAGTACTGGCGGTTCGACCCTACGGGACGGTGTTTCACGCCGGCGCTGGCTGGAGAATTGCTGGTGGACGGAGAGTACCACACTAGACCAGTGTCCCAAGGGCCCGCTGGGGAGTTGAGAGGTTACAGCCAGACGTTGGGTTTGGATTTAGTCGTCGAGACTGGGCTGAAGCTAAGAGTCTACGATCCCGCTACCGGTCAGAGGTTGAGGAATCACCAGGAGGCCGAAGCTGAGGTACTTCGATTGCGTGCCCTGCTGGAAGACCGGGAGTCGTCGGAATAGGGGGCTCGCCAACTTGGCATTGAGAAATCCCGAACCGGACAATTGTATATGTGCCCTTTGATCCAAAGGTCTCCCAAATCTGTAATTCTTCCAGAGCCGTCGGCACTTTTCCAGCCAGGCGAAAGACCGCTCCACCACCCATCTTTGGGTAATAGTCTCAACATAACTTATTTCAGAGTTCGTAAACAGGTTCTGATACGGAATTATCGATACCCTTTCCGCCATCCCTCCACAAGTCGGAACTGTCAGGGATTCCGCTAGTGGCGGAAAACGGGCGTTTCCCGCCGTTTAGGTTTCTACTGATAGCAGTGGCGTGTGCCCGGGCAACAGAATGCTTTGGGCTATGTCCGGCGGTTCACCTGCTGAACTGGATCAGGACCTCCGGCCACTCCCATCCGGTGTGCTGGCACGCGCGCAGCACAATCTCGCCTGCCGCCCGCGCATCCTCAACCGCGTCGTGATGGCGGAACTTGATGCCCAGGTCGCCCGCGATCATTGCCAGATTCCATCGCCGCCGGTATCTGTCCGGCCAAGCGCGACGGGCTATCTTCGCACTATCAATCCACTTGGCGCAGAGCGGATCGAGTCCATACCGGCCCATTGCCCCGTCCAGCGCCGTCCGGTCGAACGAGGTATGGCTCACCAGCGCCTTGCCCTCCAGTAGAGATCGAAGACTGGCGTCAATTTGAGGCAGGGTTTCGCTGTCTTTGACAGCGTCCGGATCAATCCCATGAAGCCTGATATTGAAGTCTCTGAACTCGGTTTCAGGGTTGACCAGAATTGACAGTTGCTCCTTGATTATCCCGTCGCGGACACAGACAATTCCGATCTGGCAGATGCTGGAAGGGTCTGAGTTTGCCGTTTCTACGTCGATGGCATTGAACGTCAGGTTACCCACGGCTATCTCCCGTATTGACAGGGTGCGTAGCGCCGATTGACGCAGTCAAGTTTTAGCGACAATCGCCCCTAACCGCAAGGGTTCCCCGCGCTGCCGAAGAACCAAAGCCGCCAATGCGAGGCAGAGTATGACTGAAACCGGAAGCACACTGGACTACAACCGGCAATTCTGGGCCAAAGCGCAACCCTACCGGCAACGTGGGCCTGAGCGCATCCACCTGCTGGAGCACCACCTGGCCGACGTGGGCGCCTGCTTTGAAGCACTGCTGGCCCAGCCTAACATCAGACGGCGGCTGGCTCACTCCGGCGGGCTGGAGGACCTTGACGACGCTACGGCAGCGCGGCTGGCCCTCTTCGCCGCCCTGCACGACATCGGCAAGGTCAACGTGGGCTTTCAGACGCGAATCTGGCGGGAGGAAGACTTTCCCTCCGGGCGGCGCAAACCGGGCCACGCGGGACACTACCACGAGCTTGCGCCGGTGTTGAGAGATGAAGACCGGATGACGGCGGGATGGTTTTTCGGAAACCTGGGATGGTGGTGGGACGCCACCGAGTCGTGGGATGATTGCGGGGGCAAGACCGTTTGCGCCCTGTTCATCGCCGCGTTGTCGCACCACGGGCAGCCCATGAACCTGGATGGAGGGCTGAGTTCCAATCCTGCCCTTTGGAAGCCCTTCGGCAACCTTGACCCTGCCGAGGGTGTCCGGCGCATCGGAGAGTTGGCCCGCCGGTGGTTTCCTGCAGCCTGGAGCGCCGCCGCGCCAACGCTGCCATCCGCCCCCGGCTTCCAGCACGCCTTCCTTGGCCTTTGCACCCTGGCTGACTGGATTGGTTCCAACGAGGCCTGGTTCCCCTTCTGCGCTGAGCCGCAGGACGATTACATGGACAGGGCCCGAGGGCGAGCCCGCCAAGCTGTGAAGTCAATCGGCCTAGACCTGTCGAAGCAGCGCGGCGAGTTTCCAGCCGAATTGCCGGAGTTCGCCGAACTGTTCGGCTTCAGCCCCAATGCCATCCAACGGGCGGCGGCCCTGGAAACGTCGCTGGACGAGCGTCTGGTTATCATCGAGTCCGAGACCGGCTCCGGCAAGACCGAGGCTGTATTATGGCGCTTCGCCCGGATGTACCGGGAGGGCCTGGTGGACGGCCTGTACTTCGCGCTGCCTACCCGCGCCGCCGCCACACAGCTTCACGGTCGAGTTTCTCGCTTCGTGGAGCGGATGTTCCCCGCCGGGAACAGGCCCGAAACTGTGCTGGCCGTGCCAGGCTACCTGAAGGCGGGCGACATCTCCGGCCACCGGTTGCAGGACTACGAGGTCTGGTGGGACGACAGCCAAGACGCCGCCACGCGCAGCCGGCGCTGGGCGGCCGAAAGCGCCAAGCGCTACCTGGCGGCGCAGATTGCGGTGGGCACCGTGGACCAAGCGATGATGGCGGCCCTCAAGGTCAAGCACGCCCACATGAGGGCGGCCTGCCTGTCCCGCAACCTGTTGGTGGTGGATGAGGTTCACGCCTCGGATACCTATATGAGCCGCATCCTGAAGTCCCTGCTCGACGCTCATTTAGGGGCGGGCGGGTACGCGGTGCTGATGTCGGCCACACTCGGCTCTACCGCGCGTCGGCAATGGCTGTCCGCCGGGCGCTTCAACTCCAACGACGCCCCGCCGCTGGACGAAGCGATAAACTCGCCCTATCCCGCCGTCAGTGTCAGGGCCGGAGGCGGGGAGAGCATCACCGCCGCCGGGGAAAACCGGCAGGAGAAGACCGTCAACATCACTGCCGAGCCACTGATGTACGACCTAGACGCCGTGGCGCAGCGGGCCTTGCAGTCGGCGCGGGCCGGGGCTTCGGTGCTGGTCATCCGCAACACGGTCAACTACGCCGTCAACACACAGCAGGCAGCGGAGCAGTCCGCCGCCGATGGCGACCGCGCCCTGCTGTTCGCCTGCAACGAAACCTCGACGCTGCATCATGGCCGGTTCGCCACCGATGACCGCGGCCTGCTCGACCGCGCAGTGGACGCACGGCTGGGCAAAGAGCGGCCCGCCGGCGGCATTGTCGTAATCGGCACCCAGACGCTGGAGCAGTCGCTGGACCTAGACGCCGACCTGCTGATTACCGACCTGTGCCCGGTGGATGTGCTGTTGCAACGCATCGGCCGTCTGCACCGCCACCAGCGGGACGACCGGCCTGCGGGCTACGAAACGCCTGCCTGCATGGTCCTGACCCCTGGGGGCGAAAACCTGTCGCCGCTGCTGAAACGGAGCTCCGACCGGAACGGGCTTGGCCCTTATGGATACGTCTATGAAGACCTGCGCATCCTCGAAGCCACCCTGCGGCTCATCGGGCAACACCCCCGCTGGGACATCCCAAGGATGAACCGCAAGCTGGTGGAGAAGGCCACTCACCCCGCCGAGCTGGAGGCCATCGTTGAGGAGATGGGCGATGACTGGAAGGTCCATGCCAACAGCATCATGGGCGGAGAGCTGGCCGAGGGCCTGACCGCCGCCAACTCCATCATCCGCCGCGACAAGTCCTTTTTCACCGACAACCGGGAGGTGCTGTTCGGTTCCGACGAGGAGAAAATCCGCACCCGCCTGGGCGACGAGGGCATAGAGGTCCAGTTCGCGCCACCGCCTCCCAGCCCCTTCGACGCAACGCGGCTCATAGACCGGATGTCCGTGCCGTTCCGCTGGCTCGGGAACGCAGATGTACCCGATTCCATATCGCCGTCGCTAACCGGGGACGGCAGCGGCTTCACCTTCGCCGTAGGCGACCGCGCGTTCCGCTACGACCGCCTCGGCCTGCGCCGGGAGGGGTGAGCCAGCGCAACCCCAGGGGCCTATCCCCGCGTGTGCGGGGGAACTTGCCTATTGCTACCGGATTTCGTAGCGCAAAGCGGTCTATCCCCAAGAAAATGGGGCTTGACAAGGAGATTGCCTTGGTGATATTATTGGCCTAATCTTTGAGCTACCAAATTACCTCGACTAATGGAGTGAAAACGAACACCCTCCGACTGGTTACTGACACTTGCCCATTGCCTCGATCACAGCGCAGCCGGTAGAGTCAACTAAAGAAAGGACCATTGCCATGTACAAAATTATATCCGAACCCTTACTGCGTTACGACCATTCCGTAAGCGGGCGCGTTGAGGCGTCCCTACCCGAGGTCTACGCCGCGCTGATGGCCGACAAGGTGGATGCCTTCCCCGCGCTCCGTCCGCACCAGCGCCACGCTTGGCACGCTTTCCTCGTCCAGCTTGGCGCGATGGCGATGCACCAGGCCAGGCTGGACACACCGCCGGACGATGCCGACGGGTGGCGAGGCATCATCCGCGCCCTGACACCAGACTACCCGGACGACGAGCCGTGGCAGTTGGTGATGGACGACATCACCAAGCCCGCCTTCATGCAGCCGCCAGCGAGTTCCCAAGAGCGGGAGAAGGACTACAAGAATCGAGATGAAACTCCCGACGAACTGGATATGCTGGTCACTTCCAAGAACCACGATTTGAAAGCGACGGTGGCGGATCAGGCCGGCTTTGACGACTGGATTTACGCGCTGATTACCCTGCAAACGATGGAGGGCTTCGGCGGCGCCGGGAATTATGGCATCTCCAGAATGAACGGCGGCTTGGGCAACCGCCCGGCGTTTACCCTTGCGCCATTCGGTCAAAGGCCGGGTGCTCATGTCCGGCGCGACATTTTTGCCCTTTTGGAATACCTGCCGGAGATATTGGAGAACAACCCTCACTACCCGGCAAACGGCGGGGCGACTTTGCTTTGGACCTTGCCTTGGGACGGGACGCCTACGGAGGCGTTACTGCCTAATCGCCTCAACCCTTTATATATCGAAGTTTGCCGCCGCATCCGGCTGCGCTCCGATTCCGGCGGTCGTATCTACGGAATCCGAACCAGCTCCAAAGCGGCGCGAATAGAGTCCAAATCGCTTAATGGTCTTACCGGGGATCCTTGGGCACCGGTTGACCACAGAGATAAGAAGGGAGACAAGGTTTTAACTCTGTCCGCCGGGGGATTCCATTACAAGCGAGTCACCGATTACCTGACTTCGGCTGAATATGACAGTCCGGCTCTGCTTCGACCAACTCAATCAGAGCAGCAGCGTTTTGATGAGCCGATGCAATTGGTAGCCCGCGCAATGGTTCGCGGACAAGGCAAAACCGAAGGTTATCATGAGCGCATAATCCCGGTCGGTCACAAGCTCAAGTCGGCAATGTTGCGCCGCAACAGCAGCGCAGCCGATGACTTGGGTGCCATTGCCAAAGGGCGGATTGAAGAAGTCGGCAAAGTCCAGCGCATCCTCAGCCACGCTATCCAAGCGTTCGTGGCGCGAGGTGATGCGGACAAAGCTACCCCTGATCAGCGCAACCTTGCCCGCGTTTGGCTAAACCGGCTGGACGAAATCGTGGACACCCGCTTTTTCGAAGATTTGCAAATCGAATTCGAGGCCGAAGAGAACGACCGCACAGACATACGCCATAGGTGGCTGCTGAACGATGCGGACAAGAGCGGAGTAATCAATCACGCCCGCGCTCTGCTCGACGATGCCACAGACTCGCTACCCTGCCCGGCCATCTATCGCTACAAGGCCCGTGTCAACGCAGAAGGGCTGTTTGAGGGTCGGCTGCGAGGGAACGCCGGGCTGCCTGACCTCTTCAGCGAAGACAATGCGGAGATGAAAGAATGACCACCACGGAAGCAGTTGAATCGTCCGATGTTCAGGAACAGAATGGCCGCCCGCAGTCTTGGGGCGATATTGCCGTTAGTTTCGCCGGTCAGATAGCCCGGCTTGCCGAGCATGGACGGGGCGATCTCGCCGGCCTGCGGCGGATGGACCCCGATGAACCGGATACGGCGGTCTTCTGGCGGCTTATGGCCCAGCAAGACCTGCTGGACAGTGGCCCCATCGTGGAAAGCAAGTGGGCGCTCATACTCCACGGCATCGCCCTGATGACGCCAAACAACAGCGGCAGCGACAATCCCCGGACGGCCCACGACGGCTATACCCCGGTAGGAAGGGCGCTGTTCCTGAGAGGAGAATCGCAGCGGGCATCAGGCTTTTACAGCGAATCGCGGCTCAACCGCCTGCTGACGGCGCAAGGGCCGATACTGCGAACCCTCGTGGCCCGGATGTTTCGGATGATGGCCGCCGCCGATGTATCTTTCAACTGGCGCGAGATGGCCCAATTCATCCTGAACGAAGGCTATAACGATGATGCCGCAGAGCAGAGCCGCCGCCGCATTGCCCGCGAATACTACCGAGCAGAACGGCGTAGTTCTCAGCAATCGGAATCGTAAGGAGCTTGACCATGACCACCCCTAGATTCTTGCAAATCCACACCTTGCACTCCTACCCGGCGGCGCTGCTGAACCGCGACGATAGCGGTCTGGCCAAGCGGATGCCCTTCGGCGGCGCAGTCCGCACCCGCATATCATCCCAGTGCCTCAAGCGGCATTGGCGGACAGCGCAGGACGAGTTCGCCATCCACAGCATCGCCGGCAGCACCTCGGCTATAAGGTCTCGAAACATTGTCGAACGCAAAGTAATCCAGCCGTTGCGGGAGACCGGCGATTATGGCGATGATGTGCTGGCCGCGGTGGGAAACGCCTTCAACGTGGGCGTTTACGGAAACAGCGGCGCAACTGAGAGGGGCCGTCAACCTCTGTTGCTGGGCCTTCCCGAAGTGGAGCATCTGCATCAGCGGGCCGCCGCCATCTGCGCCGAGCATCCCAGCGACGTCAAGTCCGCTGGGGACGCCGCAGCCGCGCTGTTCAATGCGAGGCGAGGCGAAGGCAACAATTCCCGCGCTCTCATTGATTCCGCCCGGCTGCCCGCCGGTCTGGAAGGCGCCCTTTTCGGGCGCATGATTACCTCCGACCCTGGAGCCAACATCGAAGCTGCTGTCCATGTGGCCCACGCCTTCACCGTGCACCGGGAAGAGAGCGAGAGCGACTACTTTTCCGTGGTGGACGACTTGCAGCGCGACGACGAAGACGCCGGGGCCGCCCACATCGGCGACATGGAACTGACCGCCGGCCTGTTCTACGGCTACGTGGTGGTGGACGTGCCGGGGCTGGTCTCCAACCTGGAAGGTTGCAAGCCGGAAGAATGGGAAAGCGCCGACCGGGAACTGGCGGCCAAAGTCGCCGAGCACCTGACGCATCTCATCGCCACGGTGTCCCCCGGCGCCAAGCGCGGTTCGACCGCCCCCTACGCCTGCGCCGACCTGCTGCTGCTTGAGGCCGGCAGCCGGCAGCCCCGCAGCTTGGCCAACGCCTTCCGCGATCCGTCCAAAGCACAGGTTGCGGACGCCACCGGCGCCCTGACCCAGTACTTGGGCAAGCTGGATGCCTGTTACGGAGGAAAGGAAGCCCGGCGGTTTATGTCGGTAGACGACTGCGACATCCCCAACGCTGAACGGATGTGCCTAGACGACCTCGCGTCGTGGGCCGCCGACGCAATCCGCAACGGCAAGGCGGAATAATGACGCGGCACCTGATTCTGAACTTGGAAGCGCCATTGATGGCCTTCGGCGGCGAGACCATTGACAACCTCGGCGTCATCCGGCCGTTTCCGGCGGTATCCATGCTGACCGGACTGCTGGCCAACGCGATGGGCTGGCGGCGGGTCGAAAGGGAGCGCCATCAGCAGTTGCAGGACCGGCTGGTGTTCGCCGCCCGCATCGACCGCGAACCCCACGGCGGCCTCACCATCCAGGATTTTCAGACCGCCGCCATAAACAATAGCGAACGAAGCTGGACGACACGCGGCCACCCTGAGGGCCGGGCAGGCGGCACGTTCCAAAACCACCTGCGCTATCGCGACTACTACGCCGATATGCGCGTAACCGTTGCCCTGCGCCTCGATCCTGCTGACGGGGAGCCGACGCTGGACGCCCTCGCCGGTGCCTTGGAGGAGCCGGCGCGCCCGCTGTTCATCGGGCGCAAGCCGTGTCTGCCTTCGGCCCCGCTGTTCGGCGGTTTCAGCGACGGCGATACTGCGCTGGCGGCGTTGCTGGCTCGTCCGCTCAGCGAAGAAGCAGCGAACCCTGCAACTATCAGGGCCCTTTGGCCCGAGGGCGAGGACGCGCCGGAGGTTGACGCCACCCGGCGCTATATGATCACCGACCAGCGCAACTGGGTGTCCGGTCTTCACGGCGGCGGACGGGCCGTCTGCCAAGGCGCGGTATACCGGTCCCGGTTTTCTCCGAAGCAACCGGAACAGGACGGATCAAAATGACCAACACCGCCAACGTTTCGGCGCCTGACGCCACCCTGCAAATGATACGCGCCGAAGTCAGCGCGCGCGATTTCCAGCGCTGGATGGGCGCCAGACGCCTGCAAGACCCGGACCACGCTATGCATTGCCTGCTGACCGAATGCTTCGGGGATTTGGCTCCCAAGCCTTTTCGCGTGATAGCGCCGCGAGAGGCCTCAACCGCTTTCCTGTACGGCTACGGATCAGCCGACGCAAACGCGATGCGGGAAGCGGCCAACGCCTTCGCCGACCCGCTGCAATCTCAAGTCATACCTGCCGCTACGCTGGATAGCAAGCCGATGCCCGCGGAGTGGCCAACGGGCAAACGACTCGGTTTCGAGATTCGCATCCGCCCTATCGTGCGCCTCGAAAGGGATACCTCACGAATAGCCACAGACGTGCAGCGGGTCTTCAAAGAGGGAGGACTGCGGCCGGGCAAGGAATGTGACGCCTTCTTGTATGAAGCGATTAAGCATCCCGAAAAAGGTGACATGAAACGCGGCAGGGAACAGGTTTACGCTGAGTGGCTGTCGAACCAGCTCGACCGGAAGGGCGGCGCGAGCCTTGACCTAAAGCAGGCCAAGCTGGTGTCCTTCCAGCGCACCCGCGCCTTTCGGAAGCTACACGCCCGCCACAGCGAGGGGCCGGACGCAGTAATGCGGGGCGTCCTCACTGTCACCGACCCCGCCGCGTTTGGGGCGCTGCTGTCCCAAGGCATCGGGCGCCACCGCGCCTACGGCTACGGAATGTTGCTCCTTCGACCGGCCCGGGAGTAACGATGCCTTCCGCACCTTGCCAACCGAATAACTGTAATCCCGATTCCCCGCACACGCGGGGACAGGAGGTTGTCCGATGTTAAGAGGCCGATTGGGACTGGAAACCGCCAGAATACCCCACGCCGACCGCCACGGCTTGCTATGGCTGGCTCGGGGCGCCCTCACGGTGCGAGACGGGACCCTCCGGTTTGAGCGTCAGGGCGACGCAGACGACGGCAGCCCTCTCGAAAGCGGGGAATACGGCATCCCCTTTCAGACTCTCTCGATGATACTGCTCGGCCCCGGTTCGACGGTCAGCCACGACGCGCTGCGGCTGATGGCGCGCCACGGCACAGCCCTGGTCGCCGTCGGCGAGGACGGTGTCCGATGCTATACCGCTCCCCCGCTGATGCCGGACACATCGGACATCGCCCGCAAGCAGATGCGCGCTTGGGGCGACGCCCAGGGCAGCCGCATCACCATAGCCCGCAAGATGTATGCCCTGCGGCTGGGGGAGGTACTCCCGCACCAGGGCATCGACGCTCTCAGGGGAATAGAAGGGGCGCGCATGAAGCGGACCTATCAGACCCTGGCGCAGCGTTACGGCATCAACTGGCGGGGCCGCCGCTATGACCGGAACGATCCATTGTGGGCGGACATCCCGAACCAAGCCATCAATCACGCATCGGTGGCCGTAACTTCCGCGGCGGTCATTGCAGTTACGTCCGTCGGCGCAATCCCGCAGCTGGGATTCATCCACGAGCACAGCGGAGAGGCTTTCGCCCTAGACGTAGCAGACCTGTTCCGTGACACCATCCTGTTGCCTGCCGCGCTCCAGTCAGCCAAGGCCGTGATGGAAAACCCAACGCTGGATATTGAGCGGCACACCAGGCGCACGACAGGAGAAATGCTGCGCACCGAGCGCGTGATTTCCAAAATGATAGACCGCATCAAGGCCCTTTTTGATGACGTAGTTATTTCCGACGCAGTTATTTCCAAGGAGGACCCGGAAGACCCATCTGGAAGCCGAGACGAGGAATAGGAAGCACGAATGACCATAGTGGTTACCGTCAACGTGGAGGCGCGTTACCGGGGGTTTCTGGCGTCGGCTATGCTTGAGATAGCCCCGGGTGTATACACCTCCCCGGAAATGACCAGCGGAATACGGGAGAGGATCTGGGACGTTCTGGCCCGGTGGTATTACGAACTGGGGCAAGGGGCAATAGTGATGACATGGCGGGACCCATCCGCCGTAGGCGAGCAACGAATCCGAACCTTGGGCGAAGCCCCGAAAGAAATCGTGGACGCCGACGGGGTCTACTTGGTAAAGTACCATTAGCTCAACAAACCCCAACTCTCAAAATCACAAACTCGGATATACAATATAGGGACGCAAGGGGTTCCCCCGCAGGCGCGGGGATAGACCCTCGGGAATGGTGGACGAGTATGGGCTGGAGCAGGTTCCCCCGCAGGCGCGGGGATAGACCCCTGCCGGAACACTTGCAGCCTATACCCATAGAGGTTCCCCCGCAGGCGCGGGGATAGACCGCAAATGTGTCCCGGCTACTGCACGGAATTTGGGGTTCCCCCGCAGGCGCGGGGATAGACCCTCCGCATCGCGACATGGAGGCTCTGCCTTGGGGGTTCCCCCGCAGGCGCGGGGATAGACCTTGAGGAAGCGAAAGGGCCGACGACACTAAACCGGTTCCCCCGCAGGCGCGGGGATAGACCGTTGCCGATCACCGGCGCGAGAATCCCGAGGCCGGTTCCCCCGCAGGCGCGGGGATAGACCTGATGCGCATCATCTGTTATCTGGTTGGGCACAGGTTCCCCCGCAGGCGCGGGGATAGACCCATGATCCCCGTCACCTACGGCTACGCCCGGGTGGTTCCCCCGCAGGCGCGGGGATAGACCTACATGGTTGATTACATGACACAGGCACAGCTCGGTTCCCCCGCAGGCGCGGGGATAGACCTCGAATATCTTGACGACAGGCGGTCGCTCTTAGGGTTCCCCCGCAGGCGCGGGGATAGACCCAGTCAAAAGAAAAATCAAATGCTTTTCCTTCAGGTTCCCCCGCAGGCGCGGGGATAGACCCGCCCGTTTGTTGGACAGGAGGAATGAACGGCAGGTTCCCCCGCAGGCGCGGGGATAGACCCCCACTACAACAAGGAGTATACGCATGGTCAAGGGTTCCCCCGCAGGCGCGGGGATAGACCGTGGTATGTGTACTGAGCCTGGTGTCTATCGGTGGTTCCCCCGCAGGCGCGGGGATAGACCCTTTACCGACCGGAGGACCCCGCGATGCCAGTGGGTTCCCCCGCAGGCGCGGGGATAGACCCCCCGTCTATGCCGCACTCAGGCCGTTCTTGAGGGTTCCCCCGCAGGCGCGGGGATAGACCCTATTTGAGCGTTACGGCGCCCAAACCGTCGTAGGTTCCCCCGCAGGCGCGGGGATAGACCGGGGACAAACCTGACGCCGAATCCGCCGCCGTTGGTTCCCCCGCAGGCGCGGGGATAGACCGGCGACGCCGACGGGTGCGGCGGGCAAAATTACGGTTCCCCCGCAGGCGCGGGGATAGACCCCCCATATTGCCATGATAGAGAATGGCTACTTCGGTTCCCCCGCAGGCGCGGGGATAGACCCAAAATACCCCGCCACTTGGCTCGCGGCGCCCGGGTTCCCCCGCAGGCGCGGGGATAGACCCGGTAGCCGTTACGACGGCGGACGGTACTACGAGGTTCCCCCGCAGGCGCGGGGATAGACCCCCTACACGATACTGACAGAGGAGAGCCTTGCCGGTTCCCCCGCAGGCGCGGGGATAGACCGGTAACAGAACGCCCTGGGGCGCAGCAGTCGGCGGTTCCCCCGCAGGCGCGGGGATAGACCCTTCGCCAGCCAGCGCACGGGCCGCAGCGTCGCGGTTCCCCCGCAGGCGCGGGGATAGACCCCAGCGGCCCACGCGGACGGAGGGCGTGGTGCGGGTTCCCCCGCAGGCGCGGGGATAGACCGTTGTGGCCGTCCATCACGGTCATGTCCTAGGAGGTTCCCCCGCAGGCGCGGGGATAGACCTCTCGTAATAGGCCCCTGAAGGCCAACGCTCCCGGTTCCCCCGCAGGCGCGGGGATAGACCCTTCGCCAGCCAGCGCACGGGCCGCAGCGTAGCGGTTCCCCCGCAGGCGCGGGGATAGACCGATGCGCATGGCATCCTCAATCTCAATCTCGCTGGTTCCCCCGCAGGCGCGGGGATAGACCCCCTTTGCGTATTCTGTCATTACACATCATCCTGGTTCCCCCGCAGGCGCGGGGATAGACCCCTCAAAAGCGGTTTCCCGCAAAAGGCTGTAAGGGTTCCCCCGCAGGCGCGGGGATAGACCCGGCGCGAGGCGCGGCTCAAGAGAACGCGGGCCGGTTCCCCCGCAGGCGCGGGGATAGACCTTTATCAGGCACTTTCCATCTGGAGAATGTTCCGGTTCCCCCGCAGGCGCGGGGATAGACCTGACATTACCAGTCGCTCGCAATCGTACCCACGGGTTCCCCCGCAGGCGCGGGGATAGACCTCCTGTTAGACATTCAGCCCTCCCCATCGGGATGGTTCCCCCGCAGGCGCGGGGATAGACCTTCTAGGAGGGACACCCGCTCGATAGTCCCATTGGTTCCCCCGCAGGCGCGGGGATAGACCTATCTCGCAGCCAGCCCGTCCACTGCGTTTCCAGGTTCCCCCGCAGGCGCGGGGATAGACCCTGGTTGTTGATCCGGTACTGACCGCTCTCGACGGTTCCCCCGCAAGCGCGGGGATAGACCTTACGGAGTTAATGTACCCCAGCATCAGGTTTAGGTTCCCCCGCAAGCGCGGGGATAGACCTTCCATCAGCTTGGGCTCTCGCTCATCCCTGTGGGTTCCCCCGCAAGCGCGGGGATAGACCGCTCACAGTCAGCAGGTCTCGAGCGGATTCGTCGGTTCCCCCGCAAGCGCGGGGATAGACCGGTGATGCTCCAGCGCATCCGCACCTTCGACCGGGTTCCCCCGCAAGCGCGGGGATAGACCGTCGAGGCCTCTACCGGCCAGTTCTTTGCCGTCGGTTCCCCCGCAAGCGCGGGGATAGACCTTGCACCTTCACCACTGGCCTCGGAGTCGACGTGGTTCCCCCGCAAGCGCGGGGATAGACCGGTCGGCAGGTACCCGGTGTAGCGGTAGTATTCGGTTCCCCCGCAAGCGCGGGGATAGACCCTCTAGGCAATCGGAGTTCGCCGACGAATACGAGGTTCCCCCGCAAGCGCGGGGATAGACCCCTCGATTACGACTCTCGCCCTTTGGGGCAGGCGGTTCCCCCGCAAGCGCGGGGATAGACCTGAACCTCAAATCACTGCTCGGGTTCAAGGAGGGGTTCCCCCGCAAGCGCGGGGATAGACCGCCGATGACCGCCCGCCACCGGCAACTGAACCTGGTTCCCCCGCAAGCGCGGGGATAGACCTTTAACGAACACTGGCTCGAAGTTGGCATAGATGGTTCCCCCGCAAGCGCGGGGATAGACCGCGGTCTATGGCATCGTCTTGAGTCCCGTCCCAGGTTCCCCCGCAAGCGCGGGGATAGACCCATCGGCGCTGAATAGCAGCGTCGGCACCGGGCGGTTCCCCCGCAGGCGCGGGGATAGACCTTCTTGTAGAGCAGGACGCCCACGGCAATCAGCGGTTCCCCCGCAGGCGCGGGGATAGACCGTTGGCGGGTGGCGGTGGTTTCTAGCTCCTGGAGGTTCCCCCGCAGGCGCGGGGATAGACCCGGTGTCGCGATGGAAGGGTTGAACGAAATGACGGTTCCCCCGCAGGCGCGGGGATAGACCGCTGAGAGCCTGGGCTGCCGTCGTCAGCCCCGGGGTTCCCCCGCAGGCGCGGGGATAGACCGGCACTGGAGGAAGAGGCGGCGGCAACCTCGGCGGTTCCCCCGCAGGCGCGGGGATAGACCCAGAACCACGCTACCCCGGCGTACATCGATTTCGGTTCCCCCGCAGGCGCGGGGATAGACCCCGAGATGGAAGCCGCTGATGACGAGGAACTGGGGTTCCCCCGCAGGCGCGGGGATAGACCGGTAGCTCAAGCAATGGACATCTTCGGCATAGCGGTTCCCCCGCAGGCGCGGGGATAGACCCGAAACATAAGCAGTCTCCGCAGCGCGGAGGGAGGTTCCCCCGCAGGCGCGGGGATAGACCGGTCGTATGACCATACACTGCAAAGCTGTATGGGGTTCCCCCGCAGGCGCGGGGATAGACCGTCTGGATGGTCGCTACGGTGATGTTGCTCCCCGGTTCCCCCGCAGGCGCGGGGATAGACCCCGCTTGGCGACGTACAGGCTATCAATTCCGGCGGTTCCCCCGCAGGCGCGGGGATAGACCTGTCCAGCCTGTACTCTGTGCTATTTTCTGGGTGGTTCCCCCGCAGGCGCGGGGATAGACCCTATACAGCCTGTACAAGCAATGTCAAGCCCTTGGTTCCCCCGCAGGCGCGGGGATAGACCGTATGGACATTTGCGCGGCCTCCTCACCCATAGGGTTCCCCCGCAGGCGCGGGGATAGACCCTGCCCAAACAGCACCGCCGCTTCTTCCGCGCTGGTTCCCCCGCAGGCGCGGGGATAGACCCTAACCCCATCTTGCATTGGGAAGGCCATAGTAGGTTCCCCCGCAGGCGCGGGGATAGACCCCCGGCCCTCAAGCCCGGCCCTCAAGCCCGGGCGGTTCCCCCGCAGGCGCGGGGATAGACCCTACTACCCCGTTGACCATCCGCGAATCCTACAGGTTCCCCCGCAGGCGCTGGGATAGACCGCAGAGCTTTGTACTGTTCCTCTGTGATATGCCGGTTCCCCCGCAGGCGCGGGGATAGACCCTCTGTTACCGCGATTGGCTCTAGGTTGTCTACGGTTCCCCCGCAGGCGCGGGGATAGACCGATGGTCGCTTGGTGCAGCTGCTGGTGGAAGGAGGTTCCCCCGCAGGCGCGGGGATAGACCCTTGAACGCTGCCGGGGTAGACCTCACCAGGGTGGTTCCCCCGCAGGCGCGGGGATAGACCTGACGGTGCGTTTTCTCTTGACGCTATGGTAGCGGTTCCCCCGCAGGCGCGGGGATAGACCGGGGATAGAAGAAGCCGAGACGAGGGACATTGAGGTTCCCCCGCAGGCGCGGGGATAGACCGAGATCGGCAGCCCGGACGTGCCTACCGGGAGCGGTTCCCCCGCAGGCGCGGGGATAGACCTGCTGAGGCCACTCGTACCAACACCGAGAAGATGGTTCCCCCGCAGGCGCGGGGATAGACCTGAAGCGGCGTTTATCAACTGGTTGGGAACTCTGGTTCCCCCGCAGGCGCGGGGATAGACCGCCGGTCCACATTTGACTAATGCGTGGGAAACAGGTTCCCCCGCAGGCGCGGGGATAGACCGCTCGAAACCGAAGTGGTTGAGATTCGGATGGTGGTTCCCCCGCAGGCGCGGGGATAGACCGATAAAGGGAAATGCCTTCCGGCAACTGTAGACGGTTCCCCCGCAGGCGCGGGGATAGACCCGGGCCGTCTGCGCGTTCAGTTACCAGTACTGGGGTTCCCCCGCAGGCGCGGGGATAGACCTCGAAGAAGCGGAGACGAGGGACATCGAGGACAGGTTCCCCCGCAGGCGCGGGGATAGACCCGAATGCACTGGAGCGTAGCACGATGTACCACGGGTTCCCCCGCAGGCGCGGGGATAGACCCGAGCGGCATATCACAGAGGGACAGTACAAAGCGGTTCCCCCGCAGGCGCGGGGATAGACCCGCCTTGAGGATGACCTTGAGGACGGCTTTGTCGGTTCCCCCGCAGGCGCGGGGATAGACCCCCGCCGGACTTGTTAGGCGGAAGGAAATCGCAGGTTCCCCCGCAGGCGCGGGGATAGACCTGATAGTATTGGCAAGTATGGCGAGCGCGTCTAGGTTCCCCCGCAGGCGCGGGGATAGACCCTCTTAGCGGTTGCTGTGGCCCTTGCTGAAGGTGGTTCCCCCGCAGGCGCGGGGATAGACCTTAGTCATTGTCGGTATCCTCCAATGGCTCCAGGGTTCCCCCGCAGGCGCGGGGATAGACCGGTTCGGGTTGCGGAATGAGCGACCATACCCTAGGTTCCCCCGCAGGCGCGGGGATAGACCGCGGCTAGTGGGCGGCAGTATGGAGAGCGCACCGGTTCCCCCGCAGGCGCGGGGATAGACCGGACAAAGAGACGAAACGCACCATCCGCTACACGGTTCCCCCGCAGGCGCGGGGATAGACCTTCCTGTTCAGATTGGCGAATTCGGTACGTTGAGGTTCCCCCGCAGGCGCGGGGATAGACCGGCGCAAAGCAATGAGTCCCGCCAACATGACGAGGTTCCCCCGCAGGCGCGGGGATAGACCCACTTTGGCAAAGAGCCTCATGCCACACGTATGGGTTCCCCCGCAGGCGCGGGGATAGACCTTCATCGGTGGACAGCATATTGTTGGGATTCATGGTTCCCCCGCAGGCGCGGGGATAGACCCGCGCCGTAGCAACGGTGATTGCCGCTGAATACGGTTCCCCCGCAGGCGCGGGGATAGACCGCCAAGGCAAGAGCTTCCACTCTGCCATTTTGAGGTTCCCCCGCAGGCGCGGGGATAGACCCAGATCATACAACTCTCTCCACTTAGGCTCCGCGGTTCCCCCGCAGGCGCGGGGATAGACCTGAGATAGGCCACAGGACAGGGCTCAACAATGAGGTTCCCCCGCAGGCGCGGGGATAGACCCGATGCAATGCTCGGTTTTCGACAGCAGTAAAGGGTTCCCCCGCAGGCGCGGGGATAGACCGTACCCTTGGTTGTCTGGGGTTGACGGCATTCCGGTTCCCCCGCAGGCGCGGGGATAGACCCCACTGTGAGAGCAAGTTGGTTGGGCTGTCTATGGTTCCCCCGCAGGCGCGGGGATAGACCGTCGCCGCTGGTCAGCGAGCCGTAGGAGCCGGAGGTTCCCCCGCAGGCGCGGGGATAGACCCACCGGCACCCACGGCGACAGCGACAGCACCACGGTTCCCCCGCAGGCGCGGGGATAGACCGTCCCCGTTGCCGCTTCCGCTGAGGGTGTAGGTGGTTCCCCCGCAGGCGCGGGGATAGACCGCTCTACCGGCGCATGATGCTCGCCCAGGGCGCGGTTCCCCCGCAGGCGCGGGGATAGACCTAATAGGTAGTCCTCCAGTCCTCCATCATTCACGGTTCCCCCGCAGGCGCGGGGATAGACCGTCATCTACCGGCGGATGGTCAAGGCGCGGGCAGGTTCCCCCGCAGGCGCGGGGATAGACCCAATAGCCATCGGTCACAGCCAGTACTGAGTAGGGTTCCCCCGCAGGCGCGGGGATAGACCGGCTGCTTATCATTGACCAAAGCGACATAACCAGGTTCCCCCGCAGGCGCGGGGATAGACCCACGGCGGACAGCGTGACGTCCTCTCGGATGTAGGTTCCCCCGCAGGCGCGGGGATAGACCTTTGTTGTGGCTCAGGCCGCCCTTGCGGTTTCGGGTTCCCCCGCAGGCGCGGGGATAGACCCTGATAACGCCTGTGGACACGTATGCGACTGTGGGTTCCCCCGCAGGCGCGGGGATAGACCCGGCGGATCGTCCTCATTAATCGGGATGTAGACGGTTCCCCCGCAGGCGCGGGGATAGACCGGTGGTGGACGTCCTGCCGATATTTTTAGGAGGGGTTCCCCCGCAGGCGCGGGGATAGACCTACATGAGTACCAACCCGGTGGCGCCTCGCCATGGTTCCCCCGCAGGCGCGGGGATAGACCCCATCACCGTCGGCGCGAGTCAATGCCGCCTGAGGTTCCCCCGCAGGCGCGGGGATAGACCCACGCTCACATCACCGTAGAGCAAGCTGCGCTGGGTTCCCCCGCAGGCGCGGGGATAGACCTCAAAATCGAAATTGTGGATCTGGAGATTCCGTGGTTCCCCCGCAGGCGCGGGGATAGACCCTGCAAATGGGTCGCGCTCATTCACGGGCTGGCGGTTCCCCCGCAGGCGCGGGGATAGACCCCGCCACCGGAGCATGGATGAAAAACACAGAGAGGTTCCCCCGCAGGCGCGGGGATAGACCATGGAGAGATGCAAACTTGTGGCGGCGAGATACGGTTCCCCCGCAGGCGCGGGGATAGACCTCAGTACGAAGCTCCAAGCGAAGCTCCAAGCGGGGTTCCCCCGCAGGCGCGGGGATAGACCGCAGGCGGTGAAGGTGAAGAAAGTTTTGGACCGGGTTCCCCCGCAGGCGCGGGGATAGACCTTCCCGGAACGGAATCTCCAGATCCACAATTTCGGTTCCCCCGCAGGCGCGGGGATAGACCACAGATACTGCCCGTGTGCGGCAGTGGCGAGCAGGTTCCCCCGCAGGCGCGGGGATAGACCTTTGTCATTCAGGCGTTTGGTGAACTCCAAGACGGTTCCCCCGCAGGCGCGGGGATAGACCTGCCGAGATGCAGGACGGGGCGTCTATCTGGGAGGTTCCCCCGCAGGCGCGGGGATAGACCCTTCCTTGCCAGTTAGTTCTTGGGATGGGGATTGGTTCCCCCGCAGGCGCGGGGATAGACCTCCACTTGCCCAATCCCGATACATCGCAGGCCAGGTTCCCCCGCAGGCGCGGGGATTAGACCGAATTGCAGAATTGCATCTTCTAAAGGCCTTAGGGTTCCCCCGCAGGCGCGGGGATAGACCGGTACCTTCACCCGGACATTCCAGGTAACAGCGGGTTCCCCCGCAGGCGCGGGGATAGACCCTTCGCCAGCTTGCTGCGCGACATTGACAGTAGGGTTCCCCCGCAGGCGCGGGGATAGACCGCAGGGGCAGGGGACGAGCCATTTGGGGTACGAGGTTCCCCCGCAGGCGCGGGGATAGACCCGAAAAGGGGGGGGGTAGACGGACGGGCAAATTGGGTTCCCCCGCAGGCGCGGGGATAGACCCGCCTCAAACACCTGCCCCATCCTAGCCAGCGAGGTTCCCCCGCAGGCGCGGGGATAGACCCTACGATCCCTTTAGAGACGCCGCTCAGCTAATGGTTCCCCCGCAGGCGCGGGGATAGACCTAAGGATACTCTGAACAAGTGGGGAAATCAGGGTGCCGGCGTATCTAAAATCACGGGTTTTAGGGACTTATTCAGAGTATCCCTAAAGCATTGGCAGACGGGCAGCAACTGCCCGCGGTTCCCCCGCAGGCGCGGGGATAGACCCCTGACGCTGATTGATCCGGTTGATGCGTACAGGGTTCCCCCGCAGGCGCGGGGATAGACCCCGCAGTATCAAGCCCCGACGGACGGCGCGGGAGGTTCCCCCGCAGGCGCGGGGATAGACCTCAGCCTGCTTTTGGACGCTGCCCGGCAGGATCGGTTCCCCCGCAGGCGCGGGGATAGACCCGTTGGTGGTGGTTATGAAACAGGCCAAAGAGAGGTTCCCCCGCAGGCGCGGGGATAGACCTATACCCTCTGTATATCATTGTCAACCCCCATTGGTTCCCCCGCAGGCGCGGGGATAGACCCTCACAATCGCACGTTGCCAGCCTAATCTAGGCGGTTCCCCCGCAGGCGCGGGGATAGACCCGTACTCTGCTGGTGGGGTTCCCTCACGGCATCGGTTCCCCCGCAGGCGCGGGGATAGACCCCCTCCTCACCCAGCGCAGCCTTAACCGCCATGGGTTCCCCCGCAGACGCGGATAGTAGGCGGTACTCTGACAATCACCTTCACGTTGCCCAAGCCCTCCAACAGAGGCAACACCAACGGGAATAAGCCCAAGGCCGGGAGCCAAAAGGCAACCCCATCAACCCTGGGGGGCGACCAGGTCAAGCCCCCTGCCACAGGCACGGCCACGCCGGAAACGGGACGGGACCGCAAACAGTCCTCAAGAGCAGAGAACCGCAAACGCCGCAAGGCATTGGGCCTCTGCAAAGACTGTCCGAATCAGACCGCCCTAGGACAATCCCGTTGCCCGGACTGCATAAGGAGGAACCGCCAACGCCACCTCCAAGCAAAGACGCGCCAAGCTCCGGACGCCGGGTGAACCGCCGATTGCCACCGGGCAGCCTACACGGAGGAGACCAACAAAGGTATAATCCTGTCTGCCAACCCACCGAACACCAGAGGTCCGCCATGACCATCCCCGACGCAGCCGCCAAACCGCGCAAGGCCCAGCAGCCCTTTCGCCTGCCGGACCCACCCCAACGCGAGCCCGACGAGATGACCAGCTACGACCAACTGCACAAAAACGGCAACACGCGCTATCTGGCCCTGCACTTGGGAAATCCGGAGACCACGGTGGTTGAATCCGACCGGTGGGTAATCCCGCATCCCAACTTCGGTCCCGCCGGATACCGGCGGCCCGACCTGCTGATAGCCTTCGGCGCAAATCCCGAAGTCTACAAGAGAGACAACGGCTACATCGTTTCCGAACAGGGAAAGCCGCCGGACTTTGTGATGGAGATAGCCTCGGAAAGCACGGCGGGAACCGACATTGAGCAAAAGCCTGCGTACTACGCTGGCCTGGGAATCCCCGAATACTGGCGCTTCGACGAGACCGGGAACTTTCACGGAGCGAGACTGGCGGGCGACCGGCTGGTTGACGGCCAGTACCGGCCCATCCCCATAGAGGAACTGGAAGACGGGGTGTTGCAGGGATACAGCGAGGCCCTCAACCTCTACATCCGTTGGGACCACGGCGAGCTGGGTTGGCATGACCCAGATACGGGACTACCCATATCCACACTTGAAGACGAACGCGCCCGTGCCGAAGACGAACGCGCCCGTGCCGAGCGAGCCGAGACAGCCCAGTTTCAGGCAGAAGCCAGAGTCCGGGAACTGGAAGAGGAAATCCGGCAACTGCGCGGCGACTGAACGTCACCGCACGGGCAGGGGTGAAACGCACCAAGCGGCCGTCTTGTCGCGAACGGCAGTTCACCAAAGAGAAACCGAAGCAGAGTCGCTAGTACCGGTGACGGACATCGCCGACGGCCTGCTGGACTTGCACATCCTGTGGGACGCACTCTCCGAGTCGGCTGGGAAATCCACATTGAGTCAATTTCAAAATTAAGTTCTGAGCCGCAGCAGGCTCCGGCATGACGAGCTACGGCCACTGAGGCACATGTTACGCAGCGTGCCGTCACCTGGCGCTTGGTGACCTGGTTGCGCCTTCGCGGCTAGGTTGCGCGGCGGAACGAAGAACGGGGGATTTGCGCCCAAGCCGCCCGTTTGTTCCCCTCATGATCGTCGGCCCCACTGGCTTTACGGGACATCCAAGGCACCGATGGAACTCGATGTTCTGGCAGCTCCGACCGGCGGGGGCGGGTATATCTCCGCCGGTATCCGTCTTGTCCACTCCCGGCAACGCCGCGAACCTGACGACACCCAGTCCCTTATTTCTTGCACCGACAAGGCATTGCACCAAAAGTCAGGAGGTTGTTCCAAAAGTCTGCCTAATTCGGGACTTTCAGTGCAATGCCAGATAGATCAGGAAGTCCCCCTGGCAATCTCCTTCTCAATCCGTTCAATATACTTATTCCCAGCGGGGGAGCGTTTCAAAAGCTCCAGTGTTTTTTCATACGGTTTTTCACAGACGTTCCGAGCAATTGCAGTTTCCACGGTTGCTTTATCCTCGGGCATCAATGAGCCATAACCATCAGGGGAAGCATACACGTTGGTAAGGCCAGACAGACTTTCAAGGTCCTGTTTCTTCCGTAACCTCGGATTTTTACAAGTGAAATCACGCACAAAATTAGAGGCGGACCCCTCCAAGCTTGGATAAAGAGTGGCCGGATAGGACACTACGAACCAAGTTGCGTCCTTATCCGGAAGAACGTCACAGGAAGCGAAGGCTTCTTCCTTACTCTGCTTCCCTCTGCCGACGAGATAAGGAACCGGCTGGTACTCCGAAGTAGCGTAAGGAATGATTGGAGCAAATGAGGCGATATGGTGCACCATAGGCTCCTTGCTGACCCCCGTAAGTCGCCGGTCAAATAACGATTTGTGACGGTACAGTGGAGTCATTACACGCGATGTTTCTACTAGGCTCTCCAGTAAGGAGTCCACGGCAAACCGGTTTCCAGAACCGATCATGGCAGGCAATTGCTTAGCGGCAACCGACTCAGTGCCACGCAATTGGCTTATCCGAAACAACAGGGTCCGGTACGCCAAGAGGGTCAGCCGTCTAGGCAGGTCCCCGTACTGTATGGGGCAATTCCTCTCGTCTATCTGAACGTAAGAATCCCACGCTGGGAGGCATAGTTCGTCAACGGGCCTGAAAACGTCTCCGTCGTGGTCGCCGCAAGCGAAATGACCAACGCTCGCCAAGGATATAGGGGTCTTTTCGGGCTCCAAACGTTCGGTACTCCAAAGCCATTCGCCCAGGGTGGCCAGCCGCACCTTTTGTAAGGTTAGCCAACCTAAGAGGTGTAGGAAAGAAGCGGAGGACCTTCCTCGAACCGTCATGATCAGTGGTGGCGATCAAGTTGAGGACCCCATTCTCCTGAATCGAGTGGTTATCAGCTGATGCTATCTCAGCACACTCCACAGGCCGATGCTCGCCTGTTGCATCAACCCTCAACTCTTGCCCACACGCAATAAGGCACTTCGGGTTAACCTCATCCGCCAGACCGGTGGCGCCCTCACGAATAGCCTCCATCGCCTCCTGTACCTGAGAAGGAGATATGAAGCCAATATTCCACTCCTTAACCAGCCGAGCCATAATCTGAGAAGGATTTGCAGATTTCTTCGACAATGAAATTTCCTCAGAAAGAAGACCCTCGCAAGGAGGGGGAATGAACTCTACGGAATACAAACGTCGTGAAACGCCCCTGCAACCGGGGGCCGGACCCGAACCGGTCACTTGCCCGGCGGTCGGCCCCCGAAAAGGCGAGACTGGACCGCTTCAAGGCAAAGGATTGCGGGACGAGAGATCCTCGTCGGTATCCGCCTTGTCCACCTCGGGCAACACGGCAGAGTCCCATTGCGAACTGCTGGCTTGTTACTACTCGTCTTTCAATATGGTTGCAGGACAACCAGACCGCGATTATCATCGCAAGAAACCGGACAGGGACACTACCTAAACCGGCCTCGGCAGGCACCAACCCACGGCAACCACGCTTGGCTCAAAGACAACTCCCGGCGAGCGGCGGCGTGAACCAAGCCCCGCCGCTCACAGCTCTCAGCATGGCGGGGACACAATGACCACCATCAACATTCCTAAAAGAGAGATTTTCGAATACCCGTTCGCGTTGCCCAGCCGGACGACAGGCACCAAGAAAACCCGAAGCATTACCGACGCAGGAAAGCGGAAACGATCAAAGACGGCAGGCGATGGCAGAACCACGGTCCAGACGGACAGCCAGACCCAAAGACCCGGTACGCCGAGAGACCTCAAGGCTCGCCCAACCAGCAGAAACATGGAACAGTTGCGCTACCCGGCTTCCCGGCCAGCGGCGACGAAAGCAAGGCATAACCCGCGGGGCCATGCAGACGATCATCAAGCCATTTTGAACCGCAGCCAACGCCGGCCGTGCAAGCTATTCGATACTTGCATTATGACAGTATAATTGCAAGGTGCGGCGAACGAGGTAACTCGCCCTAGCATTACAGTTTTGCGTAAGACCCTGGGACAGCTTCTCTTTATCAAACGTTCCCAACTCCCAGGGAAGAGTGACGAACATTGACGACTCCCGAAGAACGGGCAATGACAAACATCGACCGGCTACTAGAACGGGCAGGGTGGACAGTGCAGGACGTCGCCACACTCAACGTCTATGCCGCCCGTGGCGTGGCGGTGCGGGAGTTTCCCTTGCACCGCGGTCATGGCGTTGCCGACTACCTGCTCTACGTGGACGGCAGGGCGGCGGGGGTGGTCGAAGCGAAACCCGAGGGCCACACGCTCACCGGGGTCGAGGCACAGTCTGGCAAACGTGAATTATGGATAAAAAAGGGACACCAATGGTTGAGAAGAGGTATTCTTCTCAATGCTAATCCATTGAGAGGTGTCCCGGGATGAGTCTACTAAACCTATTTTGCGATGTCGATGATTTTTGGCAACGGTTCCAGCCCCACTGGGAACAAGACCTGCTCCAAAGTGGCTCCCGCCAAAGGCGGCGCCTGGGCCAACTGTCAGTCAGCGAAGCAATGACCATCATGATTCATTTCCATCAGAGCCACTATCGCCACTTCAAGGCCTACTACACCGAGTACGTGCAGGAGCATTTGCGCTCCGAGTTTCCCCGGTTGGTCAGCTATGAACGCTTCGTTGGACTGATGCCTGGGTTCCTGGTCCCCCTATGCGCCTACCTGATGAACTGTTACGGACGCTGCACCGGGATCAGCTTCATCGACTCAACTCCAATAGCCGTCTGCCACAACCGGCGCATTTCCAGCCACCGGGTCTTTGCGGGTATAGCCCAAAGGGGCAAGACCTCGGTGGGCTGGTTCTTCGGGTTCAAGCTGCACTTGGTGGTCAACGATCGGGGCGAGTTGTTGGCTTGCCGCATCACCCTGGGTAATGTTGATGACCGCAAGCCGGTCCCCCACTTGACCCGGAGCCTATTGGGCCGGTTGTTTGGCGACCGGGGCTATATCTCCCAAAAGCTGGTCTCCCAACTGTTCGAGCGGGGTATTCAGTTGATTACCAGGCTGAAGCGAAATATGAAACCCCGCCCCTTGCCCCCGGAAGACAGGGCCCTGCTTCGTAAGCGGGCCGTCATCGAATCGGTTAACGACCAACTGAAGAATATCTCTCAGATTGAGCATACCCGCCACCGCAGCCCAGCCAACTTCTTGGTCAACCTGGTCTCCGGGTTGATTGCCTATTGCCATCAGCCCAAGAAACCATCCTTGAGCAGAGAGAATATTCCCGCGCTCCCAACCGTCGCTTAACCATAACTCACGTTGGCAAGTATGGCGCGGGGCTGCCGGACAATCTGCTCGCCTACATCCGCCCTCTACCGTTCCTGTACGAAAGCACTGGAGCTGAGACCCGGTTCACCGGCGGGCTGGACCCTGAACCCCGCAGCCGCCCGGTCTTTTCCTTCCATACCCCCGAGATCCTGGCCGAGTGGCTGGGCGCATCCATACCTTCGTGGGACATCGGCCAGCAGCAGGCTGCAGGTACGCAAGCCGCCTACACCGCCCCATACAGCCTACGGAGCAAGCTCACGGAGATGCCGCCGCTGGACGCCTCCAACCTCTGGCCGGCGCAGGCTAAGGCCATCCGCAACCTAGAGCAGTCGTTGGCCGAGGCGCGCCCGCGCTCGCTGGTGCAGATGGCTACCGGCAGCGGCAAGACGTTTATGGCCTGTAACCAGGTCTACCGCCTAATCCGCTACGCTGGCGCCCGGCGTGTTCTGTTTCTTGTCGACCGCAGCAACCTCGGGCGGCAGACGCTGCGGGAGTTCCAGGGCTTCACCGTGCCCGGAGATGGGCGGAAGTTCACCGAGCTTTACAACGTCCAACTCCTGCAATCGGCCAGCATCGACCCAGTGAGCCGGGTCTGCATCGCCACCATCCAGCGGGTCTACTCTATGCTCAAAGGAGAGGAGTTGGACCCGGAACTGGAGGAGGCTTCCGGTTTCGATGTGGCGTCGACTAAGGGTTCGCCGCAGAAGGTGGAGTACAACCCGATCTTTCCCATTGAGGAATTCGACTTCATCATCACCGACGAATGCCACCGCTCCATCTACGACCTGTGGCGGCAGGTGCTGGAATACTTCGACGCCTTCCTCATCGGACTCACCGCCACGCCCTCGAAGCAGACCTTCGGCTTCTTCAACCAGAACCTGGCCATGGAGTACAACCACCAGCAGGCGGTGGCCGACGGCATCAACGTGGACTACAACGTCTACCGCATCGAGACAGAAATCACGGAGCAGGGCGCCACCATCGAGGCCGGCCTGAAGGTTGACCGGCGCGACCGCCGCACCCGCGACATCCGCTGGGAGGAACTGGACGAGGACCTGACCTACTCCCCCGGCCAGCTCGACCGGGACGTGGTGGCGGTGGACCAGATCCGCACGGTCATTCAGACCTTCAGGGACAAGATAACGACCGAGATATTCCCGGGCCGCGAGCACGTGCCCAAGACCATCATCTTCGCCAAGGACGACAGCCACGCCGAAGACATCACGGACATCGTGCGGGAGGAGTTCGGCAAGGGCAACGACTTCTGCCAAAAGATTACCTACCGCACCACGGGAGCCAGGCCCGAGGACCTGATCACGCAGTTCCGCAACAGCTTCAACCCGCGCATAGTTGTGACCGTGGACATGATCGCCACCGGCACCGACATCAAGCCGGTGGAAGTGGTGTTCTTCATGCGCAATGTGCGCAGCCGCAACCTCTTCGAGCAGATGAAGGGGCGCGGCGTCCGCACCATCTCCCCCACCGACTTCAACGCGGTGACTCCGGACGCAACCGGCAAGGACCGTTTCGTCATCGTGGACGCCGTGGGTGTCACCGAGAGCGAACTGTCCGAGTCCTACTCGCTGGACCGCCACCCGTCGGTGCCCTTCGACAAGCTGCTGGACATGGTGGCCATGGGCGATCGTGAGCCTGACACGCTGTCGTCGCTGGCCAGCCGCCTCGGCCGCCTGGACCACCGGCTCTCGCCCCAGGACCGTCAGGCGGTGGAGTCCGTGGCCGGAGGCGCCCCTCTGAATGAACTGGTGTCAAAGCTGATCAACGCCGCCGACTCCGACGCGGCAATGGAGGCAGCGAAGTTAGCCACCGGACAGGACGACCCGCCAGAGGAAGCCGTCGCAAAAGCCGAGAGGCAATTGCTGGAAGCGGCGGCCAGGCCCTTCGCCGCCAACCCTGAACTGCGGCAGCGGCTGATCGAGATCCACCGCGCCTACGAGCAGACCATCGACACCGTGTCCCAGGATACGGTGCTCAGGGCGGAGTTCTCAGGGGCCGAGGCTAACGCTCTCATCCGCTCCTTCCGGGAGTACATCGAGGAGAACCGGGATGAGATCACCGCCCTGCAGATCCTGTACCAGCGGCCTTACAGCCAGCGGCTGGGCTATGCCGACATCCGGGCCCTGGCCGACGCGCTGCAAAGTCCGCCCCGCTCCTGGACCCCGGCAAGGCTATGGGACGCCTACCGGCTACTGGACCAGTCCCGGGTGCGCGGCTCCAGCCAACGGGTGCTGGCCGACATCGTGTCCCTGGTGCGCTACGCCATCGGCAACGACGATGAACTGGCGCCCTTCGCCGAGCAGGTGGAGCAGCGGTTCAGCGGCTGGCTGGCGACGCAGGAGATTGCTGGCAACACCTTCACTGACGAGCAGCGGCAATGGCTGGAATACATCAAAGACCACATCGCGGGCAGCGTCAGCATAGAGCCCAGCGACCTCCAGTACGCCCCCTTCGCCCAGCGGGGCGGCATCGGCCGCGCCCACGCCCTGTTCGGCGACGGACTGACCGCCCAGCTGGAGGAGCTGAACCTGGCGTTGGCAGGGTAGGGCGCAAGATGCTATCCCTCTGTTCCTGTCAAGATGTTTCTTGACCGCTCCGCCAAGCCGCACAATAATGGAATAAAGGTGCCGGGGGGAATTGGCGATGGCTACAACGCGGCAAAAGTTTTCCAGCCAGGTTGACCCGGAGTTGCTGGAGCGAATGCGCGAGATTGCCCGCAAGGAAGGAAGGCAGTTTCAAGCGGTGCTGGAAGAGGCTATGGCCAGCTACATCGAGTCCAAGACCAGGGAGAATGTGCGCCCCGAGGTCATGGCTCACTACCGCGCCAGCGTTGAGCGGCACCGCCGCCTCTATGAATTGTTGGCTCAATGAGCAGCAATTTCCTTGCCATACAGGAAGTTCTCTCTATTCACGAGGACCTGATTGACCAGTTCAGAGGCTCCCACGGACTGCGGGATATGGGAGCGTTGGAGTCGGCTCTTTTCCGCTCGCAAATGGGGTACTACGAAGGCCTGATCGAGGAAGCCGCCGCAATGATGGAAAGCCTGGCCATGAATCACCCCTTCATTGACGGCAACAAACGGGTGGCCTTTGCCGCAACAGAGATATTCCTGTCGTTGAACGGCCACTTCATAGACTGCGACAGCCGCGAGGCCTACGACCACTTCATGCGCCTGTTCGATACCAACTCCTTCCGGTTCGCCGAGTTGAAGGCTTGGCTAGAGGAGCACGTCAAGCCCCTTCCGACAAACGTGTAGGGGTTGAGGAGACCGGAAATGCCAGGCGCCGAAATCGTCTTCCAAGTGCGGGAGTCCCCCGAGGGCGGCTACGAAGCCCGCGCCGTAGAATACAGCATATTCACCCAGGGCGAAGACTGGGATGATTTGATTTACATCACGCGGGACGCCGTGCTATGCCACTTCGACGACGGAGAAGCGCCGCAGGCAATTCGCGTCCAGTGGAGACATTTATGATCATTGAAATCCTTTCCCTGATGGGGAATTGCATCTCGATAATACTCTCGGCGATCCAGATTTGGCCTAAAAAACGAAAGTATGCTGGGTATGGTACTGGGCAAAGGGTCCGTTACTACCTTCCAGAAATAGCTCAAAGGATAGCATGTCTTGAGAAGGCGATTGATACGTAACCCTGTGCCTGCCTTGCAACTTGTTCTGAATATATGAGAAGCGCTATCAAAAATTATCTCAACGGCGACCTACTTCAGGGAAATCTAAATACTGAAGTTGCGTACAACTACGCACGCGAGATCCGGCCTTGTTGCCACGAAAGAGAGCAGCAGCGCAGACAGAGTCATAGTACCTAACATGGTTCAGCATCCAGAGCAGAAATCAAACGCCGTGTCTGGTCATTCACCTGCCGATCATCTCCCCTTGGGTTGGGCCATCTCTACCCTAGGTGAAATCTGTGCCAAACCAGAATATGGGTGGACTACCAAAGCCGCCACCAAGGTAGGAAGCTTAAAACTCCTACGAACTACAGACATATCTCAGGGCACCATCGATTGGTCGTCAGTTCCATTCTGTGAGCAAGAGCCACCTTCGCCGGAGAGATTCCTACTTTCGGAAGGCGATATTGTAATTTCCAGGGCTGGGTCTGTCGGCCTAAGCGCGTTAATTCACGACTGCCCCGAAGTGGTTTTCGCTTCATACTTAATCCGGTTTCGACCAAAGTCAGAACTAGAGAAAAAGTACCTGCATTACTTCCTGTCCAGTCCGTCATATTGGGAGCAAATCTCTCAGGAGTCAGCAGGTATTGCTCTGCAAAACGTAAACGCCAAAAAATTGGCGGGTTTAATTATCCCCCTCTCTCCCCTCGCCGAACAGCGCCGCATCGTTGCCGAGGTCGAGAAGCAGTTCGCCCGGCTGGATGCATCGGTGGCCGCGCTGCGGCGGGCGCAGGCCAACCTGAGGCGCTACCGGGCCAGCGTCCTCAAGGCCGCCTGCGAGGGCCGGCTGGTCCCCAACGAGGCGGAGCTGGCCCGCTCCGAGGGCCGGGGCTACGAACCTGCCGGCGTCCTGCTGGAGCGCATCCTGGCCGAGCGCCGCGCCCGCTGGGAGACCCAGGAAAAGCGCCGGGGCAAGTACAAGGAGCCCACCGCGCCGGACACCTCCGCCCTGCCGGAACTGCCGGAGGGGTGGGTGTGGGCAAGGTTGGACTCGATTTCCGAAGTACGGTTGGGCCGACAGCGTTCGCCAAAGCGAGCCACTGGTCCCAATATGCGCCCCTATCTCAGGGCAGCCAACGTCACTTGGAACGGGCTTAACCTATCAGACGTAAAAGAAATGGACTTTAATCCCGGCGAGTTCGAGATATACCGGTTGGAGCGCGGAGATATTCTCTTGTCTGAGGCATCGGGGAGTGCCGATGAGGTTGGAAAGCCCGCTATTTGGGATGGAGAGATCGAGGATTGCTGCTTTCAGAACACTCTAATTCGTGTCAGGGCGTATCGACCAATCGTTCCTTTCCTGTTCTATCACCTGCTGTCTGACGCTCGTTCAGGCGCTTTGGGGCGTGCCGCGAGGGGTGTTGGCATTCACCATTTGGGTGCTGAACGCTCAGCCTCCTGGGCAGTGGCCCTCCCTTCCATCGCGGAGCAGTGCCGCATCGTGGCCGAGGTGGAGCGGCGGCTGTCGGTCGTTCAGCAGGCGGAGGCCACCGTGGGGGCCAGCCTGGCGCGGGCGGAGCGGCTGCGGCAGAGCATTCTCAAACAGGCATTCTCCGGCGAGCTGGTGCCCCAGGACCCCAAAGACGAACCGGCGTCCGTATTGCTGGAGCGCATCAAGGCCGAGCGCGAGGCGGCCCAGGCGTCCGCCCCCGTTAAGCGCAAATCCAGGCCACCCAAGGCAAGGAAGGCAACGGCATGACGACCTCGGTGAACATCGGGCAAAAGCTGTGGAACTACTGCAACATCCTGCGCGACGCCGGGCTGTCCTATGGCGACTACCTGGAGCAGCTCACCTACCTCATGTTCCTCAAGATGATGGACGAGCGCAGCAGCCCGCCCTACATTAATCTGCCGGACTACCAGCCACCGCCCATCCCCGAGGGCTACGGCTGGTCTGACCTGCTGGCTCGTGACGGCACCGAGCTGGAAAACTACTACCGCGCCATCCTGGAAGCGCTGGGCGGCCTGCCCGGCACCTTGGGCGTCATATTCCGCAAGGCCCAGAACAGGATCCAGGAACCGGCCATGCTGACCCGGCTGGTCCGGGACCTCATCGACAGCGAGAAGTGGTTGGAGCTTAGCGCCGACGTGAAGGGGGACGCCTACGAATCGCTACTGGAGCGCAACGCCCAGGACGTGAAGACCGGCGCGGGGCAGTATTTCACGCCGCGCCCGCTGATCCAGGCCATCGTGGACGTGATGCGCCCCGGCCCGGACGACACCATCTGCGACCCGGCCTGCGGCACCGGCGGCTTCCTGCTGGCCGCCCACGACTACATCGTTAATCATTATCCCAATATGGACCAGGACCAAAAGCAACGCCTCAAGGAGGACGCCCTCCACGGTTGGGAGATCGTGGACAGCGCGGCCCGGCTGTGCGCGATGAATTTGTACCTCCACGGCATCGGCGGCGACGACACCAACATCAAGGTGGACGACAGCCTGCGCGCCCATCCGGGGAGAAACTTCGACCTGGTGCTGACGAACCCACCCTTCGGCCGAAAATCGGCCCTCACCTTCGTCAACAGCAAGGGCGAGACGGAGCGGGGGGCACTGATTGTGGAGCGCCCCGACTTCTGGGCTACCACCAGCAACAAACAGCTTAACTTTCTGCAGCACGTGCGGACGCTGCTAAAGACCCAGGGCCGGGCGGCCATCGTGGTTCCGGACAATGTGCTGTTCGAAGGTGGCGCAGGGGAGACTGTGCGCCGTCGTCTGCTGGCGGAGTGCGACGCCCACACGCTACTGAGGCTGCCGACGGGCATCTTCTACGCCCAGGGCGTCAAGGCCAACGTGTTGTTCTTCGACCGCAAGCCTGCCAGCGAGACGCCTTGGACGCGGGACCTCTGGATCTACGACCTGCGCACCAACCGCCGCTTCACGCTGAAGACCAACCCGCTGACCCGCGCCGACCTGGACGACTTCGTGGACTGCTACAACCCGGAGAACCGTCTCCTAAGGGATGAGACAGAACGGTTCCACTGCTTCAACTATGACGACCTGATGAAGCGCGACAAGGCGAATTTGGACATCTTCTGGCTCCGCGACGAAAGCATGGAGGACACTGCCACGCTCCCCCCGCCCGACGTAATCGCCGACGAAATCCTGGAGGACCTACGGGTGGCCCTAGAACAAATTGAGGAGATAGCGGAAGATCTGGCCTCAAGGAAGAGTTGACCACAGCTAGGGTACTTTCCAAGTGACCATCCGGCAAACTCCCGAATTAGTGGAAGCCGCCAGCAGATAAGAAATCCGCAACATCAAAGCACCTGACCTGTCGGAGAAGGCGACCGGCCAACTATTGCGTTGCTCCCTCGAACCGGACGTTCGCGGCATAGGCTACAACCAGTATGTCGGCCTCGCTGACCCTGAACTCTTCCGGGAACCAGCAAATCAGCAGGGGAACCAAGCCCCACTGATGTCAAGCTCAGACCGAGTAACCTAACACATGGCCTACCAGGAGACCGTCAGCTAGAGCAAACAGAGCGCGATCCGATGCGGCCTACCTGAGGCCCACACTACGATCCTACAGTCGAAGAAATCACCCCCCACAACAAGGGCACAGGCACAGACCCGTCCCTTTACCTTTCCATACCCAAAACCACCTAGAGAGAGGAAATCGGATGGCCGAACCCTACATCATGCCCCTTGGGTTCATAGACCGGCCCACCGGGACCGGCGCGAACCTCATCCTGACGAACCCTTAGGAATCCCTCAGCCTCAAAACCGGCAGGCCAATCACGGTCTGGCGCTACTCTCCGGAGCAACTGGCCATCGGCAGATTGCGCGGCCTCGTCAGCGCCGCCAGATACACCACCACCACCTTCGTAACAGCCGAGCACCACAACGACCCGAGATGGAACCGGGTCCCGCTCCCGGCCTCACCAGCGAGCGAATCCAAGAGATACCGAACGACCCCGGCACCCCGATCGCGGGATGCCAGGAGGGCGCCGCCGAACTGCTACAAACGTTCACCTTACGCACTGAAGTCCAACCAAGCCAAGCCACCATGGACTCCAGGCTGTGATCTTCGAGCCTAGGAGTGTGTCCAAAGATTCTGGGCGACGGTCTGGTTAGTTGGCGATAGTGAGATGGACCCTGGAGGGTCAACGCGGCTCCGCTCCTGAAATGGGTCTGGACCGCTAGACAAACCGCGCCCGGCCTGCTTGATTTAGCCGGTGGCCGCTGGGTTAGCCCGCCACAGCTTCAAGAGATTGTGGGTTAGCGCCACCAAGGTGAATTCCCTGGCGGCCTTGAGTCCGCCTCGCAACAGGAACTGCCGGAACCCCCGGGCTTGTTTGATCAGCCCGTGGACCGGTTCGGTGATGGCCTTGCGCCGGGCATAGACCGCCTTCCCGTCCGGAGTCTGCAGCTTGGCCCTCATGGCCTGGCGTAGCGGCGTCTTGGTACGGGCCTGGCACCCTATTCCGGCCCGATGGTGTCTCTCCCGTCCCGTGGCCACGTAGGCGTCAATTCCCAGCCGGGCCAGCATCCCCAGGTTGCCTTCGCTGCAGTACCCCGCGTCGGCGGTGAAGTGCCGGGGACGCCGCTCCTCCTCAACAACTCCCAGCCGTGCCAGGTTCCGGTCCAAGAGCTCCAGCATGGCTCCCAGCCTGGGACTGTCCACGCTGTGGGCCGTCAATTCTTGGGCTACTATGACACCACTACCCTCCTCCACCAGCACCTGGGCGTTGTAGCCTTGGATCCAACCCCGAGAGGTCCTCATGATCCGGCTGTCCGGATCGGTGAAATTGCTCTGCTCCTTGGGCCGGGGCGCGGCCTTGGCCACGGCGGCTTGCACTGCATCCTCGTTCGCCCCTCGCCTTTTAGCCTGCTCCTGCGCCCGGTTCCTGGCCCGCTCTTCCAAGCGCGCCTTGGCCTCACGCATTTTGGCCAGCCGGCCCTCCCGCCGCCTCAGCTCTTCGGGCAGTTCATCCCCCCGGACCTCCACCCCATACTCGGCGTCCTCGGCCTCATCCGTCTCCTCCGCCCGGCGCAGCAACTCCTTGACCTCGGCCTCCAACCGGGGCTCCGTCTCCTGTATCCGCCCGTAGCTCATGGCCTTGTGCTTCGACGCGTTGGCCTGATACTTGCTCCCGTCCAGCGACAGGTGCCCCAGCCGCACCAGCCCAGCCTCCCGGCACAGCCCCAGCACCTGCAAGAACAGCCCCTCAAAAGCCCTCAGGTGGTTCTTGCGAAAGTCGGCCACCGTCCGGAAGTCCGGGAACTGGCCTCCTGAGAGCACCCGGAAGGCCACGTCCGTCTCACAGCCCGCCGCTATCTTCCTCGAGCTGCAGACCCCCTTGCAATAGCCGTAAAACAACAGGGTGAGGAGCATCCGGGGATGGTAGGCCCGAGGCCCCCGTCCCTGCCGGTACCGGCAAGTGATCTCCGTCAGGTCCAACAGCCCCACCGCCTCCTCCAGAAATAGGGCCAGATGTCCCTCAGGCAACCAATCTCTCGGGTCTTGGGGTAAGAGATATCCTTGGTCTAAGGAATAAGTCCGGTACTCTTTGGCCATCACACCCCTCCTTTACCTTGACCCGCCCTTGCCTGCCTCCCACTATTCTACAGCCCACCCCTTCCCTGGATTTCCCCTAATTGTCGGACAGGCTCCTAGGTTGCGGACCGTTCCGGACATCACCGAGAACAGCCCCATTGAGGTATCGCGGTTGATGAACATATTGCTGATGGTGTGGTCGTTGCCATCGAAGATCGACTCGAGGTCGCCGAATGGCTCCCAGCCCTTGCCTTCGTCCCAATAGCCGTCGGAACTGTCGACGGAGCCGTTGCCGTTGGTGTCAAAGTTCAGGTCAGCCGTCAGCTCATAGCCTATGCAGCCGTTGGAGGGGCAGCCCATTTTCGCAACCGCGCCTGGGAATGCCGCCGCATACGTGCTCTCGTTGCCCGAGCTGGTGGCGCAGTCGCCGTCTAGGTCCCAACGCACGGCGTCGAGCTGGGCCAGTCTGCCGATCTCGATCAGGCCGTCATCGTCGCTATTGTAATCGCCGACATTCTCGTCCACGTTGACGGTGACGGACAGCGTGCCGGTTGCTCCGTGGGGGTCGGTTGCCGTGACGGTGAAGGTGTAGGAGGGCGTGAGGGTGGCGTCCAGCGTGACGCCCTCGCCCAGCGAGAGCTGGCCGGTCTGGATGCCGATGTCAAAGACCGCATCCCCTGCCGCGTCCAGCGAGTACCGGAGCGCCTGCCCTTCGGGGTCTGTGGCCACCAACCGAGCGCCAATGGGGGTGCCGCCGGTAGCGTTATCGAACACTTTCCGGGTCACCGACGTGCGGGCGAAGGACGGCGCTTGGTTGGTCTCAGTGGCAACGTCGGTTACAGCCAGGTTGACGTCGACGATTTCCGCGCCCCTCCGGGCGTCGCTGGCTTTCACCCGGAAGGTGTAGCTCGGTTTGGTCTCGTAGTCCAAAAGGGTCCCGCTGGCCAGGGTGAGCTGGCCGCTGCTGTAGATGGTGAGGGACGCGGCGTCCGTCCCCTCTAGGCTCCAGATGATGTCATCGCCGTTGCCGTCGGTGGCTGCGAAGGTACGCAGGATGCCGCCCGTGTTCTCGGCGACCGAAATCTCGAACAAGCCGGTGTCCGGCTTGTCGCCAATCACCGGGTGCTTGTTGCCTTCATCACCCACTGTCACCTGAAGGTATACGACCAGGGGCCGGTCCCAGCCGCGGTGCATTCTTCGTCCGCTACCACCCACGCGTTGCAGGGGCGCATTCTCACCTTGAATACGTTGTCGTTCGTCAGCGGTGGAGTTGTGATATTCACGCTCGCCAGAGTCGAGCGATAACCGTCCCAAAATTCTGGTAAGCCATCCAGCGGAGGGATGGTTGGCTCGGTCGGGCCGGTTTCGCTGTAGTCGACCTGATAATGGGTGATCGTCTTGCCGCCGTGAGAAGACGGATGCACGAAGTCCAACTGCGCGTAGGGTTCATCCAACGCTTGCGGAATTAAACGAAGGTCTGTCGGCGCGCCCGGCCGACCACTGACCGCCGCGACCGCGTTGGCTGTCTTGTTCGCCCCGTGGCCGTCGGTGTAGCTGGCGGTGGCCCGCAGGTACTTGCCCACGTCGCCAGCCACCGGCGTGCAGGAGGACGACGTTGCGGCGCTGATGTCGCTCCACGCAGTTGAGCCATCGGCGGAAGTGGCCCACTGCCAGGTCGCGCCCGTGACGCCGCCGTCCTGGTCGGTAAGCGTGGCGGTGAGCGCGGCGCCCACCTGCGGGCTGGCCGAGTCGAAGGTAACCGATCCCATCTCGTCCCCGTCCGTCACGGTCAGCGTCACCGCCACGGTGTCCGAGGTGCTCCCGTCGCTGGCCTCCACCGTGAAGCTGTGACTGGACTTGGCCTCGAAGTCGAGGGTGTTCGTGCCGGCCAGGGTGAGCTCGCCGTCGGTGATGCCGAAGGTGGCGTCGTCGTCGCCGGTCACGCTCCAGGTGATGGTGTCGCCGTCGGTGGCGGTGTAGGTGTAGGTGTACAGCGTCCCGGTGGTGTTCTCCGCCACGCTGATTGCGCCGCCGGCCGTCTTGTTGGTGATCTCCGGCGCGCTGTTGATTTTCACGGAGACTGACATCTTGCCTGTGTTGCCGTCGGGGTCGACGGCGAGCACCGCGAACGCGAACGTATCGTGGGAGCCTACTTGCAGCGCTACGGGATCGGTGACTGTGACAGAGCCGGTTCCAGAGTCGATCGCCAGTCCTCTCAGGATCTCATATCCCGATATCAGCAACTCTGCAAGGACAACGAGTTTTATGTTCTCGTTGGCGAAAGCAGGCTCGACCCCCGTCACTGTCGGCCTGACCGGGAACGAGGTGACGCCGCTTGCGGTCTTGTTGGGTCCGTGGTAGTCCTCGCAGGTGACCGTCGCACGAATATAGGCGCCGATATCGGCTGCCAGGGGGGTGTAGCTGTCAACCCCTGAGCTGAGCTGCGTCCAATTCTGCTGGTCCGTGGACTCTGCCATACCCAATTCTGGTTGGTTATACGACCATCGGGATCATTCAGAATGGTCAAGATATTTTCCCCGACCTAAGGAAGGGGAGCGCTCAACGCCACCACCCCAATAGTGTCGTCAAGAGGCCTGTCATCATCGACGCTCGGTATGTTGGTGTTGCCCAAGCTGCCAACCGACCAGGGGCCATCGCCCTCGGCGTTCCCGGCACGCACCGACACCTGGTACCAGTTGCCTGGGAGGAGATCGGAGATGGTCACGCTGGTGGCCGGGTTCTTGGTCGTGTCGTCCAGCTCCCACTCCCAGGTTCCCGACGTTCCCGCGCGGTAGCGCTAGTCATAGTCGTCGATGGGCGGGCCGGTGTTGGCCGGGGCCGGCCAGCTCACCTCGAGTTTGCTACTGGAGCCAGGCGTCGCGGACACCGTCGGCTTAGCCGGGGCCGAGGGCGGCTCGTTCACGTCGGTCACCGTCAGCGTCACCGCCACCGTGTCGGAGCCGCCCCTGCCATCGCTGGCCTGCACCGTGAAGCTGTAGCTGTTCTTGGCGGACTCGAAGTTGAGGCTGGTCGTGCCGGCCAGGGTGAGCTCGCCGCCGGTGATGCCGAAGGTGGCGTCGTCGCCGCCGGTCACGCTCCAGGTGATGGTGTCGCCGTCGCCGTCGGTGGCGGTGTAGGTGAACAGCGTCCCGGCTGAAGCTGACTGAACCCGTCTCGTCCACGTTGGTCACGGTTAGCTTCACCGCGATGCTGTCCGAGTAGGTCCCGTCAGAGGCGGTCACCGTCACCCGGTAGCTGCTCTTGGTTTCGTAGTCCAGGGCATCCTTGGTCTGCAACTGGCCGCTGGCCGCGTCGATGGCGAAGGACGCAGCGAAGGTCCCGCCCAGGCTGTAGGTCAGGATGTCGCCAGTGTCGGCGTCGGTTACCGGGGCGCCGAGATCCGTCGCGACGGCGGCGAAGACGGGCGCGGTGTTGACTCCCGGCGTGTAGGTCCCGAGCGCCGGATAGTCGGTGGCGCCGCCGAAGCCCCAGAAGGTGTTGGTGTCTTCGGGCGGGGAGGCGACGCCGCCTAATCGTTGCAGCCGGGGGCCAAGTCCAGCAGGAACTGCTGCCAGGCCTCGAGGGTTCCAGCTTCCCGGACGGCTGTCCGCGTCGCAAATGCCGCATTGGACCTCGTGGTGGCGGTAGCTGCGTCTATGCCCGAGAAGTCGGCGTACCTGGCTATCTCCTTTTCGGATCTGGCCGTGTTCTCGGCGGCGGCCAGGGCCGCCGCATCTGCCAGGTCCACCACCAAGGCGTCGTCGGCAAGAATGATGCCAGCATCGTCCGGGTTATCAACCGCGAAGGTATCCCAGGCGGTGTCCCTGACGGCGGCCTCGGCTTCAGTCCTGGTGGCGGTTGGGTTAGTAACGATGTAGGCATCCACGGCGGCCGTCAAGGCGGCATCCCAGGCGGCCCTCGGCGCTGCCACGTAGGCATCCCAGGCGGCGCGCGCCGCTGTCAGGGCGACCTTGGCGGCTTTGTAGGCTTCGTGGGCCTCCCGCGCTTGGAGCAGACGCGGTGGATCCTCCAATAGGAACCCGTTCCAGATTCCGTTGAGCAACCGCCATTCGACTTCAATCCGAGCCTCGATAGCATCGTGCAGGTTTTCGTACGCTTCATCCAACTGTCGACCCGCCGCACCTTCGTGTTTCGTAGCTACTGACCAGGCATCGACCCAACCCCGATTGCGCCGGTCGATGGTCTCTTCCAATAACCACATATGTAGGGCGTGGTTGTAGCCTAGCCGGGAACAGCGGTCGAACTCCGACGGGTCGTTGATGATGCCGAAGGGCTCGACAATCACGGTGATGATGTGCGGATCCAATCCCTCCGCCGTGATGGTAAGCTCCACGGTTCCCGCCTTTTCGGCGTTGAGCGTCACTTCCTGCGGCGTCGTCCAGTTTTGCTTGGTGAAGGTCAGTTCAGAGGCCGCCCGGTTCCAGTACCCCATGTTTACCGTGTCGTTCCGGTCGGGGGCGTGGGGATCGTCGGCGGGGTTGGGGACGTTGTCGGGCACGCTGAGCGTCAGGGTGAGATCCTTTCCATCGCTCGCGTTTATCCCCGCGATAGACAGAACGCTGCTCGTGTCCGCCGGTAAGGTCACAGACGGTGGCAAGAATTCGAACATATCGGTCATCCCAGTCGTCGGCGTGGGCAACACGGCCACGCCGCTCTGCGACCATGGGCTGCTGCCTTCAGGGTTGGTCGCCTGCACCTGCACCTCATAGGTTACGCCGGCTGTCAGGGATTCGATAGTCGTTGAGGTGAAGGTGCCAGCATCAAAGCCGACGTCGGTCCAATCGGCGGCCGGGGAGCAATCAGCGGCCTGGTCGCAGTATTGCACCTCGTAGCCAGTAATCGTCGGGCCAGGGTTGACGGGATACTCCCATTCCACCAGCAGGCTGGTCAGCGCATCCGACGGCACCGATACCGTCGGCGCATTCGGCGCTTCCGGCGGCTCGGCCACGTCAGTTATGGTTATTTGGAAGCTCCCGGAGCCAGTAGTGTGTCTGGTACTACCGCCATGGCCGTCGTAGCCCTCGATCACGATTTTGAGAGGGAAGCTGTCTTTTTCGAAGTCCAGAGGCTTGACGAGGAACAGCTTGTAGTCCTCATAGAATTCGAACCAGTCGGCGTCGTCGCCCTTCAGCTTGAGCTGGACAGGATCCCCGTCATATTCGATAACGGAAAGGGGACTGCCCGTCACCTCGCCGACAAAGTTCTCTGCGACGGTCAGCTCGGTCACGCCGTCGCGGAGGGCAATGATCGGCGGGTAGTTTTTGAACTCGCGGCTCTCCGACCAGGGGCCTTTACCGTCGGAGGTCCCGGCGCGCCCCTGCACTTCGAAGTAGGCGCCGGTAGCGATGCCGCTGATGGTGGTGGTCCGGCCCGTGCCGGTCAAGGCGACGACGGTCCAGTTGGCTTCAACAGTGCAATCATCGGACATGTCGCAGTAGCGCAGGTCGTAACCCGTGATGTCGTCACTTTCGGCGCCAACCAATCGAACGACCAGGCTATCAGGAGCCTCGAACCTGAGCACCGGCGGCCCGAAGGTCTCCACCGCCGTCAGAGCCCGCAACACCGCGGCATCGATCGCTCCTTTAGCGGTTTGGCCCGCGCCATGTGCGTCGGTGTAGGTCACGCTTGCTCGCAAGAACTTGCCGACATCAGCTGCGACTACCCAATAGGCGCTGTCCGTCTCGCCAGGGATCGCAGTCCAGCCTGTGGAGCCGTCAGCAGAGCGTTCCCACGTCCAGACCTCATTCGACACAGAACCGTCAGGGTCGTCCAACGTTGCCCTCAGGATCATACCCGCCCTCCATCCACTCGTCACTGACAGGGTCACCGTGCCCGCATTGTTCACGCCGGCCGCGACCGCGTTGGGCACGGCCGCGACGGCCGCTCGCCCCGTGGCCGTCGGTGTAGGAGGCGGTGGCCCGCAGGTACTTGCCCACGTCGCCGGCCACCGGCGTGTAGGAGGCGCTGTCAGTTCCGATGTCGCTCCACGGCGCTGAACCATCGGTCGAAGTGGCCCACTGCCAGGCCGTGCCCGAGATGTTGCCGTCCGGGTCGGTCAGGCTGGCGGTCAACGCAGCGCCCACCACCGGGGTGGTCGCGCTGAAGCTCACTGCACCCGTCTCGTCCACGTTGGTCACGGTCAGCGTCACCGCGACGGTGTCCTTATCGGTCCCGTCGGTGGCCTCCACCGTGAAGCTGTAGCTGTTCTTGGCGGACTCGAAGTCGAGGCTGGTCGTGCTCTTCGGAGTGAGGACGCCGGCGCTGCTGATCTCGAAGAACCCGGCGTCCGTGCCGGTCACGCTCCAGGTGATGGTGTCGCCGCTGTCGGCGTCGGTGGCGGTGTAGGTGAACAGCGTGCCGGTGCTGTTCTCCGCGATCGAGAGCGTACCGCGACCTACACCCTGGGCGGAGATGACGTTGCGTCATTCGAGATCGTCGCGGACACCGGCCAGTTGCAGACCAAGGCAGCGCTGGACTTCGAGACCAAGAGCAGCTACAGCTTGACGGTGGAGGCCAGCGACGGCACCGACTCGGACACCGTGGACGTGACACTGACGGTGACAGACGAGAACGAGCCGCCCGCGGCCCCGGGTGCGCCGGCGGTGGCCGCGACGTCCGGCACAAGCACCGGCCTAACGGTGACCTGGGCGGCGCCGACCAACACCGGCAAGCCGCCCATCGACGACTACGACGTGCGCTACGGCACTGACGGGACGAACTGGACGGAGCTTGCCGACGCAACCAACAGCACGGCCCGGACCGTCGACATCACCAGCCTGACGGCCAGCACCAGCTACCAAGCGCAGGTGCGGGCCGGCAACGACGAGGGCGATGGCCCCTGGTCGGCCAGCGGCACGGGCAGCACCACCAGCGCGGTCAACAGACCGCCGGAATTCGGCCGCTCACACCACCTGAACGTTGACGAGAACCTGCCGGCAGGCAGCACTGTTAACCCCGTGATCAGTGTGTTTGACCGTGACGGCGACACGATCAGCGGCATCAGGGCCTGGGGATCTGACATAGGCTTCTTCTCTGTTGTCTTTAGCGGCGAGTCGCTGGTTTATGTGAAGACGAAGGCCCCCATGGACGCCGAAGCGAGGGCGGGCGATTACGGCATAGCTATAGAGGCCACCGATGCCCATGGCGCGTCCTTTTCACAGAGCTTTAAGATTCGTGTCAATGACCTGGAAGAGGCTGGCACGATTACGCTGAGCCCCAAGCCTCCGAAAATCGATACGGCGGTGACCGCCACGCTGACCGACGCGGACGGCGGCGTCACGGGCACGACTTGGCAGTGGGCCATTTCCGCCAATGGCACATCGGGATGGACCAACATTAGCACCGCCACGTCGGATTCGTACACGCCGGTTGCCGCCGACGCGACCAAGTACCTGCGGGTCACGGCCTCCTACGCCGATGGCCGAGGCTCCGGCAAGACGGCCGTCAAGGTCAGCGACAACGCGGTGGTGGCGTCGACGGTCACCGAAAGCGCGCCGCTGATCAGCAACAAGCCAGCCAGCCACGAGCTCCGGATAGCTGAGAACAGCACCGGGACGCTCCACACCTTCACCGCCGGCGACGCCGATAACGACAGCGTCACATGGGAGCTGACCGGCACGGACGCCACATCCTTTGTGCTCGGCAGCAGCGACGGCGCCCTCACCGCGGCCAGCGGGACCACGCTGGACTACGAGTCGAACAAGACCAGCTTCGTCTTCACGGTGGAGGCCAGCGACGGGACGTATTCGGACACGGTGGCGGTGACGCTGAACGTGGCGGACGTGGAAGAGCCGCCGGCTGCGGTGGCTGCGCCGACGGTGGCCCCGGTGTCGGGCTCGAACGAGCAACTCAAGGTGACCTGGACTGCCCCGGACAGCACGGGCCAGACGGCCATCAATGACTACGACGTGCGCTACAAGAGAGACGGTGCGACGGACTGGACGGACATGCCCTACACCACCAACCCGGCCGTCACCGCCACCATCGGCAGCCTGAGGGCAGGCACCGCCTACGAGGTGCAGGTGCGGGCTGGGAACTCCGAGGGGGAGGGACCTTGGTCGGCCAGCGGCACGGGCAGCACCAGCAACACCGCGCCGGTAATCACCAACAAGGCGGCCGGCGGTACGCTCTCGGAAGCGGAGAACAGCACCCCCGGTACGCTGTTCACCTACACCGCCACCGACGCCGATGACCACACCATCACCTGGAGCGTGACCGGCACGGACTTCGTGATCACCAAAAACAACAGCGGCGACGGCGAGCTCACCCTGGCCAGCGGGACCACCCTCGACCACGAGGCGACGCCCAGCTACAGCTTCACGGTGACCGCCAGCGACGGCACCGACTCGGACACCGTCGCGGTGACGCTGACGGTGACCAACGTGGACGAGGACGGTGTGGTGAGCTTCGACTCGGCCAACCCGGTGGTGGGCACCGCGCTCACCGCCAGCCTGACCGACCCAGACGGCAACATCTCGGCCACGGCCTGGCAGTGGGAAATATCCGCCGATCGCGCAACGGCATGGAGCGACAGCGGCACTGACAGCGCCTCCTACACGCCGGTGGCCGGCGACGTGGGCAAGTACCTGCGGGCCACCGCCAGCTACACCGACGGCCACGGCGCTAGCAAGACGGCAGTCGCGGTCGCAGCCAACGCGGTGTCGGCCGCGCCGCCAAGCAACAACGCGCCGGAGTTTCCGGCGTCGGAGACCGGCGCCCGCTCGGTGGCGGAGAACACCGCCGCCGCGACGGACATCGGCGACCCGGTAGCCGCCACCGACGCCGACGCTGCCGATACCCTGACCTACACCCTGGGCGGGACCGACGTTGCGTCATTCGCCATCGTCGCGGGCACCGGCCAGTTGCAGACCAAGGCAGCACTGGACTACGAGGACGCGGACAACAGAACCTACACGGTCGTAGTAACCGCCACCGACACGTCGAATGAGACGGATACGATCACCGTGACCATCAGCGTGACCAACGTGGACGAGGCGGGTGCAGTGAGCTTCAGCGCGACCACCCCCGTGGTGGGCGCCGCGTTGACCGCCAGCCTGACCGACCCGGACGGCAACATCTCAGGCACGACCTGGCAGTGGGCTATTTCCGCCGATGGTTCAGCGCCGTGGAGCGACATCGGCACTGACAGCGCCTCCTACACGCCGGTGGCCGGCGACGTGGGCAAGTACCTGCAGGCCACCGCCAGCTACACTGACGACCACGGTGGTAGCAAGACGGCCGACGGGGCCGCGGCCAACGCCGTCGTGGCCGCGGCGCCAGCCAACAACGCGCCGGAGATCACCAACAAGCCAACCAACGGCGCAATCAGCGTGGCGGAGAACACCACCGGGACGCTCTACACCTTCAACGCCACCGACGCCGACAGCGGCGACACCATCACCTGGAGCCTGACCGGCACGGATCCCGGGTTCTTCGAGATCAGCAGCGCCGGCGTCCTCACTCCGAAGAGCACGACCAGCCTCGACTTCGAGTCCGCCAAGACCAGCTACAGCTTCACGGTGGAGGCCAGCGACGGCACCGATACGGACACGGTTGATGTGACGCTGACCGTGACGGACGTGGCCGAGCCGCCCGCGGCCCCGGGTGCGCCGGCGGTGGCCGCGACGTCCGGCACAAGCACCGGCCTGACGGTGACCTGGACGGCGCCGGCGAACACCGGCAAGCCGGCCATCGACGACTACGACGTGCGCTACGGCACTGACGGGACGAACTGGACGGAGCTTGACGACACCAGCAAGAGCACGGCCTTGACCGTCGACATCACCGGGTTGACGCCCGGCGCCAGCTACCAGGCGCAGGTGAGGGCCGGGAACGCCGAGGGCGATGGCCCCTGGTCGGCCAGCGGCACGGGCAGCACCAGCTCGCCAGGCAACACCGCGCCGGAGATCACCAACAAGGTCACTGGCCGCACACTCTCGATCGCGGAGAACACCAGCGGGACGCTCTACACCTTCACCGCCACCGACGCCAACGCCGACACCATCACCTGGAGGCTGACCGGCGGCGACGCCACGTCCTTCCGCATCACCGGCGGCAAGCTCACCCTGGCCAGCGGGACCAGCCTCGACTACGAGACCAAGAACCGCTACAGCTTCACGGTGGAGGCCAGCGACGGTAGGGGCGGCTCCGACACGGTGGCGATGACGCTGATGGTAACCAACGTGGATGAGCCGTTCGACAACCTCGACCTGCAGCTAAAGCAGGGGCCCAGGCTCGAGGGGCCATACGATGGCGGGTACTACCGGGCCTGGTGGGACAACCAGCCAGTCCCGGTCGGCGTTTACGAATACATCAGGAAGGCATCCCCGATCCATCAGGTGCTGCGGGCCGAGAACGTTTCCCGCCACCGGACGCACACCGCCACACGGCCGGTGTGGACTGGCGACCTGTGGAGCGGCGACGCGGAACTCGCGTCCCGGTATGTAGCTGAGGCGGGGCCGGTCAAGCCCGGCGAGGAGTGGTGTTTCTCCATCGGCATCAGGGTGCCGGGGCAAACAACATTCTGGTCGCCCGAAACCTGCATAACCGCGCCGGGCACGATCGAGAAGCCGGTGGAGGTGCCCAACGTAACGGGCAGCGTGACGACGGTCTACCAATACGACGACGAAGGCAACAAGACCGGGCAGACCAGCTACGTCGCCTGCCAGCCTAGCGATGCAGGCTGCGAAGGCAGGGTCACCGTCTACGCCGACCGGTTGACCGGCTACCACCATATCCCCCCAGCCGACACGAAGATAGGCAGCAGCGGCGTGATCATCGTCTGGGCATACGAGGAAGACAAGTACGGGATGCTGGACTGGGCAGGCCGCACCGAGTACACGGGTTGTGTGCCCACCAGTGAAAGCGACCCCAACTGCGTCGGGAAGTTCATCCCGCGCGACGGCGACGGCAGCAGCTCATCCGGAGACGGCAGCAGCTCATCCGGAGACGACGGCAGCACCCCAACCGAAGACGACGGCACCCCAACCGAAGACGATCCGGAGCACAATAAATCCAATAATAGAGTGTGCACTGCCGCCGCATGGGTAGTAGGCCACCCCGACCACGAGTACTGCAAAAACCCCCAATAGCGCTGGGGGTCCCTCCCCCGTCTTCGGGGGAGTCGTCGCTCTCGGGCAACAGGAGGTTGGGAAGCGGGTACTTGGACTGCTGGAGGCTCTGGGCGGGATAGAGGAACCGAGGAAGTCTCGGCGAGCCTCACCGGCCAAGCGGCCCTGCGCCCCGCGGGGTTCGGTGGCGTTTGGTGGCGGGATTCCTGCGCTGCGGGGCAGGGACTCGCCGTAGATCAGGGCCCGGGCAGGCAACCCGGAAACCCCCGGTAGGCAGCCCGGAAACCGGTCGCCGGAGACAGGCGGAGCGCAAGAAGCGCCGGTGTGCTGAGCCGGGCCAGTTGTTTACATAAAATCTAGAGTTGTAGCGCGGGCGATGTTATAATCTCTGTCATTCTGGAGCGCAGGGACTTGCCGCACAGCCTCCCGGGTGATGGCAGGGTGAAGGCACCGTGATGGCAGGGCGATGGCGGTTTTGGCCTCACGCCAACTGGGGCCTGTGCCCAGCCTAGGGATCTCCAACCGGACGAAGACTCGAAGCGGGAAGGAGATATGATCCGCCTGCCCCCTCTCGATGCCTCAGCGTTGCTTGAGGCTCCCGGCGGCTTCCGGGAGGGCCATCCGGGCGGCGGTGATAAACGTACATAGTCATGCTCGGCGCATCCGGCCGGGCTCGTCCCGCTTGTCGGCTGCGGCTTGCGATTTGGCCTCGATCCTGCACTATCTCGAAACTCCTCACCTACTTAAGTCCAATGAGGATTAGATGATGTTCAGGCCATTTGCTCCGATGGCAACGAGAAGGGTTCTGATACTGCTGGCGGCGCTGGTTGGCGTGTTGGTGTATCTGGCGGGTTCCGCCGGAACCATGAATGTGGCCGCCCAATCCTCCGACGTTCCCACCGCGCCCCTGAACGTTGCCCTGGTCACGAAGGGCCAGGATGTAGACGACAATGTGTCAGTCTCCTGGGACCCGCCGAGCTCCATAGGCAGCGGCCCGATCACCGAGTATTACTTTGGAATCCTCTGAACAAGTCCTTGGCGATGTGGCATAGTAGTGTGTGCGAGTGGATGCTTTTTGGAGGCAAGAGCGATGGACCAGCCCACCTTTGCCGACCTGGAATACCAGGGCAAGAAGCGCAAGACCCGCCGGGAACTGTTCCTGGAGCGCATGGAAGGCCTGATTCCCTGGCAGAGGCTGGAGGACCGCATCCGCCCCTTCTACCCCAAGCCTGGGCGGGGACGCCACCCCTACCCGCTGTCGGTCATGCTGCGGACCCACTGCGTCCAGCTCTTCTACAACTTGAGCGACCCTGGCATGGAAGACCTGCTCTACGAGTCCGACCCGGTCAGGCGCTTCGCGGGGTTGAAGCTCTCAGGCCCCCTGCCCGACGAGACCACCATCCTCAACTTCCGCCACCTCCTGGAAAAACACAACCTGGGTCCGGGTCTGCTTGGGGAAATCAATGCCCACCTGGAATCCCAAGGACTGAAGCTGCGGGAGGGAACCATTGTGGACGCCACCATCATCGAGGCGCCGTCCTCCACCAAGAACCGTGCTGGAGAGCGGGACCCGGAGATGCGCCAGACCAAAAAGGGGAACCAGTGGCACTTCGGGATGAAGGCGCACATCGGGGTTGATTCGGAGACGGGCATAGTTCACAGCATGAGCACGACATCGGCCAACGTCCACGACGTTACGGAGGCGCACCATTTGCTGCACGGCGGGGAGACGGTGGTGTGGGGTGATGCGGGCTACCAGGGTGTGGGCAAGAGGGAGGAGAACCTGGGGCTGGAGGTGGAATGGCGGGTGGCGATGCGTCCGGGGCGCTGGCGGACGCTGGATCCGGGGAGCGGGGAGGCGCTGGCGGAGAAGGCGAAGGCATCGGTGAGAGCCAAGGTGGAGCATCCCTTCCTGAGGCTGAAGCGGCTGTTCGGTTACGCCAAGGTACGCTACCGGGGGCTGGCCAAGAACGCGGAGCGGCTGGCGTTGCTGTTCGGGCTGGGCAACCTGCTGACGGCGGAGGGACAACTGAGGTGGTAGCGGGCCCTGCGGCGATCCTGACCGGCCTTCCGGTTTGTGCCAGGCTTCCAACCAACCCTGTCAGGAGACGAAAGGCAAGGGACTGAGCGCCAGTCGGCTGGGCCGGTAAGGTGGCCTTCGCCCACTTGCCGATCCGTCAGATGTAATTCAGGCCTTCACGGGCCTTGTTCAGAGTTTCCCTTTGAAGTGATCACCTACACGCATCATGAATGGGACCAGATCCATCGCGTTACTCCTACGGTCGGCGGCGACGTTCTCACCTGGGAAACAAATCTGTACAATCATGGTTTCGCGCATCGAGTCGGCGTTAGAGTGCTCGCCGCTAACGGCTCAGGCGACGGCCCCTGGTCCCCGACGGTGTACGCGCAAACAAATGCCGCCAACGATGCCCCAGTGCTGCGAAACGCGCCGGACAGCGGCGTAATCGAGATCGAGGTTTCGGAGAGCTACGCCGGACACCTGCAAACCGTCACCGCCACCGACAACGACCCTCTCACCTGGTCTTTGGCAACGGGGGCCAGCGCGCCGGTGGAGATCGACGACAACGGCAACATCAGCATCGCCTGCGATCCCCGCCTCGACTACGGCACGACATCCAGCTACTCCTTCAATGCGGTTGCCAATGACGGGAACATTGGTCGAATGTACCAGGCTGTCAAGGTGACGGTCACCGAGGTGTCCAATCCGCCGGCCACGCCGTCCATCCCCGGCGGGCCGCTGAGCTTCACGGTGCCCGCGAACCTGGTTGGCGGAGGGGCGTTCGGCGACCCGATAACCGGCGAAGGCGATGCCCTCCGCTACTCGCTCGACGCCACCAGCGATGCAATATTCAACATCGAATGTGGCGGGGGCCAGCTCTCCCTGGACGAGGGCGCCACGCTGGGCAGCGTCGGCACGACCCACGACCTGACCGTAACCGCCACCGACCGCAACAGCAATACTGCCACCGTGGACGTAACTGTCACCGTGGAGATGTCCCGACCGCTCAGCGTGCCCACGAACTTCATGATCGAGCCGAGGGAGGGGGGGGAACGCATAGCATCCTGGGATCCTCCAGCCTACAACGGCGGCAGCCCGGTCACCGGGTATGAGCAAGAACATATCTATGGCTCCGCGCCTGAGACTGCTCATATATTTCCCGGTGACTCTCCCTCCGTTATCACTTCTGACGGTGAAATTTGGGTGAAAATTCGCGCTAGAAACACGAACGGGCCCGGCCCTTGGACGGCCAGTTGTACATATTAGACGAGTCCGACAACCAACACCCGGTGATTTCCGACTTGCCGGACAACGGCGCGTTGGAGTTATCGGTCGCGGAGAACACAAGCCCCAGCCTCAGCCCCCTGCACACCTTCGCAGCCACCGACGGCAACGGCGATGACATCACCTGGAGCGTGGAGGGGACGGACGCCGCGTTCTTCGCCATCGACGACAGCGGCAAGCTGTCTTGGTCTTCGCCCTGCACGACCTATTTCGACTACGAGACCCAGCCGTCCTACGCGCTCAAGGTCAGGGCCGCCGACGCGAAAAGCGCGGTAATTCTCGATGTCAACGTGACCGTGACCGACGTGGCCAATGAACCGCCGGCCGCGCCGCCGTCCTTCGCCAGCGCGACGATGAACAGATATTTAGGCTCAAGCGGCCTGGACGCCGGCTCGGCAATCGGACCCCGGGTAACCGCCGGGGACGGAGATCTGCGCTATGCGCTGGACGCCACCAGCGAGACAACCTTCGACATCGACTGCTTCACCGGCCAGCTCTCCGTGGACGCGGGCAGCCCGCTGGTCCCGGCCACCGACTTGCCCGCCACCCTCACCGTAACCGCCACCGACGCCGACGGGACCACGGACACCACGGAGGTCACGGTCGTCGGCGTGCTGGATACGCCCACCGTGATGCGGAACCTGAAGCTAACTCCGGATCCCTCCGGTTTGTCCTACGCTATAGACTACAGGGCGGACTGGCCTTTCCACCACGGCGACAGCGCGCTCACCGGTGTTAATATTCACGTAATCACGCCCAACGTTGACTCGATTCAGGCTACCACTGGGATTCTGGACCGTCCATTTATTTGGACGCTGTCGGCCAACTGGGATAGAGTGGACTTGGTGGCTGGCGAGAAAACCAGCATGAGGTTGCAGGCCGTGAACGGTGACGTGGATGGCCCCTGGACGGCCGCCGTGGAGATTCTTAACGACAAGTCGGGCAAGCATCACCCGGTGATTTCCAACAAGCCGGACACCGGCCCGTTCGAGTTCTCGGTCGAAGAGACCGCCGGCGGTGCCGTCTTGCACACCTTCGCCGCCACCGACGGCGACGGCGACACCATCACCTGGAGCGTGGAGGGGACGGGCGCCGCGTCCTTCACCATCGACAGCAGCGGCGATCTGTCGCCCGCCTGTGGAGGGGCCTATCTCGACTATGCGTCCACGCCGTCCTACGCCCTCAAGGTCAGGGCCAGCGACGGGTGGGGCGCGGAGATCGCCGACGTCAACGTGACCGTGACCGACGTGGCCGAGGCGGGGTCGGTGAGCTTCGACTCGTCTGCCCCGCAGGTGGACACCGCATTGGCCGCCAGCCTGACTGACGAGGACAACGCCGCCATTTCGGGCGCGACCTGGCAGTGGGCCACGGCCACCGGTTGCACCGGGACCTGGACCGACATTGCCGCCGGCACGTCGGCCTCCTACACGCCGGCGGCAGCCGACGCGGGCAAGTACCTGCGGGCCACCGCCTCCTTCACCTCCGGCGGCTCCACCGTGACGGCCAGCCAGATCACGGCCAGCGCGGTCCTGGCGGCGCCTGGCAGCAACAACGCACCGGTCATCACCAACAAGGTAGCCGGCGCCACAGTCTCAGCGCCGGAGAACGTCGACGATCATACTACGGTGCTGTTCACCTACACCGTCACCGACGCCGATCACACCATCCATTGGTGGAAATTGTTTAGCAGCGACGGCGAAGGCGGTGCGAACAAGGACCACGAAAACTTCGTTATGGGCGTCAACGGCGGCGGACTTTTCTTGAGAGCCGCGTTCATAGCGTCGGGGGGACTGGACTACGAGACCAAGACCAGCTACACCTTCACGGTGGAGGTCAGCGACTTGACGGACACGGACACGGTGGTGGTGACGCTGAACGTGACCAACGTGGACGAGGCGGGTTCAGTCAGCTTCGACTCGACGACCCCGGTGGTGGGCACCGCGCTCACCGCCAGCCTGACCGACCCGGACGGCAGCATCTCGGGCGCTACCTGGCAGTGGGCCACTTCCGCCGATCGCTCGACGGGATGGACCGACATCAGCGGCGAGACGTCGGCCTCCTACACGCCGGTGGCAGGCGACGCGGGCAAGTACCTGCGGGCCACCGCCAGCTACACCGACGGCCACGGGGCGAGCAAGACGGCAGTCATGGTCGCGGCCCACGCGGTCGTGGCCCACACGGTCGTCGCCCACAGTCCGCCGGGCGCGCCGACAAACCTTCTTTTAATCCCGAGCGAGGCGGGGAGGTTCCACGTGCAGATAGACTTTGCCCATCCATCTTCTCACGGCAGCGCTACGATCACCTATTATGAGGTCGACTACAACCAAACCGCCGTGACCGAGTCAACCACCCCCCCGCTGGATGGCGAACGGGACGGGTATGACCTTTATACAGCAGGCCGGCCGAGCACGACGCGCACGAGGCTGACGGCCGGCGCCATATTCAAGGTGAGAATGCGCGCCTGCAACGAGTGGGTGGACGCGGATGACCTCTGCACCACGGCTGGGACCGGTCCCTGGTCGTATACCATTCAGGTGATCGTGGATGATGAGGGCAACCAGCACCCGGTGATCAGCAGCAAGCCGGACGGCACTGGCCCGTTCGAGATTACGGTCTCCGAGAACACGGGCAGCATCCTGCACACCTTCACCGCCACCGACGGCAACGGCGACACCATCATCTGGAGCCTGGAGGGGACAGACGCCGGGTCCTTCACCATTGACGGCAGCGGCCAGCTCACCCGGGCCAGCGGGACCCTTTTGGACTACAGGACCAAACCGAGGTACTCCTTCCGGGTGAAAGCCAGCGACTCCCGGAGGGGCGCGGAAATCGTCGACGTCAACCTGACGGTAACAGTGACCGACGTGGATGAGCGGCTCGGCAACCCCGTGGACGAGCAGCTCAGCAACCTCGACCTGCAACTGACGTTCGGGCCCAGACTCGAGGGGCCGTACGATGGCGGGTACTACCGGGCCTGGTGGGACAACCAGCCAGTGCCACCCGGCATCTACATCTACATCGAGAAGGGCCGTCCCATCCATCAGCTGCTACGGGCCGAGAACGTCTCCCGCCACCGGACGCACACCGCCACCCGGCCCGTCGCGACCGGGGACAAGGAACTCGCGTCGCGGTATGTGGCCGGAGCAGGGCCGGTCCAGCCCGGCGAGACATGGTGTTTCTCCATCGGCATCAGGGTCAATGGCCATTGGGACTGGCGCGACCCCAGCTATGGCGTGCCCATGAAATTCTGGTCGCCCGAGACCTGCATAACCGAGCCGGGCGAGATCCGGAGACCAGTGGAAGTGCCCAACGTAACAGGCACCGTCACGACGGTCTATCAATACGATAACGAGGGCAACAAGACCGGACAGACCAGCTACGTCGCCTGCCTGCCCGGCGATGCAGGCTGCGAAGGCAGGGTCACGGTCTACGCCGACAGGTTGACTGCCTACCAATGGAACTCCGCGGCAGCCAAGGCGGTCCGGCGCGGCGAAACCACCGTCGGAGTCTGGACCTATAACGAGAACGGCAAGATGATCGGCCGCACCGAATACACCGGCTGTACCCCCACCAAGGGCGACGAACTGGAGTGCACCGGAGAGCTACTCACACGCACCGAAGAAGACGGCACCCGGCTCAAGGATGACGGGAACAGCCAGTCCGCGGGCAGCCCGTCCGAGGACAAAGGCAACCCGTCCGAGGATAAGGGCAACCCGCCCGAGGACAAGAGCAACCCGCCCGAGGATAAGAGCAACCAGAACTCCAATAGAAAGTGCACTGCCGCTGCACGGGCAGAAGGCCACCCCGACCACGACTACTGCAGTGACCCCCAATAGCGCTGGGGGGCGCTCTCCCCAGCGCTCTCCCCCGTCTTCGGGGGAGGCGTCGCTATCGGGCGGCGGTGGGGGCAGTGGGCAGCCGGACAACCTCTCTCGCCCAACCCAACTCATCAGCTCCGAACAGTTGCAAGATCAAGGCGGCATCCGCATACCACCGTTAGACTGGTAAGATGTACGCACCCCCGAAAGCGCCGGACCACCAGAGGTGGCAGGATGCATCAACCAGAACCGAACAACCCCGCGGATTCCGCCGAACAAACAGACACCGAACAACAACCCCCCCCGGACCTGCAACAAGCCAATGACCGCCTAGCCGCCGACCGCGATATGCTCCTCCAGCACTACCCCTGGCACTGGGTCGCCGTGGGACCAAACGGGCTCATCGCCCACGCGCCAACAGTCATGAATCCCTTCGGAAAAAGGAACCACCAAGAGGCCCTCGGGTCCATCGAAGAACAGATCGACCAACTGGAAAACCCCACAGGCCGTTTCGCCCTGAGATTCATCTCCCCGAATCTCCACCTGTGAACAAAATGAGGATCAACAAACGCACCGCCCCCTGACGAATTAACCATCACCACAGCAGACCCTAATTCAACCCGAGCTCCACCCCCAACCCGAGCACCCGCTCAGACCAAAACCCCCAGCTAATCCCAACGAGGGGCCCGGCCACAACGGCCGCGGCCCCTCAACTCGTCACTCGGCCAGGAGCCACCGGACAGAGAACCAATGAAGAAAGACGCCAAGAGCAACGCACTAGCCACCGCCGCCCGAGAACTCGGCACCGAAATCCGGACCATCATCGGGAACGACCAAAACGCGTCAAATGAACTCGCCAAGACCATGGGCATGCCCACCGGGGATGACAGCGCCGACCACGCCGGCCTCATCCTCGTCGCCGCCGCGGCCGCCACCGAAACCGTGAACCCAAATCCCAGCCCCCTCCAGCGGAACAAGGCCATCTTCACAGCCGCAAACAGCGACGAGGCACAGCGGCCCCCCTTCATCCAGCAACTCGCCAAACGCATCCTCAGCGCCCTCAACGGGAAGAACACCAACGGGAGACACATCTACAGGAAGAACACCAACAGGCTCATGAAGCTCGCCGAGAAGGGCCGGGCTACCCTGGCAAACACCCCAGGCAACGGCGAGCATGACTTCAGGGGCAGAGCGCTCCAGAAAATCACCCCCCACCGGAGGCAAAGAGGCAACTACCACTCCAGCCTCACCACCGCCACCCTCATGGCCAACCTCGTTCTCCCAGATTCCACCCGCAGGCCCGGCGCCAACATCAGGGTCGCCGACTACTCCTGCGGCTCCGGAGCCCTCCTGGTGGCCGCGGCCCGCCGGCTCGACGAACTCGAACACTCCGGAAACCCGCCCCCTGAGCAAAAACGGGGACACCGCTTCCACATGCACCACGTCCTCACAGGACTCGATACCTCCCCCGCAGCCCTCACCCTGGCCGCCGAGAACCTCGCCGACCTCCATCCCGAAGAGAGATTCACCCGCACCATGCTCGCCGCCCTGCCATACGGCCCCACCGGAGAAGGCGGCCACGCCCTCGGCGCCCTCGAACTCCTCATGGGAAGCAACAGCCCCGAAAAACCGCCCGCCGCACTGGCCCGGCAAGGGGCAAAGAACAACATGCCTCCCGATTGTTTCCGGGCCCGCTCCCAAGACGCCGTGATCATGAACCCGCCCTTCGCCGGGCCCAACAACCACCAAGCCATGTCCACCGGACCAACCACCCCCGAGGACATCCAGCACACCGCCAAGAGATTCACCGAACTCAGCAACAGAATCCAGACCCACAGCAACTTCGGACCCGGCTACCACTTCGCCATGCTCGCCTGCCGGAATGTCCGCCGCGGCGGCCGCATCGCCCTCGTCGTCCCCGTAACCGCCCTGACCGGAGTCCACGCCGGCCAGCGCAAAGGACCCGGCCGGCCGGGAACCAAGGACGCCAGGGGCTGGCCGAAATTCCGCAACACCCTCCTCACGGACTTCGCCGAGATAACCGTCATCAGCTCTACCCACTACAAGGAACAGTACGCCTCCTTCTCCGATGACTCCCTGATCGCCGAGACCATCATCACCGCCCGCAGGCTCAAACCGCAGGAGAAACCAACCCGGCAGGTAACCTTCGTCAACATCGCCCACATGCCCAAGAGCGAACAGGCCGCCAAGAGACTGGCCCACAGCATCCTTGGGGCCCGGCTAACAGCCGAAACAACCGGCAACGCCACCCTGGACTCCAACGAAAATGACGTCCCAGGCCACGCCACCACCATCTCGCCGGCCATCAACCGCAGCTGGCCCATGTCCCGGATCCTGAACCAAGAGATGATCCAAGCCATCACCAACCTGGAGGAGGGCCGGATCACCCTCGGCAACCTCGAGTCCCCGATCCAGCTCACACTCCCCGAACAACTGCCAATGACCACCCTGAATTCCATCAGCGACGTGGGTAACGTCGAGTTCAATCCCAAACCCAGCCCACGGAAAGGAGAATCACCGGATAACCCAGTCCACCGGGTCCACCTGAAGGGGAACTTCCGGTTCAATTCCCAGTCCACCCTGGCCTGCGTCACCAACCAGACAGTCAGAAAATCCGGCTGGGCGCCGGTGACCTTCCACCAGCAGGGATTGGAGCGCGCCGCCGTCCTGTGGCTGAACACCACCCCCGGACTGATAAATCACTGGGCCAACTCCCGGCACACCCAGGACGGCCTCAGCCTGGCCACCAAGTCCCAACTCGCCAGCATGCCCTTCCTCGACCTGAGGGCCCTCTCTTCGGACCAAGTCGAGAGGATGAACCAGACCTTCGACCAGATGGCCGAAGCCAGCCTGATGCCAGCCTCCGAAGCCTGGCAGGACCCCATCCGGAGAAACATAGACCACGTCGTGCTCAGGGAGATACTCGGCACCGAAGAGAAAACCATGCAGGAACTAGAGCTGCTCCGGGCCAAGTGGTGCCAGGAGCCAACCGTGCAGGGCAAGAAGGGCATCACTGCCCCCCAGGCACAGAAGATGGAGCGCCTGCGCGCAGAGGCCGAATCAGCGGCGGAGGCCGCCGAATGGAACATCGGACCACAGTACCCAGTGGAAATAACCGGAAACCGGCAGGGACCAGTCCTGAAAACCCGGACCCGGACTCAGAAAACGGCAAAAAGACACACAGGCTGCCCTTGGCGCAGGGATAACCAGCAGGCTGACAACCCAACTGTGAAAAACGCCAAACTCGCCCGGAGCAGGTTACCTGCCTCCCATACCATCCGCCGGATCAAGCACCCAAGAGGCGGAATCAGCATCAAAGCCGGCATGCTGTTCTCAATGGAACAGGACGGCGCGGGCACGCCCCAGCGCGCACTCCCCGGCGAACCGGTCAAGGCCAAGGGCGCACAGCTCAACATCGACGAAGGCACGGTTTTCATCAACACCCCCAGAGCCCGCAGGCGCGGGGATAGACCCTGCCAGAGGGGTAGGCTGTCAAGGGGGAAAGCGGTTCCCCCCAGGGCTATCGCATTTGGATTTCTGGAGACCAGTTCAGGGTGAAAATACTGCCCCCGGTAGTAGTTTTTGAGTGATAGGATCCCCTCATCACCGTGTGTCAAGGCGAATCAAGCGGAAAATATCGCCGAAAATGCCACATGCAAGCCCCGAAATTTTCTAATGCAATCGTCCTGCTACGACCTGCGTTCTCCCTTGCGCCTCGCCTCGCGTGGGCCTATGATTTCCCTTGCCGACGCGCACTGTGGGAGGATGCCCATGTTTCCGAAATCCGTTTTCCCTGACACTGCTGAAATCAACGCCCAGGGGCACCTGATGATTGGCGGGTGCAGCGCCCTGGACCTGGCCGCCGAATACGGCACCCCGGTCTACGTGCTGGACGAGGCGACGATACGCGCCCGCTGCCGCTCCTTCGTCAACGAGTTCCGCCAGCGCAGCCCCGGCGCCAAGGTGGCCTATGCCTGCAAGGCGTTCATCAACCCGGCGCTGGCCCGCCTGCTCCGCGAGGAGGGGCTGGGCTTCGACGTAGTTTCCGGCGGCGAGCTGGCTACTATCGTCAACGCCGGCGCACCGCTGGACGACGTGTATTTCCACGGCAACAACAAGACCCCGCAGGAACTGGAAGAGGCGCTGGAACAGTCCATCGGCTGGGTCGTCGTGGACAGCTTCCACGAACTGGAGTTGCTGGACCGTCTGGCAGGCGAGGCAGGCAAGACGCAGGACATACTGCTGCGGGTGTCGCCGGGCATCGACCCGCACACCCACGTCTACACCACCACGGGCATCCTCGATTCCAAGTTCGGCTTCTCCATCCAGACCGGCCACGCCGCCATCGCGGTGCGGCAGGCGCTGGCGGCCCGCAACCTCAACCTGCGCGGGCTGCACTTCCACCTGGGTTCGCCGGTGTTCGAGCTGGAGCCGTACCGGGTAGCCACCGAGCTGGTGCTGCGCTTCGCCGCCGAGTTCCGCGAAGAGGGGTTGCAGTTGCAACAGTTCAGCCCCGGCGGCGGGTTCGCCGTGGCCTACACCCGCGACCAGTCGCCCCCGCCGGTGGCCGACTACGCCGAGACTATCGTATCCGCGATGAACGCCACCTGCGAGGACTTGGGAATGGAGCTGCCGACGCTGGTAGTCGAGCCGGGACGCTCCATCATCGGCCCCGCCGGAGTCGCGCTCTACCGCGTCGGTGCCATCAAGGACATCCCCGGAGTCCGCAAGTTTCTCAGCGTAGATGGCGGCATGGGCGACAACATTCGCCCCGCGCTGTACCAGGCGCAGTACGAGGTGCTGGCCGCCAACAGGGCCAACGACGAACTGTCCGAAAAGGTCACCATTGCTGGCAAATACTGCGAGTCGGGCGACCTGCTGGCCTCCGACGTGATGATGCCTGTCATCGAGCCGGGCGACCTGCTGGCCGTGCCGGTCGTAGGGGCTTACTGCCCGTCCATGGCCAGCAACTACAACCTCAACCCCCGCCCGCCGATGGTGCTGGCCGTAGCCGGCCACAGCCGCCTAATCCGCCGCCGCGAAAGCTACCAGGACCTGATGCACTGCGACGTGGGGTAGGAGTATTAAACGCCTAGAATGCAAAGATTACCGGGAATTGAGTAAAAATACCCAAAAATCCCGGCGCTCTCAGCGTACTCGGCGTTTAACATAGCCCAATGACGTGGCAAACCCTCGGCCAGGACCACCTGCTGGCGCGGTTGCAGCCTGCGCTGGAGCGGGGGCGGGCAGCCCACGCCTATCTGCTCACCGGCCCGCCCCACGTGGGCAAGCTCACGCTGGCGCGGGAGCTGGCCCAAGCGGTCAACTGCCTCGCGCGCCCTGAATCGGGGCAGACGAGGAGTGCGCCCTGCGGCCAGTGCGTTCAGTGCCAGCGCATCGCCGACAGGCTGCACGCCGACGTGCGGGTGGTGGACATCGAGTTCAGCCGCAAGGTGGAAGGGCGGGAAACCGTCACCGCCATCACCATCAACGCCATCCGCGAGCTGGAGCACACCGTCAACCTCAACCCCTTCGAGGGTTCCCGCACGGTGATAATCATTGACGGCGCCGGTTCCATGACCGTTGACGCCGCCAATGCGCTGCTGAAAACGCTGGAAGAGCCGCCGCCGGGCGTGCTGTTCCTGTTGCTGGCCGACGACGAAGATGCCCTCCTCCCCACCATCCGCTCCCGGTGCCAGACGCTGCAACTGCTCCCCATGCCGCGGCGGCAGATGATTGACTTCCTCACCGAAAGGCACAGCGTGTCTGAAGCTGAAGCGGACCGGCTCTACCGGCTGTCGCGCGGTTGCCTAGGCTGGGCGTTGCAGGTTCTAGCCGACCCGCAGCTATTGGAGCAACGGCAAGCCGACCTAGAGCGGATGCGCGAAACCGTGGGCGCGGGCCTGGATACGCGGTTCAGTTACGCCACCGAGGTGGCCTCGCTGTTCGGCTCGAACCGGCCGGCGGCGCGGGAACTGCTGGCGCTGTGGCTGCGCTGGTGGCGCGACCTGCTTCTGATCAAGGAGGGCGCCGACGAATACCTCCACAACGCCGACATGGCCGACGAGCTGCGCGCCCACGCCACCGCCCTGACCACCCCCCAAATAGCCGCCTTCATCCGCCGCCTGCTGGCCACCATGACCGCCCTAGACGCCAACGCCAGCCCCCGCCTAGCCCTAGAAACCCTGATGCTGAACGTGGAGTGAGGTCGAATTATATTTGGCAGATACTAGGGGAATCCGGGCAGTAGGGAGGAACGTAGCATGATCAGTGCTAGGGATGTTGCAATTGCGTCTTGACTCCTCCTAGTGAACGGAGGGGCGTTGGCGTCAGGAGTTGCAACTGCGCTTGTGATTTTCGTCCCCATCAATCAGGCAGTAACCCCAGAAGACGCGAGTATTCTCCTCATGGCGAGCGTTGTAATGGGCACTGCAGCAGGCTTAGGTGTAAGGCTGAGAGCCAAGCACACAGGCAAAGACCAAGAGGATTAGGCACAACGCTGACCTAGCCCCCGCCTGGTGCTGGAAACACTGATGCTGAACGCGGAGTAGCCTCTGCTCAGTTACTCCGGTTCCCAAAACTGGTCGGGAATGGGATACCAGAAGACGTTGCCCTGGAGCACGCCGGGGTCCAGCTCGCGGTCATTTCTTACGCTTACGATGGCGGGGTGGGCCGGGATGCCCGTGAACTTCGTTAGAAAGTCGGCGTTTCGCAGGGCGCGGTCGGCATCCCGATGGTCGGCGGTGTAGGACGCTTCCACCGCGATGTAGCAGGTGGCGTCTCCTTGGGTCGCCTCGATTATCACGTCGGCGTTATAAAAACTTCTGAGGCTGTCCCTAGGAGTTCCGTCGCGCATGGCTTGATGGACCATATTCACCAGTTCCCCCCTAGTCAGGGTTCTGACCATGTGCATACCCATCTCCCAGGCGATGGCCGGGGCGAAATCCGTTGCATTGAGGCGGGCGAACCACCCCCTGAGCTGGCCTATGTCGTGGGTGATTCTTCCCATAAGCTCGAAAAGTCGCGCGTTGGTGTCCTTCTGCTCTCTGACAAAGTCCTTCATTTCCGCATTGAACTGCTTTTGCTCCTCGACGAAGGCCGTCATCTTGGCATTGAACTGCCTTTGCTCCTCAACGAAGTCTGCCATCTTCTCCACAAAGGCGTCGAACCGGGCTGGCAGTTGCAGTAGCTCGTCGCCCAGAATCTGGGCGCGCACCGCCACTCTCCATTCGGGGTTTTCGGAAAGGGCACGCAGGAAATCTTCCTGGCTGTTGATGGTGGTCATGGATGCTCGCTTGCTGACCGGCTGGGAACATGGGCGTCGGGGGGGGGGGGGCGTTTAACTATTCAATGATAACTACGGTGTGCGCCACCCGCAAGAACGACGGCAGATGAACTATGACACCTTCCGGTGCCGAAAATCAGCTCACTCACTCTCAAAAGGGAACCGGCAAATATCCCTCACTCCAGATTCCACGGGATGTAGGGCTTCCAGACCTCTAGGATGGTGCGGTTCTGGAGAATCAGGTAGGGGTTGGGGTCGGGGGCGCGGGGGGAGGTGCGCAGCGTCATCCTGGCCTCGGCGGGGGTGTGGCCGGCCTTGCGCAGGTTGCAGCGGTTGCAGGCGGCAACTACGTTCTCCCAAGTGTGCGCCCCGTTCTGGCGGCGTGGGATAACGTGGTCCAGCGTCAGGTCCTGGGCCTTCTTCCCGCAGTACTGGCACGTGAAGCGGTCGCGCAGGAACACCTCTTTCTTCGACAGCCTGCGGGGCAGGAAGGGGCGCTTGACCAGATAGACCAGCCGGATGATGGCTGGGGCGTCAACCGCGCCGGAAACGGTGTGCAGGCTGCCCTCGTGCTGCTCCAGCAGTTCCGCCTTGCCCTTGTCCACCATCACGATAGCGCGGCGGACGGAGCAGACGTTGACCGGCACGTAGTTCAGGTTCAGAACCAGCACCGGAGCGCGAATCAGTACGCGGGGGTCGGGCCGCTCTCCGCCATCGTCCGAGGACGGGGCAGTCCCGTTAACCGGGGCAACCTGAGTTTGTTCAACCGCTTTGGCCAATACTCGCGCCTCCCGGTGTGACTGATGGCAATCTCGCTATTCCAAAAAGCCCGGTTGTACGCCTGTTCCTTCACCAGCCCCTTTCTATATCCAACCTTATCCAACCTTCCTTTCGCTTATTATAGCGCAAACATCGGCGCGTCATTCCACCCGTCGGCTGCCAGTCCCATCATCGCAGTCCGGAGCGTATCTCCGTAAGTATCAGTGGAGGCGGCCTAGCGATCAAACCAACCGACGGGCACCCCGCCTAGGGACGACTCGCTAACGGCGGCGCTCACTTCGGCCACGGGATACTGCTGCAATCCCGACAGGGCGACGGCCAGCAGGATACCGCCCATTACCGCTCCCATAATCAGGCCGCCGAAGCGGTTGAAGAGCGCGCCAAACGGGACCAGCGACACTACCGGGGACGCCAGCGACATTATTCCGCTAGCCGCATAAGCAATCGCGCCGCCCATCAGCAGCATCGCGGCGTAGATGACGAAAAACCCGGCCAGCGTTTGCCTGTTTTCGCTTTCGATGAAGCCGGAGAAGCTCTGGCCCAGCCAGCCGCCGAAGTCGCCGGCAATCCACAGACCGGCAATCACGAAGGAGAAGGGGATCCATGTCTTCACCAGCCCGGCCTGCAAGCCCCACAGCGCGGCAACTCCCCAGACCACCAGCGATACTATATCAACCCAGTTCACCCTTCCAGTTTATCACGGGGGCAATGAGACTAACGCCGCGGACAGAGCGAAATCGTAAGCATGCGCTGCATCACCGTCCCGCCTCCATCGCACGGCGAGCCGCCAGCAGCGCGGCAACGTACAGCGCGCCAAATAAGAACCCGGCGATAACGTCGCTGGGCCAGTGAACACCCAGCCAGACGCGGGAAGCGCCAACGGCCAGGATGAGCAGCGACGGCGCTCCCTGCACTGCCCGCCGCAACGCCGGCCGGCCGGCCAGAGCGTCCCGCTCGCTCAGCAGGCAAATAATGGCCCCGAAGAACGCGACCGCAAACACAGCGTGGCCGCTGGGAAAGGCGTAGCCCGATTCCTCGACCAAGGCTAGGGCTGCGTCAGGCCGGGGGATGGCAACCAGTTCCTTCAGCATCAGGTTGAATGCCGGAGCCAGAGCGGACGCAGCCAAGAACAGCGCATCAGCCCAACGCCTTGCCGCCAACAGGCCGCCCACCGCTGCAATAGGAATCCACGGGATTCCCAAGCCCCAGTCAATCCCACCGCCGCCTATCGCAGACGAGACCACGGCCGCGTCGTCCAGCCAGCCACCCCGAAACCGCTGCAGTTCCAGCAGCGCCCACTTGTCGCCTGGAAACGTCTCGAAGGCGCGCGCCAGCCCCAGCAGCGCGGCCATCGCCGCCAGCCCCACGAGAAACGGCAAGAGCCGGGCGCACCGGGAACCCAAGCGTGGCTTTAACCATTCATTAAGGATAATCTCTGTGGCCTCTGTGTGCTCTGTGTGCTCTGTGTTCAATTCCCCGATGTTATAATCGGCGGCGTATGATGCACAACATCGCCATTGACGGGCCGGCGGCGTCGGGCAAGACGGTCGTGGGGCGTGAACTGGCCCAGCGGCTGGGCTTCTGGTTCCTGGACACCGGGGTGATGTATCGCGCCGTCACCTGGCTGGCCTTGGAACGGGGCGTTTCCCCTGACGACGCCGGGGCGCTGGGCGACTTGACCGCGATTGTCCAAGTGCAGCCAGTATCGAAGGACGGCGAGTCGGTCGAGGTGGCAGGCCGCCGCCTTGGGCCGGAACTGCGCGAACCTCGCGTGGATAATAACGTGTCCAACGTCTCCCGGCACCCGGCGGTGCGCCGCGCCCTGGTGGACCAGCAGCGAAACTATGCCAATACGGCCGTTTTCGGCCTGACCGGGGCACTGCAGGATGAATCGGGCCGGGGCATAGTAATGATTGGCCGCGACATCGGCACCGTAGTGTTGCCCTGGGCCGAGTTGAAGGTGTTTCTGACCGCCTCGGCAGAGCAGCGCGCCCGCCGCCGCTGGCGGGAGATGCTGGAGCGCGGGCAGGACGCCGCCCTAGAAACGGTGCAGAGCGAAATCGAGGCGCGCGACGCCATCGACTCCTCCCGCGACGATTCACCGCTGCGTCCCGCCGCCGACGCATGGCAACTGGACACCAGCAACTCAAGCATTGAAGCGGTAGTGGACGCCATCCTGCGGCGGCTGGAGGGACACTGATGGCGGACAGAACCCCCACCCTGCTCTACCGTCTGGCCCGACCCCTGGCTCGTTTCTGCTTCGGCAACTTCGGGCGAATGGAGGTTATCGGCGCAGAGAACGTGCCGCCCTACGGGCCGGTGATTCTGGTCTGTAATCACTTGGCCTTCACTGACCCGCCGCTCTTGGTGGCGGCGATTCCCCGGACTCTGCACTTTCTGGGAAAGAAAGACCTGTTCAGCAATCCGGTGGGCGGCTTCCTGATGCGCGGGTTCAACGTTTCCCCCTACGACCGCGCCGGCGCAAGCACCGACACCATGCGCGCCCTGTTGGGCCACCTTGACCACGACCGGGCGGTGGTCATCTTCCCCGAGGGAACCCGCAGCCCGACCCATTCGTTGCAGGAAGCGCAACTGGGAGTGGTCTACCTGGCCCTCAAGTCGCAGGCTCCCATCCTGCCCGTGGGCGTGACCGGCACTCAGAATATGCGCGCGTGGCGAATGCCGCTGCCCCTGTGCCGGCTCACTGCCAACATCGGCCCGCTTTTCACCCTGCCGGTGGTGGAGGGCCACACCCCACGCCCGGTGATGCAGAGTATGCTGCGGATGATCATGGAGCGGGTGGCCTTGCAGTTGCCCCCGGAGTTTCGCGGCGTTTACGACCCTATGGGAAATCAAAGAGTTTGGAGCTAGTAAATGCAACAGGCATCCAAGTTCGGCATCTACCTGAACGACGGGGAGAAGCAGGTGGTCCGCATCAACTCTCCCTACTGGTTCCCCGAAGAACCCGACTGGGTATTCCTCACCCCGGAAGTCAACGCCACGCTGCTAAGCATCCGCGATCTGGCCCGCGAGCAGGGACTGAGCGCAGATGCCGGCGCCCTCACCTGGGGCACGATTCCGCTACGGGAAGGGGAATAGGGGAGAACACCCTCACCACAGCCCTCTCCCAAAGGGAGAGGGAGTATTTCCGCTGCGGTGCGCTAGGCCAGCCGCTCGGCGTCCTCGATGTAGATTGCGGTCTCCCTGATGCGCCGTTCAGTCTGGTCGTTGCAGATGCCGTCGTAGAAGCAAGAGCCGTGTAGCTGGCTTATCCGGCTGTAATAGCGGCCAACCAGCGGATCGAAGCTGCGATCGGTGTGCGCCAAGCCGTCCACTCCGTTTGACGTGCGCGCGGTGGTGCCGGGTTCCTCGCCGGTGCGGGCCAGAATCAGGGCGTCGGTTGCCCGCTTTGTGGCGCACCAAGCCTTTTCCGCCGCGTCGCGGATGTCTTGAGCTTCCAGCCGCTCCAGCGCCTCCCGGTGCATCGCCTTCGCGTCGTCAAAAATCTCTTGCACCCTGCTGGTCGCTACCATCGCCGCTCCTGCCCGGGAACCCCGCGATAACATTATAGCGCAGGGCCGTATCAACGGCAGATCAATTGACCTACAGCCCGGACTCGCCCGTGCGCAGGGTGTAGGACGATTCCACTGGGTCACGATTCCGCTACGGGAAGGGAAATAGAGGGCGGGCTTTCGTTCTGCGGAAACCGTTGAAATAGTCCGTTCTATGGTTCGACAAGCTCAGGACAAACGGGTGGACTCTGTAAACACGAGCTAGGCCAGCCGCTCGGCGTCCTCGATGTAGTCGGCGGTCTGTCTAATGCGCCGCTCGGTTTGGTCATTGCAGTTGCCGTCGTAAAAGCAGTTACCATGAAGTTGGCCGATTCGACTCCAGTAACGTCCTACCAGCGGGTTGATGCCGTTGTCTCGGCCAGACAGGTTGTCTAGTGCGTTTGACGTGCGCGCGGTGGTGCCTGGTTCCTCACCCGTGCGGGCCAGAATCAGGGCGTCGGTTGCCCGCTTTGTGGCGCACCAAGCCTTTTCCGCCGCGTCGCGGATGTCTTGAGCTTCCAGCCGCTCCAGCGCCTCCCGGTGCATAGCCTTGGCGTCGTCAAATAATTCTTGAACCCTGCTGGTCGCTACCATCGACGCTCCTGTCCGGGAACTCTACGATAACATTATAGCGCAGGGCCGTATCAACGGCAGATCAATTGACCTACAGCCCGCAGAACGATTGCAAAGTCCCCTCTCCCTCTGGGCTGACAGGGGTATGTAAAGTCTTAAATTAGTTTGATAGCTTGGAAAGCGCCCGGGAATCCGGCATCTTGGTTGCAATGACGAAACCGGATGCCGGAGGTCTCCCATGCGCCTTCCCAGCGAATGCTACCAGATGAAGCAGGTTATTGAAACGCATATGCCCCACCTCAGCCGGTCGCAGTTGACCGGGCTGGTTCTATGGGTGTGCGGGACTATTCTGGCTGGGAGCGCCTGCCAGAATGCCGTCGCCTCCGCCCATCCGCCCGGAGAAGCGGGAGCGAGTTGGTGCGCGCTCCGTTTCTGGATAGAACTGGGCTTCAAGATGCTAAAGAGCGCCGGTTGGCAATGGCAGAGGACCCGGAGGGCCGGCCCGGAACGGATTTCACGGCATTGGCTCGTGCTATCGGTAACGGCCCTGATCGCCCTGGCCTATGGGACCAGAGTGGAAGACGCCTTTGACCGGAAGATTGCCCCCGGCAGCCTGAGAGCCCCTCCGAAATGCCTGGCGTCCACTCACTGCAATAGCAGGAGCAGGCCGGGACGGACCGTCGGCCTGGTCCACCACGGCATCGGCTGGCTGAGGCGGTTGATGCACCGTGGCCGGCTCTGGAGCCAAGTCTGGCTGCTGCCCGAACCGTGGCCGGAACCCAAGCCCGGCCTGAAGATCAACTGCCACACCCCCACTTGAAACTCCATACATACCCCTGTCAGCCCTCTGGGTGAGGGTTGGAGTGAGGGCGCCTTGCCGGTCACTCCGCGATGTCGGTGATGTTGATGGTGACCGGCACGGTGGCCGACGACGCTCCTCCCACGAGGTTGAAGCCGGACACTATCAGCTCGTACTTGGCCTCGCCCTCCGGGAAGGACTCGTAGTCCTCGCCCGTTCCCTGATAGGTTATCAGTCCGTTTTTGGAGATGCGGAACAGCTTGTACTTATAGTCGCTAAACTTCATTCCTGGGCACTCCGGGCAGTCCGGATTGTTTCCGGTCAGGTACAGGGTGACGCCGCCGCCCGACGGGTCTGTGGCCATGATTTTATCGTCCTTCGGAATTTGCCAGCCTTTGCCCTGGTTCTCCGGCAAATCATAGCTGTAGGCGCTGCGATTGAACTGAATCACCGCCCGCCCAGGCGTAGCCGTGGGCTCCGGTGTCGCCGTGGGCTCCGGCGTAGCCGTGGGCGCGGAGGTAGGGAGCGGCGTCGGCGCAGGCGTAGCCGCAGGCTCGGGCGTGGGCGGGAGAATCGGCGTGGAGCCGGTCTCGCGGATGCGCAGCATCAGGTGGTCGCCGTCCTGCCACGGCTGGGAGGCCACCGCCCAGGTCAGCTTGCCGCTGGCGGCCGTCGCCGTCGCCGCGTCCAGACTCAGCGACACCGTGCCGTCCACCGCGAAGAAGTCCAGCACATAGCCGGTCAGCGTATTCTGCGGACTCAACGTCAGCGACACGGTGCTGTCTTGCCACTTCAGCTCCGTTATCTCCGTCGCGCCGACGCCTTCAATGCTGAACCCGGCGGGCTCCAAGCTGTCCGCGCCGCCGTCCGCCCCCATCTCCAGGAACGCCTCGTGCAGCGTGCCGGTCACCGGCGCGACTATGATGTTTGGCTCATCCCAGCCGGAGTAAATACCGGTAAATGTGCCGGAGAAACCACCGGAGAATGAGTCTGCATTTTTGCCGGGAGTCATGTGTACTGTTACCTGAACTATCCGGCCATCTGCAATCCAGACGTCTCTCTCTATTTGGCTAATAACATCCGTTCCGTCAAGAGAAAATACTGTTCGGTAGTGACCTGTTTCAAGTCCTTGAATTTTTGCACTTCCAATGTATTTGGCTTCTGTAAATTCACCACAAAATAAGGCTTCAGTCTTGTTCTGGCTATTTCCATCAGATGCAATGTGAGCATTAGTGAGATCAATTATTCGCAAGACTGGGATTTCCCAAATTCCCCACTGCCCTGATTCATTGCGCCTACGGTCATATGTAATTTCAGAATTCGGATTCGTAATAACCTGGCTATTCATTGCAGCTGAAGCTCCGGCTACTGTGTTTTCTGGAGCAGAGCTAATAGTAATGCTTTCAGATAATTCATCGCCATCAGCATCATATTCTAGTGAATGTACGTTGTTGTTGCTGTTCCAACGGATATCAAATCTGCTCTGACCTGTGATGAATTCGATTTCAGTAGTAACATCGAAATCGCGATTTGATGTCAACATATTTAATTCTTTACATGCGTCTTCCACAATTGCTTGAGCATCTGCTATATCTCCGCTCACAGTTAGGCGCCACACGACAGCAACAATTATTGCTCCAGCCAAAACCATCATGAGAACGCCAATCATATACCGCCTTGAAATGACGTTAGTCATTTGTATCCCCACTCTTGCAAAACTTGTCTGTATAATAGCTGTCAAAGCAGGCAACAGTCTGAATTGCTATAGTAGCCCCTTCAGTAGTAGTAAATGTATGGTCAGTCGCCGCGCGAATTGTATAATGATAGCCCACCATGGGAATTCCAAATAACGGACTTTCCCATACACATATGGATTCGTCTTGATTACAGTTCGCAAAGAAAGTTTCACGCATAATATATTTCGGTTCAGAATCGATACTCTTTCTGCCTAATTCGATGGTAATCTGAACAGAAAGAGAACTTTCTTTTGTTGGAGGTGAATGCGATGCCACAATGTAAGCACAATATAATCCTGGATCTCTAGAAGGCAGAAGAGAGCCCAGGAGGGCATTAAGAGTCGTTCCTACGCCTACGACCGATTGAACGTTATAGCGTATACCATTGAGTTCACCTTCAAAACCGTGGGCGTCACCCGAACCTGAAACGACTGTACAGTCATTGGACAAGGGACGGATAGGCAAATCCGGCAGCCTAGGCGTAGGGGTAGGGGCAGGGGTAGGTAAAACAACCTGCACAGTCTTAGTGTCAGTGGCTATAAAATCACCCATACGTTTTATATTATACAGGCTCGCCTGTAGAGTTCCGGCACCCGGATCACAAGACCATACAGTGAATTTCCTAGTATACCAACTTCTCCCGGTGAGTCCTTCCTAATTTTCTTTTCGGTCGGTACAGTTGGAATCGAAGGCAAGTTCGCCCCCGGCCGTCAATTCGACTTTATACTCATCTGTCTCCGAAACACTGTCCGAGATGGAAATTGACACGTCATAGCAGCTCTTTGGTTCTAAAACGGAAACGGAATTTGGAAAAGCAATTTGTATTATTTTCCCGCTTTCGCTCGCGGCAGCACCCTGTCCCTCCAAGTCCACACACTCTTTTGAAGAAAGTAAGGTTGGCGTGGGTGTCAACGTTGGTGTGGGCGTGTTGGTGGGCTGCGGGATAGGCGTGGGCGTCGGCGGCAAGATTATTGTCGCGGTGTCGCTATCCGAGCCTACCAGCCTGCTTCCGTGATACAGGCTGGCCGTCAGGGTTCCCTTGCCTGTTGCCGTGGCGCAGGCGTATATGGGGAACTCTCTGCTATACCAGCCCCGGCCATGCAATCCGGACCAGGTGTACTGATGGGATTGACCGGAGCCGCACTTGTCATTGAAGGACAGTCCGTCATCAGTCGTTAGTGTGACGTGGAGGCTGTAGCCTGGGTCGTAGCTGTCTGGGACGTAAATGGTGACGTCGTCGCAGTCCCCATGTTCAAGAACCTCTTTCAGGAACCAGACATTGACGGGTATGTTGGAGGGAACAACCGCGGCTGCATCCCCGGAGCCGCAAGTGACCGAGGGGATCTGCGTAGGGTAAGGCGTGGGCGTGCTAGTGGGCCGTGGCGTCGAAGTGGGCCGCGGCGTGTTGGTAGGCCGTGGCGTCGAAGTGGGCCGCGGCGTGTTGGTAGGCTGTGGCGTCGGTGTGGGCATGGGGGTGCTGGTGGGCTGTGGCGTCGGTGTGGGCATGGGCGTACTGGTGGGCCGTGGTGTCGAAGTGGGCTTGGGCGTGCTGGTGGGGTAAATGCAATGCAAGGGATGGCAGTGGGTGGGCGGCGGCGTTGGAGTAGGCGGCGGGTGACAATCGTAAGAGTCTTCCCACATGGGGCCGCAGTGGTCGGCTGCCCTGGCCTCGTCGCCCTCCTCCGGCGGTGGCTCTTGGGCCAGCGCCATTTGCACGATTGCGGCGGCGGCGAGAATCACGCCTGCACAAACAGCACTATGGCGACTTTTGGCAGGTTTGAAGCCATTACCCTCTTGGCCGTGTATCAGCGTGATGCCGTGCCTATGCTGGCATGGCTTTGCTGCGGTGTCAATGAGCGGCTCCCTTTCCGTCAGTGCCTTTTCATTCTCGGGGAAAGTTCCCTCTCCCAGAGGGAGAGGGTTAGGGTGAGGGCGTTCCCCAGACGCTTTTATGACACCTGGCCCTTGCCAAGCCCTATGACACCTCTCTAGCATAGTCCCTGTATGACTCTGCCCGTCCGCCATATTCAGCCCTCAACACGGCCGCCCAAACAGAATAACCAAAACGGCCGGAAATGACCGGAAATGGCGGGGAAATAAAAACAAGCCACTCAGGCAGCATCAGGAAGTGCCGTCATGACTTTGAGCCAAATCAGAAACAGCGTCGACGCCCTGTGCCGCAAATACGCCCCTGAGCTCGCCCTCCACACCTCCACCGCGACTTCTTCGGGCAAAATGGATTCTTCTGTTGTGGCGATAACTTCCTCCACTGAGCATACGAACACCTTGCCATCGCCGTAGTTGTCAGACTTGTTGACCGAGATGAGGGCGCGGGCCAATGCTACGACCATTGCATCTGGAACCAGCCAGGTCAGCATCCGTTTCGGCAAGAACTGCATCACGCCGTCGTCGCTTCCGTTGACCGGGGCATATAGCGCAGTCCGCGCTGCTTGCCCCGGCCCATGACGCGCAGGTGGGAGTATTCGGTTAGACCTATCGCCTGGGCCGCATCCACTGTTTCCTGCCACATCTCGGACCGGATGACGGCAATCACTTCTTTCATACGGCTGCGCCTCTCAAGGAGATTAGGCCCCAGCATAGCCGCACGGTATTTCGCAGCAGTTGCGGATGAGTTGCAAAGGTGTTACGGAATCATTGCAGTCTGATTACGCCATTGTTGCGAAATTGTTACAGGCATACGCAATTCGTAGGCACATAAATACAATAAAACGCCAAGACCTCAGAGATTTGGGGATAACCCTCTCTGCGGCCTTGGCGTTTCAGGGGTTGAAAAACCGGGGACTAGCCCTTGAAGGCGGGCATCACCTCATCGGCGAAGATGCTGAGCTGGTCCTTGAAGACCTCCAGCGGCATCCCCATGACCGAGCCGATGTTGACGCGCTCGACGCCGGGGTAGCGCTCTTCGGCCTGCTTGAGGCTTTCCACATAGCGGAGAACGCCCTCACCCCAACCCTCTCCTTTTCGCTACGCGGGGGGGCAGATGTCGCCCGCCAATTCGAATACCCGCTCTCCTAAAGCCTCCATCTGAGGAACAGTTACTCCTCTTCGAGAGAGGAAATAATTCCAGCCGCTGAATGTCACACCATGCACCTTGCCTGTGGACAGTGCGAAATCCCCAATCGGCCTCACACTCTCAAACTTGACGGAGAATGCCTGTTCCAACACCTGCGCCACCGTATGCCCATTCCCAATCAGCAATCTGATTTGTGGATTCTCTTCCAGGAGCCGTCTAAAGAATAGCCTACCGTCTTCGAGCAACTTCCTCTGGGCGGTTTCCCGCAGTTCACTCCACATCGGGCCGGTGGGCCACTGCACAATATCCAAGGAGCAGGCCCGGTAAGGGTAGGATCCCTCGGGGTCATACTTGCCGCCAAAGGAGACGCCACCCTGCCTCAGAACCCGCTCCAACCGACCAAAGTAGGGATAGTGCCTCTTCTCAAAGTACCCCTCCTTCGCTGCCCATAACTTGGCCGAACCCTCGCGGTCCAAGGGTGAATAATCTCTACGCAGCCATTCGCCCGTATGGGGGCCGCTATGCGGGTTGATGCCGATGGTGGCAACCTTGGCCTCCAAGAGGCGGCCTTCCACGAGAGCAGGAAGCGAACCCTCAGGGACACAGCAACCTTCAGGGGGCTTTGCGCTAAGTAGGTAGTCTCGCAAATACCCAGGAATATCGCTCATCTATACTCCTGACAGGGTCTTTCAGTTTTCCATTGCCGCCCGCGAGTCCGTTCAGGGGCAGGACAGGCAGGGGTTCGGCCTCGAATAATTACGTCAATATGAGAAGGCAATAAAACGCCAAGGCCGCAGAGATTTGGGGATAACCCTCTCTGCGGCCTTGGCGTTTCAGGGGTTGAAAAACCGGGGACTAGCCCTTGAAGGCGGGCATCACCTCATCGGCGAAGATGCTGAGCTGGTCCTTGAAGACCTCCAGCGGCATCCCCATTACGGAGCCGATGTTGACGCGCTCGACGCCGGGGTAGCGTTCTTCGGCCTGCTTCAGGGCCTCAACCGCCGACTCGGCCGGGCCACAGATCCATCCTCCACCTTCGACGGCCTCTTCCAGCGTGGGCAGCTTGACGCCGCGGCTGCGTCCGCCGTTGGCCACCGATTCGATTTGCTCCGGGCTGAGCGGCATCAGGCCCAGCGGGGCGGCGAACTTCATCGCTTCCTCGAAGTATGGCTTGGCCTTTTCGATGGCCTTCTCCTTGGACTCGGCCAAGAACATACGGAATCCCAAGGCCACGCCCTCGCCCAGTTGTGTCTCACGTCCAACGTCGAGCTGCGCCTGCTGGTACATCCGCATCCGCTCACCCAGTGTTGGTTCAGGTGTGTTGGCCATGAGGGGCTTGATGCCCATCTTCGCCATGAACCCGACGCCCTTGGCGTTGCCGCTGACCAGCGGCTGCCAGATCTCGACCGGGCGGTTGACCGGCCGCGGCACTAGGGTCAGCTTCTCCAGCTCGTAGCCCCGGTAAGGCACACGGGCGGGCAGTTGGAAGTGCTTGCCCTGGTGGGAGAAGGAATCTTCGTTGAAGGCCTTGACGATAACCTCGACCTGCTCCTCGAACAGCTCGCGGTTGGCGTCGGAGTCGCGCATCGGCGCGCCGAAGGTCTCGACCTCGCGGGTGTGGTAGCCGCGCCCCACGCCGAAGATGATGCGCCCCTTGGTGAGAATGTCGGCCATGGCGAAGTCTTCGGCCAGCCGCAACGGGTGCCACATCGGCGTGATGTTGAAGCCGCAGCCGTACTTGAGCGTCTTGGTCTGCGTCGCCAGGTACAAGCCCAGCATCAGCAGGTTGGGGATGCCCTCGTACCCTTCCGGCTGGAAGTGGTGCTCGGCCATCCAGAACTCGTTGTAGCCGTTGGCCTCCAGGTGCTTGGCGATGTCCAGCGCCCAGTCGTAGGTCTCGGCTAGCTTCTCGTTGGGATACCAGCGGTCGTTGGCCGGCGTCCCCTCAAAGCCCAGGTTATCATCAACCACATGTCCGGCATAGGAAGCGGAAAAGTTCTTAAACATATCTACTCTCTGGTTTAGATTTTTTGGAGTTATGGCAATAGGGCAGTCAAGTGGCGTGATTAACTACCCAAAACGCTCTGCAAGATAAGCCCGACAGCTAACGCGGCGCCGATGCCAATGATCGTGTACCATAGCCGGTCAATTCGGCGGGTCAATTCGCCGAACTGTCGGTTGCCGTTTTCTTCCAGCCGGTCAATACGCTGATCCTGACGGTCGAGCCGCTGTTCGATTCGGACGAGAATTTCCTTCACTAGCTGCTGCTCCGCTTCCAGACGCCCCAAAGTGCGATATACCTCAGTTACGTCCATGACCGGAGGCTGTGGCGGCTGCGGGTTCTGCGTTGCTTCCGTCGTCATATCTCCACTCTTTGGGGGTCATCCGCGGGTATTTTTATGGTTAGGCGGATACGGCAATCGGAACAAGAGGACAGTCCAGTGGCGTGATTAACTACCCAAAACGCTCTGCAAGATAAGCCCGACAGCTAACGCGGCTCCGATGCCAACGATCGTGTACCATAGCCGGTCAATTCGGCGGTTCAATTCGGCGAACTGTCGGTTACCGTTTTCTTCCAGCCGGTCAATTCGACCGTTGCCATCACGAAAATTCTGATCGTTGCGTTCTTCTTGGCGGACAATCTGCGCTTTGATATCCACGAGCTGGTCTTTAGTGCCCGCCTGCGCCTGTTCCAATCTGCCCAAGATAAGGTACACCTCGGCAACATCCATCACAGGCGGCTGCGGAGCCTGCGGGTTTTGTGTTGCTTCTGTGGTCATATCGCCCCTCTCTCACGGGTTATCGGCAGGCATCCAGCTCTTTGCTGGAATGTCAGAAAATTACAGCGTCTGTATCCGCCACTTACTCCCGTACCTGGCTGGGGGCTGGGTTGTAGAGTTCCAGGCCGATGGTGGCGGGGAAGACGCGGGCCAGTTCCTCCACGGTCCACTTGCCGTCCTTCTGGATAGTCTTCACCGGCTCCGGGTTGTTGAGCAGGTTTATCAGGCCCTCGGTCACGTGGAAGACCTGGCCGTTTACGTGCTGCGCCTCGTCGGAGGCCAGCCAGGTGACCATGGGGGCGATGTCGTCGGGGCCGCCGCGCAGGGTGACGCTGGCGCCGGTGCTGATGCCGCGGGCAGCGCGAAGTTCGCGGGCCTCGTCGGGAATGCTGGTGGTCATCCGGGTGGCGGCGCTGGGCGAGATGGAGTTAGCGGTTACGCCGTAGCGCCCCATGTCGCGGGCCACCACGCGGGTGAAGCCGGCGATGCCGTCCTTGGCCGCGCCGTAGTTGGCCTGACCGGAGTTGCCGTACAGCCCGGAGGTGGAGCTGAAGGTGATGATGCGCCCGGAGCGCTGCTGCCGGAACACCACCGCGGCGTTTTTGACCACCGAGAAGGTGCCCTTCATGTGGACGGCGATGACGTCGTCCCATTCCTGCTCGGACATATTGAAGACCATGCGGTCGCGGAGGATCCCAGCCACGGTCACCACGATGTCCAGCTTGCCGAAACTGTCGAGAGCAGTCTGGACGATGGTCTCGCCGCCCTGCATAGAGGCGACGTTCTCGGTGCAGGCGACGGCTTCGCCGCCGGCCTCGCGGATTTCGGAGACCACCACGTCGGCCACCGACATATCGGCGCCGGAGCCGTCCACGTTGACGCCGAGGTCGCAGACCACCACTTTCGCGCCTTCTTCGGCCATCAGGCGGGCCACGCCGCGCCCGATGCCGCGCCCGGCCCCGGTTACAATCGCCACCTTGTCTTTCAGCAGGTTTGCCATTCTTTGCCTCTTCTGATTAGCGGGGTTCCCCCGCCTTGATTTATATTTGCGGGGAATCCCTCAACTCATTCACAACAGGGGATACGCGGCCCGCTAACGTTTTTCTGGCGCTTTCTTGGCTGATCAGGCGACTCGCTCCCAAAGGAGGACAACTGTCAGGTCGGCGCGGGCGCCCTTGATGGGCAGAGTGCTCAACCCCAGCCGCCCACCGTCAGGGCCGTCGGGAAACTCGAACTTTCGTATCTGCCGCTCGCCAATCCAGTTGGGGAAAAAGCTCCCCTCCACCTGATGAATCATCAGCCCTTCGGCCTCGTCTACCTTATAGCTACCGTAATAGGCCACATAGCCCTCGAAGGCCGCCCGCACCTCAGAGTCGCTGCCTTTTAGCAGGTTGCCGGTGGCGAAGGCGGGTCGTTCGTGGGCCATTATCTGGCCGGAGAAGCTGCCCCGTCCATCGTAGACCAGCATCCCGCCGGGGTCATCGCCGTAGGGAAGGGTTACCCGCCCATCCGACCAACGCCCCTCGCAGGCCAAGAGCCGCCAAGTCCCCGTGAAACGGTCTGCCGTCGTCAAGACATTGCCACCTAACCCTAATCGGGTAGCCTGTTAAGGATGGTCATACCGAATGTTATCAACCCAATGAGAAAGCCACCCCCAAGGGATAGCAAAGCGAAAAAGAAAGCCCGATTCTCTTTGCGCAAGTTTTCAATCTCTTGCCCGAGAGAAATGTTGGCTTCCCTCGCCTCCTGTCGCGCCGCCTTGTTGGCTTCCCTCGCCTCCTGTCGCGCCGCTTCGTTGGCTTCCCTCGCCTCCTGCCGTGCCGCCTCGTTCGCCTCTCTCGCCTCCTGCCGTGCTGCGTCTATCGCCTGTACCATATCGCGGCGCAGCGATTCATTAGACTGGAATAACATATCCAGGCGCGCGTTCACATCGCCAAAACGCTGAGTATTGGCCTCTTGCACCGCTTCAATGCGAGTGACGCGTTCTTCCGGCGTTACCATTCTGAACCTCTACGGTCTGTTGCCCGCCGCCCCTACGCGCGGGGCGGGGTGGGCGGGGCCGGGTTGGTGACGCCTCTGGTAAGCACGTCGCGGGCTAGGGGGGCCAGCGTGTCCAGATCCCAATGGCCCGACGGCTCGTAGATGGAGCGTTCCGGGCGCGGCTGCGACATCAGCGACACGGTGTCACCGTAGACCAGGAAAGTCTGACCATTGACGTTGGCGGCGTAGTCGCTGGCGAGATAGCAGATGAAAGGCGCAATGTGGTTGGGGTCCATTTCGGCGAGCATGTCTTCGCCTGGTATGGCAGCGACGCCGCCGCGCGCCCTGATTTCGGCGGCGCTGTCGGGAATGTCGCCAATCATGCGGGTGTTGGCTCGGGGCGCGATGGCGTTGGCCGTCACGCCGTAGCGGCCCATGTCCTTCGCAACGACCTTGGTGAAGCCGGCGATGCCCGACTTGGCCGCGCCGTAGTTGGCCTGGCCGGAGTTGCCAATCAGCCCCGACTCCGAGGTGAAGGTGATGATGCGCCCGGAGCGTTGCTGCCGGAAAAGAATGCAGGCGTGCTTAACCACGGTGAAGGTGCCCTTGAGGTGGACGGCGATAACGTCGTCCCATTCTTGCTCGGACATATTGAAGATCATGCGGTCGCGCAGGATGCCGGCGCAGGTAACCACGATGTCCAGCTTTCCGAAGTTGTCCACGGCGGTCTGAATGATTTTCTCGCCGCCCTCCATGGTGGCCACCGACTCCATGCAGGGCACGGCCTCGCCGCCGGCGGTCCGGATTTCCTCGGCCACCTGAGCGGCAACGGAGTTGTCTTGACCGGAGCCGTCCACGTTTACGCCGGGGTCAACGACGACCACCTTCGCGCCTTCCGCGGCCATCTCCAGTGCGATGCCGCGGCCGATGCCCCGGCCGGAGCCGGTTATGACGGCCACCTTGTCCATTAGTGAATCAACCAATGTTCCCCTCTCTGAAATCTGACGAACTTGAACCTTGATTTTGTGATTGCCTATGGTTAGCGCGGCTAATTCAACCCGTCGCTGCCGGATTCGGAATCTTGGGACTTTTCCTGCAACATCTCCCGGTAAGCGCCCCGGCGTGTAGCCGGCTGTTGGGGCTGCGATGGCGGAACGTCAATCACCGGCGGGCTTGCCGGCGCCTGCGGGTTTACCGGCGGCGCAGGCGGCATACTGCCGGGCGGCGGCTGGTAGCCGGGCGGCGGGGCAATCTGCGGGTGCTGGGGCTGCTGATACCACTGCTCGGTCGGCTGATACTGAACTATCACTTCCGTAGTCCGGCGCCGGGACATAAGCCAAACCACTAGGCCAATGAGACCAACGATAAAAGCCAGTAGCGCCACCCAAAAAATTACTGCCGCCGTGTTGTCATCCATCCGGCTCCTCCTTGCCTGGGTCGGTCTGGACTGGAAACGGGCCTAGCTCTTGGGAAGGGAAACCGTGGCGCGGCCTGGGGTGGTGCGCTGTCCCTCCGCGTCCTCCAGCCAGATTTCGCAATCGACCAGATACTCCCCGTCGTCTTCATATTTGCTGGTCACCACGCCCCGGGCGGTGATGGGACGTCCCGGGATGTCCATCCCCGGTACTGGCAGGACAGGCGGCGCAGGTTGCCGTGCGGGCCCATCCAGTCGGTAACCAGGCTGCCGAGGAAGGCGTTCTTCAAGGCCCCGTGGATAATTACGTCCTCCAGCCCGGTGCCTTGTGCGAAGCCCTTGTCATAGTGAATCTGATAGTAGTCGCCGGAGGCCCCGGCGTACTTCACCAACTGCTGGGTGGATGGTTGGCGCACCACCGGCGTAATCTCCATTCCTTCCGAAACGTCATCCCAAACGATTTGGGCGGTCATCGTCAAACCTCCGGGGCTAATCTCCAGGCGCGTTTCCGGGGCGCCCTCTCCATTATGGGAGAAGGAATTTTATTTTTCAGTAGCGGATGGACGTGTTGGTCTGGGTCGCCGCCACCTGGCCGAACTGGTTGGTATAGGTGGTAATGATGGTGGATATGAGCATCAGGCCAATGCGTCCGTTGCGCTCGTTGATGTCTTCGATGCGGGAGACGGCGGTGATGCGGTCTCCGGGGCGCACCGGCTCGAAGTATTCCCAGTCACTGCCGCCGTCCAGCAGCCGCTCAAAAGGAATATCGAAGGGATAATCGGGGCGGCCGACCACCACCGAGCGCAGAAACGTCGGCGGAGCAATCAGGCCGCCATAGCGCGAGGCGCGGGCTGCCGCCTCGTCGTTGTACACCGGATTTTCGTCGCCGATGGCTTCGGCGAACTTGATGATTGCGCCTTTCTCCACTTCAATGGTCTTGGGAGCGCTCTCCCGCCCAATGGCCTGCTGGCGCATTTCTTCGGTCAAAAACGACGACGCGGTAGACACGAAAATCCCCCTTGGCGCAATGCCTGTCTTGAGCTTGTCGAAGGGCTAATCAACCCCTGTCAACAATCTGCGAGTCTACCGATGGGCGCAAGGAGTGTCAAGGTTATGTCCGTCGCGCAGACAATCGCATTGCTGCCGAAATAGTTTCATCCACAGGCATTCTGCCAGCCTGATTCAATCAGAATATATGAGCAAACCAGCGATTACAGCGCCATATAATGCCGGATTCGCTTTGCGCCTAATCGCCCTGTCAGGGGGGCGCCCTCACCCTCTCCCCCTTAGCAGAGGGCAATGACATCCAAACGCGCCGCTCTACTGCCCCAGCCCGCGCTGGATGCCGCGGATGTAGCCCGCCTGCCCGCCATGCTGGTTGACCTCCCAGATGAGCACGCGGAACATCGCCGCCAGCGTGATGGTCTCGCCCCGGCGGTTGATCATCGTAGTGGTGGTCAGCGAATCGTCGTCATGCTCGCCGAGGAAGCCCAGCAGATTGTCGCGGGCGGCGGTGGCGTACTCCACCAGCAGGGCCTTGCCGGGGCAGCGCCAGTTGGACAGGTCTTCGGCGGTATAGCCGAACCCCACGTCCATTGGCTCCGGGCTCCTTCCCAGCCGCTCGGCCCATTCCCGTTCGTACAACTGCGGCTGCTTGCGGGCCATTGTTTGCGTCCACATATCCAGCGCGCGCCCGTAGTGCCAGACGACAAAGCCGATGGAGTGGCACTGCTCATTGGGACGGAACTCTATTTCTTCCTGCGTCAGCCCGTCCAGATACCGCTCCAGCCACTCCCAATTGACCTCAAAGGACTCTCGGATAAATTCCTGCAACGCCATTGTGCCACCTCACGATTGCAATTTTCTGGCAGGGGCCGGGGTTCCGGTTTCCCGCTGCCGGTCCCTCAGCCCTATTGTAGCGCAGCGGGCGAGGGGGTTCGGATTCACCGGCGCAATCTCAGAAATTTACCGAGCGTTCGCCGGGTTAAAATGACAGTATCCCGATGTGCTAAAATCGAGGCGGAAAATCCGTTGCCGGAGGAGCGCTTTGGAGTTCGGCTTTTATCTGCCAAACAGCGGCGAGGGCGCACAGCCTGACGCCTTGGCCAGCATCGCGCGGCTGGGCGACCGGCTGGGCTTCTACTGCATGGTTGCGCCCGACCATATCCTGATGCCCCGCGAGGTCAGCTCGGTCTACCCGTACAGCGTCACCGGCAGCATCCTGGCCGGGGGCAACTCCGGCGCCGGCGAGTGGCCGGAGCAGATTACCACGCTGGCCTACCTTGCCGGAGTGACCGAACGAATCCGGCTGGTCACCAGCGTTATGATTGTGCCGTACCGCAACCCACTGCTCACCGCCAAGATGCTGGCTACGCTGGATATGCTGTCCAAGGGCCGGCTCATCGTCGGCGCGGGCGTGGGCTGGATGGAAGAAGAGTTCGAGCTGCTGGACGCGCCCCCCTTCGCCGAGCGGGGCGCGGTCACCGACGAGTACCTGCAAGCCTTCGTCGAGCTTTGGACTGCCGATAACCCCAGCTTCGACGGCAAGCACGTCCGGTTTTCCGACATCATATTTCAGCCCAAACCGGCGCAGCGGCCCCATCCGCCCATCTGGATAGGGGGACAGAGCCGGGCGGCACTGCGCCGCGCCGCCCGCTTGGGCAACGCCTGGCATCCGGTGGGGGCCATTCCGGCCGCGCCGCTGGAGCCGGAAGAACTGGCGGAAAACCTGGTCTACCTGCGCCGCCACGCTGAACGCGCCGGCCGCGACCCTTCGGAAATACGGGTCTCGATGAAGGCCCCGCTCTACGATGCCGCCAGCGATGCGGGCGGAACCCGCCGCCGCTTTTCCGGTCCTTCCGAGGCCGTATTACAGGACATCCACGCCTACGCCGAGGTTGGCGTTGACCATTTGATATTCGACTTCCGCAGCCCCCGTCACGCCGAGACCGAGGAGCGCATGGCTCGGTTCTCCGAAGAAGTGATGGCCGCAGCATAATCAGGCCCCTTCTCCCACGGGAGAGGAGACAGACGCAGAGAGGAGAAGGACGTTGGAGACTTTGGAAGACCGCTACAATCGAGGCCAGGAGATGCGCAAACGCTTGGCCGGTGGCAACTCCAGCCACTACGCCCTGCCGGGAATCGACCAGCTTGCGCCGGACCTGAAGCGCATTGTTGACGAAGCTCTTTGGGGTTCGGTCTGGACCAGGCCGGGGCTGGAGACTGAACATCGCTGTATGTGCACCATGGCGGCCCTCACCGCCTTGGGCCAGATGCCCCTGCTTCGCCGCAACATCGAGCGCAGCCTCAACCTGGGGGTGACGCCGGACCAGATAGTGGAAGTGGTGATTCAGATGACCTTCCTGGTCGGAATCCCGTCGGTGGAGTCCGCCATGAAGATGGCCAAAGACATCTTCGAAGAACAGGGCGTCGAATACACTCCCACGCGGATCTACGATACCACCAGGACGGTGGAGGAACTGCACCAGAATGGTCTTCGCATCTACGACGAGCAGATGGGCGAACCGCCCCTCTACCCGGTGGATGACCCTAATTCGCTGGAGATGGAAGCCCAGAAGTTCATTGAGGAGTATCACTGGGGCGCCATTCACGCCCGCCCCGGCCTCGACCCCAAGAGCCGGGCGCTGTGCAGCCTTTCCGCCATGACCGTCCTGGGCCAGTATGACCGCCAGATACGGCGGCTGATTGAGGGAGCGTTGCACGTGGGGGCGACGGCTCAGGAAATTATGGAAGTTTTCTTCCAACTGGTCTTCTACGGCAGCTACACCAACTCGCGCACCGCGATGCGGGTGGCCCGCTCGGTATTCGTTGAGCAGGGTCTGGTAGCCGCCGAGTCAGACTGACCGCCGGTATCGGCGGCAACGAACCCCTATCGGCTCTGGCAATGGCCCGAAGGCACCGGAGGCAACATGAAAATTCGACTGGACGACGGCACGGAGCTGTTCTATACCGTAGACGATTTTACCGACCCGTGGACCACGCCGGAAACGGTGGTGATGCACCACGGGATGGCCAAGAATCACCAGATGTGGTTCGGCTGGGTGCCGGCCATCGCCCGCCACTACCGGGTCATCCGCTTCGATATGCGGGGCATGGGACAGTCGGACGTGCCGGCAGAGGGCTACCCGTGGTCGCTGGACAACTTCACCAACGACCTCGAGGAGGTCCTGGACAAGCTGGAGCTTGACCGGATTCACCTCATCGGCGAAACGGTGGGCGGCTCTATATCCATGAACTACTCGACCCGCCACCAAGAGCGGCTGCGCTCGCTGACCGTCTGCACCTCGCCCACCAGCTTCGACTCCCACCACCAAGAAAGCGCCACTCTGATCGAGCGGGAAGGCATCTCCGCCTGGGTGGACGACTCCATCGGGCGGCGGCTGGACCCGGACCTGGTGCCCCCGGAGTACATCCGCTGGTACGCCGACCAGATGAAGGCCACGCCGGCGCACGTGGTACACGGGTTCCAGTCCAATGCCGGGGGAGACCTCGGCCCGGCGCTGAAGCAGGTGCAGACCCCGGTGCTGGTGCTGGCCGCGGCCAGCCTGCGCGAGGAGGTGCTGGGCGATTTCCGGGGGGCCGCCGATCTCTTCCCCAACGGCGAGCGGGTGGTGTTTCCCGGCATCACGGGCTTCGTTCAGCACATTATGCCCACTGCCTGCGCCCGGGTCTGGCTCGACTGGGTGCGGTCTCTGTAGCGCGTGACTTTTTGGGGCCGCCGGGGCCGCCGGGGGCGTCGATCCCGTCGTGGCCGTATGGCTGCGATATTGCTGGCCGGGGTGCGGCTTAGACGGCGGCCTCGGGGACTCGACTACAACCTGATTCTCCTGCGGCTGCTGTCCGGGCGGGACCCGGAAACCGGCGATAAATGGGTCTGGCAGGACCCAGGATTCGCCAGAGCCCCGTTGCGTTTCGTGGCGCAGGCTGTGCTGGCGACTGGGGTTATGCTGGCCATCCTGACCTTCGTGGATTCCCTTTCCTCTGCCGCCATTGCCGCAGGCCTGGCTTCCAGCGTCGTGGTCATTTTCATCAACCCCTCCAACCGGACGGCCCAAATCCGGGCGGTGGTTGGCGGTCATGCGCTGGCCTTGGCGCTGGGTTCAATATTTTCGCTCACGCTGATATTTGGGCCAGCGGAGACGTTCCTGGCCGACATGGAACTTTTGCGAAATCTCAGCTATGCCTTTGCTGTGGGCATTGCCGTGCTGCTGATGGCGATCACCAACACGGAACACCCGCCTGCCGCCGGCACCGCCCTGGGAATGGCCAGCCGGGAATTCGATATTCTCATCTTCTTCAGCATCATAGGAGCGGTGGTCATGCTGTCCATAATCAAGCTGGCCCTCCGCCCCCAACTCCGCGACCTGACCTAGGAAACGGGTAAACCGGAGCGCGAAATGCCGGAGCGCGAAATGAAGGAAGCATCTTACCGGGAACCGGTGGAAATCACCGGCTCTGTCTTTCAGATAGACACCGAACGCCGCAAGTTCAAGATGCGGACGGACGGCGGCCTGCGAGTGACGGCGCCGTTCAATGACGAGAACAGGCACCGGGTTATCGCAGTCCTGCAAGACCCGGAAAACCGGCTCATCAAGGTGTCCGGGATTGGCGAGTTCCGGCCCGACGGAACGCTAAAGCGGGTGGTAAAAGCCGAAAACATCATAATCGCAATCCCGGAGCGGGAAATAGACCCCAACGCCCCAACCATCGGGGAGAGGTTCGATGCGCTGACGGCACGTTACCCCAAGGAATTCTGGGACAGTTTGCCGACTGACTTAGTCGAGCGCCACCTAGCCAACCACGGCTTCTATGTTGATGAACAGGAAGACTGATGCCTCTGGTATTTGCTGATACGTCATTTTGGCTGGGGCGGTATTTTCCTCAAGACCAGTGGCGCTTGGCAGCCACTGCAGCCGAGAGGAGGTTAGGACATCCTCTATATCTGTTCACCACCCAAGAGGTGCTCACCGAGTTCCTGGCCCGTGCGTCTGGAAACGAACACACTCGCCGGGTAGGTGTCGAGATGGTAGAAGAGATCCAGAACGACCCCGGCATAACGGTCGTTCCACAGAGCGCCGAATCCTTCGCCAGAGGCTTTGAGCTTTACCGCAACCGCTTGGACAAGGGTTACAGCCTCGTAGACTGCATTTCCATGAACACTATGGACGATTTCGGCATAACCCAAGTCCTAACCAGCGACCGGCATTTCGAGCAGGAAGGCCGGTTTGCAGCCTTGATGCGTCAGTAACGTAAATCTTACTCCCTGGAGCAAGTACAATGCCCGAAGCCCTCGCCCGCTCCTATGCCCGGTTCGTGGCCGGTCTGAACTATTCGCAACTGCCCGCGCCGGTGGTGGACAAACTGAAGGCGTCGCTGCTGCACGCTATGGCGGTATCCCTCATCGGAGCGCAAACAGCCCACGGCAAGGCAGCCATCGAACTGGTGAAGGAAGAGGAGGCCAACCCCAACGGCGCAACGGTGCTGGCCGACGGCGCCCGGGCCTCCCGCAGTGGCGCGGCCTTCGCCAACAGCAAGCTGATGCACGCCACCAACCAGACCGATTCCTACCGGATGCTGATTCACCCCGGCCCCTGCATCATCCCGGCGGCGTTATCTACGGCGGAGCTTTCCGGTTACGGCGGGGCAGAGTTGCTTACGGCGATGGCCGCGGGCTATGAGGTAGAGGCCCGTATCGCCGGCGACTTCATCCCCACCACCCAAGCGCGGGGCTTCCGGTGCAGCCCGGTCTACGGCACGCTGGGCGCGGCGGTGACCACCGCCAAGCTGCTGGGGCTGGACGAAGACCAGACGGTCACCGCGCTGGCTCTGGCCTGCACCTTCGCCGGCGGCACCACCGAAGGGCCGCGCACCAGCGGGCGCGAGATGCTGTATCACGAGCCCAACGCCACCCGCAACGGCATCATGGCCGCGCTGCTGGCCCGCGAGAACCTGCGCGGCTCCGAGACCTGCCTGGAGGGCGCCGCCGGTTTCTACAACGCCTTCACCGGCAACAACCGGGGCGAGCTTTCTCACACATTTTCGGCCAACCCGCCCCCGGAGCCTGACGGAGAATGGGGCGGCCCCGGCACGACTGATTTGGCCCAAACTATCGAGGGGCTAGGCGACCGCTGGGAACTGCTGCACGTCACTCCCAAGATATACCCCACCGCCGGTTACAACTGCCCGGTCATTGAGCTTGCCACCCGGATGCGCGCCGCCCACAACATCGCGCCGGAGGACGTGGAGCGCATCACCGTAGAAATGAACTGGCTGGAAACCACCTATCCCTCGCCGGCCTTTCCCAACACCGACCGCAGTATGCCCGGCGTGGGCAGCACCCACTACTTCGTCGCCTACACCTGGACGCACGGCGGCTACCCGCCCCTGCGCCAGCGCCTCGACCCCGGCATAGACTCCGCCGACTTCGACCGGCAGGTGATGGCCTTGCAGGAGCGCGTCGAGGTCATCGGACAGCGGAGCCGCGGCTCCTTCGCGCCGCGAATCACCGTTCGCACCCGCTCCGGCGATGAGTTCAGCGACGAATTCCACGGCGTCGAACTGGAGTGGGACTTCGCCACCGAAAGAGAACGCATCGGCGAACTCTTCCCGCAAATGGACTGGCCTTCCGCCAAACTGGACGGGCTGGCAGCCAGCGTCTCCCGCATCGAGACCGCGCCCGACGTGGCCGACCTCATAGCCTGCTGCGTGCCAGGGTAGGCACAGCTAATCGTCGCAAATACCTGACACCAAGCCATAGACAACGGCCAATTCCAGTGTGTACCTTTGCTTTGCCCAATCCCATCACCACCAGCGGGATAATCGCGAATGCCGAACGCCTGCAATGTGTCAAACAGGACAATTTTCACCGGCGACAATCTGGACATCCTGCGCGGCATCAACTCAGAGTGTATCGACCTCATCTACCTTGATCCGCCATTCAAGTCGGACCGAACTTACGCCGCGCCGCTGGACAGCGAAGCCAGCGGCGCGGAGTTCGACGACGTCTGGACTCTCGACGATATGAAGCAGGAATGGGTGGATGAGATTGAATACCGCCGTCCCTCCCTATTTCACCTCATCAATGGCGCGAAGTTGGCCAACGGCGAGAGCATGGCCGGCTACCTGACATTTATGAGCGTCCGCCTGTTGGAACTGCACCGGGTGCTGAAAGATACCGGCAGCATCTATTTGCACTGCGACCCGGCGGCATCACATTATCTCAAGAGCCTCATGGACGCTCTATTCGGACCAGACCATTTCAAAAATGAAGTTATATGGAAGCGAACTGGCTCTCACGGTGGCGCGAGGCGATGGGGGCCGATTCACGACACGATTTTGTTTTACTCTTCGTCCACCCGTTACCAATGGAACCGGGCATACCAGGAATATGCGTCCGATTACCTGAACGATTACTACAGATACGAAGACGAACGGGGCAGGTATCGGCTAGTAACGCTTACCGGTACGGGAATCAGGGAAGGCGATTCGGGTTTGGAATGGCGCGGGATAAATCCGACCGATTCAGGGCGACATTGGGCCGTTCCCCAAAACCCCTTGCAAAATGCCTATCCTGACCGGACCGATTTGAACGAACTTACTACTCAAGCGAAACTTGACCTGCTCGACAGCGCCGGACTGGTTTACTGGCCGCCCAATGGCCGGGTGCCGCAACAAAAACGGTATATGGACGAGGCGCAGGGCGTTCCAATTCAGGACATGATTACGGACATCCGGGCTATCGGCTCTCACGCAAGGGAACGCACCGGCTGGAAAACGCAAAAACCCCTTGCATTGCTGGAACGAATAGTTCAGGCATCATCCAACCTTGGCGACCTGGTCCTTGACCCCTTTTGCGGCTGCGCCACGGCCTGCATCGCCGCCGAAAAGCTAGGCCGCCAGTGGATCGGCATAGACAAAGCTCCCCAGGCCGTGGAGGTGCTTAAAGGGAGGGCGACTAGGGAGCTTCAAATCCTCATGCCCGAAGTCGAAAGCCACAGTTGGGAAGACTGGACTCCCAGTTCACAAACTTCCCCTCCTAGACGCACCGACCTTTCGCTTCTGCATCCCGCCAATCCTCGGTCGGACAAGGAACTGCTTTACCATAGCCAGAACGGGAAATGTGTAGGTTGCAAGTACAATCTGCCAATCCACGTGCTTACCATTGATCACATAACGCCCCGCTCGCGCGGCGGGTTGGACGCTATTGGCAACCTGCAACTGCTCTGCCACACCTGCAACGCCATCAAAGGGAACCGCAACATGGAATACCTTAAAGAGGAACTTCACCGTCGTGGCATATTGACGGTTAGCCCCTAAATTCCCGTGAAACCGGGAATCCACGTATAACTGTCTATAAAACAAGGAGCGTCAAATGGACCTTGGACTGGAAGGCAAGATTGCCATCGTTACCGGCGGCAGCAAGGGCATCGGGCGGGCTACTGCGCTGGCGCTGGCCCAAGAGGGCGTCGACGTCGCCATCTGCGCCCGCGGCGTTGAGGAACTGGAAGACTCCGCCGCCGACATTCGCGCCCGCACCGGACGCCGCGCTCTGGCGGTTCGCGCCGACACCGGCGAACCGGCCGACATCCAGAACCTCGTCGCCGCCACCGTCGGCGAGTTGGGCGGCGTGGACATACTGATAAACAACGCAGTCAACTCCACCGCCGCGCCCTTCATGGAGCTGGCCGACGCCGACTGGCTGAACCACATCAACGTCAAGATAATGGGATACGTCCGTTGCGCCCGCGAGGTCATCCCCCACATGAGGCAGCGCGGCGGCGGGCGGATCATCAACATCGGCGGCATGGCGGCGCGGTACTCCAATCCGCTGACCAACAGCAACGGCGTAACCAACGCCTCGGTCTCCAACATAGCCAAGAACCTGGCCGATCAGGTAGCCGGAGACGGCATCCTAGTCAACTGCATCCACCCCGGCACCACCCGCACGCCCCGCCAGGCCATGCTGCTGGAGCGGCAGGCCCGCGACGCCAACATCACCGTGGAACAGGCCGAGGCCCGTGCCGTCGCCAACATTCCCATCGGGCGCATGGTGGAGCCAGAGGACATCGCCGACCTGATACTGTTCATGGTGTCCGACCGCGCCGGGGCCATCACCGGCCAGACCATCGCCGTAGAAGGCGGCGCAGTCCGTGCCATCAACTACTGACAGCGTTTCAACGCAGAGGCCACGGAGATTTCACATCCGCATATTACCCTCTCCCTCCAGAGGAGGGTCAGGGTGGGGGCGTCTTCAGGTTCTGTGCGCTCTGTGTTTAATCCTCCTCACTGCGGCCTGCGGCGGTTCGGAGTCCGGGGGCGTCATCGTTCCGCCGACAGAGGAATTCGGCGGGCCGAAGTTTGCCGCGGTAGTCATCACCAGCGACCTGGCTGTGGGAAAGGAGCGCATCGCCTTCGGGGTGCTGACCCGCGACGGCGGGCCGCTGCAAGCCGAAAGCGCCACGGTTCGCACCTACTTTCTGCCGCCCAACACCGACGGGCGGGAAGCCCGGCAGACGCTTACCGCCGAGTTTCTGGTCTGGCCCACCGTTGCCGGGGTGTTCATCGCCTACCCGGAGTTCGACGTTGCCGGTTCGTGGGAGCTGGAGGCGGAACTGACTACGCCCGACGGGGTGGAGGTTATCGCCAAGTCCGCCTTTCCGGTGAAGGAAACCAGCGACACTCCGGCCATCGGCGACCCGGCTCCGGCCAGTGACACACTCAAAGCGGCCGACGTTGAAGACCTGTCCCGCATCACCACCGCCGGCGAGCCTGACCCCGGCCTCTACGCAGTGTCGGTGGCTGAGGCGGTGGCTGAGGCCAAGCCATTCGTCGTCCTGTTCGCCACGCCCGCCTACTGTGTCAGCTTCACTTGTGGCCCGCAAGTGCAGGAGCTGTCTGAATTGCGGCAGCAGTTCGTCGGGAGGGCCAACTTCATCCATGTCGAGGTCTTCAAGGATCCCCACCTGATCGAGGGCGGACGTCCTACCGGAGGACTGGTGGATTCCGTGGAGGAGTGGGGCCTGCCCACCGAGCCTTGGACCTTCGTCGTGGACGCCGACGGCATAGTGCGGGCCAAGTTCGAGCAGTACACCCCCGCCGCCGTCATCGAGGAAGCGCTGCTGGAGGTTCTCAATTAAACGTAGAGCGCGCCGGGAACGCCGAGATTATTCGAGATTATTGAGAAACACGTTAATACTCAGCGTCCTCTGTGCGCTCGGCGTTTACATCGCGGCCTGCAACAGCGAAACGCCGGATACGGTGCGGGGCGTGATTGTGGAAGTTGCAGACCGCAATCTGGCCGAAATCGAAACCCTGCGCATCCGCGACGACGACGGCAGCGTGTGGACGTTCACAACCACCGAGCCGTTGGAGAAGAACGGCGCCCACCTGCGCCTCCATCAAGTGCTAGGCCAGACCATCGAAGTGCGCTACGAGGAGCGTGAAGGGCGTCTGATAGCCACCGCACTGCGGGACTGAGCGAAAACCGCGCGGACGACAAAAGGCAGCCGGCGGTCTACGCCAACTGCTCCGCGTCCTGGATGTAGTCCACGGTCTCCCGGATGCGCCTCTCGGTGTCCGGCGAAGCGCAGCGTCCGTTGTAAAAGCACTGTCCGTGTAGCTGGCTGATTCGGCTGTAATAGCGGCCCACCAGTGGCCTGACCCGGTTGTCCTGCCTAGCCAGAGCGTCCAGCCCGTCCGAAGTCAGGGCGGTTGTTCCGGGTTTCTCTCCCGTGCGGGCCAGAATCAGGGCGTCCGTTGCCCGCTTGGTGGCGCACCAAGCCTTTTCCGCTGCGTCGCGTATGTCCCCGGCTGCCAGACGCTCCAACGCCTCTTGGTGCGTCGCCCTGGCGTCGGCGAATATCTCTCTCACTCTGTTGGTCGCTACCACTACACCTCTCCTGTCCGGGGAGTTACAGGACATTATAACGCCGGTTTTTGCTTCGGCCTCTCTCTGGCGCTGAACGCCTAGCTGAAGCGGAAGACGCGCACCGCCACGGCGGCGGTGGCGACGGCCCAAGCAGCCAGCGCGGCCAGTTGCGGCCAGGTCTCCCACAGGGGCGCGCTGTTTATCATAACGTCGCGCAGCGCGTCCAGCATCGGCGTCAGCGGCAGGGCCAGCGCGGCATAGGGCAGTAGCCAAGGCAGCGAGGCGGTGGAGAAGAAGGTTCCGGCCAAGAACATCATCGGCAGGGCCACCGCGTTGCCCATGCCCGAAGCCGCCGCCGGGCTGCGCGCCCAAGCCGACAGGATGAAGCCGATGTTCAGGAACACTACCGCCCCCAGCAGAACGATGATCAGCGCCCAGCCCAGGTTGCCGTGTATGTCTCCTCCGAACACGAACACTCCCACAGCCAGGATGATGAGCGCCTGCACCATTGCCAGCAACAGATGGGCGATAATCTCCCCGGCAAAGAATTTCCACACCGGCAGGGGGGTAACCAGCAGCCGCTTCAGCACCGCCTGATTGCGGTAGGTGCTGATTCGCACCGCGATGGATATGATGCTGTTGGTCATTATGCCCAAACCCAGCAGGCCCAGCAGCACGGTGTCGAAGTAGTCCACTTCCGGCGTTTCTATAATTTCGGACGTCACCATACGCTCCGGCAGAACCGGCTGGCCGTCGGAGCGCAGTTCAATGACCAGGCTGTGTATCGCGCCTTCGACAAGCTGATTGCGCTCCGGGTTGCGGGTGGCGTAGACCAGCGTCACCGGCTCCACGGCCCCGGCGCTGTTTTCCGCCGCCGGGTCGTCCAGCCCTTCAGGGATGAGCAGCAGGTAGCCCAGGTCGCCGCCGGTCAGTCTTTGGCGGGCATCCGCCAGCGCTCCGGCCTCTTCCGGGTCCAGTTCCTCAGGCTCCAGAAAGGTGACCTCGCCCAGCCGCTCTTGCAGCAGGTCCGCCTTGGGGCCACCGGAAAAGTCGGCCACCGCCAGCCCGGTGGGAGTGACGCCGCGAAAGTCGAACAGCCCGAAAACTACCACCAACAGCAAGGGAAAGGCCAAGGCCCAGAAGAGCCCCTGCCGGTTCCGCGCCATCATCTTCAGGTTAGACAGGGTAATCGCCAGCAAACACGGCCCTCCGGGAGATGATTAACCACAGAGAGCGCAGAGGGCACAGAGGGTTCTTTGACTGCCTCTTGAAAAATCCCTGTGCCCTCTGCGCTCTCTGTGGTTTAACTCCTGGTCAGTTCTATGAAAACGTCTTCTAGGGTTACGGGGGTGATTTCCAGTTGCTCTAGGGCGATGCCGCTGCGCCTGACCTCGTCCAGCACGTTCTGCAGGGCGGCGGGGTCGTTGTTGAGGCGCAACAGGTAGGCGGCGCCGGATTCCGGCTCCGGGGCTGCGATGGCCACCCCGGCCCGCTGTTCCAGCGAGGCCAATTGCGCCTCGGACAGCGGCCCGGCCATCACCAGCTTGACGGCATAGGATGCCTCGATGCGTCCGATGAGTTCGCGGGGCGCGCCGGAGGCCAGCAGCCGCCCGTGGTTGATGATGGCCAGCCGGTCGCACATCTCCTCGGCTTCTTCCATATAGTGGGTGGTGACGATGACAGTCGCGCCGCCCTCGCGCACCTGCCGCACCAGCGCCCACAGGTCTCGGCGCGAGCGGGGGTCGAGGCCGGTGGTCGGCTCGTCGAGGATGACCAGTTCCGGGTCGTTGACCAGGCTGGCGGCCAGTGCGAAGCGCTGTTGCTCACCGCCGGAAAGCTGGCGGACGCGCCTCGCGGCCTTGTCTTCCAGCCCCACCCGCGCCAGCAGTTCCAGGGGCGGCAGCCGCCGGGGGTAGAAGCTGCCCAGCAGGGCGAGAATCTCGCGGAGGGACAGGTATTCATAGTAAGACGACGCCTGCAACTGTACGCCGGTGCGAGCCTTGATGTCCCGGCTCTGAGTGGCCCCGTCAAGCCCCAGCACGCTCACCTTGCCGGAATCAGGCTGCTGCAACCCCTCGACGATTTCCAGCGTAGTGGTCTTGCCCGCCCCGTTGGGCCCCAGCAGCCCGAAAATCTCTCCGCGCTCCACGGAAAAGGAAAGATGGTCAACGGCGACAACATCGCCATACCGCTTGACCAGCTCTTCCACCTGCAAGGCATAAGGCATAACAGCACAAAATCATATCACAGCCGCAGGCGCAGGCGGGCAGCAGTTCAGTTGCCCGCGACGGCGTACTCCCCGGTTTTGCAAGCAACCGGCAAACAAAATCCGGCACGAAAATTTGGCTGCCAAAGCTGGCCCAAACCCAGTATCCTTGTCTTTAAGCCTGATTTTGCAAGTAACACGCAAATAAAAATTCCCCTAGGAAAACCCTTGTCCCAAAGCTGGCCCAATTCCCTATTCCCACACACATGGCAATCGACCTACACGCCGTTCTCAGGCGCCCCCGCCCAGAAGGGCAGGTATTCCCGGCTCCGAGGGCCAGCATCAGGATCCCGTACCATAATTAAGCTCGAATCTACGGCTTCCCGGAGCAACAAGATGGCGGCGCTCCCCTCCGGGGGCTGCTTCCAGCAACTTGAAGTAGCCCGGGTAGTTCAGCCTGCGCAGGACATCCTCACCGCTTACTCGCTCGGCGGCAATCCCGTCCTCAAAATTTGTCTGGCCGAGAATGCGCCAGAGGGCCCGTTCCTTGTATTTGTGGAGTTCCATGAAGGTGGGGAGGCGGAATCCGGCGAGGGCAATCTTCCGGACGAAGGGCTGGGATTCGGGAGCGGGTTTGCGATCGGCCTCAGCAACGGACCACTGGTGGCAGAATTCCTCGGCCAGAGGGCGGAGGCGATAGACGGCGAGGGGCAGGGCGTTGATGCGGTTTCTGATTTGGCTCAATGACATGGCTTAACTTCCCGATGCTGCCTGAGTGGCTGGATTTTTTCGGTTTCCCGGCCATTTCCGGTCATTTCCGGCTGAGGGGCTGGATTTTTCGGTTTCCCGGCCATTTCCGGCTGAGTGTTTCCGCTCATTTCCGCTCACTTTTTGAGTTCCGCCTCGGGGACGGATTTAGGGCGGGTGTCACGACTTCACTGGTATTATGGTAGGGAGGCGTCACAGGGCTTGGCAAGGGGCAACTGTCAGCAGTTTTAGTTTCGGGTTCAGGGTGGTTGCGTTTCCCGGCCATTTCCGCTCATTTCCGCTCACTTTTTGAGTTCCGCCTCGGGGACGGATTTAGGGCGGGTGTCACGACTTCACTGGTATTATGGTAGGGAGGCGTCACAGGGCTTGGCAAGGGGCAACTGTCAGCAGTTTTAGTTTCGGGTTCAGGGTGGTTGCGACGGAACGGGGCTGTGCTGCCGGGGGACGCCCTTACCCTAATCCTCTCCCTACGAGAGAGGGAACTTTCGAGAGAGGGAACTTTCCCCGATAATGAAAAGGCCCTGTTTCACTGGATATCAGCATTTGACAGCCGCCGACGGATGGGGCATTATGAATGAGGAAAGCATCCTTGCCCTTTACAATTGAATAACCCGAACGCTGCGAGTCCCCTTCACGAGGGGTTGAACGAGGAAGCTGGTCAAAGTCCAGCGCTGTCCCGCAACGGTAGGTCCCGATTAAACCGCGCAATCGGGGCGAGCCCGGTCCACGGCTCTCAGCGATGTTTCGGCCTTCGAGGAAAGGCGCCGGCTTGGCTCGGACTGATACAGTGTGCTCTGCCCTTATCCTCGAAAAGGGCAGGGCTTTTTTTTGCCCTGATGCCGGTCCGGTTCCGGTTGAGTTCCATTAGGGTAACGCTCTAGGGATAGCCGGGAATACAGGCAAGAACACCAGATACGGGAGTTAAAAAGTGACCAACGCGCGATACCTTCTACCCTTGATTATCATCCTCGCCGCCATGGCCACGGCGCTGCTGGCCTGCGGCTCGGAGCCTACGTCCGCGCCAACTATCGCACCTGCGCCAACAGCGGCCCCAGCGACGTCTACGCCCGTTCCAGCCCCCCCAACGGCTATGCCGGCCAAAGCCACCAATACACCGCCGCCCGCTCCGGCTACGGCCATGCCAGCCACAGCAGCGCCGCCAACGGCTATGCCACCAGCAACACCCAGGCCAACGGCAACACCCAGGCCACCAGCGACCCCGGTGCCGCAAACGGCTATGCCGGAACCGGAGCCGGTGACAATCACGTCATCCGACGGCAAGGAAGTAACATTCGAGACGCCTCCGGAGCGCATGGTGGTCTATGACGGCGCGGCGGTGGAGATGCTGTTCGCCATCGGCGAGGGGCACCGCGTCATCGGCACCCACAGCTTCGTTACCTATCCTCTCGAGACTGAAAGCATCGCCAAAGTCGGCGACGCCTTCAACATGGACATTGAGGCCATCGTCGCCCTGGAACCGGACTTGGTGTACGTGTTCTATGACCGCTTCAACGCCGACCTTGAACGGGCCGGTCTGAAGGTGCTCTACATAAAGAGCCTGTCCCACGGCTTCACCCAAGTGGCCGACCAGATACGGACGTGGGGCGCAATCACCGGCGCAACCGAAGAGGCGGAACGGGTGGCGGACGATTTCGACGCGCGAGTCGCCTCCATTCAGGAAAAGATGGCGTCTGTCGAATACTCCCAGAGCATCTACTCCCACGGCTTGGGGTGGTGGACGCCGGGACGCCAAACACTGGTCAACGACGTGTTCGAGCTGCTGAAGCTGGAGAACATCGCCGACTTCGAGGGCTACCAGCAGGTCAGCCCCGAAGTGGTGGTGGCCAGCAACCCGGACTTCATCATGGCCGACTCCGTCGAGAGCGTCTCCAGCGAGGCAGTTCTGGCCAGCACTCACGCAGCCGAGGACGGACACATATTCGTGTTCAGCGAAGGCAACTCCTTCAGTGTGGCCGGCCCGCGCTTTATGGACGCCGTGGAAGAGATGGCCGCCTGGGTCTACCCGAATCTGTTTCCTTAACCGCCAACGCCAACCGTCAACGCCGGAGCAAGGACATTCCTCTCGCGTGGGAGAGGATCAAGGTGAACTATAAGTGGCAGGCATCAGGCTAAAAGGCAGGAACGCTCCCGGTCCCTCTTCCGTAGCAGGCAAGGGGGATGGGGCCGGCCCAAGCAGCGCGCTGAATCCCGGACGGGCGGCGGCGGGTCTGGTGGGGCTGCGCTATCCATGGTGGCGCATCGCCTTGGGGCTGGCGGCGCTGGCTGTGGCCGCCATCTTCGCCGCGACGCAGGGTTCGGTGCACATTCCCTTCGGCTCCGTTGTGGAAATTGTGGCGGCGCGGCTGCCCGGAATCGACCTGCCGCAGGACGCGCCGGCGACCTGGGACACCATCCTGTGGCAGTTGCGGCTGCCTAGGGTGGCGCAGGCGGCCGTGGTGGGCGCGGCTCTGGCGATGTCGGGGACGGCCTATCAGGGACTGTTCAAGAACCCGTTGGCCGACCCCTACTTGGTGGGCGTGGCCTCGGGGGCCGGGCTGGGCGCAGTGGTGGTGATGCTGACCGGGGTACCGATGTATCTGGCCGGGTTCAGCCTGCTGCCCATCGCCGCCTTCGCCGGAGGGACCGGCGCCGTGGCGGTGGCCTACTCCATCGCCCGCAACTCGCAAGGCACGCCTACGACTACGCTGATACTGGCCGGGGTCGCCATCGCCTCGCTGACCGCGGCGGTGTCCAGCTTGCTGATTCTGCGCAGCGACCCTGAACTGCGCCCGGTGCTCAGTTGGCTGATGGGCAGCTTCATCTCGGCGGAATGGAGCGAGAGCGCCATCGTTCTGGCTTATGCCGTCCCCGGCATGGCCATTCTGTTGGGATTCGGACGGATGCTGAACGTGCTGCAACTGAGTGAAGACCACGCCGCGATGCTGGGGGTTCCGGTGGAAAAGGTGAAGCTGCTGCTCATTGGGGCGGCCACGCTGGTAACGGCGGCGGCGGTTTCTTTCTCCGGCCTCATCGGCTTCGTCGGGCTGGTGGCCCCCCACGTGGTACGGCTGATCTGGGGGCCGGACTACCGCTTCCTGCTGCCGATGTCGGCCATCGTCGGGGCCACCTTCTTGGTGCTGGCCGACCTGGTGGCGCGGACCATAGTATCGCCCGGCGAGCTGCCGGTGGGCATGGTCACCGCCTTCTGCGGCGCGCCCTTCTTCCTCTACCTGCTGCGCAAGCGGCGGCTGGGGGTATAGGGGGCATGAAAGAACGCGCCAACGGGCACTCCGCCACGGAACTGCCGGGCAACGGACACCGCGCCGATGCAAACGCAAACGCGGGCTTGGCCGTGGCCGGCGTCAGCGCGGCGGGGATTTGGGCGGCCTACGGCGAGCGAGAGGTGCTCAGCGGGCTGGACCTGGAGGCGGCACAGGGAACGCTGACGGCGCTGGCCGGCCCCAACGGCGTGGGCAAGTCAACCCTGCTGCGGCTGATTGCCGGGGCCCTGCGCCCCAGCCGGGGCCGAATCCGGGTGATGGGCAAAGACATATTCGCCATGAGCGGCAAGGAGCGGGCTAGGCTGGTGGCCATGGTGCCGCAGAGCCCGCAATTGCCTTGGGGCGCGTCGGCCCTGGAGGTGGTGCTGATGGGCCGGAACCCGCACCTGCGCCTGCTGTCCTGGGAGAGCGCCGCCGACGTGGAGATTGCCCTCGAGTCGCTGCGGATGACCGACGCGGAACATCTGGCGGAGCGTCCGGTGCACCAGCTTTCCGGGGGCGAAGGGCAGCGGGTCGCCATCGCCATGGCCTTGGCGCAGCAGACGCCGGTGATCCTGCTGGACGAGCCGACGGCCAACCTTGACCTGGCTTATCAGCCGGCCATCATGCGCCTGCTGCGCGAGCTGGCGGCGGAAGGAAAGACGATGATAACTGCGGTTCACGACCTTACGCTGGCCGGTCAATTCTGCGACGAAGTGGCCTTGGTCAGCGAGGGCCGCATCATAGCCTGCGGCACGCCGGAGGCAACGCTCACCACGGCGGCCATCCGGCAGGTCTACGGCGCGGAAACGCTGGTGCTGGAACACCCGGAGACGGGCAAGCCCATCGTGGTAGCCCGCTGAAACGCCACAGCCCCCCTTTCCAACGGAGGCTGTCCCGGGATGAGGAGACCGCGGGGGATTTTCCCCATCCCATTCTGCTCCCTGCAAGCGGGGGTGGGCCGGGGCAAGACTCCTCCTCTTGCCCCGGCCCGTCATCCGCAAAGGTAGTTTCGTTCGCTTACAGGTGATGGCTCGCTGCTACAGAAAGTTCGGCGAGTCCAGAGGGAAGGGCGGCAACTCCGTCAACCATCTTTTGATGTAGAGGAACTTGTCTCCCTTGTGGCCGGGATCTCCGAGGGTGTCAGAGATATAACTTTCGCCGACGCCCTCCAGCCAATCCACTCCCGGATACTATTGGGACGCAGCGCGGCGTTTTTGATTCTTTCTGTTTCCCGTAAAAAAGATTCCCGCCATTGACTCGGCGGCGTGAACTTGAGTGAAGAACAGCCAGAATCCTGTTTGCCGTTTGCGGTAGCCTTCCAATTTTTGATAGTACATAGCCTTGTTGGAAAAATGGGGGACGCCTTCGGGATGTCCGGGGGTTCCCATGTTAACCATCTCACACCTCACCGAATACCGTTGACTTAGTGTTCGCGGCGGCGTTAATCCCCCATCCCTTATAAGCAAACAGAACCGCAGGGAGAATGACTCAGTTCAGGCTGAGCTTGGGAGGCCGGTGGGAGCCGTCGAGATTCAGGCGGTCCCGACTGGTGCTGTCCAGCTTCAGCGAATTGAGAGCGCTGTCCCACACCTTGTAGGCGCGGGCGGCGTCTTCGGTCCAGAAATCCAGCGTTATGAGGGCGTAGGCCCCCGGCCCGCGGGCCATGCAGATGCGGGAGTGGGCCGGCCGGTTCTCGGCGGGGTCTACGAAGTCGACCTCCAGCCAGGCCATCTCTAGGGTGGCGCGCCGCACTTCGTGGAAGGGGCTGCGACCGGTCATGTCTCTGGAGTCATGGGAAAGGGCGGCGTCTTCTATCAGTTGGGACAGTGGCAGTCCGCTCCAGTCGATGTTCGGGGCATAGATGAGCGAGACTTCCAGACGCATATCAGCGTCGGCCTCGTTCTTCTTGTCGAAGAAGCGTATTGAGCCGCTTTCCCCGGGGCTGATAGTCCACTTTCTTGGAATTTCAAATTGCATCGCCCCCGCATCGGCCACGAATATCTTGTTGCCGGGCGCCGCGGTCCACTCGTGGTTCTTTGGCAGGCGTTCCTTGTGCTTTTTCCACTTTGCCATCGCTATTAGACTCCAAGGTTCCTCTGCCGCTATTCTACGGTTTCCAAGGCCGGCTGGCGAGGGACAAATGCCCGCCACCGGCGTTGTCCTGCCCAGCATTTTGATTGACAATGCGGTGTGGGCAATGATACGGTTTCCGTCGCCGACCGCCTTGGTACATGGCGCGGCTTAACCTCTGTCAGGAGCTTCTCTGCCTACTTTACTCATGGGCCTTCATTCTGTCTGTCCGATACAATTGCGCTTCGCCGCGGGTCTATACCAGGACCATCCGCCTGGATTCGCGCATCGTCTTCCTTCCGGGTTAGACAGGGCGAGGCGGGACAGGACGCCAGCATGGCGGTAGCCGCGAGCAGGGGGCTGCGGGCGGGCAGCGCAGGCGCCGAGGGCTGGTTTCGGGGGCTGGCCTGGGCCAGCGTGGTGTCGGTGTTCGCAATGCTGGCGCTGGGCGGCGTGGTGCGGGTCACCGAGTCCGGTCTGGGCTGCGGCGACGACTGGCCGCTCTGTGCCGGGAAGCTGCTGCCGCCACTGGAAACGAAGCCCATCATCGAGTACGCTCACCGGGTGGCGGCGTCGTTCTTGGTGGGGCCGCTCATTGGCGCGACTTTTGTGGGCGCCTGGCTGCGCTACCGGAGGGAGCCGTGGCTAGTCTGGCCGGCAACCACGGCCTTTGTCTTGGTCATCGTGCAGGCCCTGCTGGGCGCGGTCACGGTGGCGACCGAGCTTTCAGGACATACCGTGATGACGCATCTGGCAGTGGGCGAGCTGACGCTGGCCTGTTGTGTGCTGGCGCTGATTATGTCCTACCGGGGAGGAATGCAGGCGGAGGCGCCGACGTGGGCCGTCGGCAAGGCGAGACTCTTCCCGCCGTTGTCTCTGGCGGCGGCCGTGGCGCTGTTCCTGCTGTTGCTGTCGGGTTCCTACCTGACCAACACTGCCTCGGCCACTTGGGCCTGCCCGTCGTGGCCCCTGTGCACCAACGACGTGGCCGGGGTGTTTCCGGGCGGCAAGCTGGCGTTGATTCACATGGCCCACCGCTACGTGGCGCTGCTGGCCGGGCTGCTGATAATGTATGCTCTGCACCTGGGGTTCCGGGGCCGGACGCAGCCGCCGGTGATCCGCCTGCTGTCGATGGCGGCGCTGGCGTTGTTTATCGCCCAGGCTCTGGCCGGTGCGGGCGTGATCTGGGCCGGGTTCGGGCAGGATGTGGAACTGCGGGCATTGCACCTGGCGCTGGCTTCCGGGGTCTGGGCCGCACTCGCCGCGCTGGCCGTGCTGAGCTACTCCCGCGAATCGAGATACGATGGCTGACCAGTCCGGACAGATAGAGATAGAGATGGAAAACGCCGCGCCGGACGCCGCCGGAAATACGGGGCCGGACATCGCTGGGGATACGGGGCCGGAAACCGGACAACGGGAAAGCGGCGGCCTGCTGCAGCTTCTGTCCGACTACTTGGCGCTGACCAAGCCGCCTATTATTTCGCTGTTGCTGGTGACGGCCATCGGCGGAATGTTCCTCGCTTCCAGGCACGTTGGGGGATCGGGCGTGCCTGATCTGATGACGCTGCTGCTGGTCTGCGTCGGGGGAGCGCTGGGGGCCGGAGGCGCCAACGCCATCAACCACTACCTGGACCAAGACATCGACGCGCTGATGACCCGCACGGCGCAGCGTCCCGTGCCGGGCAACCGCGTCCGCCCTCAAATGGCTCTGGCCTACGGCATCGGGCTGAATATCGCGGCCTTTGGCGTGCTGTATTACTGGACCAACTGGCTCGCTGCCGTGCTGACACTGGCCGCTACCCTGTTCTACGTGCTGGTCTACACTGGGTGGCTAAAGCGCAGCACGCCGCAGAACATCGTCATCGGCGGCGCGGCGGGCAGCATCCCGCCGGTGGTGGGCTGGGTAGCGGTCACTGGCAGCTTCGATCTGCCCGCGCTGTATATGTTCGCCATCATCTTCTTCTGGACGCCGCCCCATTTCTGGGCGCTGTCGCTGCTGATTCAGCGGGACTACGAGCGGGCCGGGGTGCCGATGCTGCCGGTGGTGGCCGGGCCCGAGAAGACGGTGGAAAACATATTCGCCTACTCCTTGGTGCTGGTGGCGTTGAGCCTGGTATTCGCCGCCACGGGAGCGGTGGGCGCGATCTACCTTGGCGCGGCGGCAGCCTTGGGCGCCGCCTTCGTCTGGGCGGCCTGGAGACTTCGGCGACACCAGAACCGGCAGAAGGCCCGCAACCTCTACCTCTACTCCCTGCTGTACCTGGCCCTGCTGTTCGGGGCCATGATGGCCGACGGGGTCTACCGCCTCTGGCTGTGAGCCGCCGCCACGGGTTACCGCCCCCGCATCCGGCGCAGTTGTTCGCGCAGTTCCCTGGCTTCCAACTCGGCGGCCTCGGCCCGTTCCTGAGCAACTTCGGCCTGTTCCTGCGCGACGCGCCGGGTGGCGACCACCGTGCTGTATGACTCTAGGCGCTGCCCGCTCGCCGGGTCGTAGAAGTACAGCCACCCATCGCCGTCCTGTTGCTGTTCCCAAGACAGATACAAGCCCAGGAGCGGACTGTAGCCCCGAATGGAGCCGTCATCTTCCAGGCTGATTTCCATCCGCTGATAGCGGCCGTCCACCAGCCGTTCGCCCGACAACGGCTCCCCATAGTGATCGC